>NZ_JYLI01000021.1 GCF_001439785.1 Pseudomonas poae | reverse complement strand
GCGATATCAGCCATTTTTTGATGCATCGCTATAACTGGATTAGGCCTCATCAATTCAACGATGGGTTGGCCCCAGCGCGGGCCGAGGAAAAACTTAACGTCGTGTCCGGGATTAGTTGACCACTACACCAGCAGATGCCGTAGTTTGGTGATTTTCTTTCCTCTGATCCCTCGTTCGTAAGCGTCGGTGAGTAAATCCTGAATATCACTTTCGCTGCTCCGGGCTATATCTGTCGCCATGCTCAATGGGATCAGCCCGGTTTCAACCGCCGATAAGAGTTTTTCTTCACCTCGCTCAATCAGACCAACAATCATGTTGACCCATGAGGATGTACTGCCAATTATGGTTGCGATTTCCGCATCTGTTTTGCCTCGGCCTTTCAGGCGTCCCACTTCATTCATCAGGTCGATCGGACGGTGCTGCCTTCGAGCGACGTTTTCCACCAAGCTCATGACAAGACAATCTTCTTCCGGCGCTTCTATCACGAACGCTGGGATCTCAGTGGCCTCCAGAGCAAGAAATGCTTCTAAACGACCTTGTCCGCATACAAGGTCATAGTAGAAAGGCCCCTGAGGTAAGACTTTGCGACTGAGAGTAATCGGGCGTTTGAGTCCTACTGTTTTGATGTTTTCGATAAGCTCGTGGTGGATTTTCTTGTTTCTCGTTCGCGGGTTAAGTATGTGAATTTCTGCGATAGGTATAAGTGCGATACGGTCGCGTGCGGTTGAGGGGACGGTCATCGACAAGCCTCCTTCAGAGAGCAACGGGCAGCAAGCCCATCAAGTACGTCCAGCGTTGCGAAGCAGTAGCTGTCTATTAACGGGCTGTTTTCTTCGGCCATTTTCTGTGGCCAGGCGCCCATGTCTATAAGTGGAACGAGGTAATAGTCCCGGACTTGAAGGTTTGCTCGCTCCATGCGCACAGCAATGGTGATATCTGGTGCCAGGCTAATGTCGAATCTCAGTTTCCATCGAAGAGTGCCTGCCGGAGTTGAGTGACAGCGGGCGATAATTACAGATGCCGTCCACTCACCGTTAACTGTTAATACGTCATTCTGAGCACTGATTTCTACACTCGCTCCAGCGTTTTCCAAGTGTTTTATTACGTCTTCAAAAACCTGTGGATGTAGTTGTCGTAGAGACCGATTGATATCCAAATATCGATAATCTCGGTCTGGTGCGTAACCGATGAGGGTATAGGCGCGTAAAAGTCCGCCAAAACGACTTATGTAAACAGTGCTGGAGGGCATGTTGTCCTGCTCGTCAATGAGCATCCCAGATAATGATCCTGCCTGTTGAAGTAAAGCGCGGAGCAGTTCTAGCATTTGTGTATCATCTAGGCGGTGTGAACGCTGCAGGATGATTTCGCGAGCGCAGGTAAAAACCTCTAGTGAAACAATTCCTTGAAATGCGCCATCACAGCGTATCCACTTGTCGGGCGGGTTGCGGCTGCTACGTTTGCGTAGCTTGGATGATGTTTTGTTGTACACGTTGTTGCCAATATATTTCTCATTGGTCAGCACCTCGTGGACGCTGCTACGGCTCCAAGGACGATCAAAGTCGGTGAGCACGCCGTCAGCATTAAGTGCGTTAGCAATTTCGCGTTCGTTCATCCCGTTGTGGATGAATCGGTGATAGATGTGTTGAACGATTTCTATCTCAGCTTCAGGCCCAGGAATCAGGATGACCCTGTCCGTCTGAATGCTTTTTTGCTGCCCCCGCGACAGTTCTGCCTTGAACTCATTTTTCTCATCAATCAGAGCGCGGCGCAGTCCATACCCTGCGGGCCCGCCCTGATGGAAACCCTTTTCCACAAGGTGGCATTGGCCAGCGAAAACTTTCTGAGAGAGTTCGCGACTGTACTCCCCTGCCATTGATCGCTTGATGCCTTTATAAATCGTTGCCATAGGAGAACCATCGTTCTCGAAGGGCTCGGCGCAATACACGACCTGAATGCCGGAGCTGGTACAGAGGTATTCATAATGCGCGCTCTCGTCAGTGTTCTGAAAACGCCCCCAGCGACTTACGTCATAAACCAGAATGACTTGAAACTGAATATTTCCCGCTTGGACGTCATCAAGCAGCCTACGCAGAGCATCGCGGCCCCCGATATCTAGGCCGCTTTTGCCTTCATCGCGATAGGTTTTTACGATGTCCATGCCATGGCTCAGGGCGTAAGCATGGATGGAAGCCGATTGGTTTTCGGTGGAATAGCGTTGGTGATCAGTCGACATGCGAACGTATTCCGCAGCCGCTATCAAGCCGTCGGAGCAGTCTTCTGGTCTTTTTCGCATTGACGGAGAGGACAAGGCAGGCCTCCTCTAGACCAGAAAATTCTGGCCCACTCTATTCAGCCTAGCGTTGCTTTATGACCTGATGGTGACAAGGCATTGAGCAGATGCCTGTCTGGTTACAAGGTTATGGGGTACCGGTTTGCTGACTCATCCGGCTCAATTGCGATGCTTTTAAAAGACTGGTTTGGACGACAAAGCCAGTTAGCAATTGGGCTCGAAAAATGCCTGTTCCATGCTGAATGGAATCGTTGTAACCTTAGGGGAATTGCCAATTTGTCAATCGGGCTCATGCATTGAAGCCTTCCTTTATGTAGAAGGCTTAGTAGAGATGTAGTGTGGTCGGTGCGCGGGTCTTATGGCTTGCGGGAAATGACAGTAATCTGCGCTCGTTTGACGAAAAATGACATTTTGTTTGACGCGTTCATGTCATTAATCTCGCCCAATTCGATCCTAAGTTGTTGATTTTTATCGCGTAGCGGATGACATCCATCTTGCCCGTCGACACAGGCGAACCCGCAATAAAAAGGCCAACGCTCAGCGTTGGCCTTTTTTATTACCTCCAATTTTCCAAATGCTCCACGTGGAACATTACCCCTCGGCTGCCACTCCCACACTCTCCAACCGATACCCGTACCCATAGATCGTCAACAGCTGCCAACCCCGATCCGCCGTCAGCCCCAGCTTGTTCCTGAGGCGATAGATGTGGGTATCCAAGGGCCGTGACGACACCATCTCTTCATGGGTCCAGAACCGCTCATACAGATACTCGCGAGACAACGGTCGTGCCAAGTTGGCAAACAGGCAGCTCGCCAGGCGGTATTCACGCTCGGTCAGGTTGATGGGTTTACCCGCGCGGGTCACGGTGAGTTCGGCATCGTCGAAGGTCAGGTCGTTAAAGCTTTGCACTTCAGGCGTCATGGGCTTTTGCAGACCATGGCGGCGCAGCACGGCGGTGACTCGTGCTTTAAGCTCGTTAGGGCGAAAGGGCTTACTCAGGTAGTCATCGGCTCCGCTGTTGAGCGCAGCGACGATATCGCTCTCGGCGTCGCGACTGGTGAGCATAATCACCGCTGGCGGTGATTCCAGATGTTCACGGGTCCAGCGCAGCAATGCGATACCGCTGATATCGGGCAATTGCCAGTCAAGTATCAACAGGTCGAAGTTTTCCCGGCGCAGTTGGCGCAGCAGTTCTTCCCCTCGCTCGAAGCAATGCACAGACCAGGGCTGGTCCGATGTGCCGGGGATCTGTCGCAGTGTCTGTTCGACTCGGCGCAATTCAGCGGGTTCGTCATCCAATATCGCGACACGCATGGTGTGGGTCCCTTCACGAGAAATATGGCAACTGACGGCCCATCCAAACAAGGGCACTTACTGCGCAGATGCCAGCCGCTGAATCTGAACAATTGTGGTCAGATTCAACGGCTCTTCGCTTCTGGCTATACGCTGAGCCGAGGAATATGTGCTTGAGCGCATGTAGGAAAGATACCGGCTACTGCTGGCAAGTAAAAGGCCACGCCGACACATTCCCGGTACGCTACGTTGAGCCTCTATCCAGTGACTTCAAAATAAGTTTCACTGAGCCCAAATCACGTCTATTGGTTGGCTTGCGACGAGCATGGCCTGGAAGGAGAAACCAAGGTCTATGACATCTTTAATCACGTGCCGGCCTGCGGTGGCTCCCTGATGAAGCTATGGGGCCAGCCGGAAAAGCGCCAACCCACCCACGCCCAGCATCTGTTCAATGGCCTTGTTCGCGAGTGGCTGTGGATAGGCTTGCTGTTGTTGCCTGTCACCGCCTATCTGTCCCTTAACCCATTCCTTGCCCTTGATAATCCTTTGTATGACGGCCTTCGCAAGCTCAACGCGCTATCCTCTGCCGACATGCAAATCCAGGCTGACGCACTGAGCGGCCTGCTGGGAGGGCAAGATACCGCGCAGGTGTCAGGTTGGTTGGCTGCGCTGCTGTCGACCACGCTCGTAGCCCTGCTGCTCGGCTTGCTGCTTTACCGACCGCGTTACGCGTCGTGGATGACATTGGGTTGCATGGCGGCCGCCGTGTTGGGCTCATTGACCCTGATGCGCCTGGGCCAGTGGTGGTCACCTGCCGCCTGCCTGATCGGTTTACTGCTCGGCTACCTGATCTGGAATTGGCGCCGCTTGAGTGCGGTCCTCGCTTATTTCGGCTGGGAGCTGGCGCGGCTGGATGACGAGCCCAAAGTCTTGCCGGAGCGCCGGCGTGCACCGGCGAGCAAGGGCGATGTGTTGCAGGGGCGGATCTTCGCGTTGGAGCAAGCCGTCAGCCGTACGCGCGACACTCGGCGTTTTATGGCCGATGGCCTGGAGTGTCTGCCGGTGGCGACGCTGATTACTGATCCTCGCGGCAATATCCTGCTGGCCAACCGGATTGCCCGCGAGGTATTCGGCAATGAGCTGGTCAGCCACAACGTGCTGGAGCAACTGGCCGACCTGGGTTACCCGCCTCTGCACAATGGCGTGCGCCCTGCCCTCTCGGCGCTCGAGCTTATTGAGTTTCGCGATATCCATCAGCGCAGTCTGCGCATGGAGATTGCGCCTTTGCTCCCGGCAGAAGGTGATGTTGCCCTGGGCTGGTTGCTGAGTCTGACTGACCTGAGCAAAGAACGCGATGCTCAGCAGCACCGGGAAACCATGCTGCGCTTCTTGTCCCATGATCTACGTGCGCCCCATTCGGCAATTCTTGCGCTGCTGGATATACACAGCGACGATTCCCCGGTGTTTGCCCAAATTGAACAACAGGTGCGACGTGCCTTGAACCTGACCGAGTCATTCGTGCAACTGGCCAAGGCCGAGGCTGATGGCTATCACTTCCAGCCGACCCTGTTCGCCATGCTGGTGATGGACGCCTTCGATCAAGTAGCGGTGATCGCTCATCTCAAAGGTATTCACCTGGTCCATGATCTGGATGAGGCTGACGAAGGCATGGTGTCAGCCGATCAATCGCTGCTGACCCGAGCGTTATTCAATGTGCTGGAGAACGCGATCAAATATTCTGCGTCTGGCACCACCGTAACGTTGCGCCACAGCAGCGCCCAGGGCTGGCTGGAATGCAATATCAACGATCAGGGTGCAGGTATCGCGGCCGAAGATCTGCCTGAGCTGTTCAGTCAGTACCGACGCTTCGATTCCGCTCAGGGCAGCGAGGGGCTGGGCTTGGGACTCACCATGGTCAGGGCGGTCGTGGAGCGACATGACGGGCATGTCAGGTGCGAAAGTACCCTTGGCAAGGGCACTACGTTCAGTCTGCGACTTCCCTTGTTGGATGACTGCTGAGACAGCTTTTGTCCTGTGCATAAAAAACCGGTCACCAGGACCGGTTTTTTAATGCCGAAAAAACTTATGCACGTTTTTCGAAATTTTATAGGCTAATGAAATATGCATATAAATCAGTCGTTTATAAGCATAAAAAGCCAATTAGCCAACAATCCGTGCACAGGTTATCCACAGAACCTCATATCACCGGCGTGTCCACCACGATGGGCTCCGGTGGCAACGAACCCATTGCCCTCTGTTGCGCTTGATTCCAGGCTTGCGCGCGGTCATTCAGCGCCGCGATGGCGCGTGGCCCCTCGCCTTCGGCATACATCGGTTCACCGATCACCACAGTGATGGTGCCTGGACGCTTGGCCCAGCCAGTCTTCGGCCAGAACTTCCCGGCGTTATGCGCAATCGGCAGCACCGGCAGGTTGGCGTTGACCGCCAAGGCGGTGCCACCCCGTGAAAATTTGCCCACGGTGCCGTAGGGCACGCGAGTGCCTTCGGGGAAGATCAGTACCCACACGCCATCCTTGAGCAGCTCGTCACCTTTTTTGGCCACATGCTTGAGCGCCGCCTTGGGGTTGTCGCGGTCGATGGCGATTGGACGCAGCATGGCCATCGCCCACCCAAAGAACGGTACGTAGAGCAACTCACGCTTGAGTACCTGGCTCAAGGGTGAGAAGTACGCCGACAGGAAGAACGTCTCCCAGGTGCTCTGATGGTTCGACAGAATCACGCACGGCTGGTCCGGCACATGCTCCGCGCCCTTGACCTCGAAACGGATGTTGAGGAACACCTTGGACAGCCACAACGCGCAGCGACACCAATAAACGTTGATGAAGCGATAGCGCGCCTTGAATGGCAGGAAAGGCGCGATAAAAAAGCTCAGGGTGCACCAGAGAAAGGAACTGGTGCCCAACAGCAGGTAAAAGAAAAAGGTTCTGATGGCCTGCAAAATCGACATGGCGGCATTTACCGTTGCGGGACATGGCCCGCCTGTTTAAAGCGCACTCCCGAACAGTCCTTGGCCAGGAAGTCGAGGGCTGCTGCTAGTTGTTGATAAGTTCTGCGGCAACCGCCGCCAGATCGTCAAAAATCAAGGTGCCCACCGGCAGGTTTTTCGCCTGGGTCTTTTCGCCTTTTCCGGTCTTGACCAAAACTGGCTGAGAGTCGACGGCCTTGGCCGCCTCCAGGTCACCGAGACTGTCCCCGACGAACCATATCCCAGCCAACGGTACCTTGTAATGTTCTGCAATGATTTTCAACATGCCAGGCTTGGGCTTACGGCAATCGCAGCCCTCATCCGGCCCGTGAGGGCAGTACGCCACCAGCCCCACGTCGCCGCCCTGCTCGGCCACCAGCGTGCGCAGGCGCGCGTGCATGGCGTCCAGGGTAGCGATGCTGTAATAGCCGCGGGCGATGCCGGACTGGTTGGTGGCAATTGCCACTGTCCAGCCGGCTTTGCTCAACTGCGCGATGGCCTCGATCGACCCGGGCAGTGGTATCCATTCCGCCACCGACTTGATGTAAGCGTCGGAGTCGTAATTGATCACCCCGTCCCGATCGAGAATCAGCAGTTTCAACATGATCAGCTCAGCGTCGAAATGTCAGCGATGTTGACGAACAGGCCGCGCAGACGCGCCAGCATGGCGTAGCGGTTTTTCCGCACGCCAGCATCTTCGGCATTAATCATCACCGCTTCGAAGAACGCATCCACCGGCTCACGCAGGGTGGCCAGGCGCGCCAGGGCTTCGGCGTAGTTGCGTTCGGCGATCAGCGGCTTCACTGCGTTTTCTGCCTTGGCGATAGCCGAGTTCAGCGAGAACTCCTTGGCATCGGCAAACAGGCCCGGGTCGACGTCGGCGGTGCCGAGGGTGTCGGCCTTGCCCAGCAGGTTGGACACACGCTTGTTCACGGCAGCCAGGGCATTGGCTTCCGGCAACTTGCGGAAGGCCTGCACGGCTTGCACACGCTGATCGAAGTCCAGCGCCGAACCAGGCTGCAGGGCACGTACGGACAGGTACACGGAGACGTCCACGCCTTCGTCTTCGTAACGCGCGCGCAGGCGGTCGAAGACGAACTCCAGCACTTGCTCAGCCAAGCCAGCCTGCTTGACCTTGGCACCGAACTGGCCGACCGCGAACACCACGGCTTGGGCGAGGTCGAGGTCCAGCTTCTTGTCGATCAGGATACGCAGCACGCCCAAGGCTGCACGGCGCAGGGCATACGGGTCTTTGCTGCCGGTGGGCAGCATGCCGATGCCGAAGATGCCGACGAGCGTGTCCAGCTTGTCGGCGATGGCCACGGCCGCACCGGTGAGGGTGGTCGGCAGCTCGGCGCCAGCGCCGCGTGGCATGTACTGCTCGTTCAGCGCCAGCGCCACATCGTTGGGTTCGCCGTCGTTAAGGGCGTAGTAGTAGCCCGCCACGCCTTGCATCTCGGGGAACTCGCCGACCATCTCGGTGGCCAGGTCGCACTTGGACAGCAGGCCGGCACGTGTCGCCCAGGCTGCATCGCCACCAATGCGCTGGGCAATGTAGGCCGCCAGCTTGGAGACGCGCACGGCTTTGTCGTAGACGCTGCCGAGTTTTTCCTGGAACACCACGTTCTGCAGGCGCAGGTTGAAATCTTCGAGCTTCTGCTTCTTGTCTTGCTTGAAGAAGAATTCGGCGTCGGTCAGGCGCGGGCGAACGACTTTCTCGTTGCCGGCGATGATCTGCTGCGGGTCGGTGCTTTCGATGTTAGCCACGGTGATAAAGCGCGGCAGCAACTTGCCGTCCGCATCCAGCAGGCAGAAATACTTCTGGTTGTCCTGCATGGTGGTGATCAGCGCTTCCTGTGGCACATCGAGGAAACGTTCCTCGAACGAGCACACCAGCGGCACCGGCCATTCCACCAGTGCGGTCACTTCGTCGAGCAGGCCTGGCGGCACGATGGCGGTGCCTTCCTGCAGACGGGCCAGCTCCTCGGTGCGCTTGCTGATCAGCTCGCGACGCTCATTGGCATCGGCCAGCACGTAAGCGGCGCGCAAGTCGGCAGCGTAGTTGGCCGGCGAAGTGATGCGTACAGCTTGCGGGTGGTGGAAACGGTGACCACGGGAATCGCGCCCGGCTTGCTGGGCGAGGATGGTGCAGTCGATCACTTGATCACCGAGCAACATCACCAGCCACTGGGTTGGGCGCACGAACTCTTCCTTGCGCGCACCCCAGCGCATGCGCTTGGGAATCGGCAGGTCATTCAAGGAGTCTTCAACGATGGTCGGCAACAGGCTGGCGGTCGGCTTGCCGGTGATCACCTGGCTGAACCGCAGTTTCGGGCCGCTCTGGTCGATCTCGCTGAGCTCGACGCCACACTTCTTGGCGAAGCCGAGGGCGGCTTGAGTCGGATTGCCTTCAGCATCGAAAGCGGCCTGACGCGGCGGGCCGTCGAGGTTGATGCTGCGGTCCGGCTGCTGGGTTTCCAGCGCGGTCAGCAACACGGCCAGACGGCGCGGCGCGGCGTAGACCTTCTTCGCTTCAAATTTCAGGCCGGCGCTTTGCAGGCCTTTTTCGATACCGGCCAGGAACGCGTCGGCCAGGGTATTGAGTGCCTTGGGTGGCAGCTCTTCGGTGCCCAGTTCAACCAGGAAATCTTGAGCACTCATTGTGCAGCCTCCAGCTTAGCCAACACTTCATCACGCAGGTCCGGGGTTGCCATCGGGAAGCCCAGCTTGGCGCGAGCCAGCAGGTAGGCTTGGGCGACGGAACGCGCCAGGGTGCGCACACGCAGGATGTATTGCTGGCGCGCGGTCACCGAGATGGCACGGCGTGCGTCCAGCAGGTTGAAGGTATGGGACGCCTTCAACACCATTTCATAGCTTGGCAACGGCAGCGGCTGGTCGAGTTCGATCAGGCGCTTGGCTTCGCTTTCATAGAAGTCGAACAGTTCGAACAGCTTGTCGACGTTGGCGTGTTCGAAGTTGTAAGTGGATTGCTCCACTTCGTTCTGGTGGAACACGTCGCCGTAGGTGACCTTGCCGAACGGGCCGTCAGCCCACACCAGGTCGTAGACCGAATCCACGCCTTGCAGGTACATGGCCAGGCGCTCAAGACCGTAGGTGATCTCGCCGGTCACCGGGTAGCACTCGATGCCGCCGGCTTGCTGGAAGTAAGTGAACTGCGTCACCTCCATGCCATTGAGCCAGACTTCCCAGCCCAGACCCCAGGCGCCCAGGGTTGGCGACTCCCAGTTGTCTTCGACAAAACGGATGTCGTGCACCAGCGGGTCCAGGCCCACATGCTTGAGTGAGCCCAGGTACAGTTCCTGGAAGTTGTCCGGGTTGGGCTTCAATACCACCTGGAACTGGTAGTAGTGCTGCAGACGGTTCGGGTTTTCGCCGTAGCGGCCGTCAGTCGGGCGGCGACTGGGCTGCACATAAGCGGCGTTCCAGGTTTCCGGGCCGATGGCCCGCAGGAAGGTAGCGGTGTGGAAAGTGCCGGCGCCTACTTCCATATCGTAGGGCTGAAGTACCACACAACCTTGCTCGGCCCAGTATTGCTGGAGGGCGAGGATCAAGTCTTGGAAGGTACGCACGGCTGGCGTAGGCTGGCTCACGAAATTCACCTGTTACTTGGGCTGCGATTTAAAGAGCGGGAGTATACCCGATTCGGCCGCGCCACCATCCCCTGGAGCCTTATGCCACGCTGCTTTTGGTGTTCTGAAGATCCGCTGTACATGGCTTATCACGATCAAGAGTGGGGAACGCCGCTGCGCGATGCGCAGGGCTTGTTCGAGTTGCTTTTGCTCGAAGGGTTCCAGGCCGGTCTTTCCTGGATCACCGTTTTGCGCAAGCGCGAGCATTACCGCAAGGTGTTGTTCGGCTTTGACGCGCCGCGTTTGGCGCAGCTCACCGATGTCGAAATCGACGCGCTGATGCTCGACCCGGGCATTGTGCGCAACCGTCTCAAGCTCAATGCCACCCGGCGCAATGCCGCGGCCTGGCTGGCGCTGGAAGACCCCGTGCAGTGGTTGTGGTCGTTCGTTGGCGGCGTGCCCAAGGTCAATCATTTCAAGGACCGCAGTGAGGTCCCGGCGATTACGCCCGAGGCCGAAGCCATGAGCAAAGCCTTGAAGAAAGCCGGTTTTACCTTTGTCGGGCCGACCATCTGCTACGCGTTCATGCAGGCCAGTGGCATGGTCATGGACCACACCGTGGACTGCGACCGTTACGCGGACCTGGCCAACGCCGGTTAGAATGCCGGTTTTGCGCACCACACACGATCAGGAGTGACCTGTGGAAAAGTTTAAAGGCGCCTTGCTGGTAGGCGCTCTGCGAGTATTTGCCCTGCTGCCCTGGCGCGCTGTCCAGGCTGTCGGCACGGCCATCGGCTGGATCATGTGGAAAACCCCGAACCGCTCCCGCGACACGGTGCGGATCAACCTCGCCAAGTGCTTCCCTGCCATGGACCCTGCCGAGCGTGAGCGCCTGGTGGGCCGCAGCCTCATGGACATCGGCAAGTCCCTCACCGAAAGCGCCTGCGCCTGGATCTGGCCGGCGCAGCGCTCCATCGACCTGGTGCGTGAAGTCGAGGGCCTGGAGGTGCTGCATCAGGCGCTGGCGTCGGGCAAAGGCGTGGTCGGCATCACCAGCCACCTGGGCAACTGGGAAGTGCTCAATCACTTCTATTGCAGCCAGTGCAAACCGATCATTTTCTACCGTCCGCCCAAGCTCAAGGCTGTGGATGAATTGCTGCGCAAACAGCGCGTGCAACTGGGCAACCGCGTGGCGGCGTCGACCAAGGAAGGCATTCTCAGCGTGATCAAGGAAGTGCGCAAAGGCGGCCAGGTCGGCATCCCCGCCGACCCGGAACCGGCCGAGTCCGCCGGGATTTTCGTGCCGTTCTTCGCCACCCAGGCGCTGACCAGCAAGTTCGTGCCGAACATGCTGGCCGGCCACAAAGCGGTAGGCGTATTCCTGCACGCCCTGCGCCTGCCGGATGGCTCGGGCTACAAAGTGATCCTGGAAGCGGCGCCCGAAGACATGTACAGCACCGACACCGCCACGTCCTGCGCGGCGATGAGCAAGGTGGTGGAGCGCTATGTCGGCGCCTACCCGAGCCAGTACATGTGGAGCATGAAGCGCTTCAAGAAACGTCCGCCGGGCGAAGCGCGCTGGTATTGATGCAGCCTTGATCTCCCGGCCAATGGAGATCAAATGTGGGAGCAGGCTTGCCTGCGATAGCATCACCTCGGTGCCACTGAAAAGACCGAGTCGCCCGTATCGCAGGCAAGCCAGCTCCCACAGAGGGCTGCATCAAGCCTGGCGGTCGAGTTTCTTCAGGAACACGGCCATCTCTTTTTCGGCCTGCTTGTCGCCATGGGCCAGGGCCGCCTCGATGCCCCTCTCCCACGCCAGCCGTGCTGCGGCGCTATCACCCAAGCCGGCATGGGCCTTGCCCAACAACTTCCACGCCGCCGAATACGTCGGATCGAACTCAACGCACTTGTGCAGATGCTCGGCCGCTCTGGGGTTGTCCTTCCTATCCAGATAACCCTTGCCCAAGCCAAAGCGCAGCAGTGAATTATCCACGCCCTTGGCCAGCATTTTTTCCAGGGATTCGAGCATCGCACCCACTCCGTTCGATCAGAAAAAGCTCAATCCCACGTGGAACAACTTCTCCACGTCACGGATATGTTTTTTATCCACAAGGAAAAGGATGACGTGGTCACCGGCGGCAATGACCGTGTCATCGTGGGCAATCAGCACTTCCTCGTCGCGAATGATCGCGCCAATGGTGGTGCCCGGGGGCAGGCCAATGTCGCGGATGGCCTTGCCGATCACCTTGCTCGACTTCGAATCACCGTGGGCAATCGCCTCGATGGCCTCCGCCGCCCCTCGGCGCAGAGAGTGCACGCTGACGATGTCGCCACGTCGCACATGGGCCAGCAAGGTGCCGATGGTCGCCAGTTGCGGGCTGATCGCAATGTCGATATCGCCGCCCTGAATCAGGTCGACATATGCAGGGTTATTGATGATGGTCATCACCTTCTTTGCCCCCAGTCGCTTGGCCAGCAGCGAGGACATGATGTTGGCCTCGTCATCGTTGGTCAGCGCCAGGAAAATATCGGCATCGGCTATGTTCTCTTCCATCAGCAGGTCGCGATCCGAGGCGCTGCCTTGCAGCACGACGGTGCTGTCGAGGGTGTCGGACAGATGCCGGCAGCGTGTAGGGCTCATCTCGATGATCTTGACCTGATAGCGGCTTTCGATGGCCTCGGCCAGGCGCTCGCCAATCTGCCCGCCACCGGCAATCACGATGCGCTTGTAGGTCTCATCCAGCCGCCGCATTTCGCTCATCACGGCACGAATATTCGCCTTGGCCGCGATGAAAAACACCTCGTCATCGGCCTCGATCACCGTGTCGCCCTGGGGCAGAATCGGTCGGTCACGACGGAAAATCGCGGCCACGCGGGTTTCCACATTGGGCATGTGCTCGCGCAACTGGCGCAGTTGCTGGCCCACCAGCGGCCCACCGTAGTAGGCCTTCACGGCTACCAGCTGCGCCTTGCCTCCGGCGAAGTCGATCACCTGCAGGGCGCCCGGAATTTCGATCAGGCGCTTGATGTAGTGGGTGACCACCTGTTCCGGGCTGATCAGCACGTCCACCGGAATCGCGTCATTGTCGAACAGGCCGGCGCGGGTCAGGTAGGCCGCTTCGCGCACGCGGGCGATCTTGGTTGGTGTATGGAACAGGGTGTGGGCGACCTGGCAGGCGACCATGTTGGTTTCGTCGCTGTTGGTCACGGCGACCAGCATGTCGGCATCGTCGGCGCCGGCCTGGCGCAGCACCGTCGGAAACGACGCACGCCCCTGCACCGTGCGAATGTCCAGGCGGTCGCCGAGGTTGCGCAGGCGCTCGGCATCGGTGTCGACCACGGTGATGTCGTTGGCTTCGCTGGCCAGATGTTCGGCCAGGCTGCCACCCACCTGCCCTGCCCCGAGGATGATGATTTTCATCCGCTCACTCCCTTAAAACCGTTCAGCCGCGTGCGGCGGCGATCTTGATCAGTTTGGCGTAGTAGAAGCCATCGTGTCCGCCTTCCTGCGCGAGCAGTTGACGGCCGTGGGGCTGCTTGATGCCGGCCGTGGTGGCCAGGTCCAGCTCGCGCGCACCGCTGGTGCGCGCGAGGAAGGCCTGGATGACCTCGGTGTTTTCGGTCGGCAACGTGGAGCATGTGGCGTAGAGCAGAATGCCGCCCACTTCCAGGGTCGGCCACAGCGCGTCGAGTAATTGGCCTTGCAGCACGGCCAGGGCGGTGATGTCGTCAGCTTGTCGGGTGAGCTTGATATCCGGGTGACGGCGGATCACACCGGTGGCCGAGCACGGCGCGTCGAGCAGAATGCGCTGGAACGGCTTGCCGTCCCACCAGGTGGCAGTGTCACGGCCATCGGCCGCGATCAGCTCGGCGCTCAGGCCCAGGCGCGCAAGGTTTTCCCGTACGCGCACCAGGCGCTTGGCCTCAAGGTCCACCGCGACGACACCGGCCAGATCCTTTTCGACTTCGAGGATGTGACAGGTCTTGCCGCCAGGCGCGCAACAGGCGTCCAGCACGCGTTGGCCGGGGGCGAGGTCGAGCAGGTCGGCGGCCAGTTGCGCGGCTTCGTCCTGCACGCTGATCCAGCCTTCGGCAAAGCCCGGCAGGCTGCGTACATCGGCAGCCGCTTCGAGCACGATGCCATGCACGCTATACACACAGGCGGCGGCTGCAATGCCGGCATCGGTGAGCCGTTGCAAATAGGCGTCACGGCCGTGATGGCGACGGTTGACCCGCAGGATCATCGGCGGGTGTGCATTGTTGGCGGCGCAGATCGCTTCCCAATGCTCGGGCCAGAATGCCTTGAGGGATTTTTGCAGCCAGCGCGGGTGGGCGGTGCGCACCACCGGGTCGTGCTCAAGCTCGGCCAGCAGGGTTTCGCTTTCACGCTGGGCGCGGCGCAGCACGGCGTTGAGCAGCGCCTTGGCCCAGGGTTTTTTCAGCTTGTCGGCGCAACCGACGGTTTCGCCGATGGCGGCGTGGGCCGGCACGCGGGTGTACAGCAGTTGATAAAGGCCCACCAGCAACAGCGCCTCCACGTCCGCATCGGCACCCTTGAACGGCTTTTGCAGCAGTTTGGCCGCCAACGCCGACAAGCGCGGCTGCCAGCGGGCAGTGCCAAAGGCCAGATCCTGGGTGAAGCCGCGGTCGCGGTCTTCCACCTTGTCCAGTTGGGGCGGCAGAGAACTGTTCAGCGAAGCCTTGCCGTTGAGGACGGCGGCCATGGCCTTGGCGGCGGCCAGACGTGGGTTCATTGCGCGGCCACCCCAAGGAGGGTGCCCAGGGAAAACTTCTCACGACGGCTGTTGAACAAATCGCTGAAATTCAGCGCCTTGCCACCGGGCAGTTGCAGACGGTTCAGACACAGCGCCTGTTCACCGCACGCGACCACCAGACCGTCCTTGCTGGCACCGATGATTTCACCCGGCGCGCCCTCGCCTTCGGCCAGGGTGGCCGCCAGCACTTTCAAGGCTTCGCCGTTCAACGTGCTGTGGCAGATCGGCCACGGATTGAACGCACGCACCAGACGCTCCAGTTCCACGGCCGGGCGGCTCCAGTCGATGCGCGCTTCGTCCTTGTTCAGTTTGTGGGCGTAGGTGGCCAGGCTATCGTCCTGCACCTCGCCTGGCAGGGTGCCGTCGGCGAGGCGGGCGATGGCCTGGATCACAGCGGGCGGGCCCAGTTCGGCCAGGCGGTCGTGCAGGCTGCCGCCGGTGTCTTCGCCGGTGATGGGCGTGGTGACCTTGAGCAACATCGGGCCGGTGTCCAGGCCTGCCTCCATGTGCATCACGGTGACGCCGCTCTCGCGGTCACCGGCTTCTATTGCGCGCTGGATCGGCGCGGCACCGCGCCAGCGTGGCAGCAGCGACGCGTGGCTGTTGATGCAACCCAGGCGTGGGATATCCAGCACCGCCTGCGGCAGGATCAAGCCGTACGCCACGACCACCAGCAGGTCGGGCTTGAGCGCGGCCAGTTCGGCTTGGGCCTCGGCGTTGCGCAACGTCGGCGGTTGCAGCACGGGAATGTTGTGCGCCAGCGCCAGTTGCTTGACCGGGCTCGGCATCAGTTTTTGCCCGCGCCCGGCCGGGCGATCCGGCTGGGTGTACACCGCGACGATCGCGTGAGGGCTGGCAAGCAGCGCCTTCAAGTGTTCGGCGGCAAATTCGGGTGTACCGGCAAAAACAATGCGCAGTGGCTCGGTCATGGGAAGTCTCGGTTAAAAACAGTCACAAAAGAAAAAGGCTTGCCGCAGCAAGCCTTTGGAAGGAGGGCATCAAGCTTGCTGGCGATGCTTTTTTTCCAGCTTCTTCTTGATCCGGTCACGCTTGAGCGTGGACAAATAGTCGACAAACAGCTTGCCGTTGAGGTGGTCGCATTCGTGCTGGATGCACACCGCCAGCAGGCCTTCGGCAATCAGTTCGAAGGGCTTGCCGTCGCGGTCCAGGGCCTTGATCTTCACACGCAGCGGGCGCTCGACGCTCTCGTAGAACTCCGGCACCGACAGGCAGCCTTCCTGGTACTCGCCCATCTCGTCGGTGAGCGGCTCGAACTCGGGGTTGATGTACACCTTCGGTTCGCTGCGGTCTTCCGACAGGTCCATGACCACCACGCGCAGGTGAACATTGACCTGGGTCGCGGCGAGGCCGATGCCCGGTGCTTCATACATTGTTTCAAACATGTCATCGACCAACTGACGAACCTTGTCGTCCACTACGGCCACCGGCTTGGCGATCGTGCGCAGGCGCGAGTCGGGAAATTCGAGGATGTTCAAAATAGCCATAAGCGTAATTGCTGCACATGTGAGGTAGAGGCAAATCGGCGGTGGGATGGACCCAGACAGCCGGTGTGAAACGTTCGAAAGCCGCGAAGGCCCTGACGTTTCACGCGAACGCACATAATAAAGGAGATTCACCCCATGAGGAAATCGCTACTCGTCTTGCTGCTCTGGGCCCCGCTTGCCACGGCCCTGATCCCCCCGCCAGGCCCACGCCTGGATCACACCACGCAACAGGCCATCCAGCGGTTTTTATTGCACAACCGCATTTTCGACTCACCCCAGGACCTGGACAACGCGCCCTATATCATCGCGGCGGGCACCGGTCGTGTGCTGGGTGCCAACGATGAACGCGTGCATGCCAGGGGCAACCTGGATCCTTCGCAGCCCATTTACGGAATATTCCGACGCGGTAAGGCCTACACCGATCCTCGCACCCAGGAGTTGTTGGGCGTTAACGCCGATGACATCGGCACTGCGCGTTTCATCACCGCCGGCGACCTCAGCACGCTTGCCGTTCAGCGGGTCACTCAGGAGATACGACCCGGCGACCGCCTGTTCCGTGCGCCCTCGCCCATTGCGCTGCATAGCCTGGACGCTGCGCAACCCGGGCCTTTCATCGAAGGCACGATCATCGATGTCCCCAAGGGTGTGACCCAGATCGGCGTACTGGACGCCGTGACGCTGAACAAGGGGCGCCGGGATGGCTTGGCCGAAGGCCAGCTGCTCAACGTGATCAAAGCCGGCGCCCGCGTGCGCGACGCCCTCACCGGCGCGTTGGTGACACTTCCTGATGCTCGCGCCGGCACCCTGCTGGTGTTTCGCACCTACGAAAAACTCAGTTACGGCCTGGTGCTCAATGCCTCCCAACCGTTGGCGGTACAGGACCGTTTCGAGACTGCCGCCAAACACAATGAGTAGGTTGCTAAATAAGTTACCAACAGAGTTATCCACAACTTGTTCCGATCAAGGATGATCCTATGCTTGCGCCAAACCACCACGAAATATCCCCGTCAGAACTGGAAGCAAGGCTGCGCCTGCACAGGTTGCCTGAACTCGGTCCGAAGCGTTTTCGCTTGCTGATCGAAGCGTTCGGATCGGCCTCCAGCGCCATCAGTGCGCCGGCCAGTGCCTGGCGTTCACTCGGCTTGCCGGCCAGCAGTGCCGACGCCCGGCGCAGCCCCGAAATTCGCGAGGGCGCCGCTGTGGCATTGGCCTGGCTTGAGCGTGCGGGCCAGCATTTACTGATGTGGGACCAACCCGAGTACCCCGCGCTGCTTGCCGAGATCGATAACGCGCCACCGCTTTTATTCGTCGCCGGCGACCCGCTGATCCTGGAAAAACCACAACTGGCGATGGTCGGCAGCCGGCGTGCCTCGCGTCCCGGCATGGACACCGCTGCCGCATTTTCCCGCAGCCTGGCGAGCGCCGGTTTTGTCATCACCAGCGGCCTGGCCCTGGGCATTGATGGCGCTGCGCATCAGGCCGCGTTGGACGTGGGTGGTCAGACAATCGGTGTACTCGGCACCGGCCTGGAAAATCTTTATCCACAGCGCCATCGACGGCTCGCCGCAGCGATGATTGACCAGGGCAGCGCCGTGGTTTCCGAGTTTCCGCTGGACGCTGCGCCCCAGGCCGGCAACTTCCCGCGACGCAATCGCATCATCAGTGGTCTGTCGCTGGGGGTGCTGGTAGTGGAAGCGAGCATGGCCAGCGGTTCGCTGATCACGGCGAAACTGGCGGCCGAGCAAGGGCGTGAGGTGTATGCGATTCCAGGGTCCATCCATCATCCCGGGGCCAAGGGCTGTCACCAGTTGATCCGCGATGGCGCGGTGCTGGTGGAGACCATCGAACATATCCTCGAAGCATTGCGCGGTTGGCAGGCCTTGTCACGCCCTGCACCCCTGCCGGTCACCCATCCGCTGGTGGCGCTGCTGCACGCCGCACCCCACACCAGCGAGGCCTTGGCGATAGCCAGCGGGCGGCCGTTGTCCCAGGTGCTCGCCACCCTCACGGAACTGGAGCTCGAAGGTCAGGTGATCTGCGAAAGCGGGCGCTGGCTTGCGCGCTGCCGGGTTTTATAACAAGGTTTTGTAGCTGGGTTTTGTAGGGAAGATCGGTAAACTGCGCAGAGCTTTTGTCTGGAGAGTGAGCAAATGGTCAACAGGTGGCGTGTGCTGGAAACCGCACGGGATATTCGCGCAGGCGCAGTGATCGCCTATCCAACCGAAGCCGTCTGGGGCCTGGGCTGTGACCCGTGGAACGAAGAAGCGGTGGACCGTCTGCTGGCGATCAAGAACCGCTCGGTGGACAAGGGCCTGATTCTGGTGGCGGACACGATTCGCCAGTTCGACTTTCTGTTCGAAGACTTCCCGCAGGACTGGATCGACCGTATGGCCAGCACATGGCCGGGGCCTAACACCTGGCTGGTGCCTCATCAGGATTTGTTGCCCGAATGGGTGACCGGTGTGCATGACACCGTCGCGCTGCGGGTCACCGATCACCCGCTGGTACGAGACCTGTGCTCGCTGGTGGGGCCTTTGATTTCCACCTCGGCCAACCCCCAGGGCCGCCCGGCCGCCCGCTCGCGCATTCGCGTGGAGCAGTATTTCCGTGGGCAGGTGGATCGGGTGCTGGGGGGCGCGTTGGGTGGGCGCAAGAACCCGAGCCTGATTCGCAACCTGGTCACGGGTGAGGTGGTGCGGCCTTCCTGAGACCGCGTTGTGCCTATCGCGGGCAAGCCCGCTCCCACACTTGATCGCATTCCAACTCGGTCAACCTGTGGGAGCGGCTTGCCCGCGATGAGGTCCTCAGGGCAACAAAATAGTCGACCCTGTGGTCCGCCGTCCCGACAACTCCGTCTGCGCCTTTGCCGCCTCCGCCAGCGAATAGCGCTGGTTGATATCAATGCGCACCTTGCCGCTCTTGATCATCGAAAACAGGTCATCGGCCATCACCTGCAAGTCCTTCGCGTTGCCGGCGTAGGTCGCCAGCGTTGGCCGGGTGACATACAGCGAGCCCTTCGCCGACAGAATCCCCAGGTTCACCCCGTCCACGGCACCCGACGCATTGCCGAAGCTCACCACCAGACCCCGTGGCGCCACGCTGTCCAGGGACGTCAGCCAGGTATCCTTGCCCACGCCGTCGTACACCACCGGCACCTTTTTGCCGTCGGTCAATTCCAGCACACGCTGTGCGACGTTTTCCTTGCTGTAGTCAATGGTTTCCCAGGCGCCGAGGGATTTGGCCAGCGCGGCTTTTTCCGGCGAGCTGACGGTGCCGATCAACTTCACGCCCAGGGCCTTGGCCCACTGGCAGGCCAGGGAGCCCACGCCACCAGCGGCGGCGTGGAACAGGATGGTTTCGCCTGCCTTCACCTCGTAGGTCTGGCGCAACAGGTATTGCACGGTGAGGCCCTTGAGCATCGCGCCGGCCGCCTGTTCGAAGCTGATATCGCCCGGCAGGTGCACCAGGTTGGCGGCCGGCAGCACATGCAATTGGCTGTAGGCGCCGAGCGGACCGCTGCCGTAGGCCACGCGGTCGCCCACCTTGAATTGGCTGACTTCGCTGCCCACCGCATCGACCACGCCCGCGCCTTCTGCTCCCAGGCCCGATGGCAGGGCCGGCGGGGCGTAGAGGCCGCTTCGGAAATAGGTGTCGATGAAGTTCAGGCCGATGGCCTCGTTGCGCACCCGTACCTGTTGTGGGCCGGGCTCTGCGGGCGTGTAGTCCACATACTCGAGCACGTCGGGGCCGCCATGGGCGCTGAACTGGATACGTTTGGCCATCTGCACATCTCCTCAAGTTCGAATTCGCGTAGCCTCCTATCGGACTCCTAAGCGTGATCTTCGTCAACTGCGGCGGCAGCGGGTGCGGTGTTATCCTGTGCGCCCATTTGCCGCCGACGCCCCATGGCCTCGCGCAGCTTTGCCCGATTCAAGGTGATCTCATGACTACCCGCACCGAGGCTGTCAAAGCCTACCTGCTCGACCTGCAAGACCGCATCTGCAGCGCCCTGGAAGCTTTCGAGACGGATACTCGCTTTATCGAAGACGCCTGGACCCGCCCTGCCGGCGGCGGTGGGCGCACCCGTGTGATCGAGAACGGTACGGTGATCGAAAAAGGCGGCGTCAACTTTTCCCACGTATTCGGCAGCGGTTTGCCGCCCTCCGCCAGTGCCCATCGCCCGGAGCTTGCCGGTCGCGGTTTCGAGGCGCTGGGGGTGTCGCTGGTGATCCACCCGCACAACCCGCATGTGCCGACGTCCCACGCCAACGTGCGCTTTTTCATCGCTGAAAAAGAAGGCGAAGAGCCGGTGTGGTGGTTCGGTGGCGGCTTCGACCTCACGCCCTACTACGGTGTTGAGGAAGACTGCATCCACTGGCACCGCGTGGCCGAGGAGGCCTGCGCGCGGTTCGGCCCCGACGTGTACCCGCGTTACAAGGCCTGGTGCGACACCTACTTCCACATCAAGCACCGTAATGAGCCGCGCGGCATCGGCGGGCTGTTCTTCGATGACTTGAACGAGTGGGATTTCGACACCTGCTTTGCGTTCATGCAGGCCATCGGCAACGCCTACATCGACGCCTACCTGCCGATCCTGCAGCGCCGCAAGGCCATGGCGTACACCGAGCAGCAGCGCCAATTCCAGGAGTTCCGCCGGGGCCGCTATGTCGAATTCAACCTGGTCTACGACCGTGGCACCCTGTTCGGCCTGCAATCAGGCGGGCGTACCGAGTCGATCCTGATGTCGTTGCCGCCGCAAGTGCGCTGGAGCTACGACTGGAAGGCCGAAGCCGGCAGCGAAGAAGCGCGCCTCACCGACTACTTTCTGCAGGACCGTGACTGGCTGGGCATTACGCCGCCCAAGGCAGCCCTGTGATGGACCGTTACGTGGTGTTCGGCAACCCCATCGGCCACAGCAAGTCGCCGTTGATTCACCGGATGTTCGCCGAGCAAACCGGCGAGCAACTGGACTACAGCACGTTGCTTGCGCCGCTGGAGGATTTCGCCGGTTGTGCCCGTGAGTTCTTTCAGCAGGGCCGGGGCGCCAATGTCACCGTGCCGTTCAAGGAAGAGGCATTTCGCCTGGCCAGCAGCCTGACCGAACGCGCCCGGCGCGCCGGCGCGGTGAACACCCTGAGCCAACTGGGCGATGGCACTTTGCTGGGCGACAACACCGATGGCGCCGGCCTGGTGCGCGACCTGACGGTCAACGCCGGGCTGACGCTTCAAGGCAAGCGCATCCTCCTGCTGGGCGCCGGTGGCGCGGTGCGGGGTGCGTTGGAGCCGTTGCTGGCCGAGCGACCGGCCTCGCTGATCATCGCCAACCGCACCGTGGAAAAAGCCGAATCGCTCGCCGAGCTGTTCGACGACCTGGGCCCGGTGTCGGCCAGCGGTTTCGACTGGCTGCGAGAGCCGGTGGACGTGATCATCAACGCCACCTCGGCCAGCTTGTCAGGCGATGTACCGCCGATTGCGGGAAGCCTGATCGAGCCGGGCAGGACCTTTTGCTACGACATGATGTATGCCCAGCAGCCTACCGCGTTCTGTCGTTGGGCCACTGAACACCGCGCGGCGGTTGCGATGGATGGCCTGGGGATGCTGGTTGAGCAAGCGGCCGAAGCGTTCTTCCTTTGGCGCGGTGTGCGCCCGGATTCGGCGCCGGTGCTGGCTGAACTGCGCCGACAGTTGGCCTGACACCCCTCCAATTGTGGAGGGGCTCAGCCTTCGAAATGGATGGGGCAACGGTCGGCGCCTTCCAGTTTTTTCAGCTCCTCTACCACCTGTGGCCGAGCCTGGCGCAAGGTCAGGCTACGCCCCAAGCCCTGCAACCGCCGTGCTTCCTGGTGCAGCATCTCCACCCCCGAATAGTCGATGAAATTGATCTGCTGCGCCTCGATCACCACCCGCTTGCCCGCGAGTCGTTGCAGGCGCACCTGCAGGTAATGGCTGGCGCCAAAAAAGATCGATCCGCCCACCCGCAGCACATCCTCTTCACCGTCGCGCCAATGCTGGACGCTGGGTTGCGACGTGCGCTTGAGGTAGAAAAACAGCGAAGCCAGCACCCCTGCGTAAATCGCCGTCTGCAACTCCAACAGCAAGGTCGCCAGCAGCGTCAGGCTCATCACCACGAACTCCGCGCGACTGACCCGGAACAAGGCGCCAATGGCGCGTCGGTCCACCAGGCCCCAGCAAATCAGCAGAATGCTCGCCGCCATGCTCGGGATCGGGATCCGGGCGATCAGCGCTGCGCCAAACAACGCAAACAACGCCACCCACAGCGCCGAGAACATCCCGGCCAGTGGCGAGCAGGCGCCTGCTTCAAGGTTGAGGCCCGAACGCGTGAAGGAGCCGGCTGACAAATAGCCGGAGAAAAATCCGCCGACCATATTGGATAAGCCCTGCGCACGAACGTCCTGGTTGGCATCAAGCAATTGCTGCGAGCGCGCCGACAAGGCGCGCGCAATCGACAGGCTCGTCACCAGCCCCAGCATGCCCACCGCCACGGCGCTGGGCAGCAGGCGCAGGATCACGTCCAGGTCCAGCGGCAACGGGCTGAATGGCGGCAGCTTGCCGATAAACCCACTCACCCGCGCCACCTGCCCGAACATCGCCGGCCACAGCCATGCGGCCAGGCTGCTCAGGGTCAGGGCGATCAACAGCGTTGGCCAGCGCGGCACCCGGTACTTGAGGAGCGCGCCCAGCAGCAACGTACTGAGGCCCAGGATGAGCGAGGCGTGGTCCCACTCGCCGCGATGTTCGATCAGTGCCAGCAGGCTGTTGAGGGCGGTGGTCTGGCTCGGCAACTCAAGCCCCAGCAGGTTGGGCAACTGCCCCAATGCGATGACCACAGCAGCGCCGAGGGTGAAACCGAGTACCACGGAGTGCGAGACGAAATTCACCAGCGCACCGAAGCGCAGCAGGCCGAGCAACCACTGGAACACGCCGGCCAGGCATGTCAGCAGCAGGATCAAGCTGATGTAGTCCCGGGAGCCCGGTACGGCCAAAGGGCTGACGCTGGCGTAGAGCACGATGGAAATCGCCGCCGTGGGCCCGCAGATCAGGTGCCAGGACGAACCCCACAGGCAGGCGATCAGCACCGGGAGGATCGCTGCATACAGGCCGTATTCGGGGGGAAGGCCGGCAATCAGCGCGTAGGCAATCGACTGTGGCAGGGCGAGTACCGCGCCGCTCAGACCGACCAGCGCGTCGCGTCCAACGCTGGCGCGGGTTTGATGTGGCAGCCAGGCGAGGAAGGGAAAGAGTGTGTAACGAGTAGGCCGGGGCATCTGTAACTCGGCTTGAAAGGTTTGACTCAAGATTATCAGCACCCACTGACCCGTGTGGGAGGGGTTATGTGGGAGCTGGCTTGCCTGCGATGCAGGCAACTCGGTATTTCAGTAACACCGAGGCGATGCCATCGCAGGCAAGCCAGCTCCTACACAAGCCCATTCCCACAAAGGGGGCAGCGGTGGCGCTTCAGAGCTGGGCTTTTACTGCCGCCAGCGCGTCCTTGCCGTCCACGGTCTTCACCCCATCAAGCCATTTGTCCAGTACCGCCGGGTTGGCCTTGATCCACGCCTTCGCGGCATCGGCGTTGCTGACCTTGTCGTTGGCCACCTGCGCCATGATGCTGTTCTCCATGTCCTGGGTAAAACTCAGGTTGGTCAGCAGTTTGCCCACGTTCGGGCACGACTGCGCGTAGCCCTTGCGGGTCAGGGTGTACACGCTGCCGGTGTCGCCAAAGTATTGCTCGCCGCCCTTGAGGTAATGCATCTTCAATTGCACGTTCATCGGGTGCGGCGTCCAGCCAAGGAAGGTGACGAAGCGCTGCTTCTTCACCGCCCGCGACACTTCGGCGAGCATCGCCTGTTCGCTCGATTCAATCAGCTTCCACTGGCCCAGGTCGAAGTCGTTTTTCTTGATGATTTCCTGCAGCGAGATATTCGCCGGTGCGCCGGAGCCGATGCCGTAAATCTTCTTGTCGAACTTGTCGGCGAACTTGTTCAGGTCGGCAAAATCATGCACGCCCGCGTCCCAGACATAATCCGGCACGGCCAGGGTGAACTCGGTGCCGTCGAGGTTTTTCGCCAGTTGCACCACATCGCCATTGGCCACGAACTTGTCATAGAAGCCTTGCTGCGCCGGCATCCAGTTGCCGAGGAACACATCCACCTTGCCATCCTTGAGCCCGCCGAAGGTAATCGGCACCGCCAGGGTATCGACCTTGGGTTTATAGCCCATGCCCGTCAGCAAAAAACCGGTAATGGCGTTGGTCGCGGCAATGTCGCTCCAGCCAGGATCCGCCATCTTCACCGTTTCACAGCCTGCTTGCGCGTGCGCATTGGCACTGGCCAGCGCCAGAATGCCCAGTATCACCGTCAACTTTTGCATGACCTTCCCTCTGTCTGTTTATTGGTTCTGGCAGGGTTGTGGATAACGTGCCTTGCGCTCCAGGTCGTCGAGGTCGATGTGGTTGCGCATGTATTGCTGGCTGGCATCCACCAGCGGCTGGTGGTCCCAGCTCTTGAGCTTGCCCTGGGTCAGTGCCTCGAACACCAGGCGGCGACGGCGTTGGCTGGCGAGCACCTGCTGGTGGATCGCCGGGATGTCCCATTTGGCCCGCGCCTCTGTCAAAAACGCCTCGAACAGCGGCCGGTGTTCCGGTGACTGGGCAAGGTCTTCCCGCTCGTGCGGGTCGTTGTGCACATTGAACAGCAGACACGGGTCGTCTTCGCTGTAGATGAATTTCCAGGCGCCCCGGCGAATCATCATCAAGGGGCTGATAGTGCCTTCGGCCATGTATTCGCCAAACACCTCGTCGTGCCCGCCCTTGCCTTGCAAATGCGGCACCAGCGAGCGGCCATCCAGCGGCAGACGCGGGTCGAGCTCGCCGCCGGCCAGTTCCACCAGGGTCGGCAGCAGGTCGGCGGTGGACACGGCCGAGGTGACGCGGCCGGCCGCGAACTGCCCCGGCGCACTCACCAGCAGCGGCACGCGAGCGGCCATTTCAAACCAGTGCATTTTGTACCAGAGGCCGCGCTCGCCGAGCATGTCGCCGTGATCGCCGGAGAAGATGATGAGGGTGTCGTCCGCCAGGCCGGTGTCTTCCAGGGTCTGCAGAAGCTTGCCGACGTTGCTGTCGATGTAGCTGCAGGCGCCGAAATAGGCGCGGCGCGCATCGCGGATCTTGTCGACCGGTAGCGGCTTGTCCCACAGGTCATACACCTTGAGCAGGCGCTGGGAATGCGGGTCGAGGTCATTCTGCGCAGGCGTCACGGGCAGCGGGATGTCGCTGTCGTCGTAGAGGTCCCAGAACGGTTTGGGAATGGTGTACGGGTCGTGGGGGTGAGTCATCGACACGGTCAGGCAGAACGGCCGGTCGCCGTCCTCGCGAATGTGATCGAACAAATACTGCTGGGCCTTGAACACCACTTCTTCGTCGAAATCCAGCTGGTTGGTGCGCACGCAAGGCCCGGCCTGCAGCACCGACGACATGTTGTGAAACCAGCTGGGGCGCACATCCGGTTCGTCCCAGTTCACCGCCCAACCGTAGTCGGCGGGGTAGATGTCGCTGGTCAGGCGCTCTTCAAAACCGTGCAACTGGTCGGGGCCGCAAAAGTGCATCTTGCCCGACAGCGCGGTGCGGTAGCCCAGGCGGCGCAGGTAGTGGGCGTAGGTCGGCACATCGGCGGGAAAGTCCGCCGCGTTGTCGTAGGCGCCGATCTTGCTCGGCAACTGGCCGCTGACCAGCGTGAAGCGCGACGGTGCGCATAGCGGGCTGTTGCAATAGGCGGCGTCGAACACCACGCCCTGGGCGGCGAGACGGCTCAGGTGGGGCAACTTGATCGGGGAAGGTCCGTAGAGCGGCAGCATCGGCGCGGCCATTTGATCGGCCATGATGAAAAGAATGTTCTTGCGCTTCATGATCTATCGGCATTCCATAGGCGGTGTTTATGCCATTGAGCATGCAGCCCATGAAAAACGGGGTAAAGCCCATGAAAAGCAATGTCTAGGATAAGCACAACTTATGTATGAAGCCCTCGGCGACTTGTCCCTCGACCTGCTGCGCGCCTTCGAAGCCGCAGCGCGCCACCGCAGTTTTACGGCAGCGGCGATGGAACTGGGCGCCACCCAACCGGCGATCAGCCAGCAGATCAAGCGCCTCGAAGAACAACTGGCGATCCGCCTGTTTGATCGCATCTATCGCGGCATTGAACTGACCGATGCCGGCGCGCTGTTGTTCGAGCATGTACAGGGCGGCCTGCAGTGCATCAATCAGGGCCTCAGCGCGATCACCCAGCAGGACCAGCACGAAGTGCTGCAGGTGGCCACCGACTTTGCCTTCGCCGCCTACTGGCTGATGCCGCGCCTGCACCGCTTTCACGAGGCCTGCCCGCAGGT
This sequence comes from Pseudomonas poae, assembly GCF_001439785.1. Taxonomy (GTDB): domain Bacteria; phylum Pseudomonadota; class Gammaproteobacteria; order Pseudomonadales; family Pseudomonadaceae; genus Aquipseudomonas; species Aquipseudomonas poae. The sequence goes on along the minus strand of NZ_JYLI01000021.1, from coordinate 75,305 downwards.
GGACGTGAGCCTGGTGACCAGCGAGCGCAACCACGCCAGCCTGCGCAGTGATATCGACGTGGCCGTGCTGTTTGGCGACGGCCGCTTCAAGCAGGGCGACAGCCTGTGGCTGTTCAACGAGGAAGTATTCCCGGTGTGCAGCCCGCAGTGGCTCAAGGATCAGACGCGGCCACTGACCGTGCAGACCTTGCCCGAGCACCCGCTGCTGCACTTGCGCCAGGAGACCAACAGCCAGTGGTTCAACTGGGGTGGCGTGTTCCGCGAGCTGGGGATTGCCGCGGCACCCACGCCCGGCCAGCTGCGTTTCGACAACTACACCCTGCTGATCCAGGCGGCGATTGCCGGTCAGGGCGTGGCCATCGGCTGGCGACACCTGGTGGATAACCTGCTGGAACAGAACTGGCTGTGCCGACCGATCAGCGACACGGTGATTTCGCGCTTCGGCTATTACGTGGTGCAGCCCCAGCGCAAACGACGCGGGCAGCTGGTGGAGCGATTTGTCGACTGGCTGCTGGCGGAACAGGCCAGCAGCGCACAATCGCTGAGCGGACTGGCCCTGCCCTCGATTGCGGTCTAGCATCTGGCGCACATTCGCTATGGAGGCCGCCATGCAACGCATCAAGGGCTATCACGCCCATATCTACTTCGACGCCAGCACCCTCGAGCAGGCCCGCACGTTGTGCGAAGACGCCGCGGCGCTGTTCCCGTTGCGCATGGGGCGCCTGCACGAACGGCCAGTGGGCCCGCACCCGGACTGGAGCTGCCAGCTGACGTTCGACGTCGAATACATCGGCGTGGTGCTGCCCTGGCTGGTGATCCATCGCAATGGCCTGGTGGTATTCCTGCATCCGGACACCGGCGACGACCTCAAGGACCACACCGACTACGCAATCTGGATGGGGGCAATGCGTGAGCTGAACCTGAGCGCGTTTAATACATAACTGCCAGTTCCCTATATATGGGACAGATATTTATATATTGAGATTTGCGCTGCCTTGGGTTTATATTCGCCCATCCGCTCAGAACACTCAGGTGAAGCGATGCAGGCGCAATTGATCGCGCTCGATTGGGGAACCAGCTCCCTTCGTGCTTACAAACTCGGCCCGGCAGGCGTAGTGCTGGAACAGCGTGCGCTGGCGTCCGGCATCATGCATTTGCCCACCGAGGCCCGCGATATCGCCGGCATGCGCTGCGCCGATGGCTTCGAGTTGGCCTTTGATGCGGCCTGTGGCGACTGGCTCGACGCTGCGCCCCATCTGCCGGTGATCGCCTGCGGCATGGTCGGCAGCGCCCAGGGCTGGAGCGAAGCGGTCTATCGCACGACACCCGTCGACGTCTCCAGCCTGGGCCAGGCCTTGCACCGGGTGCGCAGCCTGCGGGGTGTCGAGGTGCACATTGTGCCCGGTGTGATCGAGCCGGACGGCTTGCCCAATGTGATGCGCGGCGAAGAAACCCAGGTGCTGGGCGTGCTGCAGAGCCTGCCGGTGGGGGGTGACGTCTTGATCGGCCTACCCGGCAGCCATTGCAAATGGGTCAAGGTGGCCGAGGGTCGCATTACCCATTTCGACACGTTCATGACCGGTGAGCTGTTTGCGATAGTGAGTAAGCACAGCATTCTGGGACGTACCCAAAAGCCCTGTGAACAGTTCCAGGCAGAAGCCTTTGACCGGGGCGTGCACGTGGCGCTGTCGGCCGATGGCCAGCGCGGCTTGCTGTCCACCCTGTTCAGCGCGCGTACCCTGGGCCTCACCGCCGAGCTTTCGCCCGAGCAGCAGGCGGATTACCTCTCCGGTCTGATGATTGGCCATGAACTCGCCGGGCTGCCGGGCAGCGCAAAACACCAGTCAATCATCCTGGTCGGCGCCGCCGCCCTCTGCACCCGCTATCAACGCGCCCTCGCCCTCTGCGGCTTCGCCCACGTCAGCCTGGCGCAGGAAGCCACCGAGCGCGGCCTGTGGCAATTGGCCGTGGCGGCCGGGCTCACTCAACCAGCAACGGAGGCCTGACATGCTCAAGCAAGCACTGGCACAAAACGGTTTGATCGCGATCCTGCGCGGCGTACGTCCTGACGAAGCGCAGGCCATCGGCCAGGCGCTGTACGACGAAGGTTTTCGCGTGATCGAAGTGCCGCTCAATTCGCCGGACCCGTACACCAGCATCCGCACCCTGCGCGACAGCCTGCCCGCCGATTGCCTGATCGGCGCCGGCACGGTGTTGACGCCGGAGCAGGTCGAGCAGGTCAAGGCGGCCGGCGGCCAGGTGATCGTCATGCCCCACAGCGATGCCAAGGTGTTGCGTGCGGCAAAAGCGGCCGGCCTGTACCTGTCGCCGGGTGTGGCCACGCCCACCGAAGCGTTCGCCGCGCTGGCCGAGGGCGCCGATGTGCTGAAGCTGTTTCCGGCCGAGCAAATGGGCCCGGCGGTGATCAAGGCCTGGCTCGCGGTATTGCCGGCGGGCACGGTGCTGCTGCCGGTGGGCGGTATTGCTCCGGACAACATGCAGGTGTTCAGCGACGCCGGCGCCAAGGGTTTCGGGTTGGGTTCCGGGTTGTTCAAACCGGGTATGACAGTGGATCAGGTCGCGAGCCGCGCCCAGGCGTATGTCGCCGCCTGGAAAGCCCTGAGCTGATAGCAAGTTCCGCGCCCACAGGCGCCGCATCGATAAGAGAGATAACAGATGAAAATCACCAAATTGACGACCTTTATCGTCCCGCCGCGCTGGTGCTTCCTCAAGGTCGAAACCGATCAGGGCGTGACCGGCTGGGGCGAGCCGGTGGTCGAAGGCCGCGCCCACACGGTGGCGGCGGCTGTTGAAGAACTGTCCGACTACCTGATCGGCAAAGACCCGCGCAATATCGAAGACATCTGGACCGTGCTCTATCGCGGCGGCTTCTACCGTGGCGGCGCTGTGCACATGAGCGCCCTGGCCGGTATCGACCAGGCGTTGTGGGACATCAAGGGCAAGGCCCTCGGCGTGTCCGTCAGCGACCTGCTCGGCGGCCAGGTGCGTGACAAGATTCGCGTGTATTCGTGGATCGGCGGCGACCGCCCGGCCGATACTGCCCGTGCCGCCAAAGAGGCCGTGGCCCGTGGCTTTACCGCCGTGAAAATGAACGGCACCGAAGAACTGCAGTTCGTCGACAGCTTCGACAAGGTCGACCTGGCCCTGGCCAACGTGGCGGCCGTGCGCGATGCGGTCGGCCCCAACGTGGGTATCGGCGTCGACTTCCATGGCCGCGTGCACAAGCCCATGGCCAAGGTGCTGATGAAAGAGCTGGACCCGTACAAGCTGATGTTCATCGAAGAGCCGGTGCTCAGCGAAAACTACGAGGCCCTCAAGGAGCTGGCACCGCTGACCAGCACGCCGATTGCCCTCGGCGAGCGGCTGTTCTCGCGCTGGGATTTCAAGCGCGTGCTCAGCGAAGGCTATGTCGACATCATCCAGCCGGACGCCTCCCATGCTGGCGGCATCACCGAAACCCGCAAGATCGCCAACATGGCCGAAGCCTACGACGTGGCGCTGGCCCTGCACTGCCCGCTGGGCCCGATCGCCCTGGCGGCCTGCCTGCAGCTGGACGCGGTCTGCTACAACGCGTTTATCCAGGAACAAAGCCTGGGCATTCACTACAACGAGAGCAACGACCTGCTCGACTACGTGCGCGACCCGGGCGTGTTCGACTATGACCAGGGCTTTGTGAAGATCCCCAATGGCCCGGGCCTGGGCATCGAGATCAACGAGGAATACGTGATCGAGCGCGCGGCCATCGGCCACCGCTGGCGCAACCCGATCTGGCGCCATGCCGACGGCAGCTTTGCCGAGTGGTGATGTCCCTCTGACGGAACGCGGTAAAAAAATGTGGGAGCTGGCTTGCCTGCGAAAGCGGTGGGTCAGTGCCAGAGATGCAAGCTGACTCACCGCCATCGCAGGCAAGCCAGCTCCCACATTGACCGTGGTTCCGTCAGCAAGATTTGTCCTCAATAAACATAAAAAGAGGCACTCCCCATGCAACCTGAATCCCTCACCGGACAGGCTTCTCTCGTCACGCCTAGCCGAAAGCGCTACTTCATCGGTTTGCTGCTGTTCATCACCGTGGTGATCAATTACCTCGACCGCAGCAACCTGTCGATTGCCGCACCGGCTCTGACCAGCGACCTGGGGATCGACCCGGTGCATGTCGGGCTGATCTTCTCCGCGTTCGGCTGGACCTACGCCGCCATGCAGATTCCCGGCGGCTGGCTGGTCGACCGGGTGCCGCCGCGCATCCTCTACACCGCCGCTTTGCTGTTGTGGTCGATTGCCACAGTGATGCTGGGCTTCGCCGCCAGCTTTATCGCGCTGTTCGTGTTGCGCATGGCGGTCGGTGCGCTCGAGGCTCCGGCTTATCCGATCAACAGCCGCGTGGTGACCACCTGGTTCCCCGAGCGCGAGCGGGCCACGGCGATTGGTTTTTACACCTCGGGGCAGTTCGTCGGGCTGGCGTTTCTGACGCCGGTGCTGGCGTGGCTGCAACACCGGTTTGGCTGGCACATGGTGTTTGTCGCCACGGGCGGTGTGGGCATCCTGTGGGCGCTGATCTGGTATGCGGTGTACCGCGAGCCGAAGGATTTCAACGGCGCCAACGCGGCGGAGATTCAACTGATCCGCGACGGCGGCGGCCTGGTGGACATGCAGGCGCAGACCAAAAAGGCGCCGTTCAGCTGGGTCGACCTGGGCATTGTGCTGAGCAAGCGCAAACTCTGGGGCATCTACCTGGGCCAGTTCTGCCTGAACTCCACGCTGTGGTTCTTCCTGACGTGGTTCCCCACCTACCTGGTGAAATACCGTGGCATGGATTTCATCAAGTCCGGCCTGTTGGCCTCTCTGCCCTTTCTCGCGGCGTTTGTGGGCGTGCTGTGTTCCGGGATTTTTTCCGACTGGCTGATCCGCCGGGGAGCGTCGGTGGGCTTTGCACGCAAGTTGCCGATCATCAGCGGGCTGCTGATTTCCACCGCGATTATCGGCGCCAACTACGTGGATTCGACGGCGTGGGTGATTGCCTTCCTGGCGCTGGCGTTCTTCGGTAATGGTTTGGCGTCGATCACCTGGTCGCTGGTGTCGACCCTGGCCCCTGCACGTTTGCTGGGACTGACCGGCGGTGTGTTCAACTTCATCGGCAACCTGTCGGCGATTGCCACGCCGATCGTGATCGGCTTTCTGGCCAGCGGCGATTCATTTGCGCCGGCGATTACCTACATCGCCGTGCTGGCGCTGCTTGGGGCGTTGTCCTACGTGCTGCTGGTGGGCAAGGTCGAACGGATCGAGTTGTAAACCCTAACCGCCTGCGGTGGCGAGCGGAATTCCTGTGGCGAGCGGGCTTGTTGTGGCGAGCGGGCTTGTCCCGCGTTGGGGTGCGTAGCGCCCCCCATCCAGCAAAACGCGGTGTAACTGACACTGCGCAGAGCACGGTTTTGGGGGCTGCTGCGCACCCCAACGCAGGACAAGCCTGCTCGCCACAAAAGCCTGCTCACAATAGAAGCCTGCTTGCCACACGAAGTCTGCTCAGTTGAGTACGTTGGCAAGGATCTCGTAGACGATGCCGGTGCCCACCGCGATCAACACCACGTCCGGGCCGGAACGGCGCCATTCGTAGCCCTCATAGCGCGGCAGGCGCTCCAGCTCGCGGGGGCCGAGGCGTTCGCCGTAGTAGCCGGGGGGCAACGGCCGGCCGCGTTCCAGGCGCACGTCGGGTGGCGGTGGCGCGCCGCGTGCGAACTGGTCGTGGTTGTCGTGGATGATCTGACGCACCGGGCCGAAATCCCGTGGCGGCGGGCCGCCTCGGCGGTCGTCCTGCGGGCCATGTTGCTCATGGGGGCCGGGTGGCCCATCACGGCCGGGACCTTCGCCGCGTGGGTCGGGCGGCGCGGCGTGCACCAGGGCGCTGGCGCCGAGTACCAGCACGCCTAGACCTGCAATCACGGATTTGGGCATCTTCATCGGGGATTCCTCAGGGCACACACAAAAAAAGGGACTTCGAACGAGGTTCGAAATCCCTGGATCTTGCTGTTTAGGCCGTGCCCTCGCGGGTTGATTCCTCTGTATCAGGAACTTTACCTCGCGCTGACGGGACGCTTACTTACGCGCGTTACGCACGCCTTCGGCCAGTGCCGCGCAATGGCTCAACACGCCATCGATAGCGTGCTCGTGGCTGCTGGCGTTGGCGATGTGGTCGATCAACGCCGAGCCCACCACCACACCGTCCGCCAGGCGGGCGATGGCCGCGGCTTGTTCCGGCGTGCGGATACCAAAACCGATGCTGATCGGCAGGTCGGTATGGCGGCGCAGGCGGCTCACGGCTTCTTCGACGTGTTCCAGGGTAGCAGCACCGGCACCGGTCACACCGGCCACCGACACGTAGTACACAAAGCCGGAACTGCCGTTGAGCACCGTGGGCAGACGCACATCGTCGGTGGTCGGCGTGGTCAGGCGGATGAAGTCGATGCCTGCGGCCTGCGCCGGGTCGCACAGCTCGCCGTTATGCTCGGGCGGCATGTCGACCACGATCAGGCCATCGACCCCGGCGTCTTTGGCGTCGCTGATGAACGTCGGCACACCGTATTTGTGGATGGGGTTGAAGTAGCCCATCAGCACCAGCGGAGTGTCGTTATTGTCCTTGCGGAACTCGCGCACCATCTGCAGGGTTTTCGCCAGGTTCTGTTTGGCTTCCAGTGCGCGGATGTTGGCCAGCTGGATCGCCGGGCCGTCGGCCATCGGGTCGGTGAAGGGCATGCCCAGTTCGATCACATCGGCGCCAGCCGCGGGCAGGCCTTTGAGGATCGCCAGCGAGGCGTCATACCCCGGGTCGCCGGCGGTGACGAAGGTTACCAGGGCGGCGCGGTTTTGTTCTTTCAGCTGCGCGAAGCGGGTTTGCAGGCGGCTCATCAGTGTTTCTCCTGCTTGGACTGTTCCATGTGGTGCATCACGGTCTGCATGTCTTTGTCGCCGCGGCCCGACAGGTTGACGACCATCAAGTGATCCTTGGGCAGCTTCGGTGCGCGCTTGAATACTTCGGCCAGGGCATGGGCGGTTTCCAGTGCAGGAATAATGCCTTCCAGGCGGCAGCATTTGTGAAACGCTTCGAGGGCTTCGTCGTCGGTCACCGAGGTGTACTGGACGCGGCCGATGTCATGCAACCAGGCGTGTTCCGGGCCGATGCCGGGGTAGTCCAGGCCTGCGGAAATCGAGTGGGCGTCGATGATCTGACCATCGTCGTCCTGCAGCAGGAAGGTGCGGTTGCCGTGCAGCACGCCCGGTACGCCGCCGTTGAGGCTGGCGGCGTGTTTGCCGGTTTCGATGCCATGGCCGGCCGCTTCGACACCGATGATGTCCACGCTCTTGTCGTCCAGGAACGGGTGGAACAGGCCCATCGCGTTGGAACCGCCGCCAATGCACGCCACCAGGCTGTCCGGCAGGCGGCCTTCCTGGGCGAGCATCTGGTCGCGGGTTTCCTTGCCGATCACGGCCTGGAAGTCACGCACCATGGCGGGGTAAGGGTGCGGGCCGGCCACGGTGCCGATCAGGTAGAAGGTGTCGTCGACGTTGGTCACCCAGTCGCGCAGCGCTTCGTTCATCGCGTCCTTGAGCGTGCCGGTGCCGGCCACCACAGGGATGACTTCAGCGCCCAGCAGCTTCATGCGGAACACGTTGGCCTGTTGGCGCTCGATGTCGGTGGTACCCATGTAGATCACGCACTGCAGGCCGAAGCGCGCAGCCACGGTGGCGGTGGCCACGCCGTGCATGCCGGCGCCGGTCTCGGCGATGATGCGTTTTTTGCCCATGCGCCGTGCCAGGAGGATCTGGCCGATGCAGTTGTTGATCTTGTGCGCGCCGGTGTGATTGAGCTCCTCGCGCTTGAGGTAGATTTTGGCGCCGCCGCAGAATTCGGTCAGGCGTTCGGCGAAGTACAGCGGGCTCGGGCGTCCGACGTAGTCGCGCTGGAAGTAGGCCAGTTCCTTATTGAAGGCCGGATCGATCTTGGCCGCTTCGTATTCGCGGGCCAGGTCAAGGATCAACGGCATCAGGGTTTCTGCAACGTAGCGGCCGCCGAAGCCGCCAAACAGGCCGTTAAGGTCTGGGCCGTTGCGCAGGTCGGTCTGGGACTCAATCATGGGACGCTCCAGGAAAAATGGGGTGAGAGACGCAATGAGGTCCACTCTACCCCTCACACTCCAGGCTGAAAACCGATAAGATCGCCGCAACCTGTCAGGAAAACTCACAGATGAGCCGAGACCTTCCCCCGCTCAACGCCCTGCGCGCGTTTGAAGCCGCTGCGCGGCTTAACAGCGTCAGCCAGGCAGCCGAGCAGCTGCATGTGACTCACGGCGCAGTGAGTCGCCAGCTCAAAGTACTCGAAGAGCACCTGGGCGTCAGCTTGTTCGTCAAGGACGGTCGTGGCCTTAAACTCACAGATGCTGGCGCACGGCTGCGCGATGTAAGCGCCGAGGCCTTCGAGCGGCTGCGCGAGGTGTGCAACGAACTGACCCGCCACAGCGCCGATGCACCCTTCGTGCTGGGTTGTTCGGGAAGCTTGCTCGCGCGCTGGCTGATCCCGCGCCTGGGCCGTTTGAACGCCGACCTGCCGGACCTGCGACTGCACCTCTCGGCGGGGGATGGTGATCTGGATCCCCGTCGCCCAGGCCTCGATGCCCTGCTGGTGTTTGCCGAGCCGCCATGGCCGGCTGACATGCAGGTGTTCGAGTTGGCCAGCGAGCGCATTGGCCCGGTCATGAGCCCGCGTTTTGCCGGTTACGAAAGACTGCGCCAGGCCCCGGCTTCAGCCTTGTGTGGTGAACCGCTGCTGCACACCACCTCGCGCCCGCAAGCCTGGCCCAGTTGGGCGCAGCCACACGGCATCGAACCCGGCGCGTTGAAACTCGGCCAGGGGTTTGAACATTTGTATTATTTGCTGGAAGCAGCAGTGGCGGGACTTGGGGTGGCAATTGCACCGCAGCCACTGGTCGCAGAGGACCTGCGTGCGGGTCGGCTGGTGGCGCCATGGGGCTTCAGTGAAACCCCGGCGCACCTGGCGCTGTGGCTGCCCAAGCGCGCCGCAGACGGGCGCGCAGGGCAATTGGCGCAGTGGCTCAAGGCTGAGCTGGCGCGCCAGACCACGTATTAGTCACCGCGTTTGCACAGCAGGTAGGCTGCCAGCAGACCCAGTGCGCCTACCGCAACACCGGCGGTAGTCCATGGGTGCTCTTGTGCGTAGTCACGGGTAGCAACGCCGGTTTCGCGCAGTTTGACTTTGCTTTCTTCGTAGGCGTCGCTGATCAGGTGGCGAGAGTGCTTGAGAGCATTCTCGGCGTTGCTTTTCAGGGCCTTCAGCGTTTTGCGCGACTCATCCGACGCGTCGTCCTTGAGGCTCTCAAGGGACTTGAGCAGGCTCGAAATCTCCGCTTCCATGCTTTCCAGCGACGCTTTGCGTAAAGAAGTGTTGGCCATGTGAACTCTCCTGAAAGTGATTGAGTGGCGTGTGTAGATACCGACTGCGCCCGTTTCAGAAAGTGCAGTAATTCTGAACTTTCTCCTGCCAATGGTCGCCTCAAGCAGTACGAACATTCACTGCTAGTCTTGATTGACGACCTTTAGGAGAAACGCCATGAGTAATCACACCTACAAGAAAGTCGAACTGGTTGGTTCGTCCACCACCAGCATTGAAGATGCGATCAACAACGCATTGGCTGAGGCCAGCAAAAGCCTGACGCATCTGGAGTGGTTCGAGGTGACTGAAACCCGTGGTCATATCGAGAACGGCAAGGTTGCCCATTATCAGGTCACCCTCAAGGTAGGCTTTCGCATTGCCAGTAGTTAATCGGGTGAGTTGAACTTTGCCCGCTGGCCGATTGCCATAACCTGCGCTACACACATTGGGTGCCGACGCTGCATGCGTCGGCACGCTCAATTTGATCAGCGCAAGGAAGTAACGGATGAAAAAGTTTCTGTTGGCAGTAGGTTTGTTGAGCATTGCAGGCACAGCTCTGGCGGCGGGCAAGCCTTGCGAAGAGCTGAAAAGCGAACTCGCAGCGAAGCTTGACGCTAAAGGCGTTCAGCATTATTCGCTGGATGTCGTCGAGAAAGGCGCAGCGGCCGATGCCCAAGTGATTGGCAGCTGTGAAGGCGGCACCAAGGAAATCGTCTACAAGCGCGGTTGATCCCGTGCTTCAGACATAAAAAACCGACGCAGGTGCGTCGGTTTTTTTACGCCTGGGGTTCAGCCCTTCATCACTTGCGCCAGCAGCTCGTAGGATTGAATCCGGTCGGCGTGCTCGTACAGGTCACTGGTGAAAATCAGCTCGTCGGCGCCGGTCTGCTCGATCAGCACCTCAAGCCTGGCGCGGATTTTCGCCGGGCCGCCAACCATGGCCAGGCCCAGGAAGCTGCCGACCGCGTCTTTTTCGTGGGGCAGCCACAGGCCGTCCATGGTGTTCACCGGCGCGCGCTGCACCAGGCTTTGCCCGCGCATCAACGCGAGGATGCGCTGGTACATCGAGGTGGCCAGGTAGTCGGCCTGCTCGTCGGTGTCGGCGGCCACCAACGGAATGCCGAGCATCACGTAGGGCTTGTCCAGCACGGCTGAAGGCTGAAAGTGATTGCGGTAGACGCGCACTGCCTCGTGCATCAGACGGGGTGCGAAATGGGAGGCGAAGGCGTAGGGCAAACCGCGCTCACCGGCCAGTTGCGCGCTGAACAGGCTTGAGCCGAGCAGCCACACCGGCACATTCGTACCCGTGCCGGGCACGGCGATCACGCGTTGGTCGGGGGTGCGGGGGCCGAGGTAGGCCATCAGCTCGGCCACGTCCTGCGGGAAGTCATCCGCACTGCCGGAGCGCTCACGGCGCAGGGCGCGGGCGGTCATCTGGTCGGAGCCGGGCGCGCGGCCCAGGCCCAGGTCGATGCGACCCGGGTAGAGGCTTTCCAGGGTGCCGAACTGTTCGGCAATCACCAGCGGGGCATGGTTGGGCAGCATCACGCCGCCGGAGCCGACGCGGATGGTCGAGGTGCCACCGGCCAGGTAGCCGAGCAACACCGAGGTGGCCGAGCTGGCGATGCCGTCCATGTTGTGGTGTTCGGCCACCCAAAAACGGTTATAGCCGAATTTTTCAACGTGCTGGGCCAGGTCCAGGGAATTGCGCAACGACTGCGCCGGGCTGCCATCGGCCCGCACGGGCACCAAGTCAAGGGTCGAGAACTTTACGTCGGACAGCGATTTCATAAGCCTGCTTCTCCAATAGGGGCGCAGGCTTTCAAGACGAACCAAACCTGCCGCTTCATGTGCATGCTCTGTAAAATGAGGGCATATACCCGAGATTCAATAGCAGGCTAGGAAATTTCCTACTAAATCGCTAGGTTTTTCCGACAAGATGAACTTTGCCGCGCCGTCTAACCTCAGAATCCTTGACTACGTAAAACCACCGTTCGAGGAGACCGCTATGAGTATCGTTAAAAAAGCATCCGCGCATTGGGAAGGTGATCTCAAGACTGGCCTGGGTTCCATCTCCACGGAAACCGGCGTACTTCGCGAAGCGCCCTACGGCTTCAAGGCCCGTTTCGAGGGCGGCAAGGGCACCAACCCTGAAGAACTGATCGGTGCTGCCCATGCCGGCTGTTTCTCCATGGCATTTTCCATGATCCTTGGCGACGCTGGCCTCAAGGCTGACAGCATCGACACCCAGGCAGAAGTAACCCTGGATCAGGTTGAAGGTGGCTTCGCCATTAGCGCCGTTCACCTGGTGCTGAAGGCCAAAATTCCCGGCGCCAGCCAGGCGCAGTTCGATGAGCTGAGCAAGAAGGCCAAAGAGGGTTGCCCAGTGTCGAAGGTGCTGAACGCCACCATCACCCTGGACGGCACGCTCGTTAACTGACGCAGCCTGCAAAACACTGCAGGTCTGATGTGGGAGGGAGCAAGTCTCCTCCCACCTCTTCAGTTGTGCGTTAAATCAGAACTCCCGTTTCGCAAATGTGGTCCTATAGCCATATGCAGCCTAGGCGCACACCCGTGCGCATGCATTCAGGGAGCTACACACATGAAACGTTTTGCCTTGGCAATCATCTGCGGTGTATTGGCCACATCGGCTGTGGCCGCACCAAAAGATTGTGAAGAGCTTAGAAAAGAGATCGAAGTGAATATCCAGGCCAAGGCGATTCCGTCCTACACCCTGGAAATCATCACGGCCGAAGAAGCCAAGAATCATGACAGCGCCATGATTGTCGGTTCGTGCGAAAACGGCACCAAGCGCATCATCTATCAGAAAAACAACGACTGATCAGAGGCAGTTGACGCTGCGTTCTTCGGCCAGCAGCTGACGCGCAGTGTCATACAGGCGGATGTTGGGCGTGAACGCCAGCGAGCGTCCTTCCAGCACGTAGCGCTGGCCGGCCTTGAAGTGGTTGTACTGCAGCGTCATGAAACAGGTGCGGTACATCATCTGGCTGAGGCCGCCCAATCCGCCACCTGCCGGCACTTCAAAATCAAAGCGCACCATCAGTTCGTGAGGGCCGGGGGGCATTTGGAAGAAGCGACCGTCATCGAGTTTCTCCCCGTCCAGACGCTCTGCCATCACCAGCTTGGCACCGGGTGTGGGGGTGGTGAAATCGACCCACGCCTGCTGCGGGTCGACGGCTGGCAAGGGCGTCAACGCGCAGGCGCTGAGCAATAGAGCGGCGGCGGGAATCAGAAGCTGGCGCATGGTGGGGACTCAACGCGGGACGAGGTTTGAGTATAAACACGTCATCGCGTGGAAAAATCACCTTCAAGCGCGATAGTCTGGCGACCCCATTACTCAGGAGCAGCCGCCGCATGGTCAGGCGTTTATTTCCCGCGATGCTGCTCTTGTTGCTCGGCGGTTGCTCCAGCGTCGGTTATTACAGCCAACTGGCCGACGGCCAATGGCAGTTGTTACACGCGCGGGAGCCGGTGGCCGCCGTTATTGCCGACCCGTCCCGGCCCCAGGTCTTGCGTGAACACCTCGCCCAGTCGCAAAAAGCCCGCACATTTGCCAGCGAGCACCTGCACCTGCCGGACAATCAAAGTTACCGGTTGTACGCTGACATCCACCGACCGTATGTGGTGTGGAATGTCTTTGCCACGCAGGAATTTTCCCTGTCGCCGCAGAACCATTGCTTCCCCATCGCCGGGTGCGTGGCCTATCGCGGGTACTACAACCAGGGCGCGGCGCGGGGTGAGGCGGCGCTGTTGCGAGAACAGGGCCTGGATGTCGCCATCGGTGGCGTCGAGGCCTACTCCACCCTGGGCTGGTTCAACGACCCGATCATGAGTTCGATGATGAGCTGGGGCGATGAGCGCCTGGCCACGTTGATCTTTCATGAGTTGGCGCACCAGCGCTTCTATGTGAAGGACGACACCGAATTCAATGAGTCATTTGCCACCTTCGTCGAGCAGGAAGGCACCCGCCAATGGCGCGCCGCAAGAGGGCTGGCGCCGCTCAGCCTGGCGACGTCGCAGCAGCGTGACCAGTTCATCCGGTTGATCCTCGACACCCGCACGCGCCTGGAGAAGCTCTACGCACAGCCTCTGGCCGCCGATGCCATGCGCCAGGCCAAGGCGGCGGAGTTCGAGCGTCTGCGCAGCGAGTATCGGCACCTGCGCGACAGCCAGTGGGCAGGCGACAAGCGCTATGACGCGTGGATCGACCAGCCGCTGAACAATGCGCGGTTGCTGCCGTTCGGACTGTATGACCAGTGGGTGCCGGCGTTTGCCGGGTTGTTCAGGCAGCAAGGTGGGGACTGGGTGAAGTTTTATGCGGCAGTCCAGAGGCTGGGTGGGTTGCCGGTGGCGCAGCGCAAGGCGGCGCTCAGGCAGTTGGAGGGGGTTGCCAGTGCTGGTCTTATCGGGAGCAAGCCTCTCCCACATTAGCCGGGTGTTCACGGCCAAAATGTGGGAAGGGGCTTGCTCCCGATAGCGGTCTCACAGGCGCTGCAAAAACCCCTGATGCATCTCATCCAGCGTCTCGAAATGCCAGGTCGGCGCCTCTGCGCTCAGCTCTTCAAAACTGCCAAACCCATACCCCACCGCCGCCGAGTCCAGCCCATTACGGCGCGCGCCAATCAGGTCGTGCTTGCGGTCACCGATCATCAGGATTGCCGCCGGGTCCAGGCCTTCCTCGCGCATCAGGTGTGCAATCAGCTCGACCTTGTCGGTACGCGTGCCGTCCAGCTCGCTGCCGTAGATGACCTTGAAGTGCCTGGCAAAGTCGAAGTGTCGCGCAATTTCCCGGGCAAATTCCCACGGCTTGGAGGTCGCTACGTAAAGCTGGCGCCCCTGCTGGTTCAGCGCTTCCAGCAACGGCATCACGCCTTCGAACACGCGGTTTTCATACAGTCCGGTGACCTTGAAGCGCTCGCGATAGAAATTCACCGCCTGCCAGGCCTTGGCCTCGTCGAAGCCGTAGAACTGCATGAAGGCCTGCAGCAACGGCGGGCCGATGAAGTGTTCAAGCCTGGTCAGGTCCGGCTCGTCGATGCCGAGCTTGGCCAGCGCGTATTGGATCGAGCGCGTGATGCCTTCGCGCGGGTCGGTGAGGGTGCCGTCGAGGTCGAACAGCACGGTGGAGTAACGCAGACTCACTGGTCGAACCCCTCCGCCAGGTGCAGGTCCTTGAGCTTCACGTAGTTCGCGGCGCTGTAGGTGAAAAACGCGCGCTCCTTGTCCGTCAACGCGCGCACGGGTTTGACCGGGCTGCCCACGTACAAAAAGCCGCTGTCGAGTGTCTTGCCCGGCGGCACCAGGCTGCCGGCGCCGATGATCACGTCGTCCTCAACCACGGCGCCATCCATCACGATGCTGCCCATGCCGATCAACACTCGGTTGCCGATCCGGCAGCCATGCAGCATGACTTTGTGGGCGACGGTCACATCGTCGCCGATCAGCAGCGGGAAACCGTCCGGGTTGAACGGCCCGGCGTGGGTGATGTGCAGCACACAGCCGTCCTGCACGCTGGTGCGCGCACCGATGCGGATGCGGTGCATGTCGCCGCGAATCACGGTCAGCGGCCAGACCGAGCTGTCGGCGCCGATTTCGACATCGCCGATCACCACCGCCGAAATATCGACAAAAGCCCCGGCGCCAAGGGTCGGCGTGTGGTTCTGATAGGTGCGAAGGGTCACGATAGCCTCTCTCTTATGTGCTGATAGCTGCGATGGGTGTTGATTGTAATTAAGATGGCCCCATCTTTGTCCTATCCGTTTTCTTCAGCCAAGGTGCCCACCGTGAGCGCGAACAACCCGCTTTTGCAGTCCTACGACCTGCCGCCGTTCTCAGCGATCCGTGCCGAGCACGTGCAACCGGCCATCGAACAGATCCTCGCCGACAACCGCGTTGCCATTGAAGGCATCCTGCAAAGCCAGGGTAAAAATCCTACCTGGGCGGGCCTGGTCCTGGCGATGGACGAACTCAATGACCGCCTGGGCGCCGCCTGGAGCCCGGTCAGCCACCTGAACGCCGTGTGCAACAGCGCCGAGTTGCGCCAAGCTTACGAAAGCTGCTTGCCGGCGTTGAGCGCCTATTCCACCGAAATGGGCCAGAACCGCGCGTTGTTCCAGGCATTCGAAGCCTTGGCCAACAGCCCGGAAGCCGCCGGTTTCGACGTGGCGCAAAAAACCATCCTGGAGCATTCCCTGCGCGATTTCCGCTTGTCGGGTATCGACCTGCCGCCTGAACAGCAGAAACGCTACGCCGAAGTGCAAAGCAAACTCTCGGAGCTGGGCAGCAAGTTTTCCAACCAGCTGTTGGACGCCACCCAGGCCTGGACCAAACACGTTACCGATGAAACCACCCTCGCCGGCCTGACCGACTCGGCCAAGGCGCAAATGGCCGCCGCTGCCCAGGCCAAAGGCCTCGACGGCTGGCTGATCACCCTGGAATTCCCCAGCTATTACGCAGTAATGACCTACGCCCACGACCGCGCCCTGCGTGAAGAAGTCTACGCCGCCTACTGCACCCGGGCGTCAGACCAGGGCCCGAATGCTGGTCAGAACGATAACGGTCCGGTGATGGAACAGATTCTCGATCTGCGTCAGGAGCTGGCCCAGCTGTTGGGTTTTGCGTCGTTCGCCGAGTTGAGCCTGGCCACCAAGATGGCCGAGTCCAGCGACCAGGTGCTGAGCTTCCTGCGTGACCTGGCCAAGCGCAGCAAACCGTTTGCCGCCCAGGACCTGGAACAGCTCAAGGCTTACGCCGCCGAACAGGGCTGCGCCGACCTGCAAAGCTGGGACAGTGGTTTCTACGGCGAAAAACTGCGCGAGCAGCGCTACAGCGTGTCCCAGGAAGCCCTGCGCGCCTACTTCCCGATCGACAAGGTGCTGGGCGGCCTGTTTGCCATTGTGCAACGCCTGTATGGCATCGAGATCGCCGAGCAAAAAGGCTTCGATACCTGGCACCCGGACGTGCGCCTGTTCGAAATCAAGGAAAACGGCCAGCACGTCGGGCGTTTCTTCTTCGACCTGTACGCTCGCGCCAACAAGCGTGGCGGCGCCTGGATGGACGGCGCGCGCGACCGCCGCCGCACCCTCGACGGCGTGCTGCAAAGCCCGGTGGCCAACCTGGTGTGCAACTTCACCCCGGCCGACAGCGGCAAGCCTGCGCTGCTGACCCACGATGAAGTCACCACGCTGTTCCACGAGTTCGGTCATGGCCTGCACCACCTGCTGACCCGCGTCGAGCATGCCGGCGTGTCTGGCATCAACGGCGTGGCCTGGGATGCGGTGGAGTTGCCGAGCCAGTTCATGGAGAACTGGTGCTGGGAGCCCGAAGGTTTGGCGCTGATTTCCGGTCATTACGAGACCGGCGAGCCGCTGCCTCAGGACCTGCTGCAAAAAATGCTCGCGGCGAAGAACTTCCAGTCCGGCCTGATGATGGTGCGTCAGCTGGAGTTCTCGCTGTTCGACTTTGAAATGCACGCCACCCACGGCGATGGTCGTAGCGTCGCGCAGGTGCTCGAAGGCGTGCGTGACGAGGTTTCGGTGATGCGTCCGCCGGCCTACAACCGTTTCCCCAACAGTTTTGCTCACATCTTTGCCGGCGGTTATGCGGCGGGCTATTACAGCTACAAGTGGGCTGAAGTGCTGTCGGCGGATGCGTTCTCCAAATTCGAAGAAGACGGCGTGCTCAACGCCGACACCGGTCGCGCCTTTCGCGAGGCGATCCTGGCGCGCGGTGGTTCCCAGGCACCGATGGTGCTGTTCGTCGACTTCCGTGGGCGCGCGCCGACCATTGACGCGCTGCTGCGCCACAGCGGCCTGAGTGAGGACGCAGCAGCATGACGGTGATCACCAAGAAGCAATTCATCGCCGGGGCGGTCTGCCCGGCGTGCAGCGAGCCGGACAAGCTGAAAATGTGGACCGAAGACGACGTGCCGCACCGCGAGTGCGTGGCCTGCGGGTATACCGACACATTGAATGACCAGGGCTTGTCGGTGCCCAAGGAACTGGGTACGCGGGTCAATACTTCGGCGCTCAAGGCGCCGGCCGACCCCAAGGTCCAGGCGGTGCAATTCTTTCCCAATCCCAAGCTGAAGAAAGACTAAAAACCCTTCGTACACGATTCAACTTGTGGGAGGGGGCTTGCTCCTGATGGCGGTGGATCAGCTGAAAGACCGGCTGACTGACACGACGCTATCGGGAGCAAGCCCCCTCCCACATTTTTTTGTTCGGCGCTTAACGAGGTCTACGGATGCTTAGCCTGCTATCATTTGTAACCAATGATTGCCCAAGCCGCTCCCCAGAAGCGGCTGACAAACCCGTGACCACATGATGAGGTGCACCCATGTCTGATCAAGATCAAGACAACCCCCGGCGTGATTTTCTGCGCAAATCCTTGACCTTGATCCCGGTGGTCACGGTGGCCAGCACCGGCCTTGGCGGCTCGATGTTGATGGCCACGCCCGCGCCGGTAGAAGCCGCTGCGGCCAAGCCTGTTGCGGCTGGCGACGCTTACGAACCCAGCTATTTCACTGCCGAGGAATGGGCGTTTATCAACGCCGCCGTCGAGCGTCTGATTCCCGCCGATGCGCAAGGTCCAGGCGCCCTGGAAGCTGGCGCGCCGGAATATATCGACCGCCAGATGAACACGCCCTATGCCAGCGGAGCCCTGTGGTTCATGCAGGGCCCGTTCAATGCCGACGCCGCGCCGGAGATGGGCTGGCAGAGCAAATTGGTGCCCCGGGAGATCTATCGCCTGGGCATTGCCGCCACGGATGCCTGGTCGAAGGCGTTCAACGGTAAAGTGTTTGCTGCGCAAGACAGCGCTACCCGGGACGATATGCTCCGGCGCCTCGAAGCGGGCGGCGCTGAAGTGTCCACGCATTTCGGCGCGGTGCCGCCAAAGATGTTCTTCAACCTGCTGCTGCAAAACACCAAGGAAGGGTTCTTCTGCGACCCGATCCACGGCGGCAACAAAGGCATGGTCGGCTGGACCATGATCGGCTTCCCCGGCGCCCGCGCCGATTTCATGGATTGGGTGGAACGCAACGAGCAATACCCCTTCCCGGCTGTTTCCATGCGCGGCGAGAGGGCATAAACGTGGCGACCATCATGAAGAAAGTCGATGCAGTGATCGTAGGCTTCGGCTGGACCGGTGCAATCATGGCCAAGGAGCTCACGGAGGCGGGCCTGAACGTGGTAGCGCTGGAACGCGGCCCGATGCAGGACACTTATCCGGACGGCAACTATCCCCAGGTCATCGACGAACTGACCTACAGCGTGCGTAAAAAGCTCTTCCAGGACATTTCCAAGGAGACGGTGACCATTCGCCATAGCGTGAATGATGTCGCCCTGCCCAACCGCCAGCTTGGCGCCTTTTTGCCGGGCAATGGCGTCGGCGGTGCGGGCCTGCATTGGTCGGGCGTGCATTTTCGCGTCGATCCCATCGAGTTGCGTATGCGCAGCCATTACGAAGAGCGCTACGGCAAACATTTCATCCCCAAAGACATGACCATCCAGGATTTCGGCGTCAGTTACGAAGAGCTGGAGCCGTTTTTCGACTATGCGGAGAAGGTCTTCGGCACTTCAGGCCAGGCCTGGACCGTCAACGGTCAGTTGGTGGGCGAAGGGCGTGGCGGCAACCCGTATGCGCCGGATCGCTCCAATCCGTTCCCGTTGGCGTCGCAGAAAAATACCGTCTCCGCACAGCTGTTTCAGAAAGCGGCGGCCGAGGTGGGTTACAAACCCTACAACCTGCCGTCGGCCAATACCTCGGGGCCTTATACCAACCCCTATGGCGCGCAGATGGGGCCGTGCAACTTCTGCGGATTTTGCAGCGGCTATGTCTGCTACATGTACTCCAAGGCATCGCCGAACGTGAACATCCTGCCGGCGTTGCGCCAGGTGCCCAACTTCGAGCTGCGGCCCAACTCCCACGTGCTCAAGGTCAATCTCGACAGCACCAAAAGCAAAGCCACCGGCGTGACCTACATCGACGCACAGGGCCGCGAATGCGAGCAGCCGGCCGATCTGGTGATCCTCGGTGCTTTCCAGTTCCACAACGTGCGGCTGATGCTGCTGTCGGGCATTGGCAAGCCCTACGACCCGATCACCAACGAGGGTGTGGTGGGCCGTAACTTTGCGTACCAGAACATGGCTACCATCAAGGCGTTCTTCGACAAGGACACCCACACCAATAATTTTATCGGTGCGGGCGGCAATGGCGTGGCCATCGATGATTTCAACGCGGACAACTTCGACCACGGCCCCCATGGCTTTGTCGGCGGCTCGCCGATGTGGGTCAACCAGGCGGGCAGCCGGCCGATTGCCGGCACGTCCAACCCACCGGGCACAGCGGCCTGGGGCAGTGCGTGGAAGCGCGCCACCGCCGATTACTACACCCATCAGGTGTCGATGGATGCTCACGGCGCCCATCAATCCTACCGGGGCAACTACCTCGATCTGGACCCGGTGTACCGCGATGCCTACGGCCTGCCGTTACTGCGGATGACGTTTGACTGGCAGGAAAACGACATCAAGATGAACCGCTTCATGGTCGAGAAAATGAGCAAGGTCGCCGAGGCGATGAACCCCAAGTCGATTGCCCTGCTCGGCAAGAAAGTCGGCGAGCATTTCAATACGGCGTCTTATCAGACCACCCACCTCAACGGCGGCGCGATCATGGGCACCGACCCGAAAACCAGCGCGTTGAACCGCTATCTGCAGAGCTGGGATGTACACAATGTGTTTGTACCCGGCGCATCCGCTTTCCCACAAGGCCTGGGCTACAACCCTACCGGTCTGGTGGCTGCGTTGACCTATTGGTCGGCCCGGGCGATCCGCGAGCAGTACCTGAAAAACCCCGGCCCACTGGTTCAGGCATAAGGAGCGATGAGCATGAAAGCATTTGTGATCGCGACCCTGGCGCTTTTCAGCAGTTGCTCGGTGAGCGCTGCCGAAAACGACCTGATCAAGCAGGGCGAATACCTGGCCCGCGCCGGTGACTGCGTGGCCTGCCACACCGCCAAGGACGGCAAGCCGTTCGCCGGCGGCCTGCCGATGGAAACCCCCATCGGTGTGATCTATTCCACCAACATCACCCCGGACAAGACAGGCCTGGGCAACTACAGCTTCGAAGACTTCGACAAGGCCGTACGCCATGGCGTCGCCAAGAGCGGCAGTACGCTTTACCCGGCGATGCCCTACCCGTCTTATGCGCGTGTCAGCGAAAGCGACATGCAGGCGCTGTATGCCTACTTCATGAAAGGCGTGGAACCGGTCGCCCAGGAAAACCGGGACAGCGATATTCCCTGGCCCCTGAGCATGCGCTGGCCGTTGGCGGCGTGGCGCTGGATGTTTGCCCCTGAGGTGGCGGATTACCAGGCGCCAGCGGATGCCGATCCGGTGATCAGCCGTGGCGCCTACCTAGTGGAGGGCCTCGGTCATTGCGGCGCGTGCCATACGCCGCGAGCGCTGACCATGCAGGAAAAAGCCCTCAGCGCTGCCGATGGCAACGCGTTCCTCTCTGGCAGCGCGCCGCTGGAAGGCTGGATCGCCAAGAGCCTGCGCGGCGATCACAAGGACGGCCTGGGTAGCTGGAGCGAAGAGCAACTGGTGCAGTTTCTCAAGACCGGTCGCAGCGACCGCAGCGCGGTGTTTGGCGGCATGAGTGACGTTGTAGTGCACAGCATGCAGTACATGTCGCAAGACGACCTGACCGCTATCGCCCGCTACCTCAAGAGCCTGCCTGCAGTCGATTCCAAGGACGCGCCGCATCAATACGACAAGCAGGTGGCCGAGGCGCTGTGGAAGGGTGATGACAGCAAACCGGGCGCGTCGGTGTACATCGACAACTGCGCGGCCTGCCACCGTACCGATGGCCATGGCTACACGCGGGTGTTCCCGGCGCTGGCGGGCAATCCGGTGCTGCAGACGGCGGATGCCACGTCGTTGATCAACATCGTGTTGAACGGCGGCACCCTGCCGGCCACCCACACGGCGCCATCGACCTTTACCATGCCGGCGTTTGCCTGGCGTTTGTCGGATGAGGAAGTGGCACAGGTGGTCAGTTTCATCCGTGGCAGCTGGGGCAATAAAGGCGCGCCGATCACCGCCAGCGAGGTGGCCGAGTTGCGCAAGAGCGATATGCGCAGCACCTCGGGCGATGATCTGGGGCAAGTCACGCAAAAGCACTGACCGCCGGACGGCACTGGTCATAACCTTCTCACCTCGATACTGTACATAAAAACAGTATCGAGGCATTTTCATGACCACTGCGCTGCCGCCCCGTGGCCGGGGTACGGCCACCAATCTGCATAATCGCTTTGCGCCCACCGTCAGCGTGGCCGAGGACGACGGCTGGCATCAGGAAGTCCCGCAGACCCAGGGCACCGAAGTGCGCATCGAAACGGCCAAAACCATCATCACGCGCAACAGCTCGCCGGATCTGCCGTTCGATCGTTCGATCAACCCGTATCGCGGGTGCGAGCATGGCTGCATCTACTGCTACGCGCGGCCCAGCCATGCCTATTGGGACATGTCGCCAGGGCTGGATTTCGAAACCCGCCTGATCGCCAAAAGCAATGCGGCCCAGGTACTCGAGCAGCAGCTGTCCAGGCCCGGCTATGTGTGTGCGCCGATCAACCTGGGCTCCAATACCGACCCGTACCAGCCTATTGAGCGCGAACATAAAATCACTCGGCAACTCCTCGAAGTGCTGCTGCGCTATCGGCACCCGGTGACCATCATCACCAAAGGCTCGCTGATACTGCGCGACCTTGACCTGCTCACCGAACTGGCCCGGCAACGGCTGGTGGCGGTGATGATCAGCCTCACCAGCCTGGACGATGAACTCAAGCGTATCCTCGAACCGCGCGCGGCGGCGCCCAAGGCGCGGTTGCGGGCCATTCGCGTGATGCGCGAGGCCGGCATTGCGGTGGGTGTGCTGTGCTCGCCGATGATCCCGATGATCAACGACAGTGAGCTGGAAAGCCTGCTCACCGAAGCCCACGCCGCCGGGGCGCAAAGTGCGGCCTACATGATGCTGCGCCTGCCGCTGGAAGTGGCGCCGCTGTTCGAGGAGTGGCTCGCGGCGCATTATCCGCAGCGCGCGGCCCACGTAATGAGCCTGGTGCGCCAGGTGCGCGGCGGTGAGGTGTACGACAGTCGATTCGGCGTGCGCATGCGCGGCGAGGGGCCGTTTGCGGATCTGTTGGCGCAGCGGTTCAGCAAGGCGATCAAGCGCCTGGGCATGGACCGTCGGGAGGGGTATAACCTCGATTGCACGGCGTTCTGCCCACCGGGCAGACAGATGGCGCTGTTATAGACTGATCAGGTGAGGTACACCGTTACTGTAGGAATGGTCGCGTTTTGACATCACTGAAACCCGCGATCTAGAGCGGTTCATTCAGTTTGAGTTAAGTTTCGATGGTTACCTTGTTCAGCGAGTGACCAATGAGTCGGTGACCTGGTTGTGGCAGTTGCACAACTATTTCACGGCTCTGGCGTCGAACTGAGCTGAACCCTGCCCTGCATAAAGTATGAGGATCAATCATGAGTGATAACGATAAACAGCCGTTGGCTGCGTCGGCTTCAGCCCCTCAAGTGGCGGAGTCCGCCGATGCAGCGCTGCAGCACATCGTCGACGGTTTTCTGCATTTCCATCACGACGTCTTCCCCCAGCAGGAAGAACTGTTCAAGAAACTCGCCACGGCCCAGAGCCCACGTGCGATGTTCATTACCTGCGCCGACTCGCGCATCGTGCCCGAGCTGATTACCCAAAGCTCGCCCGGCGACCTGTTCGTGACCCGTAACGTGGGCAACGTGGTTCCGCCTTATGGCCAGATGAATGGCGGCGTATCCACCGCCATCGAGTACGCGGTACTCGCTCTGGGCGTGCAGCACATCATCGTATGCGGCCACTCCGACTGCGGCGCCATGCGCGCAGTGCTCAACCCTCAGAGCCTGGAGAAGATGCCGACGGTCAAGGCCTGGCTGCGTCATGCCGAGGTCGCCAAGACCATGGTCCATGACAACTGCGACTGCGCCAACGAAGGCGAAAGCATGCAGGTGCTGACCGAAGAAAACGTCATCGCCCAGTTGCAGCATTTGCGCACCCACCCTTCCGTGGCTTCGCGCATGGCCAATGGTCAGTTGTTCATCCATGGCTGGATCTACAACATCGAGACCAGCGAGATCCGGGCCTACGACGCGGATCAGTCGGCGTTCCGACCGTTGGGCGGTGAAGGTCCGATTCCATCCGCGACGCCTAAAGCGCGCTTCTAACACACTTCCCTGCCGGGTAAAGCGGTGGCTGCCATGGATGCAGCCAGGCTTTACCGCGCCCGGCGAATGCCTCGGGAGAGTCATCATGCGTGCTGCTCAATTGAAAGCTGTATTGCCGCGGGAGCTGCTCGCTTCCGTGGTTGTGTTTCTGGTCGCCCTGCCCTTGTGCATGGGTATCGCGATTGCGTCCGGCATGCCGCCGGCCAAGGGCCTGATTACCGGGATCATCGGCGGGCTGGTGGTGGGCTGGCTGGCGGGGTCGCCGCTGCAGGTCAGCGGTCCGGCAGCGGGTCTTGCGGTGTTGGTGTTCGAGCTGGTGCGTCAGCACGGCATGCTGATGCTCGGGCCGATTCTACTGCTGGCGGGCTTCCTGCAACTGGTGGCCGGGCGTTTGCGCCTGGGCTGCTGGTTCCGCGTGACGGCGCCGGCCGTGGTGTACGGCATGCTCGCGGGTATCGGCGTGTTGATTGTGCTGTCGCAGGTGCATGTGATGCTCGACGGTGCGCCCAAGCCTTCGGGTCTGGACAACCTCACGGGCTTCCCGGCGGCGCTGGTTGAAGCGATTCCGACCCTGGGTGGCGGCCTTGGCTGGCAGGCCGGCCTGCTGGGTGTGTCGACCATGCTGGTGATGTACCTGTGGGACAAATTGCGCCCGCAAACACTGCGCTTTGTGCCCGGTGCCCTGCTCGGCGTAGGCCTGGCGACGGTGACCAGCCTGGTGCTGGCGTTGCAGGTCAAGCGCGTGGAAGTGCCGGAAAACCTGGCGGACGCCATCGATTGGCTGCGGCCCAGCGACCTGCTCAACCTGGCCGATCCGCAGTTGCTGATCGCGGCGTTCGCGGTGGCGTTCATCGCCAGCGCCGAAACGCTGTTGTCCGCCGCTGCGGTTGACCGTATGCACAGTGGGCAGCGCTCGGACTTCGACAAGGAATTGTCTGCTCAAGGTGTAGGCAACATGCTCTGCGGTCTGGTCGGCGCCCTGCCGATGACCGGCGTGATCGTGCGCAGCTCGGCCAACGTTCAGGCCGGCGCCACCACGCGCCTGTCGGCGATGTTCCATGGTGTCTGGTTGCTGGGCTTCGTGCTGCTGCTGTCGAGCGTGCTGCAAAGCATTCCGGTGGCGAGCCTGGCCGGCGTGCTGGTGTACACCGGGATCAAGCTGGTGGACATCAAAGCGTTCAAGGCATTGGGACGCTATGGGCGGATGCCGATGTTCACCTACGCGGCCACGGCCCTGGCGATCATTTTCACCGATTTGCTGACGGGCGTGCTGGTGGGCTTCGGCCTGACGTTGCTCAAGCTCGCGTTCAAGGCCTCACGCTTGAAGGTCAGCCTGATCGACCTGCCGCAGGACGCCGAGATGGAATTGCGTCTGACCGGTGCGGCGACCTTCTTGAAGGTACCGGCGCTGACCCAGGTGCTGTCGACTGTGCCGGCGGGGACCACCGTGCATGTGCCGCTCAATAACCTGAGCTACATCGACCATTCGTGCCTGGAATTGCTGGAGGAATGGGGCCGTGCAAATGCGGCGAAGGGCTCGAAGCTGGTGATTGAGGCGCGAGGGCTCAAGCGTCGTCTGGAAGGGCGGATAAGGACTACAACCGGGATTGGATCCGCCCCGGCTTGAACACCAGGGAGGCTCCGCCAAGTTGAGCGGGCTCGTTGTGGCGAGCGGGCAAGCCCCAATGCCGTTCAGTTAAGCGAAGACTCCCTGTGGCGAGCAGGCTTGTCCTGCGTTGGGCTGCGCAGCAGCCGCAAAACCAGGCGCTGAGCCGTATCAGGTACACCGCGTTTTGCTGGATTGGGGGCGCTGCGCACCCCAACGCGGGGCAAGCCCGCTCGCCACAGGGAGGTGGTTGACTGAAAAAGCTCATGGGCTGGGTGAAATTTCAGGCTTTAAAATCAACACGCTATTTTTGTTTGATAAGAAGGCGTTTGCTCCCGCCCACATTTGATCTTTTGGCTGGAGAGGTCAGGCAGGCTGATCCAGTGCCAGTTCAACGCCCAACTGCCGCGACAGGCACGGCCAGCGCTTCCACGCGGCTTCCGTGTTCGGGCTTCTCAGCTTTTCCCGGTAGCTCTCCACCGATTCCAGCGCAAAACTCTCTTCGTTTAGCATTTCATCCACGGCCAGGTGCACGGCCTCGTCCAACTGGTTGGCAAAGGCTTCGCCGATCAACTGGTGGGCAATCAGGTTGGCCACGGTGGTATCCGCCGGAATCAATGGCTGACCGAAATGCTTGATATACAGATCGTTTACTTCTTCCACCAAGCGATGCGCCAGGTAGGCCTCATCGAGCAAACCTTCCAGGCCTTCGTGCCCGGCCAGGATTGACGGAGGCTGCAGGAAGAAATGCTCGGCAATCTTCAGTACCGGTTTGATCTGGCTTTCGATACCGGCTGCGCGTGCTACGTCATTGGCGGCGTCCAGCAGGTCCGGGACGAGGTCAATGTAGGCGGTGACGAAACGCGTCATGACTGCGCTGCGATCACCTTCAGCCAGGGAAATGGCCGAGTGCAGGTGCGGCAATTGTTTTTCCAGCTGCAGGGCCAGCTGGCCCGTGCTGGCTTCGTGGTGATGGGCACGGGAAATCTGCTCGCGCAATGCGGCGGTATTCATGGTGGCTCCAGTGAAACAGGTGTAGGAAAAAGGAGAAGTTAGCTCGTTTATACGAGCCCCTAAGATGCATTTGTCATAATTAATTCAGGGTTATGCGCAGGGGCTATAACCAGTTGCAAATTTTAGTCGCAAAAACGTTTCTGCTCCTGACTTTATTGGGTGGGATTGATCGTTTTTCACTGATTTCCTGTGCCCATCGCGAGGCTGCCGGTGCTGTCTATACTCGACGATGTTCCGGATCGTGTTGCCCTTGCTGATACTGGGTGGGTGTTATGGCTGAATCTGTTCCGCTCAAACGGTTTATCGCTCGACTGCTGATTCTTGCGGTGGCGATGTTCGCGTTGAGCTTCGCTTTGGTGCCCATCTACGACGCGCTGCTCAACGTGTTCGGCGTCAATGACAAGGCCACCGGGCACTATGAGGGATCACAGGCCGTGGACTCGATGCGCCAGGTACGGGTGCAGTTTGTGTCCACCAATGCCGCCAATATGGTGTGGGAGTTCCATTCCAAGGCTGACGACGTCGTGGTCCACCCAGGCGCCGTCACCGAGATGCTGTTCGTGGCCTACAATCCCACCGACAAACCCATGACCGCCCAGGCGGTGCCGAGCATTTCCCCGGCGCAAGCCGCGCCGTACTTTCACAAGACCGAGTGCTTTTGCTTCACCCAGCAAGTGCTGCAACCCGGCGAGCGCATAGAAATGCCGGTGCGGTTTATCGTCGACCGCGACATGCCCAGGGATGTGGCGCATATCACGCTGGCTTACACACTGTTTGATATCACTGCGCCTTCATCCCCCGTAGCCCTGCGTGGAGACGGCCAGCTACTGTTTGCCCCCCGATAACGAAGTCAGATACATGCCGAAGCATGATACGTACTACGTATCCTGGTGCGGCATTACACCCAGCTGCTTCTCCTGCTTTACACTCCGGCACCTGTTGCTGCCGCTTATCGCCGCGTTCGTAAACCATTAACGACTGTTGAACCTATGACTCGAACTCAAAAAACCGTTTTCATGCTGATTGCTCTGGTGGCGCTGATCCTGGGCCTGATGGTTAACAAGGCGCTCTCGGGAAGGGGTCAGGTCGACTCTGTGGCGTTGATCGACGCGGGCATCATCCTGCTGCCGCAAAGTCGCCAATTACCGCCGGTGACCTTGCAAGACCAGAACGGCCAACCGGTGCTCGTCAACGCGTTGAAAGGCAAGTGGAGCCTGCTGTTCTTCGGCTATACCTTCTGCCCGGACATCTGCCCCACCACCCTCGCCCAGTTGCGCCAGATCAAGAGTGAATTGCCCAAGGAGGCTGTGGACACGTTGCAGGTGATCCTGGTCAGCGTCGACCCGCACCGCGACACCCCGGCGCAGCTCAAGCAGTATTTGGGCTACTTCGATCCGCAGTTCCGCGGCTTGACCGGTGCGACGGTGGATGAGGTGCAGACGCTGTCGAATGCCGTGAGCATCCCGTTCATCCCGGCTGACACCAGCAAGCCCAACTACACCGTCGACCACAGCGGCAACCTCGCGATTATCGGCCCGGACGGTACTCAGCGCGGGTTTATCCGCGCGCCGTTGAACAGCAAGAAGCTGGTGGCACAGTTGCCTGGGTTGTTGCAGCGCAAATAAAGCAGGCACAAAAAAGTGGAAGGGGGCTAGCTCCGATCGCGGTGAATCAGTCGACCTATGAGTTGACTGAAACACTGCGATCGGAGCTAGCCCCCTCCCACTTTTTGACCTCCATCAGACCGGAGATCGGGTATTCAGGGCCGGATCAGAACGCCGGCTTGATCGCACCCTTGTATTTCTCTTCGATGAATTGCTTCACTTCAGGGGTATGCAAGGCGGCTACCAGTTTCTTCACGGCGTCCGAGTCCTTGTTGTCTTCGCGGGTCACCAGGATGTTCACGTAAGGCGAGTCGCTGCCTTCGATCACCAGCGCGTCCTTGGACGGATCCAGCTTGGCTTCCAGGGCGTAGTTGGTGTTGATCAGCGCCAGGTCAACCTGGGTCAGCACGCGCGGCAGGGTGGCGGCTTCGAGTTCGCGGAATTTCAGGTTTTTCGGGTTGGCGGTGATGTCCTTGATGGTCGACAGGATGTTGGTCGGGTCCTTCAGGGTGATCAGGCCGTTTTTGGCCAGCAGCAACAGGGCGCGGCCGCCGTTGGTGGCGTCGTTGGGGATGACCACGTTGGCGCCGTCCGGCAGCTCGTCGAGCTTCTTGTACTTGCTGGAGTACGCGCCCAGGGGTTCCAGGTGCACGCCGCCGACGCTCACCAGGTGAGTGCCCTTGGCTTTGTTGAACTCATCCAGATACGGGCGGTGCTGAAAGAAGTTGGCGTCCAGGCGTTTTTCCGCAACCTGCACGTTGGGCTGCACGTAGTCGGTGAAGACCTTGACCTGCAGGTCCACGCCTTCTTTGGCCAGCGCAGGCTTCACGAACTCGAGGATTTCCGCGTGCGGCACCGGCGAGGCTGCGACGGTGAGGGTTTCGGCGTGGGCGGAAAACGCCGCAACGGCGGCGAAAGCAACCAGTAGTTTTTTCATGCAGCAAGCTCCTTGTTCGGTTAATTGCCGGCTTCTGGCCGTCAATGGCCGTTATTTTCGAGAATAGTGTGTCACCAGCTTGTCGCCGATGGTCTGCAGAATTTGTACCAGCACAATCAGCATGATTACGGTAACGACCATGACATCGTTCTGGAAACGCTGGTATCCATAACGGATCGCCAGATCACCCAAACCACCGGCGCCCACCACGCCTGCCATGGCGGTGTAACCCACCAGAGCGATAGCGGTGACGGTGATTGCCGCAATGATGCCGGATTTTGCCTCCGGCAGAAGCGCCTTGACGATGATCTGCCGAGTGGTGGCGCCCATGGCTTGGGTCGCTTCGATGATGCCGCGATCCACCTCACGCAATGCGGTTTCCACCAGCCGCGCGAAGAACGTCGAAGCACCTACCACCAGCGGTGGAATCGCGCCGGCCACGCCAAGCGAAGTGCCAGTGATGAAGACCGTCGTCGGGATCATCACAATCAGCAGAATGATAAACGGCAGAGAACGTATAGCGTTGACGATAAATGCCAGCACGCTATAGGTGGCTTTTTGCTCAAGCAGCTGCCGTGGGCTGAACAGAAACAGCAGAATGCCCAGCGGCAGGCCCACCAGTATGGTGAACAGCAGCGAGGTGCTGAGCATCAGCATGGTGTCGCCAGTGGCAACCCATATGTCAGCCCAGTCAACCTTATCGAAGTAATGCAGTAGTACGTCCATCAGCGCAGCACCTCCATATGGACATCGGCAGCGGTAAATCGCGCAAACGCGGCGTCCATGTCACCGCCGGTTACGGCCAGGGTCAGTTGCCCGTAGGGAATATCTTTGATGCGGTCGATCCGACCGGCGAGGATGCTGTAGTCCACCCCCGTTTCACGGGCGACGGTCCCCAGCAATGGCGCGTAGGTCGCCTCTCCCTGGAACGTCAGGCGCACGATGCGGCCTGGCACGTGGGCGAAATCATCGCGCTGCTCGCTTTCGTCGATCTGGTCGGCTTCCTGCACGAAACGCTTGGTGGTCGGGTGCTTGGGGTGCAGGAACACCTCGGCCACCGAGCCTTGCTCGACGATGACGCCGGCGTCCATCACGGCCACTTGGTCGCACACGCGGCGGATCACGTCCATTTCATGGGTGATCAGCACAATGGTCAGCTTCAGCTCGCGGTTGATCTCGGCCAGCAATTGCAACACCGACGCCGTGGTTTGCGGGTCAAGGGCGCTGGTGGCTTCGTCGCACAGCAGGATTTTCGGCTTGGTCGCCAGGGCGCGGGCGATACCGACGCGCTGTTTCTGACCGCCGGACAGTTGCGCCGGGTATTTTTTGGCGTGGTCCGACAGGCCCACGCGGGCGAGCAATTCAGCCACGCGCAGGTCGATGGCCTTGCGCGACAACTCGCCGGCCAGGGTCAGCGGCAGTGCCACGTTGTCGGCGACGGTCTTGGACGCCAGTAGGTTGAAGTGCTGGAAAATCATCCCGACCTGTTGGCGGAAGCGGCGCAGGCCGTTGGCGTCCAGCGCGGTGACTTCCTCGCCGTCGACGGTGATCTGCCCGCCACTCGGTTCTTCGAGGCGGTTAATCAGGCGCAGCAGGGTACTTTTTCCCGCACCCGAGTGGCCAATGAGGCCGAACACCTGGCCATTTTCGACGCGCAGGCTGGTGGGGTGCAGGGCGGGAATATCCTTACCGGCGACGCGGTAAGTTTTATGGACGTTTTGAAACTCGATCACGTAGCGAACCTTGTGGGGCGCATGGAAAAGGGATCAGCGGTTAGCCGGGCGCGCATTTTAGCCTGTCCGTATAGCGTTTCTTAGCATTTATTTCGCATCCATTCAGCGATTTGGCAATAACGAGACCAAAGGTCATAAAAAAGGAACGGCTCAAAACCCTGTCAGTCACTACCTAAGCAATTCGATCTCCCGGGTGCCGTGTCCGGGGTTTCGCTCAAACGAGCCGGGGACCGCTCTGGCCACTTTGACTAAGGAGTTTTGACTGATGAGTACCAAGAAGCCAGCCACCCCGCCGAAGAGTGAACTCGCGGGCACTGATACCCTGGACCGAGGCAATACCAACGCCAAACTGCAGGCGCTGGAAGAATTCCGTTCCGATGCGACCGGCCAGGCCCTGCGCACCAACCAGGGCGTGAAGATCTCTGATAACCAGAACACCCTGAAGGTCGGCGCGCGTGGCCCGTCGCTGCTGGAAGACTTCATCATGCGTGAAAAGATCACGCACTTTGACCATGAACGCATCCCCGAGCGCATCGTGCATGCCCGTGGTACCGGCGCCCATGGTTACTTCCAGACCTACGAAGACCACTCGGCGTTGAGCAAGGCCGGTTTCCTGCGTATCCCGGAGCACAAGACCCCGGTATTCGCGCGCTTCTCCACCGTGCAGGGCCCGCGCGGCTCCGGCGACACGGTACGTGACGTGCGTGGTTTTGCCGTGAAGTTTTTCACCGAGGAAGGCAACTTCGACCTGGTGGGCAACAACATGCCGGTGTTTTTCATTCAGGACGCGATCAAGTTTCCTGACTTTGTGCACGCCGTAAAACCTGAGCCGCATAACGAGATTCCTACCGGCGGTTCGGCCCACGATACCTTCTGGGATTTCGTGTCGTTGCAGCCGGAATCGGCGCACATGGTGATCTGGGCCATGTCCGACCGTGCCATTCCAAAAAGCCTGCGTGCCATGCAGGGTTTTGGCGTGCACACCTTCCGGTTGATCAACACCGAAGGCAAGTCGAGCTTCGTCAAGTTTCACTGGCGGCCAAAGGTCGGCACCTGCTCCCTGGTGTGGGACGAAGCGCAGAAGCTGGCCGGTAAAGACACCGACTACCACCGTCGCGACCTGTGGGAAGCGATTGAGAGCGGCGATTACCCTGAATGGGAACTCGGCGTGCAGATCGTTGCAGAAGAAGACGAGCATAACTTCGACTTCGACCTGCTCGATCCGACCAAGATCATCCCCGAAGAGCTGGTGCCGATCACCCCGCTGGGCAAGATGGTGCTTAACCGCAACCCGGACAACTTCTTCGCCGAGGTCGAGCAGGTTGCCTTCTGCCCAGGCCATATCGTGCCGGGTATCGACTTCACCAACGACCCGCTGCTGCAAGGCCGTCTGTTTTCCTACACGGACACGCAGATCAGCCGACTGGGCGGACCAAATTTTCACGAGATCCCGATCAACCGTCCCGTTGCGCCGTTCCATAATGGCCAGCGCGACGCGCAGCATCGCACCGTGATCGATAAAGGCCGCGCAGCCTACGAGCCCAACTCCATCGACGGCGGCTGGCCGAAGGAAACACCGGCGGGCCCGACTGACGGCGGTTTCGAAACGTATTACGAGCGCGTCGACGCCAACAAGGTGCGTGAGCGCAGTGAGTCGTTCGGCGATCATTTCTCCCAGGCCACGCTGTTTTTCAACAGCATGAGCCACCATGAGAAAGAGCACATCATCGCGGCCTACAGCTTCGAGTTGGGCAAGGTCGAGCGCGAGTACATCCGTGCCCGTCAGGTCAACGAGATCCTCGCCAACATCGACCTGGAACTGGCCAAGCGCGTTGCGCAGAACCTGGGCCTGCCTGCGCCGACCAAAGGCACCGTGCCTGTGCGTGAGGCGTCGGTGAAA
This sequence comes from Pseudomonas poae, assembly GCF_001439785.1. Lineage (GTDB taxonomy): Bacteria > Pseudomonadota > Gammaproteobacteria > Pseudomonadales > Pseudomonadaceae > Aquipseudomonas > Aquipseudomonas poae. The sequence goes on along the minus strand of NZ_JYLI01000021.1, from coordinate 42,757 downwards.
AAATCGCCGGCCTTGAGCCAGGTGAACCTGCTGTCAGGTGATATCAAGACGCGCAAGGTGGCAATTCTGGCCGCCAATGGCGTGGACGGCGCAGCGATTGATGCGATGAAAAAAGCGTTGGAGGCCGAAGGTGCCCACGCCAAGTTGCTGGGGCCGACCTCGGCGCCTGTGACCACGGCGGATGGCAAGACGCTGCCGGTGGATGCGTCGATGGAAGGCATGCCGTCGATTGCCTTTGACGCGGTGTTCATCCCGGGCGGTAAAGCGTCGGTAGACGCGCTGAGCACTGACGGTGTGGCGCTGCACTATGTGCTGGAGGCGTACAAGCACCTGAAGGCGATTGCGGTCGCCAATGACGTGAAACCACTGCTGGATCTGCTGAGACTGGAAGCGGACGAGGGGCTGATCGTGGGCGCGGATGCGAAGGCGTTCAAGGCGTTCTTTGCGGCGATTGCCGAGCATCGGGTTTGGGATCGTGAGGCCAAGGCCAAGGCGATTCCGGCTTAAGTCCTTCGCTGTTTGTCAGACCGCTATCGCAGGCAAGCCAGCTCCCACATTTGAAGCGTGAATACATTCAAGTGTGGGAGCTGGCTTGCCTGCGATGCTTTAGTCCGCCTTGCGCGGAATCAGCACTACCTGCGCCGGAATGTGTTTCAGGATCTGCCGGTGGATCTTCAGCTCATACCCCGAATCAATCCGTTTAACCCGTTTGGTCAGCAACGTGGCCAGCCACGGGTAATCTTCGGTGCGCGGCGCCTGGATGCTCACGTCGCACTGGTAATTCACCACATCGGTGGCAATCGCATCCAGTTGATGGCGCAGCGCTTGGATATCGGTGAGGTTCAACGCCACGGTGGTGCTGGGCGCGGCCGGGTCGATGACCTTGGCAGGCGGCTTGGCTTCGGCGGCTTTCAAGGCCGCCTCGGCTTTGTCCAGCTCGGCTTTGCGCGCATGGCTGATGGCACTGTTGACGCCGCCGGTGAGGGCCGGTGCCTTGGGCATCAGCGCGCGGGCACGGCTCAGGGCGGTGGCAGCGGCGTTGACGTCGCCTTTTTGCAGGACGATCTGGCTGCGCTGCAAGTAGGCTTCGGCCAACTGGCGTTGGTAAGTTTCCAGCGCCGGGTCGTTGGGCGTTTGTGCCTGCAAGGCCGCCAGTTGATCCTCGGCGGTGGCCAGCTCGCTGCTGGCCAGGTTTTGCTCCAGCTGCGCGATGGCCGCCGCGCGAGCGTCCGGCGTCGCGAGGGCGGCGGGCGGTGTGCTTTGACAGGCGCCCAGCAGCAGGGAAAATGCGGCAAGGAGCAGATAACGGGAGGTGAACGGCTTCATTCCTGCGACTCTCTAATTGCGCAAAAAGCGAGCAAGTCTACACCCCTCGACGGGGCAGGACAAAACTCAGCAGAAACAGGGCAGCGGCCGCGACCACAATCGATGGCCCGGCCGGCGTGTCCTTGAACCAGGACAACGCCAGGCCCCCACAGACGGCGAGCATTCCCAACAGGCTGGCGCCGATTGCCATCTGCTCCGGTGAGCGGGCATGGCGCTGGGCGGCGGCGGCGGGAATGATCAGCAGCGACGTGATCAACAATACGCCGACAATCTTCATCGCGACAGCAATCACCACCGCGATCAATAACATCAGAGCCATGCGCAGGGCCGGTACCGGCAAGCCTTCGACCGTGGCCAGTTCTTCATGCACGGTGATCGCCAGCAGCGGGCGCCACAGCGTCACCAGCAGCACCAGCACGGCAGCGCTGCCGCCGAGGATCCACGCAAGGTCGGTCGGGCTGATCGCCAGCAGATCACCGAACAGGTAGGCCATCAGGTCGATGCGCACTTCATGCATGAAGCTCAGCACCACCAGGCCCAGCGATAAAGTGCTCGGTGCCAGGATGCCCAGCAGGGTGTCGGAGGCCAGTGGCTGGCGCTGTTGCAGGGTCACCAGCAGCACCGCCAGCAGCAGGCAGCCCACGGTGACGGCAATGGTCGGGCTCACGTCCAGCAAAAAGCCCATGGCCACGCCCAGCAGCGCGGCGTGGGACAAGGTGTCGCCAAAATACGCCATGCGTCGCCACACCACGAACGAGCCCAGCGGGCCCGCCACCAACGCCAGAGCCAAGCCTGCCAGCAGGGCGTAGAGCAGAAAATCAGCCATGCTTGCAGCTATCTCCGTGAACGTGCACGTGGGGTGCAGAAGGATCATCGACCACGGCGCCATGCAGGTCGTGGGCGTGGTCGTGATGGTGGTGATAGATCGCCAGGCTCTGCGCGTTCTTGCCGAACAGCTCGACGAAGGCCGGGTCGCCGCTCACCTGTTCCGGGTGGCCGGAGCAGCAAACGTGGCGATTGAGACACACCACCTGGTCGGTGGTGCTCATCACCAGGTGCAGGTCGTGGGACACCATCAGGACGCCGCAGCCATGGCGGTCGCGCAGGCGGGTGATCAGGCTGTACAGCTCGGCCTGGCCGGCCACGTCGACGCCTTGCACCGGTTCATCGAGCACCAGCAGCTCGGGCTCGCGTAGCAAAGCGCGGGCCAGCAGCACGCGCTGCATTTCGCCGCCGGAGATGCTTTGCACCGGGCTGTCGATCACCTGCTCGGCGCCGACTTCCTTGAGCGCGGCCTGGGCGCGGGCGCGATCAACGCCGGGCACCAGGCGCAAGAAGCGCAGCACGGATAACGGCAAAGTCGGATCGACGTGCAGTTTTTGCGGCATGTAGCCCACCCGCAGTTTGGGCTTGCGCCACACGCTGCCGGTGTCGGGCTTGAGCAGGCCGAGCACGGCGCGCACCAGGGTGGTCTTGCCGGCGCCGTTGGGGCCGATCAGGGTGACGATCTGCCGTGGCTGGACACTCAGCGCGATGTTATCCAGCACGGTTTGCCCGGCGAACGTGACCCCGACCTGCTCCAGGCGGATTAACGCGTTGCTCATCAAGCCCCCTGGCAGCCCGAGCACAGGCCGACCACTTCGACCGTTTGCCCTTCGACCTGAAAGCCCACCTCGGCAGAACTCTTGATGATCGCGTCGCTGATGCTTTTTTGTTCAAGCTCGATGGCGGCGTGGCATTCGCGGCAGATCAGGAACTGGCCCTGGTGTGCGTGTTCGGGGTGGTTACAGCCGACGAAGGCGTTGAGCGAGGCGATGCGGTGTACCAGGCCGTTTTCCAGCAGGAAATCCAGCGCGCGATACACGGTAGGCGGCGCAGCGCGGCGGCCGTCCTGTTCGCTGAGCACGCCGAGGATATCGTAGGCGCCCAGCGGCTTGTGGCTCTGCCACACCAGCTCCAGCACGCGCCGACGCAGGGCGGTCAGGCGCAGACCTTTTTGTGCACACAGGGTGTCGGCTTCCGCCAGCGCGGTGTGCACGCAGTGAGAATGGTCATGGGGACGGCTGGCAAGCGGTGTTTTAGGCATGAGCGGCGACAGACATTTGATAGAGACGTTATTATGTTACCCGTTCCTACGCCATTGAGTGGTCATCGTGTCCCGACTTTTTCCAGTTTTTGTCATATTTGTCGCCAGTTTTTTCGTTGCGGGGGCCGCTCAGGCCGAGGTCAAGGTGCTGACCAGCATCAAGCCGTTGCAGCTCATTGCCGCTGCTGTGCAGGACGGCGTGGCGGTTCCCGAGGTGTTATTGCCGCCGGGCGCATCGCCGCATAACTTCGCGCTGCGACCATCCGACGTACGGCGCGTGCAGTCGGTGGACCTGCTGTACTGGATTGGCCCGGACATGGAAAGCTTCCTGCCGCGCGTACTCAAGGGCCGCAGCGCGCCAACAGTGGCGGTGCAGGACCTGCCAGGCATGAAGCTGCGTCGCTTCGCCGAAGATAGCCACTCTCACGCCGATGATGCCGACGAGCATGATCACGATCACCGTCCGGGCAGCCTGGATGCGCACTTGTGGCTGTCCACGGTCAATGCGCGGGTGATCGCTGCGCGCATGGCGGCGGACCTGAGTGCCGCCGACCCGCAGAATGCCGCTCGTTATGAGAGCAACGTGAAGGCTTTCGACGAGCGTCTGGACGCATTGGATGCGCGTCTGAAGAAGCGCCTGGCGGGGATCGCGGGCAAGCCTTACTTCGTGTTCCACGAAGCCTTCGATTACTTCGAAGAGGCCTACGGACTCAAGCATGCCGGCGTGTTCAGCGTTGCCGCCGAAGTGCAGCCGGGCGCCCAGCATGTGGCGGCGATGCGCACGCGTCTGCAGGAAGTGGGCAAGACCTGTGTATTCAGCGAGCCGCCGCTGCGCCCGCGTTTGGCCGAGACGCTGGTCGCGGGTTTGCCGGTGAAACTGGCTGAACTGGATGCGTTGGGCGGTTACACCCCGGCCACAGCCCAGGGTTATGAGCAGGTGCTGGACAAGCTGGGTAACGACCTGGCGGGCTGCCTGGATTCGCTCTAAAAATCGGCGCTCAACCCAAGTGGGAGCGGGCTTGCTCGCGAATGCAGTGCGTCAGTAGGTACATCCTTGACTGATACACCACATTCGCGAGCAAGCCCGCTCCTACATTTTCTGACCGAGTGGGTCTCTAAAGCGCGAACGGCAGGTGCGCAGTGACCTGCTGGCGTTGCGCCAAGCGGTGTTCGAATTCCGCTGGATCGTGAATCAGCACATCCTGCCCGGCAAACGACTCAGCGGCGATCAGGCGCGACAGCCAGAACCGTACGCACGCCACCCGCAGCATCGTCGGCCATAATTCGGCTTCCTTCGCAGTGAACGGTCGCAGTCCCGCGTAGGCGCCCAGCAAGGCACGGGCACGCGGCCCATCGATTGCGCCATCCGCGTTCGAGCACCAATCATTCAGCGCAATCGCGACGTCATACAGCATCGGCCCGGAGCAGGCGTTGTAGAAGTCGATCAAGCCGGTCAGGTGCGTGCCTTCGAACATCGCGTTGTCGCGGAACAGGTCACCATGCAGGTTGGCGCGCGGCAGGGCCAGGATGTCGGCCTTGTGCACCTGGATCTCGGCCAGCGCGTCCTGCAGCAGGCGTTGCTGCGCGGCGTTCAAGTGCGAAACCAGCTGCGTCCCTTCACTGAGCATCCAGTCCAGCCCGCGATCGGTCTTGCGTTCCAGCACTTTATCGCCATGAGTGGCCAGATGCAGGTGGCCGAGCAGTTCGCCGACCTGGGCGCAATGCTGCGCGTTGGCGTGCGTGATGTGCTTGCCGGCCAGGCGCGGTTGCAGCAGCGCCGGTTTGCCGGCCAACTCGCGCAAGGCGGCGCCGTCGGTGGTGCGTAGCGCGTAGGGCACTGGCAGGTCGGCGTCGTGCAGTACGTCGAGCAGCTCGATGAAAAACGGCATTTCTGCCACCGGGCCGCGCTCAACCAGGGTCAGGACGAACTCGCCCTGTTCCAGGCTGATGAAGAAATTGGTGTTTTCGCTACCAGCGGCAATCCCCTGGAAGTCAAGCAGGCGGCCGAGCCCGTAGGGCGCGAGAAAGGTTTCCAGCTCGGGCCGAGCCAGGGGGGTGAACACAGACATGGGTAAACTGCCGTTACGGACGCTGCGGATTGCAGCGTCGATTAAAGTGGGGAAATCATTTCCATTCGAAGATCTTCCATGACGGAATCAGCATATCCGGCTGGTCAGAACGGATGAAGTTCGCGTCGGTTCCGTCCGCGCGCACCAGGAAATACGGCGGCGCACCTTTGGGGGTGACCTTGATCGCGTACAGGAAGCCATTCTGGCGGTACTCCTGGATGGTCTTGTCGCCTTCCGTGCGAATGGTCACTTCCGGGTCGGCCGACGGCGCATCGTCTGCTGCCATGGCAGCCATCGGAGCGAGTGCAATCAAGCCAGTCAACAGCAGGCGATTGAATGTACGCATGATAACCTTGTCCCTTTGTTTTCATTGGTCCGGCTATTCTAGCGCCTGACCCGCCGAAAAGGTTGATCCTGCTCATGAGCCAAGCGCCCCTCGTCCTGGTGGACGGTTCTTCTTATCTGTACCGCGCCTTCCATGCACTGCCACCGCTGACCACTTCCAAGGGCCTGCCGACCGGCGCGGTCAAGGGCGTGCTGAACATGCTCAAGAGCCTGCGCCGGCAGTATCCGGACAGCCCGTTCGCGGTGGTGTTCGACGCCAAGGGTGGGACCTTTCGCGATGATATGTACGCCGATTACAAGGCCAACCGCCCGAGCATGCCCGACGACATGCGCTTGCAGATCGAGCCGCTGCACCAGAGCGTGATCGCCCTGGGCTTTCCGCTGCTGTGCGTCGAAGGCGTCGAAGCCGATGACGTGATCGGCACTCTGGCCCGCAGCAGCGCAGCCGCCAGCCGGCCAGTGGTGATTTCCACCGGTGACAAGGACATGGCGCAGCTGGTGGACGGGCACATTACCCTGGTCAACACCATGACCGGTAGCGCGATGGACGTAGAGGGCGTGAAGGAGAAATTTGGTGTCGCTCCGGAGCAGATCATCGACTATCTGGCGTTGATGGGCGATTCGTCCGACAACATTCCGGGCGTACCGGGCATTGGTCCGAAGACCGCGTCCGGCTTGCTGGTGGGCGTCAATGGTGGCCTCAAAGAGCTCTATGAGCAGTTGGACATTGTGCCGAGCCTGCCGATTCGCGGCGCCAAGACCCTGCGCGCCAAGCTGGAAGAGCACCGCGAGATGGCGTTCCTGTCTTACCGGTTGGCCACCATCAAAATCGACGTGCCGCTGGATATCGGCCTGGACGACCTGCATCTGATCGAGCCGGACCGCGAAAAGCTGCTTGAGCTGTATACCCTGCTCGAATTCAAGAGCTGGTACGACGAGATTCAGCGCGATGCCAAGCGCGTCGAACTGAGCGCCGCGCCGGTGGTGGCCGAGGTCGTCGAAACTGCACTGACAGCCCCCGTGGAAACGACCTACACCACCATCCTCGATCAGCCGACCTTCGAACGATGGCTGAAAAAGCTTCAGGACGCGCCGTTGTTCGCGTTCGACACCGAAACCACCGGCATCGACGCGCAAAAAGCGCAATTGGTCGGGGTTTCCTTTGCCGTGCAGCCCCATGAAGCAGCCTACATCCCGTTGACTCACTCCTACATCGGCGTGCCGGACCAACTGGACCGTGACACCGTGCTGCTGGCCTTGAAACCTCTGCTGGAAGACCCCGCCAAGCTCAAGGTCGGCCAGCACGGCAAGTTCGACATGAACATCCTGGCCAACTGCGCCATCGGCGGCGACCCTGAGCAAGGCATCACCGTGCGCGGTATCGCCTTCGACACCATGCTTGAATCCTATGTGCTCAACGCCACCGCCACTCGGCACGACATGGACAGCCTGGCCAAGAAGTACCTGGACTACGACACTGTCAGTTTCCAGGACATCGCTGGCAAGGGCGCCAAGCAGCTGACTTTTGATCAGATCGCGCTGGAACAGGCTGGCCCGTATGCAGCCGAAGATGCCGACGTGACCTTGCGGCTGCACCAGGCGCTGCACGCGCAATTGGCCGCGATCCCGAGCTTGGCCAGTGTGCTGACGGATATCGAAATCCCGTTGGTGCCGGTGTTGGCGCGCATCGAGCGCCAGGGTGCGCTGGTGGACAAGGCGCTGCTGGGTATCCAGAGCATCGAGTTGGGCAACAAGATGGTCGAGCTGGAGCGCCAGGCATTCGAGATCGCCGGTGAGGCGTTCAACCTGGGCTCTCCCAAGCAGCTCGGCTCTATTCTCTACGACAAGCTCGGCATGCCGGTGTTGAAAAAGACTGGTAAAGGGCAGGCCTCGACGGCGGAAGAAGTGCTGGCCAAACTGGCCGAAGATGACTATCCGCTGCCCAAGGTGCTGATGCAGTACCGCAGCATGAGCAAGCTCAAAAGCACCTACACCGACCGCCTGCCGGAACAGATCAACCCGCGTACCGGGCGTATCCACACGTCTTATCACCAGGCGGTGACGGCGACCGGGCGTCTGTCCTCCAGCGACCCGAACCTGCAGAACATTCCGGTGCGCACCGCTGAAGGGCGACGCATCCGCCAGGCGTTTGTTGCGCCCAAGGGCTACAAGCTGCTGGCAGCGGACTATTCGCAGATCGAGCTGCGCATCATGGCGCACCTGTCCAGGGACGAAGGCTTGATGAATGCCTTCCGCCACAATCTGGATGTGCACACCGCCACTGCGGCCGAGGTGTTCAAGGTGGAGTTGGACGAGGTCACTTCCGACCAGCGCCGCAGTGCCAAGGCGATCAACTTCGGCCTGATCTATGGCATGGGCGCGCAGAAGCTGGGCAAGGACATTGGCGTCGATACCAAGACCGCCAAGGCTTATATCGATGTGTATTTCGCCCGCTATCCCGGGGTGCGCGAGTACATGGAGCGCACCCGCGCCCAGGCGGCCGACCAGGGTTACGTGGAAACCTTCTTTGGCCGCCGCCTGTACGTGCCGGATATCAATTCCAACAAACCCCAGGAACGTGCGGCCGCCGAGCGCACGGCCATCAACGCGCCGATGCAGGGCACCGCCGCCGATATCATCAAGAAGGCCATGGTGCGCGTGGATAACTGGCTGACCGACTCGGGCCTGGATGCCAAGGTGATCCTGCAGGTACACGATGAATTGGTGCTGGAGGTACGTGAGGATCTGGTCGCCGAGGTCAGCGAGAGGATTCGTGAGCACATGAGCGCCGCCGCGCAACTGGACGTGCCACTGCTGGTGGAAGTAGGCGTGGGCAACAACTGGGACGAAGCGCACTGACGGCGGGCGTTTGCCACCGGCGATGAGCGGTGGCACAGCGTCTGGCGTGGGAAATGGACTTCAGTTATTTCAGAGTTTTTCGAGCGAGCCGGAACTTAACCTGTGAATTGTCACTCAGAGTCTCTGAATGGGTGGTGAAGCCCTTCAAAGCTCCTATGTTGTGTTAAGTGTTGGCAGATATCCGGGCCCCGCCCTAGCGGTCCGGAACTTGAACCCCGAACTTCCCCTCCCCATACGAAGTCCGGGGTTTTTTTTGCCCGCAGAAAAGCTATTCGGCGATTTCTGCGCCCTTGTCCGCCAATTCCATCCAGCCGGCCAGCACGGTGTACGCATCTTCCAGGCCCATGCGCTTTGGCGCCGAGAACAGCTGGATGGTGATGGTGTCACCCCACCCTTTGCGGATTTCGGACTGCACCTTGAGCAAGGTGTTCTTCGCCGCGCCGTAGGTGAGCTTGTCGGCCTTGGTCAGCAGGATATGCATCGGCATGCCGCTGGCGACAGCCCAGTCGAGCATCAGCAGGTCGAAGTCGGTCATTGGATGACGGATGTCCATCATCAGAATCAACCCTTTCAAACTTTCACGGCCACCCAGGTACGCCTCCAGGTGACGCTGCCAGTGCAGCTTCAGCGGGATAGGCACTTTGGCGTAACCGTAACCCGGCAAGTCGACCAGACGACGCTCGTCGTCCAGTTTGAAGAAGTTGAGCAGCTGCGTGCGGCCCGGGGTCTTCGAGGTGCGCGCCAGGCTGGCGTGGGTCAGCGTATTCAATGCGCTGGACTTGCCAGCGTTGGAGCGGCCGGCAAAGGCGACTTCAAAGCCTTCGTCATCCGGGCATTGGTCCACTTTGGCGGCGCTGAGCATGAAGGTGGACTGTTGGCACAGGCCGAGGATGGGATTCTTGAGTTGCATGAGATTTCCGATGTGAGCGGTGCCGAAAAAGGGCGCGGCAAGCGGTGTCGTTTCCGTTTAAGTAGCGCGAGTATATGATGCCGCAGATTTTGTGTGTGCTTTCATGGCGCTCAGGCTACACAGGAACCCCGGGCGCTGTACAACCGAGTTTGTGTTCAAAGGCAATGCCGCGCGTGGTTTTGTGCAGGAGCCGCAAGGCTGGAGATCACCAGGTCATCGATCCCTTGATGATGAGTAAACCGGTGGATAACGTTTAAAACCTGTGGTCGCCGTTGGATGAATAATTGGATTGGCTGATGAACAAACTGATCGTGAGTCTGCTGTTGACCCTGGGCATCACCGGCGTTGCCCATGCGGCGGGTGACGCTGCCGCAGGCAAGGCAAAATCCGCTGTATGCGGTGCTTGCCACGGGATCGATGGCAACAGCCCGGTGCCAAACTTTCCCAAGCTGGCAGGTCAGGGTGAGCGCTACCTGGCCAAGCAGATGCACGATATCAAGGACGGCAAGCGCACGGTGCTGGAAATGACCGGCCTGCTGGCCAACTCCAGTGACCAGGACATCGCCGACCTCGCGGCGTACTTTGCCGGCCAGAAAGGCAGCGTGGGCGCCGCTGACCCCAAGCTGGTCGCCCGTGGCGAAAAGCTGTTCCGTGGCGGTGACCTGAGCAAGGGCCTGCCGGCCTGCACCGGTTGCCACGCGCCCGATGGCACAGGCAATGCCGCTGCCGGTTTCCCGCACCTGAGCGGTCAGTACGCGCAGTACATCGCCAAACAGCTGGCTGATTTTCGCAAGGAAGACGCAGGCCGGGCCAACGATGGCGATGCGATGACCATGCGCACCATCGCCCGCAAGCTCAGCGATGAGGACATTGCGGCCCTCTCCAGCTACATCCAGGGTCTGCACTGACGGGCTACGACGTTAACACTCGATTAATCGCGCGATGCAAGCATAAAAAGGGTGGCCCAGGCCGCCCTTTTTTGTGGCCGCTGCCGTTACACTAACGAACTCATGTCCGCGTAGACCTGTCACAACAAAGGGTCGCGTGAGGCGACTTTATTTGTCCAGGAGTAAAGCATGCGTAATCTGATCCTCAGCGCCGCTCTCGTCACGGCCAGTCTTTTCGGCATGACCGCTCAGGCTGCCGATGTGTCGCTTGAAGCCGGTAAAACCTACGTAGAGCTGGCCAACCCGGTGCCGGTTTCGGTGCCAGGCAAGATTGAGGTGGTGGAGCTGTTCTGGTATGGCTGCCCGCATTGCTACCAGTTTGAACCGACCATCAACCCGTGGGTTGAGAAACTGCCCAAAGACGTGAACTTCAAACGCATCCCCGCCATGTTCGGCGGCCCTTGGGATGCCCACGGTCAGCTGTTCCTGACTCTAGAAGCCATGGGTGTCGAGCACAAGGTGCACAACGCCGTATTCAACGCGATCCAGAAAGAAGGCAAGCGCCTGACCAAGCCGGACGAAATGGCTGACTTCGTTGCCACCCAGGGTGTCGACAAGGACAAATTCCTCGCCACCTTCAACTCCTTCGCCATCCAGGGCCAGATCAAGCAGGCCAAGGAGCTCGCGCAGAAGTACGGCGTGCAAGGCGTGCCTACCATGATCGTCAACGGCAAATACCGTTTCGACCTGGGCACTGCTGGTGGTCCTGAAGCGACCCTCAATGTCGCCGACCAGTTGATCGCCAAAGAGCGTGCAGCCAAGTAAGGGGCTCGTCATGCGCCGCTGGGGAACCGAACGTGGCATTGGCCTGCACGAACCGCGGGTCAATGAACATCACCTGGAATCAACGGGCCTGCCAGCGGACAGCCGGCTGCGCCTGCTCAGCTTCAATATCCAGGTGGGCAACAGTACCGAGAAGTATCGGCACTACCTCACTCGTGGCTGGCAGCACTTGCTGCCCCACAAGGGACGTACCGGCAACCTGCAGAAAATCGGCACCCTGCTCAACGACTTTGATCTGGTCGCGTTGCAGGAGGCCGACGGCGGCAGCATGCGCTCGGGCTATATCAATCAGGTGGAACACCTGGCCCAGCTCGGTGGCTTTCCCTACTGGTATCAGCAACTCAATCGCAACCTCGGGCGTCTGGCGCAGCACAGCAATGGCGTGCTCAGCCGCCTGAAGCCAACGGCCATTGAGGATCACCCGTTACCAGGCCCTAAGGGGCGTGGCGCAATCCTTGTGCGGTTTGGCGAAGGCCCGGAAGCCCTGGTAGTGGTGATGATGCACCTCGCCCTCGGCGGGCGAACGCGGAATCTGCAGCTGGCCTACGTGCGCGAGCTGATCGGCAACTATAAGCACCAGGTGTTGATGGGGGACATGAATACCCACGCCAACGACCTGCTGCTCAATTCACCGTTGCGTGACCTCGGGCTGCTGGCGCCGCAGGTCGAGGCGACGTTCCCCAGCTGGCGCCCGCAGCGCTGCCTGGACCATATCCTGCTCAGCCCGACCCTCACGCTGGAAAGTGTGCAGGTGCTGGCGCAGCCCATTTCCGATCACCTGCCCGTCGCGGTAGAGATTCGTCTGCCGGGTTCGCTCACGGTTGATGCATTGCCCGCGTTGAGCACCAGCCCTCGCGGACCCCTTGCATGAGCGACGATGCCGAGCGTTGGAAAGAAAAATACCTGTTAAGTATCGAGCAGCAAGACAAGCTCGAACGTCGTTGGGCTGCCCGCCTCGACCTGCTGCGGCGCGGCCTGGTGCGCAGCACGCTGGCCGCTGAAGGTACCGACCGCGCCGTCGACCAATGCATGAAGGAAATGCGCGATGTGGTGCGCACCGACGACATGGACGCTGCCCTCGCCGCCTTGCTGCCGCGCCTGGAAAAAGCCGTACTCGATTCAGAACAGCGCCGCGAAACCCGGGTTGACCAGATCAGCACCGCGCTCACCGCTCTGGTCGCGCAGTTGCAGCAATTGCCACTACCGCGCGAGGTAGCGCGTCCGCTCAAAGCTTTCGCCAAGCAACTGGACAGTCGTGTGGGGCAGGCGCGTGAGATTCCGTTGCTGCTCAGCGAATTGAGCAGCCTGCAAGGGCAGGCGTTGAATAACCTGGAAGCTGACGGCGAAACCCCACGGCCTGGTCCAGGTTTGTTGCAACGCTTGTTCGGGAGCGCCAGGGAGGTCGCTCCCGAGACGGTGGCCGATGAGCCTGCGGCAAAGCCAGCGCCAACACCGGCCACCCCCGAGCCTGTCACTGAAGAGCAGGCCGCTGCGTCATCCGAACCGCTACCCCAGGTCTCGCCGACGCCGCAAAAGCTGGCGGCGGCGCCTCCGGTTGATGTCAACGTACAACCGAAGGTCGAAGCGGCGGTTGCAGAAAGCGCCGTCGCTGAACCCACCGTTGATCCTGAACCCGAACCTCAAACCGAACAGCCGCGCGAAGAAAGCGCACTTGCGGCCTTTATCGAAACCCCCGAAGTGCCGGTTGAGACACCCGATGAGACCAGCATCGGCAGCCTGTCGCTGCCACCCGTTCTTGAAAACGATGAAGCCGACGAGCAGCTCGCAGAAAGCGGTTATGCCCTGCCCGACTCGCCGGAGCCTACCTATAGCTCCGTGGCCCGGCACATCGAAAGCACCTTGCTCGGCCTGCTGGAAGACCTGAGCCTGCCCGAGCGCCACCGGCCCCAGGCCGAAGCCATGCGCGAGCGCCTGGCCAATGGCTTGAACTGGTACGAGCTGCTGCCGATCCTCGATGACTTGGCGGTGCTGATGCTGGCGGTCACCGACAGCGGCCAGCATGAGTTCGAAGCGTATCTCAAGCACCTCAACGAGCGTCTTGAAGCGTTCCAGGGCCACCTGCAGGTGGCCAGCGATGATCATCTTGACAGCCGCTCCGCTGCCCGCCAGTTGGACACGCAGATACGTGAACAGGTCGACGGCCTGCAAAGCAGCGTGCAGGACGCGGCCGATCTGGACAGCCTCAAGCAGGTATTGGAAAGCCATATCGAAGGCTTGCTCGGCACCATGGACGAACACCGCCAGCAGCGGGACCAGCGCGAGGAAGAAATGGCGGCGCGGCTACAGGGGCTGGCCGAACGCGTCGCTAACATGGAACAGGAAGCCCTGGGCTATCGCGAACACATGGAAGTGCAGCGCCAGAAGGCCCTGATTGACCCGCTGACCCGCCTGCCCAACCGCGCGGCGTGGAGCGAGCGCCTGGACCACGAGGTCAACGCCTGGCATCAGCAGGGCAACAGCCTGTCCCTGGCGATGCTGGACCTGGACCACTTCAAGCGCGTTAACGACGGCTACGGCCATCTGGCCGGCGACAAAGTGTTGAAGATCATCGCCAACGTGCTGCGCAAGCACCTGCATGGCCGCGACTTTATTGCGCGCTTTGGCGGCGAAGAATTTGTGTTGCTGATGCCCGACACCTCACTCACCCAGGCGCTGGCGGTGGGCGAAGTGTTGCGATCGGCCATCGAGGCCTGCCCCTTCCACTTCAAGGGCGAGCCAGTGACGATCACCCTGTCCATGGGCGTGGCGCAGTTCCAGCCGGGCGAGCGCAGCGATCTGGCGCTCAAACGCGCCGACGAAGCGTTGTACCGAGCCAAGGCTGCGGGGCGTAATCAGGTGCAGGCGGCATAAAGATGTTCCATTTTGTAATTTGAGCGCTGCATCACACACGTTACGTTACACTGTTGCATTACCGTCTTCAGCGTGACGTCTCCCGCCATGAAAACCCTGTACTTCGCCTTCCTGCTTGTTCTGCTCGCCGGCTGCTCCAGCGGTCCGCGCCTCGACACCAACCATCCTTCGGTCAACCACGACAATCGCGTGCAGTTCGTGATCGTCCATTACACCTCGACCAACCTTGAACGCTCGCTGGCCCTGCTCACCCACGGCCAGGTCAGCAGCCATTACCTGATCGGCGACGACGCCAGCGCCACCATCTACAAGCTGGTGGATGAGAGCCAGCGCGCCTGGCATGCCGGTGAAAGCGAGTGGGCGGGTCGCACCTGGCTCAACTCCAGCTCCATCGGCATCGAAATCGTCAACCCCGGGTACAAGGACACTCCGACCGGTCGCCTGTGGTACCCCTATTCGGAGGCTCAGGTGAAATCCCTGGTGGTGCTGCTCAAGGACATCAGCAAGCGCAACGGCATCGATCCCAAGAACATCATCGGTCACAGCGACATCGCGCCGCTGCGCAAACTCGACCCTGGTCCCTTGTTCCCCTGGAAGCGTCTGGCCAACGAAGGCCTGGGCCTGTGGCCCGATGCCAAGGCGGTTGCCCGCTTCCAGCAGCAGTACGCCACGCAGCTGCCGAGCATCACCTGGTTCCAGGAAGAGTTGGCGAAGTTGGGCTACCCGACGCCACAGACCGGCGAGCTGGACGTGGCCACGCGGCATGTGATTTCGGCATTCCAGATGCACTTCCGTGCCTCGCTGTTCGACGGTACGCCGGACGCCGAAAGCGCGGCGATCCTGAGTGCCCTGAACCAACGCTAAACCCCGGGCAGGCCTGTGGAGAGCAACCTTTATGGTGAGCGGGCCTTGTGGCAAGCGGGCTTTGTGGCGAGCAGGCTTGCCCCGCGTTGGGGTGCGAAGCGCCCCCAATCCAGCAAAACGCGGTGTACCTGATACGGCTCAGCGCCTGGTTTTGGGGCTGCTGCGCAGCCCAACGCAGGACAAGCCTGCTCGCCACAGGGAATCTGCGCTTAACTGGAAGGCATTTGGGCAAGCCTGCTCGCCACAGGGTTCGCTCCCGATAGAGCCTGCGAACTACAGGGGCAACGCCATATAAAACTGCGTGCCCTGCCCCGGCCGTGAATACACGCCCATGCGGCCGCCGTGCAATTGCACGATTTCCTTGCACAGCGCCAGCCCCAGGCCGGCACCGCCTTTTTTGCGCCCCACCTGCACAAAGGGTTCGAAGATGCGTCCTTGCTGGCCGTAGGCGATGCCTTCGCCATTGTCCTCGACGCTGACGATCACCCGCTCGCCATGGCGTCGCGCCTGCAGGTGGATTTGCCCGCCTTCGGCGGTATGACGCAGTGCGTTGGCCAAGAGGTTGTCGAGCACTCGTTCCAGTTGCGCCTGATCGGCGTATAGCCGTGGCACGTCAGCCTGGGCCTCCACCAGCAATTCAATATGTTGCGCATTTGCCGTCTCGGCAAAGCGGGCGCGCGCATGCTCAAGCAAATCCGTCACGTCGCACGGCCCCAGCGTGAGTTTCTGCAGGCCGTTCTGGTAGCGCGAGAAGTTGAGCAGGTCGTTGATCAACTGCATCAGGCGCTGCATTTCTTCGTTGACCGTATCCAGCAGGTCCGCTTCCCGCGACTCCGACGGAAACTTCGCGCGCTCGCGAAAAAGACCAAACGCCATGTGCATGCCGGTCACTGGCGTGCGCAGCTCATGGGAGGCGCGCAAGACGAACTCGCTGCGCACCCGCTCGAAGGCACGCTGCTCGGTGACGTCATGCAGCACCATCACCGCGCCGAGGATATGCCCCTGGGTGTGGCTTACGGGTGTCAGGCTGTAGGTCAGCAGGCGCAATTCGCCTTCGACTTCCACTTCCAGATCTTCCGGCGCCCGCTCCAGGTTGCCACCGCGCAGCACCAGTTGCAGTTGTTCGTCCAGTTCCGGACGCATCAGCGCTTCACCCAAACCTTGCCCGAGGCGCTCCTCATCCCAGCCCAACTGACGCTGCGCCACGGGATTGAGGTGCTCCAGGCGGCCCTGGCGATCGATCATCAGCAGGCCGTCGTCGATGCTGTCGAGCACCGCTTGCAGGCGCTGCTGGCCGGCCAGGAGTTCGTCGACATTGGTTGCCTGATGCTGGCGCAGCGCCTCGGCCATGATGCCGAAGCGCCGCGTCAGCTGGTTCATTTCCGCCGCTGAGGAGATCGGCAGCGTCACCTCGAAATCACCTTGGCCGATCCTGTCGGCCGCCTTGGCCAGGGCTTCGATCGGTCCGCCAAAGCGCCTTGCGATGCCATGGGCGGTGATGAAGCCGATAATCAGCACGGCAAGCCCAACCACCCCCAGGGCTGCGGCGATCAACAAGGCACGGCTGCGCGATTTGTGTTCGCTGGTGTTGATGTTTTCCAGGGCTTGTTTGTGTTCGGTGATCAGGCCGTTGCGCAGGGCATTGAAGCTCTCGGTCAGTTTCTGATTTTTTTTGTTCGCCAGTGGCGAACGCTGGGCTTCGTCGAAGGCTTTGAGAAAATCCAGGTAGTCGACGCGCGCCTGGCTGAAACCGTTGATTCGTCCATCGCGCTTTTCATGGGCGATGCCTTCGTCCAGCAACGCAAAATACTGTTGCTTGGCCGTTTCCAGGGCCTTGGAATCCGGTTGCTCCTCCAGCATCAGGATCAACTGGTCCCCCAGACTCTGGCGCAGCTTGAGCCCCAGGTCCAGGGTGATGAAGTTGTTGCGGATCAGGGATTCCTGGCTTTTTGCCATTTGCATCACGCTGACCAGCCCCAGCACCAAGCCCAACAGGGCCACGGTGATCAGTGCGGAAATGCTCAGGAATAACCGAGTGCGCAGTTTCATCGCAAGCTTCATAAGGTACAGCTCACAGGTTGTACTGTTTGCGTTTGCGGTACAGGGTCGAGGCGTCGATACCGAGGGTACGGGCCGCCTGATCCAGCGTGTCGCTGGTGGCCAGCACGGCGCCGATGTGGGCTTTTTCCAACTCATCCAGGCTCAGCGCGGCACCGATGCGCGGCGCATTGTTGGTCGGTTGCTCCGCCATGCCCAAGTGGCTGATCTCGACTTTTTCCTGGGGGCAAATGATGCTCGCGCGCTCCACGACGTTGCGCAGTTCGCGGATATTGCCAGGCCAGCGGTAGTTGAGCAGCGCTTCGCGGGCCTGGTCGCTGAAACCTCGCGCCGGTCGGGCGTAGTCCTTGACGAAGCGCGCCAGGAAGCGGTCCGCCAGGGTCAGGATATCTTCACTGCGCTCGCGCAGCGGCGGCAGGTGCAAGGTGATCACGTTGAGGCGGTAAAGCAGGTCTTCACGGAAGCGGCCGTCGCGCACCATGTCTTCCAGGTTCAGGTTGGTGGCCGCGAGGATACGCACATCGGCACGGCGGGTAACCGGATCGCCCACACGTTCGTATTCCTTGTCCTGGATGAAACGCAGCAACTTGGGCTGCAGAGTGAGGGGAAAATCGCCGATTTCGTCGAGAAACAGCGTGCCGCCGTCTGCCTGGTTGACCCGACCCAGTGTGCTCTCGCTGGCCCCGGTGAAGGCACCGCGGCTGTGGCCGAACAACTCGCTCTCCATCAATTCCGCCGTGAGCGACGGGCAGTTGATGGTGACGCAGGATTTTTTGGTGCGCTTGCTCCAGCCATGAATGGCCCGCGCCAGCTCACCTTTACCGGTGCCAGACTCGCCCAGTATGAGGATGTTGGCGTCGGTACCGGCCACCTGGCGTGCGGTTTCGAGCACCACCATCATCGCCGGGCTGTGGGAGTCGAGGCCGTCCTTGGGTTTGCGTACTTCGCCTTCCAGCGCTTCCAGGCGCGCGGATAGCTGGCGCACTTCCAGCTGCTTGGCGGTGGCCAGACGCAATTGGTCCGGGCTGCACGGCTTGACCAGGTAATCGGCCGCGCCGGCCTGGATTGCATCCACGGCGGTGTCGACGGCCGAATGCGCAGTGACGATCACCACGCGCATCCACGGCGCCTGAATACGCATCTGGGCGAGCACATCCAGACCATTGTCTTCGCCCAGGCGCAGGTCGAGGAAACACAGGTCGAACACTTGGCGCTGCATCAAGGCATCGGCCTGGGCGGCGCTGTTGGCGGTAGCTACGGTGTAGCCTTCGTCCTCCAGGCAGTAACGGAAGGTGCGGAGGATCGCGGATTCGTCATCCACTAAAAGAATGCGGCCTTGAAGTTCCTTGGCTGATTCCATCTGTCCCGCGCTCCTTAACTTTAAATAATGATGGTGATTAGTCCCGGAATAATCGGGCAAGTTGCATGGTTTATTCTGATTCATAAAAGGCGACTTCGCGCAGCTATCTGCGCACCTTCCTACAGCACGCCCTTTTTAGCCCTTGGTGCCAATTCGGCAAGCGATGCGACAGGTTCTATCCCTTGACCCGACCACTGGCCATCGTGCATTTCGCACGGCCTACAGGCGGGCATCGTGCAGGATGCTGGGGCGTTTGTATTGGATGTAATTATAACTTATTGATTTTATTGATATTTATTTTGAAAAAAAGCTGGCATGCGCTCTGCAATACATCTCCCAAGAACGTCATGAACGAATAATCAGAATGCGGGAGAAATGCAGCATGACTCGCCAAAGCCTCAGCCAACTGCGTGTATCGCCACTGCGCCTGCAACAGGGTTTGTTCGCCAGCCTGGCCCTCATGGTCACGTTGATTGGCGGCCAGCAGCTGCAGCACTGGCAGCAGAGTCAGCAGCAAATGCCCCAATTCGACCGTCCAGCCATGACGCAAAACCATTTTCGTTCCATCGCCAGCGCGGCTGCCGATGTGACTGCCCCGCAATTGCGCGTGGTCGACCAGGACAACACCCTGGACGAGCTGCCGGTACAAGAGCGTTGGGTGTTCTAGGCAATAAATCGGGCGCTGTATTGAGCGACCGCACTGCACTACAGCTGTTACCCCCTATGAAAGCGTAAGGAGAATCACCATGTTGAGTTGGGCAATCACGTTTCTGATCATCGCCATTGTGGCTGCAGTCCTGGGCTTCGGTGGCATCGCCGGCACCGCCACGGGTATCGCCAAGATCCTGTTCGTTGTCTTCCTGGTGATGTTCATCGCTTCGTTCTTCTTTGGTCGTAAAGGCCGAGGCTGAAGATGACCACTCTTTCTTTTAAAGCCATTACTGTCGCCCTTTTATTGGGCGGCAGCGGTTTGGCGATGGCCGCCAATGATGGTCAGACCCGAGCCAACGAATTGCTCAGTGCGGACCCGCAGTACCGTGAAACCTGGCGAGACGTGGTGAAGAAAGAAGAGCGCTTGCCGGAATGGGTGATGAACCTGTCCGGCTCGGCCGAACAGCAGATGACTGCTGTTGAGGAAGATGGCGACAAGTACTTGATGGGGCCGCTCTGCGAGACCGCAGACACTTGCCTGAACAAGCGTCTGATCGTCGCCGTCAGCTTCGACAAGGAAGATGCCTACGCCCTGTTGGTGCAAGTCCCGGCCGGTTTGCCGAAGGACAAATCGCCGACGCGGCACGCCGATTACCGATTTATCGGTAAGCCGGACGAAGGCATGCAAAAGCTGTTGATGGAACAGCTCAAGAAAGATCCGAATTGGTACTAGGTTCCGTATGACGCGTCCAGCGTCTGCGGGGCCGGCGTCCATAGAAAGAGGCCCGTCGCTTCTTTATGTCTGCATCGCTCGCCAAGGGCGATGCATGGCCAGGGGGCCGGGTTGCTCTGATCAATCGAGATCGGCGTGACCTACGGGTACAGGGAGTGCCTGCGCAAGGGCCGGGTCAGGCGAAAAGCTGCGGCGCAAGTTCACAGGTCCTCAAGCTTGTTGAACTTGCGACGGGCTCACTGCTCTGATGGCGGCGTCCCATGTCGGCCTTAGCCGAACATTTCGTTTTCGCTCGTCATCAACCATTGCCGGTTGTGTCTTCGCGACCATCTATCGAGAAAGTTTTGTCTGCGCCATCGGGTATTTCTGACGCGAGCTCCGTTAATTTTCGAGAGGCCGTGCCAGCCACCCAGCACGCGTCTGACGCTCTGAGCAAGCCTGTAATGGCAGGTTCACGGCCTATTTGCCGTTCAGATTGGCGTAATCGAGCTGACCACTCAGACAGTTATTCCCCCAAAAAGCCATGCCGATTCTGCATAGGGTAGGCGTTTACGGCATTAGACGTTGCTCCCTTGCATGGGAATAGTTGCGGCTTTTTTCGCCTGCCAGTAAGCCATTTCGGCCATGCGGCGGTAACTTTCGACGGAGGCTGGTGCACACACTTTTTCGCTCTCGAGCGTTGCGGCTGGCGCATTTGCCTTAAGTTCACGTGAAGTAAGGGTAATGACATGAAGAAGGCAAAACTAAGCCTCGCCTGGCAGATCCTCATCGGTCTGGTGCTGGGGATTGCAATCGGTGCGGTGCTCAACCATTTCAGTGCTGAAAAGGCCTGGTGGATCAGCAATGTCTTGCAGCCGGCAGGCGATATCTTTATTCGCCTGATCAAGATGATCGTCATCCCGATTGTGATTTCCTCGCTGATCGTCGGCATCGCTGGTGTTGGTGACGCGAAAAAACTGGGTCGAATTGGTGTCAAAACCATCCTTTACTTCGAAATTGTCACCACTATCGCCATCGTGGTCGGCCTGTTGCTGGCCAACCTGTTCCATCCGGGTGCGGGCATCGACATGAGCACCCTGGGCACCGTCGATATTTCCAAGTACCAGGCGACTGCCGCTGAGGTGCAGCATGAACACGCGTTCATCCAGACCATCCTCAACCTGATCCCCTCGAACATCTTTGCCGCCGTCGCCCGCGGCGAGATGCTGCCGATCATTTTCTTCTCGGTACTCTTCGGCCTCGGCTTGTCGAGTCTCAAGCCGGAGTTGCGCGAGCCGCTGGTGACCATGTTCCAGGGCGTGTCCGAGAGCATGTTCAAAGTCACGCACATGATCATGAAGTACGCCCCCATCGGGGTCTTCGCGCTGATCGCAGTGACCGTCGCCAACTTCGGCTTCGCCTCCCTGCTGCCGCTGGCCAAGCTGGTGATCCTGGTTTACGTCGCCATCCTGTTCTTCGCCTTTGTGGTGTTGGGCCTGATCGCCCGCCTGTTCGGCTTTTCGGTGCTCAAGCTGATGCGCATCTTCAAGGATGAACTGGTACTGGCCTACTCCACCGCCAGTTCCGAGACCGTGCTGCCGCGCGTGATCGAGAAGATGGAAGCTTACGGCGCGCCGAAGGCGATCTGCAGCTTTGTGGTGCCGACCGGTTACTCGTTCAACCTCGACGGCTCGACCCTGTACCAGAGCATTGCCGCCCTCTTTATCGCCCAGCTGTACGGCATCGACCTGTCGATCGGCCAGCAACTGATGCTGGTGCTGACCCTGATGGTCACCTCCAAAGGGATTGCCGGCGTGCCGGGCGTGTCCTTCGTGGTGTTGCTGGCTACCCTGGGCAGTGTGGGCATTCCGCTGGAAGGCCTGGCCTTCATCGCTGGCGTCGATCGCATCATGGACATGGCGCGCACTGCGCTCAACGTGATCGGCAACGCCCTGGCCGTGCTGGTGATCTCTCGCTGGGAAGGCATGTACGACGATGCCAAGGGCGAGCGCTACTGGAACTCGCTGCCGCACTGGCGCACCCGGACTGCGGTGCCGACCGCCCAGGCCACTCGCGGCTGATTGCACTCAGGTGCTGAAACAAACCCCGGAACATTCCGGGGTTTGTCGTTTCTGTCAGCCCCGCTATCATTCGCCCCATCTTTCGGGGGGATTCAACTGATGCTCAATGGCCTGTGGCTTGGCTTCTTTGTCGTGGCAATGGTGTCAGCACTGGCGCAATGGCTGGTGGGCGGTAACGCCGGGATTTTCGCGGCGATGGTCGAAAGCATTTTCGCCATGGCCAAATTGTCGGTGGAGGTCATGGTGCTGCTGTTCGGCACCCTGACGTTATGGCTGGGCTTTTTGCGCATCGCTGAAAAAGCCGGGATCGTCGACTGGCTGGCCAAGGCCCTCGGGCCGCTGTTTCGCCGACTGATGCCCGAAGTGCCGGCCGGCCACCCGGCCATCGGCCTGATTACCCTCAACTTCGCCGCCAACGGCCTGGGCCTGGACAACGCCGCGACGCCCATTGGCCTGAAGGCCATGAAGGCGCTGCAGGAACTCAATCCCATCCCCAACACCGCCAGTAACGCGCAGATCCTGTTCCTGGTGCTCAACGCCTCGTCGCTGACGCTGTTGCCGGTGACTATCTTCATGTACCGCGCCCAGCAAGGCGCCGCTGACCCGACACTGGTGTTCCTGCCGATCCTGCTGGCCACCAGCGCCTCGACCCTGGTGGGCCTGCTGTCGGTGGCGGTGATGCAACGCCTGCGGTTGTGGGACCCGGTGGTGCTGGCCTACCTGATCCCCGGTGCGCTGGTGCTGGGTGGTTTCATGGCGTTGCTGGCGACCCTGTCCGCCACTGCGCTGGCCGGGTTGTCGTCGATCCTTGGCAACCTGACGCTGTTTGGCTTGATCATGCTGTTTTTGCTGATCGGCGCGCTGCGCAAGGTCAAGGTGTACGAGGCGTTTGTCGAAGGGGCCAAGGAAGGCTTCGATGTGGCGAAAAACCTGCTGCCCTACCTGGTGGCGATGCTCTGCGCGGTCGGCGTATTGCGTGCTTCCGGGGCGCTGGACTTCGGCCTGGAAGGCATCCGTCATCTGGTGGCGTGGACCGGCATGGACACGCGGTTTGTCGATGCCCTGCCAACCGCGATGGTCAAACCGTTCTCTGGCAGCGCGGCACGGGCGATGCTGATCGAGACCATGCAGACTCAGGGCGTGGACAGCTTTCCCGCGTTGGTGGCGGCGACGGTTCAAGGCAGCACCGAGACCACGTTTTACGTGTTGGCGGTGTACTTTGGGTCGGTCGGGATCCAGCGGGCAAGGCATGCCGTTGGGTGTGCGTTGCTGGCAGAGTTTGCTGGTGTGGTTGCGGCGATTTCGGTGTGCTACTGGTTTTTTGGCTGAGGCTGAAATCGCTATCGGGGGATTTCTCCACCGCTTACGTGGGATTGTCCGTTTGTGCTGTGTCCGTCACTTTGAAGCGCAGCACGCCGATCACTTGCCCATCTTCGGTGAGCACCTGCACCTGCCAGCGCCCTGCTGCGTCGCCGGGGAAGTTCTGTTTGTGAGTCCAGGCGCGGTAGCCTTCCTTGCGCCCGCCGTGGATATCGAGGGCGATGCGGTCGACCTCTTTGCCGTTGAATTTCCACACATGGTAGATCCGCTCATCCAGCCCGCGCGGCGCATTGATGGCGGTGTAGGCGTACAACCCGCCGCTGCGCAACTGGGCGGCGTTGACCTCCTTGAGGTCGTCGCCTGGTGTGCGATCCTGCATCTGCGTGCTGATGGCCACTTCGGTCATCCACAACGTGGCGGGCGGCACCCAACTGCGCAGGAACCAGCCGGCGCAGCCGATGGCGGCCGTGACCCCCAGCAGCATCGCCCAGCCCTTGAGGCTGCGCAGCGGCAGGCTCAACGCCAGGCTTGGAATCGACAGCGCCATGGCCACGCCAAGCGCCAGCTTGTAACTCTCGGCGGTGGTCAGGTGCAGGATGATCGGCAGCGCGGTCAGCAGTGCGGCAAACAGTGTCAGGGTGTGCAGAGCCAGGAACAGCGAACGCTTGGGTGCCAGCCATTTGTAATACAGCGGGTCGATGATCGACACCAGCGCCGCCGCACCGAGCAGGCCGGTGAACACTGACTGGCCGCTGTTCCAGGCGGTGGTGACGAAGAAAAACGGCAGCACGAAAAACAGGCTTTCCTGATGGATCATCTGGGTGGCATAGCGCAACAGGGGCTCGGGAATTTCCCGCTTGAACAGCTTGGCGAACAGTTGGGTAAAACTGTTTTCCAGCATCAGCCACAACCAGCTCACCAGCATGATCACCGCGATCCAACTGGCCATGCCCTGCTGGCGGTCCACCAGAATGAAGCTACCCACACCCGAGATGAAGCCGCCGAGTGCGATCACCCCTGGGTAGCGCTTCATCAGTTCGAGGATGCGCTGGATTACGTGACTCAGGTTTGGCATTCGGCGATTCGCAGTAGGTGTAGGAAAAGGTCCAGGACAGGATAGCGTTTCGGTGCGCGTGTGCGGTGGCTCACTGCGCGATCCGTTTGCGATAACTGCGTACGCCGATCAACACAATTGCGATCAGCCCAAGCATGCCGGCACCGATCCAGTTCAGGGCGTCGTAGCTGAGCAGCGGTTTTTCAATGCGCCAGTAGCCCGGTTGCTTGAGCACCCGGCGCATGGCCTGGTTGGTCTGCTCCAGGCTGACCGCCTTGATGCGCTTGACCGGGTCGCTGAAGCGCCCGTTGGCGTACTCGCCGGACGCGGCCCAATAATAGTCGGCCAGGGCGCTGTTGCCCTGCACGGCCCAGGCCTGGCGAGCGATGGCAGCCTGCTTCAGGCGGGCGAAGGTGGCCGGGTCGAGGCCGTCCTTGAGTAACCTGGCGGTGAGGTCGTGCAGCACCTGTTCGGCCTCGGGGAGGTCTTCGCGTTCAAGATCGGCATTCAGGCTGAGGAAGCCAACGCCACCGAGTA
This sequence comes from Pseudomonas poae, assembly GCF_001439785.1. Lineage (GTDB taxonomy): Bacteria > Pseudomonadota > Gammaproteobacteria > Pseudomonadales > Pseudomonadaceae > Aquipseudomonas > Aquipseudomonas poae. The sequence goes on along the minus strand of NZ_JYLI01000021.1, from coordinate 17,924 downwards.
CTTCGCGCTCGCTCCAGGGGCCGTAGGACAAACCGTGCCTGAGGCGCAGTTCGCGGTACAACGCCCAGTCCAGGTAATCCTTGAGCAGGTCGTAGGTTTGGTCATGCTGATCGTCCAGCATCGGTTCGGGAAACAGCCAATGCAGCTTGGCGCCGTCACCGACCCAGCCGTGCATCAGGTCGCGATGGTGGGCTGCGGTGTGCTGGATTTCGGGCAGGGCCAGGTGGTCGGTCGGCTCGACTGGATCGAGTTCGCCGTAGGTGCGCTCCAGGTAGGCCGGCAGCAGTTTGTCGAGGTCGCCGACGATGATCAGGGTCATGTTGTTGGGGGCGTACCAGTTTTTGCGCAGCGCCTCCAATTGGTCGCGCGTGAGTTGACCGACCTCGGCGCGTTCGGCGCACTTGAGGCCCAGCTCGACAGCCAATTGATTGCTGGCGGTGTGGCCCAGGTCCTGGCGGTCGAGCAGGCGCTGCAGGTGCGAGTAATGACCGCCGTCCTCGCGCTCGACGACGCGCTTGGCGGCACTGATATTGGCGTCGGTCAGTTCGGTACGGGTAAGGATGGCCAGCAGCAGGTCGAGCACCTTGCGCTGGTTTTGCGCCGGGGCCTCGATCACGAAGGTGGTGTCGGCGTTGCTGGTGTAGGCGTTCCACTCACCGCCCAGGGCTTGCATGCGGTCTTCGAGATCACCTTCGCCGCCGCCGTCGATGCCGCTGAACAGCAGGTGTTCGAGCAGGTGCGGCAGCTCTTTTTGCTCACAACTGAAGTCATCCAGGCCCACGCCGACCACCATGCGGATCGCCACATGCCCGCGCTCGGTGCCTGGCTTGAGCAGCACTTGCAGGCCGTTGGGCAAGGTGTAGCCCTCGACTTGCAAACGGTCAAAAGCAAAGGCATGGGCAGAACCCATGAGCAGACAAGCGAACAACAGGCGACGCATAACAAGCTTCCTGGCGAGTGAGGTCAGCTTTAACTGACTTCACAGGCCACCATCCGTTCAGGGTGAATGCGTGATGTCGGCAATATCGTCGGCGGAGAGTGCGCCGGTGTCGGACGTTTCCAGCACGACATAGGCGCTGCTGCAAAACAGCGAGTTGAGACGCTTCATGTCGGCAATCAGCTCCAGGTGCAGGGAGCTGGTCTCCAGGCTCTGTACGACCTTGTGCTGCAGTCGGCTGACGTGGGCGTGGGCCAGGCGGCGCTCCTGGGCGCGGAAGCGACGTTTTTCGCGCAGTAATTGGCGTGCGCTCTCCGGGTCGGCACTCAGAAACACCGACAGCCCCAGGCGCAGATTGGCGATCAACTGGCTGTGCAGGCCCGAAAGCTCCTCCAGGCCGACTTCGGAAAACTGGCGGCGCTGCGAGGTCTTCTGCTGCTGCACCTTGCGCAGCATGCGCTCGATCAGGTCGCCGGCCAGCTTCAGGTTGATCGACAGTTCGATGATTTCGGCCCAGCGGCGGCTGTCGTGTTCGCCCAGGTCTTCGCGGGGCATTTGCGCGAGGTAAAGCTTGATCGCGCTGTACAGTGCCTCGACGTCGTCGCTGAGGCTGCGCATTTCCTGGGTGATGGCGGTTTGCTTGCCGCGTAGCACTTCCTGCATGGCCATCAGCATGTTGTCGATCAGGTCACCCAGGCGCAGGGTTTCCCGCGCGGCGTTGGCCAGGGCCAGGCTCGGTGTGGCGAGGGCGGCAGCGTCCAGATGGCGCGGCTTGGCCTTGCCGTTGACCTCTTCGCGCTCCGGCAGCAGCCACTCGCACAGTCGCGCCATCGGGCCGATGGTGGGTAGCAGGATCAGGCAGCGGCTGACGTTGTAGAGCAGGTGAAAGGTGATGACCATGCCCTGGGCGCTGTAGTCCAGGCTGTCCATCCACAGCACCAGCGGGTCGAGCACCGGGATGATCAGCAGCAGGCCGATCAGTTTGTAGAGCAGGCTGCCCAGCGCTACCTGGCGCCCGGCGGCGTTTTGCATGCTGGTGCTGAGGAAGGCCAGTATGCCGCTGCCGATATTGGCGCCGATCACCAGGCCGATGGCCACGTGCAGGCCGATCACACCCGCACCGGCCAGGGTGGCGGTGAGCAGCACGGCGGCCAGGCTGGAGTAGGAAATCATCGCGAACAGCGCGCCGATCAGGGCGTCGAGCAGGATGTCGCCAGTGAGCGAGGCGAAGATCACTTTGACGCCCTGAGCATGGGTGATCGGCCCGGCAGCTTCGACGATCAATTGCAGGGCGAGGATGATCAGGCCTAGGCCGATGCTCACGCGGCCCATTTGACCGGCACGCGTCTGTTTGCGCGAAAGGAAGAAGATAACGCCGAGGAAAATCAGCAGCGGTGACAGCCAGGACAGGTCGAAGGTCAGCACCCGCGCCATCAACGCCGTACCGACGTCGGCACCGAGCATGGTCGCCAGTGCAGGCACCAGCCCCATGAGGCCTTGGCCGACAAAGGATGTCACCAGCATCGCGGTGGCGTTGCTGCTTTGCACCATGGCTGTTACCAGGATACCGGCAACGAAGGCCAGCCAGCGCCTGGACATGTTCTGCCCGATGACCTGGCGCAAATTGGAACCGTAGACCCGCAGAATGCCGGTACGGACGATGTGCGTGCCCCAGATAAGCAGGGTCACGGCGGAAAGCAGATTGAGCAAGGTCAGCATGCTCGGCCCCCCGTGTGGGTGTGCTCCATGAGGAGCGAAGGAAAGTTGCCGCGTGCCGTTCTACGTCTTGTACTTAAGCTGTAGTTGGCGAATGGGCTGCGCGCCAGCATCGCATAGCTAAAGTGAGGATTGAAACAAAACTGTCATATGCAGGAGCGAGCAAGCTCGCTCCTGCAGGCCGTTTGTGGTGCGCGACGTTCCGGGTTATTGACCCGGAACATCCTTGCGCAGTTTCACCGGATCCTGCTGTTTCTTCTTTTTCGCGATGGCGGTACGCATCTTGATGTTGACCGCTTCCACCGCCAGCGAGAACGCCATGGCGAAGTAGACGTAGCCTTTTGGCACGTGCACGTCGAAGGATTCGGCGATCAGCACGGTACCCACCACCAGCAGGAACGACAGCGCCAGCATCTTCAGCGACGGATGTTTGTCGATGAACGCGCTGATGGTGCCGGCTGCCAGCATCATCACCAGCACCGCGACCACAATGGCCGCGACCATCACCGGCACATGGGACACCATGCCGACGGCGGTGATCACCGAGTCCAGGGAGAACACGATGTCGATGATCGCGATCTGGATGATGGTGTAGATGAACTTGCCACCCTTGCCGCCGGGTTCGTCGTGGGATTCGTCTTCACCTTCCAGGGCGTGGTACATCTCCTGGGAGCTTTTCCACAGCAGGAACAGGCCACCGAAGAACAGGATCAGGTCGCGACCGGAAATGCCTTGGCCGAACACCACGAACAGGTCAGCCGTGAGTCGCATGACCCAGGTGATCGACAGCAGCAACAGGATGCGCGTGACCATCGCCAGGGCCAGGCCGAAGATCCGGGTGCGCGCCTGCATGTGCTTGGGCATGCGGCTGACCAGGATCGAAATCATGATGATGTTATCGATGCCCAGGACGATCTCGAGGGCCGTCAGGGTGAAGAAGGCAATCCAGATTTCCGGATTGGTCAGCCATTCCATGTGTATTCCTTTGAGCAAATGTTAAACCGCGCAAGCTGCAGCGCCGCGCGGTGAGTGAGTCGGTAGGATTATAGAGTGCTGAACAGCGGAAAAATCCCCATCAGCAATGCGGCGACCATTATGCACAGGCATACCAGCACTGCCCACTTCAGGGTAAAGCGCTGGTGATCGCCGAATTCGATACCGGCCAAGGCCACCAGCAGGTACGTCGACGGCACCAGCGGGCTGAGCAAGTGCACCGGTTGGCCGACGATCGAGGCGCGGGCCATCTCCACGGCGGTGATGCCGTAGTGGCTGGCGGCTTCGGCAAGTACCGGCAGTACGCCGTAGTAGAACGCATCGTTGGACATGAAGAACGTGAACGGCATGCTCACCAGTGCGGTGATTACCGCCAGGTATGGGCCCAGAGCTTCCGGGATCACGGCCAGCAGGCTTTTGGACATGGCGTCGACCATGCCGGTGCCTGACAGGATGCCGGTGAAGATACCGGCGGCGAAGATCAGCCCGACCACCGCCAGTACGCTGCCGGCGTGTGCGGCGACGCGGTCTTTCTGTTGTTGCAGGCACGGGTAATTGACGATCATGGCGATACTGAACGCCACCATGAACAGCACCGGCAGCGGCAACAGGCCGGCGATGAGTGTGCACATCAGGCCCAGGGTCAGCGCGCCGTTGAACCAGATCAGCTTGGGACGGCGGGCGTCCGGGAATTGCGACACGCTGATGTCGCTGTGATCGATGTCGTCGCCCTGCAGGTGCAGCTCACCCAGGCGCGCACGTTCGCGTTTGCCGTACATGTAAGCGATCACGAGGATTGCGACTACACCGGCAGCCATGGCCGGAATCATGGGCACGAAGATGTCGGATGGGTCTACATGCAGCGCACTGGCCGCACGGGCGGTCGGGCCACCCCAGGGGGTCATGTTCATCACGCCACCGGCGAGGATGATCAAGCCGGCCATGATCCGCGGGCTCATGCCGATGCGTTTGTACAGCGGCAGCATGGCCGCCACGCAGATCATGTAGGTGGTGGCGCCGTCACCGTCGAGCGACACAACCAGAGCCAGCACGGCGGTGCCGACCGACACTTTGAGCGGGTCGCCCTTGACCATCTTGAGGATCTTGCGCACGGCCGGGTCGAACAGGCCGGAGTCGATCATCAGGGCAAAGTAGAGAATGGCGAACATCAGCATCACGCCGGTCGGCGCAAGCTTGGTGATGCCTTCGAGCATCATCGGGCCGATCTTCGGTGCGAAACCGCCGAACAGCGCGAACAGGATCGGCACGATGATCAAGGCGATCAGCGCGGACAGGCGCTTGGTCATGATCAGGAACATGAACGTGATGACCATGGCAAAGCCAAGGAAAGTCAGCATAGGAATACTCCAGGCGTAGCGCGGCTAGGGAATGGCGAACCGGTTGGGTCAGCGCAGAACGAAAGGCACGAGGCGTACGGGGGGAGTGAGGGCAAGCAGGCGTTTACTAGCGGACATCAGGGTCACCATTGTTGTTGTTAACAGTCGGTCTGTTGCCGACAGTGAAGGCGATCCTAGACGCGTAAGCTTTCAGCCAGCTTTCGCCGGGGAAACAGGGGACACACGGTAAAAATTTCAGGCTGCTTGAATTTATACAGCCTGGCTTTATGGGGGAGGGGGCAAGTTCCCTCTCACATTTGGACTGTGTTGCAACACAGGGTCTATGGCAGTTCGAGACCACCAGCGGCTTTATGGAGACTGCGCAGGTGTTCGCCGAGTTGCTTGAGGTTAGCCTCGCACGCGGCAATCTCGGCGGCGCGGGATGGCTCCAGCAGCGCCCTTACCTCCTTATCCAGCTCACCGGTCAGCGATTGCAGTTGCTTCTGGCGTTCGGCGCTTTCCGATTCCAGGCGCTTGGCTTCGGACGGCTGCGGCAGACCGTAACCGCTGCTGCCGAGCAACTCCGCCGGGCGGCTGAGAAAGCCGCTGTTGGCGAGGATCTGTTGCAGCGTCGCGTTGGCCTTCTCCATGCCGCCATTCTTCAGCTCGCGGGCACCGAGGTAGCGTTGTTTGACTTCATCCTGGGCCAGCATCAGCTGTCTGCGAAAGCTGGCCTGCTCCAGCAGCAGCAAGGCAGCGCTGGTGCGCAGGTCGGCCTGGCCGAACCATTGACGGCGCTCTTCGGCACTGAGCGCCAACCAGTCTTCGACCTCGGCCTGCTTGATCGGCAGGTATTTGCGTAGCACATCGAACATCGCCTGATAGCGCTCGCGGAACGAGTCGAAGTGATAACCCAGGCGCAGCGCCTTGCGTTTGTCGTCCAGTACGCTGGTGTCCGCCAGGCCCCGTGCCTGCAGAACTTCAAGCAGACCGTTGGGGGTAATGTTGTCCAGCCCGGTCAGTTGCGGGTTGGCACTGCCGCTGCGCAACAGCTTGAGGCTTTCGACGGCGCAGTTATTGGAAATGAAGAAATAGTTGCCGTCGTAGCTCCAGTGCATCTCGGCGGCGTGTTCGACGGTGTCGTTGATTTCCTGACGTGACAGCTTCAGCGGCACGGAGGCGAGGCCGCGCAGCTCGGTCTTGGTGTACTCGTCGATCACCTGGGCCAGCGGCAGCACGAACAGGCGTGAAGGGTACTTGCCCACCAGGCCATCCCAGCTCGACAGCTGTACGTCACCGACGAATGCGCGGTAGGACAACACTAGGTGCTGGTCCAGGTCCAGCCGGCAATCCGGGCCGCGAGGGCGTCCGGGGGCGCAGATCACCAGCCGCAGCATGCTGTGGCCCCAGCGGCTGACCAGGTTCTGGTTGGCTTCGGCGAGCAGGTAATCAATTTCGTAGACGCGCTCGGGATCGACATGGCCCAGTGGCGTTTTGGCAAAGTCATTGCCGGCATTGAGAAAGGCGTAGGTCTTTTCGCAGGCATCCTGCTGGGGAGGAGCCCAGCCGAAGTGTTCCTTGTAATAGCGGAACAGCGAAGGGCGACGGCAGGCGTAGCTCGGATCAAGGAGGAAGTACTCCATGTTGACCGCCACGAACTCCAGCGGGCTGGTGGTTTCGTAGAGGTCAGGGCTGCGCGCGATCTGGCGGTTGTGCTGTTCGCGTTCGCCGCGCCGGCCCACATATTGCGGCCAGCCGGCGATGTCCAGCAGGCGTGGATCATCGCTGAGGGTGAAGCGGCGGTTGTTCTGCCCACGGCATTCGTCCGGCAGGCCGATCAGACCGGTGATGCTGTTCTGGCGGCTGCAGCGGTTGATCAGCGCGCGGTCGTCCTTGGACCACAGGCGCGCACGGTCATAGATGTGGGTCAGTTCATGCAGCACGGTGGCGAGCATTTCCCGGCGCACGGTGCCGTGGGGGCGGTGGGTCTTTTGGGCGGCGGCGCTGCCGTCGGTGAGGCTGGCGAGCAGGTTGCGGTTGAGGTCCAGCTCGGACACCAGTGAGGCTTGGCCATAAGCGTTTTCGGGCATCTGGTCGGTCCAGCCGACATCGATGCGGCGGTCCAGTTGCTCGATAAAACGGGGCGGCAAGGCGCTCATCGCTTCATCGAGCAACGCCTGGCTGGCTTGCTGTTCGGCAGGGCTCAGACCGTCGGTCTTGAGCCGCAGTTGCAGGCTGGCCTGGGCTGCGCCGCCACCTAGCAGCACAGTCCCGGCCAGGAGCCAGGCGACCAGGCGCCTCACAGAGCGAGAATAGCTTCGGCGAGGGTCTGGTCAGTGGCATCGCGGGCTTCGGGCACGCGGGTGCGCAGGGTATCGAAAGCGGCTTCGAGTTGTGCGCCACGGATCTCGCCATTGGTGGCGACGAAACTGGCGGCATCATCGTGGGCTTCGCGCACGACTTTGGAGTCGCGGATGGAGGTGGTGGTGTCCGAGGTGAAATCGATGGTGCGCGCAGAAGCGCGGACGACGATGTTACTGGTGGCCTTGAGGGTTTGCGCCTGGGCGATATCGGCCAGGAACAGCAGGCCGAGGGCGGCGACGATCAGCGGGCTACGCATGGAAGGGCTCCAGAATATTAAGATGACGATTGGACGAGAATTGCCTGCGCCAGTTCAAGGTCGCTTGCATGAAGTTTTGGCCGGGTGCGGCGCAGGTAATCCAGCGCGGACTCCAGACGTGCGCCTCGCCATTGGCCGTCAGTGGCAATGAAAGCGGCAGCATCATCCCGTGCGGCCAGTATTCTTTTTCTGTCGAAGGGTGCAGACGTCACCTTGCTGGTGGCATATACGCTGACGACGGTGCTCTGCACGGTCACATCAAAGGCCGAAGCCAACGGTGACCAGCCGACGCACATCAACAAGGCAACGGTGAAGAGGCGGTAAGAAAAAGCCATGGGACTCGACGCTTGAAAACGAGCGCCAAGGCTAGCGCAATGCCCCAGCGAGAGCCAGCGCAGCGGCGTTCGGGAGCGGCTGGCGCTCCCTTTTCCTACACCGCTGTTATCAGATGGCCAGAATTGCCTGGGCCAGTTGTGCATCGGTGGCGGTATTGAGCTGCGGCGCTTGTTGGCGGATCTGCGCCAGGGCGCTCTCCAGTTTGACGCCACGGATGGCGCCTTCACTGGCAACAAAACTGGCGGCATCGTCACGGGCGGCGCGTACGACTTTGTTGTCGCGCAGGGAGGACGTGGCGTCGGAGGTTGCATCGGATGTGGCTTTCAGCGCGCCGACGATGGAGTCGGTGGTGACGATAAAGCTGCTGGCGTGAGCATTGGTGGCCACAACAAGAAGCGTGGCAGCGCTCAACAGGCGAAGACGGGACATGGGGTGACTCCTGTGGATGGACAATCAAGGTGGCGCAGTGGGCAATTGTTGCCGTTGGGCATAAGACGTCAGCTGTACACGGTCTGCCACGTAGTACCGGGATATTAGGCTGCGGCTTGAGTGTTCGGGTAGTTTTATATCGACGCCAAAATTGTACCTGTCTAAAAATTCATTTAAAGAACTGTACCGTTTGTATGCAAGTTGCTTTAAGTCCAGGCGTCGAATACAACAAAGCCCGCCATCGGTCTCCCGGGGCGGGCTTTGTTTTGACAAATCAGGTTGCTGGCGGGGGACTTGGAAGGTCAGGGCCAGCGAGCGCCAATCAGCGCCAGAACGGCTTGCTCAGCTCTTCGTAGCGTTGAGCTTCGCTGATACCGGCATCAGCCAGCAGACGCGAATCCAGTCGAGCCAGTTGGTGGCGGCTGGAGATGCGACGTTGCCACAACATCAGGTTGGCGAGAACGCGCAAAGGCATGGAAGCCTGGTTGTTTACAGCTTTTTCTTCGAAGAACAGTTCGGAACTGAGTGTACGTTCCATGATTGCATCCTTCCGCTTATGGCGGGATTAGGTAGTGGTTTAACTGATGCCAATCATCCTCTTCGAGCGCAAGACTCTCCAGATACAGTTCACCTGTATTGTGAGGGCCCAGTTAACTGTCTAGAGGTGCTGTACTGTACGTAAATGGGGCAACTGTACTTGTCCGCACTGAAATGGGGCGAAATATGCAATTTCGCCGCGAGCTGTAGGATATTTCAGTAGGAAGTCACCGGTACAGCAGTACAGTTTTTTACATAATCACGGGCGATGTATGCGAGCTGAGCAAACTGTATGTGCATCAGCTCGGATCTGTATCCATCACGCCTTGAGCATATGCCCGGTTTCTTCCAGGTTAATGTGCCAGCTCAGTGCTTCGCGCAGGATGTGCGGCGTGTGCCCGCCGACAGCGCAGGCCGCTTCGAAGTAACGGTTGAGGGCATCGCGGTACGCCGGGTGCACACAGTTGTCGATGATTACCCGTGCACGTTCCCTTGGCGCCAGGCCTCGCAGGTCGGCCAGGCCGACTTCGGTCACGAGGATATCGACGTCATGCTCGGTGTGGTCCACATGGCTGACCATTGGCACCACGCTGGAAATCGCGCCATTCTTGGCAATCGACTTGGTGACGAAGATCGCCAGGTGTGCATTGCGCGCGAAGTCGCCGGAGCCGCCGATGCCGTTCATCATCCGCGTGCCGCAGACGTGGGTGGAGTTGACGTTGCCGTAGATGTCGAACTCCAGCGCCGTGTTGATACCAATAATGCCCAGACGCCTGACTACTTCAGGGTGGTTGGAAATCTCCTGTGGTCGCAGTACCAGCTTGTCCTTGTAGTGTTCCAGGTTGCCGAACACGTCCGCATTGCGCCGTTCCGACAATGTGATCGAGCTGCCGGAGGCGAAGCTCAGCTTGCCGGCGTCGATCAGGTCGAATGTCGAATCCTGCAACACTTCCGAATACATGGTCAGGTCTTCGAACGGCGATTCGATCAAGCCGCACATTACCGCGTTGGCGATGTTGCCGATGCCGGCCTGCAGCGGGCCGAGCTTGTTAGTCATGCGCCCGGCATCGACTTCCTGCTTGAGAAAGTTGATCAGGTGATCGGCGATGCCCTGGGTGTCGCTGTCCGGTGGCGTCACGGTCGAAGCCGAATCCGCCTGGTTGGTGATGACGATGGCGACGATTTTTTCCGGCGGGATCGCAATTGCGGTGCTGCCAATGCGGTCGTCGACGTTCACCAGCGGTATAGGTGTGCGAGTCGGCCGGTACGTGGGGATATAGATGTCGTGCAACCCTTCCAGGTTCGGGTTGTGGGCCAGGTTGATCTCGACGATCACCTGCTTGGCGAAGATCGCAAAACTGGCCGAATTGCCCACCGATGTGGTGGGCACGATATGCCCCTGCTCGGTAATAGCGATCGCTTCGATCACGGCAATGTCCGGCAACTTGAGCTGGCTGTTGCGCAGTTGCTCAACGGTTTCCGACAGATGCTGATCAATGAACATCACTTGGCCAGCGTTGATCGCCTTGCGCAGTGTGCTGTCGACCTGGAACGGCATGCGGCGCGATAGCACACCGGCTTCGGTCAATTGCTTGTCCAGATCGTTGCCCAGGCTGGCACCGGTCATCAGGGTGATTTTCAGCGGTGACGTCTTGGCGCGTTCGGCCAGGGCGTGGGGGACGGCCTTGGCCTCGCCGGCGCGGGTGAAGCCGCTCATGCCGACGGTCATGCCGTCCTCGATCAGTGCGGCGGCGTCGGCCGCGCTCATGACCTTGTTCATCAATGAAAGCAAGCGGATACGATCACGGTACATGGATAGTTATCTCGGGCTACGGAAGCAAAGTGCGCAGTTTAGTCATTTCAAAAAGTTTCGGCGCGCTACCATGGTCGCATGCCAGGCCTTGATTTAGAGCCTTTGGTCGGTTTTGCCCGCACATAAAAAACCCCAGCCTACGACAGGCCGGGGTTTGGTGTATTGCGCTGGAGCAGGTTACTCGACGGCCTTAACCATCTCTTCAATGACTTTTTTGGCATCACCAAAGACCATCATGGTCTTGTCGAGGTAGAACAGTTCATTGTCCAGGCCGGCATAACCGCTGGCCATCGAGCGCTTGTTGACGATGATGGTCTTGGCCTTGAACGCCTCCAGGATCGGCATGCCGGCGATCGGCGAGTTCGGGTCGTTCTTGGCGGCCGGGTTGACCACGTCGTTTGCGCCCAACACGAGCACAACGTCGGCCTGGCCGAACTCGGAGTTGATGTCCTCCATCTCGAACACCTGGTCGTAGGGCACTTCCGCCTCGGCCAGCAGTACGTTCATATGCCCCGGCATACGGCCGGCCACCGGGTGGATTGCGTACTTCACGGTGACGCCGCGGTGAGTGAGTTTTTCGGTCAGTTCCTTGAGCGCATGCTGCGCGCGCGCCACGGCCAGGCCGTAGCCTGGCACGATGATCACGGTGTCGGCGTTGGTCAGCAGGAAGGTCGCGTCGTCGGCCGAGCCGGACTTCACCGGGCGTGTTTCTTTAGACCCTGCCGCCGCACCGGCATCCGGCGCATTGCCGAAACCGCCGAGCAGTACATTGAAGAAGGAACGGTTCATGGCCTTGCACATGATGTACGACAGGATCGCACCGCTGGAGCCCACCAGTGAGCCGGCGATGATCAGCATCGAGTTGTTCAGCGAAAAGCCGATGCCCGCCGCGGCCCAGCCGGAATAGCTGTTGAGCATCGACACCACCACCGGCATGTCGGCACCGCCGATGGGGATGATGATCAGCACGCCCAGTACAAACGCCAGGGCCAGCATCAGCGCAAAGGCCGTGAGGTTGCCAGTGAGCATGAACAGCAGGCCCAGGCCCAGGGTTGTCAGGCCGAGCACGAGGTTCAGCTTATGCTGACCCGCGAACTGTACTGGTGCGCCCTGAAACAGGCGGAACTTGTACTTGCCCGACAGTTTGCCGAAGGCGATCACCGAACCGGAAAAGGTGATGGCGCCGATGGCTGCGCCGAGGAACAGTTCCAGACGGTTACCGGCAGGGATCGCGTCCCCCAGCTGTTTGACGATACCCAGGGACTGCGGCTCGACCACTGCGGCAATCGCAATAAATACCGCAGCCAGGCCGATCATGCTGTGCATGAATGCCACCAGCTCCGGCATCTTGGTCATTTCCACGCGCTTGGCCATGATCGAGCCGGCGGTGCCGCCGATCAGCAGGCCGACGATCACGTAGCCGATGCCGGCCGTCGCCAGTTCAGCGCCCAGCTTATAGATGAGGCCCACGGTCGTCAGCACCGCCAGCGCCATGCCGAGCATGCCGAACAGGTTGCCACGCCGCGACGTGGTGGGGTGTGACAGGCCCTTGAGAGCCTGGATGAAACAGATCGAGGCGATCAGGTAAAGCGTCGTGACAAGGTTCATGCTCATTATTTCTGCACCTCTTCTTTAGCCTTGGGCGCTTTCTTCTTGAACATCTCAAGCATCCTGCGGGTTACCAGAAAACCGCCGAATACATTCACCGCCGCGAGGGCAACGGCCAGGGTGCCCATGGTCTTGCCCAGTGGGGTAACCGTGAGGGCGGCTGCGAGCATGGCGCCGACGATCACGATCGCCGAGATTGCGTTGGTCACGGCCATCAACGGCGTGTGCAACGCAGGGGTGACGTTCCAGACCACGTGATAACCGACATAGATCGCCAGCACAAAGATGATCAGGTTGTAGATACCTGGGGAGATAAGCTCTTCCATTGTCTGAATCCCTGCTTAGGCGTTTTTGCGGATGACTTGGCCGTCGCGGCACATCAGGCACGCGGCGACGATGTCGTCTTCGAGGTTGATTTCAAACTGCCCTTCCTTGGTGAAAACCAGCTTCAGGAAGTCCAGCAGGTTGCGCGCGTACAGGGCCGAGGCGTCGGCGGCCACTGCGCCGGCGAGGTTGGTCGGGCCGCAGATGATCACGCCGTTTTCCACGACGACCTGATCGGCGACGGTCAGTGGGCAATTACCGCCTTGAGCGGCGGCGAGGTCGATGACCACCGAACCTGGCTTCATTTGCGCGACGGTCTCGGCGCTGAGCAAGGTCGGCGCCTTGCGGCCAGGGATCAGGGCGGTGGTGATGACAATATCGGCCTGCCTGGCGCGTTCATGCACGGCCACGGCCTGACGCTGCATCCAGCTCGCGGGCATTGGGCGTGCGTAGCCGCCGACCCCGACGGCGCACTCGCGCTCTTCATCGGTTTCGTAGGGCACGTCGACGAACTTGGCGCCGAGAGACTCAATTTGTTCCTTTACTGCCGGGCGCACGTCGGAGGCTTCGATCACTGCACCCAGACGTTTCGCCGTGGCGATGGCCTGCAGGCCCGCAACGCCGGCGCCAAGGATCAACACGCGCGCCGCTTTCACGGTACCTGCGGCGGTCATCAGCATTGGCATGAAGCGCGGGTAGTGGTGTGCGGCCAGCAACACCGCCTTGTAACCGGCGATGTTAGCCTGAGAAGACAGCACGTCGAGGCTTTGGGCGCGTGATGTACGCGGCGCCGCCTCGAGAGCGAAGGCAGTAATCCCATGCCCGGCGAGCTTGGCGATGGTTTCGTTGCTGAACGGGTTGAGCATGCCCACCAGGACGCTATCGCTTTTGATCAGCGCCAGTTCGCTGTCGCTGGGCGCCGCCACCTTGAGAATCAGCTCGGCGCTGAAGGCATCGTTGGCGCTGCCAATGATTGCGCCCGCCGCTTCATAGGCACTGTCGACGATGCTGGCCTTGGCGCCTGCTCCGCTTTGTACCGTGACCTTATGGCCTTGGCCGATCAGCTTCTTGATGGTTTCCGGGGTGGCAGCCACCCGCGTTTCACCGGTCTGGGTTTCGAGAGGAACACCAATGTGCACGTCAAATCTCCTGCATGATCTTTTTGCTTTTGATCTTTTTGTAAAAAGGCCAGTGCGCCGCGAGTGGCGCAACTGGGGCGGCCGATCAGCACGGCCCCGCAAAAATGACAGCGGGGCGCGGCATTTTGCAGGCGAACTTTACGGCCTTCAAGGGATTATGACGGGTGACGAATAATTAACTACAAGTCACCGTGTGACTGATTGTCGCAATATAAGAAAGTAATCTCTTTAACGTCATAGAGTTAGAGGGATAACAGTGTTTATAGCGTGTTTTTTAGTGACTGCCATAAAACGTCGCGCATTGAACAATGAGAGTCGCTGAAAGCCTTGGAAATAATGAGGTTTAGGCTTTTTTGATCAGGAAGGTACGGTCGGCTAAATTGCGACATATAAATATATCTGTAGGGCTTTATGTAGTCTGACTACAAGGTCAGCAATTCTGTTTTGTCCTTTAAATGCTGGGGTTGTAGCGCCGCGACTGCTCAAGCAGCCAGTCTTTGAAAGCGCGCAGCGAGGCAGATTCGACCTTTCTCTCGGGAATCATAAGGAAATAGGCTTTGGAACTGTTCAGCGCTTCCGGGTTAGCGATCACCAAACGCTGATCTTCAAGCTCTCGCTGGATAAGGAAAGGCGGAATCAGGGCTATGCCCATGTCGTGCATGGCTGCCTGGGACAGCATCGAGAACAGTTCGTAACGGGGGCCTGTCATGTCGCGGGGTACGCTCAGCTGCTGGGCATTGAACCAATGGCGCCAGGCATAAGGGCGCGTGGTCTGTTGCAGCAGTGGCAGTTCAGCTATTTCCTGTGGGCTGAAATGCTTTCGTGTGCCGAGCAAGCCTGGACTGCAGACCGGAACGGGGTTTTCGCCCATCAGTCTGTGGGATTCGGTACCGGACCAGTCGGCGTCGCCAAAGTAGATGGCTGCGTCGAATTCCGTGTCTGCAAACAGGAAAGGGCGCGTGCGGTTGGTCAGGTTGACGATGACTTCCGGGCGCTGATGCTGGAAGTCCTTCAGGCGTGGGATCAGCCATTGCGTACCAAAAGTCGGCACCACGGCCAACTCGATGACATTGGTGCCCTGCTGGCCCATCACCGACAAGGTGTCGCGCTCCACGGCGTCCAGTTGCGTGGCAACTCTGCGGCTATAGGACAACCCCGCTTCGGTGAGTTTGACGCCACGTCGCGAGCGTCGAAACAGCTCCACACTCAAGAACTCTTCAAGGCTGGCAATTTGTCGACAAATGGCGCCTTGGGTAATGGATAGCTCTTGGGCCGCCTTGGTAAAGCTCTCGTGACGGGCTGCGGCTTCGAAGCTGACAAGGGCGGTGGTGCTGGGGATTTTTCTGCGCATGTACCGTGCTCTCACATCAAAGGCGCGTCTGCGGCGATCTTGGGTATTACGAAGTGACAAATTATCACAAGGCTATGCGGAAACCTCGTTTGCCGTCTCCTCTTGGTCGACCTACGCTGCATGCACGACTTCTGATTCTCCCCCCGAGGACTTATTCATGGCTGGCAAGGCAAGCTTCAACTGGATCGATCCACTCCTGCTGGATCAACAGCTCACCGAAGAAGAGCGCATGGTGCGCGACACGGCCGAGCAATTCGCGCAGGACAAGCTGGCGCCGCGCGTACTTGAAGCCTTCCGTCATGAGAAGACCGACCCTGCCATCTTCCGTGAAATGGGCGAAACCGGACTGCTCGGGGCAATGATTCCCGAGCAGTACGGTGGCAGCGGTTTGAATTACGTCAGCTACGGGTTGATTGCTCGCGAAGTGGAGCGTGTCGATTCGGGTTATCGCTCAATGATGAGTGTGCAATCGTCACTGGTCATGGTGCCAATCAATGAGTTCGGTACAGAGGCGCAGAAACAGAAGTACCTGCCGAAGCTGGCGTCCGGCGAGTGGATCGGCTGTTTTGGTCTGACGGAACCTGACCATGGTTCCGACCCGGGCGCGATGATAACCCGCGCGCGCAAAGTGGATGGGGGCTACAGCCTTACCGGTGCCAAGATGTGGATCACCAATAGCCCGATCGCGGATGTGTTCGTGGTGTGGGGAAAGGACGATGCCGGTGATATCCGTGGGTTTATCCTGGAGAAAGGCTGGAAGGGCCTGAGTGCTCCGGCGATCCATGGCAAGGTGGGTCTTCGTGCGTCCATTACCGGTGAGATCGTGATGGAAAACGTATTTGTACCGGAAGAGAACATTTTTCCCGACGTGCGTGGTTTGAAGGGGCCTTTCACGTGCCTCAACTCGGCGCGCTACGGAATTTCATGGGGCGCGTTGGGTGCTGCGGAATTTTGCTGGCACACCGCTCGCCAATACACCCTTGATCGCCAGCAGTTCGGGCGACCACTGGCCGCTACCCAGTTAATCCAGAAGAAGCTGGCCGACATGCAGACCGAAATCACCCTGGCCTTGCAAGGCTGCCTGCGTCTGGGGCGGATGAAAGACGAGGGGACGGCTGCTGTAGAGATTACATCGATCATGAAGCGCAACTCGTGCGGCAAGTCGCTGGATATCGCGCGTATGGCGCGGGATATGCTGGGTGGCAACGGGATCTCCGATGAGTTCGGCGTGGCGCGTCACCTGGTCAATCTTGAGGTGGTCAACACCTATGAAGGCACCCACGATGTACATGCCTTGATTCTGGGGCGTGCGCAAACCGGTCTCCAGGCTTTCTATTAATAGGAGCATGGGCATGGGCGCGCTTTCGCATTTACGAGTACTGGATTTATCGCGGGTGCTCGCGGGGCCATGGGCCGGGCAGATTCTTGCGGACCTTGGGGCTGAGGTGATCAAGGTTGAGCGACCGGGTAAAGGTGACGACACTCGAGCATGGGGGCCTCCGTTCCTTAAGGACGCCTACGGCGAGAATACGAGTGAGGCGGCGTATTACCTTTCGGCGAACCGTAATAAGGAGTCGGTGACCATCGACTTCACTCGGCCGGAGGGTCATAAGCTGGTGCGTGAGCTGGCAGCCAAGTCAGACATTCTTATCGAGAATTTCAAGGTGGGTGGTCTTGCCGCGTATGGGCTGGACTATGAGTCGCTCAAGGCAATCAACCCGGAGCTGATTTATTGCTCGATTACGGGATTTGGTCAGACCGGTCCGTATGCGTCGCGCGCGGGTTACGACTTCATGATCCAGGGTTTAGGTGGGCTCATGAGCCTGACCGGTCGGCCCGAGGGCGAGGAGGGGGCGGGGCCCGTCAAGGTTGGGGTGGCTTTGACGGACATTCTGACTGGGCTTTACTCAAGCGTAGCGATCCTTGCGGCGCTGGCGCATCGCGACCATGACGGTGGCGGGCAGCATATAGATATGGCGTTGCTGGATGTGCAGGTGGCTTGTCTGGCTAATCAGGCAATGAACTACCTGACCACAGGTGTTTCGCCCAAGCGCCTGGGTAATGCTCATCCGAACATCGTGCCGTATCAGGATTTTCCCACCGCCGATGGCGATTTCATCCTGACGGTGGGTAATGACGGGCAGTTTCGCAAGTTTGCTGAGGCTGCCGGGCAGTCGCAGTGGGCGGATGATGCGCGTTTTGCCACTAACCAGATGCGGGTGGCTAATCGAGCGCAGTTGATCCCGCTGATTCGCCAGGTCACCGTTTTCAAGACGACAGCCGAGTGGGTGTCATTGCTGGAGCGGATCGGTGTGCCGTGTGGGCCGATCAATGATCTTGCGCAGGTGTTTGCCGATCCGCAGGTAAAGGCGCGTGGCCTGGCGATGGAGCTGCCTCATGTGCTGGCGGGGAGGGTGCCTCAGGTAGCCAGTCCTATGCGGCTGTCCAAGACGCCTGTTGAATATCGAAGCGCGCCTCCTCTATTGGGTGAGCATACGGCCCAGGTGCTACAAACGGTACTGGGGTTGGGGCCTGAGAAGGTCGCTGTTCTGAGGGCAGCTGGAGTTGTCTGATCTATCTCTTCTATATAGAAGGAGTAGGTTGTTGATGATTTTTTAATCAATCCTAACTAATTGATAAAGAATACAAAATTAAGGGTTGACGGCAGATTCTGGACGTCTATAATTCGCCCCACTTCCGGCGCAGTCGAAACGGAAAACTCCTTGGTAAACAAGTAGTTACGCGGAATTCGACAGCGGGTTGCTTCAGGTCATCGAAGCCCAG
>NZ_JYLI01000020.1 GCF_001439785.1 Pseudomonas poae | reverse complement strand
CGGGTCAGTTGGAAGGAATAAACAATCGAATAAAGGTCATCAAGCGGATGGCGTACGGTTACCGGGATAGCGAATTCTTTTTCATGAAGATCAAGAACGTCTTTCCCGGTAATCCGTGAAGAACCAAAAAAAAGCCCGCGAGGAGAGGCGGGCAAGTGATTCACTGGAGTAGGTAGGCCTCACCCTATAGGTCGTGAAGTGAAGGCTTTGTGAAAATCCTGTTGTGAATTCGGATGCTGTGGTGATCAGGATCTGCGCACAAAAGTGCGCATGGTTTGCCCTGGCCCGGTGCTGAATGAGGCAGGACGCGGCTGGCCCGCATCCGCAGCAATGAACACGAAGGTGTCGCCATCAAGGCGATAGCTGGCGGGAAGCGGCTTACCGGCGTCATCGCCGATGGCGTCTACCCAGGTAATGCTTTTGGGGCGCTGGCTGCTGTCCAGCGTGAATCGCCCAGCCAACAAGACCTCGCCATCAACGGTGACCACCTCAAAGCGATCTGCGGCGATTGTGGTAATTGCACCGGGTGCGCTGTGGGCATCCGCAGGGTTGAGCACGCCACTGTCTTCGAGCGAGGTCTGCTCCCAGGTGCCCTGGAGGGCGTGGTAATCCGGGTCGGTGAGGGTCTGCATATAAAGTCCTTTTAATTTTCCCTTTGTCGGCAACTATTTATCGATCTTTTTACTACGCTTGTGATTAGAATAATCCTACGTCGTGTGTGTCTTTGCTAACGTCTATTTAAATACGACGGAAAGAAACTACGGCGGCATGGGATTTTTCTTCTAGACCCGGTGGTCAGACCTCAATTGGCGAGCCTTGTTATCGGCGTCAGGGCGTTGTCTCTGATGGGTATTCGAGGTTGTCGTGATGGCTCTTTGATATTGGCTTTAAGGTGCATACATTTTGAATCGAACTTCCCCACCCAATACTTCCCCCGCGTCAGATGAAATTGACCTGTTTGAATTGATGCATGCTGTTTGGCGGCAGAAAAAGCTGGTATTGGGTTGTGCGCTGCTAACGGGCGTACTCGGGGCAGGTTATGCGTTTCTGGCGCCTAAAACGTACGAAGTCAGCAGCGTTCTGCGCCCGGCCGCCATTAACGAGCTGGATGCGCTGAACCGCTCCGAGGTCTACAAGCTGCCGCCGGCGGATGCGTTGGCCAAAGTCGGCGCGCAATTGGATTCCTACGAAGCGCGGCTTGGCTTCTTTCGCTCCCACGAGCAGTTGTTTACCGCCTTTCAAAAGCCGGGGCAGAGCCTTGAGCAAAGTTTTGAGGACTTCAACCGCAACTCGGTCAACCTGATCCTGCCGGACCCCAAGAAGTCCGACTCCTTGAGCAGCTACATCCGTCTGGAATTGCAATATCCCGCCGACGTGGATGGCGTGGCCATTCTCAACGGGTTTGTCGACTACGCCATTGCCTCCGAGCGTGAGCAGGTGGGCGCCGACCTCAAGGTAATCGTCAATAACCGCCTGAACGAGCTGAAGGGCAAGATCGACGCGGCGCGTGCCAATTATGAGACCGAGAAAGAATCCAAGATTGCCAAGCTGCTGGAGGATGACCGCCTCAAGCGTGCCCGGTTGCAGGATGAGCTGAGCGCCTTGCGCCTGCAGATGAAAATGGAACGTACCAATCGCCTGGCCGAACTGGCTGAGGCGATCTCGATTGCCAAGTCCATGGGCATCAAGACGCCGACCACGCCTTCCTCCATGGCTGACGCCACCCGAAGCGGTTCGAGCCAGGTGATGCGTACCGAGGTCAATAACCAGCAGATTCCCTTGTATTTCCTCGGTACCGAGGCCCTTGAGGCCGAGCGCACGGCGCTGCAGCAACGCACCAGTGACGACTTCACCAACCCGCGGATTGCCCAGATTGGCAAGGAGCTGCAGTTGCTCGAGGCCAACCGCGAGGTCGAAGTGCTGCGCAAGCGTGGCAACGAGGACATTTTCCTGCAGGACGTAGAGCCGTTGCGTGCCGAGGTCGCCAGGTTGCGCAATCTGAACATCGACATGAGCAACCTGAAGTTGGTCACGGTTGACCGCCGCGCCCAGGAACCACTGGCGCCGATCAAGCCGAAAAAAGCCATCATTCTGGCGGTGAGCCTGATCGCAGGTTTGGTCATCGGCACGCTGATCGCGCTGATCCGTCACCTGATCAGCTCGCGCAATCAGCCTGTGCCTTATTCGTCGCTTGAAGATGGACGCTTCGCCCGTCGCGAGCGCAAAGACGACGAGCCGGCGGCTTAACGCGCAGGGCCTGCCGCGTGGCAGGCCCTGACTTCTTCGCAGCACACGTCGTCGACGCTTTTTCACAATTCTTGGTTAACCTTTGGTTACAAAGTGTGGCTAAATAACGGCCAATGGCCGTAAAGCGGTTTGCCATCAAATCGCTGACTATCGCCTGTCTGTAAATTGTGAAATCAGATGCTGCTATCCAATCCTCGGCCGTCGTGGGCGCGCAGGAGCAGCCTGTTCTCTACTGACTTGTGACGAAATCCCTTGAAGCTCATCATTGTTGTTCTCTACGTCGTCTCCATTGCGTATGTCCATCTGCGCGGTCGGGTGCGGCACAAGCTGGGTCGCCAATTGAGTGATCACTCCACGTTCCTGGCGCCGATCAACTGCTTTCTCTATCTTTTTTCCAGGCTGCCGAGCCGGCCGTACCTGTCGCCCAGTGACTTTCCGGACCTGAGCCCGTTGCAGGAGCACTGGGAGGAAATCCGCCAGGAAGGTCAGAACCTGATGCGTGCGGGGGAGATCAAGCGGTCGGACCAATACAACGATGTGGGTTTCAACTCATTCTTCAAGTCCGGCTGGAAGCGCTTCTACCTGAAGTGGTACGGCGACAGCCATCCGTCGGCGATGAAGCTGTGCCCGCGCACTACCGAGCTGGTGCAGAGCATCGGCTCGATCAAGGCAGCGATGTTCGCCGAATTGCCGCCGGGCTCCAAGCTGGTGCGCCATCGTGATCCGTACGCCGGTTCCTATCGTTACCACTTGGGGCTGGATACGCCCAACGACCCGGGCTGCTACATCAATGTGGATGGCGAGAGTTATTACTGGCGTGATGGCGAGCCGGTGATGTTCGACGAGACCTACATTCACTACGCGCAAAACACCACCCAGCACAACCGCATCATCCTGTTCTGCGATATCGAGCGGCCGATGAAGTACCGCTGGGCGGCGGCATTCAATCGCTGGTTCAGTCGCAATGTGATGGCGGCGGCGGGCTCGCCCAATGATGCCGGCGATAAGACCGGCGCGCTTAACCGAGCGTTTACGCGCCTGTACACGATCCGCCTGCGCGGTAAAGAGCTGAAAAAGCGCAACCGTACGCGGTATTACTTGGAGAAGTGGGCAATATTCGCTGCGCTGGCGGCTGTTTTCCTGTTGATCTGACGCGGCGCCAGGCTTCGACGCCGTGGCGAGCGGGATTGCCCCAATGCCGTTCAGTTAAACGTAGAGTCCCTGTGGGAATGGCGATGGCGTCGGCCCAGCCAACATTGACGTTGACTGACCCACCGCTTTCGCGGGCAAGCCCGCTCCCACATTTGATCTGCATCGCTTTTTGCGTCGGCTTGACTCAACGGCGCTGTGCCCAGCCTGTTTGCCCCTGGGTGCCAAGGATAGTGACTCAGGACGCTTTTTTACCGGATTTCTTCGCCGCCGGTTTTTTTGCCGCAGGCTTGCCCGCCAGGCTGCGTTTGAGCAACTCGGTCAGGTCGATCACATCGGCGGACTTGCGCTCTTCAACGCCCTCAGCGCTCTCCACATCTTCGATCTTGCCCGCCTTGGCCTTCTTCTCCACCAGCGCCATGATCTTCTCCTGAAAGCTGTCGCGATACTCCTCCGGCTTCCAGTCCGCGCTCATGTCTTCCACCAGCCGCTTGGCCATGTCCAGTTCGCCCTTGGCCAGGCTCGGCTTGATGACATCGCTGCCCAGCTCCAGCTCGTCCAGGCTGCGCACCTCGGCAGGCCAGCGCAGCATCACCAGCACCAGCGCAGAATCGAGCGCCATCAGCGCTGCCAGGTGCTGCTTGGTGTGCAACACCACATTGGCCAGGGCGACCTTGCCGGTTTTTTTCAGCGTCTCGCGCAGCAAGGCGTAGACCTTGCCGCCGCGTTTATCGGGGGCGAGGAAGTAGGGCGTGTCGATATTCTGCAGAGGGATCTGATCGCTGGCGACAAACGCGATGATTTCAATCGTCTGGGTGGACTTGGGATGGGCCGAGCGGATTTCGTCTTCGCTCAGCACGACATAACGGCCCTTCTCGTAAGCCACGCCCTTGACGATATGTTCCTTGGTGACTTCCTTGCCGGTGGTCTTGTTGATGCGCTTGTAGCCCACCGGGTCCATGCTGCGCTTGTCCAGCCAGTCGAAATCGACGCCCTGTGAGGAGGTCGCCGAGACCAGTGACACCGGAATGTGGACCAGGCCGAAACTGATGGCGCCTTTCCAGATTGACCTTGGCATGGGGGGGTAGCTCCTTATGCGTTGACAGTCTTCTGGTGACTCGCCGGATCCTGCAAAAGTTTCGCCGCGCGGATGTGCGGACAGATCGTGTTACACCTGATGAGGAAGTATTTAGTGTCGAAATACGAACCCGGGGCGTAGCGTGTTATCGAAAGCAGGTACCACTCGCTCAGAGAGGCTTTGTCATGAACACTTGTGTGCGTCACCTTGCAGCGCTCGCATTGGGCCTTACGGTTGCTTCCATGGCCCAGGCGCAGAACCTGCCCGGCAACAGCAACACCAACCAGGGGCCGATCCATCGGGCCAACCCCAACAGCATGCAGGGCACCCAGCCCAATGCGCCAGCCATCCGTGGCAACCCGACCGGCCCCATCACGCCTGCGCCGACCCTGGAGAACCGCGGTATCGGTAACCGATACCCCCAGCGCGAAGCCGCGCCCAGCCGGCCTTCGACCGAAACCAAAGCCCCCACCTATGACGCCAACGGCAATCGTCGCTAAGGATCCGTGTCTTATGTCTCTACGCAAAACGTTGCTGGCTGCGCTGTGCGCATCCACTTTTGTCCCCGTCGCGGCGGTATACGCCGCCGATCAGCAACAGTTTCCCAGCGAACAGGGCAGCATCACCGCCACGCCCGTCGCCAGGGGGCTCGATCACCCTTGGGCAGTGGCATTCTTGCCGGACAAGCAAGGTTTCCTGGTGACCGAGCGTCCTGGCCATCTGCGGTTTGTCAGCCCCGAAGGCAAGCTTTCGGCGCCTCTGAGCGGCGTGCCCGAGGTCTGGGCCAAGGGGCAGGGCGGTTTGCTCGATGTGGTGCTCTCGCCGGATTTCAAGCAGGACCGCATGGTGTACCTGTCCTATGCCGAAGGCGGCGGCAAGGGTGGCACGGCCGGCACTGCGGTGGGGCGCGGGCGCCTGTCGGAAGACTTGAGCGGGTTGAAAGACTTCAAGGTGATCCTGCGTCAGGAGCCCAAGCTGTCCACCGGCAATCACTTTGGCTCGCGGCTGGCGTTCGACCGGGCCGGTTATCTGTTCGTGACCCTTGGCGAAAACAACGATCGGCCCACCGCCCAGGACCTCGACAAGTTGCAGGGCAAGGTGGTGCGGATCTTCCCCGACGGCCGCGTACCCGACGATAACCCGTTCGTGGGCCAGCCCGGCGTGCGTCCGGAGATCTGGTCCTATGGCCAGCGCAACCCGCAGGGTCTGGCACTGAACCCCTGGAGCGGCACGATCTGGGAAAACGAACACGGGCCGCGTGGCGGCGATGAAATCAACATTATCGAGCGTGGCAAGAACTACGGCTGGCCGCTGGCGACCCACGGTATCGATTATTCGATGACGCCGATCCCCGAGGCCAAGGGCAAGACAGTGGAGGGCACGGTGGCGCCGCACCATGTGTGGGAAAAATCGCCAGGCATCAGCGGCATGGCCTTCTATGACGCAGACCGCTTCAAGCCATGGCAACACAACGTGTTCATTGGCGCGCTGGCCACCCAGGAGCTGATCCGCCTGCAGTTCGACGGCGATAAGGTGGTGCATGAGGAACGCCTGCTCGGCCAATTGAAAGCGCGAATCCGCGACGTGCGCCAAGGGCCCGATGGCTACCTGTATGTGTTGACCGATGAGGCCAATGGCATGTTGTATCGCGTCGGTTTGAACGAGGACTGACTGATTCGATCACAGCCAACCGTGGAAGGGTGCAGCCCCTTCCACCCTTTACAGAGCGCTACAGACCCAACTCGGACAGCCCCGGATGAGCATCCGGGCGCCTGCCCAGAGGCCAGTGGAACTTGCGTTCGCTTTCCTTGATCGGCAGGTCGTTGATGCAGGCAAATCGATTAGTCATCAGGCCGTTTTCATCGAACTCCCAGTTCTCATTCCCGTAGGAGCGGAACCAGTTGCCCGAATCGTCGTGCCATTCATAGGCATAACGCACGGCGATGCGGTTACCGGTGAACGCCCACAGCTCCTTGATCAGCCGATAGTCGAGTTCCCTGGCCCATTTACGCGCAAGGAACTGCCTGGCGTCTTCCCGGTTGCAGGCGAATTCGGTACGGTTGCGCCACTTGGTGTCCAGGGTATAGGCCAGCGACACCCGCTGTGGGTCGCGCGAGTTCCAGCCATCTTCGGCCAGGCGGACTTTTTCGATGGCCGACTCGCGGGTAAACGGCGGCAGCGGTGGGCGGGTTTCAGGTGTGGATGACATCGGCAACTCCTCAGGATCGAACGTCGCCCCTGGCGGCGGCGACGGATTGACGGGTGTGTGACGGCAACGATGATAGCGCGGCTTTCGAGACCTCGGCAGCCTCATGGTGTAAGCTCGGGGCCTCTTCGGATTCGACCCATTGCGAGCCTTATGCCGTCGTTCTTCAAACGCTCCCTGTTGCCCAAACTGCGCGGTTTTCCGCTCTCCACCGATGCGATCCAGGTGCTATCCGGCGCAGCGGCCTTTCGGCACTGCCTGCTGGAAAAAATCCCCCAGGCCACCCGCCGCATCTACATCGTCGCGCTGTATTTGCAGCAGGATGAAGCCGGGCAGGAGATCTACGACGCGCTGCACGCCGCCAAGGCCGCGCGGCCCGAGCTTGAGATCGTGGTGGTGGTCGACTCGCTGCGAGCCCAGCGCGGCTTGATCGGCGCCGGCAAGCAGCCGGGCAACAGCGCCTGGTACCAGGCCATGACCCAATCCCATGCCAGTGAAGTGCCGGTGTACGGCGTGCCGGTGCAAACCCGCGAGCTGTTCGGCGTGCTGCACCTCAAGGGCTTCGTGATCGACGACAGCGTGCTCTACAGCGGCGCGAGCCTGAACAACGTTTACCTGCACAAGTTCGACAAGTACCGCTTTGACCGTTATCACCTGATTCACAGCCAACCACTGGCCGACTCCATGCAGCACCTGGTGGAGCATGGCCTGGTTGCCTCCCGTGCCGTGCACCGGCTGGACCTGCCGAACCCGCCGACCACCCGCAGCCTGCGCAACGACATCGGCGACCTGCGCAGCCGTCTCAAGCACGCCGCGTATGACACCACGGCCGGGCAGTTGCCCAACGGTCACCTGTCGGTCTGCCCGTTATTGGGGGTGGGCAAAAACAATCCTTTGAGCCGGGTGATCCTCGAATTGATCGCCAGCGCCCAGCAGCAGCTCACCATCTGCACGCCCTACTTCAACCTGCCGCTGCCGGTGACCCGCGAAATCAACCGGGCTCTGGCGCGTGGGGTGAAGATCGACATCATTGTCGGCGACAAGACCGCCAACGATTTCTACATCCCGCCCAGCGAGCCATTCAAAGTGATTGCAGCGCTGCCGTACCTGTATGAAATCAGCCTGCGCCGTTTCGCCAAGCGCCATCAGCCGATGATCGACAGCGGCCAGTTGAACCTGCACCTGTGGCACCACGGCGACAACAGCTACCACCTCAAGGGCATGTGGGTGGACGAGCGCTACACCTTGCTCACCGGCAACAACCTCAACCCAAGGGCATTTCGCCTCGACCTTGAGAACGCGCTGTTGATCGACGATCCGCAAGGCGAATGGCTGGCGCCGCGCGCGCAGGAGCTGGCGCAGATTTTCCAGCACACCACGCGTATCGATGGTTATCAGCACCTGCAGACGCTGGTGGATTATCCGGCGGCCGTTGGCAAGTTCCTGCGCCGTGTCAGCCGGGTGCGCATCGAGCGGTTGCTTTACCGAATCCTGTAAATCGATCGGTAAAAAAAGACCCAGGTCCTTCACAGGGCCTGGGTCTTTTTGTATCGCAGGGTTTAGTTCAAACCCAACTTGCCCCGCAACGTCGACAAGTCTTCGGCCAACGTATTGACCGGACCCACCAGGGCCTTGCGGTCGTTTTCCTTGACCTTGTCGTAGGTCTGGAAGCCACCGTCCGGTGTTTTGTATTTGGCGAGGATCTTGTCCACCGTCGCGAAATTCTTGTCGACCTTGGCCAGGAACACCTTGTCCTGTTTGTCGATCTGGCCACGGAACAGGTCGACGATTTTCTTCGCGCCGTCGATGTTGCCCTGGAAGTCGTACAGGTCGGTGTGGCTGTAGCGATCTTCCTCACCGGAGATCTTGGTCGCGGCGACTTCTTCGAGCAGCGCGGCGGCACCACCGACGACTTTTTCCGGCGGGAAGGTCAGGCCGTCGACGCGGGTTTTCAGGTCATTGACATCGGTGTTGAGCTTGGCGGTCAGTGCTTCCAGGCCCTGGGTGCTGTTTTGCGAGAACAAGGCGTATTCGATGCGGTGAAAACCGGTGAAGTCTTCGGCGGTCACGCCTTTTTCGTGGTCGTCGACACGTGAGTCGATGGACGCATCCAGGTCGCTGAACAGTTCGGCAATCGGCTCGATGGACTCGTAATGCACGCGGGTCGGTGCATAGAGCTTTTTCGCAGTGGCCAGGTCGCCTTTGTTGATCGCCGTGGTAAACGCCTGGGTCTGGGTGACCAGCTCAGCGATTTCTTCGGTGACATAGATCTTGTAGTCCGACACCGGACCGACCAGGTCCAGCGGTGCGGTGGCGGCAAACGCGCTCAGCGGCGACAGGGTCATCAGCAGCGACAGCGCAATAATCGACTTCTTCATGGAACGCTCCGGTGTTTTAGGTATTGGCAGTGGTTTGAGAGGGCGTTGCCGCCAGCAGCGTGCGCCCGATAAAGTCCCTGGGCCCGGTGACGCCCGGCAAGGTGAAGAAATACCCGCCGCCTACCGGCTTGAGGTATTCCTCCAGAGGCTCGCCATTGAGTCGGGTCTGCACGCTGATAAAGCCTTTTTCCAGGTCAGCCTGATAGCAGATGAACAGCAACCCCATGTCCAGCTGACCGTTTTTGTTGACACCGTTGGAGTAGTTGAACGGCCGGCGCAGGATCAGGTTGGCCTGGGTCTGCGGGGTGCGCGGGTTGGCCAGGCGGATGTGCGCATCGAGTTTGGTCAGCTTGCCTTCCGGGTCTTTGCTGTAGTCCGGCACCTGGGATTCGCTGTGGCCACCCATGGGGGCACCAGTGGGTTTGACACGGCCGATGATGCTTTCCTGTTCCTGCAGCGGCGTGCGGTCCCAGCGTTCGACGAAGTTGCGGATGATGCGCACCGCCTGGTAACTGCCATGAGCGGCCCAGGCCGGCTCATCACTGCCCGGCTGGACCCAGACGATCTGGTCCATGGTCTTGGCATTGTTGGAGTCGGGATTGGCCGAACCATCGCGAAAACCGAGAAAGTTGCGTGCGCTCTGCGCCGGTTCGCCGGGTTTGGCCGGCGCCTGGGGCGGCACGCTGCCTTCCTGTTTCCAACGCACCAGCAGCAGGTCGGGCAGGTTCTTCACGATGTCGCGCAGGGCATGGATATTGGTGTCCGGCGTGTTGGAGCAGAACTGCAGGCTCAGGTCGCCATGGCACTGCGCCGGCTCCAGCGCATCGTTGGGGAAACCGACCATTCGGCTCAGCCGCTTGGGCTTGACCGCTGCGAGGCCGAAGCGCTCATCGAACAACGACTCGCCGACCGATACGGTGACGGTCAAGTTGTCCGGCGTGACCACCGGGCCAAGGATGCCGGAATCGGTGGGCGGCAGCTTCGGGTCAACCTGGGGCACTGCGCCGCCGGTCATCAGGAAGCTGACGCGCTCGTTGAGGGTGCGAAACAGCCGCTCCAGGTCTTCGCGGTCACTGGCCAATACATCGAACGCCACCAGCATGCCGCAGGCCGGGCGTGGAGTGACGATGCCGCTCTGGTGCGTGCCGAAAAAATCGTGGTGGTCCTGGGTTTTGTCACTGCGCGGAGCCGTGGCGACCTGTTCGGCCGCCGCTGCCATCGCCGGACAGCTCAGGCTGCTGCCGGCAATCGCGGCACCGGTGGCGGCCATGCCCAGCAGGACGCGGCGGCGTTGTACGGAAAACTGCTCTGAATCACTCATCTATGCGTTCGTCTCACTGCAGGCCGGAAAGGCCAAGGGCGGGGTCGATTCCATCGAGTGCGGCGGCCAGTGCCTTGGCCTTGTCGGCGATCTGCTTGCGCTGATCAACGGTGATGCTGTCGTAGCGGGCGTAACCGTTATCCCCCTTGAACCCCTGGAGTTCGCTGTCGAAGGCGGCGAGGGCGCTGTCGATAGTCGGCAGCAGGGCGGCGGCGGATTTGCTCAGCAGAGGGCGCATCAGCTCGACCACTTTGTGCGCGACCTGGAGGTTGGCAGCAAATCCGTTGAGGTCGATATGGCTGTAGCGTTCTTCTTCACCGCTGGCCGCGCGCACGTCCGCCAGGCTGTTGAGGTTGCGCACCACAATGTTCACCAGCTGCTCCGGCGGCAGGGACTGGGCCAGCAACTGCTGCTTGAGGGCGGTAACGTCGTTGACCAGACGCTGGGCAATCGGCGCCAGCCCGTCGAGGCTGTGCTGCTGAAACAGGCCGTACTCCAGGCGATGGAAGCCAATAAAAGCCGGATCCTGCTCGCGGTGTTCGAAATAGTCGGCGCGGGCGTTGATTGCGTTGTCCAGTTCGGCCAGTCGCTGAGCGGCCGGCGCCAGGCGTTGGTAGGCCTCGCGGGCCGGTACATACAGCGTCTGCGCCTGGCCCAGATCGCCGGCGTCGATGGCGTGTTGCAGCGCTGTTGTCGTCTTGACCAGCGCGCTGCCTTGCCCGCTCAGGTACACGCGGAACTCCGACAATGGGCCGATAAAGGCCACCATCGACGGTTTGGCCTTGGCCTGGGCGTCGGATTCGGCGGTCGGTGTGACATGCAGGGTGCCGCGCGGGTTGCTTAGCAGCCCGCAGGTGATCGCGTAATCGCCGGGCAGCAGGTTAGCGTTGATCACCTGGCTCAGGCCCGGCGCGATGTTCTCGCGCTCCTCGACCACCAGCACACCGTCGAGGATTTCCCATTCCACAGCGCGATCCGAACGGTTGACGATGCGAAAGCTCGCACGTCCTGCCGGCACGCTCAGCGCATTGGGCTCGCAGGCATGGTCGTGAATGGTCACGGTGATTTCATTGTGGTTGGCCTGGCGTTTGCTCGCGGCCAATTGCGAGGCGTAGTAGAACAAACCACCGGCGGCGATCATCACGACCACCGAGCCCGCCACGGCCCAGCGCAAGGCGCGGGACGGCGGGGCGGGTTGAGGCGTTGGGCTGGACAAGAGACGGTCCTTACTGGCTGGAAGCGGAAGAAGGTTGAGCGACAGGCGCAGCGGGTGATGCGGGCAGGAAAAACATCACCAGCGCCACCACCAGGTAAATCAGGTAGGCGCCGAGGGTGCTCACGGTCGGCGCTTCCTGATAGCCGAACATCCCGGCCAGCACCGAGCCCAGCGGGCTGTCCATCGGCAGCGCGCTGCTGAAATCGAACAGCACGGTTTGCAGGTGGTTCCACACACCGGCTTCATGCAGGGCCTGCACCGAGTTGGCGAGAATGCCGGCGGCCACCACCAGGATGAACAGGCCGGTCCAGCGGAAGAACGCGCCGAGGTTCAAGCGCATGCTGCCACTGTAAATCAGGAAACCGACGATGATCGCCAGGATCAGGCCGAGCAGCGCACCGATCGGCGCGCCGGGGCCTTCGCTCTGCTGGAACACTGCCAGCAGGAAAAACACGGTTTCCAGGCCTTCGCGGGCCACGGCGAAAAACACCATCAGGATCAAGGCCGTGACCTGGTGCCGCGAACCTGCCAGGGCGTGATCGAGGGAGGCGTGCAGCGAGTGCTTGATCGAACGCGCCACCTTGCGCATCCAGAACACCATCGAGCTGAGGATACCCACGGCGACCAGTCCGACGATGCCTTCGAACAATTCCTGCTGCTTTTGCGGAAATTCCGCGCTGACCAATTCCAGTCCACCGCCCACCAGCAAGGCCAGCGCAGCGGCGAGGAACACCCCGATCCACACCGCCGGCATCCACTGGCCGCGGCCGGTCTGCTGCAGGTAACTGGCGATAATGCCAACGATCAACGCGGCCTCAATGCCTTCGCGCAGCATGATGAGAAAGGGGACAAGCATTCGGCACCACAGGGTAATTAGATAGGGTGCTAAGTTGTAACATAATGATACTCATTGCTAAACAGGAAATTTTGACGTTTGCTGAACCCCGGCTGAACGGTGGTGGCAAAGCGCAAGCGCCCTTATGATGCTCGCCATCTTCAGCTTGATCGGATTGCCCCGCAGCCCATGTCGGAAAAAGACACCATCTCCGTCCACCTCGTGCGCGAGGCTCTGCTGCAGAGCTGCGCGCCGGGCGTGGCCACGCTTGAGGCCCTGAGCAAGGTCGGCATCGACCCGGCGTTGCTGGAGCAGCCACTTGCCCGCGTTCCCGCCACGGCGTATGCGCGCCTGTGGCGTCTGCTCGCGCGGCGCAGCGACGATGAGTTCTTCGGCATGGACCCGCGCACGCTCAAATCCGGTAGCCTGGCGTTTCTGTGTCGCGCGTGCATGGCACAGCCCAGCCTCGCCGCCGGGTTGGAGACGGGCCTCGGGTTTCTGTCGTTGATGCTGGAATGCCTGCCGGCGCAATTGGTGCGCCAGCAGAGCCTGGCGGAAATCGTCCTGCTCGAACCCGAGTCCTCGCCCAGGCGAGCGTTTACCTATTTCACCTACTGGATGATCGTGCACGGCGTGGCCTGCTGGCTGGCCGGGCGGCGTATCCCGATTCTGGCCATCGAACTGCGCTGCCCGCAGCCAGATTTTTGCGATGACTACCGGGTGATGTTTTCCGACAACCTGCGCTTTGACCGTCCGCGAACGCGCATGATTTTCGCAGCCGACTGTCTCGATCTGCCGATCAAGCGCAGCCCGCAGGAACTGCAGCGTTTTCTGGCGCATGCGCCGGCCAATATCCTGGTCAAATACCGCGACCCGCAAAGCCTGGCCACCCGCATCAAGCACGACCTGCGCCAGCTGCCCCCCGACACCTGGCCGGAAACCGACGGCCTTGCAGCCTCGCTGTGCGTCTCTGCGTCGACCCTGCGACGCCGCCTGGCTGAAGAAGGGCAGACCTACCAGGGCCTCAAGGACAACGTGCGTAAAGAATTGGCCATCGTATGGCTGGCCGAACCGCAGATCAGCTTTGCCGAGATTGCCGCGCGGTTGGGATTTGCAGACACCAGTTCCTTTTATAAAGCCTTTCGTAAATGGTCAGGATCAAATCCTGGCCATTATCGAAGTTTGATCCTGAATGAAATAATGCCTGACAAGTAGTGCCCGTGCGGGACTAGGACGTCGCTGACAGCGTCCTTCTTTTAGGTATGACAGAGCGTTCCTTAGTGTTTTTAGGAAGCGGCTGGCTTACGTCGCATAAAAAGTCGTGCACAGTTTTCGTCACGGTCCTACCCAGTGGCTGAGACGTGCAGTTCAACCCTGAGTAATGCGCCGTAAACATAAAGCACATTAAACTTGCCAGGGTGAACTTATGAAAGGTTTTATTGCGTGGCCTGTTGCGGCGTTGATGTTCGTTTCTGTTCAGGTGTCGGCGCTGTGTTTGAATATTTCGGAGAGTTATATCGGGGTTGTACCATCTGATACCGAGGGCACTGCTTTCGGGCCTTTCACAATAGCGGGGGATAATGGCTGCCTAAATGCAAATATATCGGCAATGGTTTCTGCGGGTGGTGCCGGTAGAGCGCCGGAAATTTATATTCAGCAAGCCGTGGGGGCCACCTGGAAGATAGTAGCGGGCAATCCATTGTCGGCGAATGCGTCGTGGGTAGGCCCCTTTGGCACTTATCGCGTGGTATTGAGAAATCCCGACGCTGCGCCCAAGTCCTATTCAGGTACAGTCAGGTACGGTCGCTGAGCGTCTGCGGGCCACAGCGTACCGTAGCGTCGGTACACTGTGGCAGGCGGCCGTTATACATATTCATCAACCGATAGGTCATCTCTCGAAGAATTCACAAAATACGCCAATGCATTAATGGCGCGATTAGCGTCGAGCATGCCTTGTATGTATTCAGGAACTCCCTGTGATCTCCCGACATTTGGGTTGCTTTTAACAAACGAGAGATAATCCTCCAGCTGCTCATCGAATAATGCCAGTGCATTATATTTAACGTGCGTATTCGCTTGGCGACCTTGCGCATCAAAACCGCCGTCCCCGGATATGAAAATACCGAAAGCATTTGTGTCGATTACGCCACTTTCATATAACCGTCTCCCCACCACTTTAAGCTCATCGGTACTGATCGACGTCATGTCATAATCCTTCAAAAACGCCTTCAGCTCCGCAACCTGATCCTGTTGCGACAACTTCAGTTCGTCAGCGGCTTTGGCTTCCTCAGTAAAGGTGTACACATTCGTGGTCTTGGTCGGGTTCTTGATTAAAAAGCCATCCGATTGCTTCGATAGTATATTGACCGTTGTCGACGTGACGTTCATTTGTGTCTCCTCATAAAAAACGGTGGTACTTGATTTTTATCGGCGTTTGTCGGTTGATATTAAGTCGGGTTTTCAATTTAGGAGGACTCTGACAGAGCTTTTAACTTGCTCTGTAGGAGACTTCGCAATGCTTCGTGCACAGCTTTGTCACGGTCCTATCCGGTGGCTCAGACGTAAAGCTCAATCATGAGTGATACCCCGTAAACATAAAGTAGATTAAATTTGCCAGGGGTAAAATTATGAAAAATTTTATTGTGTTGCCTGTTGCCGCATTGAGACTGGTTTTTGTTCAGATATCAGCGCTGTATTTGAATATTTCAGAGATTTCTGGCACGTCGCATCACCGCGCTCAGGCATATTCATCCACGGACAGATCATCTCTGGAAGAGTTAACAAAATAGGCCAGCGCGTTAATGGCTCTATTGGCATCAAACAGGCCCTGTATATATTCAGGAATTCCCGGTGAGCGTCCAACACTTGGATTGCTCTTGACGAACCCGAGATAGTCTTCCAACTGTTCATCGAACAGTGCAAGTGCGTTAAATTTTACATCGGTGTTCGCCTGATGCCCGTCAGCACCAAATTCGCCATTGCCATAGGTGAAAACACCGAAGGCACTTACATCAATAATGCCGCTCTCATATAACCGTCTCCCCACCACTTTAAGCTCATCGGTACTGATCGACGTCATGTCGTAATCCTTCAGAAACGCCTTCAGCTCCGCAATCTGATCCTGTTGCCACAGCTTCAGTTCGTCAGCGGCTTTGGCTTCCTCAGTAAAGGTGTACACATTCGTGGTCTTGGTTGGGTTCTTGATCAAAAAACCGTCTGATTGCTTTGACAGTGTATTGGGTATTGGCAGCATCATGTCCATCTGCGTCGCCTCGCGGGAATTGACTGTACATACCGTTATCGACACTCCTGTGACCCACATTAAGTTGATTGTTTAATTTGAGAAGTGTCTGACAGAAGTTATAACTTGCCACGTAGCTTCTTTCTCAAACCCAAAAAAAGGCCCCGTGACCGAATGGACCACGGGGCCAAAATTGGCTGGATGCGACCAACCAAAGGAGCTCTTTACATTACTTCGCGGTCGCGATGACCGTATTCGGCTGCCAGCCACCGCCCAACGCCTTGTAGATCGCCACGATGCCGCGATACAGGTCCACTTCGGCCTGAGCCTGGGCATCTTCGGCGGCCAGGCGTTCGCGTTGGGCATCAAGCAATACCAAAAAGTCCACGGTGCCTTCGCGATAACGAATCGCCGCGAGGTCGGCGGCGGCGCGGCTGGACTCACTCTGACGGATCAACGACAGCAGGCGCTGTTGGCGTTTGCCGTAATCACTGAACGCATTTTCCGATTCTTCCAACGCCAGCAGCACCTGTTGCTCATAGGTCGCCAGCGCGCCATCGGCCTCGGCGTCCGCGCCGCGCAAGCGCGCACGCACGCTGCCCAGGTCGAACGCAGCCCAGGTAATGCTTGGGCCGAGCGCCCAGGCATTGGCTGCCGACGAGCCGATCTGCGAACCGCGCCCGGCGGTAAAGCCGAGGAAGCCGCTGAGGCTCACCCTTGGGAACAGGTCGGCCTTGGCCACGCCGATGCGGGCGGTGGCGGCGACCAGCTTGCGCTCGGCGCTGAGGATGTCCGGACGCCGTTGCAGCAGTTGCCCCGGGTCGCCAATCGGCAGCGCTTTGGCAATCGCGGGCAGGTCTTTGGGGCTCAGGTCGACGCTGAGCTTGTCCGGGCGCTGGCCGAGCAGGGTGGCGATGCGGTTGCGCTCGCGCACCTGTTCGGCCTGCAGCTGCGGCACGCTGGCTTCCACCGAGGCCAGGCGTGCGTCGGCGCGCTCCACATCGAGCTGGTCGCCCACGCCGGCATCGCGCAGGCTTACGGTGATGCTGCGTGAATCCTGCTGGTTCTTCAGGTTGTCCAGGGCAATGCGCTCGCGCAGTTGCGCACCGCGCAGCTGGCCGTAGGCATCCACCAGTTCGGCAATCATGCTCACTTGCAGCTGGTAAAGGTCGGCCTCGGCCGCTTGCTGGTCGGCGTCGCTGGCCTCCAGGTTGCGCTGGATGCGGCCGAACAGGTCCAGCTCCCAGGCCATGTCCAGGCCCAGGTCATAGCGCTCGCTGTTGACCCGCCGGGTGGTCTGGCCAGGGATCTGCCCTTTGGCCAAATCACTGCTGGCGCGACTGGTGATAGTTGGCATGGCGTCATTGCTGGCGTCATCACGAATCGCCCGGGCCGCCCGCAGACGGGCAAACGCCACGCGCAGGTCACGGTTGCCTTGCAGCGATTGAGTGACCAACTGATTGAGCGTTGGGTCCTCGAACTGCTGCCACCAGATGCCTTCAAATTTGGCGTGATCGTATTGTTTTGCATCCGCGGCAGCGGTGATGTTCGCCGCCTCCGGGGTCTGGGTTTTGTAGTCCGGGCCGACGGCACACGCGGCGAGCGCCAATACCAGCAGGCTCGGCA
Source organism: Pseudomonas poae (assembly GCF_001439785.1). GTDB lineage: Bacteria > Pseudomonadota > Gammaproteobacteria > Pseudomonadales > Pseudomonadaceae > Aquipseudomonas > Aquipseudomonas poae. Next base: position 97,777 of record NZ_JYLI01000020.1, on the reverse strand, counting down.
GGAAGATTTTCACGCTCATGGCTGTGTCTCCAGCTTCAAGGCCTTGGCCGCTTTGCGCGCCTGGCTGCGCTCCACATAGCGACGAATGAGTACGTAGAACACCGGCGTCAGCAACAGGCCGAAGAAAGTCACCCCGATCATCCCGGAGAACACTGCCACGCCCATGGCATGGCGCATCTCGGCACCGGCACCGCTGGACAGCACCAGAGGCACCACACCCATGATGAAAGCGAACGAGGTCATCAGGATCGGCCGCAGACGCAGGCGGCAGGCTTCGAGTACCGCAGCCAGCGGATCAAGCCCCTCCGCCTGTTTGTCCTTGGCGAACTCGACGATCAGAATCGCGTTCTTGCACGCCAGGCCCACCAGTACGATCAAACCGATCTGGGTAAAGATGTTGTTGTCGCTGCCCGAGATGATCACCCCGGTGATCGCCGACAGCAGGGTCATCGGCACGATCAGGATCACCGCCAGTGGCAGGCTCCAGCTTTCGTACTGGGCGGCCAGCACCAGGAACGCCAGCAGCACGCAGAGCGGGAACACGAACAACGCAGTGTTGCCCGAAAGGATCTGCTGATAGGTCAGGTCGGTCCACTCGTAGGTCATGCCGTTGGGCAGCTCATCCTTCAGCAGTTTTTCAATCGCCGCCTGGGCCTGGCCGGAGCTGTAGCCCGGTGCGGCGTTGCCGTTGATCTCCGCAGTGATAAAGCCGTTGTAGTGCATCACGCGGTCGGGCCCCGAGGTGTCGCTGACCTTGATGAAGGTCGCCAGCGGGATCATCTCGCCCTTGTTGTTGCGCACTTTCAGCTGGCCGATCTGGTCTTCGTCCTGGCGGAACTGTTGTTCAGCCTGCACGTTGACCTGATAGGTGCGGCCAAAGCGGTTGAAATCGTTGGCGTACAACGAGCCCAGGTAGATCTGCAGGGTGTCGAAGATGTCGCTGATCGCCACGCCGTGGGTCTTGGCTTTTTCGCGGTCGATGGCGGCATCGACCTGGGGCACGTTCACCGTGTAGCTGGTAAACAGACCAAACAGCTCCGGCACGCCACGGCTCTTGGTGATGATGTTCTGCACTTCCTTGTACAGCTCGTCGTAACCCAGGTTGCCACGGTCTTCGACCTGCAGGCGGAAGCCCCCGATGGTGCCCAGGCCTTGCACCGGCGGCGGCGGGAAGATCGCCATATAGGCTTCCTGGATGCCGGCGTACTGGCCGTTCAAGGCACCGGCAATCGCACCGGCGGACAGGCTCGCGTCTTTGCGCTCATCGAACGGCTTCAAGGTCACGAACACGATGCCGTTGTTCGGGCTGTTGGTAAAACCGTTGATCGACAGGCCCGGGAAGGCAATGGCGCTTTCCACGCCCGGCTGTTTCAAGGCGATGTCGGACATGCGCTTGATCACCGCTTCAGTGCGGTCCAGGCTCGCGGCGTCCGGCAGTTGCGCGAAGGCCACCAGGTATTGCTTGTCCTGGGCCGGCACGAAACCGGTGGGGGTGTGGGCGAAGCCGAACCAGGTCAGCACCATCAACCCGGCATACAGGAACAGCGCGATACCGCTGCCGCGAATCACTCGGCGTACGGTGCCGACGTAGCCATGGCTGGCTTTCTCGAAGAAGCGGTTGAACGGACGGAACAACCAGCCGCCGAACAGCTTGTCGAGCACCCTGGAGAAGCGGTCCTTCGGCGCGTCATGGCTGCGCAGCAACACGGCGGCCAGGGCTGGGGACAGGGTCAGCGAGTTGAACGCCGAGATCACCGTGGAAATCGCAATGGTCAGGGCGAACTGCTTGTAGAACTGCCCGGTCAAGCCGCTGATGAACGCCGCCGGAATGAACACCGCACACAGCACCAGCGCGGTGGCGATGATCGGACCGGTCACTTCGCTCATGGCCTTTTCAGTGGCCGGGAAGGGGTCCAGCCCCAGCTCGATATTGCGCTCGACGTTCTCCACCACCACGATGGCGTCGTCCACCACGATACCAATGGCCAATACCAGGCCGAACAGCGACAGCGCATTGAGCGAAAAGCCGAACAGGTGCATCACCGCAAAGGTTCCGATCAACGACACCGGCACCGCCACCAGCGGAATGATCGACGCACGCCAAGTCTGCAGGAACAGGATCACCACCAGCACGACCAGAATCAGCGCTTCGAACAGGGTGTGCACCACCGCCTCGATGGAGCCGCGCACGAACACCGTCGGGTCGTAGGCGATGCGGTAATCCATGCCTTCGGGGAAGCTCTTTTTCAGCTCCGCCATCTTGGCGCGTACTTCATTGGAGATGTCGATGGCGTTGGAGCCAGGGCGCTGGAAGATCGGGATCGCCACCGCCGGCTGGTTGTCGATCAGCGAGCGCAGGGCATATTGGCTGGAGCCCAGTTCAACCCGCGCGACGTCCTTGAGACGGGTGATCTCGCCGTTGTCACCGGCGCGGATCACGATGTTCTCGAACTCTTCTTCAGTGACCAAACGCCCCTGAGTATTCACCGACAGCTGGAAGCTGGTGTCGGTGGGCGCAGGCTGCGCACCCAGAGCACCGGCCGCGACCTGGCGGTTCTGCTCGCGAATCGCCGTCACCACGTCGGTGGCCGTCAGGTTGCGCGAGGCGGTCTTGTTCGGGTCCAGCCAGACACGCAGGGAGTAGTCGCCCATGCCGAACAGCTGCACATCGCCGACGCCGCCCAGCCGGGCCAGTTCGTCCTTGATATTGAGGATCGCGTAGTTGGACAGGTAGAGCATGTCGTAGCGCTGATCGGGCGAGGTGACGTGCACCACCATGGTCAGGTCCGGGGAGGCCTTGTCCACGGTGATGCCAATGCGCGTCACTTCCTCGGGCAGCTTGGGCTGGGTGCGCGTCACGCGGTTCTGCACTTGCACCTGCGCGTTGTCCAGGTCGGTGCCCAGGGCGAAGGTGATGGTCAGGGTCAGCTTGCCGTCAGCGGTGGATTGCGAGGACATGTACAGCATGTTCTCGACGCCGGTGATTGCCTGCTCCAAAGGCGCGGCCACGGTTTCACCGATGACCTTGGGGTTGGCGCCGGGGAAGTTGGCGCGTACCACTACGGTGGGCGGCACCACTTCCGGGTATTCGCTGATCGGCAATTGAAACAGCGAGATTGCACCCGCGATCAGGATCAACAGCGAAAGTACCGCTGCGAAGATCGGCCGCGAAATGAAGAACTTGGAAAAATTCATCTTGAGTCGTATCCCTTAACCGCGTGGAGTCGCGACAGCGGCGAGCTTGGGCGCAGTTTTTGCCGGCGCTACCTGTTCAAGGTTGCTGGCTTCAAGCGCTTGTCGTTGTTGGGCGAGGGCGGCGAGGGTTTCCTGGCTGGCCATCGGGATGGTCTCCGGGGAAACCGGCGTACCCGGGCGCACGCGCTGCAGGCCTTTAACCACAATGGTGTCGTCCTTGCCCAGGCCGTTGCGCACGATGCGCAGGCCTTCGATCTTCGGCCCCAGTTCCACCGCGCGATAGGCGGGTTTGTCACCTTCCATCACCAACACGAACTTCTTGCCAAGGTCGGTGCCAACGGCTTCGTCGTTGATCAGTACGGCCGAATAGGTGCCGCTGCCCACCAGCTTGAGGCGGGCATACAGACCAGGAGTGTATTCGCCCTTGCTGTTATCGAACACGGCGCGTCCGCGAATGGTGCCGGTGGCCGGGTTAACCTGGTTGTCGACGAAGTTCATCTGGCCCAGGTGCGGGTTGCCGGTTTCATTGGACAGGCCCAGGTACACCGGGGTGGTCGCGCCACGGCGGCCTTGGCGCGCCAGCTCGGTGTACTTGAGGTACACGCGTTCGTCAGCGTCGAAGTAGGCGTACACCTTGTCGGTGGAGACCACGCTGGTCAGCGCGGTGGTGTCGGCCGTCACCAGGTTGCCGGCGGTGATCTCGGCGCGGCTGACCCGGCCGCTGATCGGCGAGGTCACGCGAGTAAAGCTCAGGTTCAGTTTGGCCAGGTCCAACTGCGCCTGGATCCCGGCAACGGCGGCGCGGGCTTCCTGGGCGGCGGTGGTACGCGAGTCGGCCAGCTCGGCGGAAATCGCATTGCTCTGGCGCAGACGATCACCGCGCTGGGCCTCGTTATCGCTGCGGCTCGCGGCAGCCTTCGTCTGTTGCAACTGGGCTTCAAGCTGGCGCACTTGCGCCTGGAACGGGCGAGGATCGATCTGGAACAGCAGGTCGCCTTTCTTGACCAAAGCGCCTTCGGTAAAAGCGACTTGATCAATCTGGCCAGAGACCCGAGGACGAATCTGCACGGTTTCCGGCGCTTCGAGGCGGCCGGTGAATTCATCCCATTCGTTGACCGGTTGTTCCAGCACCTTGGCCACGCTGACTTTCGCCGGGGGCATGGCGGCGGCCTGATCGGGGGTCTTGCCGCAGGCGCTCATCACCACCACGGCCAATATCGCCAGGGGGAAGCGCAAGTGTTTGAGTGACTGTTCCATGAGGTGCATCCGCCAATGTATTTGAGATGGGCGGATCATGCGCGGGGTGGGGGTATGTCACGAATCGAATGAGGCGAAGGTGACTATCATTCGGAATGATATAAGCAAGGTGGGTGTGGGTGATGGTTGGGGCGTGGAGGCATCTGCGTGAGATCTCTGCATCGCTGGCAAGCCAGCGCCCGCAGGGATGCGGATGGTGGCAGATCCTGCCTTTGTCCCGCGTTTCGAGTGACGAGGCTGCCCGGCTTCAGGCGCGTTGCAGCAAGGCAATCTGCTCGGCTGGCACCAGGGTACGCAAGGTCTTGTAGAGCGCGCGGGTTTCCAGCAGGTTCCACACCCGCAGCATGGTTTCCAGCGCATCCAGCGGTTTGCTGATGAAATCCCGCGCGCCGAGGGCCAGGGCGCGCAGGCGCGTGTCGCGGGTGGCGTCGGCGGTGAGCACCAGAATCGGCAGGTATTCGCCGTGAGGAATGCGCCGGTTGAGCTGTTCGAGCACCGCAAAGCCATCGAACTGCGGCATGTGCAGGTCAAGAATCACCAGGTCCGGCTCGAAGCTGTTGAACAGCTCCAGGGTGCGCAGCGGCTCGGTGCTGCTCAGCACATTGGTCAGGCCTTCGCGCGCGAGCAGTTGCTCCACCAAATCGAGGTTCGGGCGTTGGTCGTCGATAATCAGAATGCGCAGGTCAAGGTTCACGCGGGCTCCGGAAAATACAGGTCGAGGTGGGCGAGAAACGCAGGCACGTTGATCGGCTTGTTCAACACGGCGGTGGCGCCCGCGTCCTGCAAGGCCGTGCGGGTAAGGTCGCTGGCGTCGGCAGTCAGCATCAGTACCGGTGTGTCGCGGGTCAGCGGCGCATAGCGCAGACGTTGCAGTACCTGCAGGCCGTCGATGTCGGGCAGTGATACGTCCAGCAGAATCAGCTGGGGCGCATGCTGCGCGGCCAGGTCCAGCCCGAGCTGGCCCTGCATGCTCGACAGCAGCTTGATGCCGGGCCTGCGCTGTAACAGGGTTTCGATCAGCGCCAGGCTGGCGAGGTTGTCTTCGATACACAGCACCTTGCCGTGAATTGCCTGCGCGCCGTGGGCAGGGGCGGCCAACGGCGCGTCGCTGCCCACGACAGCGCCGGCACGCTGCGCATCCTGCACCCGCACCAGCGGCAGCTCCAGGGTAAAGCGCGAGCCGACGCCGGGCTGGCTGTGCACCTGCAGGGTGCCGCCCATCTTCTCCAGCAGGCTCTTGCTCAGCGCCAGGCCCAGCCCGCTGCCTTCAACGGTCGGGTCGGCGCCCAGGCGTTCGAACGGCTTGAACAGTTGCCCAAGGTGCTCGGCCGCAATGCCCTTGCCGGTGTCGCACACCGACACGTCGATGCGTTGGCCGTCCAGGTTGACCTCGATGCTCACCTGGCCAGGGCACAGGTTGTACTTGATCGCATTGGACAGCAGGTTCAGCAGCACCTGGGTAAGGCGTTGGCGGTCGGCGACGATGCCCAGGTCGGGGGCGAGCGCGGGCAGTGGCTGCAACTGGATACCGGCGCCTGCCGCCATAGGCGACACCAGCGTCAGGCATTCCTGCAGCACCCCGGCCAATGGCAGTGGCTCGATGTTCAACGGCAGGCGCCCGGCTTCGATCTTGGCGATGTCCAGCACTTCATTGATCAGCGTCAGCAAGTGTTGCCCCGCACGCAGGATATGGCCGACGTTGGCTTTTTGCGCGGCCGGCGCGTCCATTTCCAGCAGTTGCGCAAAGCCCAGGATCGAGTTGAGCGGGGTGCGCAGTTCGTGACTCATGCGCGACAGAAACTCGCTCTTGGCACGACTGGCGCGTTCGGCTTCCTCGCGTGCGGTGCGCAGGGCGATTTCCGCCGCGCGGCGGTCGGTGATGTCCCGGGTGATCTTGGAGAAGCCGCGCAGGGCGCCGGTGCCGTCGTACTGCGCGGTGATCACCACGCTGGCCCAAAAATGGGTACCGTCCTGGCGGCAGCGCCAGCCTTCTTCGGTGTAGTCGCCGTTGCGTGTGGCTTCGCGCAATGCCATGGCCGGGTGCTGTGGGCATTCCTCGGGCAGGTAGAACACCGAGAAGTGCTGGCCGATGATTTCCTGTTCGGTATAGCCCTTGATGCGCTCGGCGCCGTTGTTCCAACTGGTGACGTGGCCCGCCGTGTCGAGGGCGAAGATCCCGTAGTCCTTGACCCCGTCAATGATCAGCCGCAAGCGCTCCTCGTTGTCGCGCAGCGCGCGTTCGCGTTCGGACAGCAGCAGGCCGGCTTCCACCAGGCGCGTGCCCAACTGGCCGATTTCATCGTGTTCCGGCGGTTGCGGCAGCAGCGGATGACCCAGTGCCAGGCGCTGTGCGTTGCGTTGCACGTTTTGCACTCGGGCGACGATGCCCTTGGACAGAAACAGCACCGCGACGATGGCGCCGAACAATCCGCAGACCGCCGCCAGCCAGGTGGACAGCAGCAGGCGCTCGCGGGTTTCGGCCGCGGCCTTGCTGCGTTCGGCCAGCAACGTGTCCTCCAGCCTGAGCATGGTGCTGATGTGTTGGCGCAACGCGTCGAGGATGTGTTTGTTGCTGATCAGAATGACGCTGATCGATTGCGCCGTGGCCTCGCGGTCATCGAGCATGGCTTGCAGGCCGTCGACCTTGTGTTCGATCAACGGCTTGATTGCGTTGAGTTGCTCGCGCACCCGTGGGTCGCGCACGTTGCTGTCGAGCCTGTGCAGGGCCGATTCGATTTGCGGTCCGGCCGTGCGGTAGCTGGGCAGGAAGTCCTCGCGGCGGGTCAGCAAGTAACCGCGCACGCTGCCCGCCGCTTCGGCCAGCAGGGTGTGCACGGCCTGGATATCGCGTTGCACGCGCAACACCCGACGCACGTCTTCTTCAGCGTGGGCGGTCTGGCGCTCGGTGATGTAGATCAACACCAGCGACAGCAGCAGCACCACCAGTGGCAGCGAAATCACCAGCAGCGCCTTGCCGCGCAATGGCAGGTCGGCCCAACGCTGTGCCTGCAAGCGCCTCATGCCTGGGTCACCAGGCCCAGGGCGATGCCGCGCACCGCCGCCTGGGTGCGGTCGGCGGCGCCCAGCTTGCCGATCACTCGCTCGACATGGGCCTTGGCGGTGCCGGTGGTAATGCCCAGCTGCGCGCCGATTTCGCGGTTGCTCATGCCCGTGGCGACCAGCCCCAGTACCTGGCGCTCCCGTGGCGTGAGGTGTTCCGTGGGGGCCGCGCCGCCGGCGTTGCGCTCGGCCATGCGCCGCAGCAGGCGGGTGCTGACCAGGCTGTTGAGCGCTTCGCCACCGGCGGCCACTTGCTGCAAGGCTGCGATCACCTCGTCACGGCTGGCGTCCTTGAGCAGGTAGCCGACGGCACCGGCATTGATCGCCGCTTCCAGGTGATCGGGGCTGTCGTCCATGGTGAACATCACCACCTTCAGTGTCGGCAGGCGTTGTTGCAGCAGGCGCGCCGCGCCGAGGCCGTTAAGCACCGGCATGCGGATATCGAGAATGACGATGTCCGGCAGCAGCTGCTCGCACAACTCCACGGCCTGCTGGCCATCGCGCGCCTGCCCGACCACCTCGAACTGCGGGTGGCCGGCCAGCAGGGCGACAAAGCCGGTGCGGGTGACTTCGTGATCGTCCGCGAGGACCAGGCGCAGTACATCGCTCATGAGCAGGTTCCGTCGAAGTGGGCAGGCACGCTGGCCTGCAAGCGGGTGCCGCCATCGACCGTGCTGGCGCAAGTGAAGCGCCCGCCCAGCAGGCTGGCGCGCTCCTGCATGGTGGCAAGCCCCAGGTGCCGGGCGTCATCGCGTGGCTGCCCTGCGGCAAAGCCCCGACCGTTGTCGTCCACCCGCAGAGCTGCCTCGGCGTCGCGCAGTTCCAGGGCCAGGTGCACCTGGCTGGCCTGAGCATGCTTGAGCACATTGTTGATTGCCTCCTGGCCGATGCGGAACAGGGCGATCTCCACCTGGCTGGGCAAGCGCGTGTCGCAGTGCGCCTGCCAGAACACGTGCACACCGGCTTCGCGCAGGCGATCGGCCTCCTTGTCGAGGGCCTTGAACAGGCCAAAATCGTCGAGCACCACGGGGCGCAGGCCGGCGATCAGTTGCCGGCCTTCACCGACCGAGTGTTGGGCCAGGGTGAGGATGGCCTGCAGGTCGGCGGCCAGGGCATCGGGCAACGGCGGGCAGCGGCCGGCGAACCCTTGCAGGCGCTGATGCAGGCCGGCGAGGGTTTGTGCCAGGCCGTCGTGCAGGTCGTAGGCCACGCGTTTGCGTTCGTCCTCCTGGGCGTGCAACAGCCGGTTGACCAGCTCGGAGAGATGTTTGTCGCGGGCCTTGAGGGTGGTCAGCAGGCGTTCGTTTTCCAGGTGCGCGGCCAGCAGCGTGGCGAGCAATTGCAGGGATTCGGCGTCTTCATGGTCCGGCGCGCGCAGGCTCACGCTATTGCCCAGTACCAGCACGCCAAAGGTGCCGCCGTCGCTGCCGCGCAGCGGTATGTGCAGCACGCTGGGCAGCGCCTCGCCCGGCAGTTCCTGCCAGTACGGCGCGCGCCGGCTGCGGTCGGCGAGGGTCGCCAGACGGGCAAGGTGGGCCGGGTTGCCTTGGCAGGCGCTGGTATGGGCGACGCCCCTGGCGTCCCATTCCTGCAGCAGCCCGTGGTCTATCGCCAGAAACGCACAGGCCCGTTCCAGCACGCGTTCGCGCATGGCGGCGGGAGCCAGTTGGGCCAGTTCCTGCCCGGTGTCGACCAGCAGGCGCAGGCGCGCGGTGCGGCTTTGCGATTGCCTGAAGTGCGCGCGCATGGCCAGGGCGCTGGCGGGGTCGTGAGGCGTGTTGTGCATGTTGAGTGCTCAGGGGCGCGAGGCAGCTATTAGACCTCGCCGGGCACCTTGGGCGCTATCTGCCAAATGGCATAGGCAAATGACTCCGGTTGGCCGATGGCGGGAGGAGGGCGGCTTGGCAAAGTGGGCTCAACGCACACAACCGGAGCATCGCCATGAAATCCAGAACCGCCGTCCTCGCCCTGCTGTTTGCCTTGAGCGCACCGCTTGCCCAGGCTGCCGTAACGGCCCCTTATGTGTACCTGGACGTGGCCCAGGCGCCTGTCAACGTGAAAGACCGCGAGATTGCCGGGCTGTTCGACCGCTGGAACAGTGCCCTGCAGACCGGCGATGCCAAATCGGTGGTCGAGCTGTATGCGCCGGACGCGGTGTTGCAGCCGACCGTATCCAACCAGGTGCGCACCACGCCGGATCAGATCAGGGATTACTTCGATCACTTCCTGGCGCTCAAGCCGGTGGGGCAGATCAACTACCGCGAGATCCGCCAGTTGGGCAGCAATGTGGCGATGGACAGTGGGGTTTATACCTTTACGTTGACCGAGGCCAATGGCGGCAAGCGGCAGGTGCAGGCGCGGTATACGTTTGTTTATGAGCAGGTTGGGGGGCAGTGGAAGATTCTTAATCATCACTCCTCGGCGATGCCGGAAGTGCAGGTTCGGCAGGCCAGGCAGTGAGCGGGTTTGTGGCCATATCCGTGGCTTTAGAACCGACCAGGATTGGCTGCCGAACGCTGTACAAACTATGGGAGGGGGCAAGTCCCCTCCCACATTTGGATCTCCATTTGTCTGATGGATGTCACACCTAAAAATCCAACGTCACCCCACTCATCACCGTCCTCCCATCCCCCGGCGAATGCAGCGATGCCCTGGCCCCATCCGGGTCATACCAGGCGTACTCGTAGTAACGGTTAGTGAGGTTCTTCACCTGCAGATCAACACTGACCGACTCCGTCACCCGGTAAACCGCGCCAAGGTTCATCAACACATAACCCCCGTAAGTACCCTGGGTATTTTCCCGCTCCAGATAATAGTGAGTCTGCCCATTCATCCACGCGCTGAGTTGCAGGGCCGGCGTAGCCTGATAACGAATGCCGGCGTTGTATAAATGATGGGGGATATGATCAATCTCGCGGCCTTTGCTGCCCGGCAACGTGGCGCTGGGCTGGAGGATTTTCGAGTATTGCCAGGCGTACGCCAGCCAGATCTCGGTGCGTTCGTTCGGACGCAGGTTGAGTTGCGCGTCATAGCCCCAGCGGCGGGTTTGGCCGACGTTGTCCGACTCGCCGCTGGGGTCGTTGAGTCGGCGGCTGACTTCGCCGCTGGCCTGCTGTTGCCAGTAGGCAATGCGCCCATCGACCCAATCGGCAGGCGTGAACTTGATGCCGGTTTCCCAGCCCTCGTTGATCGACGGTGCCAGGTCGGTGTCACGCGGCGGGATTTTATAGGCGGCTGCCCCGGTGCCCACCTGGAAGGTGCGCCCCCAGTTGGCGTAGACGCTGGCCACGTCCCAGGGCGAATACGTCACGCTGAGCTTGGGTTGCTTGATCAGCCCGTAGTCGTTGATGGCGTAATCCGTGCCTGTCATCTGATTGGTGAAGTCACCCTGGATCCGGTCGGCGCGGTACGCGGGAATGATCTTCAGCGATTCGAACGGTTGAATCTCGGCCTGCACGTACGCGCCCAAGGTGTCGAAGTCGAACTGCTGATCCCGGGTCTGCGCCAGGCGCGCGCGGTTCAGGGTGCGGTAGCGCTCGCTGGTGTTCTGCTGGCGCTGGATATCCGCGCCGCCTTCCAGGGCGAAGCGGTACAGGCCGCTGACGACGGGGCGCCAGGTCAGGGAGGTGAGGGCGCCGTACTGGGTCTCGTAAGCGTCCCGTTCCTGCTGGGCGCTGGTGCGCCAGTACTGGGTCCAGCGTCGGTCATCGAAGGTATTGAGGTAGGTTTTGGCCGACCACGAAAGCGTCTCGGCCAGCTCGGTATCAAGGTGCAGGCTGAGCTGATTCATTCGCCGCGTGCCTGTGTCGCTGGCGTTATAGACGTTGCTCATGCGTGGATGCTGGTGCGCATCGTCGGCGCTCAGATAACCGGGTTCCTGGGCCTGGGTTTCGTAATGGCGGGCGATCAGGCCGATACGGTAGCGATTGTCGTCCGGGGTGTAGAACCATTTGCCGGACATCGACACTTTGTCCGCTTGGGCATGATCGCGATAGCCGTCTGCTTTCTGGTAGGCGAAAAAGTAATTCTGCGTCCAGTTGCTGCCCTCGATGCCTTTGGCGAACTGGGTTTCACGGGTGTCATCGCTGCCGTAACGAATGCGCGCACGGGTGTAGTCGCCGCCAGTGCGGGTGAGCATGTTCACGTTGCCGGCGATGTTGTTCAGGCCATAGCGGGCATCACTGGTGCCGCGCACCACTTCGATGCTGTCCAGTTCCAGCGGAAAAACCATGTCCATGAAGGGCATGTTGCCGTCGTTGCTGTTGCTGGGGATACCGTCGATCAGCAGCTTCACCGCGTTCACTTCGCCTTCGCCGTTGAAGCCGCGAAACGAAATCTTGCCGGAGGTGGTGCCCTGGTTGAACTCGGTGAGCATCACCCCCGGCGCCCGGCTGAACAGCTCCCAGCTGTAGTTGACCGGCATTTTCTCCACGATATCGGCACCGAGGATGTCCACCGAACCGAGCACGCCGTGCGTGCCGAGCGGGCCGCTGTCAGCGCTTGTGCCCTGGATCGCGACCGCGCCGAGGGTGAGGGCGGAGCTTTCGTCCGCCGCGGCCAATGAAGTGAAAGCAAGCAGGCCCACCGAGAGCATCGGCCAGAGTGAGCAGGGCACAGCCACACGCTTTGCGCGCGGCAGAGTAGATGGAGCAGGCATAAGGCACGCTTCCTGAAACCTGAAAAACGTCAATGACGTTCAGCCACGCAAACGCGCGGCTGAAACATGAAGTTCGGTCAATCAGGTCACAGGAGAGGCGCGCGGACTCAGGCTCGGCCAGCGAATCCTGGGATGCAGCGCGGGCAGCAGCGGATCATCAAGGACGATATCCGGTGCATGACGCGGCAGAAAATGACGGTAATGGCTGGACGGCAACGCCGCCAGACCGGCATGCCCGCAGCAACAGTCACCGTGCTTCATCTCACCGGACGAGGGCGCCGACTTGAACGGCACGACCAGCTTGTCAAAGCCTGGCGGCAGCGCGTGCGATGAACAAAACCCACCCCACAGCATCAACCCGCCATCCGGCGCTTGCATCGCACGGCCGAGCGGCATGGCCAGCATATTCAGCAGCAAGGCCAGGCAGGCAATCCAGGGGCTGATGCGTGAAAACATGGGCATCAAGGCAGTCGACACAAAGGGGACGCTATTTAGCCGCAGTTAACCGCCCAAGTGAAAGCGCAAGGCATGCGCCATTTCGCCGCAGCTCAACGCTTGGCTTCGCTAGGGCGGAACCTACGCCGTAACCGCAGCAACGAATATGTACCCAGTCAGACCGCCATCGGGAGCAAGCCCCCTCCCACATTTGACCGCATCCCCCAGCAACACCTCAGAGCATCCGACGCAACACATCGTTACGCGGGTCCTTATCAAAAAACCGATGCTTAAGCGCCCCCATAACATGCACCACAATCAACCCAAGCAACGTATAAGCGCACACCTTGTGCAACCTCTGAAATACCACAAACCACTCATCATTCTTGCCCAGCAACTCCGGCAAGTTCACCCCGAAAAAAAACACCCCATCACTCATCGTGTAAGTGCTCGACATCGAGTAACCCATCAACGGCACCGCCACGATCAGCACATACATCGCCCGCTGCACCAGCCGTGACAAAAACCGCTCGTGGGCCGCCAAGGTGGCAGGCGGTGACGGCAGCACCGGCGTTCGCCAGCGCAACACGATCTGCACCAGCACCAGCATGAACGCCAGCACCCCGAAGGATTTGTGCCACGGGTAATACAACTCGTATTTGCTGGCCACTTCATCGTCCAGCCCGGTCATATGCCAGCCCGCCCAGAGCAGCCCGGCGATCAGCACCGCGCGCGCCCAGTGCAGAATGCGCAAAGAGGTTGGATATCGGTCAATCATTTCGCTGTTCATCGATATCTCTCCATTGATCAAGACTGCGAGCCACTGGGCAGCAACACCGTGATGACCTTCTCCTCGGTATAGGCCAGCGCGCCGCCAAACCCGCCTTCACGGCCGATGCCGCTGGTTTTGACGCCGCCCCACGGCAGGTTGGCGTCCAGCGGGCTCCAGCAGTTGATGCCCACCGCGCCGGCCTTCACCGCTGCGGCCACGCGATGGGCGCGCACCAGGTCGGCGGTCCACACGGTGGCCGCCAGGCCGTAGGCGGAGTCATTGGCCAGGGCCACGGCATCCACCTCGTTGTCGAACACAATGATTGTGCCCACCGGGCCAAAGATTTCGTCGCGGGCAATCGCCATGTCATTGCGCGCGTCGGCAAAAATGGTCGGGCGCACGAACCAGCCCTGATCCGGGGTCGACACGCCGCCAGCGAGCAGGGTGGCGCCTTCGTCAATGCCTAACTGGATGTAGCGATTGACCCGCTCCCATTGCGCCTTCTTGGCCACCGGACCCATCTGGTTACCGGGCTGACGCGGGTCGCCCACCTTGACCGCCCGCGCCGCCTCGGCAAGCGCCGCCGCGAAACGATCGGCGATGCCACGCTGCACCAGAATGCGCGACCCAGCCGCACAAATCTGACCCTGGTTGGCGAACAGGCCAAGGCTGCAACCGCGCAGCGCGTCCTCGAAGGAAGCGTCGTCGAACACGATCTGCGGGCTCTTGCCGCCCAGCTCCAGGGCGACATGCTTGAACAGCACCCCGGCGGTGCGCTGGATCTCACGCCCGGCCTCGGGGCTGCCGGTGAAGCTGATCTTGGCGATGCGCGGATGCTCACACAGCGCCCGACCCACCTCATTGCCGTAACCGGTGACCACATTGATCACACCGTCCGGAAAGCCTGCTTCCTGCGCCAGCATCGCCAGGTGCAGGGCCGACTGCGGGGTTTCTTCCGAAGGTTTGATCACCACCGTGCAACCTGCGGCCAGCAACGCCGCGAGCTTCCACACGGTGATCATCAGCGGCGAATTCCACGGCACAATAGCCCCGACCACGCCCACCGGCTCACGCACGGTATACGACAGGGTTTTGGTGCCGAAATACCCTCCGCCGGGAATGGTCCGCCCCTCCAACTGATTGGCCCAACCCGCCGCCGCGCGCAGATTGGCCAGCACATTGGGCAAATCCATCCGTCGCGGCTCCAGCGGTGAACGCCCGATAGCATCGGCGTCCATATCCGCCAGCAACTCACTGTCGCGCTCCACCAGATCCGCCAGCTTCAACAACACCCGAGCGCGCTGCGCCCCATCAAACCGACTCCACTCGCCGCGCTCAAGCTGCTCAAACGCCGCATTCACCGCCCGGTCCACATCCTCCACCGTACCCCGCGCAAAACTGCCATAAACCGCCTCCGTCACCGGATTCACCAACTCAACCCGCCCACCCTCCGAAGCCTCGGAGGCCAAGCCATTAATAAAATGCTTCAACTGCTGAGTCATACAGCCTCCATAAAAATTCGTTTTTGATCTGCTTTTGATTTTGATCTCAGGCGCCCCGTCAACCACGCTGGCCGCATACCGAGCCTGAGCGAGGTGCCGAGTGGTGGGGCAAGAGCCCTTTGGTTACTTTTGGCTGGGCCGGCATTCCGGCTCTTTCCAAAAGTGACCCGCCGTAAGGGCGGAACCAATCTCCGCCATCACCGCAGCAACGGATATGTAAACCGTCAAACCGCTATCGCAGGCAAGCCAGCTCCCACAATCCACACCCGGTGCGGCCCGGATCACTTCTCAAGCGACCCCAGCGCCTCCCGAAACACATCCAACGCCCTGAAAAACAACCCCCGCGTAATCGTCAACGAAGGCATCACCCGCATCACATTCCCGTACCGCCCGCACGGGATCATCAACACCCCATGACTCATCAGAAACCCCATCAACGCCCCAATTTTCTGCGGCGCCAACGGCGCTTTGGTCAGCGGATCCTCCACCAACTCAATGCCGATCATCAGCCCACGCCCACGCACCTCACCCACAAACCGGCTGCCAAACCCACGGATATATTCCTGCGCCTCCAGCCCCAGGCTATGCGCACGCCCCAGTAGGTCCAGCTGCGGGTCCTGCAGAATGGCGATATTGGTCAGCGCCACCGCCGCCGACAGCGAGTTCGCCGCGAAGGTATTGGGCATCGACCCATCAGGAATCTGCGCCGCCAGATCCGAACGCATGATCAACCCCGCCATCGGCAGGTCGCTGCCGATGCCCTTGCCAAAGGTGAGCATGTCGGGCTTGACCCCCGCGTGTTCCACCGCCCACATCTTGCCGGTGCGCCCCGCGCCGGACTGCACCTCGTCGACGATCAACAGCGTGCCGCTGCGGTCGCACGCCTGGCGCAGAATCTGCAAGAACTCCGGCGACGGCGGCACGTAGCCGCCTTCGCCCTGCACCGGCTCGACGATCACCGCCGCCACGTCATCGGCGGCGGTGTAGGGCGTGTTCAGGAGGTAATCAACGTACTCGCCGGCGATCTGTTCGGCGCTCTTGTGCGTGGTGTCGAACGGGAAGCGATAGGCGTAGGGGTAGGGCGCATGAATCACGCCGCCCATCTGCGCGCCGAAGCCCTTGCGATAGGCAGTGCCGGTGGTGAGCGAGCCCGAGGCGTTCCAGACACCGTGGTAACCGCCGTGGAAGGCGATGATCTGGTGGCGCCCGGTGATGCGCTTGGCGAACTTGATCGCCGCTTCCAGCGCATCGCTGCCGCTCTGGGTGAAGAAGGTGATGCAGTCACCACGCAGGCCGTCCGGCGCAATCTCGGAAAGCTTGGCCGCCAGCTCGGTACGCCGGGTGCTGTTGATTTCCAGGGCGTGCATCAGCACTTCGGACTGGTCGCGGATCGCCTGCACCACTTTGGGGTGGCAGCGTCCGACGCTGCTCACGCCGACGCCGGCGGAGAGGTCGATATAGGTGTTGCCGTCCGGGTCCTTGAAGGTGGCGCCAAAGGCGCGGTCCATGGCGATCGGCATGCGGCCGCCGCCGCGCGCCATCGACTCGGTGCTTGCCGACAATGCCAGGGCCTCGCAGGTTTTGGGGCCGGGCAGGGCGTCGGAAATGATGCGCGGGGCATCGGCGAAGTGGAGGGCTTCAAGCTGGGCTTCACTCATGATGGATCTCTGGCAGGTCTATTCAGGTGTACCGATCATCGGCGTGACCTGCCCGAGACCGGTATCCCGAATCGGCACATGGGTGCGCCGCGCAGCGGATTTTTGCCGACCTGAAATAATGCTGAAATATTGCAATATCCGGCCTTTGTGCGACTATCTGGCACGAAGCTGGCTTTAAAATAAAAAAATTGCGGAGAGCGTCGCGCATTATGAGAAGTCAAAGCATCGGCCATTTTCACGATGTGCATGTGCACGCGGCCAACGTTCAGCAGTGGCACCAGGACTACAGCCAGCTAACCGGTGGCTCGGCCGAGAGTTCGCTGATGCAGTTGACCACCGCCGCAAGCCACGTTTTCCTCGAGCAGATCAACCAGCGCGTGGTGCAGCACGGCGTGGCGCCACGCAACAAGATGTGCTTTGCGGTGCCGATCAATGTGCCGGGGTCGGTGCGGATGCAGGGGCGGGAGGTCGATGACAGCAGCCTGTTCTTCCTGCGCGGCGGCGAGGAATTCATGTTCCATATGCCGATGGGCATGCAATTGCTGTCCATCACCTTCGAGCGCGAATTGTTCGAGCAGGCGCTGGCACACACGGCGTCGCCCAGGGACCTCAGTCTGTTGCTGCGTCAGCCGGTGATCAGGGTTTCTCCCCAGCGCTTCGCCGATGCCCGCCGCCGTTTGCTCGCTCTGTTCGGCCAGGCCATGGCTGGCGAGCTGCGTGACTCACACGCGCGCTTGCTGGAGCGGGCGCTGCTCGACGAGCTGGTGCAACTGATGAGCGATCCGTCCTGCGACAAGCAACAGCGCACGCCCAGTTCCACGCGCAGTTTTATCGTCGAGAAATGCCATCGCCTGGCGACCACCGGGCAGTTCGACGTGCCCAGCGTCAACGACTTGTGCGAACGCCTGCAGGTAAGCCGGCGCACCGTGCAGAACAGCTTTCGCGCGGTGGCCGAGACCACGCCGCTGAACTACCTGCGCGCCATCAGGCTCAACGGCGTGCGTCGCACCCTGATGTCCACGCCCGCCGCGCAGCTTTCCATCGGCGATGCGGCAGCGCAGTGGGGGTTCTACCACCTCAGCCATTTTGCGGCGGAGTATCACGCGTTGTTCGCCGAGCTGCCGTCGCGCACCTCACGTGCTGCTTCTCATCAAACACACAGTAGCGTGTTGATTTAACACCCAACGTTTCAGACAGCGACATTCCTGTGGCGAGCGGGCTTGCTGTGGCGAGCGGGCTTGCCCCGCGTTGGGGTGCGAAGCGCCCCCACTCCAGCAAAAAGCGGTGTACCTGATACGGCTCAGCGCCTGGTTTTGGGGCTGCTGCGCAGCCCAACGCAGGACAAGCCTGCTCGCCACAGGGAATCTGCGCTTAACTGAACGGCATTAGTGCAAGCCCGCTCGCCACAGCTTCCCTCATTGGTACAGCGGTCGCTATACGCGGAACTGGTCCATCAGTTTCATCTGCTGAGTGGCCCGGGCGTTGAGTTGGCTGCTGATCTGCGCCGACTCGGCGGCCTGCTCCGTGAGCGTCTCGGTGACCCCCCGAATGGTCGCGACGTTGCGATTGACTTCCTCGGCCACCGCGCTCTGCTCCTCTGCGGCACTGGCTATCTGCAGGTTCATGTCACTGATCACCGTCACCGCCTCGCTGATCCTGCCCAGGGCTTGCACGGCCTGATGGATCTGCCCAGCGTTGTCCTGGGCCAGCGTCTGGCTGGCGTGCATGGTGGTCACCACGCCCCGCGTGCCGCTCTGGATGCGCTCGATCACCAGGCGTATTTCCTCCACCGAGTCCTGGGTGCGCTTGGCCAGGTTGCGCACTTCATCGGCCACCACCGCAAAGCCACGGCCGCTTTCGCCGGCACGCGCCGCTTCGATGGCGGCGTTGAGGGCCAGCAGGTTGGTCTGCTCGGCAATGCCGCGTATCACCTCCAGCACCGAGCCGATCTGTTCGCTGTTGACCGCCAGCGCTTCGACCTCGGTGACGGCCTTGCTGACCTCGCTGGCCAGGGCGGTGATGTCGCGGGTGCTGCGTTCGATCAGCATGATGCCATCCCTGGACGCTTGATCGGCCCCGCGCGCCGCCTGGGCCGCACTCGAAGCGCTATGGGCCACTTCATGAGCGGTGGCGCTCATCTCATTGGACGCGGTCGCCAGCTGGTCGATCTCGCGAAACTGCACCTGCATGCCTTCGCTGGTCTGCCGTGCGATGTGCGAAGACTGGTCGGCGGTGCCGCGTGCGTCAGTGATGCTCTGCTTGATCTGCGCGATGGTCGGTTGCAGTTTGTCGAGGAAGCGGTTGAACCAGCCCACCAGTTCGCCCAATTCGTCTTTTTTGCGGTAATCCAGGCGTTGGGTCAGGTCGCCGTCGCCGCTGGCAATGGCCTTGAGCATCTGCGCGACGCTGTTGATCGGGCGTGTCACGCCGGAGGCGGTGAGCCAGATCAGCAGCAGGCCCAGCAGCCCGGCGCCGATGGCCACCAGTGACGCCATGAGGGTGTCGCGGGTCTGCGTCTGATCGAGCAACGACTGCAAGGCCACCGAGTCGGCCAGCAACACCTGCTTGGGCAAGTCGATGACCACGCCCCATGGCGCCGCGTCGGGGATCGGCGTCACCGGGTAGACTGCGCGGATCAAGTCGTCCTGGGCCAGCACCTGCGGTTGTTTTTGCGCCAATGCCGCGAGCAGCGCCTTGCCCGCATCGCCCAAAGCGGCGGCGAGCGGTTCGCCGACCTTGCCGGCGTCCTTGCTGTAGGCGGCGAGCACGCCGCTGTCGGACACAATCAGCATGCTGCCCGAACCGTTGAACAGCGTGCGCTGGGCCTCGCTGGCGGCCGCTTGCAGCGCGCCGAGGGCAAGGTCCACGCCGAGGGTGCCGATGACCTTGCCGTCGGCAATCAACGGCATCGACAGCGTGGTCATCAGTTGCACCTGGCCGGCCTGGGTGTCGGCGTAGGGCGCCATCAGGCAGGTACGCCGCGTGTCACGGGGGCAGGTGTACCAGCTGTTGTAGGGGGCGCCGCTGATGCTCAGCTCGGTTTTCTGCAGATCGGTTTCGGGAATCAGGATGTTCACCGCCGGGCCTGCCCCCCGGTTCCAGGCGCTGGCGAAGCGTCCGGTTTCGTTGGAGGCGCGCGCGGCGTCGTTGACGAATTCGCTGTCCTGACCGCCCAGCGCATTCGGCTCGAACACCAGCCACAGACCCAGTACCTGGGGATTGCGTTCGAAGGTGGTGTGCAGGCTCTGGTTCAGTTCCTCGCGCAAGGCGGCCGCCGGCAACCCGCGCTGTATTGCCATGCTGCGCAAATGGGTCGCCTGGTCGGCGAGGCCGGTGATCAGCAGCAGGTTGTTGCCGAAGGCCCGCTGCAGGTTACTTGCCTGCTCGGCGGCCTTGGCTTGCAACAGGTTTTCACCGCTCTCGGTCAGCATCCTGCCGCTGGAGGTGCTGATCAGGCGGTTGTTCTGGCTGCTCTGGTAGAGGTTCATGCCGACGATCAGGCCGATCACGCCCAGAAGGCACATACCGGACAGCAAAATGATTTTCAAGCGGATGGAAAGGGCGTCGAGCATGGGAGGATCTCGCAAGTGAGCGTGCCGGTTGACCATCGGTTGGCCAGGGCCACTGGTTTCTTATTAGGTATGTCACTGCATCGGCCGAGTCAGCGCTGGCTGAACCTCACCAGCAGCGCTGCCACCAGCAACAGGGCTGCGAGCACCGCCAGCACGGCAATAAAACCTGCATCGAACGCGGCACGTGCCAGCCCCGTCAGCAGCGTAGCGTCGTCGCCCGGCAGCGTTGCGGCCACCAGCAGCGCATCGTCCAGGCTCTCGAACGTCAACGGGTTCAGGCCCAGCCTGGGTGGAATCGTCAGGCTCGTCGACCAGGCATACACCGCCGATAGCAGGCTGCCCGCCAGGGTTACCCCGGCGGCACCGCCCAGTTCAAAGGAGACTTCCTCGATGGACGCCGCCATGCCGGCCTTGTCGGTGGGCACGCTGAGCATGATGGTGCTGGAGGCCGCTGTGAGGGCCGCGCCCATGGCCATGCCCAACAGCGCCAGGCTGGCAATCTGCAGCGGCACCGCTGCGTTGCACAGCAACAGGTACGCCAACATCGCGGCGGCCGACAGCAGCAGGGTCCAGAACAGCATGCGCCGGCTGCCCAGGCGCGACAGGTAATAGCCGGCCACCGGCCCGGCAACGAAGGAGCCCAGTGGCAACGGCAGGATGAACAGCGCCGACGCCAGCGGCGACATGCCCAGCACCAGTTGCAGGCGCTGGCTGAACACCAGTTCCATGCCGATAAACGCCAGGGCCGAGGCGAGCGCTGCAATCACCGCATTTCTGAACAACGGCTCGGCGAACAGTGACAGCTCGAGCATCGGCTGCGCGGCACGGCGCTGGCGCCGGATGAACATCGCCAGAAACAACGTGCCCAGCAGTATCGCCACCAGCATGGCGGCGAAGGCGGGCGAGCGTTTGCCCAGCTCCTTGACGGCATAGGCGATGCTGATCAAGCCGATCATGACCTGCAACGAGCCCAGCCAGTCCCAGTGGCGCCGGGGATTGCCCGGATGCTCGGGAATCAGCGTCACTCCGAGCACCAAGGCCACCAGCACAATCGGCACGTTGATCAGAAACACCGAGCCCCACCAGAAATGCTCCAGCAGCAGGCCGCCGACCACCGGCCCCAGCGCCGCGCCGCCGGAGGCCACCGATGCCCAGATGCCAAACGCCATGGCCTGTTCGCGTTCGTCGTTGAACGTCAAACGGATCAGCGCCAGGGTGGCGGGCATCATCATTGCCGCGCCGACCGCGAGAAATCCCCGGGCGCCGATCAATACATTGGCTGATGGCGAGAAGGCCGCAATCAGCGAGAACACCCCGAACACGCTCAGCCCGCCGATGAACAGGCGTTTGTGCCCCAGGCGATCGCCCAGCGTGCCCATGCCCAGCAGCAGGCCGGCGGCGATCAATGCGTAGATATTGACGATCCACAGCTTCTGCGAAGCGCTGGCGCCGAGCTCGCGGGTCAGGGTGGGCAGCGCGGTGTATAACACCGTCATGTCGATGACGATCAGCAGCAAGGCGCTGGAAATAATCGCCAGGATCAACCAGCGACCCTTAGACGACATGGGACGGGCTCGATAATTGAATGGCCAACACGGGTAACTCCAGGTTCAGGCAGGCAAAGGGGGGCTGACCCTAGCATGCGCGGCGCCGAACCCGCACCGCTATCCCGAATCGGCCGGGAGTGCCGCGGCATTGACCTGTTTTGGGGCGCGGCCCGCGATGTTACCGATTTGGGATAGCGAGGTGCTCACGGCCGGGCATAGCATCGAAACCAGCGTGCAACCTCAACAATAAAAGCGCTACCCGGCACCGATAGCGCCTGGATCGGCGTCACCCCACAGCGACTGCCTCATACAATAAGGTCAACAACATGAGCGTATCTCTCCCGGTCAACAGCTCCACGGAGCTCAAGCGTGGCGCCCTGGGTGTCGGCTTCATCATTTTCTTCGTGATTTCGGCGGCAAGCCCCCTCAGCGTCATCGCCGGTGGCTTTCCCATCGGCATCATGCTGGGCAACGGTGCCGGCACCCCGGCATTGCTGATTCTGGCGTTGCTGGTGCTGTTGGCGTTTTCGGTGGGTTACACCACCATGTCGCGCCACGTCACCAACGCCGGCGGTTTCTACGCGTTCACCTCGCGTGGCCTGGGTGGCCTGGCCGGCGGCTCGGCGGCGGTGCTGGCGATGTTTGCCTACAACATTCTGCAGATCGCGCTGTATGGCATGTTCGGCGGCGTGGTCAGCGGCACCATGGAAAGTGTCGCGGGGGTAGTGTTGCCCTGGTGGTCTTATTCGCTGATGGCGATGGCCAGCATTGCGTTTCTCGGCTATCGCAAGATCGACCTGTCGGCCAAGGTGCTGTCGCTGGTGGTGGTCGCCGAGTATCTGGCCATCCTTATTCTCGATTTCGCCATTCTGAAGACCGGCGGTGACAGCGGTGTCAATCTCGACTCTTTCACCCATCAGCAGGTCTTCAGCGGTACGCCGTCCATTGGCCTGCTGTTTTGCTTCGCCGCGTTCATCGGTTTCGAGGCCACCACCATCTACGGCGAAGAAGCCAAAGACCCCAAGCGCACCATACCGATTGCCACCTACTGTTCGGTGCTGCTGATCGGCGCGTTCTACACGCTGTCGGTGTGGTCGATGATAGTGGGCGTGGGCGCCGACAAGATCGTGCCGCTGCTGCAAGCCATGCAGGACCCGACCACCCTGATCTACGGCATGTCCGACCACTTCGTCGGCCCGCACCTGACCCAGGTCATCCGCGTGCTGTTCATGGTCAGCATCTATGCCGGGCTGCTGGCGTTCCATAACGCGGCGGCGCGCTACTTCTACGCCATCGGCCGTGACGGCCTGCTGCACAGCCTGTTGGGCACCACCCACCGCGTGCACCAGAGCCCGCACATGGGCTCGGCCTTGCAGAGCCTGATCGCCGCGGTGGTGGTGCTGATCTTTGCTGCGATGGACGCCGATCCGATCCTGCAGTTGTTCGCCTGGTTCTCCAACCTGGCGACCCTGTGCGTGATTTTGCTGATGGCAATGACCTCGGTGGCCATCTGCGTGTATTTCCATCGCCATCCGGAACTCAAGGTCGGCCTGCTGCGCGGGCACATTTTGCCGGTGTTTTCGTGCGTGGCCCTGCTCTGCGTGCTGGTGCTGGCGGTGGCGCATTTCGATGTGCTCACCGGTGCCAGCCAGCTCCTGTCCTACAGCTTGTGTGCGGTGATCCCCGCCGCGCTGCTGGGCGGCCTCTACCTCGCCGCGCGCCTGCGCAAGGTGGCGCCGCAGCGCTTCCTGGCCCTGGGCAGCCACAAGCTCTAAGGCCTTGCTCGCGTCATCCCCTCTGTGAATTGATCGCCTGCCGGTGTTCGGCAGGCCTCATCTGCGTTAAAGGAAATTGCCCATGCACGCTTACAAGATGCTCATCAACGGTGTTCAGGTTGAAGGTGAAAACGGTCAGTTCGACGTGATCAATCCGGCCACCGGTAGCGCTTTCGCGCAATGCCCGGCCGGCTCGCTGGGCCAACTGGACGACGCGGTAGCCGCCGCCCAGGCCGCGTTCAAGACCTGGCGCCACAGCGCCCATGAACGGCGTTGCGAGCATTTGAATGCGATTGCCGATGACATCGAACAGGACGCCGACGCGCTGGCCCGACTGATCGTGCTGGAGCAGGGCAAACCGCTGGAACTGGCGTTTTCCGAGGTCATGGGCGCCGCCGCCTGGACGCGCTACGCCGCCGGGCAGGAAATCGCCGTGGAGCTGGTGGAAGAGACCCCGACCCAGCGCGTCGAGCTGCACCGCAAACCGCTGGGCGTGGTGGCGTCGATCACGCCGTGGAACTGGCCGTTCATGATTGCCGTGTGGCACATCATGCCGGCGCTGCGCGCGGGCAACTGCGTGATCAGCAAACCGTCGAGCCTGACGCCGCTGAGCACCCTGCGCCTGGTGGAGATCATCGCGCGGCACGTGCCCCACGGCGTGATCAACTGCGTGACCGGCGAGCAGGGGTTCGGCAGCGCGATCACCGCGCACCCGGGCATCCAGAAGATCGTGTTCACCGGTTCCACCGCCACCGGCCAGAGCGTGATGCGCGGCGCCGCCGGCAATCTCAAGCGCCTGACCCTGGAGCTGGGCGGCAACGACGCGGCAATCGTATTGCCCGGCACGCCGGTGCACGAGGTGGCCGAAGAGATCTTCCAGGCCGCCTTCCTCAACATGGGCCAGACCTGCGCCGCGCTCAAGCGCTTGTACGTTCACCAGTCCCAGTACCAGGCGTTCGCCGAGGCGCTGACGCAGATTGCCGAGCGCCAGGTGGTCGGTGACGGCCTGGAGCCGGGCGTCAATTTCGGCCCGGTGCAGAACCTCGATCAACTGGAACTGGTGCAGGCGCTGGTCGCCGATGCGCGGGCCCAGGGTGCACGGGTGTTGTGCGGCGGCGCACGGCTGGATCGGCCAGGGTTCTTTTACCCGCCGACGCTGGTCGCGGATGTCACCGATGGGCAGCGTCTGGTGGACGAAGAGCAGTTTGGCCCGGTATTGCCGCTGATCGCTTATGAGGATGTGGAAGACGTACTGCGCCGCGCAAATGCCGGCGACATGGGCCTGGGTGGCTCGGTCTGGGGACCGGACAGCGAGCAGGCGCAGGCCCTGGCCAGCCGCCTGGAAAGCGGCGTGGCGTGGGTCAACTGCCATGCGCGGATCCAGCCGAACACGCCATTCGGCGGCAGCAAGATGTCCGGCTTTGGCGTCGAATTCGGCCTTGAGGGACTGCTGGAGTTCACCGGCCAGCAATTGTTGTTCGTCAATAAACGCGCTGCTGAATAACCTCAAGGAGCTTCGACCATGCGTCATTCATCCCCTTCATTTCTCTGCGGCACGCTCGCCTGTAGCTTGACGCTCTGCGCCATCAGCCAGGCCCAGGCCTACGAGCTGTACAGCGACGACAGCCGGCACCTGAATGCCGACATGACCGCCGTGTTCGGCCTGTTCAACAGCCGCAAGAACTACGACGGCACGCCGGGCGGATCGAGCTGGCGCGAAGGCTATATCAAATATGGGCTGAGCGGCGACCAGGCGCTGGCGGGCAACGGCACCGCCTACGGCGCTTTCGCGCTGGTCAGCTCGGCGACCTGGGGCGAGGGCGACCCATCCGGCAATACCCTGGGCTCCGAGCGCACCACCAAGATCGAAGACGCGTACCTGGGCTGGCGCTCCGGCGACCTGTTCCCGGCCCTGGGCAAGGATGGCGTGGACATTTCCGGCGGGCGCCAGGTGGTCAAGCTTGGTAGTGGTTTTCTGATCAACGACGACGGGCCCAATCTGGGCAAGGGCCCGGCCAATGGCACGATGAACCGTGGCGGTGCGTATTACCTGGCCGCGCGGCATGCCTTCGATCAAACCGCGTTGCTGCGCCTGGGCGGCAAGGATGGCCTGCATGGCAGCCTGTTATGGCTCAAGTCCGACAACCGCGCCCAGGCAGAAACCGAAGTGGCCGCCGGCACCCTTGATTACACCGCCAAACCCGGCACCCTGGGCCTGACCTGGGTGCACGGCATCGATGTGAACGAGCGCTGGGCCAGTGATGCGCAGCGCCAGCGCAAGGGCATGAACGTGTACAGCGTGCGCGGTGAAGGCGATGCCGGCCTGCCCAACGTCAGCCTGGCGTTCGAATACGCCTGGCAGGACAAGGACAGCGGCCCCGAAAAAGCCTGGTACGGCGAAGCCGGCTACACCTTTGCCGACGTCGCCTGGACGCCGAAGGTCAGCTACCGCTACACCCGCTATTCGCAGAAATGGGATTCGCTGTTCACCGGCGTGAGCGGCGGCTACGGCACTTGGCTGCAGGGTGAAGTCGCCGGCAACTACACGGGGCCGTTCAACAGCAACACCCGCATCCAGCATGTGGCGCTCAAGGCCACGCCCCTGGAAAACCTGACCCTGGGCGCGCTGTACTTCGACTTCGACACCGTACGCAAAAGCAACGCGCTGAACCTCGATGCGCGCGAGCTGGATGTATATGCCGAATGGGCCGTCAACCCGCACCTGATCATCACGCCGCTGATCGGCCTCTATAAGCCCAAGCAGGACGCCACTACCGGCGGCAATCAGGTCGGCGGCAACGGCACCAACGTTTACAGCCAACTGACCGTCGCCGTGCCGTTCTAGCTATTGACTCAGGCGTCGGCTGCGCCTGACGGCGGCGGGTTGCGCAGGTTGTCGGCGATGCGCCGCGTGGTGTCCATCACCATTTCAATCACGGTCTCCTGACGCAGCAGCTTGAAGCTCTGGGTGCTGCCCACGGCCGACAGGCTGCCGATCACCTCGTCGATATCCGGCTGGATAATCGGCGCGGCGATACCGGTGAGGCCCAGGTTGAGTTCATCGTGGGTCATGCAGTAGCCGTCCTTGCGGATCTTTTTCGTGGCCTTGGCAAACCCCGCCCAGTCGTAGGGGCTGTCCGGGTCGCCAGCCAGGTGTTCGTCGAACAGGCGTTGCAGGCGACGGCCTTTCTGGAAGGCGATCAGCACCTTCGATTGCGCGCCGCGAAAGAATGGCAGCGGGTGCCCGCGCCCGAACGAGAAGTGGTAACTGTCGGTGGGTTCGGCGATGTAGGTGTTGATGATGCGCCCGTCGTAGAAAACGCTGGCGAACACGGCCAGGCCAGTCTGCGCCGACAGCTCATGCATCAGTTCGCGCCCCGCCAGGAGGATGGGGTCGTACTGGCGCATCATCCAGTCCAGCTCGATCACGCGGGGCCCCAGGCCGTAGTGGCCGGCGTCCACGCGGGTGAGCAGGCCGGCCTCGCACAGTTCCTTGACGTAGCGATACGCGGTGGCGCGCGACAGGCCCATGCGCTCGGCAATCGTGTCCGGGTCGATCTTCAACGTCGCCGGACCGAACAGGTCCAGCACACTCAGCAATTTACTCAGGCTGCTCATTTCGTTCCTAGAGAAGGGATGGCTCGCGGGTAAGCACTATAGGCGAAAACGCCAGGGATCCAAGGCGGGGGATCCCGCAGGTAATTGTAAGAGGGATTATTATTGCATAAATCTCAAATTAAGAGATAAAAAGTAAAAAACACTTGTTTGGTGTGTTTTTGTGTGTGATAAATCTCACCAAAGAAAACGCTCAAGCGAGAGGGCTGACAATGAATGGCGCGCAACTGATAGTGAATGCGGCAGCGGCAAGCGGTATCGAGTACTGCTTTGCCAACCCGGGCACCACCGAGATTCCACTGGTGGCGGCCATGGCCAGTGCACCTGCCCTCAAACCCGTGTTGTCGCTGTTCGAAGGCGTCTGCACCGGCGCCGCCGATGGCTATGGCCGCATCGCCGGCAAACCGGCCATGACCCTGACACACCTGGGCCCGGGCTTTGCCAACGGCATTGCCAACCTGCACAACGCACGGCGCGCCAATACCCCCATCGTCAACGTGATCGGCGACCACGCCTCGTGGCACGTCAATTACGATCCGCCGCTGGCCAGCGACATCCAGGCCCTGGCCGGCACGGTGTCCAGCTGGGTGCGCACTTCGCGCACCGCCTCCGGCATCGGCGAAGACCTGCAGGAAGCCATGCGCGCCGCCTGGCAAGCCAAGGGCCAGATCGCCAGCCTGATCCTGCCGATGGATCTGCAATCCAATCCGGTCACCCATCACGGCCAGTTCAGCCCACTGCTTGCACCGGTGCGACGCTTTGCCGGCGATCGCATCGAAGCGGTGGCCCAGGCCCTGCGCGATGGTCAGCGGCTGGTGTTTATCGTCGGCGACCAGGGCCTGTCGGTGGCCGGCCTGGAAGCGGCGGGGCGCCTGGCGCAGTTGCCTGGCGTGCGGCTGTTCGCCGAGACCTTCCCGCGCCTGAGCTACCGGGGCGGCGGCTTGCCCGACCTGGACCGCCTGCCGTACTTCCCGGAAGTGGCCATCGAGATTCTTGAGCAGTACGACAAGGTGGTGTGCGCCGGTGTCGTGGAGCCCATCAGTTATTTCGGCTACGAAGGCATCCCGTCGCGGCTGGCCGAGCGTGAGCGCCTGCTGTCGCTGGCCGAGGTCGGCGATGACGTGGCCGGTGCGCTCACCGCGCTGGCCGACGCGTTGAACGCGCCGGCCTATGTACCGACGCCGCAGGCTATCCAGCTGCCGCCGGGCGAGGCCGCTCTGAGCCCGCAGTCGGTGGGTCAGGTGTTGGCCGCCGCGCTGCCCCACGACTGCATTGTCTCGGTGGAAGGTGGCACCTGCGGCTATCCATTTTTCACCGCCTCAGCCGGCGCTGCGCGCCACCGCGTATTGACCAATACCGGCGGCGCCATCGGCCAGGGCATTCCGGTGGGGTTCGGCGCTGCACTGGCCGAGCGTGGCAACCGCGTGTTCTGCCTGCAATCGGACGGCAGCGCCCAGTACACCATCCAGACCCTGTGGAGCATCGCCCGCGAGCAACTGCCGGTGGTGATCCTGATTGCCGCCAACCACCGCTACGCGATCCTGCAGAACGAACTGCGCCGCTTCGGCATGACCGAACTCGACCCGCAGGCGCTCAAGCTGACCGTGCTCGACAGCCCGCGCATCGACTGGAAGGCCCTGGCCACCGGTTACGGCGTGCCGTCCTGCACCGTGCACACCAACGCCGAATTGCAACGGGCGCTGGCCAATGCCGCCGCCGACGCCGGGCCTTGCCTGATCGAAATGGCGCTGTGAAGGAGACGACCATGAGCACGTTCCACTTGTTACCTGCCGTTCAGGCATTCCTCGCCCAGCCCGGCCGCCTGTTTATCGGCGGCACCTGGCAGGACGCCGCCAGCGGTCGCCGTTTTGCCGTGGAAAACCCGGCCACCGAGCAGACCCTCACCGAAGTCGCCCAGGGCGATGAGCGCGATGTGAATGCGGCCGTGGCGGCCGCACGCGCCGCCTTTACCGGCACCTGGGCCTTGCAGTCACCGGCCCGGCGTGGCCTGTTGCTGTTGCACCTGGCCGACCTGCTGGACCAGCACCGCGAAGAGCTGGCGCAACTGATCACCCTGGAAAACGGCAAGCCCATCGCCAACGCGCGGGGTGAAGCGGCCAGCGCGGCAAACATCATTCGCTACTTCGCCGGCTGGCCGAGCAAGATCGAAGGCAGCACGCTGCCCGTATCGCCGGCCAGTGGCGCGCCGATGCTCAATTACACGCTGCGCGAGCCGGTGGGCGTGTGTGCGCTGATCGTGCCGTGGAACTTCCCGCTGACCATGTGCGTATGGAAGCTCGGTCCGGCGCTGGCCACCGGCTGCGTGGCGGTGCTCAAGCCCGCCGAGCAGACGCCGCTGGTGGCGATCCGCCTGGTGCAACTGATCGAAGCCGCGGGCTTCCCGGCGGGGGTGGTCAACCTGATCACCGGCCTGGGGGCCGACACCGGCGCGCCGCTGGCCCAGCACCCGGACGTGGACAAGATCGCCTTCACCGGCTCCACCCAGGTCGGTCGGCTGATTGCCCAGGCGGCCACCGGCAATATGAAAAAGGTCTCGCTGGAACTGGGCGGCAAGTCGCCGAACATCATCCTGCCCGACGCCGACATCGTGCGCGCCGCCAAGGGTGCCGCCGACGGCATTTTCTACAACCAGGGCCAGGTGTGCACCGCCGGTTCGCGCCTGTATGTGCACGCCAGCGTGCTCGACCAGGTGCTTGAAGAACTGCAGCGTCACGCCGCCGCCCATGTGCTCGGCAACGGGCTGGACCCGGCCAGCAGCATGGGCCCGCTGATGTCCGGCCGGCAGTTGGACACGGTCAAGGGCTACCTGCAGCGCGGCCAGGAAGAGGGCGCCGAGCTGGTGTGCGGCGGCGGTCGTCCCGCGCACCTGGAGCGCGGCCACTTCATTGAGCCGAGCATCTTTCTCGACCGCGCCGAGCGGGCCTGCGTGGCCCGCGAAGAAATCTTCGGCCCGGTGCTGACGGTGATGAGCTGGAGCGAAATCGACGACCTGGTGCTGCGCGCCAACGATTCGCCCTATGGCCTCGCCGCCGGCCTGTGGACCCGCGACCTGCGCTCGGCGCACCGAGTGGCCGCGCAGCTCAAGGCCGGCTCGGTGTGGATCAACTGCTGGAACGTGGTCGATCCGGCCTCGCCGTTTGGCGGCTACAAGCAATCCGGCTGGGGCCGGGAAATGGGCAAGCACGTAATCGACGCCTACACCGAGACCAAAAGCGTCTTTGTCGATCTGGCCTGAAACCAATAATCACAAGAGGAAATGGCAATGGATCTGGAATTGAAAGGCCGTGTGGCAATCGTCACCGGCGGCGGTATGGGCATTGGCAAGGAAGTCGCACGGTTTCTCTCCGAGGAAGGCTGCAAGGTGGTGATCTGCGCGCGGCGCATGGCGTTCCTGCAACTGGCTGCCGAAGAGATCACCGCACAGACCGGTAATGAAGTGCTGCCGTTGTTCTGTGACACCAACGACATGAAGGCCGTGTCCGAGATGGTCGATGCGGCGTACAAGCATTTCGGCCGTATCGACATCCTCGTCAACGGTGCTGCCGCGCCATCGGGCGTGGTGCGCAATGACATCGAACACGCGGGCGACGATGAGTTGCTGTCGGACCTCAACACCAAGGTGATCGGCTACTTCCGGTGCGCCAAGGCCGTGACCCCGCACATGAAGGCTGCCGGCTTCGGTCGCATCATCAACATCGGCGGTCTCACCGGGCGCAGCAGCAAAGTGCTCTCGGGCATGCGCAACCTGGCGATTGCCCACATGACCAAAACCCTTTCCGACCAGCTCGGCGCTTCGGGCATCACGGTCAACCTGATTCACCCTGGCGTGGTGGATACCCCGCATATCCAGGAGCTGTACGAGCGCGAAGCGGTCAAGCAAGGCAAGACCGCGCAACAGGTTGAACAGGCCTACATCGACGCGACACCGATTCGCCGCACCCTGGCACCGATTGAAATGGGCTGGCTGATCGGCTTCCTGGCGTCGCCGAAGGCTGGCGCGGTGACCGGTGAGTCCATCGGCATCGACGGTGGTTTGACCCGTGGCATCTATATCTGAGGAGCATCAGAGATGAGTAACGGCACCCTTTTAGTCGCCACTGTTGGCCAGGCGGTGATCCGCAGCGCCGACGATGGCAAGACCTGGCACCGCCTGGGCCTGGGGCAGGACCTGGAATTCGATGCGATCACTCGCTCATTGAGCGTGCACCCCGGCACGCCCGAGGTAATCTACGCCGGCACCGACATCGGCTTGTGCGTCAGCCATGACACCGGCGGGCACTGGCAGCAGGTCGATGCACCGTTCAACGGTGAAACCGTGTGGAAAGTGGCGGTGGACCCGCAGGACGCCCAGCGGATTTTCGTCGGCACCGGTGCGCCCTCGCGCGCCGTGCTGTGGCGCACCCTGGACGGCGGCGTGAGCTGGGACCGCGCGCCGGTGGAGATTCCGGAATTCTGCGACGGCGTCAGTCGCCCGCGCCTGCTGGCTTTCGCCTATGACCCCACCGACCGCAACCAGGTGTGGTTCGGCCTGGAGGAGGGTGGTCTGTTCCACTCCCGCGACGGCGGCGACAGCTGGACCCGCGTCGACGACCGCCTGCTGTGGGACTTCAACTCGGACATCCACAACATCGTGGTGCTGCCCAACCATGGCCATAAGGTCATCGTGGTGGTGTGCGTCAACGCGGTGTACCGCAGCGTCGATGAAGGCCTGACCTGGACCGGCATCGTCGGCCGCGAAGCCTTCGGCCTCTACTACCTGCGCGCCATGAACGCGCCGCCGGGCAGCGAGGACACGCTGTACCTGAGCATTTCCGACGGCACCCCCGGCACCACCAGCAAGGTGCTGATCTCGCGCGACGCCGCCGTCAGCTGGGAAGTGCTGCCGCTGCCACAGCAGCCCAATTCCTGTGTGTGGGCCATCGCCTTCAACCCGGCCGACCCGCGCCAGATCGTCGCCGGCACCAAGTACGGTCACCTGTTCACCTCCGACAACGGCGGCAACAGCTGGCAGAAGCACTGGCGCGAGTTCAGCGAGATATCCGATGTGCTGTGGACGCCGGCCGTGGCGCAGATCAAGGCAGGGCATCAATCCATCGTCAAACAACACTGAGGTATGCGGTGATGAAAGTCGAAATCCTTCGGACCCACTTATCGCTATTTGTGAGTGATCCTGATGTGTCGGCACGCTGGTACGCCGACATCCTGGGCATGCACGAAAGTGCCCGGGGCGAAAGCTGGGTCATGATGGCGTTTGGCACCAAGCATCACGACATCGCCTTGATTCGTGCAGAGCCCGGCGCCCATCAGGGCGGGCTGGGCCTGCAACACTACGGATTGGAAATCGACGGTGACATGACTACCTTGCGCCAGCTCTACGGCATGTTGCTGGAGAAGGGGGTGGAGGTGGTGAAAATTACCGATCATGAAATCGGCAACGGTCTGTATTTCAACGACCCCGATGGCAATCGCATGGAATTCTTTCTCGAGACCGAGCATGACGATGCGTGCGGCAAGGCCCGCTTCAAGGCAGCCGGTGCGCCGAGTCGCAATATCACGCTTGACCCCCTTGACCCGATTTGAACCGAGGTTCACCTGATGAAAACTGCAAATTTCGCCAGCTATCACATCCGCAAATGGTACAGCTTCGTCGAAGAAACCCTGGCCAATGAAACCGGCCAACTGGCCGATGGCGAGCCAGTGTTCAAATACGCCGTGGCCGCCGTGATCGCCAACCCCTATGCCGGCCGCTACAGTGAAGACCTTTCGCAATTGATCGAGCCGTCGCCGCTGCTGGGTGAAGAGTTCGGCCGACGCATCCTGGCACTTGCCGGTTCACGCCGGATTGAAAGCTATGGCAAGGCTATCCTGGTGGGCAGCGCCGGTGAGTACGAACACGGCAACGCGTTTCTGACCAACCCGGCGGCCGACCCGATTCGCGTGGCGATGGGCGGCGGCAAGTCGTGGGTGCCATCCACCGGCAAGCGCGGCGGTCCGGGCTCGACCATCGACGTGCCGCTGGCCCACAAGGACGCGCTGTATGTGCGTTCGCACTACGACAGTTTTTCCATCACGTTCGGTGACGGACCTTCGCCGGATGAGCTGGTGGTGATCTGGGCCTTCGCCACCCGCGGACGTCTGCATGCGCGGCTGGGCGGCCTGCGCGCCGAAGAGGTGAAGGGCCTTGACGGGCTGCACTGATAACGGTGCAGGCGTGAGCGCTGGCGTACCCCAACCACAACAAGAACAGCGGTGAATAGCGATGAAGCAGGAGAAGACCCAGGTTGTCATCGTCGGCGGTGGTCCCAACGGGATCACCGCCGCGCATTACATGGGGGTGTACGGCATCGACTGCGTGGTCCTCGAACTGGCCGACGGCATCCTGCCGTATCCCCGTGCCGTGGGCATGGACGACGAAGCATTGCGCGTGTTGCAGGGCATCGACATTGCGGACCTGGCGGTGCGCGACATGATCTGCGACGTGCCGCTGCGCTATTACAACGCGCGCGGCGTGTGCTTTGCCGAGGTCAAGCCGAGTACCGCGCATTACGGCTGGCCGATGCGCAACATTTTCATGCAGCAGTTGCTCGAAGGCACCCTGCGTGAACACCTCGGCCGTCACCCGGGTGTCGAACTGCGCGAGGGCCACGAACTGCTTGAGCTTGCCCAGGACGGGCAGGGCGTGACCCTGCAGGTGCGCGGCGCCGACGGCGAGGTCTATCAGTTGCAGGCTGACTATGTGATCGGTGCCGATGGCGGGCGTTCCACGGTGCGCAAACAACTGGGCATCGAACTGCTCGGGCTGACTCACCCGCGCAAATGGGTGGTGGTCGACACGGCCAACGACACCCTCGATGCGCCGTTCACCGCCTTGCATGCCGACCCGCAGCGGCCCTTCGTGTGCATCTACCTGCCTTACCAGCAACGACGCTGGGAATTCATGCTGATGGAGGGCGAAGACGAAGCGAAAATGTGCGAAGAGGCGACCATTCGCCGGCTGATCCACGGGCATATCGGCGATGCGGTCGACGACCTCGATATCATCCGCATTCGGGCCTACACCCACCACTCACGGGTCGCGGCGCGCTTTGTCGAAGGGCGCGTGGCGCTGGTCGGCGATGCAGCGCATATCTCCCCGCCGTGGGCCGGGCAGGGCCTCAACTCGGGCCTGCGCGACGTGGCCAACGTGGCGTGGAAACTCGCGGCGATCATCCAGGGCCGCGCGGCACCGTCGATCCTTGGCAGTTACGATCAGGAACGCCGTGGTCACGCGACCGAACTGGTGGCCCTGGCCGACAACATGGGCGCCGTCCTCGGTTTGACCAACCCGCTGATGGCCGGGGTGCGCGACTGGCTGTTCCAGGCAGTCAACAGCGTCGATAACCTGCGTTCGCACTTGCTGGAATTCAAGTTCAAACCCAAGGCCACCATCACCAGGGGCCTGGTCCACCATGAGCGCGCCGAATTGCGCGAGGACGACCTGGTCGGCCAGCTGTTTATCCAACCGTCCATCGAAGATGCCCAGGGTCAGCGCCGGCGCCTCGACGAAGTGCTTGGCAATGGCTACGCGGTGCTCGGCTATCGGCTGAACCCGCGTGAACACTTGAGCGATGCCATGGCCGAGTATTGGGCCGGGTGGAGCACGCGTTTCATTCAGGTCAACCGTTCACGCAGCGGTGTGGGGCGCAACCAGCCGCTGACCGCCAGCGACGCCTTGAGTGTGGAGGACGTGGATAACCGTCTGGGCGAATGGTTTTCTCGGGTGCGTGATTGCATCGTCGTGGTGCGTCCGGACCGTTTTGTCGCCGCCATCACCACGCCTGAGCGACTCGACGGTGTGTTGCGCAAACTGGCGGAGCAACTGTCATGAGCAACGTCAACGATGTGCTTGCGCACTTGCAGCAGGCCGGGCGCGCTGTCCAGGCCATTGCGCCGTTGCCGCCCGAGGCGCTCGACAAGCAGCAAGGCTATGCGCTGTTGCGCCAGGGCCTGGTGCGCCGCAGTGCAAACGGCGAGCGCTTGAGCGGCTGGAAAGTGGCGTTTGCCGGCCGCGCCGCGCAGGCGCGCTTTGGCCTGGATGAGCCGGTGTATGGCGCGCTCACCCAGGCCATGGCGGTGGCGCCGGGCAGCGCGGTGGCGTGCGAGCAGCTGATCCAGCCCAAGCTGGAGGTGGAACTGGCCCTCGTGTTCGGGGATACCCTGGCGCCGGGTGAGTACAGCGACGCGCAGATTCTGGCGGCGATTGCCGAGGTGGCGCCGGCGTTCGAGATCGCCGATTGCCGCTGGCAAGGCTGGCAGTTCGGGCTTGGTGCGTTTCTGGCCGATAACGCCGCCGCCGGCCTTTACTGCGTCGGAGCACGCGTACCGTTCGACCCGGCGCGACATGCCTGCGTGGCCTATCGCCTGGAGCACGGGGGCGTGTTGCTGGGCAGCGGCGATACCCAGGCGCGTGAGGACAGCCCGCTATTCAACCTGTGCTGGCTGGTGCGGCGTCTGCTGGCCGATGGTCACCCGGTTGAGGCCGGGCAGGTGGTGTTGTCCGGTGCGTTGCTGGCGCCGCTGGCGATAGAACCGGGAGCGTATCGTTTGCACATGCTTGGCACGGAACTGGCTTTGGATTTTCACGCCGGCATTGCGCCAACGTCCGCTGCCGCCAGGGATGACTGAGCCCTGCTTCAGGCCGCCGAGGAATCACACTTATGTTCGCCCAAGTGCGCACCTTCAATGACTCCCAACAGCATGCCGGCTCGATCCAGGGCTGGCAGCAGGTCTACGACCAGCTCGGTCGCGGTTGCCTGAACAGCGAGCTGCACCAGCTGTCCGGGGATCGTTTTCAGATTTTCCAGGAGGTGCTCGACAAGCGCGTCGTGCAGCATGGCCGCTCACCCAAGGGCCGCCTGTGTGCGGCGATGTCGCTGGGCAGCCCGCCGGTGGTGCAGGGCCAACAGGTGAGTGCGCAGAGTGTCGTGCTGCTGCGCGATGCCGAGGAATTCGTGCTGCATGCTCCCCAGGGCACGCATTTTTTCTCGCTCAACGTCGATGCGGTGCGCTTTGCCAAACTGGCGGCGTTCGAGTTGTCCGCCGAGCAGCTCAAGCGTTTGACCAGCGTGTCGGCCCTCAGTGTCGATGAAGCGTTACTGCTGCGCATTCGCCAGCGCATCCACCCGCTGTTTCGTCACTTTCTGGAACATGCCCACGCCATCAGCCCGGCCTCGGAGAAGATGCTCGAAGATGAACTGCTTGGAGCGTTTCTGGATCTGTTCAGCCACGCCGGCGATGAAGTGCGTGGTCGCCGTGGCAATTTCGCGGTCAGCGCGTACCTGGTCCGGCGCAGCCAGGAGTTGATCATCGCCAGTGGCGATACGCCGTTGAGCATTTTGGATCTGTGCGAACAACTGCGCGTGAGCCGCCGAACCCTGCAGAACAGTTTCCAGGCGGTGACCGCCATGCGCCCGGTCGAGTACCTGCGTAATCTGCGCCTCAACGCGGTGCGGCGGCGCTTGATCGCGACGTCGGCGAGTGACAAAAACGTCGGCGAGATTGCCGTGGCCATGGGCTTTTTTCACCTGAGCCACTTCGCCACCCATTACCGCGAGCTGTTTGGCGAGTCGCCCTCGGAAACGCGCCGGGCCTCGAGCTGAAGTTTTACCTGGCCATTGCTACCGATCTGATGCACCGCAGTCCATACGTGGGAGCGGGCTTGCCCGCGAGGGCGGTGGGTCAGTCAACATCAATATTTGCTGGACTACCGCCTTCGCAGGCAAGTCGAATCGTCGCACCGCAGCTCTTATCAAACACAAAATAACTTATTGATTTTAAAACCTGACGTTTCAGGCAGCCACATTCCTGTGGCGAGCGGGCTTGCCCCGCGTTGGGCTGCGCAGCAGCCCCAAAACCATGTTCTGCGTAGTGTCAGGTACACCGCGTTTTCGTTGATTGGGGGCGCTTCGCGCCCCAGCGTGTTTGACGGGGCGCCTAAGATCAAAAGCAAAAGCGCGGCGGCCTGAGAGCCGACCTGAATAGGGAATGTGAGCGCGATCAAATGTGGGAGCTGGCTTGCCTGCGAAGGCGTCGGCCCAGCAAACATTAATGTTGACTGACCCACCGCTTTCGCAGGCAAGTCGCAGCGCCGCTCCCACAGGGGATTTACGCTTAACTGAACGGCATTAGGGCAAGCCCGCTCGCCACAGCGGCCCCCGTTTGCTGCGCGACAGCGCTAAGTCGAAGACTTGGCGGAGCCTCCCACATTTGGATTGCGTCCGGCCTGCGTTATAAGTCAGGCGTTCACGCCAGGCCCGGATCCACGCGTTTGCCGATGTCCTTGAGGCGCGCCAGTTGGTCGATCATCGACGGCGCCTCATCCAGGCAACTGACGAAGGTCCACAGGTAGGTCATCACCGCATAGATATGCCCGGCTTTGACCGCGGGCGCCAATGCCAATTGGCTGATGGCGACCACGAACAGCAGCGCCGAGACCACGCCGATACACAGAAAGGCCACGGCTTCACGGTCCGACAGCCGGATGCGCAGGCGCGACAGTACGTGGTAGTGACGGTGCAGCGTGTGTTCGCCCACGGCTTCGACCAGGCCGATTTCCTTTTCCAGGCGATTGTTCAGGCGCTCGTGCAAACGCTGGTTGCGTCGGGCGAAGCCGGGCATGACAGTGAGGCACAGCAGCAACGCCACCAAACACGCCAGGCCGACCCACGGCTCGATCACCAACAGCATGCCCGCCGCGCCGATGATCGAGACCAGCGCGGTGGCGATGATCGGCACGTGCTTTTCGAAGAAATCCACGAAGTCCCGCGCCAATACCACCCGCGCCGCCGCCTTGGAGGTGCTGTGGCGTTGCAGGCGCTGGTTGAGAATCACCGGCACCGCAAGGTCTGCGTAGATGCGCGTGAAGGTGCGTGTGTCCAGGGCCCGGCGCGCCGCGCCCACCACCCAGAACCCCAGCACCACACCGGCATACAGCGACGCACTGGCGGCATCGCCACGGATGATCGAGTCCACCGCAAAGCCGGCGAACAGCGGGTAGGCCAACAGCAGCGCGTTCTCCAGCGCGACCAGCGACAAGGTGGCGAATAACTTGCCGGGGTAGGCCCTGGCGATGGCCTTGAGGGTCTGGCTGGCGGACTGTTGTCCGAGTTTTTCACTGTCTACGAGCAGGACTGGCGGTGTTACGGAGGGCATGGGGCACCTGTGGCGCGTATTGGGTATTTCAACGGGTGCCGATAATGCCTGGCAAGCGTGCAGGGTCAGTGAAGGGATTGTGGAGAACGCGTGGAGGCCGCAGAAAAAGGGTTGCGCAGGGAGGGAGGGTTCAGGCGAAACGGATGCGCTCGTTGTAAGCGCTCTGCAGCATTTTGCGCTGGTAATCGCAGGGCGTGGTGCTGACCAGCTTCTTGAAGTCGCGCAGGAAGTGCGACTGATCGGAAAAGCCCAGGTCCAGCGCCAGGTCCGAGAACGACACGTCGCGCTGGTTGTTCAACGTGTCCAGGGCGGCCTGGCAGCGAATGATCCGAAAGAAGGCCTTGGGCGACACGCCGGTGTCCTGGCTGAACTGGCGATGAATCGTGCGGCTGGTGTAGCCACTGAGGTCTTCCAGGTGCTGGATGCGCAGATCGCCACGATGGGCCAGCGCCTGCTGGATCACCAGGCTGGTCAGCTTCGAGGTGCGGCCCATCAGGCGAGGCGCCAGGTAGTCGTTGAACAGCTTGATCTGGTCCTGCAACAGCGGGGCGTTGACGATGTTCTCGAACATGCTCTGGGCAAATGCCGAGACTTGCAGCAGGTCCCACTCCTGTTCGGTCAGGTCCTCGGCCATGACATTGATGAAACCTGGAATGACCCCCGGCGCAAAGCGTACGCCAAAGTAATGATGGCCCTGGAGCAGTTCGACCCGCTGGGCTTGCAGCGGCGTACCGCAGATTTTCACGCTGGGGCGCGTGGCATCGCAGTCGAACACGATGTCCACGCAGCCATCCGGCACCGCCAGCAGGTCAGCCGAGTGGGCGACATCGAAGGCATAGAAGTGCGATATCGCCGGATGTTCGCAGGGCACTA
Organism: Pseudomonas poae; assembly: GCF_001439785.1. Classification (GTDB taxonomy): domain Bacteria; phylum Pseudomonadota; class Gammaproteobacteria; order Pseudomonadales; family Pseudomonadaceae; genus Aquipseudomonas; species Aquipseudomonas poae. The sequence continues at coordinate 58,648 of NZ_JYLI01000020.1, read as the reverse complement.
CCGCATACCGCGATGAGTTGAGCACGAACCAGGGTTGTTCATAAGCGGTGTGCTGCCGCGACAGCGGTGAACACAAGTTGAGCATGTCCGGACCTTGCTATGGAAATAGGCACGAATATTCACGCACGTATCGCGCCAACTTCTGGCTGTGCGCCGAGCCGTGATGTCCGAAATTTACAATACCGGCGCGCAACACCGCCCGATACTCGACCTCGATAGCGTGGGAGCCGCGCCTACCGCAGCGATATCACCTTCAGCCGAGAATAATAATGTCCACTACTGCAAAAATAGACTTCGTCTACCTGTCCGAACAGGACATGATCCGCGCCGGCGTCACCGACATGCTCGCCTGTGTGAATACCATGGAAGAAATGTTCGGCCTGCTCTACAGCGGCGACTACCGCATGGCCGGGCCGAACAACGATTCCCATGGTGCGATGGTGATATTCCCGAAGGATTCGCCGTTTCCCAACATGCCCAAACCCACCGCCGACCGCCGCATGATGGCGATGCCGGCCTACCTGGGCGGCAACTTCTGCACCGCAGGCGTGAAATGGTACGGCTCCAACATCGCCAATCGCGAGAAAGGCCTGCCGCGTTCGATCCTGATGTTCACCCTCAATGACCCTGACACCGGCGCTCCTTTGGCGCATATGTCCGCCAACCTGCTGTCGGCGTACCGCACCGGTGCGATCCCCGGCGTCGGCGCGCGGCACCTGGCCCGCAAGGACGCGAAAGTGGTCGGCCTGCTCGGTCCGGGGGTGATGGGCAAGACCACGCTCGCCGCGTTCATCGCCGTTTGCCCGCATATCGACACCTTGAAGATCAAAGGGCGTGGCGAGAAAAGCCTGAATGATTTTATTGGCTGGGTGAAGCAAACCTATCCGCAGATCACCACGATCAAGGTGGTCGACAGCCTCGAAGAGGTGGTCCGCGATTCTGACCTTGTTACTTATTGTAGCTCCGGTGAGACCGGCGACCCCTCGACCTACCCAATCGTGAAGCGCGAGTGGGTCAAGCCGGGATGCTTTATGGCGATGCCCGCGTCCTGCTCGCTGGACGAAGGCATGGAGCGTGCCGACGTGCGCAAGGTGCTGGACAACACCCGCCTGTACGAAGCCTGGTTCGACGAACTGCCCAAGCCTGCACACCACAACGTGCCGGTGATTGGCGTGCGGTTCATGGACATGATTGCCGAAGGCAAGATGCAGCACGAAGAGCTGGAAGACATCGGCAGGATCATCGCTGGCGATGCCCAGGGCCGTCGCAACGATGACGAGATCATCATCATGTCGGTCGGCGGCATGCCGGTCGAGGACGTGGCGTGGGGCACGGTGGTGTACCGCAACGCCATCAAACAGGGCATCGGCGTGAAGCTGAACCTGTGGGAAACCCCTGAGCTGCGCTGAGCCGTTCCTTACCCAACTGAAGAGACCTTCGACATGACCAAGATCATCAAGCTCAAGACCGGTTCGCCGTTCGAAGACCAGGCCAGCTATTCACGCCTGGTGGTGGTGGACAACTGGATCTACGTATCCAATACCGCTGGCCGCAACCCGCAGACCAAACTGATCCCCGAAGACGTTCTGGAGCAGACGCACCAGGTCTTTGCCAACATCGAGTCGGCCTTGAAGGCAGTCGATGCCAGCCTGGCCGACGTGGTGTGCTCGCGGGTGTTCATCCAGAACCCCAGCGACGTGCCAGCGGTGATGGGGCTGATCGGCGAAAAGTTTCGCGGCGTCGACCCTGCCAGTACCGTGACCTGCCCGCCGCTGGGCTCGACGGTCTACAAGGTGGAGCTGGAGGTGACGGCTTACCGCAACGCCTCCAAGGCGCAGGTGGAACTGATTCGCCTGGCGCAGTAATCCGCGACGCGGCCGTGCATTCGTGCGGCCGACTTTCATTGTTTTGCGAGTCTTGATCATGGCCCCGACTATTGCGCCCGTGAACACGTCCACCGAGTTTCCCTCTGCCACGTCCGTCGTCATCATCGGCGGCGGAATCATTGGCTTGACCGCCGCGCTGGCGCTGGCTGAGCGCGATATCCCGGTGGTGGTCCTGGAAAAGGGCCGTATCGCCGGGGAACAGTCCTCGCGCAACCTGGGCTGGGTGCGCAAGACCAGCCGCCACGCTCACGACATTCCGCTGGCCCTGGCCGCCGACCGCCTGTGGGCGCAAATGCCTGAACGGGTCGGCGCGGACGTCGGCTATCGGCAAGAGGGCATTATGTTCGTCGCCCGCAACGAAGCGCAGATGGCGATGCATGAAGGCTGGCTCAAGTCGGTCGAGCATCTGTCCCTGGATTCGCAGTTGCTCAGTAATCGCGAAATCGCGCAGCGCGTGCCCGGTGGCCAGGGCGAGTGGGCCGGCGGGATCTACACCGCGTCCGACGCCCGCGCCGAACCGACCCTGGCCAGCAGCGCGATTGCCAAGGCGGCCATGGCCCTGGGCGTGGTGATTATCGAGCAGTGCGCGGTGCGCACGCTGCAGATGTCGGCCGGCAAGGTAAGCGGCGTGGTCACGGAAAAAGGCGAGATCCGCTGCGACCAGGTCTTGCTCGCCGGTGGCATGTGGTCGCGACGCTTTCTGGGCAACCTCGGCGTGTCATTGCCGACCCTGGCCCTGACCTGCTCGGTGCTGCGCACCCACCCCATGCAAGGCCCCACCGAAATCGCCGTGGGCGCGCCGGATTTTTCGTTTCGCAAACACAAGGACGGCGGCTTCATCATCACCCAGCGCGGCAAGCTGGATGCATTCCTGACCCTTGACCACCTGTTGCTGGCCAGGCAATACATGCCCCAATTTCGTGCGCAGCGCAGCGTGTTGAACGTGTCGTTGGGCAAATACTTCTTCAGCGACCTGGCCCTGTCGCGACGCTGGTCGGCCGACAGCATCAGCCCGTTCGAACGCGTGCGCACCCAGGACCCGGCCGCCAACCCACGGCTGAACGACGACGCGATGAACAACCTCAAAGCCGCCTGGCCGGTGTTCGAGCAAGTCCGAATCGCCCAGACCTGGGCCGGCACCATCGACGTCACACCGGACTCCAACCCGGTCATCGGCCCCGTCGAAAAGATCCCCGGCCTCACCGTCGCCACCGGCTTCTCCGGCCACGGCTTCGGCACCTCACCAGCCGCCGGCCAACTGGCCGCCGACCTCATCAGCGGCCATCCCCCAATCATCGACCCAAGCCCGTACCGCTTCGACCGTTTCTAAAAACGCTTTTGATCTGGCTTTTGATCTGGCTGTTGATCTTGATTTTGATCTCAAGCGCCCCGTCAACCACGCTGGCCGCACGCAGGCTTGAATCCGTGGGTAACCCGGCAGGACGCCGGGTTAGCCGCACTGGGCCAGGGATGGCCCATTGCGGCGGCCCACGGATTCAAGCCTGCGTGCGGGCACACCGAGCGTGAGCGAGGTGCCGAGTGGTGGGGCAAGAGCCCTTTTGGTTACTTTTGGGGCTCTTTTCCAAAAGTGACCCGCCGTAAGGGCGGAACCAATCTCCGCCATCACCGCAGCAACGGATATGTACACAGTCAAACCGCTATCGCAGGCAAGCCAGCTCCCACATTAAAACCGTGCCAACCCCATAACCGTCCCCAAGACACTCGATCACCTCCACTCCGGCGGACCCAACCAATGCCCCCAACCAGCAGCTTCTTCACCAACCGCACCGGCCTCAACCTGCACGTCCTGCGCTGGGGCCACCCAAGCGACACCCCCCTGGTCCTGCTCCACGGCCTGCGCGCCTACGCACAAACCTGGGAATCACTGGTCCAGGCGCTCGGCCCCGGCTTCTGCGTCTACGCCCTGGACCAACGCGGTCGCGGCCTGAGCGACTGGGCACCGCCCACCAGCTACCACACGCAATCCTACGTCGACGACCTGCAAGACTTCGTCGCCCACGCCGGCCTCGAGTACTTCTTCCTGCTGGGCCACTCCCTGGGCGGCGCCAACGCCCTGGAATACGCCCGACAAAACCCCGACCGCCTGCTGGGCCTGATCATCGAAGACATCGGCCCCGGCTCCTCCAGCCAGGGCGACGGCGCCGCGCGCATCCGCCGCGAGATGAACCAGACCCCGCTGAACTTCGAGAGTTGGGACGCTGCCCGCGCGTTCTGGCAGGCCTCACGCCCCGGCTTGTCGGAGCAGGGCCTGGCCTCCCGGCTGGCACACTCGATGAAAGAAAGCGCCGGCGTTATCACCTGGCGCCACGATCAGCAGGGCATCGCCGAGGCACGCCTGAGCATCGAGCCCACCGATTTATGGCCGGCGGTGCGTGCCCTCGATTGCCCGACACTGTTCATACGCGGCGCGCGCTCGGATTTCCTGCCGGCGGCAACGCTGCAAGCCATGCGCGAGAGCAACGCACGGGTGCGCACCGCCGAAGTGGCGGATGCCAGCCATTACGTGCATGACGACCAGGCCGAGACGTTCAACCGGCTGGTCATCGCCTTCCTTGACGAGCTGTTGGACGTCTAGGTTTTCTTGTCCGCCTTCGTCGTCCGGCTGTCGGGCACCGCGCAGCCATCCGCGCCACAGCGAGCGCCGCCGTCAGGATGCGGCAGCCAGGCCAGGTGGGGGCGAAAGCGGCAGAACAGGCGATAGCCGATGTTCAGCAGCGGCCGTGTCAGCCGCCATGACAGCGGCGCGGCCCAGACACCCAAGCCAGCTGCCCGCCAGCTCCAGAGTGTTGCGTCCAGGCCGGTGACCCAGGTGCCATCGTCAAACCTGGCATGCAGCGATGAGGCCATGTCCGCCGCAGTGAACCCCAGGGGCGTCGCGTCGAATGCCTCAGCGCTGATGTCAACGAACAGCAGGCGGTCCGGCGCGGCATGGGCGCTGAGCAGCTTGATCTCGCGTGCGCAAAGTGGGCAATCGCCATCAAAGTAGAGCGTCAAAGGCCATTGGGCGTTCTTGTACAATGCAATTCACCTTGTATAAGTTATTGGTCACGATAGGCGCAAAGAATCGCCGTTGCAACGTGCGCCGACATTCCATCAGCCGCTTTGCACGGGGCCTCAATAAGCCGTTGGCCTTGCCGATAGCCTGAGTATGACCCCAGAGGCGCTGCCCCATGTTTAACTCCAAAATCAAGCAACAGCTCAATGTTCAGGCTGCCGAGCTGGCGCAACTGCGCCAACTGCGCGACGGTCTGGACCGCGAAATGCTGACGTTGAGCATTGATCCGACGCTGAATATAACGGCCTGCAACGACAACTTCGCCAACGCCCTGGGCTACACCCAGGAGCAGCTTCTGGGGCGGGCAATGGCCGATATCGTTCCGCAGTACGTCGCCAGGCTGCCGTGCTATCAGAACTTTCGCGCCGCCGTCAGCGCCGGGAGGTCAATCACTGACGAGTACCGCTACCTGCATGCGGACGGCTCGCTGGTGTGGATTCACGCCCACTGGCAGCCCATCACCGATACCAGTGGCAGTTTGAGCCACATCACCTGTTACGCCACCAACATCACTTCGCGTCTGGAAAAAGCTTCGGAAAACACCTCCTTCATCGATGCCTTGCTGCGTTCGACGGCGGTGATCGAGTTTGACCTTTCCGGGCATGTGCTGATGGCCAACGATCAGTTCCTAAAGGCGATGGGCTACAACCTGGCCCAGGCCAAAGGCAGTCATCACCGTATTTTCTGCAAGCCGGAAGAAGTCGCGTCACACCACTACAAGGATTTTTGGGCCACTCTGAACAAGGGCGAGTTTGTCGGCGGGCGCTTTGAACGCATCGACAGTCGCGGTGAAACGGTATGGCTGGAAGCGACCTACAACCCGGTGTATGACACCGAAGGCACGCTGTGCAAAGTGGTGAAGTTTGCCACGGTGGTCACCGACCAGGTGGCCCGCGAACAACAGGTCAGTGAGGCTGCGCAGACGGCCTTTGAAATTTCCCGGCAGACCGACGTGACGGCCCAGCGCGGCGCCGTGGTGGTCAATGACACGATGCACACCATGCGCAAGGTTTCGGTGGACATGCAGGCGGCTTCCGGCGGCGTCGAAGCCCTGGGCAAACAGTCGCTGTTGATCAGTTCGATCATCCAGACCATCAGCAGCATCGCCCAGCAAACCAACCTGCTGGCCTTGAACGCGGCCATCGAAGCGGCGCGCGCGGGTGAGCAGGGTCGCGGCTTTGCCGTGGTCGCCGATGAGGTTCGCCAGTTGGCCGGTCGCACGAGCACGGCCACCGAAGAGATCGCCTCGGTGGTGTTGCAGAACCAGAAACTGGTGGATGAAACGGTCGCCGAAATGGCCAACAGCAAGTCCCAGGCCGAGCAGGGGCTGGAGCTGGCCACGCAGGCGGGCCAGGTGATTGTCGAAATTCAGGACGGCGCCAAACAGGTGGTGGATGCCGTGGGCAGGTTTGCGACGCAGGTGCGTTAGCCGCCGCGCCAGGCCCTGTAGCCGCCGTTTCGCTTGTTACGGCGGGCTTAACCGCTGGTCGTGAGACTCAGGTTTGTTTTGAAATTTTGCCCTCTCCCGATGCTTCACATGAAGGTAGGCGCGCATTCCAGAATGCCGTCACTTTCAGTAAGCCTGAGGAGATTGTTCATGTTTCTACATAACAAACGACTTCAATACACGGTACGTGTGGCCGAGCCCAATCCGGGCCTGGCGAACCTGTTGCTCGAACAGTTTGGTGGTGCCCAGGGTGAATTGGCGGCTGCGTCCCGCTATTTCACCCAGGCGTTGGCCGAGGACGATCCGGGGCGCAAGGATCTGCTGATGGACATCGCCACCGAAGAGCTCAGCCACCTGGAGATCGTCGGATCGATCATCGTGATGCTCAACAAGGGCGCCAAGGGCCGCATGGCCGAAGGCGTGGAGGAGGAGGGCGAGCTGTATCGCTCACTCAACGGCGCCGGCAATGACTCCCATATCACCAGCCTGTTGTATGGCGCCGGTTCGCCGTTGACCAACTCCGCTGGCGTGCCGTGGACCGCGGCCTACATCGACACGATTGGCGAGCCGACCGCCGACATGCGCTCCAATATCGCGGCCGAAGCCCGCGCCAAGATTGTTTATGAGCGTTTGATGAACGTCACGGACGATCCTGGCGTCAAGGACGCGCTGGGCTTTTTGATGACGCGGGAAATTGCGCATCAACTGTCCTTCGAAAAGGCCCTGCATGCCATTCAGCCCAACTTCCCTCAAGGCAAGTTGCCAGGCATGCCTGAGTTCACTCAGGTGTACTTCAACATGTCGCAAGGCGCGCAGGATGTGCGCGGCCCGTGGAATCAGGGTGAGGAATGGACGTTCGTCGAGGACCCGCAACCGGCGGTCGATGGCGGCGACGGCACCGCCAGCGTGCAGTTGGACGCCAGCGACGAGGCGCAATTGGATGCGATGAAAATTCGCACACTCTCGGATCCTTCCAGCGACCCGATGACCGGCGCTGACCTGGGGTCGGGGCTGCAGCCCAAGCCAGATCTCTGACCTGGAGCAACCGCACGCCTGGCGGCGTGCGGTGCTGCGCTCTGCGCGCGAGCGCAGCACAGGGTCGCACTCCGCGGCGTTTTCACGGTCCATGAAAAACGCACCATTCTCCCGGAGGTGAACCTTGGCACAAAAGAACAAGCCCGTGGTTGAAAGTGCCGATATGGCGACGCTGTCCTCCAACCGCAAAGACCTCTTCCTGGCAGCCATGGAAGCCAGCCACAGCGCGATGATCGTGACTGACCCCGCACAACACGACAATCCGATCATTTTTGCCAACCAGGCCTTCGTGGACCTGACCGGTTTTGAACAGGACGAAATCATCGGCCGCAACTGCAGATTCCTGCAGGGCCCGGAAACCGACAAGTGCGCTCTTGCGCAAGCGCAACAGGCGATCGAGCGCCACCATGAAGTGTGTGTGGAAGTGCTCAATTACCGTAAGGACGGCTCGACGTTCTGGAACGAAATCTTTATCGCGCCGCTGTTCAACGAGGCGGGGCAATTGGTGTACTTCTTCGCCTCGCAGCTGGACGTGAGCCGCCGCCATGATGCCGAGCAGCGGCTGCGCAGCGCCCAGGACATGGAAGCGTTGGGACAACTGACCGGCGGCATTGCCCACGATTTCAATAACCTGCTGCAGGTGATGTTCGGCTATCTCGACGTGATCCAGCAGAGCGCGAAGCGCCCGGACGGCGATCTGCAGCGCATCTTCAAGAGCGCCGCTCGCGCCAGGACGGCAGCGGAGAAGGCGCAGACATTGACGCAACAGTTGCTGGCATTTTCGCGAAAACAGCGGCTCGACAGTCGCGTGATCAATCTGAACGGTCTGCTCACTCGGCCCGATTTCATGCGCCGTGTCGAGCACGATGGCAATGTACAGATGGACCTCGCGCCAGACCTTTGGAACTGCCGCATCGACCCGGCTCAGGCAGAACTGGCGGTGCAGCACCTGTTGTCGAACGCCCTGGATGCGCTGGAGGGCTGCGTCGATCCGAAGGTCACCGTCGAGACGTGCAACGTCGAGTCTCCCGGAAATGGCGTGCCTGAGGGACGCTACGTCAGCCTCTCGGTGACCGATAATGGCAGCGGCATCGCCCCGGACATCCAGGAAAAGGTCATTGAGCCGTTTTTCACCACCAAGGAGGAGGGCAAGGGTTCGGGGCTGGGGCTCTCGATGGTGTACGGGTTCGTCAAGCAATCGGGCGGGACTGCCCGGGTCCGTTCGTCCCCAGGCGTCGGGACGACGATACGCCTCTACTTCCCGGCCGACGACAGCCAGCCCTGGGTCGAGCCACCGCCGTCCGATGCCACCTCACTGCGCGGCAGCGAGCGTATCCTGATCGTGGAGGACCGACCCGAAGTGGCCGAGCTGGCCCAGATGATACTGGCTGACTATGGCTACCGGACCGCGACCGCGACGCATGCCGAGCAGGCGCTGGCGATGCTGGAGAACGCCCGCTACGACCTGGTGTTCAGTGATCTGATCATGCCGGGCGCCATGAACGGTGCGGCACTCGCGTGTGAGGTGTCCCGGCGGTACCCGCACACCCAAGTGCTCCTGACCACGGGCTACGCGAAAGACTCGCTGGAGCGCGCGGATATACAGGTGCATGAGTTCGAGCTGCTGGCCAAGCCGTATCAGCCCCCGGACTTGCCAAGGAAAATCCGCGAGATGCTCGATTCCCGGCGTGCCCACTGATCCCCCAGGCTCATTGGCGGCGTGCCGCCAGGCCGAATGCTGTGGCGGGGGCAACTTAAAAAAAGCCCGTACCAGGTACGGGCAAACAGGAGTTTTACCAAGAGCCAATTGAGTGAACAGGCTCTGTATTAAGAGTTGAAAGAGGCTGTCCCGGTTTATTGTTTATTGCAGGTTGCCGACGAATGGTTGTAAGCGAGAAGATAAGTAACTCGTTGTACATGGCGTTGATTAATGTATAGGAAAAAAATCTGAACCTTCGATCTGGGCGAGTAACAAAAAAGTAACAGACGGAGTCGCCATGAAAAATTCCCTATACATCATCGAGTACGAACTTCATCAACAGCCTAAATCGTTCATTATAAGGGCAGAAGTCATGAATAATGCCGAGGCTTGGCATTGGGCATGTTGTGACGCGGGAATTGGTATTATTCCACGCTCGCGCAATGAGAAAATCAAACGGATCAGCAAACCCCTGGCGGAGCGTTATGGCCTTGAGAAGGTCCGTTGGCGTCCTTCAAGCAGTGTTCCGTTTATTGCAAAACCCTACGTGCCGCCACCGCCTGATTAAGGGCGGTATTGTCAATAAGCACTACTGTTTTCTTCGGCGCTCCTGCAACAAACATAACTTTTGAACGCTGCGCTGAAGTGCATGAGTCAGCACATCGTTTAAATAAGCCTGCCTGCACTTGGAACACAGCAAATCCGCCGCCGTGGACACCAGATAGGTCGGCTCTTCGGCAGCCGGTGTGTAGGGTTGTTTGCAATTAACGCAGCAGCGGTTCGCTTGTAACTCGGGCATCACGGTTCCTCCTTGAATGAATGCACACTCACAATCAAGGAAGACGTGGACGTTTTCAAGCGCAAAAACGAGAGAAATTCAAACGAGCGCTTAGTTGATATTTTAGTGCCACTATTGCAGCGCGCGTTGGCACGCAACACAGACTAACTGTGAATGAAGCTGCTCACACACTCCGTCTGGATCACCGGCGCCTCGATCCCCTGTATCAGCCCGCTGGTCATGGCCTGTTGCGGGTCGAGAATACGCGGCGCGGCGATCAGGTGCTTTTCGGTGTCCAGTGGCTCAAGCGCGTTCTGGGTGCGTTCGGCCACGATGCGTACGTACAGTTGCAAATCATAGTCCAGGCTCATCGCGTATTCGGACATGCGCGAATGGTCCACGGCGCCTTGCACATGCCAGTGAAACGGGTGGAACAGGAATTTGCTGTGGGTGCACGCGGTCCTGCGTTCACCGGCGAGAAAAATGATATTGCCCATCGACTCTACGGTGCCCAGGTTATGGGTATGCACCGGAATGGGCAAAGACAGCAGGAAGTTGTACATCGTGAAGCCGTAGCTGCATTCACCGCCCATGGTCGCCATGTTCAGCACCAGGCGCGAGGCCTGGGCCTGCACGGCCAGGGAGGCTTTTTCGATCAGTTGGCTGCAGGTCGATGCGGTAATCGGCGCAGTGAAATTGATGATGTGTACCGGCATGGTGTCCCTCTTCGATCAAAACAGGGGAGCTGGGCTCCCCTGCGTCAGGCGCGTCAACTGTTGCGACCGCCGCCATGGCTGTTTTCACCGCCTTTGCGGCCCGCTTCGGAGGCTTTTTCACGGTCATTGGCGAAGTTGCCGCCACTGTTGTGGCCCCCTTTGCTCCCGGCCTCGGCGGCGCGCTCGGGATCGTTCTTGAAGTTGCCGCCGCTGTTCTGGCCCCCTTTGCTGCCGGCTTCGGCGGCGCGCTCGGGATCGTTCTTGAAATTCCCGCCGCTGTTCTGACCCCCCTTGCTGCCTATCTCCTGATAGAACTCTTTGTCATGGGAGGCAGAAGTGGCTTCGCCGCCTTTCTTGCCCGCTTCATTGACGCTCATCTGGCCTTGCTTGTCTTGATTGCTCATGTTCGGTTACCTCTTCGTTATGTCGGTTGTGCAACGTTTATTTCGATCTGCACGGCACTTACACATCAGGAGGATGTGCTCACTTACTTATAAGTGCCTTTCACACAGCGGTGGCGTTAGCGATGCGCCAAGAGTGGCGTCGGCGTACTCCGCGACTGGCTGACGTTCAAAGCATGTTTCTGTATTAAAGCGTTTGTTTATATCAGTGTGCGTTTGCACATTGGCACGGGGTTCGCGATGCCGCTCGTGTCGCGAGTAAACAGTTGACGCGCGCATGATTAATGCCTCTTGGTAATAAGGAAGGGGCAGCGATGCCGCCCCCAACTTCATTCGCTATTGAGACTTGCGGCCACCACCGTGGCTGTTCTGGCCACCTTTACGGCCAGCTTCCGATGCTTTTTCACGGTCATTGGCAAAGTTGCCGCCGGACGCCTGCCCACCTTTCTTTCCCGCCTCCGATGCTTTCTGATGATCGTTGGCGAAGTTGCCGGGATTTTTATTACTCGTGGTCATAGTAATTCTCCAAGTAAAATGTCGTTTCGCTAGTTATCCGTTTATGCACCGGACATAGATTCCGATACGTCGGAAACGGCGAATGTTTTGAAAATTTTTCGGTATGGCGATGAACGGTAGTTTGGTGAAAATACTTGTACACGTTGTTCGCTGTGCGCGCCGCTTCGTATAAGTTTTATTAGCGGTTAGCCAAAATTTGATATTGAATTAATGGCATGCGCTGCCGCTTCGCTTAGTTGCTATAAGAGCGCCGAGAAAGGTATCCAGTAAACAGGGTTGTAGCGTGGGTTTCGCTGACCTCGACGACTGATCAGCTCGACCCTGCGAGGGTGCCACCCGTGGCCTATCGCCGGGCATTACGCCAACCACAGCGTGTTTGATGTGCACAGAAGCAGGGCGTCGCTGTGCCTTTTGGTAGCACATGGCCCTATCCGCCTGGGCCAGCGCTCCGGGTATGAAACCGAAGAACGCATCCAAATCAGTCAGTTAACCCAGCAACGCTATTATTGGCACGCACTGTGCTCTGCTGCATCCATGGATAATTGGATACAAAAATACAAAGAGGCTGCCAATGCAATTTGCCCCCGCTTATGGTGATCGCCAGCCTCTCACTGCCGAAGAGGAGGCCTACAACTTTCTTCTCGACGCCATCTGCGGCGGTCGTTTACGCAAAGGTGATCGCCTGATTGCCGAGGATATCGCCGGCGAGATCGGCATGAGCCGCATGCCGGTGCGCGAAGCATTCCGCCGTCTGGATGCCCAGGGCCTGGTGACGCTGCGGCCCAATCGCGGTGCCATCGTCAGCGGCCTGGATATCAATGAGCTGCATGAGGTGTTCGAGATGCGCAGCGCTCTTGAGGGCCTGGCGGTGCGCGTCGCGGTCAGCCGCATCGGTGAGCGCCAGATGGCGGCGCTGGAGCGGCTGCTGGACGAGATGGATGACTACCGCGATGAGAGCGCCGCGTGGGTACGTTGCCACCGTGCCTTTCACGAATACCTGTGCGGGCTCAGCGGCCGGCCGCGCTTGATGAAGCAGATTTCGGCGTTGTATTCGCTGGTGGAAGCGCCCATGCGCTTGTGGCTGCATCACAGCGAAAAACCCCTCAGCGCGCGCCAGGAACACGCGGTGATTCTTGACGCGATTCGCGTCGGTGACGCCGCCCTCGCCGAAGCCGTGGTGCGCGAACACATCGAAAGCACCGTGCCGCTGCTGATTCAATTTCTGCAATTGGAAAAATAACAGAGGCGGGTCCGAACCCGCCCACGTTTAAACGTTGCTTCCTGCCCCTTTCTTCAACGAAGTGGAGTGTCTGGTCATGCATAAACAACACCGCGCCTTGCTGGTGGCTGTCACCCTGGGGCTCTGCACACAGTGGGCCTGCGCTGCAGCCCAGGTGCCTGAGCGCTTGAAGAGCGTCGACAAACTCACCTACTGCTCGGGCATGGATTCTCCGCCCCTGGTGTCCTTCGACGAATCCCAGAAACCACGCGGGCTCACCGTCGACCTGGGCCTGGAAATCGCCAAGCGCCTGGGCAATAAAACCGTGCAATGGCGGGTCATTCCGTTTTCCGGCCTGGTGCCAGCGCTGCTTGCCCAGCAGTGCGACATGATCGTCGACCAGTTGTTCGACAAACCCGAGCGCCGCCAGGTGATCGACATCGTCAACTACATGTATTCCAGCCAGTCGGTGGTGGTCCCCAAGGGCAATCCCAAAGGCATCCAGACCCTGGATGATCTGTCCGGGCACAAGGTCGCCGTGCTCAACGGCTCCACGATCAAGACCCTGCTCGACGCGCAGAACGAAAGCCTGGCCAAGACCGGCAAGCCACCGATGAAACTGGTGGTCTACAACACCGACACCGATGCCTTCCAGGCGCTGCGCATCAGCCAGGTCGACGCCTATGGCACCACCGTGGAAACCGCCGGTTACTACGCGGCGATGGCCCCGGAACTGTTCCAGGAAGGCGTGCCGGCCTTCAGCCGAATCCTCACCGGCCTGGGCATGCGCAAGGACGACCCGCAACTGACCGCCGCCGTGCAGCAGATCATCAGCGACATGCGCAGCGACGGCAGCTATGTGCAATTGCTCGACAAATGGCATGTCAGCAGCGACACACTCGACTGAGGTGCCATATCGATGAATTTCAATTGGGATGTGTTCTGGCAATACCTGCTGCAGCCCAGTGGGGTCTACCTCACCGGGCTGTGGTTGACGTGCCTGATCAGCGTGCTGGCGATGCTGCTCGGCTGTGCGCTGGGCCTGGCGGCGGCCTTGTTACGGTTGTCGAAGAACCCGCTGCTGCACCTGCCGGTACGCCTCTACGTATGGCTGATGCGCGGCACGCCGTTGTTGGTGCAGATCGTGTTTTTGTACACCGCACTGGCAGCGGGTGGGATCTTCCGCTTCGAGGACATCGAGCTGTTCGGGCTGATCATCCCCGGTAATATCCAGGCGGCGATCATCGCCCTGGGCCTGAATGAAGGCGCGTACATGGCCGAAATCATCCGCGCCGGCATCGGCGCGGTGGACAAGGGCCAGTACGAAGCCGGACGCTCCCTGGGCATGGGGTTCGGCAAGCTGATGCGCCGCATCGTGCTGCCCCAGGCGTTTCGGGTGATCGTGCCGCCACTGGGCAATGAGTTCAACGTGATGCTCAAGAACACCACGCTGGTCAGTGTGATCGGCGTGCAGGAATTGTTGCTCAGCACGCAGATGGTGACCTCGGCGACGTTTCGCGTATTCGAGTTGTACCTGGTCGTCGCGATTTACTTCCTGACATTGACCACCCTGTGGGGCTTTTTCCAGCGCTGGCTCGAAAACCGCTTCGGCCAGTCCGATCGACCGTCGGCGCCCCCTCCGGCCGCCAGCCGCATGTTCGGTCGCAGCACCCTGAAACTGCTGAGGGGACGTTAACCATGGCGCACCAAAGTGAAGAGCTGATCATTGAGGCACTGGATGTTCAGAAGTCGTTCGGCGAGTTGCAGATCCTCAAGGGCATCTCCCTGCAAGTGCGACGCGGCGAAGTCGTGGTGCTGATCGGCGCCTCCGGCTCGGGCAAGACCACCTTTATCCGCTGCATCAACCTGCTTGAAGACATTCAGGGCGGGCGCATTCGCGTCAACGGCCGCGCCATGGGCTATCGCGAACGCGCCGATGGCAGCCTGGTGCGCGATTCGGAGCGCAACATCGCCCGCCAGCGCCGCGACATCGGCATGGTGTTCCAGCGCTTCAACCTGTTCCCGCACATGACCGCATTGGAGAACATCATCGAAGCGCCGATCCAGGTGCTCGGCGTGCCGCGTGCCCAGGCGCTGGAGCAGGCCCGAGGCTTGCTGGCGCGGGTCGGCCTGGCGGACAAGGCCGGCCACTACCCGTCAATGCTCTCCGGTGGCCAGCAGCAACGGGTGGCGATTGCCCGTGCGCTGGCGATGAAGCCTCAAGCCATGCTGTTCGACGAACCCACGAGCGCCCTCGACCCGGAAACCGTCGGCGAGGTGCTGCAGGTGATGAAGGAATTGGCGGAGGAGGGCATGACCATGGTGGTGGTCACCCATGAAATGGGCTTTGCCCGTGAAGTGGCCGACCGCGTGGTGGTGCTCGATCAGGGCGAATTGATCGAACAAGGGCCGCCGGAGCAGATTTTCAGCCATCCCAGCCATCCGCGAACCCGGGCGTTTCTCAGTCGCGTGTTATGACCTTTTTGGAAGAGCCTTTGCCATGTTGACATTTTCCGCTCACGAATACCCCTATCCGTCGCAACGCCAAAGTGTGTTCGCCAAGCGCGGCATGGTCGCCGCCTCCCAGCCACTGGCCGCTCAGGCCGGCATCGAAGTCATGCAAAAGGGCGGCAATGCCATCGATGCCGCCATCGCCACCGCGGCCGCGCTGACCGTGGTCGAACCCACCGGTTGCGGCCTGGGCGGCGACGCTTTTGCGCTGGTGTGGTGCAAGGGTCAGTTGCACGGCCTCAATGGCAACGGCCACGCGCCGGCCGCCTTGAGTATCGAGGCGGTCAAGGCGGCGGGGCATCAACAGATGCCGCTGTACGGCTGGACCCCGGTGACGGTGCCCGGTTGCCCGTCGGCGTGGGCCGAATTGTCCAAACGCTTCGGTAAATTACCGTTCACCGATTTGCTGCAGCCGGCCATCAGCCTGGCGCGCGACGGTTTCCCGTTGTCGCCGGTGGTTGCGCATCAATGGCAGATCGCCTTGAACGAATTCGGCCCGCAGCGCGATGACGTGCTGCAAGCCTGGTTCGACACCTTCCTGATCGACGGGCGCGCGCCCCAGGCGGGCGAGATTTTCCGCAACCCGGCCCAGGCCCGCACCCTGGAAGAGCTCGCCGCCACTGGCTGCGAAAGCCTGTATCGCGGCGCTCTGGCCGAGCGCCTGGATGCGCATTCACGCGCCAGCGGCGGCTACCTGCGCGCCAGCGACCTCCAGGATTACCGCGCGCAGTGGGTGGAGCCGATCCACGTCAATTACCGTGGCGTCGACGTATGGGAAATTCCGCCGAGTGGCCAGGGCCTGGTCGCACTGATGGCGCTGAAGATCCTCGAAGGCTTCAGCTTCGATCACCGCGACAGTCAGCAGACCTGGCATCGCCAGTTGGAAGCCATGAAGCTGGCCTACAGCGACGGCCTGCATTACATCACTGACCCTGCGCACATGCGCGTGGCGGTGGCCGACCTGCTCAGTGACGACTACAGCACCCGTCGCCGTGGCCAGATCGGCGAGCAGGCCCAGCCGCCCAAACCCGGCGACCCCCATGCCAGCGGCACGGTGTACCTGGCGACCGCCGACGCCGAAGGCAACATGGTGTCGTTTATCCAGAGCAACTATCACGGCTTCGGCTCCGGCGTGGTGCTGCCCGACAGTGGCATCGCCCTGCAGAACCGCGGGCAGGAGTTCAGCCTCGACCCGACGCATTCCAACTGCCTGGCACCGGGCAAGAAAACCTTCCACACCATCATCCCGGGCTTCCTCACCAAAAACGGCGAGGCCCTTGGCCCGTTCGGCGTGATGGGCGGCTACATGCAGCCCCAGGGCCATGTGCAGATGGTGATGAACCTGGTGGACTTCGGCCTCAACCCCCAGGCGGCATTGGACGCACCGCGCTGGCAATGGCTGGGCGACATGAAGGTCGGCATCGAACACGGTGCCTCCCGCGACCTGGTCAATGCGCTGGCGCGGCGCGGGCACAAGGTGCAGACCGACAGCGACCTCACCGACTACGGGCGAGGGCAGATCATCCTGCGCGACCCGGTCACCGGTGTTCTATGCGGGGGTACTGAGCCACGGGCGGATTCGCATATCGCGGTGTGGTGAGCGGCTACACAAGCGCTGAGCCAGGTGGCTGATAACGATGGGGTTGATGAGTTGTTCGATCTTCGCTGCAACGGGTTGGCGCTCGTTGAAGCAAGGATTGAACCTCACAACCCAGGCCTCTGTTCCATCTGCTATCTGACGCTCGACATCCTTGCTCGTGCAACGCGTCCTAAAGAGCCAGCGTCCATGATCAGAGGAGGCGCTTTATTAACTCGCTGGTAAATACCCTGCCGTTGTCAATTTCTCTGATATTAATCGTCTTTTTTTTATCAGATAAAAGCACCTAAATTCCCAGCTCCACCACGACCAAACCTGGCGAATAGGGTGTAGCCAGCTATCGACGGAGTTACGTATCGATTGTCAGCCGGATCGGGTGGAAATTGCTTGGTCGAGCACAAGGCTCCTTAAGTCTGGATGCATCCCACACGTTCTTAAACTCTATCTTGGCAGGAAGTTCCATGGCCCCTCGAACTGTACTTATCACTGGCGCAGCAGGTGGTGTTGGCCGCGCGTTGGTTGAGCGTTTTTTAAATGAACACTTCAAGGTTTTCGCAACAGATCTGGACGCGAAAAAGCTCGCAGACCTACAGGTTGTATATCGGGTGTCAGGCATTTTTTGCGGTGATATTCGTCAACCCGCTGTGTGTGCTGCGGCCGTTAATGCAGCCGTTATGGCGATGGGCCGGCTGGATGTATTGATCAACGCTGCGGGAGTATGGCGCGAAGGTCCGGTTGAAGCGTTTACCGAAGAGGATTTCGACCTCGTTCTGGACGTGAACCTAAAGGCTACGTTCTTCATGTGCTCAGCCGCTATTCCCCATCTGAAATTATCCGAAGGTTCGATCCTGAATATTTCAAGCGATGCTGGCCGGCAAGGCAATCGAAACGCCGCAGCTTATTGCGCAAGCAAGGGCGGCGTGACTCTGCTGACAAAAACCCTGGCATTGGACCTGGCACCGTTTGGCGTGCGCTGCAACGCTATTTCCCCAGGTGATATCGAAACCCCAATGCTCAAATTTCAAGCCACTCAATATGGACAGGGAAACCCTCAGGCCTACTATCAGGATCTGTTGGACAAGTACCCGCAAGGTGCCCGCGCCCGATTTATCCAGCCGGAAGAAGTTGCCGAGCTGGCGTTTTTCCTATCCCAACCCGGTGCACGATCCATCACTGGTGCGGACATGGCGATTGATTGCGGCGTTTCCGCTGGAAACTGACAGTGGCCCATTGAGGCCTATCTTGGGCGAGGGATTATGATCATGTCGAAAGGCGGAATGGGTGAGTCGGCGGTGGCTGTTTTTACTGCGAGTGGGCGTCGATGCAAGCCTCAATGTGCACGTTTACTCATCAAATACGACGAGGCTCCCCCTCCGTAATTTCGCGTATCAGGCTCAGGTAACGAAGCGCGCCCAGTCCCAGGGGCCGGTTTTTTACCCAGATGATATCGACCCATAGCCGCATCTGACTCGGCATGTAGTCAAACACCACCTCCGTCAATGCGCCTGACGCGATGAGAGGATGTACCAGCGATTTTGGAAGATAGGCCCAACCCAATCCTTGCTGCACCAGGTCCAGCGTGGCCAGATAATTGTCGCTGTGCCAAATCCGCCGCGACAGCACAACACGTGGATCAGAGTCTGCAGGTCCTCCTGTGGCGACGATGATCTGCCGAACGTTTACCAGTTGCTCCTCACTTAAGGGGCTTTTCTTGCCGGCTGCCGCAGGGTGATCTGGAGCAGCAACCGCTACCAACAACTGGCTTCCCGCTTCAAGAAATGTTTCCCGCTCGTCAAGCCCTGGTCGTTCAAATCCAAGCGCCAATTGCACACGCCCTTCATGGAGCATGCGCATTGCTTCCGGATGGGACGCGGAGCGAATCTCGATTTCAAGCGTGGGAAACTCCCTGGCGATAATCGACAGCGGACGATTCCATACGCCTGTTTGCAACTCCGGCGCCATCGCGAAGACCAAGCGCTCCTCCAGCCCCTGATGTAGCTGGAGGGCGTGCGCATCCAGCAGGTTTATCTGGCTCGCGACTTGTCGTGCCTGGGGCTCAAGTGCTTTGGCGGCGGCCGTAGGAATGGCTTTGCGAGTTGATCGGTCAAACAGCAACAAATCCAGCTCTGCTTCAAGCTGCGACACCGCCATGTTGACGGCCGAGGGGACCCGGCCCAATTTTCGCGCCGCCGCCGAAAAGGATCCGCTGTCGATGACCGAAAGGAAAATTTTAAGTGACTCACTGGTAAACGCCATGGGGGTTGTCAGTTTTTCTGATGATGATTGTCTTTGTGTATCAGATTTATTCGCCTAGTTTCTACTCTCTTTCAAACTAAATACGTGGGGCACCCATGTTGGATACGCAATTGAGAGGGCATGTTGCACTCGTCAGTGGTGCCGGGAGTGAATCCGGGATCGGCATGGCTATTGCTCGCAGGCTAGGTGCATCCGGGGCGAAGTTGATCATCACTGCCAGCAGCAACCGCATTGCGGATCGGGTTGAAGAGTTACGTCTTGAGGGATTTGACGTTGAAGGCCGGCCAGCCGACCTCACTGACGAACGTCAGGTGCGCGAATTGAGCCTGTGGGCGGAGTCCGTCTGGGGACGGGTCGATATTCTGGTGAACAACGCCGGCATGGCCATGCAAGGAAGCCCCGAGATGTTCTCGGAATTGGCAACGATGGAACTGCAGGAGTGGAATCTTTCACTGGGCAGAAACCTGACCACGGCCTTTCTTCTGACGCGAGCCGTTCTGGCCGGTATGAGGGCGCGAAATTACGGGCGCATTGTGAATATCAGTTCCATCACAGGCACCCGCTGCAGCAATCCGGGCGAGGCGGCTTATAGCGCCGCCAAGGCCGCGATGGTGGGCATGAGCATGGGGCTTGCACTGGAAGTTGCCAGGCAAGGGATCACCGTCAACAGCATTGCGCCTGGCTGGATCACGACGGGGTCAACCTCACCCGTTGAAGCCGAGGCGGGGCGCTTCACCCCGATGGGCCGGGCAGGCACTCCTCGCGAAGTGGCTGCGGCGGTTGCATTTCTGGCGTCGCCTGAATCCAGTTACATCACCGGTGAAGTCATTGTAGTGGACGGCGGCAACTGCCTGATCGAGAACAAGGCTGCGCGAGCCTGAGGTCAGGAAAAAGGACTGTTGAGTGTTCCTGTCCGAGCGGCCACGACGTTTAACCGATATTTGTCATCAACACAGGGTGTTTGATCATGTCGAAAAGTGGAATTAGTGAATCAGCGATTGCTGCGTTTACCGCCTGCGAGCGTGAGCGTTTCATAGAAAGCAACCCAACGTCGATGGCGCTGGCCAAGCGTGCCAGGGCGAACCTCTTCAACGGTGTGCCCATGCACTGGATGAGCGACTGGTCGATGCCTTCGCCGCTCTTCGTGCAGCGCGCCAAAGGCGCACGCTTCACCGATGTTGATGACCATGAATACATTGACTTTTGCCTGGGTGACACCGGCACGATGTTTGGTCATTCACCTGATCCTGTTGCCCGTGCCATCGCCGAGCAGGCAAATAATGGCCTGACCACCATGCTGCCCGGCGAAGACGCGGTGGTCTGTGGCGAGTTGCTGGCTCAGCGATTTGATTTGCCTTACTGGCAGGTGACGGCCAATGCGACTGACGCCAACCGTTACGTGCTGCGCTGGGCGCGTGCCATCACCAAACGCAATGTCCTGCTGGTGTTCGACGGCTGCTATCACGGCACCGTGGATGACGTGATGGTGCGCTACCGCGACGGCAAGACAGTGCACCGTCCAGGGCTTGTGGGCCAGGCCTACGACTTGAGCCAATACAGTCGATCCATTCCCTTCAAC
This sequence comes from Pseudomonas poae, assembly GCF_001439785.1. Classification (GTDB taxonomy): domain Bacteria; phylum Pseudomonadota; class Gammaproteobacteria; order Pseudomonadales; family Pseudomonadaceae; genus Aquipseudomonas; species Aquipseudomonas poae. The sequence continues at coordinate 37,932 of NZ_JYLI01000020.1, read as the reverse complement.
GATGTCGCCGCACTGGAAGCTGCGTTGGCCCAGGGCGATGTGTGCGCGCTGATGTGCGAGCCGGCGATGACGAACATCGGCATGGTCCTGCCTGATCCTGGGTTCATGCAAAAGTGCCGAGAGTTGACCCGTCACTATGGCAGCCTGCTGGTCATTGATGAGACCCACACGATTTCCACCGGCTTGGGTGGATGCACGCGCCAATGGGCGTTGGAACCCGATTTTTTCGTGGTGGGTAAACCCATCGCAGGGGGCGTGCCTTGCGCTGTGTTCGGCGTGACGGAGGACGTTGCCCAGGCCATGCGCGACGTGCAGATGAGCGCAGAGGGCGGCGGCCACGGGCACAGCGGCATGGGCACAACGCTGTCCGCCAACGCGCTGGCGATGCGTTGCATGCGCGCCAGTCTTGAGGAGGTCATGACCGATGCGGCCTACCAGCACATGCTGTCTGTCGCCTCACGACTGGCGCAGGGGTTTCGCGCATTGTTCAAGCGCCATCAACTGAACTGGTCGGTTACCGAGTTGGGCGCTCGTTGTGAGTTTCAATTCTGTGCCACGCCGCCCAGAACCGGTGCGCAAGCCGAGGCGGCTTTTCATGACAGCCTTCAAATGGCGCTGCACCTCTACCTGATCAATCGCGGCATCCTGATCACGCCGTTTCACAACATGACGCTGTGCTGCCCGCAAACCAGTGAGGCGGATATCGACAGGCTGATCGACGAGCTGGATAACGCGCTGACCACGCTGCTTGCCCTGCCGGGAACTCGGTCACCTGCTCATAAGTGAACGGTGACGCCGCGACTTTCTTCAAATACTGCCAAGGCGCTTGAATGAGCGCCAAGAGGTTTGCCATGCAATTTGCTGATAGAAAAGAGGCCGAGGAGTATCTGGCCGCTCACCCTGAAGTGCAGAGCATCGAGTTGTTCCTGATCGACGCGAATGGCGTGCCACGGGGCAAACTGTTGCATCGTAATGAGCTGCTGGCGATCTACGACAATGGGCGGCCGCTGCCGAGTTCCATTCTCGCCTTGACCGTGCAGGGTGAGGACGTGGATGACACTGGTCTGGTCTGGGATGTCGCTGACGCTGATTGCTGGAGCTACCCCTTGCCGGGAAGCCTGACCCTGCAACCCTGGCGCACCCATCCCACCGGTCAAGTGCAGGTCAGCATGCACCCGACCCAAGGTCTTCCCGCCGCACCGGCGGACCCGCGTCATGTGTTGGTGAACACCATCGAGCGGCTCAAAGCCGATGGCTTTCATCCGGTCATGGCTGTGGAGTTGGAGTTTTACCTGCTGGACCAACAGCGCGACGTCAACGGTCGACCGCAGCCGGCGCAGCAAACCAATGGCGTACGTCCGGTTGCTCCGCAGGTGTATGGCGTGTTTGAACTCGAACAGGTTCAACCGTTTCTGGATGACCTCTACGCAGCGTGCGCGCTACAGGGCTTGCCGGTGCGCACGGCGATCTCCGAGTATGCGCCGGGCCAGCTCGAGTTGACGCTGGAGCATCGTTTCGATGCACTCCAGGCCATTGATGAAGGCGTACGTTACAAGCGCCTGGTCAAAGGTGTGGCCAACAAACACGGGTTGCAAGCGTGCTTCATGGCCAAGCCATTCAGCGACCAGGCCGGCAGCGGTCTGCACCTGCACGTCAGCCTGGCCGACGAGCACGGCAACAACCTGTACGCGAGCGAAGACCCACAGGGCACGCCGCTGTTGCGTCACTCCATTGGCGGAATGATGGCAACCTTGTTCGACGCGCTGGCGATCTTTTGCCCCCATGCCAACTCCTATCGCCGCTTCCAGACCGGCAGTTACGCGCCACTGGCCAAAAGCTGGGGCGTCAACAATCGTACGGTGTCATTCCGCGTACCCGGTGGCCCGGCGATCAGTCGGCATATCGAACACCGCATTTGCGGCGCCGATGCCAACCCCTATCTCGCCGCTGCCGCGTTACTGGCGGGCATTCACCATGGCATCACGCATCAGAGCGATCCCGGCGCGGCGATTGTGGGCAATGGCTACGAGCAGGCGACCGATTTTCTACCCACCGACTGGCTGACCGCGTTGCAGGCATTGGAGCGTTCAACCTGGGCACGCGAGGCGCTGGGCGCTGAATTCATGAAGGTGTTCCTGGCGATCAAGTGGCGCGAGTTCCGTACCTTCAATGCCGAGGTCGGAGAGCAGGACTGGCGGTGGTACCTTACTCACGCATGAGTGTTGGCCCGTCAGCGTGTCTTGAAACGGACCGCTGAGGACACCCGTTTCCGAACTATCCAGAGATAAACCATGAACAATGCGCTCAAGTTTTACATTTATGGCCAGTGGGTCGACACCCAGTCTGGCAACACGCTGGAGGTGATCGACCCTTCCACGGAGCAAGCCTTCATCAGTATCGCGGTGGGCAACGCGGCGGACGTGGACAGCGCGGTAGACGCTGCTGCCAGGGCCTTTCCCGCGTTCTCTGTAACCCCCGTCAGCGAGCGGCTGGCACTGCTCAAGGAAATCCTGCGGGTCTACAACCTGCGCTACGAAGACCTGGCCAAGGCCGTCAGCCAGGAGATGGGCGCGCCACTGCATTTTGCCCGTGACTCGCAGGTCTGGAGTGGCCGGGCGCATCTGGAATCGACCATCAGTGCCCTGGAGACATTTCAGTTCAGTGAAGCGCACGGCATCACTCAGGTGATGCGTGAAGCCATCGGCGTCTGCGCCCTGATCACGCCGTGGAACTGGCCCCTGAACCAGATCGTCTGCAAGGTCGCACCCGCCATTGCCGCCGGTTGTACCGTGGTGCTAAAGCCCAGCGAAATCGCACCACTGACCGGCATCATCTTCGCCGAGATCATGCATGAAGCGGGCGTGCCGGCCGGGGTGTTCAACCTGCTTAACGGCACCGGGGCGGATGTAGGCCAACATATGGCCAGCCACCCGAAAGTCGATATGGTCTCGTTCACCGGCTCCACCCGCGCAGGCATTCTGGTCGCCAAGGCGGCGGCCGACACGGTTAAACGCGTGGCTCAGGAGTTGGGCGGTAAATCGGCCAATATCCTGCTGGAAGACGCAGACTTTGACGTGGCGGTGGCCAAGGGTGTGCAGCGCTGCTTTGCCAACTCGGGGCAATCCTGCAATGCGCCGACACGCATGCTGGTACCGCGAGCGCAGCTTGCCCGTGCCCTGGAAATTGCCAAGGCAACCGCCGAGCAGTTGGTGACCGGCAGCCCGCTGGATGCCGGCACGAATCTCGGCCCGGTGATCAGCGACGCACAGTTCGCGAAGATTCAGAGCCTGATCGCCATTGGTATCGAGGAGGGCGCCACTTTGGTGAGCGGCGGCCTGGGCCGTCCCGAAGGCCTGGACAAGGGCTACTACGTGCGACCCACCGTGTTCGGCGACGTGACGGCGCAGATGACCATCGCCCGCGAAGAAATCTTCGGTCCCGTGCTGTCGATCATTGCCTATGACAGCGAAACGCAGGCCATCGAAATGGCCAACGACACCGTGTACGGCCTGGCGGCCTACGTACAGTCCGGTAATATCGAGCGTGCCCGAGCCGTGGCCAAACAGATGCGTGCCGGCTCGGTGTACCTGAACTACCCAAGCTGGGACACGTTCGCGCCGTTTGGTGGCTACAAACAATCCGGCAATGGCCGCGAGTACGCGGGCTGGGGCATTCACGATTTCCTGGAAATCAAGGGCGTGGTTGGTTGGAGCGAGTGACCACTGAGCAGGTAATAGTTTCATTTGCGCCGAGAATGCCGCGAACCGCTATTGCTGCCCCTATGACCACAGCAATAAGCCCTGTCGCCTCTATGGGCGTTGGGAACCTCCCAATAAAGAGCAAACCAAGGACAGCGGCGAACAAAGATTCCAGTGAAATCAACTGACCGGAAAGCACCATCGGCAGCCGTTTTGTCGCCGCGTTCCACATGCTCTGGTCTTTACGGCTGCTGACGAAGTCTTCCCCGTATGCAGTCCGAGTTACCTTGCCACAGGCGAGTTGCTTGGCCCTGAAGCACTTTGTCTGCACAATCTCTTACACTATCGCTCTACGTCCCCTGACTTTATGGTCTGGGAAGAGTGGTTGAAGATGTTTGGAAAGACGATCGCGAATCATGTGCCTGGTACGGTGTTCGATAGCTACCCGCTGATGCTTCAGGCGGCAGTCGCGGGACATGGCATCGCATTGGGATGGCGTCGAACTGCCGGAAAGCTCATTGAGGAGGGCGCTTTGGTGCGACCTTGTGCAGAATATGTTCCTCTGCCCCATGCCATTTCTGTTTATAAAGAAAATGGCGGGGATGAACGGATTGAAGTGCAAGTGCTACTGGCGTGGCTCCAGGAGCAGTTGAGCACCTAGTAGCTAGGCAGTAAATGGGTCAGGTAAATGCCAACCGATGGTGTATGAAAAAACTTGCGACAAGGGCGATAGCGTCAAATGTTTCTGAATCTTGAAGTTCGCAGCTACGAGCGGGAAGCCCCTCATCACCATCACGAGCATGCTCAATTGGTGCTGCCGATTCGTGGCCGAATGGAGATCGATGTAGGGGGGCGCGGTGGCTACATCGATCAGTCACTGGCGGCACTTGTGACACCCGGCGCGGTGCATTCGCAGCATACGCACGCCGATAACCGCTTTCTGGTTCTGGACTGTGCGCCGACGACCCTGGAAACGCTAAAGATCGAGCGTCTGGCTCAGAGAATATACGTGCCTATTCCCGCCGCAACGCGTCGGCTTATGGAGTTCGCCGAGCTGATAGGGAACGCGCAACTGTCCATCGTGGCCTCACAGCTGGGCCCTTTGCTTTTTTCTTCCCTTGGCGCTGGTGCTCCTCGCGTTTCCGATCCCCTGGAGCGATTGATCGTCCGTCTTCGGGCCAATCCTGGCGCGAACTGGAGTAACGAAAGCATGGCTCAGGTCGCCAATATGAGCCTGAGTAAACTGCACCAGCGGTTTCGTCAATTGTTCGAAATGACCCCTCAAGCGTGGTTGACTGAGTTACGCCTGCAGGAAGCTCAACGATGGTTGCGCGCAACTTCGCTACCCATAGCCGAGATTGCCTTGCGGGCAGGTTTTTCCGATCAGGCCTCACTGACCCGTGCCATGCAGCGAATAACCGCCATAACGCCGGCTGCTTATCGTAAAGCGCAGAAACAGCCTGGGTAAAAGACTTCACAGCTACCGACAATAGTTGCCGAATCAGTTGCAGCAGACTTCATCCACTACGTTGTGGAGTACGGGTGAAATGTTTGCTGATCGGTCGTTGCTCAAGGGCATTGTTTACGGCGTGTGCGCAGGACTGTGTTGGGGCGTGATCTTCCTTGGCCCCCAACTGACTCCCGGTTTAAGCGGCCTGGAATTCGCAGTTCTGAGATTTCTTTGTTATGGCGTGGTCTCGGCGGTTTTGCTGATGCCGCGCTGGCGGCGCGTTTGCGCCAATCTGACCGTGGCTGACTGGAAATCATTGTTCTGGCTCAGTCTGATAGGGAACCTCATCTACTACACACTGGTGGGCACCGGTGTGCAGTTGGTTGGCATCGCCACAACGTCGCTGATTGTCGGACTCATCCCGGTGTTCGTCACCCTGGCGGGTCGTCATGACGCCAACGCCGTTTCGTTGTACAAGCTCGTCCCTTCGCTATGCTGCGCGGTGGGAGGGGTCATGCTCATCAGTTGGCATGCCCTGATCAATGGCGACAGGCTGGATACGCTTGCGACCATCGCCGGGATTTCATGCGCGGTGGGTGCTCTTGTCACGTGGAGTTGGTATGCCGTAAGCAACGCTCGGCGGCTGGTTCAGGTAGCCAGCGTCTCCTCCCATGACTGGGCACTGCTGACAGGGGTGATGACGGGCGCTCAGTCACTGCTTGTGGCGGCGCCTGTGCTGGGCTTGCAGGCCGCAACCCATGGCAGCGCCCAATGGCTGCATTTTTTGCTGGTGGCAGGAGGCGTAGCCATCTTGTCTTCAGTGGTGGGTGGCGCATGCTGGAACCAGGCGAGCCGACTCCTACCGTTGGCACTCAGCGGACAAGTGCTCGTGATTGAGACGTTAGCGGCGCTGGTTTTTGGGTTTCTATGGGAGCAGCGGTTGCCCGACGCCTATGAAATAGCGGCGATTGCACTGCTTGTTACCGGTGTCGTCTGGTGTCTGAACTGTCATCGTAATCCGGGCTATTCTGCGGCTGTTTAGTGAGCCTTCACCGTTAAGGAGTCGAATCATGTTTGCCGGTTTCCAGAAAGAACAACGCCAGGTAAACGGCGTGAACATCAGTTACCGCATTGGCGGCAGTGGCCCCGCGCTGCTGCTGTTGCACGGCCATCCGCAGACCCACGTGATCTGGCACAAGGTCGCTGCGCAGCTGGCGGGCGTTTTTACCGTCGTCGCCGCTGATCTGCGCGGCTATGGCGACAGTGACAGGCCGCCTGCCGATGCCGAGCATGCAGGTTATCGCAAGCGTGAAATGTCGCTCGATGCTGTTGAGCTGATGAAATCGCTGGGCTTTGCGCAGTTCAGGGTCCTTGCCCATGACCGCGGTGCGCGCGTGGCCCATCGCCTGGTCCTCGACCATCCGCAGGCGGTGCAGCAGATGGTGCTGCTGGACATCGCGCCGACCCTGTCGATGTACGCGCAAACGGACGAAGCCTTCGCCCGCGCCTATTGGCACTGGTTCTTCCTCATTCGGCCAGCGCCATTGCCGGAGGGGCTCATCGAGGCAGACCCTGAACTCTATTTGCGCAGTGTGATGGGCAGCCGTAGCGCCGGCCTCAAGCCCTTCACCGACGAAGCGTTTGGCGAGTACCTGCGCTGCCTGCAACGTCCGGGCAGTGCGCGGGGCATTTGTGAGGATTATCGCGCGTCGGCCGGTATCGATCTGGAGCACGATCGCGCCGATATCGCGGCGGGTAATCATCTGACGCTGCCGCTGTTGGTGCTCTGGGGCGAGGAGGGTACGGTGGGACGCTGTTTCGACCCGCTGGAAGAGTGGCGCAAGGTCGCCCTGGATGTTCGCGGCAAGGCGCTACCTTGCGGCCATTACATCGCCGAGCAAGTGCCTGATTTGCTGCTCGAAGAAGTGCTGGCGTTTTTTGCTGCACCGCTCTAGGTCAGTGGCCTGACTGGCCAGCACGGCGCACCTCTCGCTGCTCACTTGAGGGCCGCGAACGGCAAGCGTTCCGCCAGCGCCTGGGCAAGGTAACGGGCGAAGACCGAGATGCGCTGGGGGATATGCCGTCGGTGCTGATACACCGCAAAAATATCAGCCTGGGGTGCCTGGTGATCGGTCAGTACCGCCTGCAGGCGGCCACTTTCAAGATGCTGCTGAACATTCCAGCGCGACCGCAGAATCAATCCATGGCCGTCCAGCGCCAGACTTAACGCGACCTCGCCGTCATTGCTCGACAACGTCCCGCTGACCTTGTGCGAGTACTCCTGGCCATCCTTGCTGAAACGCCAGATCGCGTAGTCGCTGCCAAACTGCCGCAGAACAATGCAGTTATGCCGTGCCAGATCCGCCACACGCGTCAGTTCAGGCATACCTTCAAGGTAGCCCGCAGAGGCGCAGAGAATGCGTGGATTCTCCAGCAGACGAATGCCAATCAACCGTGAGTCCGGTGGCTCGCCCATGCACACGCCGATATCGAATTGATCGTCCAGCATGCTCAGGGGCTGGCTGGTCAGCTCAAGAGAAATCTCAAGTTCCGGGTGCAGCCGGGCGAAGCTCGAGACCACGGCGGCGAGGTGTCGCCGCCCGAAACCCAGCGTGCCATTGATCCGCAACCGGCCTTGCAAGGTGGGCTGACGGCTGCCGAGCGCGCTCTCCAGTTCCTCGAGCTGGCGCAGAATCGGGCGACTGCCCTCCAGATACAGCACGCCCTCGGGCGTCAGCGACAATCGACGCGTGGTGCGCTGCAACAACTGCACCCCAAGCCTGGACTCGAGTTGACTCAGCCGCTTGCTCACGGCAGGCAGCGACAGCCCGAGATGGCGTGCCACTTGCGTCAGGCTGGTGCGCGTAGCCACCTGCTGAAAGAAGCTCAGGTCATCGATCATGCTCATGGATTCTTTCCTGAAAACTAAGAATGGCTTTCCATCAAGGCTAATTATTAATTCCAGCACACTGCATACACTGAGAACCCTGCCCCCATCAACCCTGGAGTCGAATCCATGAGCAAAACCCAGTACAAAATTGCAGTGATCCCCGGCGACGGTATTGGCAAGGAAGTGATGCCCGAAGGCGTGCGTGTGCTCGACGCTGTAGCGGCCCGGTTCAACCTGGAGCTGCAATGGGACTGGTTCGACTTCGCCAGTGCCGATTATTACCTGGCGCACGGCAAGATGATGCCGGACGATTGGTTCGACACCCTCAAGGGCTACGATGCGATCTACTTCGGTGCCGTGGGCTGGCCGGACGTGGTGCCTGACCATATTTCCCTGTGGGATTCGCTGCTGCAGTTCCGCCGTGAATTCGACCAGTACGTCAACCTGCGGCCCTGCCGGCTCATGCCCGGTGTGAAGGCGCCACTGGCGAACCGCAAGCCCGGCGACATCGATTTCTGGGTGGTGCGCGAGAACACCGAAGGCGAGTACTCCAGTGTCGGCGGCAAGATGTTCCCTGGAACCGATCGCGAAATCGTGCTGCAGGAAACCGTGATGACTCGCGTCGGCGTCGACCGTATCCTCAAGTTCGCCTACGACCTGGCACAAAGCCGTCCGAAGAAGCACCTGACCTCGGCCACCAAGTCCAACGGCATCGCGATCACCATGCCTTACTGGGATGAGCGCGTCGTGGAAATGGGCAAGAAATATCCGGACGTCAACGTCGACAAGTACCACATCGATATTCTTACGGCGAACTTCGTCCTGCACCCGGACTGGTTCGACGTGGTGGTGGCCAGCAACCTGTTCGGCGACATCCTTTCCGACCTGGGCCCGGCCTGCACCGGCACCATCGGCATCGCCCCCTCGGCCAACATCAACCCGGAGCGCAACTTCCCGAGCCTGTTCGAGCCAGTGCATGGTTCAGCGCCCGACATCGCAGGCAAAGGCATCGCCAATCCGATCGGGCAGATCTGGTGCGGCGCGATGATGCTCGAACACCTGGGCCATCCCGAAGCCGGCGCCGCCGTGCTGACAGCGATCGAAACCGTGCTTGCGATGGGCCCGGAGCATGCGCCCTTGACCGCCGACATCGGTGGCACCGGCAACACCGAATCGCTGGGCAAGGCCATTGCTGCTGCGGTCTGAAGCCGGGGACAGCGTGTAATCCGGATTCTCGCCTGGTCACTGCAACCGTCGCCTGAGCATTTACTCGGGCGCGGTCTGCCCTCCAATGTCCAGCGTCTCTTCGTGTAGCGCCTTGATGAGGGTGCTTGCAGCGGGGGGTCTCGGCCCGTTACGCAGCAAAATGATACCCACCGGCGGTAATTCGATCGGCACCTCCAGCGCCAAGGTGTAACCCAGGCCTAGCTGCACCCCAGCCAGCGCCTGATGGTAATGGGCGTAATTGCGAACAGGGGGCGGCGGGGGATTTTCGACACGGCGCATGAAGGACCCAATGAGTTCAGCGGTAAGTGAGGTGACGCGTGGTCTCGCTGCCGGGAGGGTAAAGGGCACAGGGCTGCTGTTGAAGGTGCGATCCGGCCGGGCAACGGGTCCGCACCGGCCATGTTCGCTCCTCTCTCTTTACACGTTTGGAGCCGGGGTCAACCGATCCAGATGACTGATAATCATCGAGGCAACCATGGCACACACGCTCTTGGGGTCCAGGGACTCATCAAACAACAACTCGATCGTTGCGTGGATCATCTCTACCGCCACCCTGGCGGCGGTGGCGAGTTGCTGTGGATCTGCCTGCGGGAACACCTGCGCGAGGATTTCTGCCTGTGCGCTTGAGACCAGCCGGTGGGAGTCGATCCTCACATGCTCCAGCGCCGGTACCGCGCGCAGCCCCTTGAGAATCCACATGCCGCCCAAGGTGGCATCGGTGACCCGGTAGGTTTCCAGGATCAGTTCGGCGAGCGCCGATTCCAGATCCTCGGGCGGGCCGGACAACAATTGCGGGGTAATCCAGTGGTCGATCAGGCCGTTCTGTTTTTCCAGCAGACGCTCACCCAGCACGCTCAGTAGCGCGTATTTGTTCGGAAAGTAGCGGTACAGCGCTGGCGGCGTGAGCCCTGCACATTCGCAAACCAGGTTGGTGGACAGACGTTCGATTCCCACATCACACAGGGTCTGTGCGGTCGCGACCAGGATCCGCTCGTAGGTCTCGGTGCTGCGCTGTTGCGCAGGCGATTTCTTTTGGTCTTGGATTTTCCCGGCGGTAACGGCGCGGGCGCTGGCAGTGTTGGGCTTGGCCATAGGCACCTAGCAAAGAAAGGTTGAAGAATCAGCTTATCAAAATGAAAAAAAATGTTGCTGAGCTAGAAAATGGTAGTTATAACTATCGTGTAGCGATGACTATCATAACCGATGCGTCGCTAGTGTGACGGTCTCTTAAAACAAAAAATACAGGTGATGACTATGAACGCTCGGCAATGGCTGTTCCTTTCACTGGCACTGGCGTGCTCTTCCATCGGTTATGCGGCTGCGGGTCCACAGGAAGCCAAAGGTCTATGGCTTACCTCGGAAAAGGATGCGGTGGTCAAAGTCGACGATTGCATCGATAAACCCGGCGCGCTGTGTGGAAAGGTGGTCTGGGTCAAGGACATGGCCTCCACCACCAGCGATTGCGGCGTACAGATAATGCAACTGGATCGTTTCGACCAGGACGCATGGCGCGATGGTTGGGTGTTTGATCCCCGCGATCATAAAAAATACAAAGGCGTCGTTCGGGTCAAAGAGGGGATCCTCAATGTCCGGGCTTTTGTCGGTACCGAGATACTCGGCAAGACAGAGCAATTCGAACGTGTTGCCTCACTGCCTCCTGCACCGGTTTGCACTTTGTAAATCCGACCTTTCTTGTAGGAGAGCACCATGCGTGCAACGACACACCATTGTCTGATGGCTGCTTTGCTGTGGCCTATCGTCAGCCCGTCCCTGGCATTCGCCGACGAAATGGCCAGCTATGCCATTGATGTCACAGCCAAGGCTGTATCCGATGTCAGGACCCGGGGCGTTTCGGATTCGTTGAACCATCCCGGCGCCCGCGTCACCGTTCAGTTTGCCCATGAAAGTGGTCTGGTCGCGCTTGCCGAGTTCACCACGGTCAGCAAAAAACAATTCATTGATGGCGACGGAGTGGGCGTTTTACTGGCGGGCGGTTATCGGTTCGGCGATCCGGAAGCGTGGCATTACGGCTTGGGCCTGGCCGCGGAAATGTTCCCTGGCGCGCAGTTCAAGGCGCCGAACAAATTTGACTTTGAAACCTTCACTCCCACCGATGAGCGCACGACCAACTACAACAGCCAGTTTGCAGTGTTGGAAGTTGGCTACGGCGCGTTGGAAGGTCGAGTCGCTCGGGTGCTGTCCAAAACCTACCGTGGAGCCAACACCGGCGGCGTGTGCGGAGCCCAGTTGCAGTTTCGCGACGACCCCACCAAGGGCCTGGAATGCTACGCCAAGGGCGACCGTAACTCCCGTGGCAGCATGCTCTATGACCTGGACTACAAATATGCGCTGGGGATGAACACCACGCTGAAGCTGCACGCTGGTTACCAGCAATTCGTCAATTTTTCCGAGGCGGATGCGACCGACTATGACATCGGCCTGAGCCACCGCTGGTTGGGTCTCGACTGGGGCATCGACTGGATAGCGGTCAAGACCAAGGCGCGGGAACTGTACATGGTCGAGGATGACGGGCATGTGCGTTCCACGGATGACAACCGTTGGGTCGCGTCGATTTCGCGCACTTTCTGAGTAAACCTCTATGACTTCGCTTTTCTTATCCCGGACGCCTCAGGCGGCCACCGGTCTGGAGCAACTCGTCCTCGCTGTGGACCTCGGCACCTCCGGTTGCAAGTGCGCCCTGGTTTCACTGGAAGGCGATATCCGGGCGTGGGCGTTTCACAGTGTGCCGTTGCATGTGAGCGGGTTGAGCGTCGAACAGGAACCGCAGGATTGGTGGAATGCTTTCCTGCTCGGCGCCAACGAACTGTTGAGCGCCGATCCCGTCAAGCGGCGCCAGGTGATCGCCGTGTGTTGTTCGACACAGAGCGAAGGCACGGTGTGCGTGGATCAGGACGGCGTGGCCCTTGGGCGTGCAATGTTGTGGTTGGATAAGCGGGGGGCCGGCGCCGTAAAAAAACGCATGGGAGGAGGACGGTTCAGCCTGGCCGGGTACGGGCCACTCAAGCTCTGGCGTTCACTGCGCCTGACCGGTGGCGTGGCCTCGTTGTCCGGCATGGATTCGGCCGGGCACATGGCTTACATCCTCGATCATGAGCCACAGCGCTATGAGCGAACCCACAAGTTTCTCAACGTGCTCGACTACATGAACCTGCGCCTGTCGGGTCGCTATTGCGCCACCAGCGACTCGATGTTGACCGCATGGATCACCGATAACCGCGACCCTCACCGCATCCGCTACGACGACGGGCTGGTCAAGGCACTGGGAATAGAGGCCGGCAAACTGCCTGAGCTTGTCCGCTCCACCGATGTTATCGGCACGCTGCGCCCGGAGCTTGCCGAGACTCTCGGACTGGCGCGCACTACGCAAGTGGTGGCCGGTGCCGTCGACACCTCGGCGGTGGCCGTCGGCGCCAGCGTCAGCGATTTTGCTCCGCACCTCTATTTGGGCACCTCGTCGTGGGTGGGGGCTCACGTTCCTTTCAAGAAAACCAGCGTGCGTCACCACATAGCTGCGGTACCCAGTGCCGTCAACGGTCGTTACCTGGCGATGGCCATGCAGTCGGCGGCGGGCGCAAACCTTTCATTCTTGCGCGACAAGGTGCTGTACCACCCAGATGAGCTGCTCAGTGATGAACAGCAGCCGGACGTCTATGCCTTGCTTGACCGGATCGCAGCACGCGTGCCACCGGGGTCGAGAGGATTGATCTACACACCCTGGCTGTGTGGCGAGCGCTCACCAATCAGTGATCCAAGCCTGCGCGCCGGTCTGTTCAATCTGAAGCTGGAGCACTCGCGGGAGGACATCATTCGCGCCTTCATGGAGGGCGTGGCCCTCAATACGCGCTGGATGTTCGAGCCGTTCGCGCGTTTTCTCGGCCAGCCCAGCGATGTGATCGTGGCCACCGGTGGCGGTGCCCAATCGGATGTGTGGTGCCAGATCATGGCTGACGTCTGTGGGCGCGTTATCCAGCAGCCGCAGAACGCCATCCAGACCAATGCACGCGGGGCGGCGTTCATTGCGGCGGTGGCGTTGGGCAAGCTGCAGTTCCACGACCTATCCAGCCTCAAACGCCCACACCGCCTGTTTGAACCGTCCCGCGTGACTCGCGCGCTGTACGACGATCAATTCGCCACCTTCCAGGAGGTTCGCAAACGCCTCGCGCCCCTTTACCGACGCCTGAACCCTCCACAGGAGACTGCATCATGAGTCATGTGCAAGAACAAATTGTCGAGCTCTCGCAGCATTTGTGTCACCGCGGATTTTTTGCGGCCACGGGCGGCAATCTCGCGTTGCGCATCGATGCGCAGCACATCGCGGTCACGCCGTCGGCCACGGACTATTTCACCATGCGCCCCGAGGATGTCTGCGTGCTGCGTCTTAAGGATCTGGCGCAGCTCTCCGGTGAACGTGCCCCCACGGTGGAAAGCGGGCTGCATGCAAAAATCCTGCGGGCACGCCCGGACGTACAGTGCAGCATTCACACGCATCAGCCCGTAGCCAGTGCTTGCACCTTGCTCGGCGAACCGATGGATGTGCCTAACCCTGAACTGTGGCATTCCCTGGGTAAACACATTCCCCTGGTCGGGTACGCGCCTTCAGGCTCCAACTGGCTGGCCGGCAAGTTCGGCCGGGCCATTCGTTGGGATTACAACGCGTACCTGATGCGCAACCACGGGGTGTTGTGCTGTGGCCCGGATGTCGAGACAACCCTGTCGCGCCTTGAGGACCTCGAGACCTTTTGCCGTGACTACCTGTTACGCCAAATCACTGAACAGTCCCCGCATAAATCACAGTCACCTGCCGCCGTGGCACGCCTGGTCGACGCCCTCGTGCGTTCCGGCGCTGCCGAAGCCCATTCTTCTTCCGAGACCCCATCATGAACAAACCTCTTGATCCCATCACATTGCCTGCAGCGGCAGATTCAGCGGTTTCGCAATGGCCGGATGTCGACTCGCTGTATCGGCGTTTCGATGCGCTGGTCAAGCAGCCGATTCGCCCCTTGAAGCGTGAGGCGCTGAACAAAGTCATGGGTTACTTCGACGAGCGCTGCCAGGGTTCGAGGCGGCTTGCTGAGGAGGCCAAGAAATTCATACCAGGGGGCGTTCAGCATAACCTTGCGTTCAATCACCCGTTTGCACTCGCCATCGCTCAGGCCAAGGGCGCGCATCTGACCGATGTGGACGGCAACCGCTATATCGATTTTCTACAGGCCGGCGGGCCGACTTTGCTGGGTTCCAGCCATCCGGCGATTCGTGAGCAGGTCAACCGGGTCCTCGACGACTGCGGTCCGGTCACTGGCCTGCTGCATGAATACGAGGTGAAGCTGGCGCAGTTGGTCTGCGAAGTGATGCCCGGCGTCGACATGGTGCGCCTACTGGGCTCGGGTACCGAAGCGGTCATGGCGGCGGTGCGCCTGGCGCGGGCCTATACCCGCAAGAAATGGGTGATCAAGATCGGCGGGGCGTATCACGGTTGGAGTGACCAGTTGGTGTACGGCATGCGGTTGCCGGGCACCGGCCGCATGGAGGCCGTTGGCATTCCGCGCGGCGCCACGGCTAACACCCAGGAAAGCCCGCCGAATAACCTGGACGCGTTGCGTCGGCGCTTGCAAATCAACCGCCTGCGCGGCGGCACGGCGGCGATCATGGTGGAGCCTTTTGGCCCGGAAAGCGGCACGCGGCCGGTGCACCCGGACTTCAACCGCCAACTGCGCAAACTGTGTGACGAGTTCGATACCCTGTTGATTTTCGATGAAGTGGTCACCGGCTTCCGCGCCGGCTTGGGCGGCGCACAAGGGTATTTCAACGTGATGCCGGACATCACCGTATTGGGCAAATGCTTGACCGGCGGCTACCCGATGGCGGGTGCGATCGGTGGGCGCAGGGATGTGATGCAATTGCTCGCCGGCGGCATCGGCACCAGTGCCCGGCGCGCGTTTGTCGGTGGCACGTTGTCGGCCAATCCGTTGTCCTGCGTCGCGGGTTACTACGCCTTGATCGAGGCGCGCAAACTGAATGCGCCGGCGTTGGCGGGACGCGCGGGTGACCGTATGCGCAAGGGGCTGGACGAAATCATCAACCGCCGTGGCTTACCGTATGTGGCCTATAACATGGGCTCGATCGTGCACCTGCAAACCTCAGGCGTGTTGTTGCTCGATACCAGCAATCCGCTCAAGTTGCTGCGTGCACGAAACGAAGCCAAGTCGCGCAAGCACATGATGGAAGAAATGGGGGCAGCTTATACAGCCCACGGGCTGATCACGCTGGCCGGCAGTCGGATCTATACCAGCCTGGCTGATACCGACGACGTCATCGACGACGCGCTCGAGCGATTCGACGCCGTTTTTCAACTGGTGTGAGGTGAGCGTGATGCAGGATGTACTGCGGCAACAATGGCTGGAAATCCGGCAACGGCTGGTGGGTCTGGTGCAGGAAGGGAGCAGTTTTTCCTTGCGCGTACCGGGCGAGCAAAGCATGTGGTGGGGCCAGTTGGATGACTTGGCCCCCACTCACTTCGATTGGCCGGTGCAGGTACCGGGTGACAGCCAGACCCACCAGGCGATCTACCGTACCCGCAGTGACGTCGGCGCCATTTTGCTGGGCGGAGGGGACTTCGCCCAGCGCTTGGCAGACTTTGGCGGGGTCATGCCCATTCTGTTTGATGAGCAGGCACGGCATATTGGCCACATGGGGGCGCCGGCGGCGTCAGTCCACGACATTCCCGGCGCCTTGCAGCGGGGTGGCAATGCCGTGTTGATCAAGGGCGTGCCCGCGACCCTGGGCACCACCGGTACCCGGATGGCGATGAATGCTCAGCTGTTTGAAAAGTGCGCGAAGGCCTTCACCCTCGCTAAAGCGTCTGGGGCCAAGATGACACTGTTGCCCTGGTGGGTGGTGCTCGTCGCCAACGGCCGACTGATGAAAGATGAAAAACGTGCGACGCAATGTTTTGCCCGAGGCGAGATTCCGCCCGAGAACCGTGGTTACTGAAAACCCTTCAAGAGGTGTAACGCCATGCACATGTCGTCCGCTGTTTCCCGTAAACACCTGAGTGTCGCCTTGGCGCTGGGCTCGATCGCCGTGCTGATGGTGGGGCTGCAACCCTTGTTGCTGGGAGAGTTGCTGGCGCAAAACCGCCTGTCACTTGAGGGCGTCGGCTTGGTCGCCATGGGTGAAATTCTGTCGTTGGGACTGGGCGTAGTACTGGGCGATTTGCTGCGTTCGGTGTTCAGTCTGCGGGTGCTCACGGTCGTCGCCATCCTGGCAGCATCGGGGATGGACCTGATCACGGCCAATACCACTGGCGATGGCGCCCTTGCGCTGACGCGGGCCCTGGCCGGATTGGCCGAAGGCCTGTTGTTATGGGGCACCGTCAACCTGATTGTCCAGGGACCCGCGCCTGATCGTCTGGCGGGCGTGTTCATGGTGGTGCAGACACTGGGCCAGGCAGCGGTAGCCGCCATGTTGGCGTACTGGGTACTGCCCATAAAGAGCACATCGTCTTACGGTTTCGTGTTTCTAGGAGCCCTCACGGCTGCTTCGTTGCTGTTGGTCCGCTGGCAACCCGTTCGGCTGGCCAATCAGCAGGCAACAACGACTACGGCTGGGTTCGGTTGGGGCTTGAATCACCTGCTATTGCTGGGGCTGGCCTTTATGCAGCTCAGCGCCATCGGTGGGCTTTGGGCTTACCTTGAGCCGCTGAGTAAATACGTGGGACTGGATGCGCAAAGCGCACAATTGCTCGTTTCTGGCACGTTACTGATGCAGGTGCTGGGCGGGTGCTTGGGGATTATCCTGGTGCGCCGAGTCTCGGACTATTCAATGTTGGCGGTCGCCGCATTGCTGTTGGGCGGCATCGCGCTGGGGATGTATTTTTCGGCTGATCTGGGCGTTAGGGTATTCCTGCTGTTGTGCGGCGCGTTTGGCTTGGTCTGGCTTATGCTGACGCCGTTTCAGGTGCGTATTGCGCTGCAGCTTGACCCCTCTGGGCGAATCGCGGCACTGGTGCCCGGTATGCAATTGTTAGGGTGCGCGTTCGGCCCCTTGATGGCGTCGCAGTGGGTGGTTGGGGAGAACGCCGAGTATGTGTTGCTGGTCAGTGCCACATTCTCGCTGATTGCACTGACCCTGGTCGGTTTGCTACGCCGGTGCCCCGCGAGTGAGCCCGTCAGCTTTGCGCGCAAAGTGGTGCTGGTGGTAGGCGCGTCCTCCGGCATGGGGCGGGGCCTGGCGGTGCGTCTGGCACAGGAGGGGGCCTGGGTGGTGGCCACGGCGCGTCGCAAGGAGCTGTTGAATGACCTGCAACTGGAAATCACACTCCAGGGCGGCAAATGCCATGTCTCAGCGGTAGATGCCCTGGATGAGCATGCGGCGGCCGGCCTGGTGGATGAAATCGTCGAGCTGTATGGCCGCCTCGACGTGGTCGTGCTCAATGCCGGCGGAGCACCTGCGCTGGATATGCGCGAGATGAAAGCCGCAGACGTCACGGCGTATATGCGCTCGAACTACGATGTGGTGGTCAACTACCTGTTCCCGGCCCTGGAGCAGATGAGCCGCCAGGGGCATGGTTTTGTGGTGCACACCAACTCCCTCGCAGGTTTCCTCGGCGTTACCTTGCAGGGGCCCTACTGCGCCGCCAAGGGCGCACTGCGCTTGTTGATCGATACGTGCCGCATCGAATTCGGTGGCCGTGGCATTCGGTTTCTTTCGCTCTACCCAGGGTTTGTCGCCACCGCCCAAACCGCCAGCGATGGCATGCCGGCGCCACTGGAAATTTCCGAAACCGAGGCGGTCGACCATATGCTGTACGCCATGCGCGGTCAGCGTTGGGACTACTTGTTTCCCTGGCCGATGAGGTGGGTGATCCGCCTGGCCAGGGTACTGCCCAAGTCGCTCACGTTGTGGGTGCTGCGAAAGGAGCTTCCAGGCGCGCAGACGGCTGACCGGCTTTGCGAGCCAGCCGTGTCGCTGCATAAGACCGGATGATTCTCAGCGCTGGCGCTGTTCGCTCGGCAAGGTGCCCGTCCACCGTTTGAACGCCCGGCGCAGCACACCACCACGGCTTCATTGTGCTGGGGTTGCTGGGTCCAGTGTTGAGTGGCGCTGGCGTGCTCAAGCATGGGTCGAGACTCGTGGTTTATGAACAGGGGAGTATCGGGCCGTAGCCTGTCCGGCAAAGAACCCTTTCTGTCCGCCAAAGGCCCGTGCCTGGATCATGCGTGCTTTACATTCCAGGTTCAAAGCCTATCTAACAATAAATGAAGGAATCAGCCATGAGTGCACTCGGTAAAGCCCAGGTGATCGATCAAGGCGACAACGTTTGTATTATCGGTTCGGGGGCGGGCGGGTTGAGTGCGGCGCGCGCGTTGAAGGCGCAGAACATCGCCTACGATCAGTTCGAGCGGCACGCGGATGTGGGTGGCATCTGGGATATCCATAACAGCGGTACGCCGATGTACGAGTCGGCGCACTTCATCTCTTCTCGTGACTTGTCCGGCTTCGTCGGATACCCCATGCCACGGGATTATCCGGACTACCCTTCGCACCGACAGATCGCGCATTACCTGCGCAGCTTTGCCGACGCCTTTGGCTTGCGCGAGGCAATTCAATTCAATACGTCAGTCAGCCTGATCGAGAAGGACTCGGAAAACCGCTGGCTGGTTACGCTCTCCGACGGCGTTGTAAAGCGCTACCGCTGGATAATATTGGCCACCGGTACAAACTGGAAACCGAGCCTGCCGTCGTTCCGGGGCGAGTTCAATGGCGAAATTCGCCACTCCAATACGTTCAAATCCGGACGCGAGTTCCAGGGCAAAAGGGTGGTGGTGGTTGGCGCGGGCAATTCGGGGGCTGATATTTCCTGTGAGGCCGCGACCCATGCTGACCAGGCCTTCATCAGTATGCGGCGCGGCTATTATTTTATTCCCAAGCATGTGTTCGGCATGCCAGTCGACAAGTTCAACGAGGGCCCGCATCTCCCGTTGTGGTTGGCCCGGCCGGTGTTCAAAGGGCTGCTGCGGCTGTTGGTCGGCGACTTGACACGCTGGGGCCTGCCCAAGCCGGATCATGCATTGTTCGAAACCCACCCGATCATCAATTCGCAACTGCTGCACCATTTGCAGCACGGCAATATTGCCGTGCGCAAAAACATTGACCGTTTTGAGGGTGACTTCGTGGTGTTCGAGGATGGCGCCCGTGAACAGGTCGACCTGGTGCTCTGCGCGACCGGCTACAAGTGGGGCGCCGAATGCGCCGAGGCATTTTTCGAGTGGAAGAACGGACGCCCGTTGATGTACCTGTCCATGTTCAGCCGTACCCATCGCAACCTCTGTGCGATTGGCTACCTCGACCAGAATTCCAGCGCGTTCAAAACCTTTGATACCCAGGCACTGACCCTGGCCGCGTATTTTCGCGCCCAGCTGGAAGGCTCGGCAACCGCGTCGCAGTTCGACCAGTTGATCCAGCGGGATGAGCCTGACTTGAGCGGCGGTATTCAGTTCGTAAAATCCGATCGCCACGCGGTGTATCTGGATGCGCGCGCGTTCCTTGCTTACCTGGAGAAACTGCGCGCCGACCTGAATTGGCCAGCCTTGGGTGATCATACCTACGACGCACTGAAACTGGCCCCCCGACGGGTCGTCGATACGCGTGTACCAACGCCTGTGTTGCAGGAGGCCGGGGCCCATGGCGAGTAATCGAATGTTTACCGGCTGGGTCGCCCTGATCACCGGCGGCGCGGGTGGATTGGGCCGTGCGATTGCCGCAGCGCTGATCGGGCGGGGTATCAAGTGCCTGTTGGTGGATATCGACGCTGAGCGCCTGGCCCAGGCAAGCAGGGCATTAGGCCCCATGGCGCTGACTTACCAGGCCGATCTCACGGACGCCCAAGCACTGGAAGGGCTGCTCAACCATGTGCGTGACGACTTCGGACGCCTGGACCTGTTGGTCAATAACGCTGGGATATTGAGCAACACGCCATTCGAAGTGCGCTCGATGCAGTCCATCGCCCATGAGGTGCAGCTCAACATGCTGGTACCGATTGCGTTGACTCAGGCGTTTCTCGGGCTGTTGCAGCAGGCGGTTGACGGTCGGGTAATTTCCATCGTGTCACTGGGCGGATTATTCCCCATGCCGGAAACCTGTATTTATTCGGCGACGAAGTTTGGCCTGCGCGGAGCGATGCTGTGCCTGGGGCTGGATGGCAAGCGTCTTGGCGTCAAGTTCACCATCGTCAACCCATCGGCTACTGAAACGCCGATGCTGATGCGCGAGGCGATTGAGGACGGCAACAAAATGCAGTTTCTGGACCCACCGCAGATGCCCGAGGACGTTGCTCAAACGGTGCTCAAGGCGCTGGACAAACCCCGCCTCGAGATGTTCGTAAGGCCGAGCGAGTCCTGGACCGCGCGACTGGCGATGCTGGCTCCAGGCATCTTGCCCCGTGTGTTGCCGTTGTTTCACCGCAAAAGCGAAACAGGCCATCGTAACTACCTGATATCACTTGAGCAGCGAGGCTTGATAAAGCGGGAGGGGCAGGGCTGGCGCTTGAGCTTGCCGGAGAACTGATCGACCGCTGCAGGCGCCGGACTAACGCACCTTGAATCAGGCAATTAAATTGCCGTTTCCTTCGTTTGGGTGGGGCATTTCTTTTTAGGTTTCATCAAGAGACTTTTTTGTGTCAGGAAAACGTATCCTCATTGTCGAAGACGATGCCGACAGCGCCAATATTCTCGAAGCCTATCTGCGCCGGGACGGCTTTGAGGTGGCCTTGGCCGAATACGGCCAGCGTGGTCTGGATCTGCACAAAAGCTGGCAGCCTGACCTGATCCTGCTGGACGTGATGCTGCCGCGACTGAGCGGCACCGAGGTGCTGTGCGCCGTGCGCCGCAGCAGCGACACGCCGGTGATCATGGTTACGGCCATGGGCGATGAGCCGGAAAAACTCGGCGCCTTGCGCTATCGCGCGGATGACTACGTGGCCAAACCCTACAGCCCACGTGAGGTGGTGGCGCGGGTGCATGCGGTATTGCGACGTACCCTGGGCAGCCAACCGGTTGAACAGCTACTGCGCCATGAAAAGCTGCGCGTTGACCTCACTGCCTTCACGGCGGCTATTGAGCACCTCGGTGCGCAACCTCAGTTGTTGGACCTGACGCCGACGGAATTCAAGCTGCTGGTGACGTTGCTCAAGACACCGTCCAAGGCGTTCACCCGGGATGAGTTGCTGGAAATCTGCCTGCCGGAAAGCGAAGCCCTTGCCCGGGTCGTTGACGCCCATGTTCACAACCTGCGACGCAAGCTGGAAACCCATGGCATCGCCGGGGTACTGGTGACCGTACGCTCCATTGGTTATCGGTTCAGGTAAGCCGCATGTTTGAGAAATCTCGGGTCAACGACAAACCGCTGTGGCGCTGGGTCGGTATGCGCATGAGCCTGTTGGCGATCGGCGCCGTGGTGGTAATTGCCCTGTGCATGTGGGTCAACTTCAAGCTTTCGGACTGGTATTTCTTGCAGCGCCTGCCGCCGCAAGCGCGTGAGGAATTGCTGCACCTGCGCGCCGAGCCGCAACTCAACGAGACACGCTTGCGCCAACTGGTAGCCGAATACTACCCGGTGGATTTTTTCCGGCCGGATATCCCCAATCGCGACTGGCTGATCCTGGCCTGTCTGGTGTTGGCGGCCATCCCGATCATCATCGTCTGTGGCTTGTGGTTTTCGCGCCCCTTGTCCAGCCAGTTCTCGGCGATAGCCCAAGGAGCGCGGCAGGTGGCCGGTGGAAACTTTTTCACGCGCCTGCCCATTCAACGACACACGCCCGACGAGCTGCGACGCCTGATCAGCGACTTCAACAGCATGACCACGCGGCTGGAGCGTTACGAGCGGGATGTTCGCGAGTCAAGCGCGGTCATCGCCCATGAACTGCGCACGCCCCTGAATGCCGCCATGGGACGCGTGCAGGGCATGCTCGATGAGGTGTTCCCCAGCGATGCAGCACAGTTGGGCATGGTCAAGCGTCAGCTTGATCAACTTAGAAAGTTGGTGGATGACTTGCACCTGTTGTCGATGGCCAGGGCGGGGCGGTTGGTGCTGGAACGCAGCGACTTTCCCCTCGCGGCCCTTGTGAGCGAACGACTGGCCTGGTTCCAGCCGCAATTGGATGACGCCTGTGTGTGTACGCATGTGAGTATTGCCGATGGGTTTCGTATCCATGCCGATCGCGATCGCTTGGGCCAGGTGCTGAATATCCTGATTGATAACCTGCTGCGCTACGCGGCAGGAGGCGGCGAGCTGAGCATCATGGCGCGGCAGGTCGAAGAACGGGTGGTGATTGAGATCGGGGACCGCGGCCCCGGTATCGAGGCGCAGCACTTGGACAGCGTATTTGATCGCTTCTGGCGTGCGGAGCGTTCCAGGGCGCGTTACTCGGGCGGCAGCGGATTAGGTCTCTCCATCGCCCGTGCGATCTGCCAAGCCCATGGGGGCGCCATTACCGCCAGCAACCGTACCCAAGGTGGCACCTTAATCAGGTCGGAATTTCCGTTGTAGTCATGACGAAAGTAACTGCGTTTAGATAGATATTTAAATGTAGTTAATAATGCCGTCAACGGCGTTAACTCCAGCGCCTGGTGCAGAATTGACGGGGGCATGAAGGTTGTATTGGCTTACCGTTCGTTTCGTGATTGGGGCGTGGCCAACCCGATGGCGAGTAAAGTGTTTAATCAACCAGGCGTATCCTCGATCATCAGGCCGGAAACCCACGCCAAAACGAACGCGTTAGAAAAGCAACACGTGTTTTTTTCGAGAAGGGGGGCTGTTGGGCACTAGGCTGGGGCGCATCCTTTTCGAACTATCCGATGCATGCCCTCAGATGTGCCCCCAATGCAGCAATCCAATGGAAGTGAATGGCGCTCCATGGTTTGTGGAATGGCAAAAAGGATCAAATGAACAGCCTGCCCGACGCCCCCTAGAGACTCTCAGGGTCCCCAAAAAACATTTTGACTTGGCTCTAGGGCGGTAGTTATAGCGTTAAAAACTTAAATTATGCCCCCAGTTTTGCCCCCACTCGAGCGCTTTACAGAAGGGATCGGGAATGGCGATTTCTGATATTGCCGAGGTGGCACAAAGTGGTCTTCAGTGGACATCCGCGCCGGGATGGCCGGAAGCAGGGCCGCTTCTGTCATAGAACCGATTGTTACGAATGATCGCAGAGATCAATGAATGTGTTGAACTGCTTGGGGGAAAACTCGGCAGGCTACGATCCGGCAAGGTGCGCTTCACCATCGAACTCACAATCAATATACCGCTCAAGTGTGCAGCCTAG
This sequence comes from Pseudomonas poae, assembly GCF_001439785.1. Taxonomy (GTDB): domain Bacteria; phylum Pseudomonadota; class Gammaproteobacteria; order Pseudomonadales; family Pseudomonadaceae; genus Aquipseudomonas; species Aquipseudomonas poae. The sequence goes on along the minus strand of NZ_JYLI01000020.1, from coordinate 14,326 downwards.
CCGACGATATAGCTCCGGCTCCCCTTGCCAATCTATCTCCCGAGCGTCATGATTCGGGCTAAATGATGGCCTTTTGATTTCGGGCGCACGTTACGGAAAACGCATTCACTGAACCCTGTCAGGCCATCGTCGCGCTGCAAACGTAGCGATTAGGTGCACTGTTGGGAAATTTCAGGAGTCGTTCTAAAGCAACGATTTACGGATTTTTCTCAATGAAGTTTCTCAAAAAAATCTTCTCCGGTATCGCGAGATTTTTCGAAAGCCGGCCGGAAGAGTCTGTCGAGCCACTTCTCAAGCCCTTCGATGAAAACGAAATTCGCGAGCGCCTTGATGTCGTACGCAAGGCCCACGCGCACGGTGCTGCGCGCGTAGCCTGAGGACACATCATTGAGCGGTGTCTTGGTCACAACGCCGGCGGGCGCTGTTACGATCAAGCAGGATTTGCCGTCGGGGGCTGGTTCGATGACTTTGATGTCGCCTTCCACGGACATGATGATTTTCAACGCGCGTGCTACGTCATTGAAATCTTCGCCTTTGAGTCCAAGCAACCATTGTTCAGGGTTCGCCAGCAGGCGATCGGTTTCGAACAGGTTGACGATCCCGTGAGCGGGCTCAAAAACCGGCGGTGTTTTTTTCTGGTACTGGCGAAAAGCGCCGTAAGCAAACGCGGGCGGCACAAGGCGTGGCCCGATTTGTTTACAAGCGGCATTGTCAATGCTCAACACTTTGTCGCGCCCCTCGTCAAAGCCGAGTCGTACGCGTGCCGAGAACTGCGTGGGCACGTCATTTGAACCGAGTTGTGCTGGGGAGAGCACGAGTGAGCCTGGCGTCAGGTTCAAGGCTCTACGTGTTTCACGGGGGCTCAACGCGAGCGCAATCGCTTCGAGAATCGAGCTTTTGCCGGTGGCGTTCTCACCCAGTATCAACAGTGCCGGTTGCAACGCTGCGTTGTTCAACTGCGATTCGGCGGTGGGTGTATCAAGTTTCAGCTTGAGGTGCTCGATGACCTTGAAATGGTCGAACTGCATAGAGTGCAAAGAAGGATAAACCCGCGGTACGACGGCCTTCTGGGTGACAGGCTCGGACTGCAGGACGCCATAATCCGTGGGCGGGATTTCAATGGGACGGTGGCCGAAATCAGTATCTTCGATCCAATGCTTTAATTCTTTATGCACCTGCTTGTAGTCGCCCATAAAAAGCAGGGTTTTCAGTGTCCTTGCTACTCGGGAGCGGCCGGTAGGCATTTCCATGCCAACTCTCTGCGATAGGTACCGCGCAATGAGCCGGCATTGCAGGTACCACAGACCACCATATTCAAGTTCAAGGAAGTCAAACAAGTATCGAAAATCATCGGAGCGTAAATGCGCCCGGTTTTGATCGGCCGCCAATAGAGCCTCACGATACTCGCGAAGTTTGGCGGCTCGCGCACTATTCAAGGTGGGACGGTCCAGCCGGAAATTGGCGATTGTGGTATCACCCCTTTCACTCAGTGGCACCAGCTCGCCATCTATGGAGGGGAACAGGTGCCGTTCAAAGTTCCGGTCAAGGCACGGATCGAGCAAAATGGCCTTCTCGCGGGGCTCGGAGGTGCGCCAAGAACCGAGATCCTCTACGGCATACTGGCGTATTTGCTCCAGGCTTGGAATCGGCACACGTTTGCCGTCGACAGGAAAGAACGCAGGCTGGCGCGGAATACACTTGAGGCAGATGGGGTAGATATTTTCCCAGGCATTCGCGAGCCAGACGTAGTAGAGGTGAGAGTCCACTATTCCCATGACAGACGTAACGGATGACGCCGCTCGAAATCGATAGGGGGCGGTCAGATCCCGGCTTTCGCAAAATGCGCATTTGCCTTGAAACAGGTGCCCCAACGCATCATGAATGGGGCCGACCTGGCTAAGATTCAGAGTTAGCTCTTCTCCGGAAATGCGGGTTTGTGAGCGTTCCTGTGTGTCGAGCGTGAAGAGTTCAAGCAGATCCTTTCGAGCCACCTTGAACTGGTTTTCGCGGAAAACAGGTGGGGGTATTTCACTGCGGGCAAATCGTTGCATTGCTCATCTTCCCTGATGCGGCGAGAAACGGCTGATGTCGTCGCCAAATGGATGGCGCGAATATAGCACAGGGCCATCACCGAAAAGCCGTCGAACGCACCCCGCACCCCGCGTACAGGTGGTCTTGGTTAGACATATCGCTTAGGGCGATGGCGGTGCGCTATCATCGGGATCCTGGAAGCAGGCCAGTCCTCATCGGCTGCGGGGGGGCGTCCTCGGAAAATTTATAGACAGTTAGGAGACAAGGATGCTCAGGCCTGCAGTGGTTTTTTTTCATTCAATTCATGATCGCGGCACTGCAGTGATTCGGCTGGTCATTCGACAGTACAAACGATACACCACGGCGTTGCGCAAGGCGCTGCAAGCGGCGCAGGAATTTTTGAGCGTTCCGAGTGGCACTACAGTCTTTGAGCCGTTGACGCCTGTTCTGTTAGATCTACCTTCGTCGCGTCGCTATGAGCGTGAGCTGTTGAGTGCGCTGAGCAATGACCAAGTGCGTAATATCGCGATCACCGGTGAATACGGTGCCGGCAAGAGCAGCGTTATTCGTACATTTGTGGATCGGCATCCGGAATTCAACTTTGCGTTTATTTCATTAGCCGCCTTTGGCAAGGAGCGGGACCTGGGCGTGGACACCACAGTCCCCTCGGCGCTCGCGGCTAATGATCAACCCACTCCACTCCCGCCAGAAAAACAAACCGCGGCACCTGCAAATGACTCCGATCTCTCAACGCGAATCGAGGAAGCCATCGTTCAGCAGTTGCTGTATGCCGTGCCATCAAAGCAACTGCCCAAAACCCGCTTGAAACGCATCATTCAAGCCTCACTGTCTGCGCTTTGGGCTCACACTGTGTTCTTCGTTCTGTTGGTGGTGAGTGCCCTAAGGCTGTACCTGCCCGTGGCAGAGAAAACACTCACCATAATCCCTGAGTGGCTACTTGGATGGCTTGCACTGCTTCCGGAAGGGATGGCGGTCACCGTGCTCGGTGTGGGTGGCGTGTACCTGGTGTTCTCTGGATTAAGGTTGCTGTCCTCGTTCAGCATTGACGGCCTCACCATCAAGGGCGGGAAGTTGGAAACGACACATCACGGTTCGGTGTTGCACAAAAATGTTGACGAGATTATTTACTGTTTTGAACGCAGCGATATCAACGTGGTGGTGATCGAAGACCTGGACCGCTTCGGCATTCATGATGTGTTCACGCGCTTGCGCGAGATCAATTTCATTATCAAACAGTCACCGCAGATTCGGCGGCGCGTTTATTTTTTGTATGCGCTACGTGATGAGATGTTCGCGGTGGGTGAGAAGACCAAGTTTTTTGACCTGATTATTCCCGTCATACCGGTGGTCAACTCGGAAAACTCACGTGAGAAGATGATAGAACTGCTGCGGCAGCGAAAACTCAACGGGGCGTCGTTAGACGCTGGGTTGAGTCCTCATCTGCTTGAAACCGCGTGTTATTTTATTGATGACATGCGTTTGATCAAAAATATCGTCAATGAATTTGACATGTTCTCCAGCATCTTGAGTGCTGGCTCGGGCTTAAAGCTTAACCCCAATAAACTGTTTGCGATCATCGTGATTCGCAACTTGCACCCGAATGAATATGCCGATTTGGTAAAGCGTTGTGGCGCTATCTACGAAACCATTCATGGTTTTCGTGAGTGGCGAAGCCAACTGCACCAAGGGGCCGAAAATGTCTATCAGGCATTGCGAGAGAAGCGCGAGCAGAAGGTGGAGGAGGTGGCTGCTAGTACAGCTGAGCTTCGCGCATACGTTTGGTTAGAGTGTCAGAAAAGAGCCGGTAGTTTTGGAGCCACCCATATTCAGGTGCGCAATGCTGACCGATATACGTTGAGTCAATTCGTCAGTGACGAAGGCTTTGACGCGGTTTTTTCTCAAAGTGCCCAGTTGTTCATGATCGCCGTTGATGAATATGGACGACTTTACAGTCAGTCACCCAAGGCACTCGACCCGCAGGAGCTTCTGGCTGCAACGACGTACCAAAAGCGCTATGAGTTGCTCCAAACAACGAAGGGTAGCATTGAAAAAAAGATGTCCGAGCAGCGTCTGGAGTCGGGCCGGATCAATCGCCTGTCCTTTCGTGGCGCGGCCAAAAAAGCCTATGGCGAAGTGATCCTTCAAAAACTGGCGGGCCTGGATATTGTTATTTACCTGATGCGCCATGGCTACCTTGATACCGACTATCCGGATTACTTCGGTTACTTTTACCCAGGTTCGCTCACGGCGGAAGATAAAAACCTGATTCTGGGGCTCCGCGGCGGCGTCACGCCTGATGTTACGACAGTCATCAGCGCGCCCAGGACTGTGGCGGACAAACTGGATGTCGACGACCTTAGCGATGGAAGGGGCATCATCGCGACGCTGATCGATTACTTGGCTAGCTGTTCGTACACTGAGCCCGGTGGGAACCACGAGCGCGAGTTACTCGCGACCATTCTCGGGAGCGGATTCAAAGATGATCTGAATAGGATGGCGGAGGCCGCCGAGCTGCTGATCCTGGGACCAAGCTCGAATCGCTTTGTTCAAACTATATTTTTACTTGAGCCCAGATTGTTTCGTGCGCTGTTGACGGACGCCGCTCGCTTTGAGCCTGTGCTCTCGAAACAATATCTGGTTAGCGCCATCTGCGACGCGTTGACCTCCGACCAAATGCAGACGCTTGATGATCAGCCGAACACTGAAATTCGTGAGGCCATTGAGGGGCTTGAGGATAGCTCGCGCTTGATGCCGCGACTTGAATTGGGCATGGCAGGCTGGGGGTGGTTGAAGACCTTGCCCATTCAGTTCAGTCGCTTGGGCGACACCACGCCTCTGAGCGATCTGCAGCAATTGATCGAGTGGCGTTGTATCAACTTCAACCTGCACATGCTTTTACTGATTTGTCAGAAGGGTGACCCTAAAACCACTTCGGACCTACAGAGCACACCCGCTATCGATAGATCGAGCGTCAGTTACCGCAGGCTAAAGGCGCTGAATATCACGGGCCTTGATGAGCAGTTGCTTGAATCGCCTGACGCGCTGGCAAGTGTTCTGTTGAGTCAAGTGGGCGAGTTGGACGAATCATCCGCATCACTTTCAGTGCTGTTGCGATTACTCGACGATGCCCTGGAAATTAACAGCATGCGTCAGCTGTTTGAGCGCACAACCTGCAAGGTTGAGCGTTTGGAGGATGTACCTCAACTATTGTGGGCGGACGTGCTGTCAACCGATCGAGTGCTGATGGGGGTTGACGCCGTCTGGTCATACTTCAACAATTTATTGCTGCCGGCGCTTACCGAGAAAGGTTTAGAGCAGGCAGACATGGATACCTTCGCGGATTTCATCAAGCGCCACACAAAACCGCTGAATCAATATTTATGGACAACCAATCAGGCTCGACATTTAGATTTGCAGAGTTATCTACTGGGCTCATCAGAAGTCGATAACGAAACCCTTGTCGGTCTGTTCGCAGGGCTTACCCTGGATAACCCGGCGATCCTAAGTGGTGCCTTAGGCAAATTGCCGACAGAGCGCTGGGCAATGCTGGTGAGCGCTGATTTCTTGGCATTTAATGCCGAGATCCGAGAATGTGTCCGCGCATACGACACAAACCTGGAGGTTCCTTTTCTCCTCGCTCACTGGGGGCAAGCGCGGGAGCAAATTGACTTCGCCCAATTGCCCATAGAGGCAGTACTCAGGCTCAGTCAAAGCAGCGTGCCGACACTAGATGACAAAATCAACATGTGGACTGCTGTACCGCTCGAAACGTTTGATACCTCCAGCGTAGCCACCATGGAAATTGCCCGGCTCTGCAGTTGGCTCAACGCTGGTACGTCGCGTTTCCCCGCCTCGTTTGCCCCCATACTTAGAAAGCTCATGGCTGAGGATGGACTGTCGTCAGAACAGCGACAGGAAATACTCGTCCAATGTTTAGCGTCCAGCACGTGGGTAGAGGTGACAGCCCTGCTTGGGCTGCTAGCGGAAGGTTTCGACCGGTTAGCGCCCAATGTGAGAAAGATTGAGGTAGCGTCCAGTGCAGCCAATCTACGATTGCTGGAGGCATTGCAAGCACGAGGTTTTGTTGGCAGCGTGACGGCGAAGGACGACTTTCTCACAGCGAACACCCGACCGAGTGAAATGAAGGACACGGCAAGCGCCGAATAGACAGCTTTGTTAGCTCGGTTACATCAGCGTGCTTCTTGAATGGCGCTGAGAGGGTTGCCTATACAGGCATCAATCACGGCGTCGGAGTGGGCGCGCCGCGCCGCGTGAGACTTTAAGGGGGTCTAGAAAACTCGGGCCGATTCACAGCAAAGCGCCGGCATTCCAGCTGGTAGGTTCCAGCAGCTTGAATTTTAATTAGGCTAGGAACGCGATCTACCAGCAGCTATCGCGCTGACAACTAGGTCAGCCGAGGCTTCGACGGTGCCCACGTTTTGGCAGGTAAACCATCCATACCCCTCTACGGCACGCTCGAACGCCGCGGAGCAGGCTTCGTGCTCGCTGTAATTCTTGATTACCACACTACTTAGGCCCCTGGCGCGGCCGGCGGCCCGCTCCCATGATATTTTCGGTGGGGCTAGAACGCCCACGTGCAGGTCAGGCGTCACCACGCTGCGATCGAGGTTCATCCTAAGAATGTCCGGAAAATTAACGAGTCGTCGAAACGCAGCGTCTGACGGATACCAACGGTCGATGAGGACGACCGCGTTATTCGGTTGTTGCAACACTACATTGCTCGAGATCCAGGCTCGGCCATCGGCAAGACGCTCACAAACCCGAAGCTCCAAGTCAGTGCTCGGGTTGGCCGTAAGCGACTTGATCATCTCCAAGGTTTCGGGTCGATAGGGATCGAGTTCCTTTTCACACAGCTCGATTACCTGGTGCTTGCCGCAGGCGCGTAATCGCTCGGCAACCGCATTAAGAACTGTGGTCTTGCCGGTAGCCTTCGGACCGTCAAAAGAAACAAAGAATGGATCCATCAAGCGGCAGCCTCCCCTGACTCCTCAGGCTTCGCACCAGCCATTTGGGAGGGTTGCCCGCTGATACTGCCGTCTCTGTAAAGCGAGATACCCACACAGCCGCGGGCGCGGGCCTCAAGGATGGCCAACGCGATGTCATCTATCGTACTGCTGGCCGGCAGGTTAATCGTTTTTGAGATGCCTCCATCAATGAATGACTGAAAGGTGGCTTGGGTACGGATATGATCGGCCGGGCTCAGATCGTGCGCGCGCACCATCGCTTGGCTGATTTTGCTCGGTATCAGCTTGAGATCCTCAGGCTGAGCCCCATTCATCAAAGACATGGCAATTTCATCGATCATGGATTCAGACAAGCTGTGCTCGCGTAGTAGTCGGCGGAGCGTGGGTTGAATTTGGTTAATCACACGACCTTCGACGGTCTGGCGGGATACATAGCTGAAAAGGGGTTCAATACCGCCTGATACGTTACCCAGTAAGCTGAGGGTCCCGTTCGCAGCGATCGCCATCAGCGAAGCATTTCGGCGCAGCGGCTCGCCGGCTCGAAGTAGGGAAGGGTCACAGCTACCGCGGGTAGAGGCCAATACTTCGCTGGTAGCCTTAGCGGTAGCCTGCACTAGGCCCATGATAGAGGCAGCGAAATCCAGCGATTCCTGACTCCCATACCGTATTCCCATCATCAGGAGCGCATCGGCGAAGCCCATAATACTGAGGCCGATCTTGCGGCTCTGCATGCAGCGTTCACTAACGGTCGCCGAAGCGTGTTCCTGAATGTCGTGGAGGTTGTCAAGGCACCGCACGCCCATTTCAACCGCGGCCTTGAACCGATCAGCATCGAATACGCCTTGGGTGACAAAGCGAGAAGCGTTTAACGAGCCAATCAGCGACGATTCGTTTTCCCGCAGCAATGACTCTCCGCAGACGTTCAGGATCAGGCGTTCACCATTGGGTGATCGCAGTGACTTGTGCTCGCCAAATGCAATTGCCGGCCGCCCAGTGTTGTAGATCGAGGAGCACACGGATTGCCAGGTGGCTACCGCATTCGGCTGTTGCTGATCCAGGGCCGCGAAAAATGCGCCATCCAACTCGACATTGGTATGAGTTATCTCCAAGGAACTGCTCATGTCGATGAAGTGGCTGACAAGCGGATGGTCAACGTGGAGTGTGACTGCGCTATGTGCCTTGCGCTTGCGATTAGGATTCAGCGCCGCTGTCTGGTTTTCAATGAACCGCGTCATGGCCACAGGGTCGGCAACCGATGTCAGGTCGTATCCGATACCTCCGCAACCATCATGAATCTTACCAGCAACAGCCATGGCCTCGGCATCTACCGGTGGGGCCAATACGTGACAGGCGAATAGATTTGCAGAGCTATGGTGCTCACTGTTCATCATCACTGGTGAATTGGGCAGAAACGCACCGTCGCTCAAAAGCTGGTGGAGTTTCTCACCCAGGGCGATTGCCTCAGCGTCAGAGGCGTGCCGACGCTCAACATCGGTGAACATGCGAACTACCCGGCGAGGAAGGTCGGCCCAGTCACAACTGTCTGTATTCTCAAAGAAGCGAGGGGCGAGCACATCAAGGTAGGGGTTTTCGTGCGTCCAAGCCGGGCTGGTAGGGCTGGCGATTTTTCTAGTCTGATCCATAGATACCTGATGACCCCGTAGAGGGGTTCAACTCCTGTTTTAGTTGTGTGAGGGCACCACCGTCTAGCCGGTGACAAAATCCTTGGCATTTGTTGCTATCGGCATCAAAGGGATAATGCTGAGGAGGGGGTGCCTGTGAGCCTGAGATCCCGCCCAGGCTACCGCGTCGTCTGAAACTTCAATACGGCGCAAGGCGGACCAAGCCAGCTGTCCATTCATCCCATGTGGTGACCGTCTTAGAGAGCTCGATCATTTGCTCGACATCGATGCCTCTATTCAGGCATTCCGAGACCTGCAGATCGAGCCAGGTGCTTTTCAGGTTGACAAGGCGCTTGCGCAAGATCCCGGCCAGATAGCTGCGCCGACCCGCAAGGCTGCCCTGCTTGACGACCATATGCTTGGAGAGTGCGTCGATGAGCTGCCCTTCAGCGATCGCCTGTGGTTGCTTGGTTATTTCACTCAGACCTGGAAGTAACTTTGCCGCGCCGTAGCGTTTCACAAGTTCCTTCACCCTTTTTTGACCGAGATCGTTGAGCGATCTGTCTTTCAGGTGCAGCACCTCATTGGCCGCCTCTAGGACTGTTCTTTCCTGGGCCGCTACTGTGGTCGACCGCTGGACCTCGATTGATAGTCCATCAAGGATGGCTTGTAAGTAAACCATCTGGTCTGGTGTCGAGATTTGGATGGCTTGGCGTATTGCTGCCACATTGGCTTGTAGTTCTGGGGATAGGCCCCGGCCGCGCAAATTGTGTTCGAAAGCGAATGTGACCAGATGTTCAGGTGCCTTGAACAGGCCCCATTCCGTTAAGGTCCGTACGCAAGCAGCCTGCTTGTCATCGGGCACCTGTCGAACCAATTTCATAAGGTGCTCAGGCACCCCACGGTCGATTAGGATCTGAACATCTGGTTCGAACTCAGGGTCTAGGCTTGAGCAATATGGATCATCCTCCATGGCCTGCTCAAAGATGAACCTAGCCATCGAATCAACTGCTACGCCATCGAATGGAATCGAATCCGGAAAAAGGTTCGCGACCTCTGCTGTTGGCTGTCTGTTGAACAGATCCACTACAAATGGACGCAGTATGGCCTGTTCGGGTTCCGTTGCCATCTCTACCTCCAACTCCATGAGCACGCGATCCCTTGATGCGCCGGCAGGGAGTACCTGTACCAGTTTTGCTGCCAGTTCACCTATGAAATACGGACTGGTGCTCCACGTTCCTTCGTCCCAGGTCCTACAAGTGATTTGAAAAAAGGGCTCGTTAATGTGCTGCTGATAGTGAAGAGTCTGGTCATTAGGAGTTGACCAGAAAGCATGCAAAGCTTTCTCAACTGTTTCAGGCTTCTTATCGGCCAGCGCGGTGATGAGCTGGACCTCGGGATGGAGGCGGGCGGTTGAACGAATTGGTTCAGGTGCCTCATCCAAGATGCTTGGATCACGCGCTTGAACAGAGGCAATAGCAACTGTATTGCTAAGATATGGGTGGTTCGGAAAGCGCCGACACAGCTCAGCGACGAAGGCTCGCGCCGCCACTGGATTATTAACGCGCACCGCTGCGACAAAGCCGAATCCCAGTACAGGACATTTCGGAGGGTCTAGTCTGCTGACAAGATCTACCAAGGCGGAAGTGTGGAGCTCTTTGAATCGGGCCTTTTGACTCAGCGCAAATGCTTCAAGGCAGAGGGAGTAGGGTGATTCTGAACTTCTGAGGCCTTGCACCGCTTCAAGGCAAACCTCAGGGTAGAGATCCTCACTGAAACGGTAACGTGACAAGGAGGCCGCTATGTAGATGGTCGCGGCCAAGAGTGCATCCCTTGAGCGCAAATCTTCCCGGCCAGTAACCGTCAGTGCGAAATCCTTGAGCCAAGCATCGTCCACCTCTGAACGCCACATAACACCACCGAAGGCACGTAGCTGCATCAGCAGCCCTTCGAAGGATGTCTCGTGATAGTCAAGCGTGAGCTCATCCCACGCTTCATCTATCCCTCTTGCCCACATCGCGTAGCTGAGCTTTTCACGCTGCCGGCGATCAAGCGGGCCAAGCCCTTGATAGGCCGTCACTGCCTCTACATACTCGCCAGCGATTAGCAGCCTGTCAGCTTCTGCCTCTGGAGAGTCACCCTCAATGACCAGTTCTGCATGCGAGTGGCGGATCAAATGCTGGATGGTAGCCACGCCCTCGATGACGATCTTGCTGCTCTGCTCCGCGGAACTCATTGGTGCTCCCTACGATGTCACTGGGAAAAACAATCAAAAATGAAAGGGGGGATGCGGTGCGATACTCAGGGTTATCTCGCATCATCCCTTCGTGCTTTAGTGCAATCTAGGGTAACGAGCAGGGCCGAAAGAACAACGGGCCCGCTGGAAAATGCGTCCCTTTCGCTGCGGAACTTTCACCTTGTGGCTAAGAGGTTACTACCAATGTGTTTTGGCCCGCCTGGTGGGCCATAGGGTCCGGCCGGTACTGTACCGAGACCCATAGATCATGCACCAGGATGCTCGTTTGAGTAATGCAATGAGGAAATACACGCCGATCGCTGACGAGCGGACGGCTCTCGAAATCTCGGAAGCGATCGTTGCTAATTGCGTAAGAGGTTGGAGAGCTGGCTAGTTCAATAACAGTTTCATCCGCTTTCTGACCTTTGCCGACCTCAAAAATCTGAACATCACTGGGGAACAGACTTAAAAGCTCGACTGCCGTGGTCCCAGTCCGGCGAACGTAGCCCGGGTCGAAAACAACGATAATCTCAGCGTTCGGATGCGCTGCGCGGATAACTGGAATGAGCGCTGCGAGAGGGCCTGGCCCTATGAATTTGCTTGGGCCACCTTTCAATTTTGTGAGGTACGACAGATTGTTGCCATCAATGACAATGCGGTTGATGACCCTAGATTCCCTCGTCCATAGGTCATTTAGGCGCTCTCTGCATTTTGCTATTTCCCTCTCCAGCTTTACGACATCGGCTGCCTTGATTCGAAGTACGCTGTCAGTGTTGTAGCTGCCGAACATCGCTTGACACTGCGTACGGATCTGGCTGACTGCTGCGCGATTAGATTTGCTCTCTTGAAACCGTTTATCAAACGTTTGCGCGAGGTCTCTGGTTTCTATAGCTGTGGCCAGCTCTGACTTTAGCTTCGCAAGCTGCTTCAACGGCTCGACTAGGTACTCATCAAACCGGGCCGCGCCGGCTTCAAGCTTTCTCACCTCAGGAAGGAGTTTATTGATCTCCCTGCTGAGCTCAGCGATTTCAGTGTCAGCATCAATCCAATCCAGCACGGAATGCAGTTGGATCTTATGGCGCAGATCAATGATTGTGTCGGAGAGGGTGGCGAGTGAAGCCTTCACCACCTCAAGCTTCTCTTCTCTCTCTTTAGCATCCTTTTGAGGGGCGGGGCTCGGCCGCGTGCCGGCCATCGTCATGCGTATCCTGTCGAAGATAGAAATGCTTTGGTGAGAGAGTATGTGTGCAAGTTGAACGTGATCGAAGGCCCAGATCTGCCTCTTGAGGTCTTCAACCTCATCCTGGGCCTCTGACAGCGATACTCTCGCAGTGTCCACGTCGAATCCATGGAGCCAAGCCAGCACGTCAGTCTGTTCCTGCTTGCTCCACTCGAAGACCTGCAATGCTGATTTAGCGTCTTGAAGGCGCGCTCTATAAGGGTTGTATTCCATTGGTCCTCCGAATTGACCGTTTCAGCCAGATGTCTATGGATGACGGATGGGGCAGCTAAATATATGGATTATCCCGGAGGCAGACGAGGATTGAATAGTCCAGGTACGCCTTAACCATTCATCTCCAGCCCTGAGGGCACACAGCCTAATGGGACTTCTCGCTAGGAGGAGTCAATGCCTATATCAAGTTGATTCAGGTCAACGAAATTCCAACATGCTGCTTTTGTACGGAGTTGATACGACGGTGCAACTCAAGTGCCGAGGCGTGGGCTTGTGCGTCTAGGTCCGGGCAGAGGGCTTCAACGCCTAATTCTTTGTCCCCGTCGACATAGAAATTAACGCCCTGTTCATCGCCGAAGTCCTGAGCATCGCACAAGCCGCCGTCATGGAAAGCCCTGAGTGTAGTGGTTGTGACGTAGTCGCCCATCATTCTGCTCAGGTAGATCCAGGCCTATGTTTCGACGGTGGGGGGTAGGATATGCCCTGAATCACGAGTCTGCGCATGAAGATGACGTCGCCCACGGGTACAGCCCTACGGGACCAATATTCGGTCACTGTCTCAAGCCCGAACTGCTTGGCAAGCTCAGCCACCATGGCAGCAATCGTTGGGTCGTTGCTAAAGCCGCGCATTGAAAAAGAGCCGTCATTTTCTGCTCCCTCTTCATAGCGTCACAACAGACTCTCGGGCGCGGCAAGAAACATTTTGACTGGGCTCCAGGACAATGTTTTTAGGTCGATAACACTTTTGTTTGCCCCCACTTTTGCCCCCATTCGTACCGGGTGTGCGAGTGATCGCGAATGGCGATCTCCGACGGACTTTGCTATTCCTGGCCAGTTAAGCCGTTGGGCCAGGTCGCTGATCAGTCGTTAGGCAAGTGCAACTGCACTTCCATGGCGTCATGAAGGAGTCTGACGACCTCGATCACGTCGTCGTTTGCCACACGATAGAACACGATATGGCGTGGGCTTTTGATCGTTCCATGGGTTTGTTTGGCCTGCTGGCGTGAATAGATGAGGTGATAGCTACGAAGGCCCGGTGCAAGCTCATCGCGGTCGTGGCTGCCAATGCGATAGGGCGTGGCGGCAAGCGCTTGCAGCGCCGTGAGGATCAGCGCCTGGTAGCGCTGGCGCGCTTGAGCGCCGAACTGCGTCTGGGAGAGCCTAAGGATGTCGACCATGTCGGCGCGCGCCGGGTTGGAAATCCGATACTGCGGCATGCTCAGTGTTTCTCTCTCGCGGAGAGGGTTGCCTCCAGGCTCAAGCCCTCGAGGTAGTGCTCCAGATCCCCTTCGTTAACCTGAGTAAAGCGCCCGTGCTCAAGATCCATGATGCCGATCGAGGTTGCCTGACGTAGTGCCTCAATTTTGGCGGTGTCTTCGGCGACGCGCTGCTCCAATAAACGTAAACCTTCTCGCATCACTTCGCTGGCATTCTGATAACGGCCGGACTGCACCAAGTCATGGATAACCTGTTCCTGGTGAGGGGTGAGCACAACGTTTCGCGTCGCCATAACTAGCTCCAGTTCTATGCAAACAGGTACTTTTGATTGTTGGCATATTATGCCATTTTAGCTTAGGAGAATAGCTTGGGGCCGACATCCGGCGATCAGGTGATGGCTGACTCGGCGCCAATCAGCAAGGTTCAAAGTCATCCGTCCATAATAAAGCAACCTGCAGATTGATTTGAAGATTGATATGCCTGACTGTGCGTGGGAGGAGGCGCGCGATGTGTGCTCCTCGATCCGCCCTGAAATCGATCGGCATGTTCGATACCCATCAATATTTGCGTTTAGAGGCATCAAGAGAGGTTCCAATGCCCTACGAGTTAGAAAATCGCCTGGTGATCGGCGTCGCTTCGCGGTCACAGCAATCCAGGGCGAAGGTCACGCTCAGTTTGGCGCCGTCCTCACAGCGGAACTCAAAGCCGTCCGAGCACCAACGCGTATCACTGGTTTGCACCGCAATACGACCCTCGTGCC
>NZ_JYLI01000001.1 GCF_001439785.1 Pseudomonas poae | reverse complement strand
GAGCGGCGGCATCGGCATGATCCGCCATGTGATTGCCGGGGTGCTGATTTTGGCGATCATCGAAAACGCGATGAACCTGAAGAACATCGACACGTTTTACCAATACGTGATCCGCGGCTCGATCCTGTTGCTGGCGGTGGTGATAGACCGCATGAAGCAACGCTGACCTCAAGCTCTGCGAGGAATCAATGTGGGAGGGGGCAAGCCCCCTCCCACAGTTTTAGTCAGCGGAGAACTTGAAAATCGTGTTCTGGGTGTAGGTCTGCCCCGGGTTCAGGCGGGTCGAGGCAAAGTTGGGCTGGTTGGGTGCATCCGGAAAGTGCTGGGTTTCCAGGGTAAACCCGCTCCAGTGCAGATACGTCTTGCCGGCCTTGCCCTTCACCGAACCATCGAGGAAGTTGCTGGTGTAGAACTGCACTCCCGGCTCGCTGGTGTAAAGCTGCAGGCGGCGGCCCGACTCAGGGTCATGCACCTCGGCAGCGAGTTGCTTGACGTCGCCCTTGGTATCCAGCGCCCAGTTGAAGTCGAACCCGCCTTGCTTGGGTTCGGCGAACTTGAGTTGCGGATGATCGTCCTTGATGTGCTGGCCGATAGGCGTGGGTTTGAGAAAATCCATCGGCGTGCCGGCCACCGGTGCCAGTTCGCCGGTCGGAATCAGCGTGGCGTTCACCGGCGTGTAATGGCTGGCGTGCAGGGTGGCGACCTGCTTGAGGATGTCGCCATTACCGGCGCCGGCCAGGTTGAAGTAGCTGTGGTTGGTGAGGTTGAGCACCGTCGGTTTGTCGGTGGTCGCCTTGTAGTCGATGTGCAGTTCGTTTTTGTCGTTGAGGCGGTAGGTGACTTCGGTCTTCAGGTTACCGGGGAAGCCCATTTCGCCGTCTTTGGACAGGTAGGTGAGGGTGACGCCCACCGAGTCCTTGTCCTTGACCTGCGCCGCTTTCCACACGTGCTTGTCGAAGCCCTGGGCGCCGCCATGCAGCGAGTTGGGGCCATCGTTGAGCGGTACCTGGAAGCGCTTGCCGTCGAGTTCAAAGGCGCCGCCGGCCAGGCGGTTGCCGAAACGGCCGATGGTCGCGCCAAAGAACGCGGTGCCGGCCTGGTAGCCTTGCACGTCGTCAAACCCGAGCACCACATCGTCGACCTTGCCGTGCTTGTCCGGCACCTTCAGCGACTGCAACACGCCGCCGTAGGTGATAACCGTGGCTTGCATGCCGTGGCTGTTGCGCAGGATGTACTGTTCGACGGGTGTGCCGTCATTGGTCTTGCCGAACGGCTTGTGCTCACTGCTCAGGCCTGTTGCCTGGGCGCCGCCACTGGCAACCAGCATGGACAGGGCGAGGCCGGAGAGCAGGTATCGAGGGTGCTTCATGGTCGAACTTCCTTTTGTTGTTTTGAGTGGAATAGTTCTACTAATAGCGATATTTTGTCGGTGTGACAGCGAATTTATAGCCTTTAACGCCGATTTCGTAAAATAAAATAAGACTAATTGATCGAGGCAACCGTTATATGAGTATTGCGCAGGCTGTGTATCCCGACCTCAAGGGCAAAACCGTGCTGGTGTCCGGCGGTGCCTCGGGCATTGGTGAGTTCATGGTGCGTGCCTTTGCCGCGCAGGGCGCCAAGGTCGCGTTTGTGGACCGCGCGCAGAGCCAGGGCGAACGCCTGGCGGCGCTGTTGAGTTCGCAGGGGCATACCGTCGAGTTCGTGTGCTGCGACATCACCGACGAGATCGGCTATCGCGCCGCCATCGGCCGCTTCGAGCAGTCGCTGGGGCCGATCACGGTGCTGGTGAACAATGCCGCCAATGATGTACGCCACACCTTGGAGGAGGTCGATTCGCAGACCTTCGACCGCTTGATCGCGGTCAACCTCAAGCACGCCTTCTTTGCCGCCAAGGCGGTGGTGCCGGGCATGAAAGAGGCGGGCGGCGGTTCGATCATCAACCTGGGCTCCGTCGGCTGGATGATGGCGTCGGCCGGCTACCCGGTGTACGCCGCCAGCAAGGCGGCGGCCCATGGCATGACCCGTGCCCTGGCGCGTGAGCTGGGGCCCAGCCATATCCGCGTGAACACGCTGGTGCCGGGCTGGGTAATGACCGAGAAGCAACTGGCAATGTGGGTGGACGATGCGGCCAGGGACTTGATCGCGCGCAGCCAGTGCCTGCCGGGCAGCGTGCTGCCGGAGCATATCGCCAACATGGCGTTGTTCCTGGCGTCGGATGCGGCAGCGATGTGTTCGGCGCAGAACTTCATCGTCGACGGGGGCTGGGTGTAGGCACGCGGATTGGTGCTGGATGGAACGTCGGCCGGCTGGCAGTATCGAAATGTTTCCAACCTACTGTTGCAACCCAAGGGAGAACCGAGCATGACTGACTACCAGCCGCCGAAAGTCTGGACCTGGGACGCTGAAAATGGCGGCACCTTTGCCAGCACCAACCGGCCCATTGCCGGTGCCACCCATGACAAGGCGCTGCCGGTGGGCAAGCATCCGTTGCAGCTGTATTCCCTGGCCACGCCCAATGGGCAGAAGGTCACGATCCTGCTGGAAGAACTCCTGGCGCTGGGGCACAGCGGCGCCGAATACGACGCGTGGCTGATCAAGATCGGTGACGGCGACCAGTTCGGCAGCGGGTTTGTGGCGGTGAACCCGAACTCGAAGATCCCCGCGCTGATGGACCACAGCGGCCCCACGCCGATTCGCATATTTGAATCCGGCGCGATCCTGCAATACCTGGCCGAAAAGTTCGGCGCGTTGCTGCCCACCGCGCCGGCGGCGCGGGCGGAGTGCCTATCGTGGCTGTTCTGGCAGATGGGCAGTGCGCCTTACCTGGGCGGCGGCTTCGGACATTTTTATGCCTATGCGCCGAGCAAGATGGAGTACCCGATCAACCGCTTCGCCATGGAGGCCAAGCGTCAGCTGGATGTACTGGACAAGCGACTTGCCGAAAGTGAGTACATAGCCGGGGATGAGTACAGCATTGCCGATATTGCGATCTGGCCCTGGTACGGCGGGTTGGTGTTGGGACGCTTGTATGACGCGGCAACCTTTCTCTCGGTGCATGAGTACACCCACGTGATGCGCTGGGCCAAGGCGATCGATGCACGACCGGCGGTCAAGCGCGGGCGTCGGGTCAACCGGGTGTTTGGCGAGGTGTCCGAGCAACTGGCGGAGCGGCATGAGGCTGCGGACCTGGATTGATTTCATCGGCTTTGGCTACCGGGTTCGTTGTGGCGATTGGAATTATTGTGGTGAATGGATGTGTTATGGCGAGCGGGCTTGCCCCAATGCCGTTCAGTTAAGCGCAGATTCCTTGTGGCGAGCAGGCTTGTCCTGCGTTGGGCTGCGCAGCAGCCCCAAAACCAGGCGCTGAGCCGTATCAGGTACACCGCGTTTTGCTGGATTGGGGGGTGCTTCGCACCCCAACGCGGGGCAAGCCCGCTCGCCACAGAAGCCCGCTCCCTACAGCGGGCCCCGTTGCCACAGCGGTTTACAGATCTTGTAATAGTTTTGCGTTGTGGGAAATTTATGTTTCGGCTGTAGGATTCAAGTCCTTTTCCCATCGCAGGACTTGCATGAACACCCTCTCGGAGCCTCCCAGTCGTCTTTCCTCAAGACACCCACCGTCGCTGTTCCCGCTCAAACACCCCGTATTCCGACTGATAGCCTTGTCCCGGTCCACTGATCGCGCATTGCCGTGCCCGGCCTCCTGAAAACTGAACACAGAGACTTATAGAAATGGAATGGTTAGCGGACCCTACGGCCTGGCTTGGCCTGGCGACCCTGATTGTGCTGGAACTGGTGCTGGGCATCGACAACCTGGTGTTTATCGCGATCCTGGCGGACAAGCTGCCGCCGGAGCAGCGCGACCGTGCGCGGTTGATCGGCTTGTCCCTGGCGCTGCTGATGCGCCTGGGCCTGCTGGCGAGTATTTCCTGGCTGGTCACCCTCACTCAGCCGTTGTTCGAGGTGTTCGACAAGAGCTTCTCCGGCCGTGACCTGATCATGCTGTTTGGCGGTGTGTTCCTGCTGTTCAAGGCCACCATGGAGTTGCACGAGCGCCTTGAAGGCCATGTGGCCCAGCGCAGCGGCAATGTGACCTATGCGATGTTCTGGCCGATCGTGGCGCAGATCGTGGTGCTCGACGCGGTGTTCTCCCTCGACGCGGTGATTACCGCCGTGGGCATGGTCGATGAGCTGGCGGTGATGATGATCGCGGTGATCGTCTCCATCGGTCTGATGATCGTGGCCAGCAAGCCGCTGACCCGCTTCGTCAACGCACACCCCACGGTGATCATGCTATGCCTGGGCTTTTTGATGATGATCGGCTTCGCGCTGACCGCCGAAGGCCTGGGGTTCCATATTCCCAAGGGCTACCTGTACGCCGCGATTGGTTTCTCGATCCTGATCGAGGTGTTCAACCAGATCGCGCGAGCACGTCGCAAGAAGTCGGCGCAGGGCGTGTTGCCGGTGCGTGAGCGGACCGCTCATGCGGTGATGCGCCTGCTGGGTGGCCGCGGCCTGGCGGTGGAAGAGGTGGGTGATGACGTCGCCGACCTGCTGGGTGAAGCCGATGCTGCCCAGGGCCCGCTGTT
Source organism: Pseudomonas poae (assembly GCF_001439785.1). GTDB lineage: Bacteria > Pseudomonadota > Gammaproteobacteria > Pseudomonadales > Pseudomonadaceae > Aquipseudomonas > Aquipseudomonas poae. The sequence continues at coordinate 452,118 of NZ_JYLI01000001.1, read as the reverse complement.
CGACCGACGCGAACGGGTGATGATCAGCGGCGTGCTGCAACTGGCCGAGCGGCCGATCCGTACCCTGATGACGCCACGGGCCAAGGTCGACTGCATCGATCTGGCGGACGACGCCGAGACGATTCGTCGAACACTCATGCATTCGTCCTATTCGCGCCTGCCGCTGATCCGCAACGGCGCGGTGGATGAACCGCTGGGCTTTGTGCACAAGAAGGAACTGCTCAAGGAATACCTGGCCGGCAACGAGCCGAATCTGGAACACCTCGCACGTCGAGCGATCAACCTGCTGGACAGTTTTTCGATCCTCAATGCCCTGGAGCAGATGCGCCAGGAGTCCACTCACATCGCCTTCGTGATCAACGAGTTCGGCGATTTCATGGGGGTGTTGAGCATGACCGACATTCTCGAGTCCATTGCCGGCGAGTTGCCGGACGCCAGTGAAATCGAAGGGCCGGATATTGTCGAGGAGGGCGCGGGCTTTCGCGCCAATGGTGCGTTGAACCTGAACCAGGTGCGTCAGCGCACCGGTTTCACAGCGGCCGCGACCGAGGACTATCAGACCCTGGCCGGGCTGGTGATGAGCCTGCTCGACCGCCTGCCGGTGCTGGGCGATAGCCTGGAGCATGAGGGCTGGCACCTGACGGTGGCGGCGGTGGAAGAGCGGCGGGTCACACAGGTGTTGCTGGTGCCGTTGCAACCCACTCCTTGAATACGGCTTCGAGGATTTTTTCCTGATCCTGCGGTTCACCAATGCCCTTGAGGTTTTTGACCTCCAGGGCATTTTTGTACACCACCAGCGTTGGCGTGCCGTCCACGCCTTCGATGTACGGGGTCTGCGTCGTGTCCAGCACCATGGTCTTGGTGCCGTGGCCGTATTTTTCGGCAACCCGCTCAAAGCGTTGGCAGGCGCCCATGCAGGCCGGGCAATAGGGTGAGGTGAACAACGCGATGACTAGAGAATGTTCTTTCAGAATGCTCTCGTATTCCTTGAGGTCATTGATCACCGTATTTGCAACGCCCATGACGATCTCCTTGCGTACGCGGCCTGAAAAGCCATTGCCGGTACGCTAAATCGGCCGATCATCAACGTCTACTGTCAACCTTTACAGGTATCAAGCGTCACGGTCACGCTCTATGCGTTCGCGCGCCTTGCGCGCCTGGCCGGCGCATTTGCGGTACTCCTCATTGTCACGGGACGCCTTCGCCTCGCGGTAGCCGTGGTGGTTCTGGCTGGTGTAGTCGACGTTGAACGCCTCCTTGAGTTTCTGCAGCTCTTCCTTGCATTCGCGACGGTCGTTGCTGGCCCAGGCGCTGCCGGCTGCCAGCAGGGTGAGCAATACCAGGGTGAGACGAAGCTTCATCGGGGTGCATTCCTTGTCGTCGGAGGTGTGCCAAAGGCTAGTCCAGCGCCGGGATTTTTCCAGACGGCGCTGCGCGCGGTAACGGGGCGGTGACGCACTGGCTTGGCGCCGTCATCTCTGTATGGGGCCATGGGTAGCACTGCTACTGGCAATGCCGACGCGCTGCCGCGTTCCGTCTTCTGATTCATCTGCTTGATTAACAACAGTTTTATTCCTGTCATATTTTTCTGTTACCGCCAGTGGCACACTTTCTGCTGTTTATTCCGTTGTTACATACCAAGTTCCGTTATAGCGGACTAAACAGCCCTGGAGTGCTCGCCATGCATCACCGACCTTTCGTGTTCAAAGCGTGTGTTTTTCTTTTTGCCGCCTCGGCGTCCCTTGCCAGCCTCGCGCAAGCGGCGGACAGCAAGCTCGATGCCGTGCTCAAGCGCGGGCACCTGATCGTGGGCACCGGCAGCACCAATGCGCCGTGGCACTTCCAGGGCGCTGATGGCAAGTTGCAGGGGTTCGATATCGATATCGGCCGTATGGTCGCCAAAGGGCTGTTCAACGACCCGAGCAAGGTCGAGTTCGTGGTGCAGTCATCGGATGCGCGCATTCCCAACCTGCTCACCGACAAGGTCGACATGACGTGTCAGTTCATCACCGTCACCGCCAGCCGTGCGCAACAGGTGGCCTTCACCCTGCCGTACTACCGCGAAGGCGTGGGCCTGCTGCTGCCCAACAACAGCAAATATAAAGAGATCGAAGACCTGCAGGCCGCAGGCGACAGCGTCACTGTCGCCGTGTTGCAGAACGTGTACGCCGAAGAGTTGGTGCACCAGGCGCTGCCCAAGGCCAAAGTTGACCAGTACGACAGCGTCGACCTGATGTACCAGGCGGTGAACTCAGGGCGCGCCGATGCCGCCGCCACCGACCAGTCCTCGGTCAAGTACCTGATGGTGCAGAACCCTGGCCGTTACCGCAGCCCGACCTACGCCTGGAGCCCGCAGACCTACGCGTGCGCGGTCAAGCGTGGCGATCAGGACTGGCTGAACTTCGTCAACACCGCCCTGCATGAAGCCATGACCGGTGTGGAGTTTCCCACCTACAAGGCCTCGTTCAAGCAGTGGTTCGGCGTGGACCTGCCGGAACCCGCCATCGGCTTCCCGGTCGAGTTCAAGTAAATCGTAAACCCTGGGGTGTCGCCGACGACGCCCCGAGCAGGTGCTGCCAACCATGAACTATCAGTTGAACTTTGCCGCCGTGTGGCGCGACTTCGACACCTTGCTGGCGGGGCTCGGCCTGGGCCTGACGCTGGCGTTGATCTCGATCGCCATCGGCTGTGTGATCGGCCTGTTGATGGCCTTCGCCATGCTGTCTCGGCACCGCGCCCTGCGCATCCTCGCCTCGGTGTACGTGACGGTGGTGCGCAATACGCCGATCCTGGTGCTGATCCTGTTGATCTACTTTGCCTTGCCGAGCCTGGGCATCCGCCTGGACAAGATACCCTCGTTCATCATCACGCTGTCGCTTTACGCCGGTGCCTACCTCACCGAAGTGTTCCGCGCCGGGTTGTTGAATATCCCCAAGGGCCTGCGCGAAGCCGGGCTGGCCATCGGCCTGGGCGAGTGGCGCATTCGTGCCTACATCAGCGTGCCGGTGATGCTGCGCAACGTGCTGCCGGCGCTGTCGAACAACTTTATATCGCTGTTCAAGGACACCTCGCTGGCAGCCGCCATCGCGGTGCCTGAACTGACTTATTACGCCCGTAAGATCAATGTCGAAAGCTACCGGGTGATCGAAACCTGGCTGGTCACGACGGCGCTCTACGTGGCTGCCTGTTACCTCATCGCCATGCTGCTCCGCTACCTGGAACAGCGTCTGGCGATCCGTCGTTAGGAGCCGCCTCCATGTATCAATCCCCCAGTTGGCTGCAGGAATTGTGGATCGCCCGTGACACGCTGTGGGCCGGCTTCCAGGCCAGCGTCTACGTGTCGGCCCTGGCAATACTTTTCGGCACCCTGATCGGCATTGTCGCCGGCTTGATCCTCACCTACGGCAGGTTCTGGATGCGCGCGCCGTTTCGTCTGTATGTCGACCTGATCCGCGGCACGCCGGTGTTCGTGCTGGTGCTGGCGTGTTTCTACATGCTGCCGGCGCTCGGCTGGCAGATCAGCGCGTTCCAGGCCGGTGCGGTCGGGCTCACGCTGTTCTGCGGCTCCCATGTGGCGGAAATCGTGCGCGGCGCCTTGCAGGCCATTCCCCGTGGGCAACTGGAGGCGGGCCGGGCGATTGGTCTGACGTTCTACCAGTCTCTGGGCTATGTGCTGTTGCCCCAGGCGCTGCGCCAGATCCTGCCGACCTGGGTCAACTCGTCCACGGAAATCGTCAAGGCCTCGACGCTGCTCTCGGTGATCGGCGTGGCCGAGTTGCTGCTCAGCACCCAGCAAGTGATCGCGCGCACCTTCATGACCCTGGAGTTCTACCTGTTCGCAGGCTTTCTGTTCTTTGTCATCAACTACGCCATTGAATTATTCGGGCGCTACATTGAAAAACGGGTGGCCTTGCCATGAACCAGCCTCAAACAACCCAACCGCTGTTGGACATTCGCGGCCTGCACAAACACTACGGCGCGCTCGAAGTGCTCAAGGGCGTCGACCTGAGCCTGCAACGCGGTAACGTGGTCACGCTGATCGGCTCCAGCGGCTCGGGCAAGACCACGCTGCTGCGCTGCGTCAACCTGCTCGAAGAATTCCAGGGCGGGCAGATCACCCTGGAGGGTGAGTCCATCGGTTACAGCGAAGCCAGCGGCAAGCGCGTGCGCCACCCGGAGCGTATGATCGCCCGGCACCGCGCGATGACCGGCATGGCGTTCCAGCAGTTCAACCTGTTCCCCCATCTGACGGCGTTGCAGAACGTCACGCTGGGCCTGTTGAAAGTCAAGAAGATGCCCAGGGACGAAGCGGTGGCACTGGCCGAGAAATGGCTGGACCGCGTGGGGCTGCTGGAGCGGCGCAATCACTTTCCCGGCCAGTTGTCCGGCGGTCAGCAGCAGCGGGTGGCGATTGCCCGGGCCATTGCGATGAACCCCAGCCTGATGCTGTTCGACGAAGTCACCTCGGCCCTCGACCCGGAGCTGGTGGGCGAGGTGCTCAGTGTGATCAAGGGCCTGGCCGAGGAGGGCATGACCATGTTGCTGGTCACCCATGAGATGCGCTTTGCCTACGAAGTCTCGGACAAAATCGTGTTTATGAACCAGGGCCGCATTGAAGAGCAGGGCAGCGCGAAAGACGTGTTCGAGCGCCCGCAATCGCCGCGCCTGGCAGAATTTTTAAAGAACATTCGTTTTTAATCAGGAGCCTGTTTTTATGAGCATTACTCGTTACGGAGCCGGCAGCACCGCCGGAGGTGGTCAGCCTCGTCCTTTTGCCCGCGCCGTGGAAGCCGACGGTTGGCTCTATGTGTCGGGCCAGGTACCTGCGGTGGACGGTGAAATCATCACCGGCGGGATCATCGAGCAAACCCGGCAGACTATGCGCAATGTGGTGGCGATCCTCGAAGAGGCCGGTTACGAATTGAAAGACGTGGTACGTGTCGGCGTCTGGCTGGAAGACCCGCGCGACTTCTGGAGTTTCAACAAGGTCTTCGGCGAATACTTCACCCCGGAACACGCCCCGGCACGGGCCTGTGTGCAGGCCAGCATGATGGTGGATTGCAAGGTGGAGATCGATTGCGTGGCCTACAGGAAAAAGGGCTGACTGCCATGACCGAAGACCCCATCAAACGCCGCGCCAAGGGCCTGGATCGCGCATTCGATATCCTCGATTTTCTCAAGGAGGTCGGTCAGCCCCTGCGCCCGAATGATATTGCCAGCGGCATCGGCAGCCCCAAATCCACGGTCTACGAACTGGTCGCCTCGCTGCTGGAGCGGCGCATTCTGGAGACCGTGGGCAAGGACGGCCACGTCTATCTGGGTCGCCAGCTGTACTTCCTCGGCCAGGCGCACCTGCGCCATTTCGACCTGACCCGCGAGGCCGACCACGCCTTGCAGGCAATCGTCAGCCAGACCCGTGAAACCGCGCAGATGTGCCTGCTCAACGGGCGCAAATACACGGTGGCGCTGATGCGCGAGGGCGAGCGGCATTTCCGTATTTCCTCGGACATCGGTGAAAACGCGCCGATCCCGTGGACCGCCTCCGGGCGCCTGCTGCTCGGGCACCTGAGCGACCAGCAGATCGTCGAGCTGATCGACCCCGACGACTTCATCCTGCCAGACGGCCAGCGCCTGGCGCTGGACACCTTCCTGGCGCAGATTCGCCAGGCCACCCTCGACGGCTTCTTTTCCTTCGACAGCGTGGCCGACACCTTCACCCATTGCTTCGCCGCGCCGGTACGGGACGCCCAGGGGGTGAGCATTGCCACCCTGTGCATCGTCGCGCCACGGGCCGATGCAATCACCCACTACAACGACTACCGCCGGGTGTTGATCGACAGCGCCAACCAGTTGGCCCGGCGCATCAACGAATAGGAGTTTTTGCATGTCCGCCCTCAACGCCGTTGCAAAAGGCGCCGCCGCCGTCGGCGCCCATCTGGTCCGTGACGTCAGCCTGCCGGCCCTGGTCCTGCACCGCGATGCCCTGGAGCACAACATTCGCTGGATGCAGGATTTCGTCGGCAACAGCGGCGCCGAACTTGCGCCCCACGGCAAGACCAGCATGATGCCGGCGCTGTTTCAGCGTCAGCTCGCCGCCGGTGCCTGGGGCATCACCCTGGCCAATGCGGTGCAGACCCGCGCCGCCTACGCCGGTGGCGTGCGCCGCGTGTTGATGGCCAACCAACTGGTAGGCGCGCCGAACATGGCGCTGATCGCCGAGTTGCTGGAGGACCCGCAGTTCGACTTCCATTGCATGGTCGACCACCCGGACAACGTCGCCGACCTGGGCCTGTTCTTCGCCGCGCGCGGCCTGCGCCTGAACGTGATGATCGAATACGGCGTGGTCGGTGGCCGCTGCGGTTGCCGCAGTGAGCAGCAGGTGCGCGAGCTGGCTACCGCGATCAAGGCGCAGTCGGCCCTGGCCCTCACCGGGATCGAAGGCTACGAAGGTGTGATCCACGGCGAGCACGCCATCAGCGGTATCCGCGACTTCGCCGCGAGCCTGGTGCGGCTGGCGGTGGACCTGCAGGACAACGGCGCATTCGACCTGGCCAAGCCCATCGTCACCGCCTCGGGCTCGGCGTGGTATGACCTGATCGCCGAGTCCTTCGAACAGCAGAACGCCGCCGGGCGTTTCCTCAGCGTGTTGCGCCCCGGCAGCTACGTGGCCCATGACCATGGCATCTACAAGGACGCGCAATGCTGCGTACTCGACCGGCGCAACGACCTCGACGAAGGGCTGCGACCGGCCATGGAAGTCTGGGCCCACGTGCAGTCGCTGCCCGAGCCCGGCTTTGCGGTGATTGCCCTGGGCAAGCGCGACGTGGCTTATGACGCCGGCCTGCCGGTGCCGCTCAAGCGCTATCGGGCCGGCATCGTGCCGGCCGAGGGCGATGACGTGAGTGCGTGCCAGGTCACTGCGGTGATGGACCAGCATGCGTTCATGACCGTGGCGCCGCAGGTTGAGCTGCGCATTGGCGACATCATTTCGTTCGGCACGTCACACCCTTGCCTGACCTTCGACAAGTGGCAGGTGGGGTGCCTGGTGGATGACGAGTTGCGCGTGATCGAGTCCCTGCAGACCTGTTTCTAGACCGAGTCGCCTTCAGCGCAGACAAGCCAGCTCCCACATTTTGAATTGTGAATACCTTCAGCTGTGGGAGCTGGCTTGCCTGCGATGAGGCCTTTCGCCACACCGGAGAGCATCGCCATGACCATCCAACCGCGCATCGCCCTGATCGGCGAATGCATGATCGAACTGCAACAACGCGCCGACGGCAGCCTGCACCAGAGCTTCGGCGGTGACACCCTGAACACGGCGGTGTACCTGCGCCGCGAGCTGGGAGCGGTGGGCACGGTCGACTACGTCACCGCCCTGGGCGATGACAGTTTCAGCGATGCCATGTGCCAGCAATGGGCCGACGAGGGCTTGGGGCTGGGCAGGGTCCAGCGTCTGCCGGGGCGCCTGCCGGGTTTGTATTGCATCCAGACCGACGCCAATGGCGAACGCAAATTTCTCTACTGGCGCAACGAGGCAGCCGTGCGCGACTGTTTCACCACGCCCGCGGCCGAGCCGATCCTGGCGGCGTTGCCGGGCTATGACCTGGTGTATTTCAGCGGCATCACCCTGGCGGTATTGGGTGAGATCGGCCGCGAGCGTTTGTTGCAGGCGCTGGCCGCAACCCGGCGCAGGGGCGGCAAGGTGGTGTTCGACAACAACTACCGGCCACGCCTGTGGACCGGTGTCGAGGCGGCGCGGGAGGCGTATCGCAAGGTCATGGCCGAGGTGGACATCGCCTTGCTCACCGAAGATGACGAGCAGGCGTTGTTTGGTTATACCGACAGCGAGCAGGTGTTCGCGGCGTACCCGGCGATTACCGAGGTGGTGCTCAAGCGCGGCGCGGATGAGTGTCGGATTCGCTGCGAGGGCGTGCGCGTTGCCGTGCCGGCGTTGAAGGTCGAAAAGGTGGTGGACACGACAGCGGCGGGGGATTCGTTCAGCGCGGCGTACCTTGCCTCCCGGCTCAAGGGCGGTTCGCCGCAGGAGGCTGCGTTGGCGGGGCATCGGTTGGCGAGCCGCGTGATTCAGGTGCCGGGTGCGCTGATACCCAGAGAGTGAATGGCCGCCTGTGGCGGATCGGGAGCAAGCCCCCTCCCACCATTTGAATGGTGAACACCTTCAAGTGTGGGAGGGGCTTGCCCCCGATAGCGGTGTAAAGCCAACCCCTCAGTCGCGGTAAAACACCTGCACCAGGTGATACCCGAACTTGCTCTTGATCGGCCCGTGCACCACCTTTACGGGCTTCTTGAAGATCACCGCGTCAATCGCCCCCACCATTTGCCCAGGTCGCACTTCACCCAAATCACCGCCGCGCTTGCCCGATGGGCAGGTGGAATACTTCTTGGCCAGCACATCGAAGGCTTCGCCCTTGGCGATGCGCTGCTTGAGTTGTTCGGCTTCTTCGCTGGTTTTCACCAGAATATGACGGGCTTGGGCTTTCATCGTGTTCTACCAGGTGGGCGACGGCGCGCGATTATGCCTGAACTCAGTCGGCCACGCCGAGCATGCTGCGGATTTTGGTGGCCAGCAGGTCGATGGAAAACGGCTTGGCCACCATGTCCATACCGTCCTCCAGAAAGCCCTGGCGCTCGGCGGCTTTCTCGGCGTAACCGGTCATGAACAACACGCGCAGACCGGGGCGATGCTGGCGTGCTATTTCCGCCAGTTGCCGGCCGTTCATGCCTGGCAGGCCGACGTCGGTCACCAACAGGTCGACGCGCAAGTCCGACTCCAGCAACGGCAGCGCCGCACGGGCATCCGCCGCCTGGTGCGCGGTGTAGCCGAGTTCGTCGAGCACATTGACCACCAGCATGCGCACCGCCGCGTCGTCCTCGACCACCACCACCGCTTCACCGGCCAGGGCCACCGGCGCTTCGCTCAAGTGCGCCGGCAAACTGTTTTCCAGCGCGGTGCCGTGCAGGCGCGGCAAGTACAGGCGCACGCAGGTGCCCTGGCCCGGTTCGCTGTGGATGGTGACGTGGCCGCCGGACTGCTGGGCAAACCCGTAGATCATCGACAAACCCAGGCCGGTGCCCTGGCCGATAGGCTTGGTGGTGAAGAACGGATCGAACGCCTTGGCGAGGATTTTCGGCGCCATGCCGCTGCCGTTGTCGCTCACGCCCAGCATCACGTAGTCGCCGGCCTTGACCGGTTCGAGGGTAGTGATATCGGTGCCGTCCAGGTAGCTGTTGGCGGTTTCGATCAGCAGTTCGCCGCCATCGGGCATCGCATCGCGGGCATTGATCACCAGGTTGAGCAGGGCATTTTCCAGCTGGCTGGCGTCGGTATTGACCGGCCAGATGTCCTGGCCCAGTTGCACCTTGAGCGAGATGTGCGCGCCTTTGGTACGTTGGAAAAGATCCTCCAGCGACGCCACCAGCTGGTTGGGGTCGGTGGGCTGACGGTCGAGCGATTGGCGCCGCGAGAACGCCAGCAGCCGGTGGGTGAGGGCGGCCGCGCGGTGGGCGGAGGACACGGCAGCATCGGCAAAGCGGCCGATCTCTTCGCTGCGCCCGCCGGCGATGTAGCGCTGCATCAGGTCGAGGCTGCCGATGATGCCGGTGAGCATGTTGTTGAAGTCATGGGCGATGCCGCCGGTGAGCTGGCCCACCGCTTCCATTTTTTGCGCGTGGCGCAGTGCGTCTTCGGCGCGCTCGCGTTCGTACATCTCGTTCTGCAGGCGCTGGTTGGCCTCGGCCAGCGCCTGGGTGCGCTGGGCCACACGTTCTTCGAGGTTCTCGTTGAGGTGGCGCAGGGCTTCTTCGGTGAGCTTGCGTTCGGTCTCGTCGATCACAAAGATATAAAAGCCATTGACCGAACCGTCGTTACTGAAGCGCGGCAGGTACTTCATCAGCGCATGCCGTGGCCGCCCGTCGCGGTGGGGCGTGAGGGTCATGAAGCTGCAGGCCTTGCCGCGCAGGGCTGCGGCGATCTTGTCCTGGCGCCCGGCATACACCTCGTCGCCGAGCACTTCGCGGATGGTCTTGCCGTACAGCTCCTGGGGCGTCATGCCGTACCACTCAAGGTAGGCGCTGTTGTTCAGGCGAAACCGTTGTTCATGATCGACGTAGCCGATCAGCACCGGCATCGCGTTGATGATCAGTTGCAGCTCGGTCTGGCTTTGGCGCAGGGCTTGTTCGGTGTGCTTGCGTTCGGTGAGGTCCAGCGCGGCGCCGAGGAAGCGCGCCGGTCGGCCCTGAGGGTCCTTGTAGCAACGCCCCCGGGCGAACACCCAGCGCACTTCGCCGTCGGCCTGCATCAGGCGGTATTCCTCGGCGTATTCGGTACCGAAGGTGATGCAATGCTTGATGCTGCGCGTGACCATGCCCCGGTCTTCGGGGTGCACGCCCAGCAGGTAATCGCTGATCGGCAGCAGGCTGGCCTGATCGGGGTCGACGCCGTGCAGGAAGGCGAAATGCGCGTCGGCGATAAAGCGGTCTTCGCCGATGTCCCAGTCCCAGGTGCCCACCGCGTCGGTCGCCGCCAGTGCCAGTTGCAGACGTTGCTCGGTGTTGTGCTGGGCCTTGAGGCTGTCTTCGGAGCGCTGTTGCAGCTTGATGGCCTTGAGGCGGCGCTCGTTGGTCTCGATGGCGGTGACCAGGATGCCGGCGACCTGGCGGCTTTCATCGCGCACCGGGCTGTAAGTGAGGTCGAGCCAGATCTCGGTGTCGCGCCCTTCGCGTTGCAGCACAAAGCGCTGGTCGCTGAAGGTACGCACCTGGCCGCCGAGTACGGCGTCGTAGATCGGTGCGGTGAAGTCCTGCAGTTCCGGCCAGGTGAGGTGCGCCGGCTGCCCCAATGCGTGCGGGTGCTTGTTGCCGACCAATTGTGCGAAGCCATCGTTATACAGCTGGATGAGGTGGTGGCCCCACAGCAGGAGCATCGGCATCGGCGAGTGCACGACAATATCCACCGCTGTACGCAGGCTTTGCGGCCACTCATTGGCCTCACCGAGGGGGCTTCGTGCCCAGTCCAGCCGCGCAATCAATGCGCCGGCTTCGCTACCGGTGGATGTTCCATTCATGAAAAAAGCCCTGAGCCTGACGCTTTGAAAAATGACAACACCCATTATCGCGTGGGAAACGGCCGGGTGACTACCCACGGAAAATAGCATGCCCTGAAGATTTTTCTGCAAAACCCCGCCTTTGGGCTGAAACCTTTCATCTTCTGGCCAGTTCGACGCAGTACGCCAACCGCGATCTGATCGCAGGTCCCGGCGTGAGAAAAGTTACATACTTTTGTACTACTGGTCGGCAACCTGTTTTGGATTTTTTACCAATCAAGCGTACGTCAACTATCCGAGTACGGTTCTGATGCTGATCTCCAACACAGGTTTTTCGAATACTTATCCCGCCGACGAGCACCGATTTCCTGATGTACAGCGCCAAGGGGGCGTGGTGGCCTCAGCCTCGCGCGTCGCCCGCTCCACAACATCCGGCGCGCCACCTGCGGCGCAGTTGGCGACTTCGCTCGACGCTTCGGACCGGCAACTGGCTGCCAATTACATCCAGGCGCTGTCGTCCGCGCGATGGACCAACCAAAGCGGCTATCTAGACACTGAGCTTGCGGATATCCCGGCCAGATCAACCTTCGGCAAATGGTGGCAACAGTATCGCGATGCCATGAACAACCCCAACTTCGTGCAGTGGGCCAAGACACGCGGGCTCGACGTTTCCAGCATCCTGCTGGAGCCCCACGCCGGCTTCCTTTCGGCTTTCTTCAACGGTAAAAGAGAGTTTCTGCGACCCGAAACGGATGCGGGATGGAAAGAGGTTTCGGGCCCCATCCTCAGCGTGGCGAGAGTACTCGCGCCTTCACGCAGTGGCACTCGCGTCGTTCTTGGGCCGCCGACTGCCCCCGCGCATCTTGAAGCCATTGGTAATTTTTACGGTGAACCCAACACCGAAAATCCAACCCGGGAACAGGCTCGGGCAAGGGCCGTCCAGATGAGCGCGACCGGTGTCTTCGCGGCCATTCCTGCCAGCGATCCAGAGCGCTCGCAAACCATGCGTGGCCCGCAGGCGCTTGGGGCGCAGCAGCAAGTGCTGGCAGATATCGATGACCACTACAGCGTTGTCATGGGTGAGCCGGATAAGTCCTCTCGTGCCAAGGCAGACAAGGCATTGGCTGCTCAATACGTCGCAGCCCTGCGCAATGCTTCATGGAGCGGCCACCTCACCGAGAGCACGCGCCTGGACGACATCCCCATGCGGTCGACGCTGGGCCACTGGTGGCAACTTTACTGTGATGCCTTTAATAACCCGCAATTCCAGCATTGGGTAAAGGAGAGTGGCCTTGACCTGTCAACGATGGTCATTTCTCCGATTACCAAGGAGGTGTCCGGCGCTTTCAACGACGAGTTCGAAGTCAGAAGCCTGGACAGCGACGCGGGTTGGGCGAGGGTGGCGGCTCCGATCCTGAATGCCGCGGGTGTTGTGTTCGGTCGGCACGACAATTTGATCAAGCCACCTTCCGGCTATCCTGACAACTCGCCCCCGTTGAGGGTGGTGGGCAATTTTCTGGGTCAAGACGCCCAGAACTTCACCAAAGAACAGGCCGCTTCTGCGGCGGACCGGATCGCTGGCACGCCCAGCTTGACCCTGGGGCCCCGCCAGCGCGGCGAACGATATTCACTGGAGGCGCTCGGCACTCAGCAACTGGCATTGGCCAATGCTCGCGACCGCTACAACCTGATCCAGGGCCTTACCAGGGTTGTCACGTCACTGCCGCCTCAAGCGGCGAGCAATTTGAATGGCCTGCTCGATAGCACAACGTTTGACGTGCATCCACATTCATCATTCGGGCAGTCCCACAGCGTCCAGCCGGGTCCTACGGTCAGCCTCAGACAGTTTCTTCAGGGCAGTGGCTTGAGCGTCCCAGGCAACCGTGAGCAGGTGGCGAACCTTCTCACCGTGCTGGCTTCGCCGCTGCCCAAACCGTCAGCGCGGGATAATTATTGGCGGTTGTTAAGCCCATTTACCTTTAGCCGCGAGCCAAGAGCACTGATTCAGACCTGGAGCACTCAGGCGCTTGACTCCGCCCTGTACAAGCGGGTCTTTGAGGAAACTGACCAAACCCGTGAGCACTATCCGACTGCTCAGAGACTCAAACAGCTGGTGTCCAGCCCGCAGGCCAATGCGCTGGGCGAATCGTTGCGGGTCACGCTGCAAGGTAAAACCGATGCGACGGGCGGCGCGGAGTGGGCGGCGGCAGCAATCGTACTCAGTCTGGATCCGCTGGCCGGCACGCAACGTAACAGGGTGGCCGGCTACGATCTGGCCGGGCAGGGCAATTGGGGCAAGACGCCGGCAGCCATTGTCGACGATCTGACCAGGCATCTGGTCGTTGAAGGCAGCGTCAGCCAGTCAATGGCGCCTGTCGCGACCCGATTGCTGCTGGCCGGAACCGCCCCTGAGCTTCTGGTTGCGGATGTGCCCGCCGACCTGGTCTATGGCTCTCACACATGGGCCAGCTTCAGCATCGCCGTGGCGCGTATCGAAAAAATATTCCCTGGCGCGTCACAATCCATGACCTTCAAGCAGATCATGACGTTCGGCAGCACTCAGCCGATTTCGCCCAGTGAGCACGTCATGCAGGCTGAAGCGCAACGCAATGCGATGGTGGATTGGGGTGTCGTCAATGGAATGATTGCGAAACGCTCGGACGATACCTATTCGAACGCAGAGATCGAACTGGCGCGAAGCCGATTCAACCAACAACTCTCCCAACTGATCGCGGCCAGTAATGCCCAGCAGGCGGCCGTGCCCTCACGCAGGGATATGGCGCTGGCGCAATTGAAAGCCACGTTCGGTGACACCATCGACTACGAAAAACGGTCGATCAGGCACGCGCCCTCTCTGACCCGGCCAGAGCTGCTTGGCATCCAGATGAGCCTGATATTCCAGTTGGAGGATGTGTGGGCCGAGCATTTTTCAATCCTGGAGCTCTACATGGCGGGCGTGTTGGATAATCCAGACGCCAAGTGGGTACCCGATGATGAGAAAATTCCGTTTGATCGTATAAAAAATGCCGCCAGCACGCTGCCGGTTATCGGACAACGTTTTGATGAAAGTATGGATCGCTACAGTGAAAAGCTGAAAAGCTCTGTGGCCGTGAATATCCAGAACATGATTGCCCGTTTGCCGCTGAAGGATCGCAGAAACTTTGAATTTGGCACCCCCACGTTATATTCGGCTCGCGAAGGGTTTTTCGTTAACTCGCGCGAGGACTATGCCGATCAGGCTGCCTCACATAAAGGGCATTACGGCTTGATCATCCGTACTCGAAGAACATCACCGCCAACAGACTACGAACTGTTTCCGGGCAAGGGCATATTGCAGAAAAAAACCGGCTTGCCGGACCCGCTCCCGTTGGGCCCGAGCAACGCCAATGAGGCCCCCATGGTGTTCAGCGGCGGGGTGACGCAGGGCGAGGAAGCTGGCCAGCCTTTTGCACTTGACTTCAAGGCTTACCAGGAGGGGACAAGCCCCAGGACGCGTTCGGTATATACAAATATTATTCTTGACGAGGTTCGCGTTTCGGCCAAAGAGGACGCACAGTCGCTATCCAGTGATGAACCCGCCGATACCGACAGTGTTCCGAGAAGTTTTTTCACCCGCAACACGAAAAAACTGGCGCAAAGCGCCGCTGATTTTTTTCTTTTCAACCTTGAAACGCTCAAGAACGAAGCGAAAGGCGTCACCCACTATGAGCGCGTGGAGAAGTCTGAAAAAGACATCAAAGATACCCTCTTCAGGATGATTCCGTTCGTGGCAGCCGCGCAGGCAGCGAAAGAGGGCAACTATGTCGAGGCCTTTGCAGACGCGGGGCTCGATGTGTTCGGGTTTCTGGTCCCCGAATACAAACTCGCCGAAGAAGGTGAGGGGCTTTTAGTGAAAGCCGGCAGCAAGCTTGTCGGGTCGTTGAGTGAGGCAGGCGCCGAGACGAAAATCGCATCAAAGGTGGCGCTGATCGACAACATTGGCGAATTGTCGGCGGGTGGCTATGACATCAACCGTCAGCGTCGCTTGAGCCCTTTGCAGTTGAATGAGCTTGCACAGCGACCGGATATTGCCATGGGATCCGTGGGGGCAGGCGGTGAACCCATCTCCGTTGTCGCGCAATTCGATGACGCCTCGCAAAAATGGTATGCCTATGATGCACAGACGGCTCAGGCCTATGGCCCGCCGCTGAGTGATTTCACCCCCGAGACCTCTGCGCCACTGACCGCCGAACCCGCGCTGACGCCCGGTGCCGCCACCTTGCTGGATCGCGGTTTGGCACAGGACAACCTCATACAGATGGGAGGCGCGATGAAAGACCTGAAATTCATTGGCAGCGAAGTCCACACCTTCACCGACGTTTATAAAGGGCGTAAACGTCTTAACATCGTGGCCCACGGCACTCGACGCGATTGGGTCGACAAGCTGTTGCGCAATGGCTCCGAGGTAGTGATCGATGGAAAAGCCTATAACGCCAATCAGATGGTAGATCTGCTGAAAAACAAAGGCGTTGACCCTGCTGATTTTGACAATGTGCGGCTGTTGATCTGTCACTCGGCAGAAGGCAAGGGACACTCGTTCGCAAGCCAGTTTCAAAAAGCAATCAACCGACCGGTGAAAGCGTTCGAGGGGACGGTGGCGATTCACAACGGGTCGACGTCCATCACGTCCTCCCGTAACCAATTGCTGAGCCACTATGCCAACCAGTACCCGGGCCTGACGGACGTTGCCGCGCAACAGCTCGCTGACAGCCAGTTGAAGCGTGATTTTGTCAACAAAGTCACGCAGCACGTGGAAAAGAGGCACGGTGATTTGATCTTGATCAACACGGCGGGCGTGGGTCAGCCGCCCAAACATGCCCTGCAGAAAATCAACTACGTACCGCGTCACTTTTCATAAGGCTGACCTTGGCCCCCGCCTCTTGCAGGTCGGGGGTTCATTGCGCCAGCCAGCCACCGTCAATATTCCACGCGGCGCCGCGTACCTGGCTACCGGCGTCGCTGCACAAGAACAGCACCAGCTCACCCAACTGCGGCGGCGTGACGAACTCAAGCGACGGCTGTTTTTCGGCGAGCAAGTCATGCTGCGCCTGCTGCGGGTCGGCGCCCTTGGCGATGCGATCATCGATCTGCTTTTGTACCAGCGGGGTCAACACCCAGCCCGGGCAGATCGCATTGCAGGTGACGTTGCTGGCAGCCGTCTCCAGGCCCACCACCTTGGTCAGGCCGATCACGCCGTGCTTGGCCGCCACATACGCGGCCTTGCCCACCGAACCGACCTGACCATGCACCGACGCGATATTGACGATGCGCCCCCAGCCTTTGGCCTTCATGCCCGGCAGGCTCAGGCGCGTGGTGTGGAACACCGAGGACAGGTTGATTGCGATGATCGAATCCCAGCGCTCCACCGGGAAATCCTCCACCGCCGCCATGTGTTGGATGCCGGCATTGTTGACCAGAATATCCACCCCGCCGAATTCGCGCTCAGCGTAGGCGAACAGGTCGGCCAGTTGCGCGGGGTCACTGACGTCGGCCGGGTGATGCCCCGCCTTGCCGCCGAACGCCTGCACCTGGGCGATCACTGCGGCGGCGTCGCCGAAGCCGTTGAGAATCAAGTCGGCACCGGCCTCGGCCAGGCTCAGCGCGATCCCCAGGCCGATGCCGCTGGTGGAGCCGGTGACCAGGGCGGTCCTGCCATGCAAATTCGTCATAAAAACCTCACATAATTGCGTGGTGGCGAGCGGGCTTGTCCTACTGCCGTTGAGTTAAGCGCAGATTCCCTGTGGCGAGCAGGCTTGTCCTGCGTTGGGCTGCACAGCAGCCCCAAAACCAGGTGCTGAGCCGGATCAGGTACACCGCGTTTTGCTGGAATGGGGGCGCTTCGCACCCCAACGCGGGGCAAGCCCGCTCGCCACAAGTGGTGGGTATCCTGTCTTTCTTACTGCGCAATGTGCGCGGCGGCCAGGAGTTCACGGGTGTAAGGGTGCTGCGGCGCGTCGAACACCTGACGGCTGGGCCCGCGTTCCACCACCTTGCCGTCCTTGACCACGATCATGTCGTGGGCCATGGCGCGTACCACCGCCAGGTCATGGCTGATAAACAGATACGTCAGGCCGTATTTTTCCTGAAGCTCGCGCAGTAGCGCCACCACCTGTTTCTGCACTGTGCGGTCCAGCGCCGAGGTGGGCTCGTCCAGCAGCATCAGCGCCGGCTTGAGCACCAGCGCGCGGGCGATGGCGATGCGTTGGCGCTGGCCGCCGGAGAATTCGTGGGGGTAGCGATGCCGGCTGGCCGGGTCCAGGCCCACGTCCTTGAGCACCTGGATCACTTGCGCGTCGCGTTCGGCCAGGCTGCACGGTGCGTGCACTTCCAGCCCTTCGCTGATGATCTGCTGCACCGACAGGCGCGGGCTGAGGCTGCCATAAGGGTCCTGGAACACCACCTGCATCTGTTTGCGCCACGGGCGCATCTGCTGATGGCTGAGGGGATCGAGGGCTTCGCCCTGGAAGCGAATGCTGCCGGTGGAATCGAGCAAGCGCAGAATCGCCTGGCCCAGGGTGGATTTGCCCGATCCCGATTCGCCGACGATGCCCAGGGTCTTGCCGCGTTGCACGCTGAGGCTGATGGCGTCCACCGCCTGCAGGTACGTCTTGCGGCGAAACAGCCCTGCGCCCAAGGCAAATTTCACGCTCAGGTCGTCCACCTGCAACACGGTTTCGCGGGTGTCGCTGCCCAAGGCTTCACCCGAGGGCTCGGCGTCGAGCAGCAACCGGCTGTAAGGGTGCTGCGGCGCGGTGAACAAGGTTTCGCAGTCGGCCTGCTCGACAATCTCGCCGGCCCGCATCACGCACACGCGCTGGGCAATGCTGCGCACCAGGTTGAGGTCGTGACTGATCAGCAGCAGCGACATGCCCAGGCGCTGCTGCAGCGACTTGAGCAGCAGCAGGATCTTGCGCTGCACGGTCACGTCCAGCGCGGTGGTGGGTTCGTCGGCGATCAGCAGTTGTGGCTCGCAGGCCAGGGCCATGGCGATCATCACCCGCTGGCGCTGGCCGCCGGACAGTTGGTGCGGGTAGGCCTTGAGGCGCTCCCGGGGTTTTTGAATGCCCACCAGTTCGAGCAGTTCGAGGATGCGCGCCTGCGCCGCCTTGCCGCCCAGGCCCTTGTGCAACAGCAGGGTTTCGCCGATCTGCTTTTCGATGCTGTGCAGCGGGTTGAGCGAGGTCATCGGCTCCTGGAAGATCATTGCAATGCGGTTGCCGCGCAGTTTCTGCAAGGTGGCCGGCGCTGCGCCGATCAATTGCTGGTCACGGTATTTCACCGAGCCGGTGGTGTGGGTGCCGGCTTCGGGCAGCAGTTGCAGGATCGAGTGGGCGGTCACCGATTTGCCCGAACCCGACTCGCCCACTAGCGCCAGGCATTCGCCCTCGCGCACGTCCAGGCTGAGGTTGTGCACCACGGTCTGGCCGTTGAACGCGACGCACAGGTCGCGGATTTCGATGAGGTTCATAGGCAGTCACTCATGAGCGGGGGTCGAAGGCATCCCGTAGGGCCTCGCCGATAAACACCAGCAACGACAGGATCAGCGCCAGGGTAAAAAACGCCGTCAGGCCCAGCCACGGCGCCTGCAGGTTCTGCTTGCCCTGGGCGATCAGCTCGCCCAGCGACGCGCTGCCGGCGGGCATGCCGAAACCGAGGAAATCCAGCGCGCTCAAGGTGGAAATCGCGCCGGTGAGGATAAACGGCAGGTAGCTCAAGGTGGCGGTCATCGCATTGGGCAGAATATGCCGCCTGATGATCTTGCCGTCGCCCAGCCCCAGGGCGCGCGCGGCCTTGACGTATTCCAGGTTGCGCCCGCGCAGGAACTCGGCGCGCACCACGTCTACCAGGGCCAGCCAGGAAAACAGCGCCATGATCCCCAGCAGCCACCAGAAGTTGGGCTCCACAAACCCCGACAGGATGATCAGCAGGTACAGCACCGGCAGCCCCGACCACACTTCAAGGATGCGTTGCCCGAGCAGGTCCACCCAGCCGCCGTAGTAACCCTGCAAGGCCCCGGCGGCAATGCCGATGGCCGCGCTGATGGCGGTGAGCGCCAACGCAAACAGGATCGATACGCGCGCGCCGAAGATCACCCGCGCCAGCACATCGCGGGACTGGTCATCGGTGCCCAGCCAGTTCACCGCCGAGGGCGGGCTGGGGGCAGGGCGGGTCAGTTCGTAGTTGGGCGTGTCGTCGCTGAACGGGATCGGCGGGAACAGCATCCAGCCGTCGTTCTGCTTGATCAGTGTTTGCACGTAGTCACTGCGGTAGTCGGCCTGGAACGGCAACTGCCCGCCGAACTGCTGCTCGGTGTAACGCTTGAACACCGGAAAATACAGCTCGTTCTTGAAACTCAGCACCAGTGGTTTGTCGTTGGCGATCAGCTCGCCGCCGAGGGTGAGGATGAACAGGCCGATGAACAGCCACAGCGACCACCAGCCCCGGCGGTTTTTCTTGAAACGCTCGAAGCGCCGGCGTGCCACGGGAGACAGATTGAGCATCAGGCGTTCCTCGCGGCGAAGTCGATACGCGGGTCCACCAGGGTGTAGCAGAGGTCACCGATGAGTTTTATCAGCAGGCCGAACAGGGTGAAGATGAACAACGAGCCGAACACCACCGGGTAGTCCCGCGATACCGCCGCTTCGTAGCTCATGCGGCCCAGGCCGTCGAGGGAGAAAATCACCTCGATCAGCAGGGAACCGGCGAAGAACACGCTGATGAACGCCTGGGGAATGCCCGAAATCACCAGCAGCATCGCGTTGCGAAACACGTGGCCGTAGAGCACCCGGCGTTCGCTCAGGCCCTTGGCGCGGGCCGTCACCACGTATTGGCGGGTGAATTCATTAAGAAACGAGTTCTTGGTGAGGATAGTCAGCGTGGCGAACCCGCCGATCACCAGCGCGGTGACCGGCAGCACCAGGTGCCAGAAGTAATCGGCCACCTTGCCCACGGTGCTCAGTTCGTCGAAGTTGTCCGAAACAAGGCCGCGCACCGGGAACCAGTTCAGCGAGGTGCCGCCGGCGAACACGACGATCAGGAACATCGCGAACAGAAATGCCGGCATTGCGTAGCCGATCACGATGGCGGTGCTGCTCCACACATCGAAGCTGCTGCCGTGGCGCACCGCCTTGCGGATGCCCAGGGGAATCGACACCAGATAGGTGATCAAGGTGGCCCACAGGCCGAGGGAAAGGGTTACCGGCATCTTCTCCAGGATCAGCTCGATCACGGTTTTGCCGCGAAAGAAGCTGTTGCCGAAGTCCAGTTGGGCGTAGTTCCTGAGCATCAGCCACAGACGCTCCGGGGCGGATTTGTCGAAGCCGTACTGCTTTTCGATGTCTTTGATCAGCTTGGGGTCCAGGCCGCGGCTGGCCCGCGAGGCGCCGACGCTTTCACCGGCGCCTGCCCCCACGCCGCCGCCGCCGATCCCCTGCAGGTGGGCGATGGCTTGTTCCACCGGCCCGCCGGGCGCGGCCTGTACGATCACGAAATTCACCAGCAGGATGATCACCAGGGTCGGGATGATCAGCAGCAGGCGCCGCACGATATAGGCAAACATCAGTGGGCACCTGCGCGTTTTTTCAGTTCGGCGGTCATTTGTTCATGGGTCAGCGGCGTGGGACTGATTTCCCACCAGGTTTCCAGGGCTTCGTCATTTTTGGCCTCGATGGCCGGCCGGCCAAAGCGGTTCCACCACGCGGCGGATGTGCCGGGCGGGTAGTAATTGGGGATCCACAGGTAGTTCCATTGCAGCACCCGGTCCAGGGCGTGGGCGTAGGTGAGCATCTGCGCCTGGGTGTCGGCCTTGACCAGGCCTTTGATCAGGCTGTCGACGGCCGGGTCCTTGAGCACCATGTAGTTGTTGGCGCCGGGGTCATGGGCGGCGGCCGAGCCGAAGAAGTTGTACAGCTCCATCCCGGGCGATGTCGTGACTGGAAAACCTGTGACGATCATGTCGTAGTCCCGCGCCATCACGCGGTTGACGTACTGCGAGGAATCGATGCGGCGAATGTTCAGGGTGATGCCGATCTGCGCCAGGTTGCGCTTGTAGGGCAACAGCAGGCGTTCCATGCCGGCCTGGGTGTTGAGAAAGGTGAACTCCAGCGGTTCGCCCTGGGCGTTCACCAGCTTGTCGCCCTCGGGTTTCCAACCGGCTTCTTCCAACAGGGCCAGGGCTTGCAACTGCTTGTCGCGGATCACGCCGCTGCCGTCGGTGACCGGTGCCTTGAACACCTGGGTGAACACTTCGTCGGGCACCTGGCCGCGCAGCGGTTCGAGAATCGCCAGTTCTTCTTTGGTGGGTAACTGGGTGGCGGCCAACGGGCTGTTGGAGAAGTAGCTCTGCTGGCGAATGTAGAGGTTGTGCATCATCTGCCGGTTGGCCCACTCGAAGTCCCACAGCATCGCCAACGCTTTGCGCACGCGGCGGTCCTTGAACAGCGGATTTTGCACATTGAACACGTAGCCCTGGGCCGGTTGCGGCATCTCTTTGGCCAGGTGCGCGCGTTGCAGGCGGCCATCGTCCAGTGCCGGGCCGTTGTAGCCGATGGAATAGCCGGTGGCGGAGAACTCACGGTTGAAATCGTAGGCGCCGCCGCGCAGCACCTGGCGTGCCACTTCGGTGTCGCCGAAGTATTCCAGGCTCAGGTGATCGAAGTTGTACAGGCCACGGCTGACCGGCAGGTCCTTGCCCCACCAGTCAGGGTCGCGGGTAAAGGTGATGGTGCTGCCCGAATCGATCTTGCTGACCTTGTACGGGCCGCTGCCCAATGGCGCTTCATAGCCGCCGCCGTTGGCGAAGTCGCGGGTTTTCCACCAGTGTTCGGGCAGCACCGGCAGGGTGGCCAGATCCAGGGGCAGGGTGCGGTTTTCGTTGCTGGAAAAGTCGAAGCGCACCTGACGCTCGCCTTCGACCTCGACCTGTTTGACGTCGGCGAACAGCGTGCGAAACCGCAGGCTGCCCTGGGTCATCAGCAGGTCGTAGCTGTAGCGCACGTCTTCGGCGGTGATCGGCGTACCGTCGGCAAACCGCGCCTTGGGGTTGAGGTAGAAACGCAATGACAGGCCATCGTCGGCGCGTTCCATTTTTTCTGCGACCAGGCCATAGACCGTATAGGGCTCATCCAGCGAGCGCTGGGCCAGCGGCGAGTAGAGCCAGCCGTCGACCTGGGACACGCCGATGCCTTTGTCGATATAGGGCAGCACGTGGTCGAAGCGGCCGATCTCCAACGCCGAGCGGCGCAGCGTACCGCCCTTGGGCGCATCTGGGTTGGCGTAGTCGAAGTGGCTGAAACCGGCGGGGTACTTGGGCGTCTCGCCGTAGACCGTAAGGTAGGGCTGCGGTGCCGCGTTCACGGCGGTGCTGGTCAGCAGCAGGGCCAGGAGGGAGCCGAGCAGTGGGGTAAAAGCCAATCGCATGGTCAGCCTTGAGCGCCGGGTAAGGAATGAGGGCTGTACGTTAGCGGCTTACGGGGCGTGCGTCACCCCATGCACAACGGCCCACCAGAAGGTGGGCCGTTGTTTGGTGCATCAGCGCTGGCAGGATCAGTCCTGGCGGCTGGTGACTTCCAGCAGGTGGTAGCCGAACTGGGTTTTCACCGGGCCTTGCACGGTGTTGACCGGGGCGCTGAATACCACGCTGTCGAATTCCTTGACCATCTGGCCCGGACCGAACGAACCCAGGTCACCGCCCTGACGGCTGGATGGGCAGCTGGAGTTGGCTTTGGCGACTTCTGCGAAATCGGCGCCGCCTTCGATTTGGGATTTCAGTTCGTTGCACTTTTCTTCAGTGGAAACGAGGATGTGGCGGGCGGTAGCTTTGGCCATTTGAGATAACTCCTTGATGTAAAAAGGGTGAGCGTACTGGATTCAGGTGGTTATTTGTTGGCAAAGTTCCACGGGGTTTCCAATTGGGCGGACGAGCGCGCGCCGGCCCTGTGGCGCATCCGCTCGCCACAGGAATGTTCAACGCGGTATTTGAGGGGTTTTACAGGCTGGCGGATTCGTAGGTGTTGCGCGTCTGTTCGATCTCTTCGACCAGCCCGTCGATGCCCGCCAGGCGGGCGCGGTTGTCATGGTCCCAGGGGTGAAAGCCGGGTTTGAAGTAGTGCAGCCACGGCACCAGCATCCGCGGGAATACCCCTTTGGGGCCGTAGAGGAATTTGCACATGCGCCAGAAACCCTTCAAATGACCGCCGGCCTTGCGGTCGGCAAACAGCAGGCGCACGTGGAAGTCCAGCACTACCAGCCAGAAGAACAGGGTCGTGAACAGCATGGTGCCGGTGCGCAGCAGGTAGCGCTTGGGGCCGGGCGTGATGACGCGGTTCCAGACGTCGAATGCGACGGCCTTGTGCTCGGTTTCTTCGAGGGCGTGCCAGTACCACATCTGCTGGTAGCCCTTGAGTGAATCGCCGAAGCGCGAAGGGTCGCTGAGGAGGATTTCCGCGAGCATCGCGGTGTAGTGCTCAAGGGCGATGGTCACCGCCAGGTTGAAGGACGGCGGCAGGTGTTTTTTCTGCAGGTCGAGGATCACCTTGAGGCGGCGGTCCAGTTTATGCGCCGGCAATCCCGCCGCCTCCAGCAGGTTGTTGTAGGCCACATGTTCGCGACTGTGCATGGCCTCCTGGCCGATAAACCCCTGGATTTCCTTTTTCAGCGCGGGATCGTCGATGCGCGAGCGGTAGTGGCGCACGCTGTCCATGAAAAACAGCTCGCCCTGGGGAAACAGCAGCGACAGCGCATTGAAGAAATGCGTGACGAACGGGCCCTGTTCATGCCAGTTCTTGATGCGCTCGGCAGGCAAGGCAAAACGGATATCGCGACGGATAGGCAGCATGGTGCGTGCTCCTTTTCAGAGACGGGGCTCGTCATTGGGTTCAAATACGGGCCTGCGCGGCTTGGGCGCCATGCGTTTGCTGGCGAACACCACCAGCGCCTGGTAGGCGGCCGGCAGGCAGCGGGCGAGCAGGTCGAGGAAATACGCGTCGCGGCCGATCAGCACGCGGCGCTTGTTTTTGCGTACGCCTTGCAGGATCACCCTGGCGGCCTGGTCAGCGTCGGTGATGAAGAGTTTTTCGAAGTCGGCGCGGGCCTGTTGCTCGCTGTGGATCAGAAAGCCGGTCATGTTCGCGTCGATGCGGCTGCTGCGGCAGATGTCGGTGCGGATGCCGCCGGGGTGCACGCAGGTGGCGGACACGCCGCAGCGTTGCAGATCCAGCTCCTGACGCAGCGCTTCGGTGAAACCGCGCACGGCAAATTTGCTGGCGTTGTAGCCGCTCATGCCAGGCTGGGCGAACAGGCCGAACACGCTGGAGGTGTTGATGACATGCCCGTCGCCGCTGGCCTTGAGGTGCGGCAGGAATGCCTTGGTGCCGTGCACCACGCCCCAGAAGTTGATGCCGAGGATCCATTCCAGGTCGCTGTAGCTCACGCCTTCGACGGTGCTCGACAACGCCACGCCGGCATTGTTGAACACCAGGTTGACGGCGCCATGCTCCGCTGCGCAGCGCGCGGCCCATGCGTCCACTGCCTGGCGGTCGGACACATCCAGCACTTCAGTGGTGACCCGCACCGGCGACAGCGTCGAGGACCGGATCAGCGTCACGGTGTGTTTCAGGCCCTCGCGATTCACGTCCGCCAGCGCCAGGTGGCAACCTTCTCGCGCCAGCGCCAGGGCCAATGCGCGGCCCATGCCGGACGCCGCGCCGGTGATCGCCGCCACGCGGCCGTTGAATGACTTCATGACAGGCTGCCTTCTGCAGTGGGATGGGGCGCGGGCGTTGCGCGCGTGGACGCCGGGACGGGCGCCAGATCGATGCCATAGTCCTTGAGCGCAAAGTGCCGGGTGAGCTGCCTGAAGCGCCAGGTGGAGCCCGGCCACAACGTGGTGTTCTTGCCGGTGCGCGGGTCGAGGTACCAGCTCTGGCAGCCGCCGGTGTTCCAGATGGTGCGCTTGAGCCTGTCCTGCAACTGGCTGTTCCAGGCCTGTTCCACGGCAGGCTTGACGTCCACCGTGGCGATGCGCTCGCGCTGCATCTGGCGCAGCGCGTCGAGGATGTAGGCGACCTGGGCCTCGATCATCAGAATCATCGAGTTATGCCCCAGCCCGGTATTGGGCCCGACGATCAAAAACAGGTTCGGATAGCCCGGTACCGTGGTGCCTTTATAGGCGTGTGCGCCCTCGCGCCAGGCGTCCATCAGGTCGATGCCGTGGCGGCCGATGATGCAGTCGCGGGGCAGGGGATCGCTGGCCTGGAAACCGGTGCCGAAGATCAGGCAGTCGGCCGGGTGCTTGATGCCGTCGGCGGTGATCACGCCGTCGGCTTCGATGCGCAACACCGGGTCGGTCACCACCTCGACATTGCTGCGCGACAGCGCCGGGTAGTAGTCGTTGGAGATCAGCACGCGCTTGCAGCCGATGGTGTAGTCCGGCGTGAGGGTCTTGCGCAGGGATGGTCGCGCAACTTGCCTGCGCAAGTGACGCAGGGCGATTTTCTGCACCATTTTCATCAGACGTGGATGCAGGGCAAAGCCCACCACGCGGCCTTCTAGCGCCCAGTAAAAGGCGCTGCGCACCAGGCGCTGGGTGAAGGGCAGGTGCTTGAACAGCCAGCGTTCGGTGGGTGAGATCGGTCGGTCGGGCTTGGGCATGATCCACGGCGGGGTGCGCTGGAACAGGTCCAGGTGCGCCACCTGCGGCGCAATCTGCGGCACGAACTGGATGGCGCTGGCCCCGGTGCCGATCACCGCGACACGCTTGCCCTTCAGGGAATAGTCGTGATCCCACTGCTGGGAGTGGAAGCGCTTGCCCTTGAAGCTCTCCAGACCCGGGATGTCCGGCAGTGCCGGGCGCGACAGCCCGCCCATGCCCGACACCAGCACCCGCGCGCTCACCTGACGGCCATCGCTGAAGCTCAGTTGCCAGCGCTGCTGGTGTTCATCAAACACCGCGCGTTGCAGGCCCATGCCGAATCGCAGGTAGGGCGCCAGCGCAAAGCGCTGCGCGCACTGCTCAAGATAGGCGCGGATCTCGGCCTGCGGCGCAAATTGCCGCGACCAGTGCGGGTTGGGCGCGAACGAAAACGAGTACACGTGGGACTGCACATCGCAGGCGCAGCCGGGGTAGTGGTTGTCGCGCCAGGTGCCGCCGAGCGTCTCGGCCTGCTCGGCAACGAAAAAGTCAGTGAAGCCGGCCTGCTTGAGTTGGATAGCCATGCACAGGCCGGCAAAGCCTGAGCCGATGATGGCAATGTCGATCGATTCACGCTGGGTATTCATGGGCAGTCCCTCGTAGGCATCGGGTGTGCTCCTGTCGCTGGATGAAACACCATTGCAAAGTAATTTTGAATTACATATTTTAAAAAAGATTTTAAATAATCTACCTGAAAAATTCGCCCACGCCAGGACCTTGTTTGGTATGTGCGCCTCGTCCGACGGACGCGCACGCCATGAATGACGCCCGGCAGCAGGCAAGGACGATGGCTGAGGCCTCGATCAATACCGGTCGGGTCGCCAGCCCCAGGGAAGCGGAGGACGAAGCGATGGCTGTCGAATGGAGTGTGGCTGCGGCGGTGTTTGCCGGCGCCAGCGCGGTGTTGTGGGGCTTGAGTGCCTGGATGACGCGGCGCATAGAAGCGGCCGTGCCGCGCAACGGGCGGGTGGTGGAGGTCAATGGCGAGCGCTTTCATTACGTTGAGGAGGGCAGCGGACCGCCGCTGGTAATGATTCACGGGCTGATGGGCAGCAGTCGCAACCTCACCTACGCCTTGTCCGGCCGGTTGAGTGCGCATTTTCGCGTGATCAGCGTCGACCGCCCGGGCTCCGGCTATTCCACCCGAGGTAAAGGCACGGCGGCGAACCTGCCGGCCCAGGCGCGGCAGATCGGCGACTTTATAAACACATTGGGCCTGGATAAACCGCTGGTGCTGGGCCATTCCCTTGGCGGCGCGATTGCCCTGGCGCTGGCCCTTGACCATCCCGAGACGGTGTCCGGCCTCATTCTGGTAGCGCCGTTGACGCACCCCCAGCGCCTGTTGCCGCCGGTATTCCTGTCCCTGGCCGTGCGCCCGGCGTGGTTGCGCCGCTGGGTGTCGCACACGCTGACCCTGCCCATCGGCCTGTTGACGCAACGCTCGGTGGTCGGGGGCGTGTTCGCGCCTGATGCCGCACCGGCCGATTTCGCCACCCGAGGCGGCGGCTTGCTGGGCATGCGTGCGGACAATTTCTACGCGGCCTCCACCGAGATCAACCAGGTCAACAAGGACCTGCCGCACATGGTGGCGCGCTATGCGCAACTGACCCTGCCGATCGGGCTGATCTATGGCGCGCAGGACAAGGTGCTCGACTTGCGCAAACACGGCCAGGCCCTGGCCAGCAAGGTGCCCGGGCTCAAACTGCAGGTGGTGGAGGGGTGTGGGCACATGCTGCCGATCACGGCCAGCGAACGCGTGGCGGCATTGGTGGAGCAGGTCGCGAGACGACTCCCCGGTCACGCAAAAAGGGTTCAAGAAACTGGTTGACGACCTAACGGTTCCGCGCTATTTATTTAAAAAAATTATTTCAATGTGTAATTTGAAACAGTTTTTGCAATGCCTAAGAGCGAATAAAATAATGAAAAAAACGCCTTTTATCGCATGGCCGACCGCAGTAGATCGTCGGTGCTTCCTGAACCCGCTTGCCGCTCAGCGTGCGCGGAGGTTGCCATGAATCAGACCTTGGCAGCGCCCGGCGTGTGGACCGACGGCAAGCGCCTCCTGTGGTGGCTGGGCATCATGCCGCTGGCCACGCCCTTGCTCTCCGGTGCCCTGGCCATCGCCACCGGCGTGCAATCGTTGTGGTGGGTGGGTGTGCTGGTGATCTTCGGTCTGATCCCCCTCATCGACGGTCTGCTCGGCGAAGACATCAGCAACCCGCCCGAATCCGCCGTCAGTCACCTAGAAAGCCAAAGCTACTATCGCTGGATCGTCTACATCGGTGTGCTGTTCGTGATCGCTTCGGTGGTGGTCACCGGTTGGCTCGCGGCCGGCGGCATCGACTGGATCATCAACGGCGGCCTGCTACGGGCCACCGCGACGCTGGATCCCGCGAGCGGGTTGGCAAAAGCCGCCGCCTTTATTACCGCGCGCACCGAGTTGCACGGCGCGATCAGCTGGTTCACCTACCTGGGCATGGCGATGTCCACCGGCGCGGCCACCGGCATTGCCATCAATACGGCCCATGAGCTGGGCCACAAGCCCCGCCCGCTCGAGGTGTTTTTAGCCAAAGTGACCCTGGCGCCGACCTTCTACGGGCACTTTTACACCGAACACAACCGTGGCCATCACGTACGGGTTGCCACCCCGGAAGACCCTGCCAGTTCCCGGCTGGGCGAAAGTTTCTGGGCCTTCCTGCCGCGTTCGGTGTGGTTCAGCGCCCGCTCGGCGTGGAACCTGGAGCGTGAACGCTTGCGCAAACTCGGCCTGCCAGCCTGGCACTGGAAAAACGCCGTGTTGAGCGCGTGGATGTACAGCGTGGTGTTGTGGGGCGCGATGATTGCTTGGCTGGGGGCTGCGGTGATTCCGTTCCTGATCATTCAGGGCGTGTACGGCTTGTCGCTGCTGGAGGTGGTCAACTATGTCGAGCACTACGGCCTCAAGCGCCAGAAGTTGCCCAATGGCCGTTACGAACGTTGCTCGCCGCGCCATTCGTGGAACAGCAATCGCATCGTCACCAATATCTTTCTGTTCCAGTTGCAGCGGCATTCGGACCATCACGCCAATCCCACCCGCAGTTACCAGTCGCTGCGTCACTTCGATGAGTCGCCGCAACTGCCCTACGGCTACGCCAGCATGATCGTCTGGGCCTATGTGCCGTACCTGTGGCGCCGCCGCATGGACCACCGCGTGCTCAAGCATTACGCCGGTGATATTTCCCTGACCAATCTTCAGCCGTCACAGCGCGCGAAGTATCTGCACAAGTACGGTCGAAGCGCTGCGCCCCTGTGAGGTCGCAACAACCTTGTATGACCCGAACAACAATAATTTCAAGGGAAGGACATCCACCATGCAAACACCTGCCAGGTTCATCACCCACACCGTTCTGGCCGCGTTGGGCCTGATCGTCTATCACCAGGCGCAGGCCGCGCGCATCGAGCCCGCCGGCAGTGCCTTCACGGCCCAGGGCCCAATCAGTTTTTCCAAGGGCAAGCTGATCAGCGCCGACTGCACCATCAAGGTCGCCGGCAAGGTCGCGGCTGATGGCTCCTCCGTGAATGTCGACAAGGTCGAGTTCGACGGCGGCCTCAAGTGCAGCCGCGTCGAGGCTATCAACCTGCCGTGGGTGCTGGTCGCCAGGGACACGCAAAGCGGCGCCATGTCCAGAATCAGCGTCGACGTGCACGCCTTCGGTCTGGGCGGCAAGTGCGGCCCATCGACCGCCGAGGGCACCTGGGACAACGCCACCGGCAAGCTGGAAGCCCGCGATGTGCCGATTGGCGAAGACTGCAGGATCAAGTCCGTGTCGATCAAGATGCCGCCCACCTTCAAAGTGGTCGATTGAGTACTCCGATTTGTTAAGCGGTAAATGCATTGAAATTTGGCTGGAAAGGGAAGTTCTGCAGTTTCACCGTGACCTCTCGTTCATGGCCATTACCCCTGGCGAAATGATTCGCCATAACATGTGAGGAAAAACAATGAAAAGCTTGAAAACCCTCGTTTGTGCAACTTCGTTTGCCCTGTGCTTTAGCGCGGCGTCGATGGCGAATGCGGCAACGATCGCGCCTGCCGGTGCCGGCTTCTCGACAGCAGGCTCCATCACGGTGACGTCGCCTGCCTCGTTGAACCTGCCGGTCACGTGCAACATCACCTTCACCGGGACCGTCGCCGCCAACGGTGCGAGTGCCGCGATCACCGGCGCCTCGGTCAGTGGCTCCAACTCCCTGTGCAGTGTGCCGGTGCTGCAAGGCCTGCCCTGGACGCTGAGCGTCGCCAGCGGTGGCCCGGACGCCTTTACCGGCACGGTTGCCGGGGTGAACTTCAAGATCCTCAACGACTGCTCCTCTGCGCCAGTCACCATCAGTGTGAACTGGAGCAACTCCACCAACACCCTGAGCGTGCCGAGCGCCCAGACCGTGGGCCGCTGCAAGATCACTGCGCTGACCGCCGTGCCTAACCCTGCGTTCACCGTGACGCCCTGAGGGCCCGGAGCGCTTGACGTGATGATCACACGTTGAAACACGCAAGTGCCTCGCAAGAGGCACTTGCTGCGGCAGGCCAGGTCGGGACAGCCGAGCCTGGAGGATAAAAATAAGGAGTGGAGCATGAATAACAAGAAACGGCAGGCCCGCACATTGTTGAGCCTGGCAGTCCTCGGCGGCCTTATCGGTGCGACAGGGCAGACGCAAGCCGGCGGTTTTGCAACGCCGACCTTCGGCGCTCCCGGATGGGGGCGTGCCTTTGGTGGCGGCTCGCTGTTCCAGAACGATCCTTCGGCGGCCTATAACAACCCGGCGGCCATGGCCTTTATCGATCGTAATATTTCGCAGTTCACCGTTGATTACGCGCGCATCAACGTCAAATACAAGGGCACGGCCAAGGACTATGCCGGCAATGAGCCGGCGAGCGTCGACCCCACGGACTTCAGTTCCACGCCCCGCACCGGCGATGGTGGTCAGGGCGGTTTTACCGCGTGGCTGCCAACCGGCTTCATGGTGATGCCGATCAACGATCGCTTTGCCTTCGGCTTGAGCCAAGTGGTGCCCATGGGCGCGCGTACCACGTGGGACCAGGATTGGATCGGCCGCGACTTTGCCGTCGACACCCGCATTGAAACGGTCGGTGTCACCGGCTCCCTGTCGTTCAAGGTCAACGATCAGTTCTCGGTGGGTGGCGGCGCCATCGTCCAGCACACCAAGGGCTTCGTGAGCCAGAACCTCGACCTGTATTCGGCCGCGGCCCTGTCGCCGAACATCGGTCTGCCGTTTCCCTCCGGCGTCGGCTCCGCGTTGATGCGCGTGAAGGTGGATAACACCTCGGTGGGCTGGTTCGCCGGTGTGGTCTGGAAACCGACCGAGTTCGACACCCTGGGCCTGAATTACCACGCCAAAATCAAGAACAAGCTGGAGGGCAAATACAACATCTACGCCGACGAGGCCAACAGGACGCTGATCGAAAGCGGCCTGCCGTCGCTGGCCTATCCCGGGCTGAACCTCAATGCCAACGGCGCCAATGCCTCGGCGCAACTGGACGTACCGGCCAACGCCTCCGTCGACTGGGTCCACCAGTTCAATGACCGCCTGACATTGGGCGCCAGCGTCACCTGGACCCAGTGGTCGTCGTTCAAGGCGCTGACATTGAAGTCCGACGGCGAACAGATCGTGTCCATTCCCTACAACTACAAGGACGCCTGGATGGTGTCGCTGGGCGGTGACTACAAATTCACCGACGACTTCACCTTCCGCGCCGGCGTGGCCACCGACCAGACGCCCACGCGCAACTCCACGCGCGACCCGCGTATCCCCGACGGGGACCGGATTTTTGCGTCCCTGGGCTTTGGCTACAACATCCGCGCCATTCCCGGTTTGAGCATCGACGGTGCCTACTCGCGGCAATTCGTCGAGAAAGCCAAACTCAGGACGCAAAACCAGGATCGTCTCGGTGGGGCCACGTTGGACGGCAAGGCCGATGCGAAGGGCGAAGTGGTCAGCTTGTCGGCGACCTACGCGTTCTGATCCTGTCGCCATGGCGCGCGCAGGCGATCCATGGCGTGTCAATTGAGTGAAAGGCGGCTGACAGGGTCGGCTGCTTTTTTTGGTCCAGTCATTAAATAAAAATTTCAAAGTTTAATTTGAATTTGCTCCATCCTGAAATCGAGAGAGGTCTCCCATGGTTATCTGGTTATTGGTGGGTTTCGCCGCCGCGATTGTCCTGGCGTATCGACAAGCCGCCGCCGCGCTGTGGCTCGGCATCAGCCTGGCATGGCTGGCGATGGGTTACCTGTTCAACGTGGTGGCGGGCGTGGGCATCACCCTTGCGGTGCTGCTGGTGGTGGTGCCCGCGTTACTGCTGGCGATCAAACCCCTGCGCCGTGCGCTGTTGACCGGCAAGGCGCTGGCGCTGTTTCGCACGATCATGCCGGCCATGTCCGACACCGAGCGTGCGGCCATCGAGTCCGGCACCGTGTGGTGGGACGCCCAACTGTTCAGCGGCAAGCCCGACTGGCAACGCCTCTTGAAAGCTGCGCCGGCCAGCCTGAGTGCCGAAGAGCAGGCCTTTCTCGACAACGAAGTCGAAACCCTGTGCGACATGGCCAACGACTGGGAAACCACCCAGGTGTGGCAGGACATGTCCCCCCAAGCCTGGCAGTACACCAAGGATGCCGGGTTCCTCGGCATGATCATTCCCCGGCAGTACGGCGGCAAAGGCTTCTCGCACTATGCCCATTCGCAGGTGGTGATGAAGCTGTCCACCCGCTGCTCGGCGGCGGCGATTTCAGTGATGGTGCCTAACTCACTGGGCCCGGCCGAACTGCTGCTGCATTACGGCACCGATGCCCAGCGCAACTATTACCTGCCGCGCCTGGCGCGGGGCGAAGACATCCCGTGCTTTGCGCTGACCAGCCCGTATGCCGGCTCCGATGCCGGCGCGATTCCTGACCTGGGCATCGTCTGCAAAGGCCTGCACGAGGGCCAGGAAACCCTCGGTTTCAAAGTGACCTGGGACAAGCGCTACATCACCCTGGGCCCCATCGCCACGGTGCTTGGCCTGGCGTTTCGCGCCGAAGACCCGCAGGGCCTGCTCGGCGCGCCGGGTGCGCTGGGCATCACCTGCGCGCTGATTCCCACCTCGCACCCCGGGGTGAACAGCGGCCGTCGCCACTGGCCGTTGAACGCGGTGTTCCAGAACGGCCCCACCACCGGCAAGGATGTGTTCATTCCACTGGAATGGGTGATCGGCGGTCGCGAACAGGTCGGCAATGGCTGGCGCATGTTGATGGAGTGCCTGGCGGCGGGGCGCGCGATTTCGCTGCCATCGGCCAACGTCGGCCTGGCCAAGGTCGCGGTGCGCGGGACCACGGCGTACGCGGCGATGCGCAAGCAGTTCGGCCTGCCCATCGGCAAGTTCGAAGGGGTGCAGGCACCGCTGGCGCGCATGGCCGGGCATCTGTATGCCTGCGACGCGGTGCGCAAGGTGTCGGTGGCGTCGCTGGATGCCGGGGAGAAACCCTCGGTGATCTCGGCCATCGCCAAGTACCACGTCACCGAGCGTGCGCGGATGATCGTCAACGACGGCATGGACATCGTCGCGGGCAAGGGCATCTGCATGGGGCCCAACAATTTCCTGGCCCGTGCCTATCAGCAAAGCCCCATCGCCATCACGGTGGAAGGCGCGAATATCATGACCCGCTGCCTGATCATCTATGGCCAGGGCCTGATTCGTTGTCATCCCTACGTATTTCGCGAAATGGAAGCCGCGCGCAACCCGGACCGGCGCAAGGCACTGGAAGCGTTCGACAGCGCGATGTTTGGCCATATCAGCTTTGTGCTGGCCAACACCGTACGCGCGGCGGTGCATGGGCTGAGCGGTGGCCGGCTGATTGCCGCACCTGCGCGCACCGAGCCTGCGCTGGCGTGCTACTACCGCCAGGCCAATCGTCTGTCGGTGGTGTTGGCGCTGGTGTCGGACGTTTCCATGGGCGTGCTGGGCGGTGCCCTCAAGCGCAAGGAAAGCATCACCGGGCGCCTGGGCGATGTGTTGTCGCAGTTGTACATAGTGTCCTGTGTGCTCAAGCGTTTTGAAGACGACGGTCGGCCCCGGGCGGACTTGCCGCTGGT
Organism: Pseudomonas poae; assembly: GCF_001439785.1. Classification (GTDB taxonomy): domain Bacteria; phylum Pseudomonadota; class Gammaproteobacteria; order Pseudomonadales; family Pseudomonadaceae; genus Aquipseudomonas; species Aquipseudomonas poae. Next base: position 418,209 of record NZ_JYLI01000001.1, on the reverse strand, counting down.
GCATTGGTCGGCTCGGGACGCGTTGCTGCGCGCCCACGAAGCGCTGGACGAAGTGCTCGACAACTATCCTTCCAAAGCGGCGGCAGCGGTGCTGCGTGGCTTGAGTTTTCCGTTGGGCATTCCCCGGCGCAAACCGTCCGATCGCCTGCTGGCCGAGGTCGCCGATCTGGTGCAGACGCCCTGCGAAACCCGAGAGCGTTTGCTCGCCGATTCCTATATTCCTCGCCCGGAAATCGACAAGCTGGCTTACGGCGAATTGGGGTTCCGGTTGTTGCCTCAACTGGAGTTGATCGAGGCGCGGCTCAAACCTGCGATCAAGCAGGGCCTGCTCGAACCGATGCCGATTTGCGCCACGGCCTTTACCGCCTGGCGCGTCAAGGCACGGGCGCTGGACCTGATCAGCGGCGAGGAAGACACCTTGCTCGGGCGCTATGTGGAATACGCCGACCACGCCATTCAGGTGGACGACTTCCCGCAGGACTTCGGTCTGCTGGAGGCACTGCAGCAGCGCAAACAGACGCTGGAGCCGGCCTCTGTGGCGAGCGAGCTTGCCCCGCGTTGGGCTGCGAAGCAGCCCCAAAACCAGCCCACGCGGAGTGCCTGATACCACGCATTCGTCTTGCGCGGGGCAAGCCCTAATGCCGTTCAGTTAAGGAAAGTGTGTGGGTTTATTGTGGCGAGCGGGCTTGCCCCGCGCTGGGGTGCGAAGCGCCCCCACTCCAGCAAAACGCGGTGTACCTGATACGGCTCAGCGCCTGGTTTTGGGGCTGCTGCGCAGCCCAACGCAGGGCAAGCCTGCTCGCCACAGAGTCATGTAGCCGTTTTCGAATAGTGTGCAAGGAATGTATTTATGAGTGACCGCTACCTTTCGTTCGTCAATTCCCCCTGGGGACGCCGCATGGCCCAGGCCGCCGGCCTGCCGCAACCCGTGCCTTTGCTGCGCTATCGCAGCGATGTGGCCACGTTGGTCAATCCGGTGATCGTCGCCGGGGCAGGGCGTCTGGCCGAGCCTGTGCAACGCCTTTTTGCGGCCACCGACACGGTCGCTGCCACTCCGGCGACGCTCAACGCGCCGTCCACGGTGAAGGTGCAGGGCGCCGTGTTCGACGCCACCGACGTGGCCGACGTGCAGCAGCTCGACGCGCTCTACGCGTTCTTCCACGCCAACGCCCGGCGTCTTGGGCCGCAGTCACGGGTGGTGGTGCTCGGCACTGCGCCGGAACACTGCCAGGCCCCGCCGCAGTCCATCGCCCAACGCGCCCTCGAGGGCCTGGTGCGCTCGCTGGCCAAGGAGCTGCGCCGGGCGATCACCGTGCAGTTGATCTACGTGGCGCCGGGCGCCGAAGGTGCGCTCGACAGCAGCCTGCGGTTTTTCCTGTCGCGCCGCTCAGCATATGTCTCGGGGCAAGTGGTGCGCCTGGAGAAACCGGTGGACGGCCAGGTCGCGGTCGACTGGGACGCGCCTCTCGCTGGTCGCCGCGCGCTGGTGACTGGCGCCTGCCGGGGCATCGGCCTGGCCATCGCCCAGGTACTGGCCCGGGACGGCGCCCACGTGGTGTGCGTGGATGTGCCTCAGGCCCGGGATGCACTGCAACAGGCGGCGAGCAGCGTGGGCGGTTCGGCCCTGGCGCTGGACATTACCGCCGCGGATGCCGCCGCAGCGTTGCAGGACCACATCAGCCAGCACGGCGCCTTTGATGTGGTGGTGCATAACGCTGGGATCACACGCGACAAGACCATCGCCAAAATGAGCGAGGACGCCTGGCGCAGCGTGCTCGCGGTCAACCTGCAAGCGCCGTTGCAATTGAGCCAGGCGCTGCTCGACCAGCAGGGCCTGAACCCCGGCGGGCGCATCGTCTGCGTGTCGTCGATTTCCGGCATCGCCGGCAACCTGGGGCAGAGCAATTACGCGACCTCCAAGGCCGGTGTGATCGGGCTGGTGCAGGCGTTGGCACCCCGGGCGGCGGCGCAGCAGGTGACGGTGAATGCGGTGGCGCCCGGGTTTATCGAAACCCGGATGACCGCGAAGATTCCGCTGATGATCCGCGAAGCGGGGCGGCGCATGAATTCGCTGTCCCAGGGCGGTCAACCCATCGACGTGGCCGAGACGATCGCCTGGCTGGCCCATCCTGCTTCGGGCGGGGTCAATGGCCAGGTGGTGCGGGTGTGCGGCCAAAGCCTGCTGGGAGCCTGAGCCATGGATTACGTGACGCAGATCATCGACCCGCCACCGTCGCGCAGCCGGCTGCTGCTGGACGGGGTGCGCGCCCTGCGCAAGCCGGCGCTCGACGGTGCGCCGCCGTTGCCCACTCAGCGCCTGGTGCGTTCGGCAGTGGAACTGTCGCCTGTCGGCATCGGCGCCTATGGCCGTGCCTGTGGTTTCCGACGCGAGCAGGGCGTGCCGCTGTCCTATCCCCACGTACTGGCGTTTCCCTTGCACCTGATGCTGCTGACCCGGCCGAGTTTTCCGTACCCGGCCAGCGGCATGGTGCACCTGGCCAACCGCATCCGTCAGCATCAGCGTTTGCACGAAGGCCAGGCCTTGCGCCTGGAAGTGTATTGCGAACGTTGGGTGGCCCACCCCAAGGGCCAGGCGCTGAGCATCGCCACTCGCGCCTACGGCGCAGACGCCCTGGTGTGGGAAAGCGACAGCCTTTACTTGCGCCGCGAGGTGGCAAACCCCGTCGGCGAGCCGTGGGACGACGCGCTGCCCTTGCCGGAAGAAGGCCTGTTACGCACCCAGCGCTGGGTATTGCCCGCCGATCTGGGGCGCCGTTTTGCCAGGGTGTCGGGGGACTTCAATCCGATTCATACCTCGCTGATCGGCGCGAAGCTCTTTGGTTTTCGCCGCGCCATTGCCCACGGCATGTGGACCCTGGGCCGGGCACTGGCCGCCGGGCAACCACCGGGCGGGCTGGCGGCGGCCGAGGCCCATTGCGACTTCAAGTTGCCGATCTTTCTGCCCGGCCAGGTCGCGTTATGGAGCCATCCGGCGAGCGGCCCGCGCCGGGCATTCGAAGTGCGCAACGTCGCGGGCGACAAGCCGCACATGCGCGGGCTGTTTATCTGGAAAGAGAACCTGGCATGAGTGACTACAGCTTCAACCCGGCGCCGACCCGCCGCGTGGCTATCATCGGCGGCAACCGCATCCCGTTCGCCCGCTCCAACACGGTGTATGCCTTCGAGAGCAATCAGGATTTGCTGGTGGCCGCGCTGCAAGGCCTGGTGGATCGCTACAACCTGCACGGCCAGCGCCTCGGCGAGTTTGCCGCAGGCGCGGTGATCAAGCATTCGCGGGACTTCAACCTGGCGCGCGAGTCGTTGCTGTCGACCACGCTGTCCCCTGAAACGCCTGCCTACGATGTGCAGCAGGCCTGCGGCACGGGGCTTGAAGCGGCGTTGCTGGTGGCGAATAAAATCGCCCTCGGCCAGATCGAGGTGGGCATAGCCGGCGGCGCCGACACCACCTCCGACGCGCCCATCGGCATCAACGAATCCCTGCGCCATGTGTTGCTGGCGGCCAATCGCGGCAGAGGCCTGGGCGACAAGCTGAAGGCGCTGCGCAAGGTGCGCCCGGCGATGCTGTTCAAGCCATTGCTGCCACGCAACGGCGAGCCGCGCACCGGGTTGTCCATGGGCGAGCATTGCGAAGAAATGGCCAGGCGCTGGCAGATCAAGCGCCTGGCCCAGGACGAATTGACCCTCACCAGTCATCAGCGTCTCGATGCCGCCTACGCGCGTGGTTTTTTCGACGACCTGATCAGCCCCCATCGCGGCCTGACCCGCGACAACAACCTGCGCGCCGATACCAGCCTGGAAAAGCTCGCCGGCCTGGCGCCGGCCTATGACCGCGAGCATGGCACTCTCACCGCCGGCAACTCCACGCCGCTCACCGACGGCGCCTCGGTGGTGCTGCTGGCCAGCGAAGCCTGGGCCGCCGCCAATGGCTGGCCGGTACTGGCCTACCTGCGTACCGGCGAGACCGCGGCAGTGAATTTCGTCGACGGCAGCGAAGGCCTGCTGATGGCCCCGGCCTACGCCGTACCGCGCATGCTCAAGCGTGAAGGGCTGGGCTTTACCGATTTCGACTTCTTCGAGATCCACGAAGCATTTGCCGCCCAGGTGCTGTGCACGCTCAAGGCCTGGGAAGACCCCGACTATTGCCGCGAACGACTGGGCCTGGAGGCTCCGTTGGGCGCCATCGACCGCGCGAAGATGAACGTCAACGGCGGCTCGCTGGGCTGCGGTCACCCCTTCGCCGCCACTGGAGGCCGGCAACTCGCCGCGCTGGCCAAGGCCATCGATGAACGCGGCGGCGGGCGCGGCCTGATCTCGATCTGCGCAGCGGGCGGCCTGGGTATCACCGCCATCGTTGAAAAGTAGCGCTACCCATAACAACAACAGGGAAACTGCCATGAACGCTATCAGCCTGGAACAGACCGAACGCATCTGGTTGAACGCTTACCTGCCCGGGGTTCCGGCAGACATTGAGGCCGGTATCGAGGCCTACCCGTCGTTGCGCGAAGTGTTCCTTGAACACCTGGAAAAATTCAGCGAGCGCGTGGCCTACGTCAGCATCGGCACCGAGATGACTTATGCCGACTGGCAGGCGCAGGGCATTGCGTTTGCTGCCTGGCTACAGGGCCAGGGGGTGAAAAAGGGCGACCGCGTGGCACTGATGATGCCCAATTGCTTGCAGTACCCGATCTGCCTGTTAGGCACGATCCTGGCCGGTGCGGTGGTGGTCAACGTCAACCCGTTGTACACCTCCCATGAACTCAGGCACCTGCTCAAGGACAGCGGCGCCGAGACCGTGGTGATCTTCGAAAACTTCGCCCACACCCTGGAAAAAGTCATGCAGGGCAGCAGTGTCAAACGCGTGGTGGTGGCGGCCATCGGTGATCTGCTCGGCACCTTCAAGGGCGCGGCGATGAACTTCATCCTGCGCCGTGTGCAACAGCAGGTGCCGGCGTTCAACCTGCGGGGTTCGGTGCGTTTCAACCAGGTGCTGAAACAGGGACGGGCGCTCAATCTCCTGCCGGTGCCCACGCAGCGGGATGACCTGGCCGTCCTGCAATACACCGGCGGCACCACGGGCGATGCCAAGGGCGTGATGCTCAGCCACCGCAATATCATCGCCAACCTGTTGCAGGCCAAGGCCTGGGTCGGCGATCAACTGGACCAGGAGCAGCAGCAAAGCAACGTGACCCTGTTGCCGCTGTACCACATCTTTTCGCTGACGGTGAACTGCCTGATGTTCATGTGCCTGGGCGGGCGCAATATCCTGATCGCCAATCCTCGGGACGTGAAGCGTGTGCAGATGATCCTGCGCAAGGAACGCTTCAACGGGATAGCCGGGGTGAACACGCTGTTCAACGGTTTGCTGGAAAACAAGGATTTCTGTGCGCGGGATTTTTCTGCCTTGCGCCTGGTGATCGCCGGCGGCATGGCCACTCACACAGCGGTGGCCAGGCGCTGGAAAGAAGTCACCGGGCTGCCGATCATCGAGGGGTACGGCCTCACCGAATGTTCGCCGGTGGTGAGCATCAGCCCCATCGATATTTCGCGCATGCGCGAGATGGAATTCACCGGCAGCATCGGCGTGCCGCTGCCGTCGACCTGGGTGCGGTTCGTGCGCGCAGACGGCGAGATTGCCGAGATTGGCGAGCAGGGCGAACTACAAGTGCGCGGCCCGCAGGTGATGCAGGGATACTGGAAACGGCCCAGGGAAACGGCAGAGGTACTGGACGCGCAGGGGTGGCTGTCGACCGGAGATATCGGGGTGATGGATGAGCGTGGGTATATCCGTCTGGTGGATCGCAAGAAGGACATGATTCTGGTCTCGGGTTTCAATGTGTATCCCAACGAGATCGAAGACGTGGTAGCGATGCATCCCGGGGTGGCTGAAGTGGCGGCCATTGGGGTGGAGGACGGGGTTATCGGGGAGAGGGTCAAGATTATTGTGGTGCGCAAGGATCCCAGCCTGAGCCAGGCGCAGATTCTTGCGCATTGTCGGGAGTATTTGACGGGGTACAAGGTGCCCAGGTATGTGGAGTTTCGGAGTACGGAGTTGCCCAAGACTACGGTGGGGAAGGTGTTGCGCAGGGCTTTGCGGTGAGATTTTTGGCTGGTTTTTTACGGGTACATATCCGTTATTTGAGTAGCGGCTGATTATGGTTCCGCCCTTACGGCGGGTCACTTTTGGAAGGACCCAAAAGTAACCAAAAGGTCCACGCCCCAACACTCGGAGCCTCGCCCACGTTCCAAAGCCTGCGTTCGGCCAGCGTGTTTGACGGGGCGCGCCAGATCAAGGTAGAGCCGACCGGGATTGTCTGCCGTACGCTGTAAATGTGGGAGCTGGCTTGCCTGCGAAGGCATCGATCGGGTTTTCCTGATAGATTGAGGTGTTTGCATCGCAGGCAAGCCAGCTCCCACAGAGAAGCGGATGATCGGCATATCCTGCTTTTGATCTGCTTTGCTTTGGCTTTTGATTTTGATTTTGGGCGCCCCGTCAACCACGCTGGCCGCATGCAGGCTTGAATCCGTGGGTAACCCGGCAGGACGCCGGGTTAGCCGCACTGGGCCAGGGATGGCCCAGTGCGGCGGCCCACGGATTCAAGCCTGCGTGCGGGCACACCGAGCCTAAGCGAGGTGCCGAGTGGTGGGGCAAGAGCCCTTTTGGTTACTTTTGGGGCTCTTTTCCAAAAGTGACCCGCCGTAAGGGCGGAACCATAATCAGCCGTTACCTAAATAACGGATATACACCCATAAACCCCACCCAAAAAAGCTCACCCCACAAAAGCCCCCGGATTCACCAAATTCAAAGGCTGCCGCCCCCCCAGCGCCGCCAGCAGATTATCAACCGCACACCTGGCCATCGCCTCCCGCGTCTCATGCGTCGCCGACCCAATATGCGGCGTCGCCACCACATTATTCAACCGCAACAACGGCGACGCATGCTCCAGCGGCTCGCGTTCAAACACATCCAGCCCTGCCGCGCGAATCGTGCGTTGTTGCAGCGCATCCACCAGCGCCGCCTCATCCACCACCTTGCCCCGCGAGATATTGATAAAGATCGTCTCCGGCCCCATCAGCGCAAACTCGCGCGCGCCGATCAGCTTTTCCGTTTCTGCCGTCAGCGGCAATGTAAGGCAGACGAAGTCAGCCTGTTGCAACAGGTCATCAAGGCTGCGGTACTGCGCACCAAAACGCGCGTCCACCTCGGGTTTTGGCGAATGGCTGTGATAGATCACCGGCATGCCAAAGCCGAAATGCCCGCGCTGGGCCAGGGCTTCGCCGATGCGGCCCATGCCGATGATGCCCAGGGTCTTGCCGTGCACGTCGCTGCCAAAATGCGCGGGGCCGATGTTTTTGTGCCATTGGCCGGCGCGCACCATGTCGGCCAGTTCCACCACCCGGCGGGCGGTGGCCAGGATCAGCGCAAACCCGGTGTCGGCGGTGGTTTCGGTGAGCACGTCCGGGGTATTGCTGAGCAGGATGCGGCGTCGGGTCAGGTAATCGATGTCGTAGTTATCGACGCCTACCGACACGCTGGCCACGGCCTCGAGCCTGGGAGCAAGGTCGAGCAGTTCGGCGTCCAGGCGCAGGCTGGCGCCGAGCAGGCCGTGGGCGCCGGGCAGGGCGTCGCGCAGTTTGGCCAGGCCGGCTTCGTCGAGGGCATCGATCAGGGTCACGTCTGCGTGTTCGTGCAAGCGTGCCATCAGCGGCGCGGAGAGTTTCTTGTACAGCACAACGGATTTTTTCATGAGGTCTTTACCTTCAGCTCCAGAATAGGTGAGGGCGCGCGGTCGCTGGCGCCGGGCTTGAGGAAAATGGTCAGCACCACTGACAGCATCAACGCGCCGCTCATTAGCAGGTAGGAAGTGCCGGGCGAACCGGTGCTGCTATTGAGGTAGCCCACCAGGTAGGAGCCACCGAACGAGCCGAGGGCGCCCATGCTGTTGATCAGTGCCATGGCGCCGCCGGCAACGTTGGCCGGGAGGATTTCCGGCACGATGGCAAAAAACGGTCCATAGGGCGCATACATGCAGGCCCCGGCAATCACCAGCAGGGTGTAGGACCACCAGAAATGCTCGGCGCCCAGGGCGTAGGACGCATAGAAGGCGATGGAGGCAATCAGCAGCGGCGGCCACACGAAGCGTTTGCGTTTTTGCAGTTTGTCCGAGCCCCACGACACCACCAGCATGGCGATCACCGCCGCCAGGTAAGGCAGCGCTGACAGCCAGCCGGCCTCGACCATGTCCATCTGCAGGCCTTTCTTGAGGATGGACGGCAACCACAGCACAAAGCCGTACACGCCGATGCTCCAGCAGAAGAACTGCAGCGCAAGGATGATCACTTTGGGCGAGCGAAACGCTTCGGCGTAGTTTTTAACAGCCTTGATGCCCACCTGTTCGGCGGCGAGGGCGCTTTCCAGGCTGTGTTTTTCGCTGTCGCTGAGCCATTTGGCGTCCTTGGGGCGTTCGTCGGCGAGTTTCCACCAGATAAACGCCCACAGCACCGCTGGCAGGCCTTCGATGATGAACATCCAGCGCCAGCTGAAATGCTGCACCAGGTAGCCTGACACCACTGACATCCACAGCATGGTCACCGGATTACCGAGGATCAGGAAGGTATTGGCCCGCGAGCGTTCGGCCCGGGTGAACCAGTGGCACAGGTACACCAGCATCGCCGGCATCACGGCGGCCTCGACCACGCCGAGCATGAAGCGAATCACGATCAGCATGTAGGCGTTGGACACCACACCGGTGAGGGTGGCGAGGCCGCCCCAGAGGATCAGGCTGACGAAAATCAGTTTTTTGACGCTGCGTTTCTGCGCGTAGATCGCCCCGGGCACCTGGAAGAAAAAGTAGCCAAGGAAAAACAGCGCGCCCAGCAGCGATGACATGCCCGGCGTGATCATCAGGTCTTCAGCCATCCCGGAGGCGGCGGCAAAGCCGTAGTTGGCGCGGTCCAGGTAGGCCAGGCTGTAGGTGATGAACACAATGGGCATGATGTACCACCAGCGGCGGGTGGCGAGTTTCACGGTTTCCATGAGGTTGCTCCTGAGCTTGTTGTAGTTGTGGCAACAGGGAATGGGTCAGGCGACGGATCGGGTGGTCAATTCAGCACGGGTCGGCAGGCCCTCCATGTCGCCGCGACTTTGCACGGCGCGGCTGCCGATCCAGTTGCCGCGCTGCACCGCCTCGGGGAAGCTCAGGTTTTCCAGCAGGGCGCTGATCATGCCGACCGCGAAGCCGTCGCCGGCGCCGACGGTGTCGACCACCTTGTCCACCGGGACGGCGGCGATAAATCCCTGGTCCATCTGGGTGCGAAAATAGGCGCCGTCCGCGCCGAGCTTGATGGCCACGGCTTCGGCGCCCTGATCCAGGTAAAACGCGGCGATATCGGCCGGGTCATCCAACCCGGTAAGCAGGCGCCCTTCGTTCAGGCCCGGCAGTACCCAGTGGGCGAGGGCGGCGAGGGCGTTGATTTCACGGATCATCTGTTGCTGACTGGCCCATAAGGCCGGGCGAAGGTTGGGGTCGAACGACACACTGCGTCCGGCCTTGCGCATCTGCGTCATCAACTCGAAGGACAGCGCGCGCGTACCCTCGGACAACGCCGGCACAATACCGGTGGCATGCAGGTGGCGCGCCTGCAGCAGCGCGGGGCTCAAGGCGTCGACGGACAAGTGGCTGGCCGCCGACCCCTTGCGGAAGTACTCCACCTGGGGATCGTTGCCTGTCTCTTCGCGGGACTTGAATTGAAAGCCGGTAGGGTGCAGCGGGTCGACCGCCACGTGTCGGCAGTCCAGGCCTTCGTTTTGCAAGGTGTCGACCACAAAGCGGCCAAGGGAGTCGTTGCCCACGCGACTCAGCCAGGCGACCTTGAAACCCAGGCGCGACAAGCCGATGGCGACGTTGCTGTCGGCTCCGGCAATGCGCTTGTGAAATTGCATGACCTGGGCCAGATCACCGGTCTGCTCGGCGACCAGCATCGCCATGGTTTCGCCGAACGAAAGGATATCGATCTCAGACATGGGCACTCTCCGCGCGAGGTTGGCCAAGGCAGGCGAGGGCGGCGACCTGGCGGGCGGTGACCTCGACCAAATCATCGCCCTGCAACGGAAACTCCACCGCCCGGGTAATACCTTGGTTCATGTGTTTGAGTAATTGTTCCCACAAGTGCAGGTCGGTGGCGCTGGGCGGCAGTGCGACCAGCTTGCCGTCCGCACGCCGGGCCACGGCCTTGCAATGCAGGTAATCCACGTGCCGACCCAGCAGGCGCGCGGCGGTGAGGGACGACTGGTCCTGCCAGTGCCAGTTGCCGATATCGAAGGTCATCTTCACCGGCAGCCCAAGGCGCTCGACCTCGCTGAAAAAACGCTGCATCGGCTCGATCCGTCCGCCATGCAGGGTCTGGTCGTTTTCCACCAGCAACTGCACCGGATGCCGGTTAAGCAGGGCGTGCAGGCTTTGCAGATCGTTGGTGTCGGTGAAGTAGCCGAGGGAGACTTTCAGCCAGTGCGCGCCAAAGGCCTGGGCGCGGTCCAGGGTGGCGGCGAGCTCCGGGTTCGGTTGGGCGCGGCCGGCCACCCACAGTTCCAGCGGTGAAGAAAACACCGCTTCCAGGCCATGGCTGGCAGCCGCCTGGGCCAGCTCGGCGGGTTGCTCGGTGGTCAGCAATTCTTCCCGCCACTCAATACGTTGCGCGCCAGCAGACGCCAGCAACTGGACGAAACTTAATTGGCCCTGCTGGCGAACCAGATCGGCGCCGTAGCTGGAGAGGCTGATGGAAACGGGGTACTTGTGCATTGTTGTTTACCTCTGAAACCGGTTTCATTTTTATACGCAAAAACAAATGTGGGCGCTGGCTTGCCTGCGATAGCGGGGTGTCAGTGGGCTACTGCTTCGTCTGATATACCGCTATCGCAGGCAAGCCAGCGCCCACGGGTAATTGGGTAGAGCCGCGGATGATGAGTTGTGGCAGGAAATCCAGGCGGCGGGTGGGGGCTGTATCACCGCGCAGGCGTTTGAGCAGGCAGTCGAACGCGCTGGCGCCAATCGCTTCGGTCGGTTGGGCGAGGGCGGTGATGCCGTTGCCCACCAGCGGATACCATTCCAGGTCATCCAGGGCAATCAGGCCCACGTCGTCAAACAGGGTGCAACCCAAGGCCTTGAGCGCGCTGGCGCAGGCCAATGCAGCGACGCCATTGGCGCAGAAAACTGCCTTGGGGCCGGGTTTTTCGAGAAACGTTTGTAAATGGCTGTGCAAGTCAGCGTCCAGTTCCAGCACCTTACCGGTCAATGCCGGGCGCTGTGCGATCTCGGCATGGAAACTGTCCAGGCGCTCCAGGCGTGAACTGGTGCCATCGACGGCTTCGCTCACCAGCAACACATCGCGATAACCCTGCTGTTGCAAATGCTCGACGGCCATGCGCACGGCTGCGGGGTTATCCAGTCCGACCAGGTCACTGTGCAGCGGCTCAACCTTGCGGTCGACCAGCACCAGCGGCATTTCCGCCTGCAGCTCGAGCAATTGATCAAGGTGATGGCCGAGGGTATTCACGATCAACCCTTCGATGTTGTACGAGCGCAGCGCGGCTAGGTGCAGACGCTCTTGCTCGTCACAACGGTCGGTGTTGCATACCACCAGGCTGTAGCCGTGCTGGCGGCAGGCGGTCTCGACGCCGTGCATCACGGCAATGGAATAGGGGTTACGGATATCGGCCACCAGCATGCCGATCAGCCGCGTGCGGCCGCGCTTCAAGCCGCGCGCCATCTGGTTGGGGCGGTAGCCGAGTTCGCTGATGGCCTGTTCGATGCGCTGGGCAATGGCATCGGATAGCAGGGCGCGGTCGTCACCGATAAAGCGTGACACGCTGGCTTTGGAAACGCCGGCAAGTTCGGCGACGTCGAGCATGGTCACGCGGCTGCGCTGGGCGGCGGAAAATGGGGTCACGGTAGACGGGCCTTTCTTATTGGAAGTGTGGTTGCACCGCTCGCACAGGCCGGCTGAAACCGGTTTCATAAAATGCCAGACAACCTGTTTCGTCAAGCACTATTTAGAAAACACCCGGTGTACCAGACTTGGAGAACCCGACGAATGGATAGGGCCACCTGTTAGTTATGACAGTATCCGGCCATTGGCTTTAAGCGTTTAATTTTTCCCAGGGCAGACAGGAAGCATGGCGTTCCTGATTCGCTGAAACGAAATTAACCCTGAGGCCGGAACATGACAACTACTCCAAAACCCCATTCCCGTCGTTCCGGAATAACCATGAGGTCCGCCCCGATTGCAGGTGGATTGGATCCGTTAACGGTGCCAGGGGTCAATACGGCGGACGGCAGAGGTGTAGTTGCGCAGGACTTGTTGCTGGCGCCACTGAAATTGCAGATTCCCTCCTGGCAACCCGAGCCGAGCGAGCCTACTGACAAAGAGCATACTTGCGAAATCTGGTGGGATAGCGCCGATGGCCCCAGGCTGCTCGACACTTTTTCCGTGGGGGTGCCACCACCGGCTGTGCCTCAGTTTTACGAGCGTGAAATCGCCATGTCCGACCTGCGCGACGGCTCGCGAGTCGCGCACCTTTACTACAACGTTCGCAGCGAGGGTGGCCAGAGTTTCAGCGATCCCAAAGTAACGATCACCATTGATCTTGAGCGTCCGATGCTGTTGCGGCCAAACGACCCGCTGGCGTTTCAGGTGCCTCCCGCACCGGTACTGGATGATCAATACAGGCTCGATCACCAACCTACGGTCTTTGAACTCCCGACTTATAACATCGAGGCGCCGGGTGACCGGGTCGAGATCTATCTATCCAATTCGCCACTCCCTCCCAATACCCCGGCGGATGGGGAGTCACCGGTGGATTTCAGTACTGCCCCTCGTACGGTTACGCTGGATTCCGACGCTTTTCGTCGTCTGAACGGTGGCCCTGCGTATGTGTTTTTCCGGATTTTCGACGCGACCGGCAATTACAGCGATTTGAGCGCAGGCCTGCCCTTTATCATGGGTGGAGGTTTGCCGGCTCCGAGCATTCGTCCTCCGGCCTACGACGATCAGTTGATCAAGCGTGATGATGCGCGTGCGGGCGTGTTCGTGCGTATTGACTATCCCGGTTGGTCAGCAACCGCGGGGCATCAAGTGATTGTGTACTGGGATGGTCGTCCGACCACTGTCCAGGCGGTGACACGGATGCCATTGGAGGTTGAAATTCCCTGGCTTGTCCTGCGGGGTAATAACGCGGTTTTGGCTGCACAGACCGTGCAGGTCAGTTACGAATTGATGGGCCTCAACCCTTCGCCGACGATGTCCGCGCCTCTGGCGGTCAATATCGACCTGACGATTGCCGGGCAGGACCATCTCAACGCTCCCGCGCTGCTGAATTCGACATTGGCTCCAGTGGAAGTCGAGGGGAGCACCGGCACCAACCTGCTGGTTGATAAAGACCGCGGCAATCCCATTCGAGTGCGCGTGCGGTTGTTCGCTACGCCGCAGCCAGGTGACGTGTTGCACCTGTTCTGGAATAGCCAAGGCCCGGTAGCCACTTATACGGTGAAGGCGGGTGATGCCGCTGGTACCTGGGTGAACTTTCCCGATGTGCCAGCGACAGTGCTCGATGGCGTCGCACTGACGGCCCATATGCTGCATTACATCACCAGCAACGGCGTTAACGAACAGCGTTCCCCCGTGACAACGCTCAACACCAAGTTCTTGCCGCTGCCTGCCCCGGTGATACAACACACCCTCACCAATGGTTATTTGACGTGCCGTTCGCAAACCAAACCGGTGAATGGCGTGGAGTGGTCAATGTTGGTGGATGGCGTGCGCTGGTTTATAGCGGCGAATACCAATATCCGTGTGGATGACATCGTGAAGTTCAAGTGGCAGGGGTTCAACGAGAACAACTGGGGTACTCGAAATCAGAATGTTGTCTTTGAACAGTCGCTGCCATGGGAGGCTGCCAATACAACGGCAGGGGCTACAGTGGTAATGAATGCATTCGACGCCGCATTACATCCATTGCGTCAATTCAAATCCGCTACCGGCAGTTATGAAGTATGGCGTGGTGGCGTGAAGGTGGGCGAGTCCTCGCCAGCATACGTGCGGATCGATCTGACGTATTCAACGGGTTGTTATTGCACACCGCGTGGCGTGGTGTGTAGCTGAGTGGTTCGTTATTGGTTCGTCTGTCGTTGTTTCAGTCGAAGTGGTGTGTGCGTTGCATGTAAACGTTAAAAAAAGTGATTGATAAAGGCTGTTCTATTAATCAGCGGTGTATGTCGTGATGTTCAGTCATCAACTGTCGGAGCAAAATAATGGACGCTACAAACAGAGAAATCATAGATAAGTTCAAACCAAGACTTACTACCGATTACAAACCTGAGCGATATGATGTGGGGGAGTTTGAAGATCAGGTACCTGGTTACGTGGGGTTGTTGACGCGTAGGGGCGCAAAGAGGCTGCTTACCAACTTGAATGTGCCACAGTACGAAGACGCCAGTGTAGATGTAAATAAGCCTGATAAAGTCGACGTCGAAATCGTCCCTTACATCGATCTGGACACGTTGGTAGCAGAGCCCCTCAGTACTCTCCCCAATGCCCCTTATACGCCCCAAACAGCCGAAGAACTCGAAGATGACTACTTTGCTACTTATGCTTTCAAGTTTCAACTTCGTCTGGTGAATCAGCCTGACCCTGTTCCGCTGCCGATACCACAAGGTTTTCGCTCTCCTGGGCTGTATCTGGTCAGGTACAAAGTGAGACTCGGGCAGACGGGCAACACAAACCTTTCGGTCGCGCAACTATTGGTGGTTGACCTGACGGCAGCCTACGACGGCCCCCAAGTCAAGCCTCCTGCGCCAGAGCTACCTGTGGGTATGACGGGGCCTCTGGACCGCGATTATATTGCCAACCAGCCAAACGAGACGGCGTATCTGCCGATCGAGTACGACTTAGCGAAAGGCTTGGCGCCGGGCGATACTGTTGAAATGTCCTTTGGCTCTTCCGATCAACCTTACGTATTTGATCCTCCTCCCAGCACGGAAACCAGATATCGATTGGATCCAGCCAAGCCGGCTTCCATTCCATTGCCATTGTGGGTGGTCCAGGCTGAAAAAAAGGGGAATTACAACCTCCGCTACACAATATTCGATGTTGCCGAGAATAGCTCCTTTGAGTCCCGCGCTCTGGAACTTGCAGACTTGGCGCAGGATCCTCTGCCACAAGACTTCTATGCGCCACTGATTGAGCTTGCTGTTCCCGGTGATGGTCTGATTGATATCAAGGATGTGGCAGATATCAACGGTTTGATGGTGTCGATTCCGGCCTATCTGAATGCCCTGCGCGGCACGGATGAGATTGAAATCGAACTGGAGTCGCCTGCCGGCATAATCACGAAGACCATGCCCTTGGGCAATAATAATCTTCCGCTGTCGATTAAGTTCAGTGTCGCTGAGGTGGAGCAGCTTTACGGGCCTCGAACCCCGCCAAGAGGCAGGCTGGTAGTGAAAGCGTCCTATAGCATAAAGCGTGGGACGAATACTTATCCAGCAACGAAGTTAAGCACGCCATTCGATCTGGACTTGTCTGTTGTCGGCCCTGACATCACGCCGCCCGGTACTATCAATACTCACCTCAAGCCGCCCGTGATCAATGCAATACGCGAGAATGGCCTATTCGGGCCTGACAATCACCTGGAGGTAGATGATGCTAATAAACCTGCCAGAGTACTTATTGAATTGTGGGACGTGCCTGTCTTGCCACAAGACTCGCTGCCTTTCACGATTACGTTGAATTATGGTGGTGTTTTATATCCGCAGGAGGTGAAAGTCCTTCCTCCAAGTGGGTTGGTCGAGTTCACGATTCCTTTTGCTGCTATCAGGACGGCGGGTGGCCCTGTGCAGGTGGTGTCGTATACCGTCACGTCGCCTAAGAGTGAAAATCCGCAGTATTCGCAAGAGGCAATTGTTCAGGTTGAGTCCGTTATTCTGCAAATGGCTGCGCCGATTGTTCTCAACAATAACGGTACACTCACCTGTGATAGCCTGAGACCGATTAACACCGGCAGCCTGATAATACATATTCCTGGATCCGATTATCTGGCGGGAGGGCAGATGGTCGAAGTGACGTATATGGGGTTCCAAAATAACACCAATCCTCCGTCCGCAGTGGTCAATGAAACTCGAATATTCACAGTGCCTGATGATATTGCGGCTCGTAATGGGTTTGATGTGAACTTTAATGTGGGGCCTGATCTCTTGTATAACCCGATCAACGCTAATACATCGCTGAAGGCGCTGGGTTCGGCAACCGTGACTGTCAGCACGCAGTATTTGGGCACAATGGTGCCTTCTCTCCCCGCTAATTATGCAGTCAAAGGCTTCAGAAGTGCCACTCGCAGCACCAGCTATTGTGCTGGTGGATATATGCCTGTTTAGGGTTAAGTGCCCATGAAAACACCAAAGAAGGCATCCCCTTCTTTGGTTGTTCCATTTGCAGTGTTGATGATGCCTCAGCTAGGTGAGAACGCTGCTCCCTACGTCACAGGTTGCCTATTGATGTAGTTTATTCGGAACTATCCTACAGCTTTTAGGTTTGCGCTGTTCAATTATTGCACCGCTTGATGGGTTGGGTTTCACGCATTTTAGAATCCGCCCTATCGTTTCGCGCAGGAACTAGAGGTCCATTATATGTCGGCAGTATTTAACTTCGAACGCACACCCTTGAGCATTGCGTTGACGGCCCCAGCCATTGCTTTATTGCTAATGGCTGCGCCCAATGCCCGCGCGCAAGTTGCAGTCACACTCCCTGGTACTTCGATATCGAGCGGTACGCGGCTGGATAGTTATGTGCTGAGTCCAGGTTCGAGCTTGACTGCCCATGGCGCTGCCACCAATCAGATTGTAATGAATGGTGCAGGGCTGATTGTAGAGGCAGGCAGCACGACACAGGATATCACTGCAAACCTGCAATCGACTGTCCTGATTGATGGCTCGCAGGTCACTGGCCGCCCCTTGGCTAGTCAAGCCATTATGGTGAACAGTAACAGCAGTCTATTGGTGATCAATAACAGTACGGTGACAAACTACACTGGCTGGGGTGTGTCTTCCAACCGAACCTCAGGCGGAACAGATGGTTCATCGATAACGATAAAAGACAGCACTGTCTTTGGAGTGACTCGTGGTATTTCGTCCGCAGGCTACGGTGTGGTTAACCTGGACAATGCGCGTGTCGAAGCCGTGCACGCGACGGGCGTCGGCATGGTGCTGTTCAACTCTGAAGCCACGGTAAGGAACAACACCCGTATCATTGGCGGCGTCAATGGCATCAACATGCTCAACGACGCCTCACTGACCCGCACCGGCTCCTTGATACTCGATAACTCTGTGGTCCAGGGTAAAACCGGCGCCGCCATCCTGGTGAACCCGGCCGTTGGCAATAGCACCCATGCCGATATTCAAGTGCTTAACGGCTCGAACCTGCTCAGTGGTAATGGTGACCTGCTTCAGGTAGTGAATAACGGCACCGCAAACATGAGCGTCGACAACAGCAGCCTGTTCGGTGATGTGCGCATTGGCGCAGGCAGCACGGGCACTGTGCAACTCAGCAACAATGCGTCGCTGACCGGCCAGCTGTTCAACGTCAAGCAACTGGATGTCAACAGCAATGCCCAGTGGGTGCTGGTGGGTAATAGCGAGGTCGGTGCGCTGAAAATGGGCGGCGGTAATGTGGTGTTTGGCGCCCCGGGGCAATACGTTCAGTTGAACACCAACAGCTTGACCGGTAACGGCACCTTCAAGATGCACACCAACTTCAACACCGGCGACACCGACCTGTTGAACGTCAACGGCAATGCCGAAGGTAATCACCAACTGCTGGTGGGCGCCAGCGGCTCGGAATTGGCCACCGGCGACGCGATCAAGGTGGTGCATACCGAAAGCGGTGGTGCCAGGTTTGGCCTGGTGGGCGATACCGTCGATGTCGGTGCATACGAATACGGGCTTAAGCAGGAGGGCACCGACTGGTTCCTGGACCCCGAGAAGAGGGGCACCAGTACCAGCGCCAAGGCAGTGTTGGCCCTCGCCAACGCGGCGCCGGTGGTACTGCGCGGCGAGGAGAGCATCCTGCGTACACGCATGGGTGAAGTCCGCTTCGGCGAAGGCAAGAGCCAGGGCCTGTGGATGCGCGGTTACGGTAACAAGATTGACGTGGCGGCCAACAGCAACGGCGTCGGCTACTCCCAGAATCAGGCGGGCCTGAGCCTGGGTGCGGACTGGGCGATGGATGAGCTGTGGACATTGGGTGTGATGGGCGGTTACAGCAACTCAAACCTGGGCTTGAGTCGCGGCAGCAGCGGCATGGTCAACAGCTACTACGCCGGTCTTTACGGTATTTTTCGTGATGACGAGAGCGGGGTGTATGTGGACCTGACGGCCAAGGTCAACCGACTCAACGGCCAGAGCCAGGTCAACATGAGTGACGGCCAGCGCGCCAAAGGCAAATACTCGCAGGATGCGGTCAGTGCCTCGGTTGAAGTCGGCAAACACATCAAGCTCGATGACGACGGTGTGTATCTTGAGCCGTTTGCCCAGTTGTCCGTTGCCGCCATTGGAGGTTCGAACTACACCATGGACAACGGTCTGAAGGCCAAGAGCGAGCGTGCCACTTCGGCGATCGGCAAGGTGGGCATGACCGCCGGTAAAAACATCCAGCTCGAAAGCGGCGGCATTCTGCAGCCCTACCTGCGTGCGGCGGTAGCACGTGACTTCAGCCCGGACAACAAGGTCTACATCAACGACCAGGCCTTTAAGAACAACCTGTCGGGCGCCAGTTACGAGGTCGCAGGCGGCATGGCAGTTTCTTTGTCGCCAAGCCTGAGCGTGCATGCTGAAGCCACGCACATGAAAGGCAAGGCCTATGATCAGCCGTGGGGCGCCACGGTAGGTTTGCAGTACGCCTTCTAAGGTACTCACGCACGCAAAAAGGGGAAGCTCAGGCTTCCCCTTTTTGCGTCTTAACCGAACAACCCTGCGGCAATATTGATCGAAAAACCCAGAATCGCCGTATTGAACAGAAAGCCGATCAGCGATTGCCCCAGCACCACCTTGCGCAGGCTACGCGTGGCCACGCCCACATCGGAGGTCTGCACCGCCACGCCGATGGTGAACGAAAAATACAGGAAGTCCCAGTAATTGGGCGTACGCAGCCCTTCGGCAAAGCGCAGCGCCGGCTCGTCGCCCTCCCAGGTGTAAAAGAGGCGGGCGTAATGCACGCTGAAAATCACCCCGATCAATAGCCACGAACCGATCACCGTCATCCCGGTAAAACCGTAATGCAGCAAGCGTGCGGTGCTGTCCAGATCCTTGATGCCCACCAGATTCAGGGTAATGGTGGCAAGGCTGGCAATCGCCGCGATGCACACCATGAACAGCACCAGGCCGGCGTTCTCATCTTCGATTTCGGCGATGCGTTTTACGTCGTCGGCGCGCGAGCGGCTGGTCAGCCACAGCATCAACAGCAGATAGGTCCAGACCCCAGCGTTCCAGCCGATCAGGATTTTGCTGATCAGCGTATCGGCCGGGGCCAGGATGCCGACGGCGATGCCCAGGACGGCGGCGCTGGAGAGGCGAGGGTGGGTGCGGGCAAGGAAGGCCATGGGTGCTCACAACAGGGTAGTTGAGAGCACCATAGCGTATTCGGTTGCACTTGATCATGAACTTGACAAGTGAACACTGCGGTGTCGATCAGTCGGACGTGTGCCGTTTGCGCACCAACTTCATCACCACCACAAAGAACACCGGCACGAACACCACCGCCAGTGTGGCCGTGATCATCCCGCCGATCACACCGGTACCAATCGCTTGCTGGCTTGCCGAACTGGCGCCGGAGGCAATCGCAAGCGGCACCACGCCGAGGATGAACGCCAGCGAAGTCATGATGATCGGCCGCAACCTCAGCCGCGCTGCCTTGAGGGTGGCGCTGATCAGGTCTTCGCCCTGGTCATACAGGTCCTTGGCGAACTCGATGATCAAAATCGCGTTCTTTGCCGACAGGCCGATGATGGTGATCAGGCCAACCTTGAAGAACACATCGTTGGGCATGCCGCGCAGGGTCACCGCCAGCACCGCGCCGAGCACGCCCAGCGGCACCACCAGCAGCACCGATGTGGGAATCGACCAACTTTCATACAAGGCTGCCAGGCACAGGAACACGATCAGCAGCGAAAGGCCCAGCAGGATGGGGGCCTGGGAGCCGGACAAGCGCTCCTGCAACGACAGGCCGGTCCATTCCTGGCCCAGGCCGGCGGGCAACTGGCTGACCAGGCGCTGGATCTCCGCCATCGCCTCGCCGGTGCTGTGCCCCGGTGCGGCTTCGCCGGTGATCGCGATAGCCGGGTAGCCGTTGTAGCGGGTCAACTGCGCCGGTCCCTGGGTCCATCGGGCTTCGACAAACGCCGACAACGGCACCATTTTTCCGTCCTTGTTGCGCACGTTGATTTTCATCAAGTCCGCCACCTGGCTGCGCTGATCGCCTTCGGCCTGCACCACCACCCGCTGCATGCGGCCCTGGTTGGGGAAGTCGTTGACGTAGGCCGAGCCGATGGCCGACGACAACACATTGCCCACATCGGCAAACGACACCCCCAGCGCGTTGGCCTGCTTGCGGTCCACTTCCAGCTGCACCTGCGGCGCCTCGGCCAGGGCGCTTTCACGCACGTTGGCCAGGATCGGGCTTTTTGCTGCCGCATTGAGCAAGTCGGTACGGGCCGCCATCAACGCTGCGTGGCCGACGCCGCCACGGTCCTGCAGACGAAACTCGAAGCCGCTGGAGGTGCCCAGGCCGTCAACCGGCGGCGGCAGCACGGCGTAGGCAATGGCGTCCTTGAGCCCGCCAAAAGCCGCGTTGGCACGGTTGGCAATCGACGCTGCGGAGGCGTCGGCGCCACGGTCCGACCAATCCTTGAGCGTGGTAAACGCCAACGCTGCGTTCTGCCCTGAACCGGAGAAGCTGAAACCCAGGATCATGGTGGTATCGCCCACTCCGGCCTCGGTGGCGTTATGCGCCTCGATCTGCGCGACTACCTGCTCGGTGCGGTTCTTGCTCGCGCCCGGTGGCAGCTGGATATCGGTGATGGTGTAGCCCTGGTCTTCCACCGGCAGGAACGAGGAGGGCAGGCGCGTGAACATCCAGCCCAGGCCCACCAGCAACACCAGGTAGATCAGCAGGTACCGCCCGCTGCGCTTGATTGCATAGGTCACCCAGCCTTCGTAGCGGTCGGTAAGTTGTTCAAAACGCCTGTTGAACCAGCCGAAGAAACCGCCCTTGTCATGGTGCTCGCCTTTGGCGATCGGTTTGAGCAAGGTGGCGCAGAGGGCCGGGGTCAGGGTCAGGGCCAGGAACGCCGAGAACAGAATCGAGGTGGCCATCGACAGCGAGAACTGCTGGTAAATCACCCCCACAGAGCCCTTCATGAAGGCCATCGGCAGGAACACCGCCACCAGCACCAGCGTAATGCCAATGATGGCGCCGGTGATCTGGCCCATGGCTTTTTTCGTCGCGTCCTTGGGTGACAGGCCTTCGGTGACCATGATGCGCTCGACGTTCTCCACCACCACAATCGCATCGTCCACCAGGATGCCAATCGCCAGCACCATGCCGAACATGGTCAGCACGTTGATCGAGAAGCCGAGCACCAGCATGGTGGCGAAGGTGCCCATCAAGGCAATCGGCACCACCAGGGTGGGGATCAGCGTGTAGCGCACGTTCTGCAGGAACACAAACATCACCGCAAACACCAGGGCCATGGCTTCGAGCAGGGTGTACACCACTTTGGTGATCGAGACCTTGACGAACGGCGAGGTGTCGTAAGGGATCTTGTATTCCACATTGGCCGGGAAGTAGCGTGACAGCTCGTCCATCTTCGCGCGCACCAGGGTCGCGGTGTTCAGCGAGTTGGCGCCCGGCGACAGTTGCACGCTCACGGCGGTGGACGGCTTGCCGTTCAGACGCGTGGAGAACTGATATTCCTGGCTGCCGACTTCCACCCGCGCCACGTCGCCGACACGCACGGTGGAGCCGTCCGGGTTGGCCTTGAGTACGATGTCGGCGAATTCCTGCGGTGTCGACAACTGGCCCTTGACCAGAATCGCTGCGGTGATTTCCTGGGTGTTGGTGCCCGGCAGGTCGCCGATGCTGCCAGGAGCAACCTGGGCGTTCTGCGCGGCAATCGCGGCGTTGACGTCGGCCGGCGTGAGGTTGAAGCCGATCAGTTTCTGCGGGTCGATCCAGATACGCATCGCGCGTTCCGAGCCATACAGCTGCGCCTTGCCCACGCCGTCCAGGCGCTTGAGCTCGTTCATCACGTTGCGCGCCAGGTAATCGCTGAGCGCGGTGTCATCGAGCTTGCCGTCATTGGAGGTCAGGGTCACCAGCAGCAGGAAACCGGCGGAGACTTTCTGCACCTGCAGGCCTTGCTGGGTGACGGCCTGGGGCAGGCGCGGCTCCACCGCTTTGAGGCGGTTCTGCACATCCACCTGAGCCATCTCCGGGTTAGTGCCCGGCTGAAAGGTGGCGGTAATGGTGGCCGAACCCAGGCTGCTCTGGGATTCGAAATACAGCAGGTGGTCGGTGCCGTTGAGCTCCTGCTCGATCAGGCTGACCACGCTCTGGTCCAGGGTCTGCGCCGAGGCACCCGGATACACCGCGTAGATCTCGATTTTCGGCGGCGCGACATCAGGGTACTGCGCCACCGGCAACTGCGGGATGGCCAGCGCACCGGCCAGCAGGATAAACAGGGCCACCACCCAGGCGAACACCGGGCGGTCGATAAAGAACTGCGGCATGGCGGGTTATTCCTTCACGAGCGGGCTGGCGTCCACTTCAACGGTTTCACCGGGACGCGCGTGTTGCAGGCCTTCGACGACGATACGGTCGCCCGGCTTGAGGCCGCTGCTGACGATCCAGCGATCACCGATCACCGAGCCCAGTTCCACCGGCTGCTGACTGACTTTCTGCTCGCCGTCCAGCAGCAGCACCATCGGGATACCGGCACTGTCGCGAGTAATGGCGCGTTGCGGCACGCTGATGCCCTGGCGGTCGAAGGCCTGTTCCAGGCGCACCCGCACAAAGCTGCCGGGCAACAGGTCAAGGTCCGGGTTGGGGAACTCGCTGCGCAGGATGATCTGCCCGGTACCCGGATCGACGCTGATATCGGCGAACAGCAATTTGCCCGGCAGCGGGTACAGGCTGCCATCGTCCAGGATCAAGGTGGCCCTGGCCTGGTCCTGACCGACCTGCTTGAGGCTGCCGGCACGGAAGGCACGGCGCAGGTCGTTGAGCTCGCGGGTGGACTGGGTGAGGTCGGCGTGAATCGGGTCCAGTTGCTGGATGGTCGCCAGCGGCGTGGCTTCGTTCTGGCCGACCAGCGCGCCTTCAGTGACCAGCGCACGGCCGATGCGCCCGGAAATCGGCGCGGTGACGGTGGCGTAGCTCAGGTTCAAACGGGCGCGGTCGACGGCGGCTTTCTGCGCGGCGACCTCGGCAGTGGTCTGGCGTACGGCGGCGCGGGCGTTGTCGTAGTCCTGGCCGCTGATCGCGTTGCCTTCCACCAATTGGCTGTAGCGCTGGGCTTGCAGACGCGCCTGGAAGGCGTTGGCCTCGGCCTTGCTCAGGTTGGCCTGGGCGCTGTCGAGGTCGGCCTTGAACGGCGCGGGGTCGATGCGAAACAGCACGTCGCCCTGTTTCACGTCATGGCCTTCCTTGAACACACGCTGCAGCACCACACCGGCCACTCGAGCACGCACTTCGGCAATGCGCGGCGCGGCGATGCGCCCGCTCAACTCGTTGGTGATGGACAGCGGTTTGGCCTGCAGGGTTTCTATGCGCACTTTGGCCAGAGGCATTTGCGGCGCCTTGGCCGTGGACTTGTCACACGCGCTCAGCGCCAATGTGAGTGCCAACAGGCAGAATGGCGCAAACAGATTCTTCGACATGCTCTTATCCCAATATTGACTGGCGCATCCTAAGGTCACCGGCGCCGTGGTGCTGTAAAGCTGTGTAGGTCGTGTGTGAAGAAATGTAAGGTGCAGCCCACTGTGGGCCGAGGGCGTATATCCTTGCACAATCCTGCAAAGTCGTACTATTTGGAAACATCTTGATGCCGAACATCCTGCTGGTGGAAGACGACGCCGCGCTCTCCGAGCTGATTGCCAGCTATCTGGAACGCAACGGCTATCAAGTCAGTGTGCTCTGCCGGGGCGACCAGGTGCGTGAACGCGCGCGCCTGAACCCGCCGGACCTGGTGATTCTCGACCTCATGCTGCCCGGCCTCGACGGCCTGCAAGTGTGCCGCCTGCTGCGCGCCGACTCCGCCGGCCTGCCGATCCTGATGCTCACCGCCCGCGACGATAGCCACGACCAGGTGCTGGGTCTGGAGATGGGCGCCGACGACTACGTGACCAAACCCTGCGAACCGCGCGTGCTGCTGGCGCGGGTGCGCACCCTGTTGCGGCGCAGCAGTTTATCCGAACCCCAGGCGGCCAACGACCAGATCATCATGGGCAACCTGTGCATCGACTTGTCGGAACGCACCGTTTGCTGGCGCCAACAGCCTGTGGAGCTGTCCAGCGGCGAATACAACCTGTTGGTGGTGCTGGCGCGCCATGCAGGCGAAGTGCTCAGCCGCGACCAGATCCTGCAGCGCCTGCGCGGCATCGAATTCAACGGCACCGACCGCTCGGTGGACGTGGCCATCTCCAAGCTGCGCCGCAAGTTCGACGACCATGCCGGCGAAGCTCGCAAGATCAAGACCGTGTGGGGCAAGGGCTATCTGTTCAGTCGCTCCGAGTGGGAATGCTGATCTATGTTTCGTGTTCTGCTGCGCCTCTACCTCATCACGATCGTCACCTACAGTGCGGCGATCTATCTGGTTCCCAAGCTGACGGTGCTGTTGTTCGAGCATCGCTACCTGGACTACAACATCGAACAGTCGCGCGGCCAGCAAAAGCTGATCGTCAAGCAGTACCAGCGTGCGCCCGTGGAGCGCTGGTCGCAGGTGACCGAACAACTGGATCGCGACTTTGCTCCGCAGAAAGTGCATCTGCTGCTGCGCAAGGACGCCAGCTTCACTCCGGCCGAAGAGCGGCTGCTGGAGCAAGGCAAACCGGTGGCCCGCCTGGGCGAATGGGGTTGGCTGGAGGAAATCAGTTCACCGATCAACGACCAGTTCGTGGTCAAGGTCACCATCCCCGACGACCCGCTGGACATCAACCTGCTGTACTGGTCGATAAACGTGCTGGTGGGCGGCGCGCTGCTGGCCTGCCTGCTGGTGTGGCTGCGACCGCACTGGCGTGATCTGGAACGTCTGAAAAACACCGCTGCGCAGTTGGGCATGGGCAACCTGTCTGAACGCACGCACATCCCGCCCAGCTCCAACATCGGCAGCCTGGCCGCAGTGTTCGACACCATGGCCAGCGACATCGAACGCCTGCTCAACCAGCAGCGGGACCTGCTCAATGCCGTCTCCCACGAGTTACGCACGCCCTTGACCCGGCTGGATTTCGGCCTGGCCCTGGCATTGTCCGAAGACATGCCCCAGGCCGGGCGCGAGCGCCTGCAGGGGCTGGTCGCGCATATTCGTGAGCTGGATGAGCTGGTGCTGGAATTGCTGTCCTACAGCCGCCTGCAAAGTCCGGCGCAATTGCCCGAGCGCGTGGACGTGGTGCTCGACGAATTCATCGACAGCGTGCTGGGCAGCATCGACGATGAGCTGGCAAACCCCGGCATCGTGATCGACGTGTCGCTCGACTGCGCGGTGGAGCGCTTCAGCCTCGATCCGCGCCTCACTGCGCGGGCCCTGCAGAATCTGTTGCGCAACGCTACGCGTTACTGCGATGGGCGCATCCAGGTGGGCGTCAGGGTGGACGCCCAAGGCTGCGAAATCAGCGTGGACGACGACGGCATTGGCATTCCCTTCGACCAGCGTGAACGCATCTTCGAACCCTTCTACCGCCTGGACCGCAGCCGCGACCGTGCCACCGGCGGCTTTGGCCTGGGACTGGCGATCAGCCGGCGCGCCCTGGAAGCCCAGGGCGGCAGTCTGATCGCCGAGGCATCACCGTTGGGTGGCGCGCGTTTTCGCGTGTGGTTGCCCACTGTCGGCTGATCACAGCACCTTGACCGCGCGACCGATTGCCTGAATCGGCCCGGTCGGTTTGCCGGTGGGTGAGCCACGCGAGTCCTCCAGGGTCAGTTCGAACAACTGGTTTTGCGTCAGCGGCGGCAATTGGTCCAGCGGCACCGACAGCGTTTGCCCGGGCTTGACCAGCCCCAGGGATACCGGACCCTGCCAGCCATCGCCCTTGGTCCAGAACTGCAACGCCTTGTCGGCGGGCACTTGCATTACACCCAATGGAATCAGCTGGATCTGCTGGTTATTGCTCGCCTGGATCACCCAGCCCGGCGCCTGACTTTGCGGGGCCACCAGCACCACCACAAAACTCGGCTCGGCGAGGGGCGGGCGAATCAGCAACAGCGTTGCCAGCACCACGCTTGCCGCCAGCCCTGCGGCGGCCAGGCCACGCCATACGGCCAGCAGGTTCCACCACGGCACGCGTGTTGCGGGCTCTGCAAGCGTGTGTTGAATGCGTCGCCACAGGTGCTGCGATGGCGTCACCGGTTCGGCCAGCGCCGTCAGCGGCAGCAGGCGTTGCTCCCAGGCATCCACCGCTGCGCGCAAGTCGGCGTCATGCTTGAGGCGCTGTTCGACCTCGGCGCGCTGCTCCAGCGGCAGAGTGCCCACTACGTATTCGCTGGCCAGTTCTTCAATGTTCATGTCATGCACTCCCGCAAGGCGGCGAGGCTGCGTTTGATCCACGCTTTGACGGTGCCCAGCGGCGTGCCGAGTACCTGCGCGATTTCGCTGTGGGAATAACCGTCGACATAGGCATGCAGGATGCAGCGGCGACGGGCCGGGTCGAGCCGTTCCAGGCAGGTGTGGATCTGCCCGGAGCGTGCGGGGAATTCAAAGGTGTCATCGGGTTCTGCCAGTGGCTCGTGTGCTTCGCTCAGCGGCACATCGCGAGCGGTCCTGCGCACCGCGTTCAGCGCCTGATGGCGGGTTACGCTGTACACCCAGCCCCTTGCGGAGCCGCGGCCCGGGTCAAACCCTGCGGCGCCGCGCCAGATCCGGATAAACGCGTCATGCACGGTATCTTCGGCCAGCGCCTTGTCGCGCACGATGCGCAACGCCACGCCGAGCAAGCGGCTGCTTTCCTGCTCATACAAGTGGCGCAGGGCCTGTTGATCGCCACGGGCACAGGCTCGCAGACAGGCTTCGTAATCAAACAAATGATGTCCCCAGCACAAACCTTCTGCAGGCGTGACGAACCTCACTCCTGCAGAAGGAAACGGTGATATTCCTCCGGCAGCGTAGCTGAATTTACTCAGCTGGCTGACCAGAAAAGATAGTCCGCCTGGTATTTCACCACTTCCTGCTGACCTTTATTGGCAGCGGTGCACGCGCTGCTCGGCGCAACGCCACCCTTGAGCGCGACCCGCTGGATATAACTGACGCCGCTCATGGCGCCCTTGCCCTCGGCCGGGTTGGCCTTGACCAGTTGATAAGGCAGGTTGCCGGGGCTCGACGGCGCCACGGCAACCTGCGTGCCGGTGATTTTCGAACCGTCCTTGGCCTGCCAGGTCGCTGGCGGGCCGAAATAGGCGCCGACCGGCTTGCCGCTGCGGTCATTCAGCACGGCCTTGGGGCCGACGAAGGTCCATTCGGTCTGGCCGGCAGCGTTGGCCTTGTCACGGCATTCGTAGGTGATTTCGCCGACGCCGGTGGTCTCCATCGACACTTTATGGCCAGCCGGCACCTTGATGCTGTCGGGCAGGTTGGCCTGGGCGAATGCGCCAGGGCTGGCGGCCAGCAAACCGGTCAGGCAGAGCAGGGCTTTTGCGTTCATGGTGTTTCTCCATTGAGTAGAACAGCAGGGATGCTGCAGGTACTACCCAGGCGCGTGGCGATTGGATGCAGGCATTAGAAAATAAAATCAAGCGAGCGCACACTGTGGCCCCGCTTTACCCGAAGAGAGATTGGCCATGACTGATGTTCACCCGTGCGCTCAACAAGGTTTCTCGACTCAGGCCGCGACATACGTAAAAGGCCGACCGAACTATCCCAGGCCGCTCACCGCCTGGCTCGCCGATACCTTGCGCATCGATGCGCAGTCGACGGTGATTGATCTGGGCGCCGGCACGGGCAAGTTCACGCGTTTGGTCAGCACCCTGGCGCCTGCGTTGATCGCGGTGGAACCGGTGGCGCAGATGGGCGCGCAGTTAGCCAGGCTGCTGCCCGATGTTCGGTTGGTCCACGGCACCGCCGAGAGCATGCCCCTGGCCACGGCAAGTGCCAATGCGGTGGTCTGCGCCCAGGCCTTTCACTGGTTTTCCACCCAGGCTGCGCTGGCGGAGATTCATCGTGTGCTCAAACCTGACGGATACCTGGGACTGGTGTGGAATGTGCGCGATGAATCGGTGGATTGGGTGGCCGCGATCACCGAAATCATCACGCCTTACGAGGGAGATACGCCGCGCTTTCACACCGGGCGTTGGCGCGAAGCTTTCACCGGTGAGTATTTTTCCGCACCTGATAGAACATGTTTCCCCTATCGCCATGTCGGCAGCCCGCAGGAGGTGATCATCGATCGCTTCCTGTCCGTAAGTTTTATCGCCGCGTTGCCTGCGCCGGAAAAAGACAGGATCTGCGCGCAACTGCACACACTGATCGACACCCATCCCGCATTGAAAGGTCGCGATACGGTTGCCTTTCCTTACCAAACCGAGGCATACGCATGCCGCAGGCTGGCGCAAAAGGCATAAAGTCAGATCACATTGATATAAGTGGTTATAAGAAAAATCGCTATCCTGCCGCCAGAAATTCATAAGGCCGCAGGTAGCGTTGATGGATATGGGAAATATTGGTTTTGTGGTTGCCGGCCTGATCGTGGGTTTCATCGTAGGCATGACCGGCGTGGGCGGCGGCTCGCTGATGACGCCGATCCTGTTGTGGTTCGGCATCAACCCAGCCACTGCCGTGGGTACTGACCTGTTGTATGCGGCCATCACCAAGTCCGGTGGCGTGCTGGTGCACAGCAGGAACAAAAACATCGACTGGACCATCACCGGCTGGCTCACCCTGGGCAGCGTGCCGGCGGTGTTGCTGACCCTGTGGTTCCTTGCCAGCCTGCACACCGACCCCACTGCCATGAACGCGGTGATCAAGCAAGCCCTGGGCGTTGTGCTGCTGCTCACCGCCCTGGCGATTCTGTTCAAGAAACGCTTGTTGGCCTTCGCCCAGCGCCATGCCGGCGATGACTACCACATGAGCCCGCGCAACCTGAACGGGCTGACCGTGGCCACCGGGGCGATTCTCGGCACCATGGTTGCGCTCACCTCCATCGGCGCCGGCGCCCTCGGCACGGTGGCGCTGTTTATTCTGTATCCGTTCCTCGCCACGCGCCGTCTGGTGGGCACCGAGATCGCCCATGCCGTGCCGCTGACGCTGGTCGCAGGGCTTGGCCATGCGAGCATGGGCAACATGGACTGGCACCTGCTGGGCTTTTTGCTGATGGGTTCGCTGCCAGGCATTTATCTGGGCAGCCACATGACCGGCAGAATCCCGGACGGCGTATTGCGCCCGTGCCTGGCGATCATGTTGATGGCCGTCGGCTACAAACTGGCGTTCTAACCTGTACACCCTTCAAGTGTGGGAGTGAGTAAGCCCAGGCAGCCATACCCCTAGGGTGGGCGGGCCTCTTGTGTCGAACGGGCTTGTTGTGGCGAGCGGGCTTGCCCCGCGTTGGGGGGCGAAGCGCCCCCCATCAGCAAAACGCGGTGTACCTGATACGACTCAGCGTCTGGTTTTGGGGCTGCTGCGCAGCCCAACGCAGGACAAGCCTGCTCGCCACAGGAAATCTGCGCTTAACTGAACGACATTGGGCAAGGCCGCTCGCCACAGAGGTCCAGCATTCGATCCAGTTGGGTTTCAGGCTTGTTTCGGGCCATTGCCGATTTGCCACACGAACGGCGGTTCGCTGCCGTTGATCACCCAATCGCCGACGATCCGCGCCTTGTAGATCACCGGGTTATGTGACGACACCGTGCGCGCGTTGCGCCAGTGGCGGTCCAGCGCCTTGCCCTGACGCACGTCCGAGGCCCCCAGTGCGTTGAACAGTTGGCTGGTGGCGCGCTGAATCAGCTCCGAGACCACCACCTGCGCGGTCGCCGACTCGATCTCGGCGGCCACATTGGCTTCACGCTCCACGGCATCGTCCCCGGCGAACCGCGCCAGATAGGCGCGTTGCGCCGGCAGCGCCGCTTTCAGCGCGCTGGCCTCGGCAGCATACACCGCCGCGGCGACTTCGCCCACCACCTGCTGCACCTGCGCATCCTGGCTGACATGGGCGGCATTGCCATGGCTGTAGATGCGCTTGCGGTTGTGCACGTGCCGGGCCACATCATTGAGCGCCGCTCGGCCGATGCCGGCCAGGGTTGCCAACAGCACTAACTGGTAGAACGCAGTCTGGTATTTGAAGCGAGTGGCAAAGTCGATCACGTCCTGCGCTTGCACCACCGCATCGGTAAACCGCGTGGTGCCGCTGCCGGTGGTGCGCTGGCCGAAACCGTCCCAGTCATCGCTTTGCACCACGCCGGGCTGGCGGGTGCGGGTGGCGGCGATCACGTCGCCGCCGGTGTCGCTGCGCCGGGCATACACGTCGATCCAGTCAGAGAAAATACTGCCGGTGCTGTAGAACTTCTCACCGTTGAGTTTCCACTGCTCGCCGTCCGGGCTGACTTGGGTGACCACGTCGC
The DNA here is from genome assembly GCF_001439785.1 of Pseudomonas poae. Taxonomy (GTDB): domain Bacteria; phylum Pseudomonadota; class Gammaproteobacteria; order Pseudomonadales; family Pseudomonadaceae; genus Aquipseudomonas; species Aquipseudomonas poae. The sequence goes on along the minus strand of NZ_JYLI01000001.1, from coordinate 387,330 downwards.
CAATCGCCACGGTGCCGATTTCGGTCCAGGCGCAGCCGACGATATCGCCGTCGACAAACCGTTTGAACCACAGGTCGCGCCCGGCGCTCGGTGGGGCGTTGAGGCGGTCTTCGGCAAACGCAAAATGTCCGCGCAGGGCCTGGGGCACGTTGGAGTCGGCCGCCGCCAGCTCGATCAGCAGTTCAAACAACTGCGGCAGCGAGGCGCCGCCGCCGCCGTATTCCACCGGGACGCGCACCGCGCCAAAGCCGGCCTCCTTGAGCCATTGGATCGGCTCATGGGGCAGGGTGCGGCTGAGTTCGCGCTGCACTGCGCCATCGGCAATGCGCTGGAAGATCGGCCGAAAACGCGCGGCCAGGCTGGGGTAATCGACGCCGATGGACAGCGGGTTGATGACGTGATGTTCGGTCATGGGCAAGGCTCCTGGGCAGTGGTCAATGCAGGAGGGATTGCACACTCCGTGCCGGGTGCATGGCCCAATGTTTACGGGGGATTTGCCTGGCTAACTGTTGCGCCAGCAACAGCAATCCGACAAACCGGCGCAATCCCTGACATTTGCCCGCCCGCCCGCCATGGCCTGATTCTTGGCCGCAACCCTGATGGCGTGGGCGTTTGCCCCTGGCTGGCACGCTTGCTGCTCAAGCCTGGATACATCCCTGTGTGCGAGGAACCTCAAGATGAGTCAGCAAGCCGTGAAATTTGCCTATTGGGTGCCCAACGTCAGCGGTGGGCTAGTGGTGAGCAAGATCGAACAGCGCACCCACTGGGGCATCGACTACAACCGCAAACTGGCGCAATTGGCCGAAGCTGCCGGTTTCGAATATGGCCTGACCCAGATCCGCTTCACGGCGGGTTATGGCGCCGACAACCAGCACGAGTCGGTTGCGTTCAGCCACGCCCTGCTGGCAGCCACCACCACACTCAAGGTGATTGCCGCGATCCTGCCGGGCCCCTGGCAGCCGGCGTTGGCGGCCAAGCAACTGGCGACCATCGACCAACTCACCAATGGCCGCATCGCGGTGAATATCGTCAGCGGCTGGTTCAAGGGCGAATTCCAGGCCATCGGCGAACACTGGCTGGAGCACGATGAGCGCTATCGCCGCTCCGAAGAGTTCATTCGCGCGCTCAAAGGCATCTGGTCCCAGGACAATTTCATCTTCAGAGGTGACTTCTACCGCTTCGACAATTACACCCTCAAGCCCAAGCCACTGGGCCAGCCAGAAGTCTTCCAGGGCGGCAGCTCGCGAGCCGCGCGGGACATGGCGGCGCGAGTCTCGGACTGGTACTTCACCAACGGCAACACCCCGGAAGGCATCAAGGCCCAGGTCGATGACATTCGCGCGAAGGCGGCGGCGAATAACCATTCGGTCAAGGTCGGCGTCAACGCATTTGTGATCGCCCGCGACACCGAAGAAGAAGCCCGCGCCGTGCTCGCCGAGATTATCGACAAGGCGGACCCGGAAGCGGTCAATGCCTTTGGCGATGCGGCCAGGCAGGCGGGCAAGGCGTCACCGGAAGGCGAGGGCAACTGGGCCAAGTCCAGCTTTGAAGACCTGGTGCAGTACAACGACGGCTTCAAGACCAACCTGATCGGCACCCCGCAGCAGATCGCCGAGCGCATCGTTGCGCTCAAGGCGGTGGGGGTGGATCTGGTGCTGGCGGGGTTCCTGCACTTCCAGGAAGAAGTGGAATACTTCGGCAAGCGGGTGTTGCCGCTGGTGCGCGAGCTGGAAGCCAAGCAGGAGATCAGGCAAGTGGCCTGAGCCAAGGCCAGGCTCAGGCGCCTGGCTGCAGGGTCAACACCTCATACCCGTCCGCCGTCACCGCCACGGTGTGTTCCCACTGCGCCGACAGGCTGTTGTCCTTGGTGACCACCGTCCAGCCATCCTTGAGGCTGCGTGTCTTGGCGCCGCCCTGGTTGAGCATCGGCTCGATGGTAAACACCATGCCTTCGCGCAGCTCCAGACCGGTGCCGGGGCGGCCGAAGTGCAGGATCTGCGGTTCCTCATGCATCTGCTTGCCGATGCCATGACCACAGTATTCACGCACCACGCTGTAGCCGTTGGCCTGGGCGTGGCTCTGGATCGCGTGGCCAATATCACCCAGGCGTGCGCCGGGCTTGACCTGGCGGATGCCGGCCCACATCGCTTCGAAGGTCATTTCCACCAGGCGCCTGGCCTTGGGGGCGACGGTACCGATCATGTACATCTTGCTGGAATCGGCGATGTAGCCGCCTTTTTCCAGGGTGATGTCGATATTGATGATGTCGCCGTCCTTGAGGATCTCCTTGGCGCTGGGCATGCCATGGCACACCACCTCGTTGATCGAGGTGTTGATCGAGAACGGGTAGTCGTATTGCCCCAGGCTGGCGGGGCGGGCTTTGAGGTCGTTACGGATGAACGCTTCGACGGCGGCGTCCAGTTCCAGGGTGGAGCGGCCGGCGGCGACAAAACCGTCGAGCATGCTGAACACCTGAGCCAGCAGGCGCCCGGCTTCGCGCATCACGGCCAGTTGGGCGGTGGTCTTGACCATCAGTTGCGCCCCCGGATCAGGTCGGGCTTGTCCAGCAACAATCTGTTGATCAGCTCGTTGTAGGGCAGGCTGGGGTTGAGTTCGGCGAGCAGGCCGATCTTGATCCAGAACTCGGCCTGAGCGTTGATGGAACGGTCCATCGTCGCGCTGGCCAGGCGCAGTTGTTCGTGCAGTTGGTCGGTGATCTTGACGATGCCCATGGGGTTCACTGTTTAAGTTGGATATACAAAGCGTATACGTTTCGTATATCCGGCGTAAACCCCAGAGGCTAAATGGCGCGTGGTCATTGACTTGCACGGCAACGCCTGGTTAATTTCGTGACATGACATTTCAAGCCTTCCGCAGCCAGCCAAGCATTATTACCGCCATTCCTCATTTGGCGGGATAGCACACGGCTGCACCCAAACCCGCCTTAGAGGCGGGTTTTGTTTTTCCGTCTCCAGGGCCATCCAAAAAAAGCCAGGAGACACCGATGAGCGCATCAACCCCAGACACGGCTAGCCAAGACAGCGCACTGCTTGAGCACTACGTGAAAAAGATCCTCGCCGCGCCAGTCTACGACTTGGCGGTGCGCACGCCGTTGCAGGCGGCGCCGGCGTTATCGGCGTTGCTTGGCAACACGGTGCTGCTCAAGCGCGAAGACTTGCAGCCGACGTTTTCCTTCAAGATCCGCGGCGCCTACAACAAGTTGGTGCAGCTCACCGACGAGCAGAAGGCGCGTGGCGTGGTGACGGCCTCGGCAGGCAATCACGCCCAGGGCGTGGCGTTGGCGGCGCGGGAGCTGGGGATCAAGGCGCGTATCGTGATGCCGTGCAGCACGCCGGAGTTGAAGGTCCTGGGTGTGCGCTCCCGAGGCGCCGAAGCGGTGCTGCACGGCGAGAGTTTCCCGTTCGCCCTGGCCCATGCGCTGCAACTGGCCGAGACCTCAGGCTGTACCTTCGTTTCGCCGTTCGATGACCCGGACGTGATCGCCGGCCAGGGCACCGTGGCCATGGAAATCCTGCGCCAGCAACAGGGCCCGCTGGACGCGATCTTCGTGCCGGTGGGCGGTGGCGGCCTGATCGCCGGCATCGCCGCGTACGTCAAATACCTGCGGCCCGAGGTGCGCATCATCGGGGTCGAACCGGAAGGCTCCAGCTGCCTGCTGGCCGCCTTGCGCGCCGGCGAACGCGTGATACTGCCCAGCGTCGACGGGTTTGCCGACGGCACCGCAGTGGCGCAGATCGGCGCCTACGGGTTTGAAATCTGCCGTGATTGGGTGGATGAGGTCATCACCGTGAGCAACGACCAGCTGTGCAGCGCGATCAAGCTGATCTACGACGATACCCGCTCCATCACCGAACCCTCCGGCGCGCTGGCGGTGGCGGGCATTCGCAAGTACGCCCAGGAGCATGGCGTGCGTGACCAGACCCTGGTGGCGGTGAATTCCGGGGCGAATATCAACTTTGATAGTTTGCGACATGTTGCAGAAAGAGTCGCCGCGTACGCACATGGACTGCAGGGTTAAACGTTTAATCGTGGCTGTTCGCCGATGATATAAGCGCTTTGGGCAAGACCCCGTTTAAGTTATATAAACTTGTACCGTTCTTATGAGGAATTGTTACTACACACGCGCATTTTGTTGAGTAGGCTGAGGGTATAAAGGCGTCTTCCAAGGCTGGTAAGCGCCTGTATGACACATAACAAAACACTCTGTTGGCAGTCTCAAAAAAGGAGAGGTTAGCCATGATTTCGGAACTAGAGCTACGCAGCATTATTGAAGGAAGTTTCCTGCCCAAACGGTGCGAATGCATTAAAGCCGAAGACGCTTCGCTGACGATCAAGGTCTATGACGATCGCGACCGTGACCGGGTGGATCTGGAAGTCAAAGGCATCAACGCAGACAAACTCGACAGCAGTCGGGCGATTTGCAACCTCATCACCGGGTTGCGTGAAGACCTCAAACACATCCATGCACCCGCCCTCAATAGAGCGGGAGGTCGAGCCTATTACTAGGCAGACGCCTGAGAATGAACCACTGAAGACCTGTGGGCCTGGATAAATGCCAGGCCCAGTACGGTTTCCGTTGCCACGGCCAGGAAAATCCCCGGCCCGGCATTGCCACTGAACCACTCACATACGCCCAGCACCGCCAGCACCAGGCAACCGATGGCAAAGCCACTGGTCATGGCGCGACGTGTGTCTGAGGGTGGCGCATGGCGGGCGCGGTAAAACATGATGCCAATGGCCAGGAACAGCGCGGCGCTGCGGCGGGCGACCAGGCCGGTGGCGTCGGACGACGTCACGCCCCACATGCCGAGCAGCAGATCGGGGCGCAGCCCCCAGACGAGTGCGAGGACGAAGCACAGCAGGGCGGTTGCGGTGGCGAGGGTACGAAAACTCAGCGGCATGGCGATTCCTTTCAGCCTGGGGAACGAGCCCGCGAGAATACGCTTATCTATGCGGGCTTGCTGTGTGACAGTGCAAGGCTCAATTCTGGAAGCTGCACGCGTCGGACAGCTTGCGATAGGCCACATCCTCGATTTTCCCGGCCTTGTCCACGAACTTAATCATGAAACCGGGCGTTCAGCCCAACTGCTGGCGATACGGCAAGTCCGGGCCGGTCTTGGTGCAGGTCAGGGCGGCTGCGCGAATCGCGAAGCCGAGCATGGCGTCGATCTGCGCCCGGGTGAGCTGTTGCAGGCCGTCGACCGAATCCAACTGCTGCTCGGTCAGCCAGGCAATCAACGCCGCCTGGAAGGTATCGCCGGCGCCCACGGTGTCGGCCATCACCACCTTGACCGCCGGTTGCGACCACGTGCCATGCTGGCGGCTGAACACCGTGGCACCGTCACCGCCACGGGTGAGAAACACCAACTGGCACCGGTGCTGCAACCAGCCTTGCAGCACGCTTTCGGGGGATTGGTCGGGGTAGAGCAGGTGCAGGTCTTCGTCGCTGACCTTGATCAGGTCGGCATGTTTGGCCAGCTCCGCGACGCGGTCGCGCCATAACTGGATATCCGGTTGCGGGTTGAGGCGCACGTTAGGGTCGAGGCTGATCAGGCGCCGACCGCTTTCGCGCTGGACCAGTGCCAGCAGGGTATCGCCAATCGGCTGCACTACCAGCGAGAACGAGCCGATATGCAGCCCACGCACGTCATCACTCAGCACCGGCAAGTGCGCGACTTGCAGTTGCCGGTCGGCGCAGCCTTCGCCTCGAAAACTGTACTGCGGTGAGCCATTGGCGCCCACGGCGACCATCGCCAGGGTCGTCGGCGCGGCGAACTCCACCAGAAAGTGCTGACTCACGCCTTCGTCCTGGAGCACCTGCACCAAGCGACGACCGAGGAAGTCAGTGGACACGCCGCCGAACAGCCCCGCCTCGATGCCCAGGCGGCGCAAGCCGACGGCGACGTTGAACGGCGAACCGCCGGCAATCGACTTGTAGTTGACCTTCGACGCCAGCCCGCTGGCATCCTCTTCGCTGAAGAAATCAAACAGCGCTTCACCACACACCAGATACATAGTCGTTCGCTCTTAAAGGGTTGCCACTAGCTGTTGATAACGCTCGTACGCCTGTTGATAGGCGCTGACATTGGCCGCGACCGGCAGCGTACGGCTGGCCGGGTCGACGCTCACGCATTTGTCGCACAGGCTGGCCAGGGATTCGCCGCTCTGGCACCACGCCGCCTGGATCGCCGCGCCCAGGGCGGCGGCTTCGCTTTGTTCGGTGCAGACCACTTCGGTGTTCATGATATCGGCAACCATCTGCCGCCACACCGGGCTTTTCGACCCGCCGCCGATCAGGCGGATGCTCTGGCTTTGCAGGCCGGTCTCGCGCAGCAGGTCGAGGCCGTAGCGCAGACCGAAGGTGGTGCCTTCGACCACGGCGCGGCACAGGTTGGCGCGGGTCAGGTTGGTCATGGTCAGGCCGTGCAGGCTGCCGGTGGCATGGGGCAGGGCGGGCACGCGCTCGCCGTTGAGAAACGGCAGCATGCTCACGCCTTCGGCGCCAATCGGGGCCTGTTCGACCAAGGCGTTGAAGGCCGGCAGGTCCAGCTCGAACAGCTCGCGCATCACCCCGGTGGCGTTGGTCAGGTTCATCGTGCAGATCAACGGCAGCCAGCCGCCGCTGGAGGCGCAGAAGGTCGCCACCGAGGCTTGTGGGCTCACGTTGGGTTGGTCCGAAAACGCGTAGACGGTGCCCGATGAACCCAGGCTCATGGTGATCACGCCCGGCGCGATATTACCGGTGCCGATGGCGCCCATCATATTGTCACCGCCGCCACTTGCGACGAGGGCGTTGGGGTTGATGCCCAGGCGTTCGGCGATGGCGGGGAGGATCGTGCCCACCGCTTGATCGGCTTCGATCAGCTCGGGCAAGGCCGCTACCAGGCGACCGCTGGGGTCGATGTGTTCAAGCAGCGCCACATCCCATTCACGGGTGCGCACGTTGAAATAACCGGTGCCCGACGCATCGCCGTATTCCGCCACGGCCCGGCCGGTCAGCCAGTAGTTCAGGTAGTCGTGGGGCAGCAGGATATGCGCAATGCGGCTGAACACTTGCGGGTGCTGTTCACGGGTCCACAGCAGTTTGGACACCGTGTAACCGGGCGCAATCGCCACGCCCAGGCGCTCCAGCGAACCGCGCTCGCCGCCCAGGTACTGCAGCAATCGGTCATTTTCAGGCGCGGTTTCGGTGTCGCACCACAGCTTGGCCGGGCGCAGTACCTGGCCTTCGTCGTCGAGCAGCACCAGGCCGTGTTGCTGGCCGGAAACGCCGATGCCGAGGATGTCCCGGCCATCCACGCCGGCCTGTTGCAGGGCGCGATGGGTGGCTTCGGTGAACGCATCCAGCCATTCCTGGGTGTGCTGTTCGCGGCGGCCATTGGCGCCGCTTATCAGGGTATGTGCGGCGGCGCCCAGACCCAGCACCTTGCCGGTGGACGCGTCGAGAACAATGGCCTTGGTGCCTTGAGTGCCGCAGTCGATGCCGAGGAACAGGTTTTGCTGGGTCATGATGGTGTGCTCAGCAGTATTGTTTTTTTGGATTGGCAACCCGGTTAAATGTGGGAGGGGGCTTGCCCCCGATGAGGGTGTGTCAGTTAATAAATCTATCACTGACCCACTGCTATCGGGGGCAAGCCCCCTCCCACATTGTTAAGCCGGTTTCTTCAGGAGGTTCTGTAGGGTTGCCGTGACGCCGTTGTCACGCAAGCTCACAAAACACCGCTCGAACGCTGCCACAAACTCAGGCGAGTTGGGAATAGCCGTGCCGAAAATCTCTTCAAAGCCCAGCAAGCGCTTGCTGATCAGCGCGTCATCGCTCACCAGATCCTGGCAAAACTCGGCACGTGGATCCGGGATCTTGTAGCTCACGCCATTCTCATCCAACCCCTTCAAATACAAGGCCCAGGCCGCAACCACCAACGCGGCGCGTTCGGTCTCGCGGCCATCTGCAATCAAGCGGTTGATGGTTGGCACGGTGAACTTGGGAAACTTCGACGAACCGTCCGAACACACGCGCTCCAGCTGATCGGCAATCGCCTGGTTGGAGAAGCGGTCCACCAGCGTCTGTTTGTACTCAGTCAGGTCGATGCCCGGTACTGGCGCCAGGTTCGGCGTGACGTCCAGGTCCATGTAGGCGCGCATGTATGCCACGAACACCGGGTCGTTCATGGTCTCGTGCACGAACCGGTAACCCTTGAGAAAGCCCAGGTAGGTCAGCGCCAGGTGGCTGCCGTTGAGCAGGCCGATCTTCATTTCTTCATAGGGCGTCACGTCATCGGTGAACTGCACCCCCACTTTTTCCCAGGCCGGGCGGCCGTTGACGAAGTTGTCTTCCAGCACCCATTGCACAAAGGGTTCGCACACCACTGGCCAGGCATCGTCGATGCCGTGCTCGTCGTGCAGTTGCAGGCGATGGGCGGTGCTGGTCATGGGTGTAATGCGGTCGACCATGGCATTGGGGAAACTCACGTTGGCCTTGATCCAGTCGTGCAGGTCGGCATTGTGCAGGGCGGCAAACGCCAGCAGCGCCTTGCGCGTGACGGCGCCGTTGTGCGGCAGGTTATCGCAGGACATCACGGTAAACGCCGGGGTGCCGGCGGCGCGGCGGCGGGTCAGTGCGGCGCAGATGAAACCGAACACGGTGGTCGGCGTTGTGGGGTGCGCCAGGTCATGCTGGATCTGCGGCAGGTGGGCCATGAATTCGCCGGTGCTGTCGTCGATGCAGTAGCCGCCTTCGGTGATGGTCAGCGAGACGATGCGAATCGCCGGGTCGGCCAGTTTGTCGATCAATGCCTGGGCGCCGTCCTCGGCCAGCAGCATGTCGCTGATCGAGCCGATCACGCGCACTTGGGTGTCGTCGGTGTCGCCCAGTTCATACAGGGTGAACAGATAGTCCTGGCCGGCCAGGTCGTCGCGGGCCTTGCGGTCCTCGGTACGCAGGCCGACCCCGCAAATGCTCCAGTCCAGGCCCTCGCCTGAATTCATCAAGGCATCGGTGTAGTACGCCTGATGCGCGCGATGAAAGCCGCCGACGCCGATATGGGCGATGCCCTGGCGCGTGTCAGCGAGAGCGTAGGCCGGCAGCTGCACTTCAGGAGCCAGTTGGGTAAGGTTCTGCTTATTCAGTTTCATCAGAAAATACTCGCAAAATCAGGCGGCAGCGCGCAGTGGGCGGGCCACGGCGACACCGTCGGTGTCGAACAAGTGGCAGTGCGCCGGGTTCAGGTGCAGGTGCAGGGTTTCGCCGTACTGGCTGGCCATGTCGCCCCGGATACGCAGGGTCAGCGGCTCACCGCTGGCGGTGTTGACGTGGCAAAAGGTGTCGCTGCCCAGACGCTCGCCGACGTCGGCGGTGACGGTCAGGGTAGTCTGGCCCGGTGCAGCGATTTCCAAGTGTTCCGGGCGAATACCCAGGGTCACCGCGCTGCCGACGCTCAGGGTCGGGCCACTGAGCGGCAGGTTGATCAAGGTGCCGGCGTCCAGCTGAACATCACAGCCTTGGGCGTCAACCCGCGTGACCTGGCCCTTGAGAAAGCCCATCTTCGGCGTACCGAGAAAGCCCGCCACAAACAGGTTGGCCGGCTGGTGATACAGGTCCAGCGGCGAACCGACCTGCTCGATGCGGCCACTGTTCAACACCACGACTTTGTCGGCCAGGGTCATCGCTTCGACCTGGTCGTGGGTCACGTAGATCATGGTCGCCTGCAGCTCTTTGTGCAGGCGCGCCAGTTCCAGGCGCATCTGTACGCGCAGCGCGGCGTCGAGGTTGGACAGCGGTTCGTCGAAGAGAAAGATCTTCGGGTTGCGCACAATCGCCCGGCCAATCGCCACGCGCTGGCGCTGGCCGCCGGACAGTTGCTTGGGCTTGCGCTCCAGCAACGGCCCCAGTTCCAGGATGCGCGCCGCTTCGTTGACCTTGCTCTCCACCAGCTTCTTGTCGACGCCGGCCAGGTCCAGGGCAAACGACATGTTCTTGCGCACGCTCATGTGCGGGTACAGCGCGTAGGTCTGGAACACCATCGCCAGGTCGCGCTTGGCCGGGGTCACCTCGGTGATGTCGCGTCCGTCCAGTTCGATGGTGCCTTCGCTCACTTCTTCAAGCCCTGCGATCAAACGCAGCAGGGTCGACTTGCCGCAGCCCGAGGGGCCGACGAACACCACGAATTCCTTGTCGTTCACTTCCAGGTCGATGCCTTTGATGATCGAGAAACCTTCGAAGCCTTTTTGCAGATTCTTGATTTTCAGGTTGGCCATGAGATGGGCCTCCGCTTGCAATTATTATTTGACGGCGCCGAAGGACAAGCCACGTACCAGTTGCTTCTGGCTGATCCAGCCAAAAATCAGGATCGGCGCACAGGCGAGGGTCGAAACGGCGGACAATTTGGCCCAGAACAAACCTTCGGGGCTGGAGTAGGAGGCAATCAATGCGGTCAGTGGCGCGGCACTGGAGGAGGTGAGGTTCAGCGACCAGAACGCCTCGTTCCAGCACAGGATCAGCGACAGCAGCACCGTGGAGGCAAGGCCGCCCTTGGCGATCGGCAGCAGCACGCGGACCATTTCCTGCCACAGGGTGGCGCCGTCCAGGCGGGCGGCTTCGAGGATGTCCTTGGGAATGTCCTTGAAGTAGGTGTACACCATCCACACCACGATCGGCAGGTTGATCAGGGTGTAGATGATGATCAGCGCGATGCGCGTATCCAGCAGGCCAAAGCTCTTGGCCAGCAGGTAGATCGGCATCAGTACACCCACGGGCGGCAGCATCTTGGTGGACAGCATCCACAGCAGCGTGCCTTTGGTGCGTTTGGTCTCGTAGAACGCCATGGAGTAGGCAGCGGGCACCGAGATCAGCAGGCACAGCGCGGTGGCGCTGAACGAAATCAGCACCGAGTTCCACGCATACGCGAAGTAGTTGCTGCGCTCGTTGATGTGCAGGTAGTTCTCCAGCGTCGGCGTGAAGATGAACTGCGGCGGCGTGGCGAACGCGTCGATTTCGGTCTTGAAGCTGGTCAGCACCATCCAGAAGATCGGGAAGAAAATCAGGATCGCGATGGCCCAGGCCAACGTGCCGAGCAACAGGCTTTGCAGGCGGCGGGATTGTTGAAGCGTCATGGCGCGGCCCTCAAGGCTTGTCAGTCAGGTTTTTGCCGATCATCCGCACCAGGATGATCGCCGCGATATTGGCGATGACCACAGCGATCAAGCCGCCGGCCGAGGCCATGCCCACGTCGAACTGCACCAGCGCCTGGTTGTAGATCAGGTAGGCGAGGTTGGTCGAGGCGTAACCGGGGCCGCCGTTGGTCGTGGTGAAGATTTCGGCGAACACCGAGAGCAGAAAGATGGTTTCGATCATCACCACCACCGCAATCGGCCGGGCCAGGTGCGGCAGGGTCAGGTGCCAGAAGATCGCGATGGCGCCGGCACCGTCCAGGCGGGCGGCTTCCTTTTGTTCCTGGTCCAGAGACTGCATGGCCGTCATCAGCAGCAGGATCGCGAAGGGCAGCCATTGCCACGACACAATGATGATGATCGAAAGCAGCGGGTAGTGCGCCAGCCAGTCCACCGGTTCGGCGCCAAAAAACTTCCACACGGCGGCGAGAATTCCTGACACCGGGTGAAAAATCAGGTTCTTCCAGATCAGCGCGCCAACGGTGGGCATGATGAAAAACGGCGAAATCAGCATCACCCGCACCAGGCCACGGCCAAGGAACTCACTGGCCTCGAGCAGTGCACTGATCAGCACGCCGAACACCACGCTGATCAACAGCACGCTGCCTACCAGCAACAGCGTGTTGGTGGCGCCGGGCAGGAAGCCCGAGTCGGTGACGAAATACGTGAAGTTCTCCAGCCCCACGAACGCGTTTTCACCGGGGTAAAGCAAGTTGTAACGGATCAGTGAAAAGTACAGGGTCATGCCCAGTGGCACGATCATCCACAACAGCAGCAAGGCTACCGAAGGGCTGACGAGAAACCAGCCGGGGTTGGCCAGACGGTTTTTGGGTGTCTTATTCATGGGGATCAGACCAGTCAGGTGCGTGCAGAGCAAGGATCGAAGCGCTGTCAATATGGGAGGGGGCAAGCCCCCTCCCATATTTACTGTGGTATTCCCACTTTATTTGGGATAACCCGCCCGCTTCATTTCACGCTCGGTGGTGGTCTGAGCGGCGGCCAATGCCTGGTCGACTGTCTGCTGACCGGTCAAGGCACCGGAGAAGAACTTGCCCACTTGCGTACCAATCGCCTGGAACTCGGGAATGGTCACCAACTGGATGCCGATATACGGCACCGGCTTGAGTGTCGGCTTGGTCGGGTCGGCGACTTTCAGCGATTCCAGGGTCACTTTGGCAAAGGGTGCTGCCTTCATGTACTCGTCGCTGTAGGTCGACTTGCGCGTGCCTGGCGGTACATTGGCCACGCCGTCGGTCTTGGCGACCAAAGCGCCATATTCTTTGGAGGTGGCCCAGCTGGTGAACACCTTGGCGGCGTCCTTGGCCTTGGAGCTGGTCGGAATCGCCAGGCTCCAGGAGTACAGCCAGGAGGTGCCCTTGTCGGTTTTTTCGTGAGGCGCGAAGGTGAAGCCGACATGGTCAGCCACTTTGCTCTGGGTCTTGTCGGTGACGAACGAGCCGGCCACGCTGGCATCGACCCAGATGGCGCACTTGCCGCTGTTGAACAGCGCCAGGTTCTCGTTGAAACCATTGCTGGACGCGCCCGGCGGGCCGGATTTCTTCATGTTGTCGACGTAGAAGTTCAGTGCGTCTTTCCACTCAGGGCCGTTGAACTCGGGCTGCCACTTCTCATCGAACCAGCGCGCGCCGTAGCCGTTGGCCAGGGTGGTGATCAGCGCCATGTTTTCGCCCCAACCGGCCTTGCCGCGCAGGCACAGGCCATACTGCTCTTTGGACTTGTCGGTGAGTTTGGCCGCGTATTCGCCGATCTGGCTCCAGGTCGGGTGCTCGGGCATGGTCAGCCCGGCGTCCTTGAACAGATCGGTGCGGTAGTAGGTGATCGAGCTTTCGGCGTAGAACGGCAGGGCGTACAGCGAACCCTTGACCGACAAGCCGTCACGCACCGAAGGGAATACATCATCGAGGTCGTAGGAAGCCGGCAGGTCCTTCATCGGTTCGAGCCAACCCTTGGCGCCCCACAGTGCAGCTTCGTACATGCCGATGGTGAGCACGTCGAACTGACCGCCCTGGGTGGCGATGTCGGTGGTGAGACGTTGACGCAGGACATTTTCTTCGAGCACCACCCAGTTCAGCTTGATCTCCGGGTGCTCGGTCTCGAAGGTTTTCGAGAGCTTTTGCATGCGGATCATGTCGCTGTTGTTGACGGTGGCAATGGTCAGGGTCTGCGCGCCAAGGCTGACGGCACTGAGGGTCATGCCTGCTGTCATGCAGGAAAAGGCAATTAGAGCTTTTGCTGTGAACTTCATCGCGCACTCCATTTCCGCGCCCAGGGGCTACAGAAGGACAGTTATTGTTGTTGTGTCTTCCTACATGAAACCAGGAAGAGTGTGCGTTGATTACAGCCTTGAAATGCAGTTGTGACAAATCCGTTGGTGCACGTTCGCTGATACTTTTTTGCACTGGTTCGCAATGGAGCCAGGTGTGTCAGATGAGGCTCTGGCAAAGCGCGCCGACCACCCGGCGACGGCGCGCTTGCTCCAGTATTGGGTATCAGGTGCGCATATACCCGTGAGTAAAGGGAGCTTTTGGTTTTTTTATAAGATCATTGATCCAGTCGTCGTCCAACGGGCTGATAGGCTTTCCTCCCGCCAATATCTTTATGTTTTTACGTTGCCACTGGGTCATGACGTCCTTCAATTTCTGTGTGTATTCGCGAGCGGGACAGGCAATGTCGGCCCATGGATCGACGATCCAGGCGTCTTTCCAGGCCGCCTCGGAAAAGTCGACTGTATCCGAGGCTAACGTCGAGGGGCCGCCGACTACTGTGAATACATGGGCATTCGAGGCATGCCATTCATAGGCACGACCGCCGCTCTTATTGATGATGTCCTTTGACACCAGTGCCATTTCTCCACAGTTGCCCGCGCCGGTTTTCAGCACCAGGTTGGCGCGGTTCGGCGCACTATAATGCGCAGTATGACGTAACCATCCGATAGTCTCTGTTGCGGCCTGTGCGCGCGCTTCGTCCGCCTTGGTAATCAGTTGGTTACCGGGACCCAGCCCTGTTGCTTTCATTGCACGATTGACATCGGACTTGGCTTGTTGTGCATAGAATTTGTTCTGTTGCTCAGCAGGCCATGTTGCGAAGGCAGCAGGTTTATCCAATGCGGCTACTTTTATCGGCCTTAGTGCAATGTCGGCTTTACCGAGCGCGTCGTGCCGTTGCAGTTGATAAACGACTTCACGCTGCTGTTCCGGGGTCAGATCTTTACAATAGGCTTTTAGATCATCGATGCCCTCTCTCGTATAGCCAGAACGCTCCAACGCTTGAAACGCCACATTGAGTTTCGGCAAGGCAATAAAATCGTTATCAATGGGGGCTTTGGATACGCCTTGGCGGAGGCTTAGCTCCGCCTTATAGCTCTTGATCAACGGCAGTTCTTTGGGCGTGCATTTTATAAAAGTTAGTTCGTCGCCAGGCGCTTTGTTCAGTCTCGCAAAGTAAAACTCGCCGATATCCGCTTCGATCACCAGGTATTGACTGGAACTTTTATTGATCGAGTCCTCAACCACGATACCTCGAAGCTCGCGCTTGTCATCGCACACAGTGCTTATACTGTTGAGCTTGACCACCCGGCTTTGCTGCGCCAACGCTATCTTTTCCCGCGGAGCGTGAAAGCCAAATAGTGGATCTTGTTTGATCGTACCTTTGATGGTGTCCTTGTAGGTGATACGTTTTTTATCCAGGACCGGCATCAGTTGGGGGCCCATTTCGCCTTCAACCAACTTGAAGCGGCGTCGCTCGAAAATGACGAACTGGTCCTTATTGAACAGCTTCGGTGCCGAGGGGAACAGCCGCACATGCTCAAGCGCTTGCTGTTCCTGGGTCAATTCACTGGATACGTTGTGGATGATCTTGGAGAAACAGGTGTCATTGACTCCGCGCCTGAATCGGCCAGTAAGCCCAGTCGGGGCTTGGCAAATCGCTTCGAAACCTTCGAGCGGTTTAAAGTGATCGGCCGATTCTAGGTCAGTCAATAAATCAGGTGTGTGGGTATCGTAACGGTAGACCTTGCCCTCGTTGATCAGGTCAAAGCCATTGACCCGGGGCAGGGTAAAAGCGTCGTCGGCCAGTGATTTCTGCGTTACCAGCGCTGAGGTGCCGTCTGAAAAGGTTTCTTTTTGAACGAGTGACGTTGTGTCGGAAACGAACCCTTTCAGCGCCGGCCCATAGGGTTGCGCTGTTTTGCTGTCGTAGGCGTACCACTTACCCTCTTGGAAGATTGCCGTCACTTTGGTGTGTGTGGGGGTACCGGTACTTATGACGACACCGTCCTCCATATTGGATGGCTGTACAAACTTCCCGTCGGGCAGTTCAGCCAGATGGCTTTGCTGCAGTCGATTGGTTGAGAGGAGAGTCTGCGAAGTGCTGTTGACTGTCAGGTCCTTGAGTACACTATCTTCACCTTCTTTGGCGCCGAACTTCTCAGCGAACCTGGCGGCCACCTTGGCGCGCGCCCAGGCCGCGCCCGATTTGAGCACTGACCAGACTTTGCCGAGACCTTCCGTGGCTGCATACAGCACGATGTCGACGCCCAGGTCGTACACCGCTTTCTTATAATCGCCGTTGTAGATATCCAGAATACTTGAGCCGCCGGGCACTATCTGCATGAAACCCTTGAAGACGTCAGTGGGTTCGACGGCGTTGTCCACGGGGTTGAACCCGCGTTGTTTGTTGATGAAATTGGCCTTGCTCAGGTAGGCCGTATCAACCAGCACCTCGGCCAGATGCCGGGACCTGACACTCTCGTAGTTAACGGGCGTCGTACCTGCCTGCTCTGCGAACAATAGCCGCCTGCCGCCCTTATAAACATCGGAGTCGACAAGATGGAGGGGTGTCAGGACGACGTTGGGGGTGAGTTCGGGTTTCGGCTCTGCGCCGCTTTGGAAGGCGTTCAGATCGATGGTTACGCTACCGGCTTTTCCATGGAGCACCGAACGGTCGATAGGCGGAATTTGTATTATTTTTCCAGCTCCCGGATAGACGGCGAGCGTGTATTTCTTTCCGTAGTGATCCACATCCAGCACGATGCCGCCGGTATTCCCTACTGCGTACAGGTTCATACCGCCGTTGTTCAAGGCAGTGCGAATCGGCAAAGGCAGTTTGCTGATCATGTCCTTGAGTTGCGAAATGCTGTGCGTCCTGCGTTGCGAATAGTCTTGTTCGATAGCCTGATTAAACTGCTCTTTTATGACGGGTAATTCAGCGGCGTGTCTGCGCAGTTTGTCGAAGTCCAGCGCGGGTGTTTCCGGCGCCCACTGATCACCCAGACGGCCGGCCTCATACACTGCGGCGATGCTTGCTTTTACGCCGGAGAAGACCTTGCCGACCCTCTCCCATACATACGTATTCTCGAAGTCGATAGTGGAACCAAATTTTGCCCGCAATGCTTCAAGGGCCATCGCTCGCCTGCTGGGCGCCTTGACGGTATTTAGAAAGTTGTTGGCGGCAGACACTTCAGCGTTCTGTTTATTCAGGGCTTTTTGCGCAGTTGCCATTTGTTCCAGGGTGTATTCATCTTTGTCACTCTTTATGACGTGGCCGTTGCTGATTGCCCAATCCATCACCGGATTCATCCCCGCCATGGCGCGCTGTTGTGTCTCATCAGCCGAAATGGGCTCAATCCCGATAAACCGAGTGACCTGTTCATCGCTCATGCCGGTGGCAGCACCGGGGGCGATCTGCTCTATCAGGTTTACGCCCATGTTGTAGATCGCAAACTCGGAGGAGCCCAGCGTTGCTGCCGGCGACAGGTCTTTGCGTACAAACTGTGGCGCCATACCGGACTTCAGCAAATGCGAAGCGATCGGGGCAAGTGCCGCGGGTATTTTTGCGGTGTCAATCAAGTGTTGATCGAAGCGTTCGCTGATTTCGTTGGGATGAAGTCCCCAGTTATCAGCCTGCATGAAGTCGAAGCCTGCAACGGTATTGCGCGAAGCGCCCGCCTTGGGATCGAGTTCCAGCGTCAGGGCGGTCAACAGCCACTGCTTCAGGCTGTTCGTGGTCGTGAGCCCCTCCATGTCGATTTCAAGTTTCGCGGCAAATTCTACGGCTTTATCGCTGGACAGCATCTGTTGCAATGCTTTGTCAGGTTGGGTACTGAGGCCGGTAATACCTGCGTTCAAGTAGCTCCACAGGCTGCTGTGTGGCGCGATATTGTTTTTTACAAACAGCGCCACCTTGGTTCGCTGCGCTGTACTGAGGGGGAGTTCGGTGGAGAGAAACCCCCAGAGATTGCCCAGGGGCGGCGATTCAGGGACGGGTGTCTGCAACGCTTTTAACAGGTTCTCGCCTTGCTGAGTCGACGTTAAATTATTCCAGTTGTTGTCTCGAAGAAACTGCTCAAGCGTTCTCGCCCCCTTGGGCTGATGCGACGAATCAGGGTCGACAGGGATCAATGTCGAGTCGTTGCCCGCATTGATGCGCTCAAGCTCACCCATGAGGGCGTATCGATCATTGCTGTCCCCCATGGCTGTTTTTTTTCGGATCAAATCGTTCACGATTCGGTCCGGGTCTTCAACAGGGTTCGGGAACTGTTGAGTTTGCCCCATCATCTGCGTTTGTTGTGCGAAGGCCGGACTGCTGTAGTGGGGGCTGATGCCATAGAAATTGCACACCGACTCAAACGGCGCGTCGGCGGTTAGGGGCTGCGGCAGCTTCAAGGGCGTTCCACGGGCTGCGAAGGGCGCTGCGGCATTCAACACTGGCGTGAGCACGTCAAAATAGCCCGGGTACTTTTTTGCAAAGTCGTTGGCGGTATAACGCTGATCGATACCATTGACCTTGCCGATCAGCGACCGGTCCGAGGGGTCATAGCGCAGGGACGCCAAGTCGAGTTTTTGCTCGCGAGCCCACTGGGTGAACCCGCGTCCATTCAAAGCCTTGCCAAGGTAATCCCACCATTGTCCGAAGAGGCTGTCGTGCGGTATCGAATTGATGATCTTGTTGGAGGCTTGGGTTGGATCGGCTTTCACCACGAGCATTGCCCGGTGCATGGCGATGGCCAGTGCGCTTTCGGCGCTTTCCGCGCCTGTTTCCACTGAATCAGCGTCACTGGCTTTAACCGCTTGCGCCAGGGCTTCAAGCCTGGATGGCTTGATGGCAGTACCCGAAAGCTGGTTGCTCACCGCCTGCTGACGCTTGCGCACGGCCTGGGACAACGCATCATTGGTGTTCGCGTCCACCAGTGCTTTGAACCCCTTGTTTTGGGACATCTCTGCTATTCGCTGCAGGACACTCACCAGGGGCTTTGGTGTTGAGCCTTTCAGCTCGGGGACAGGTTCGTTGTAAAACCGCATCACTTCGTTCAGTGAGGCAGAAGCGGCCGGATAGGCAACCAGTGCGTCAGGGCCTCCCCCCATTTGTTGGACGGCGCTCTTGATGCCATCCCAGATATCAGGCCAATCCGAAACATCGTTCAACGTGAAGGTTTTGTCCTTGCCGTCGACGCTGCCTGTCAGATCGCCGCTGTCTGGATGGAACCTGACGCTGGAAGCAGTGATGTTGTTCTTTTGTAGAAAGGTTGTAAAAGGGCTGCTGTTCAGCGCGTTTAAAAGATTTTTGCGAGCTTGATTAAAGGTTGAATACTCCGGAATCTCACTGAGGATAATCGCGGAGGCCGGCAGCCCCATGGAGGTGCTGCGCGGTTCCGGCAACAGCTTTATCAGCGCCTGACTGCATAGCGTCGCCAGTTCTTCGTCAGCGTGTTCCACTCTTTTTGTCGCCGTCAAAGGCGCGAACTCGGCCAGGCGCTGGTTCAGTTCCTGGGACGGCAGGTCTGCAATCGCCTGGCTGGCCTCTTTTTTTTGCTGGTTGCGCTTGGCCATGAGCTGCGCGTAATGCTTGTCGGCTTTGTCCGGCGCTGGGAAAGCAGGGCTTTTCAACAGCTTTGCGATGATATGCAGTGCATCATCATCACGCATAGTGGACCGAGGCAAATCGTAGAACGCGATCAGGTTCCTGAGGGGCGCGACATCCTTGTCAGAGAAGGTAATCAAGTCCCAGATGGGCAGCTTTTTGACTGCCGCCAGAACGTCCACCGAAGCGCATTCCCAATCATCATCCGGCCGTGAGTAGATGTCGTAGGAGGTGTCTTTCTTAAGCGCAATCAAACTCCCTGTTTTATCGATCATGACTGCGTTGGGATCAATATCATTGGCCTCGGCAAACGATTTGAACGGCTCTGCGTGCAGTGCGTTGGCAAGTGCGCTCCAGGGCTGACGGAAAGTGGAGTCAGGTGGGATTGGCAGTTGCTCGGAGTCGATACTCGCGTTTTGATCCAGCTTGATGCGGATCAGGGCATTGGCGATATCGGCGGCCAATTTGCGGTCACCGCGTTCAACCAGGGCGTCGGCGAACTGGCTGATTTTCTCTTGCCTTGAGTGGGAAGCAGGCATCGGACCTTGCAGGTCTCGGCGTGCTCGCAAGGCACGCACGTCTGCCGCGCTGTTCGGTGCGCTATTGGCGAGCGGCACTCTGGGGGCGCTGTCAGCCAGCTGGGGAAGTGGGGTGTAGAGGGGAACGAGCTTTGGTTGCGCGTTGATCATTATTGGTCTCTGCCGGTCTGTCAGAAAAATCATCACCAAGTAAAGCGTGATGGTGTGCTGAGTGGCCGGGGGAACCAATGGCGTTCCTGTAACGATGCACGAAGCAATGTAACTATGTTTGATCGTGTCTACGCAAAGCGTCAGTGCGATGGACTTCAGGCGGGGTTCTGCTCGGTCAACCGCTGCTCCGCCAGGCGACGGTAGTGAGAAGGCGTCATGCCCTTGAGCTGTTGAAAACGCCGGTTGAAGTTGGAAATGTTATTGAATCCCGACTCGAAACACACATCGGTCACCGCCTTGTCGCCGTCGGCCAGCAACTCGCACGACTTGCTGATACGCAAACGGTTAACGAACTCGACAAAGGTACGGCCGGTTGCCTGTTTGAACACCCGCGAAAAATAGGTGGGTTTCATGCCCAGGTAGTCGGCGACTTCTTCCAGCGGCAGCTCGCGGGCGTAGTGGGCAAAGATGTAATCCACCGCGCGGTTGGTACGGTCGATGCTGTGCTCGTCGGCCAATTGCGGGGTGGTGACGCCCGAGAGCAACTGATAATCCTCACAGGTGCTCAGCACCTCCATCAGGATAAAGAAGTGCCCCAGGCGCGCCATACTCTGAGCCTCTTCGATACGCTGCATCAGGTTCATCGCCTGCGCGATGGTTTTTTTGCAGCGAAATTCGATGCCGTACTGCGCGCGTTCGAGCAACGGTCCCAGGCGTTTGAGCTCGGCGAAAATGTGGCTGCCGTGTTCGAACAATTCATCGGTGAAATTCACCAGCATGTCGCGCTTGGGCACCACTTCATCTTCCCCCACCTGGCTGATCCAGTTGTGGGGCAGGTTGGGGCCGGTGAGGAACAGGCTTTCCGGGTAGAAGTTGCCGATATAGTCACCGATAAACACCTTGCCGGAGCTGGCGATGATCAGGTGCAGCTCATATTCCTTGTGGAAGTGCCAGCGCACCAGCGGGCACGGGAACCCGTGCTGGCGGTAGATGACGGACACACCGTTGTGATCGTCCATCAGTTCGTAGGAAGGGTCGGTAACGCGCGTTGCTCGGGTCATGGTGCCGTCGCTTTATTGTGGTTGCTGCACAGGATAATGCCTCCTCACGCGCGACCTCGCCAGCACCGACCTCACAGGTTGCGGTTTTTTGCCTCGATCCACTGGGACATGTACTGCGTACTTTTGTGGGCGTGGTGACGCAGCATGCTGCCGGTGAAGTTGTCCCGGCGGTGGCTGGCGAGATGGCTGCGGCAGTTTTCCAGGCATTGCACCAGCGCCGGGCCGTGGATGCGTTGGTCATAGCGGCGGGCAAGCAGTTGGCGACCCTGTTCCTGCGCCTGGGTCCAACGCTCACGGTTTTGATAAAGGGCGACGGCGGCGGCGGCGAGAGCCTGGGCGCTCTGTTTAACCACACCGGGCCAAGGGTGTTCATCGCCCATCGCTTCGGCGCCGACAGGGGTGGTGACGTTGGGTGTGCCACACAGCATCGCATCGGCCAGTTTGCCTTTTATCCCCGCGCCGAAGCGCAGCGGCGCCAGGCAGATGCGCGCGGCGCTCATCACCTGCAGCGCATCTTCGGCCCAGTTCATCACATGAAAACCCTGCGCCGGGTTGTGCAGGGCGGTGGCCTTGGGCGGGGTGTAGGCGCCGTAGACATGCAACTGGGCGGCGGGCAGTTGCTGGCGGATCAGCGGCCAGATGCTGTTCTTCATCCACAGCACGGCATCCCAGTTGGGCGCGTGGCGAAAGTTGCCGATGCTGAGAAAATGCGCGCGGTCTTCAAAAGGCGCAAAGGCAGCGGTGGGCGGCTCCATCATCAGCGGGCACCAGTGGAGCAGGGCGGCGGGCACGTTGAATTGCTCGGTGAGCAGGCGGATTTCCACGTCGGAAATCATCAGGCTGATATCGCAGCGGTAAATGGCGGCTATTTCACGTTTGGCGAGGTCCGTGTCGGCCATGCGCTGGAACTCGTCCCTCAGCGCAGGGGCGAACAGAGCAGTGAAGTCGTCACTATCGGAATGGGCTTTTGCGTGTTCCTTGAAACGCTGGTGACGTGCGTCGCGCAGGCTTTGCAGGTCCGAGGTTTCCAGCACGCGCAGGGCGTCTGGGCAGCACTTCTCCACGCGCCAGCCGAACTGTTCTTCCATCATGAAACGGTCGAACAGCACGATATCCGGAGCCAATTCGCGGACAAAGTCATCGAAGCTGCTGTTATTGAGCTCGATGGCGCATTCTTTGATACCCAGCGCCGACAATTCGGCCTTGTGTTCGCCCAGTGCGGCGGGGCTGCTGAAGGTAACGTCCCAACCTTGCGTCAGAAACGCCTCAAGAATCTGCATCATATGCCCACCCGCCGCCGAGGAACGCGGCTCCGGCCAGACGTAACCAATGACCAGAACTTTGGCACAGGGCTGATTTATCAACGGCGGGTTCCTTGCAGGGCGGGGGGAAAGCGCGCAATTAAACCACAACCCGGCGCGATGACAATTTGGCGACGGCGGTAGGTAGCGGCGGCAGTTTGTGGTTAACTTCGGCCTCTCGAATTCGATTCATCAAACCCAGCATAAGGATTCCGTTCATGGCTCAAGTCACTCTCAAAGGTAACCCTGTCCAGGTTGAAGGCGAACTGCCACAAGCCGGTTCCCAGGCGCCGGACTTCACCCTGACCGCCGGCGACCTGTCGGACGCTACCCTGGCTTCCTTCGCCGGCAAGCGCAAAGTGTTGAACATCTTCCCAAGCGTCGATACCCCGACCTGCGCCACCTCGGTGCGCAAGTTCAACGCCCAAGCCAACGAGCTGAGCAACACCGTGGTGCTGTGCATTTCCTCCGACCTGCCGTTCGCCCAGGCCCGCTTCTGCGGTTCCGAAGGCCTGGAAAACGTGAAAAGCCTGTCGGATTTCCGCAGCGCCGCTTTCTCCCAGGATTATGGCGTCGATATCACCGACGGCCCGCTGCGCAGCCTGACCGCCCGCGCGGTGGTGGTGCTGGACGAAAACGACAAAGTGCTGCACAGCGAGCTGGTTGCGGAAATTGGCCAGGAGCCAAACTACGAAGCCGCCCTGGCTGTTTTGAAGTAACTGTTTCGGCACATTACTGCGCTGTGCAGTAACACGTCGGATACATGTTTGCGGCCTGGCCTCGTCCAGGCCGTTTTTATTTGAGCGTCAGCAGCTTAGCGAACTAGCGAATGGACTAAGCTGCAAACGTTAAAACGTGTAAGCCCAAGGTAAATAGCCGGTAAAGGCGCTTTTCTTAAACTGCTCCAGTGCTTATCTTTCAGCCTCCCGAAGAAGAAGCTCTCGCGCCCAATGGTTGATCACTCCATGCAATCCTCCCCACGCAACTCCCGCCGCTGGCTGTTCGGCCTGCTTGTGCTGCTGGTTATCGCCGGCCTGTGCTGGAAATTCTGGCCCGGCAGTAGCGCCCACAAGGACGCACCGGCCGGGCACACCGGCAAGACCGGCATGGCCCGCCCGGGTTTCGGCGGGTCCACTGGCCCGGTGCCGGTGCGTGTGGCGCCAGCGGTGCTGGGGGAGTTTCCGGTGTACTACAAGGCGCTGGGCACGGTCACCGCGCTCAACACCATCAATGTGCGCAGCCGGGTCGGTGGGGAGCTGGTCAGGATCGCCTTTGAAGAGGGTCAGATGGTCAAGGCCGGTGACCTGCTGGCGGAAATTGACCCGCGCAGCTACCAGAACGCCTTGCTCCAGGCCCAGGGCACGCTCCTGCAAAACCAGGCGCAGTTGAAAAACGCCCAGGTTGACGTGCAGCGTTATCGCGACCTGTATAAACAGGACAGCATCGCCAAGCAGACTCTGGACACCGCCGAAGCGCTGGTCCTGCAATACCAGGGCACGGTCAAGGCCAACCAGGGCGCGGTCGATGACGCCAGGCTCAACCTCGAATTCACCAAAATCCGTGCACCCATTGCCGGGCGAGTCGGCCTGCGCCAGCTTGACGTCGGCAACCTCGTTGCGGCTAACGACACGACCGCCCTGGCCGTGATCACCCAGACCCAGCCGATCAGCGTGGCTTTCACCCTGCCGGAAAACACCCTGGACACCGTGCTGCCCCGCTACCACGCCGGCAACAAACTGCCAGTGGAAGCCTGGGACCGTGGCGACGTGAAGAAACAGGCGGTCGGCGTACTGCAAAGCCTGGACAACCAGATCGACGTCACCACCGGCACCCTGAAATTCAAGGCACGCTTCGATAACAAGGATCAGGCCCTGTTCCCCAACCAGTTCGTCAACGTGCACCTGCTGGCCGATACCCTGCGCGATGTGGTACTGGCACCGTCCGCCGCGATCCAGTTCGGCAACGACGGCACCTTCGTCTACGTCCTCGATGGCGACAAAAAGGTCAAGGTTCAGCCACTGGTGGTCGGCGATACCGACGGCGACAACACGGTAATCAAGGAGGGCCTCAAGGCCGGCGACCGCGTGGTCCTGGAAGGCACCGACCGGCTCAAGGATGGCAGTGAAATCGAAGTGGTCAACGACAGCGCCGATGTGCCGACCACCCCAACCGAACACCTGCAAGGCAAACCTGCGGCCAAAACCGAGAGCGGCGTTAACGCCGGCAAGGCGCCAAAGGTCGGTTCATGAACCTGTCGCGGCTGTTTATCCTTCGTCCGGTCGCCACCACGCTGAGCATGCTGGCCATCGTTCTGGCCGGCATCATCGCTTACCGGCTGTTGCCGGTATCAGCCTTGCCCCAGGTGGATTACCCGACGATCCGCGTGATGACGCTGTACCCCGGCGCCAGCCCCGACGTGATGACCAGCGCGGTCACCGCGCCGCTGGAGCGCCAGTTCGGGCAAATGCCCGGCCTTACGCAGATGGCGTCCACCAGTTCCGGCGGCGCCTCGGTGCTGACCCTGCGCTTCAACCTCGACATCAACATGGACGTCGCCGAACAACAGGTGCAGGCCGCAATCAACGCCGCCACCAACCTGTTGCCCAAGGACCTGCCGGCGCCGCCGGTGTACAACAAGGTCAACCCGGCAGACACCCCGGTGCTGACGCTCGCGATCACGTCCAAAACAATGTTGCTGCCCAAGCTCAATGACCTGGTCGACACTCGCATGGCGCAAAAAATTGCGCAGATCAGCGGCGTCGGCATGGTCAGCATCGCTGGCGGCCAGCGCCAGGCCGTGCGCATCAAGGTCAACCCCGAAGCCCTGGCGGCCAATGGCCTGAACCTGTCGGACGTGCGCACCCTGATCGCTGCGTCCAACGTCAACCAGCCCAAGGGTAACTTCGACGGTCCCACGCGGGTGTCGATGCTCGACGCCAACGATCAATTGGTGTCGCCCCAGCAATACGCCGATTTGATCCTCGCCTATAACAATGGCGCGCCGTTGCGCCTCAAGGATGTGGCACAGATCGTCGACGGCGCCGAAAACGAACGTCTTGCCGCCTGGGCCAACCAGAACCAGGCCGTGCTGCTCAATATCCAGCGCCAGCCGGGCGCCAACGTGATCGAGGTGGTTGACCGCATCAAGGCGCTGCTGCCGAGCATCACTGACAACCTGCCGGCCGGCCTCGATGTGGCTGTGCTCACCGACCGCACCCAGACCATCCGCGCGTCGGTCACCGATGTGCAACATGAATTGCTGATCGCCATTGCGCTGGTGGTGATGGTCACGTTCCTGTTCCTGCGCCGGGTCAGTGCGACCATTATTCCGTCGATTGCCGTGCCGCTGTCGCTGGTGGGCACCTTTGGCGTGATGTACCTGGCCGGCTTCTCCATCAACAACCTGACGCTGATGGCCCTGACCATCGCCACCGGCTTCGTGGTGGACGATGCCATCGTGATGCTGGAGAACATCGCGCGCTATATCGAAGAAGGGGAGACGCCCATGGCGGCGGCGCTCAAGGGCGCCCGGCAGATCGGCTTCACCCTGATTTCCCTCACCTTGTCGCTGATTGCGGTGCTGATCCCGCTGCTGTTCATGGCCGACGTGGTAGGCCGGCTGTTTCGCGAGTTCGCCATCACCCTGGCGGTGGCAATTCTGATTTCCCTGGTGGTCTCGCTCACCCTCACGCCGATGATGTGCGCGCGTCTGCTTAAGCGCGAGCCCGAGGAAGCGGAGCAAAGCCGTTTCTACAAGTCCAGCGGGGCCTGGATCGATTGGCTGATCAACGGCTACGCGCGCCTGCTGCAATGGGTGCTCAGGCACCAGCCGCTGACCCTGCTGGTGGCCATCGCCACCCTGGGCCTCACCGTGGTGCTGTACCTGGTGGTGCCCAAGGGCTTTTTCCCTGTGCAGGACACGGGGGTGATCCAGGGTATTTCCGAGGCGCCTCAGTCGATTTCATTTGCCGCCATGAGCCAGCGCCAGCAGGAACTGGCCAAAATCATTCTGGCCGACCCTTCAGTGCAGAGCCTGTCGTCCTACATTGGCGTGGACGGCGACAACGCCACGCTCAACAGCGGACGCTTGCTGATCAACCTCAAGCCCCACGCCGAGCGCGACCTGAGCGCGACCCAAGTGATCACGCGCCTGCAGCCGCAGGTCGACAAACTGGTGGGCATTCGCCTGTTCATGCAGCCGGTACAGGACCTGACCATCGAAGACCGCGTCAGCCGCACGCAGTATCAGTTCAGCATGTCGTCACCGGACGCCGAGCTGCTGGCGCTGTGGAGCGGCAAGCTGGTGCAGGCCCTCAGCCAGTTGCCGGAGCTGACCGACGTCGCCAGCGACCTGCAGGACAAGGGCCTGCAGGTGTATCTGGTGATCGACCGCGATGCGGCCTCGCGTCTGGGCGTCAGCGTGTCGACCATTACCGACGCACTGTATGACGCCTTCGGCCAGCGGCAGATCTCGACCATCTACACCCAGGCCAGCCAGTACCGTGTCGTGTTGCAGGCCCAGTCCGGCGAAACCCTTGGCCCGGAGGCGCTGAACCAGATCCACGTGAAAACCACCGATGGCGTCCAGGTACGGCTGTCGAGCCTGGCCCGGGTGGAGCAGCGCCAGGCGCAGTTGGCGATTGCGCACATCGGCCAGTTCCCGGCGGTGATGATGTCATTCAACCTGGCCCCGGGCGTCGCCTTGGGCAAAGGCGTGGAACTGATCAACCAGACGCAGAAGGACATCGGCATGCCGGTGGGCGTGCAGACCCAGTTCCAGGGCGCGGCCCAGGCGTTCGAGGCATCGCTGTCGAGTACCCTGCTGCTGATCCTGGCGGCAGTGGTCACCATGTACATCGTGCTTGGTGTGCTGTACGAGAGCTACATCCACCCGATCACCATTCTGTCGACCTTGCCTTCGGCAGCGGTGGGCGCCTTGCTCGCCTTGCTGCTCAGCGGCAATGACCTGGGCATGATCGCGATCATCGGCATCATTTTGCTGATTGGCATCGTGAAGAAGAACGCGATCATGATGATCGACTTTGCCCTTGATGCCGAACGCAACCAGGGCCTTGACCCGCAGACGGCGATCTATCAGGCGGCGCTGTTGCGTTTTCGACCGATCCTGATGACCACCCTGGCCGCGCTGTTCGGTGCGGTGCCGCTGATGCTCGCCAGCGGTTCCGGCGCCGAACTGCGTCAGCCCCTGGGGTTGGTGATGGTTGGCGGCTTGCTGGTGAGCCAGGTGTTGACGCTGTTCACCACGCCGGTGATCTACCTGTACTTCGATCGCCTTGGGCGGCGTTGGCGCAAAGAGCCGCAACGCCTGGAGCCGGTTGAGCCATGAACCTGTCCGGACCTTTCATTCGCCGGCCGGTCGCCACGCTGCTGCTGAGCCTGGCGATCATGTTGCTGGGTGGTGTCAGCTTCAACCTGCTGCCGGTGTCGCCCTTGCCGCAGATCGACTTCCCGGTGATTGTGGTGTCGGCCAGCTTGCCCGGCGCCAGCCCCGAAGTGATGGCGTCCACCGTGGCCACGCCGCTGGAGCGTTCCTTCGGCTCGATTGCCGGCATCACCACCATGAGCAGTTCGTCCAGCCAGGGTTCCACCCGGGTGATTCTGGCGTTCGACTCCGACCGCGATATCAACGGTGCGGCAAGGGAGGTGCAGGCCGCCATCAACGCCTCGCGCAACCTGTTGCCCAGCGGCATGCGCAGCATGCCCACCTACAAGAAGATCAACCCGTCCCAGGCGCCGGTCATGGTGCTGTCGCTGACCTCGGACGTGTTGCAGAAGGGCCAGCTCTACGACCTGGCCTCGACCATCCTCTCGCAAAGTCTGTCCCAGGTGCCTGGCGTGGGCGAAGTGCAGATCGGCGGCAGTTCGCTGCCGGCGGTGCGCATCGAACTCCAACCCAAGGCCCTCGACCAGTACGGCGTGGCCCTGGACGATGTGCGCAACACCATCGCCAATGCCAACCAGCGCCGACCCAAGGGCTCGCTGGAGGACAGCCAGCGCAACTGGCAGATCCAGGCCAACGACCAGTTGGAAAAAGCCAAGGACTATGAGCCGCTGCTGATTCGCTACCAGAATGGCGCGGCGCTGCGCCTGTCGGACGTGGCGAAGATCACCGACGGCGTCGAAGACCGCTACAACAGCGGTTTTTTCAACAACGATTCGGCGGTGCTGCTGGTGATCAACCGCCAGTCTGGCGCCAACATCATCGAAACGGTCAGGCAGATCAAGGCGCAGTTGCCGGCGTTGCAGGCGGTATTGCCGTCCAGCGTCAAGCTCAGCCTGGCCATGGACCGCTCGCCGGTGATCACCGCCACCCTGCATGAAGCCGAGATGACCCTGCTGATCGCGGTGGGCCTGGTGATCCTGGTGGTGTACCTGTTTCTCGGCAATTTCCGCGCATCGCTGATCCCGACCCTGGCGGTGCCGGTGTCGCTGGTGGGCACTTTCGCGGTGATGTACCTGTATGGGTTCTCGCTGAACAATTTTTCGCTGATGGCGTTGATCCTCGCCACCGGCCTGGTGGTGGACGACGCCATCGTGGTGCTGGAGAACATCTCCCGGCATATCGACGAAGGTGTGCCGCCGATGAAGGCGGCGTACCTGGGCGCGCAGGAAGTGGGCTTTACCTTGCTGTCGATGAACGTGTCGCTGGTGGCGGTGTTTCTCTCCATCCTGTTCATTGGGGGCATCGTCACCAGCCTGTTTCGTGAGTTTTCGATCACCCTGTCGGCGGCGATCATTGTGTCGCTGGTGGTCTCGCTGACCCTGACCCCGATGCTCTGCGCGCGCTGGCTCAAGCCCCACGTCAAGGGCCGCATGACCGGCCTGCAGCGCTGGAGCCAGAAGGTCAACGATCGCATGGTGGCCGGCTACGCCACCAGCCTGGACTGGGTACTGCGTCATCGGCGTCTGACCCTGCTCAGCCTGCTGCTCACCATCGGCGTGAACGTCGCGCTGTATGTGGTGGTGCCCAAGACATTCATGCCCCAGCAGGACACCGGCCAGTTGATCGGTTTTGTGCGCGGCGATGACGGCCTGTCGTTCAGCGTGATGCAGCCGAAAATGGAAACCTTCCGCAAGGCGGTACTCAAGGACCCGGCGGTGCTCAGCGTGGCCGGCTTTATCGGCGGCAACAACGGCACCAACAATGCGGTGATGCTGGTTCGCCTCAAGCCGATTGCCGAGCGCAAGGTGTCCGCCCAGGCAGTGATCGAGCGCCTGCGCAAGGACGTGCCGCTGGTGCCGGGCGGGCGCCTGTTCCTGATGGCCGACCAGGACCTGCAGTTTGGCGGCGGTCGCGACCAGACCAGCGCGCAATATTCCTACATCCTGCAAAGTGGCGATCTTGCCGCGCTGCGCCTGTGGTACCCGAAAGTGGTCGCCGCCATGCGTGCGTTGCCGGAACTGACCGCCATCGATGCCCGTGAAGGCCGGGGTGCGGCACAGGTCACGCTGATTGTCGACCGTGACCAGGCCAAACGCCTGGGCATCGACATGGACATGGTTACGGCGGTGCTCAACAACGCCTACAGCCAGCGGCAGATTTCCACCATCTATGACAGCCTCAACCAGTATCAGGTGGTGATGGAGGTCAACCCCAAATATGCCCAGGACCCGATCACCCTCAACCAGGTGCAGGTAATCACCGCCGATGGCGCACGGGTGCCGCTGTCGACCATTGCCCATTATGAAAACAGCCTGGCCAATGACCGCGTCAGCCATGAAGGCCAGTTCGCGTCGGAGAACATTGCCTTCGACATGGCGCCCGGAGTCACGGTGGAGCAGGGTACGGCCGCGATCGAGCGGGCGATTGCCAAGGTCGGCTTGCCCGAAGACGTGATCGCCAAGATGGCCGGCACCGCCGATGCCTTCGCCGCCACGCAGAAAGGCCAACCGTTCATGATCCTCGGCGCGCTGGTGGCGGTGTACCTGGTACTGGGCATTCTGTACGAGAGCTACATTCACCCGCTGACGATTCTGTCGACGCTGCCGTCGGCAGGGGTTGGCGCCATGCTCGCCATCTACCTCACAGGCGGCGAGTTCAGCCTGATCTCCCTGCTCGGGCTGTTCCTGCTGATCGGCGTGGTGAAAAAGAACGCGATCCTGATGATCGACCTGGCCTTGCAGCTGGAGCGCGACGACGGCCTGGGCCCGCTGGAGTCGATTCGCAGCGCCTGCCTGTTGCGTCTGCGGCCGATTCTGATGACCACCCTGGCGGCCATCCTCGGCGCCTTGCCTTTGTTGCTGGGCTCCGGTGACGGCGCGGAAATGCGCCACCCGCTGGGCCTGACCATCATCGGCGGCCTGGTGTTCAGCCAGGTCCTGACCCTTTACACCACCCCGGTGGTCTACCTCTATCTCGACCGCGCACGCCACCGTTTCAACGCCTGGCGTGGCGTGCGTACCGATGCTGCCCTGGACTCTGCGCTATGACCGATTCAACGTTTGCCCAATGCGCCATGTTCCGTGGGTCCCGCGTGGCGAGCCTGCTGCTGTGCGGTCTATTGCTCAGCGCTTGTGCCATTGGCCCCGATTACAAACGCCCGGAGGTCATCGAGCCGGCCCAGTTCAAGGAAGCTCAGGGCTGGCGCCAGGCCACGCCGAGCGATTCCCTGGCCCGTGGCGCCTGGTGGGAGCTGTACGGCGACCGCCAGTTGAACGACCTGGTGCTGCGCCTCAACACGTCCAACCAGACGGTGGCCCAGGCTGAAGCACGTTTCCGCCAGGCTCAGGCGCTGGTGCGCAGCGCCCGTGGCGCGTTTTACCCCAGCGTCGACCTGAGCGTCGGCAAGACGCGTGCGAGCCAGGGCACCGGCAGCAGCAGCGCAAGCCTGAGCAGTTCCAGCAGCGGTATCCGCGACACCCTGAACGCGCAGTTGGGCGTGAGCTGGGAGGCGGACGTGTGGGGCAAGTTGCGACGGGGCCTGGAAGCCAACGAAGCCAGCGCCGAAGCCAGCGCTGCGGATCTCGCCGCGATGCGCCTGAGCCAACAATCGGAACTGGTGCAGAGCTACCTGCAATTGCGCGTGATGGATGAACAGACGCGCCTGTTGCAAGCCACGCTGGATACCTATCAGCGCTCGTTGCAGATGACCGAAAACCAATACCGCGCCGGTATCTCCGGCAAGGACGCGGTCGCCCAGGCACAAACCCAGCTCAAGACCACCCAGGCCAGCCTGATCGATCTGATCTGGCAGCGCGCGCAACTGGAAAACGCCATCGCCGTGCTGATCGGC
Source organism: Pseudomonas poae (assembly GCF_001439785.1). Classification (GTDB taxonomy): domain Bacteria; phylum Pseudomonadota; class Gammaproteobacteria; order Pseudomonadales; family Pseudomonadaceae; genus Aquipseudomonas; species Aquipseudomonas poae. Next base: position 355,960 of record NZ_JYLI01000001.1, on the reverse strand, counting down.
GAGGCCCCGGCCAACTTCAACCTGGCGGTGAGCAAGGACATTCCTGCGTTGCCGCAAATCCCCGTGAGCCTGCCCTCGCAACTGCTCGAACGGCGTCCGGACATCGCTTCGGCCGAACGCTCGGTGATCGCCGCCAACGCCAATATCGGCGTGGCCAAGGCCGCCTATTACCCGGACTTGAGCCTGAGCCTGGCGGGCGGGTATACCAGCAGCACCTATGCCGACTGGATCAGCTTGCCGAACCGCTTCTGGTCAGTGGGGCCCAAGCTTGCGATGACCCTGTTCGACGGCGGTCAGCGTTCGGCCGAGGTTGATCGCACCGTGGCGTCCTATGACGAGACCGTGGCCAAGTATCGCCAGACGGTGCTGGATGGTTTCCGTGAAGTGGAAAACTACATGGTGCAGCTCAAGGTGCTCGAGGACGAGGCGGTGGTCAGCAACGAGGCGCTGGACGCCGCGCGTGAGTCGTTGCGGTTGACGCAGAACCAATACAAGGCTGGGTTGATTGCGTATCTGGATGTGGTGACGGTGCAGGCGACCGCGCTGAGTAATGAGCGAACGGTATTGACGTTGCTGCAGACGCGGTTGGTGGCGAGTGTTCAGTTGATCGCGGCGCTGGGGGGGGGCTGGGACGGGGTTACTTCCGCTGGAAGCGAGTGATGGGTGTCTATCCGTTATTCAGGTAACGGATAGACACCCATCACCCTTGGCCAAACAAGTCATAAGCATCGAGCAACCGATAAGCAATTTCCGGCCGTTTCTCCAGCCCGCGACGAATCGCCGCCGGAATTGCCTGCCGCGTCTTGCGGCACATCCCCGGCAACTCGTCGATGACAATCTGAATCCCTCGCATGCTCCTGACCTCGGTATGCCCCGGCGCGACATGCACTCGAATGCCCAGCAGCTCATACATCCGCTGCTGCATGTGCTCCAGGTCCTGCAAACTCTTGAGGTCTTCCAGCCGGGCAAGCAACTTTTTTTCTTCCTGGCGCGTCAGGCCAAGCACCCGCAGGTCGGCACCCGGCGCCTGCAGCAGTTGGTCGCGTGCGCAAATGCAGGCGCCGGGCGGGCAGGGTTGGCGAATCGTCATGTGCATTCCCTCCCCATTGCGGCGCCGCCGACTTAATAGGTCAGCGCAACGCCCAGGCTGCCCAGAGCCTTCCAGTAATCAGGATAGGTCTTGGCCACGCAGTCCGGGTCCTGGATGCGCACGCCTGCGACCTTCAGCCCCGCCAGCGCAAAGCACATGGCGATGCGGTGGTCAGCGTGGGTGTCGATCAGCGCATTGCAAGAAGTGCCAGCCAGTGCCGGGTCGGCGGCCACCAGCAAGTCGTCGCCCTCAATGGTCGCCAGGCCCGGGCGGATTTCGTTGAGGCCGTCGTGCAGGGCCTGTACGCGGTCACATTCCTTCACGCGCAGGTTGGCCAGTTCAGTGAAGCGCACCGGGGTGTTATTGAAGGCGGCCAGTACCGCGAGGGTCGGGATCGCGTCCTGCATCTGCGAACCCACCACAGTGGTCGGCATGTTCGGGAACTGCGCGATTACCGCCTGGGCCTTGGCGTCTGGCTGGGTGAAATCCTGCGCAGCCACGCCGATATCGATACGGCCACCGGTTAACACTTCGGCCGCCCACAGGTAGGTGGCGGCAGACGCATCAGGCTCGATCAGGTAGTCATGGGCGCGGTAGCCGGTCGCGGCGACGCGCCAGGTGGTGTCGTCGACCACCTCGACCTGTGCGCCGAATGCGCGCATGCAGTCCAGGGTCAAGTCCACGTAGCCACGGGCGCCGATGTCCTTGCCGGTGAGTGCCACTTCAATCGGTGCTTCTCCACACGCCGCCAGCATCAGCAGCGCCGAGACGTACTGGCTGGACAAACCGCCGTCGATCTCGAAGCGCTTGGCCTGCACCTTGCCCACACCGTGTACGGTCACCGGCGGGCAGCCGGTGGGGCTGTCGACCTGGATGCCGTTCTGGCCAAGGGTGGTCAGCAGTGGGCCGATCGGACGTTTTTGCATGTAGGCGTCGCCGTCCAGCACGACGCTGCCTTGCACGGTGGCCACGGCGGCGGTGAGAAAGCGCATCGCTGTGCCGGCATTGCCGAGGAATAAAGGCTGTGCCGGCCGTTGCAGCCTGCCGGACCCGGTGACCACAAAGGTGGTGTCATCCGGCTCGTCGATGGTCACGCCCATCTCGCGCAATGCCACCGACATATGCCGGGTGTCATCGCTTTTCAGCGCGCCGGTCAGGCGACTGGTGCCGTTGGCCAGGGCGGCCAGTAGCAAGGCGCGGTTGGTGATGGATTTGGAGCCAGGGGGCGCGACCTTGCCGTTCAGGGGGGAACTGGGTGGGGTAACGGTCACGGTTTTCTGCGAACTCAAGGTGCAAGGCTCCTGATCAAGGCAAGGTGGCACGGAGTGGCCGACGGGCGGACCCGAATAATCGGCCAAAGCAGCGGTGCTTGTCGAGGCTTAGCGCAAGGCCAGCCAGTAATCGTGCAGGGCCCGCGCGGCCGGTTCGATCTCGCTGACGCGCTGCTGGTGCGCCCGTGCATCGAGGTCGACTGGCAGCTCGAAGTTGTCCTGCTCGGCGCACAGGGCAATTTTTTCCAGGTGCGCGGCTTGTTCGGGCGGCAGGTCAGGCCAGTTGGCGATGGCCGCGCCACGGATGTAGCCAAAGCACCATTCTTCGGCGAGGGTCAGGGTGTGGCCCTGATGTTCGGTGTCATCGAAACGGGCTTTGAACCCCTGCGCGTCGTTAGCCAATTGGCCTGCGAGGGTATTCATGTGGCGTACACACAGTTCCAGGAAACGCTGAGCCTCGTCCGCGCTTTCCCAGGCCGGGTTGTGCCCGCCCCAGATCGCCGGGAACCACTCGCCGACGTCCACCCGGGACGGGCTCGACACCAGCGCGGTGAAGTAACCGTCGAGTTCGGCCAGGTTGAGTACCGAGTGGTCGTCGCCGTATTTGAGCAGGGTTTCGTCGATGAAGTCGAAATCGACCAGGGCCAGGGGTTGGCTGTGCATGGGCAGGTCCTTTGAGCGTGGAGCGCCGCGAGCGAGCGGCTTGATGCGCGAAGGATGGCGGGTGCGCGGAGTTTTATCCAGCGTTTTCCAGGCGGGCCCGTGCCCATGGCGCCGATAAGTGCGCGTCCGGCTTTTGGCCGATGCGCCCTTGCGCAGCCTTGTTATAGTCTGGCCCTTATCAATCGTCAGTCAGGGATCACTGCCATGTCCGAATACCAAGCCTTCGTTGTTGAGCTCAACGGCAACGTTGCCCATGTGCAGATCAACCGCCCGGAAAAGATCAACGCGATGAACGCGGCGTTCTGGCGTGAAATCATCGAGATATTCCAATGGGTCGAAGACACCGACGCCGTGCGCGCCGTGGTACTCAGCGGTGCCGGCAAGCATTTCTCGTCGGGTATCGATTTGATGATGCTGGCCCAGGTGGCCAATGACCTGGGCAAGGATGTGGGCCGCAACGCGCGCCTGCTGCGGCGCAAGATCCTCGAGCTGCAAGCCTCGTTCAATGCGGTGGACAACTGCCGCAAGCCGGTGCTGGCGGCGATCCAGGGCTACTGCATCGGCGGTGCCATCGACCTGATCAGCGCCTGCGACATGCGTTACGCCGCCGAGGATGCGCAGTTCTCCATCAAGGAAGTCGACATTGGCATGGCCGCCGATGTCGGCACCCTGCAACGCCTGCCGCGCATCGTCGGTGACGGCATGCTGCGCGAACTGGCCTATACCGGCCGTCAGTTCGGCGCCGAAGAAGCGCGCAGCATCGGTCTGGTGAACCGCGTGTATCCCGATCATGCAAGCCTGCTGGCGGGGGTCCTGGAGATTGCCCGCGAGATCGCCGCCAAATCGCCGATTGCCGTAACCGGCACCAAGGCCATGATCAGCTACATGCGTGACCACAGCATCAATGACGGTCTGGAATACGTTGCCACCTGGAACGCGGCTATGTTGCAATCCAACGATTTGCGCGTGGCCATCGCGGCACACATGAGTAAACAGAAACCCGACTTTGTGGATTGACTGACATGACCCCAGGCTGGATTACCAACACGCTGCTGGACAACGACGCCCCCGGTGGCTGGGCTATTGCGCGCAGCCGCGAGGGCTTTTTACATGACGCCAATGGTCCGCTGTTTCCGCGTGACTGGCTCAAGCGCCAGGAGCTGTCGGTGTTCGCCGAGCATGGCATCGGTCTCCTCGACGGCGAGCCGGTGTATCTGCTGGAGCTCAACAGCGCCGCCCAGGTGCCGGGCTGCAGTTGGCAGGGCCTGCGCGGCTTCATGCTGCAGGGCGATCACACCGTGTACAAGGTGCTTGGTTACGCGGCGCAAATCGGCACGTGGGCGCGTGAGCACCGTTTCTGCGGCAGCTGCGGTCAGGCCATGGTGCAGGTGCCACGCGAGCGCGCAATGTTCTGCGAGCCCTGCGATTTGCGCAGTTACCCGCGTATTTCGCCGAGCATGATCGTGCTGGTGACGCGCGGCGATGAGATTCTGCTGGCGCGGTCACCGCGCTTTGTCACGGGGGTGTATAGCACGCTGGCGGGGTTTGCCGAGCCGGGCGAGTCGGCCGAGGAATGCCTGATCCGCGAGGTGCGTGAAGAGGTGCAGGTGGAGGTGAAGAACATTCAGTACATGGGCAGCCAATGCTGGCCGTTTCCCCACTCGATGATGCTGGGCTTTCATGCCGAATACGCCGGCGGCGAGATCGTGCCCCAGGCCGACGAGATAGAGGACGCGCAGTGGTTCAATATCCACGCATTGCCGCCGTTGCCGGCGTCGCGCTCGATTGCGCGCTATCTCATCGACCTGTACCTGGCCCGTCGCCTAGGCCACGCCGAACCAGTGCTGCCAGGCTAGGCGCACGGTCAGACCGAGCACCACGGTGATGAACACCGGGCGAATGAACCTGGCGCCGCCGCTGATTGCGCTGCGTGCCCCAAAGAACGCGCCGCACATCACCGACAGGCCCATGGCCAGGCCGACGATCCAGTCCACCGACCCATTGATGATGAACACCGTCAGCGCCGCCGCGTTGCTGACGAAGTTCATGCTGCGCGCCACGCCGCTGGCTTTTACCAGGTCGATGGGGTGCAGCAGCATCGTGCTCACGGTCCAGAACGCGCCGGTGCCGGGCCCGGCCACGCCGTCGTAAAAGCCCAGGCCGAAGCCCTGGGTGGCTTGCCATTTTTTCCTGATCGGTGCATCGGCGTCCAGCGGCGCCTTGGGCGTGCCGCCGAACAGCAGATACACACCGCAGGCGAAGACGATCACCGGGAGCATCTTGTTCAGGGTTTCGGCAGGCAGGTAGTGCGCGACCACGGCGCCGGTCAATGCACCGACCAATGTGCCGACAATGGCGTGCACCCATTGGCGCGGATGGAACAGCTTGCGCCGGTAGAAGGTGAAGCTGGCGGTGGCCGAGCCGAAGGTCGAGCTCAGCTTATTGGTGCCCAGCACCAGGTGCGGCGGCATGCCGGCCGTGAGCAGGGCAGGGGTGGTAAGCAGGCCACCACCGCCGGCGATGGCGTCGATAAAGCCGGCGATAAAGGCAACCACGGCGAGGAGGGCCAGGGTGGTGAGGTCTACACTGAGTTCGAAGGGCATGGGCAGTCGACTTGGGTTGGCGGGCACAACGGGCAGGCTGTGCCAAACGGCGCTATCTTACCTGACCGTCAGGCTTTCAATCGGCAAAACTGTGATCAAAAAACAGACCCCTGTACGCTTCTTGCCTGGCCACCGGAGAACCGCCATGCCGCTCGCAAAAATCGCCATCGCCTCATTCGACGTCGACGCCCAGAAAAGCTTCACGCCACTGTGCCCCAATGAGTTGCCAGTGGCCGGCGGTGACCAGATCGGCGCCGAGCTCAACTACATGGCCAGCCTTGCCGGTCATCGTATTGGCAGCAAGGACGCACACACTCCGCACGCACCCTGGGTAGTGTCCCGGCACAGCGACATGCTGCAACCCACGGGCCTGGCGCATGCCGATGTCACCTGGGTCAACCACTGTGTGCCTGGCACCGAGGGCTTCACCCTGCTGGATGAACTGCCCACGCCCTACGACTACGATTACTTCGTCTGGAAAGGCGTCGAGCCCGACCTGCACCCCTACGGCGCCTGCTATCACGATCTGCATGACAAACTCTCCACGGGCGTCATCGAGTACCTCAAGGCCCACAGCGTGCAGCGGGTAATCGTCGGCGGCCTGGCCCTGGACTACTGCGTGAAGACCACCGCCCTGCAACTGCTCAAGGCGGGTCTGGCGGTGGTGCTGCATCTGCCGGCCTGCCGTGCCATCACGCCGGAGGGAGGCGTCAATGCCGTTGAAGCGTTGCTCGCGGCAGGCGCCATCATCAGCCGGACCCGTGAAGAACTCGCCGCGGCGCTCGTACTTTCCGATTCCTACGATTGATCAGACGGCCAAAAAAAAGATAACGGGAAGTGCCCTCCGGCAAAAAGGAACTTCTCCTACATTCTTGTACATGATGGATTCTTTACCCTCTGCGCTCTTGTAAGGTGAGGAGTAAAGGAGTGACTTTCAGCGTATTCAGGGAGGGTTTTCCCCGCATCCATTGCCCGCGCAGACGCGTCCTGCACGGCGGTGCAACGATCACGCCGGTGTGTGTGGCTAAGCTTCACTGCGCGCAATGAATGATTCAACGGTGAGCGTTGTCATCCGCTACCTTCCTGTGTTCGTAGGCACTCTGTTCATGGCTGTCCTTTCCGGCGCCTCTGTGATTGTGCTTAATGAACCGGTGTATTTGCGCAAGCTCGATCCGGCGCTCAGAACGGAAGTGTCCAGATGGGTAGTGCTCGTGTTGACGGCTGCTGTGGTGTTTCTCAATGGGATGATTGCACGCGGGCGTAAATGGGCCGCAGGCTGGATGGCTTGCTATTTCGCCGTTTGCCTTTTGCTGGTCCTGCCGACCTTGGACGACTGTCCGCACCGCCTGGCATTTTCCCTGGGCGTTGTATTTCCGCTGCTGGGGTTACTTTTGCTCAACACGGACCGGCATCGAGAGATGCGGTACGCCTGCCGCGAAATGCGCGCTCAACGAACGCTCGTCAGAGCGCTGTACAAAAAGTTTTCAGACAACCTCAAGGCCAAAAAACGCCGGGCCAGGCAGCCGTAAAGCCCGCTGCCCAACCGTGGCAAACCTTTGGCGGTCAGCGGCTCGCCACGCTGAAAAAGGCTACCTTGGTGCTCAACCTGTCCGCCAGTTCCGCCAGTTCCTGGTTGGCGTTCGCCACTACTTCGGAGCCAGCAGCCGACTGTACGGTGGAGCTGTGGATACGCGTGACGTTCTGCGCAACTTCTTCAGCGGCGGCGCTCTGCTGCACCGAGGCGCTGGCGATCTGCGCGTTCATGGTATTGATCGCGCCGACTTCCTGGCTGATCTTGCCCAGCGACGCTTGCGAATCGCGAGTCTGGCCGACCGTGGTCTGGGCCAGGGCGCGGCTGCGCTGCATGATGTCGGCGGCGCTCTGAGTGCCGCTTTGCAGTTTGCCGATCATGTCGCGGATTTCCTGGGTGGACTCCTGAGTGCGGGTCGCGAGCGAGCGCACTTCGTCGGCGACTACCGCAAAGCCGCGGCCATGTTCCCCGGCGCGGGCGGCTTCAATGGCGGCGTTCAGGGCGAGCAGGTTGGTTTGCGCGGCAATCGCGTTGATCACCTCAATCACCGTTTCGATGCTTTCGCTGTCACTGGATACCTGATTGACGCGGGTAGTGGCCTGTTCGAGAATTTGTGCCAGTTCTTCAATCGCCACGCTCACTTCACCCACCAGACGGTGGCCGCTGTTGACTTCGGCATCGGCCTGCAGGGTGGCCCTGGCGGCTGCCGAGGCGTAGCCCGATACTTCATTGACCGATGCGGCCATTTGCGTAATGGCGGCGGCCACGTGCTGGGCTTCGCTGGTTTGCAGTGTGATCTGCTGGCGGTTTTCGCCGGACGCAGACAACAGGGTCACCGACGAATCACGCAGCGCCTGTGCCGACGCGCGCACTTCGGTGATGGTGTCGCCCAGGCGAATCAGGGCATTTTTAAGAATGCCCATGACGCTGTCGGGGTGACGGGTGTCGATGCTCTGGTTCAAGTCACCCTGGGCCAGGCGACGGATCGCTTCGGCCACTTCTTCGGGCTCGGCGCCGAGGGTGGCCTTGACCTTGCGGATGATCAGCAACGACACCAGCACGCTCAAGACAATCGCCACGGCGCTGGCCAACAGCATCAACACCGCGAAATTGCTCGCTGCGCTCTGCACCGAGTCAAGCTGGTGCCGGATCCGCGCCTCTTCAAAATCGATCAACGCATTGACGCGTTTGAGCCACTCGGAATAGAGATCTGAGCTCTGCGCCAGCAACAGCGCCTGTGCGCCAGCGATGTCATTGGCGCGGCGCAGGCTGATGACGCGCTCCGAGGATGCCAGGGTCTGTGTCTCGATGGCCTTGATATCGCTCAGCAGTCGGGCTTCCTCGGTGCTGGCGCCGCCGTTGCCGAACAGACGATCAAGCGGCACGGCGGCGTCCTGGTAGTCGCGCTTGAGCTGGTCGATCTCGGCCAGGTGCCGATTGAGCGCGGTCTCGTCGGTGACCAGTACCGCATCGCGAATGGCAATGGCGCGGTTATGCACGCTGCCGCGGAAATTAATGGCATAGCGCTGAGCCACGGCGGCTTTTTCGGCAACGTCCTTGAGCGTGCTGTCGATAAAGCCCACGCGCTGGATACCCACGGCGGTAATCAGCACCAGCAATGACAGGGTGGAAGCGAAGCCCAGGCCGATACGCATCGCCAACGAGACAGGTTTTTTCATGTGAGGCTCGATTCCAGAGGGATGGGAGGTGATGGCTAATAGCTATCCCAGGCGTGGAATCTACTCACCCGCAACCGGCGCGTCCAATCAGTAATTCGCGCACCTGTCATTGATCAAATCGATCAAGCGCGCGAATATTGGATCCACATACGGTATAACCTTGGGATGCGTTAGTTCTTCGAGGCACCGTTTTTCATGCAAAACCTTGTGCAACGCCCACTGTGGCAAACCTACCTGTTCTTCCTCGCACCGATGGTGCTGTCCAATTTCCTGCAAAGCTTTTCCGGCACGCTCAACGGCATTTATGTCGGGCAGATGCTCGGCACCCAGGCGCTGGCCGCAGTGTCGGGAATGTTTCCCATCGTGTTCTTCTTCATTGCACTGGTGATCGGCCTGGGGGCGGGCGCTTCGGTATTGATCGGCCAGGCCTGGGGGGCTGGCGAGACGGGAATGGTCAAGGTCATCACCGGTGCCACGCTGACCCTCGGCGCGCTGGTCGGGGTGATCGCGGCGGTGCTGGGCAGCCTGTTTGCACGTCCTGCGTTGCAGGCGCTGGGCACGCCGCTGGACGTGCTCGACGACGCGGTGGGTTACGCGCAGGTCATGATGTTGATCATGCCGCTGCTGCTGGTGTTCATCCTTTATACCCAGTTGCTGCGCGGGGTCAGCGATACGGTATCGCCGTTGCTGGCGCTGATGGTCTCGACCCTGACGGGCCTGCTGCTGACCCCCGCGTTGATTCGCGGCTGGATCGGCCTGCCGCCCATGGGCATCCAGAGCGCGGTGTATGCGGGGCTGGTGGGCAACACCCTGGCGATGCTGTTTCTGATCCTGCGTCTGCGCCATAAAAAACACGTGATGGCGCCGGATCGCCAATTGCTCGCGGCGTTGCGCCTGGACCGGGCGATCCTCGGCAAGGTGCTGCGCATCGGCTTGCCGACCGGGTTGCAGATGGTGGTGCTGTCGTTGTCGGAACTGGTGATTCTGGCGCTGGTCAACGGCCACGGTTCCCAAGCCACGGCGGCCTATGGCGCGGTAACGCAGATCGTCAACTACGTGCAGTTCCCGGCATTGTCGATTGCCATCACCGCCTCGATCCTGGGCGCTCAGGCGATTGGCGCTGGGCGTGTGGAGCGCATCGGCCCGATTCTGCGCGCCGGACTGTTGATCAATACCTGCCTGACCGGTGGCCTGATCGTACTGGGTTACGGCCTGTCGCATTGGTTGCTGGGGCTGTTCATCACCGACGACACCGCACGGGTCAATGCCGAACACCTGCTGCACATCATGCTGTGGAGCATCCTGGTGTTCGGTTTCCAGGCCGTGATCGGCGGGATCATGCGCGCCAGCGGCGTGGTGCTGATGCCGGTGGTGATTTCGATTGTCTGCGTGCTGTTCGTCGAGTTGCCGGTGGCGTACCTGCTCAATGCGCACTTCGGCCTCGAAGGCGTGTGGATGGCGTTTCCGGTGACCTACCTGATGATGCTTGCCCTGCAGATCGCCTACTACCGGTTGGTGTGGCGCAACAAGCAGATCAAGCGGTTGATCTGATAAGGGGGTTGCCGCCAGTTCCGGCTGGCGGCCAGGTCAGTCAACCAGTGGCCGGGCAGGGCGCCTTGCCGTGCTGTTGCAGAAACTCGTTCAATGCTTGCCGGGTCAGGTCGTTGAGCGTGACTTTCTTGCGGGTGGCCTCAAGGGCTGCCGCCAGGTGCAGGTCATGCCCGACCCGCACATTGAACGACCCCTTGCAGGGTTTTTCCGGTGTTTGCCCAAGCGCCTGGCAGGTGGCGAGATAATCGTCCACCGCCTCCTGGAACGCCGCGTCCAGCTCGGCGACTGTCTTGCCTTCGTAACTCACCAACGCCTTGATGAACAGGACTTTGCCGAACAGGCAGTTGTCTTCGAGGCTGGCTTCGATAGAGCCGATGTAGCCCTTGTGTTTCAGTTGGTTGTTCACTGAATCAGGTCTCCTGATTTCAATTGTTCGATGATCTGGCGCCGAATGTAATGCTTCAGTTCGTTGCCGGGGTGAGGCTTGTGCAAGGTGATCATTGCCGTCGGGTCGCCGATGTCGAACTTGACGCGGCTTCCAGCCCCTTCCAGTTGTGTGTAACCGAGACGACGCAATAGCGTGACGAGCTCGGGCCAGGTAAAGGCCATGTGCTCGTTGAGCAATTTGGCCAGCAGCTTTTCATTTTTGGACACGGCGATCCTTGCCTGTAACTAAATGTAGTTGCAAAAAGTGGTGTACGTCAATGCTAGCTCGGGTTCGCAATGCTTTCCTGCGATTGATGTAACCCTTGATGACAGCGCGCTGGCGCCTCCGCCTTCCCACGCTAATTTTTCCCTTCGCGGTTCGTTTTATAGGGACGACGTGCCTTTGTGCTTCCCGCCTATTGCTCCGGACCCTTTGAAATGAATGCTGAAGACTCCTTGAAACTTGCTCGCCGGTTTATCGGGTTGCCCCTGGAAAAACGCCAGCTGTTCCTGCAGGCGTTGCAGAAGGAAGGGGTGGATTTTTCCCGGTTTCCAATCCCGGCAGGCGTGGAGGCGCAAGACCGTCAGGCGCTGTCCTACGCGCAGCAGCGCATGTGGTTTCTGTGGCAGTTGGACCCGGCCAGCGGCGCCTACAACCTGCCCGGTGCGGTGCGGCTCAAGGGCGCGCTGAGTGTGCCCGCGATGGAGCAGGCCTTCGCCAGCCTGATCGCGCGCCACGAAACCCTGCGCACGGTGTTCCAGCGTCAGGCCGACGAGCGCCTGCTGCAGGTCGCCGTCGAACCGTCGTTGGTGATTGAACAGTCGGACCTCAGCGGCCTGGCGCCCGCTGCGCGCGAACAGGCGGTCGCCGCGGCGGCCACCGCTCAATCGCTGCTGCCCTTCAATCTGGAAACCGGCCCTTTGCTGCGCGTGCAATTGCTCAGGCTCGACGCCGGGGAGCACGTCCTGCTGCTGACCCTGCACCACATCGTCTCCGATGGCTGGTCGATGAACGTGTTGATCGACGAGTTCATCCGTTTCTACGACGCCCATGAACGCAACGAGACACCGCAACTGTCGGCGCTGCCGATCCAGTACAGCGACTACGCCCTGTGGCAGCGCCGCTGGCTGGAGGCCGGAGAGCAGGCCCGCCAGCTCGATTACTGGCAGGCGCGCCTGGGCGATGAGCACCCGGTGCTGGAATTGCCCACCGATCGCCCGCGCCCGGCGATGCCGAGCTACCAGGGCACACGCCACGCTTTCGCGATTGACCCCGCGCTGGCCACCCAACTGCGCCGCTGCGCACAAACACACAACGTGACCCTGTTCATGCTGTTGCTCGGTGCGTTCAACGTGCTGCTGCATCGCTACACCGGCCAGGGCGACATTCGCGTCGGCGTGCCGATTGCCAACCGTAACCGCAATGAGGTCGAAGGGCTGATCGGCTTCTTCGTCAACACCCAGGTGCTGCGCACCGAGCTGACCGGACAGACACGCATCGGCGAGTTGCTGCAAGGCATCAAGGAGCATGCGCTCGGCGCCCAGGCGCATCAGGAGCTGCCGTTCGAGCGCCTGGTGGAAGCGCTCAAGGTGGAGCGCAGCCTCAGCCACACGCCGCTGTTCCAGGTGATGTACAACCATCAGCCGGTGGTGGCCGATATTGCATCGGTGAGTACCGCTTCGGGCCTGGCGCTGTCCGAGGTGGAATGGCAGGGCCGCACCACCCAGTTCGACCTGAGCCTGGACACCTGGGAAAAGTCCGGCACCCTGCATGCCGCGCTGACCTACGCCAATGATCTGTTCGACGCGCCGACCATCGAGCGCATGGCGCGGCACTGGATCAGCCTGTTGCAGGCCATGGTCAGTGACGGCGAGCAACGTGTCGGCGAATTGCCGATGCTCGATGAGGACGAGCAAAACCTGCTGGTGCAGGCCTGGAACCAGACCGCCGAAGCTTACCCCAGCGAACGCGCGCTGCATCAGTTGATCGCCGAACAGGTGCAGCGCACGCCGCACGCGCCCGCGCTGGTGTTCGGCGCCACCACCTTGACCTATACCGAACTCGACAGCCGCGCCAACCAGTTGGCCAACGCCCTGCGCGAGCGCGGTGTTGGCCCTGATGTGCTGGTGGGCATCTGCGTCGAGCGCTCCGTCGAGATGGTGGTGGGCCTGCTGGCGATCCTCAAGGCTGGTGGCGCGTACGTGCCGCTGGACCCGGAGTATCCGCGCGAGCGCCTGGCCTACATGATCGAAGACAGCGGCGTCGCGCTGCTGCTCACTCAAGATGCCCTGCTGACGTTGCTGCCAACGGACGGCCTGCAGGTCATCGTGCTGGACGCTGCGCTGAGCGGTTTCGACACCTGCAGTACGCAAGCTCCCCAGGTCGACACCGATGCGCTGAACCTTGCCTATGTGATCTACACCTCCGGTTCCACCGGCAAGCCCAAGGGCGCGGGCAACAGCCATCGCGCGCTGGTCAACCGCTTGTGCTGGATGCAACAGGCCTATCGCCTGGACGCCAGTGACGCGGTCCTGCAGAAAACCCCGTTCAGCTTCGACGTCTCGGTGTGGGAATTCTTCTGGCCACTGATGACCGGCGCACGCCTGGTGGTCGCCGCTCCCGGGGAACACCGCGAGCCCGCGCGGCTGATCGAGACCATCGGCCGGCACGCCATTACCACCCTGCATTTCGTACCGTCGATGCTGCAGGCGTTTATCCATGAGCCAGGCGTGCAAGCCTGCGCCAGCCTCAAACGCATCGTGTGCAGCGGCGAAGCCCTGGCGCTGGACGCACAGCGGCAGGTGTTCGCCCGGCTGCCGGCGGCAGCCTTGTACAACCTGTACGGCCCCACCGAAGCCGCCATCGACGTGACCCACTGGACCTGCGTCGACGAGGGCGCCGACAGCGTGCCCATCGGTCGCCCGATTGCCAACCTCGCCACCTACGTGCTCGATGCCCAACTCAACCCGGTGCCTGCTGGCGTGTCCGGTGAGCTGTACCTGGGCGGCATTGGTCTGGCGCGCAGTTACCACCGGCGCCCGGGGTTGACCGCCGAGCGTTTTGTGCCCAGCCCGTTTACCGCAGGCGAGCGCCTGTACCGCACCGGCGACCGCGTGCGCCAGCGTGCCGATGGCGTGATCGACTACCTCGGTCGCCTCGACCATCAGGTCAAGCTGCGCGGTCTGCGCATCGAACTGGGCGAAATCGAAACCCGCCTCCTGCAGCACCCGCAGGTGCGTGAAGCCGTGGTGTTGGTACAAGGCGGCAAACAGCTGGTGGCCTGGCTGGTAGCGGAGGGCGAAGCGCCGACCGATCTCAACACCTGGCTGCTCGGCAGCCTGCCCGACTACATGGTGCCCACCCATTTTGTGCACCTGAGCAAGCTGCCGGTGACCGCCAATGGCAAGCTCGACCGCAAGGCATTGCCGGTGCCGGACGCCACGCCGCAACACGTCTTTGTCCCAGCGGAAAACGCCCTGCAAAAGACCCTGGCGGCGATCTGGGCCGACGTGCTCGGCGTGGAACAGATCGGCCTGGACGACAACTTCTTCGAGCTGGGCGGCGACTCGATCATCTCCATCCAGGTAGTCAGCCGCGCGCGCCAGGCGGGAATTCGCCTCAGCCCGCGCGACCTGTTCCAGTACCAGAGCGTGCGCAGCCTCGCGCTCGTGGCAAGCGTCGCGCCGGTCAGCCTGATTGACCAGGGCCCGGTACAAGGCGAGGTGCGCCTGACCCCGGTGCAGCAGCACTTTTTCGCCCAGGCGATCCCGGCGCGTCACCACTGGAACCAGTCCTTGTTGCTGACCTCGCGCGAAACCCTCGCGCCTGCTCGTCTTGAAGCAGCGCTGACGCAGTTGATCAACCATCACGACGCCTTGCGCCTGCGCTTTGTGCCGCAGGCCGACGGCTGTGCGCAAAGCCACGCAACGCCGGTCGCTGAAGCGGCGCTGTGGCAATCCCAGGCCAACAGCGATGCTGAACTGGCCGCCTTGTGCGATGAAGCCCAGCGCAGTCTCGACCTGGCGCACGGCCCGCTGCTGCGCGCTGCCCTGGTGACCATGGGCGATGGCACCCAGCGGTTGCTGCTGGTGATCCACCACCTGGTGGTGGACGGCGTGTCCTGGCGCATCCTGCTGGAAGACCTGCAACAGGCCTACCGTGATGCCGCGCTGCCGGCCAAAACCAGTGCCTATCAGCACTGGGCACAACATCTGCACGACCATGCGCAAACGCTCAACGAACAACTGCCGTACTGGCAGGCGCAAACCGTCGACACCGAGCTGCCTTGCGACCACCCCGAAGGTGGCCTGCAGAACCGTCTGGGCAGCAAGATCGAAGTACGTCTTGACGCCGAGCACACGCGCCAACTTCTGCAAGACGCCCCGGCTGCCTACCGCACCCAGGTCAACGACCTGCTGCTGACCGCGCTGGCGCGTGTCATCAGCCGTTGGAGCGAGCAACCGGCCGCGTTGATTCAACTGGAAGGCCATGGCCGCGAAGACCTGTTCGATAGCCTCGACCTGAGCCGCACGGTCGGCTGGTTCACCAGCCTGTTTCCGCTGCGGCTGGAGGCGGGCAGTGAGTTCTCCGGCGCGATCAAGGCGGTCAAGGAGCAACTGCGCGCGGTGCCCGACAAAGGCATCGGCTATGGCCTGTTGCGCTACCTGGGCACGCCCGACGCAGGCGCTGCCTTGTCGACCCTGGCCGCGCCGCGCATCACCTTCAATTACCTGGGCCAGTTCGATCGCCAGTTCGATGAGTCGGCACTGTTCGTTCCGGCCAACCAGGGCAGTGGCCAGGCCCAGGACCCCGAGGCGCCGCTGGCCAACTGGTTGACGGTGGAAGGGCAGGTGTACGGCGGTGAACTGGCGTTGCAATGGGGCTTCAGTCGCGAGATGTTCGACGCGGCAACCATCCAGCGTCTGGCGGATGAATACGCCGTCGAACTCAAGGCCTTGATCGCCCATTGCTGTGCGACGCCTGCCGGGCAAGTCACGCCGTCGGACTTCCCGCTGGCGCGCCTCAGCCAGCAGCAGCTGGATGCGTTGCCGGTGCCAGGGCCGGCCATCGCTGACCTGTATCCGTTGTCGCCGATGCAACAGGGCATGCTGTTCCATACGCTCTACGAACCCGAGGCGCAGGCCTACATCAACCAGTTGCGCCTGGATATCGAGGGCCTCGACCTGCTGAAGTTCGGACGTGCCTGGCAGGCTGCGCTGGATCGCCACGACATCCTGCGCAGCAGCTTCCACTGGCTGGGCCTGGACAGTGCCCATCAGTTGGTCCAGCGCCAGGTCGACTTGCAATTACAGGTGATCGAAGACCCGGACGCCGACGTCGATGCGCTGGCCGATGCCGAGCGCGAGCAGGGCTTCGTGCTCGACCGCGCGCCGCTGTTCCGTCTGCTGCTGGTGCGTCGCGCCGGGACCGCCTGGCACTTCATTTTCACCAGCCACCACATCTTGATGGACGGCTGGAGCAACGCCCAACTGCTCGGCGAAGTCATCGCCCATTACGCGGGCCACGTCGTGCCTGCGCCGTTGGGACAGTTCGGCGATTACCTCGGCTGGCTGCAACAGCAGGCGTCGGGCGAAGCGTTCTGGAAAGCCGCCCTTGCGCCTGTGCAGGCACCGACCCTGCTGGCCGATGCGCTGCGTGCGCCGGTGGACGGCGCGGGCATGGCCGACCATCAGGTGGTGCTCGGCAGCGAGTTCACCGTCGCCCTTGGCGCTTTCGCCCGCCAGCACAAAGTGACCCTCAACACCGTACTGCAAGGCGCCTGGAGCCTGTTGCTGCAACGCTACACCGGCCAGGATTGCGTGGTGTTTGGCGCCACGGTCGCCGGGAGGTCCGCGCCGCTGCCGGGCATCGAGCAGCAACTGGGCCTGTTCATCAATACCCTGCCGATCATCAGTGCGGCCTCGCCAGCTCAGTCGACAGGCGCGTGGCTGGGCGAGTTGCAGGCACTCAACCTCAGCCTTCGCGACCACGAACAGGTGCCGCTCTACAACATCCAGGGCTGGGCCGGCCAACAGGGTGGGGCGCTGTTCGACACGCTGCTGGTGTTCGAAAACTTCCCGGTCGCCGAAGCACTCAAGCAGGGCGCGCCTGCCGGCCTGAACTTCGGGCCACTGCACAACCACGAGCGCACCAGCTACCCGCTGACGCTGGGCATCGAACTGGGCGACAGCCTGCGTTTGGAATTGAGCTATGAGCGCGCGCGCTTCAGTGCTGCGCAGGTGGCGCGATTGAGCGCCAACCTGCAGCACCTGCTGGGGCAAATGATGGCTGATGCCGACAGGCCGCTGGGCAGTCTGCAACTGCTGGACGCCAACGCGCAGCGCGAAATGCTCGTCCTCAGCCAGCAGTCCGCTGCAGCGCCGCACCCTCTGCGGGTGCACGAGCGCATCGCCGCCCAGGCCCTGGCCACGCCGTTCGCCCTCGCCGTGCAGGCGGGCAACGAGCGGCTGGACTATGCCGCACTTAATGCGCGGGCCAACCGCCTGGCGCACCGTTTGCTGGAACTGGGCGCAGGTCCGGGACACAGGGTGGGATTGGCGTCGCGGCGCGGCCCACAGCTCATTGTCAGCCTGCTGGCGGTGCTCAAAAGCGGCGCCGCCTATGTACCGTTGGACCCGAGTTACCCGGCCGAGCGTCTGGCCTACATGCTGAGGGACAGTCGTCTGGACCTGTTGCTCAGCGAAACCGGCCTGCTGGCCGAGTTGCCGTTGCCGTCAGGGTTGACGCGCCTGACATTCAGCGCCGGCGGTGATGAGCTGGGCGATTATCCGGCAACCAATCCGCCCAACCATGCGCAGGCCGCCGACCTCGCCTATGTGATCTACACCTCTGGCTCCACTGGTCAGCCCAAGGGCGTGGCCATTGATCACGCCGCCCTCGGTCAGTTCTGCGACAGTGCCCACTGCTACAGCCAGCTGAGTGCAGAAGACCGCGTGCTGCAATTTGCCACGTTCAGCTTCGACGGCTTTGTCGAGCAGTGCTACCCGCCGCTGTGCGCGGGCGCGGCACTGATCATGCGCGGCGACGAGCTCTGGGACGCCGGGCAACTGGCGCGGGAAATCGTCGACCAGGGCGTGACCTTGGCCGACTTGCCCGCCGCTTACTGGTATTTGCTCGCCAAGGAGTGCGCTGCGCAGCGGCGCTCTCTGGGCAACCTGCGCCAAGTGCATGTGGGCGGGGAAGCCATGGCCGTGGAAGGCGTGCGCGCCTGGCATGCGGCCGGGCTGGGCGCTGTGCGCTTGCTCAACACCTACGGGCCGACCGAGGCCACGGTGGTGTCCAGCGTGCATGACTGCCAGTTGACCGACGCCGGCGACGCGTTTGGCGTGCCGATTGGCCGTGCAATTGCGGGCCGTGCGTTATACGTGCTCGACAGCGGTTTCGAGTTGCTCGCCACCGACGGCGTCGGCGAGTTGTGCATCGGTGCACACGCCGGCCTTGCCCAGGGCTATTTCGAGCGTCCGGCGCTGACCGCCGAACGCTTCCTGCCGGACCCGTTTTCCAGTGTCCCCGGTGCGCGGCTCTACCGCAGCGGCGACCTGGCCCGTTACACCGAGGCCGGTGCGCTGGAGTATGTGGGGCGCATCGACCATCAAGTGAAGATTCGCGGTTTCCGGATCGAGATGGGCGAAATCGAGGCCGGCCTGCAAGCCTTGCCGCAGGTGCGTGAAGCGGCCGTGCTGGCCCTGCCGGGCGCGACCGGTGCGCAGCTGGTGGCGTATGTCGTCGCAACCGAGGCACACAGCCTGGACACCCAGGCGCTGGCGGCGACCCTGCGCCGCTCATTGCCGGACTACATGGTGCCCGCGCAGTGGGTGGTCCTCGACGCCTTGCCGCTGAACATCAATGGCAAGCTGGATCGCCGCGCACTGCCGGCACCGGACCTGAACCTGACGCTGCAGGCTTACCGTGCACCGCAAAGCCCGCTGCAACAGCGCTTGGCCGGGATCTGGCAGACCGTGTTGCAGGTTGAACAGGTGGGCCTCGATGACCACTTCTTCGAGCGCGGCGGTCATTCATTACTCGCCACCCAGGTGGTCTCGCGGGTGCGCCACGAACTGGCGCTGGAAGTGCCGTTGCGGGCGTTGTTCGAACAGCCGACGCTGGAAGCCTTCGCCCTGGCCTGCGCCGGCTTGCAGGCCGATACGGCACCGGCTCTGACGGCCGTTGATCGTGATCAACCGCTGGCCCTGTCGTTCGCCCAGGAACGCCAGTGGTTCCTCTGGCAACTGGACACTACCAGCGCCGCCTACCACGTGCCCATTGCGCTGCACCTGCGCGGTCAACTGGATACAGCGGCCCTTGAGCGCGCCCTGCAGTGCCTGGTTCAACGCCACGAGCCACTGCGCACCACCTTTGTGGAGGAGGGCGAGCGTACCTGGCAGATGATTCACCCCTCTTTCGCCATGCCGATCGAACGACAACCCATCGACGCCCAGGCGCTCGAGCAGGCCGTGACGCAGGAAATCCAGCGGCCCTTCGACCTGCGCAACGGCCCGCTGATGCGGGTGAAACTGCTGGAAATCGACGCCGAGCACCAGGTGCTGGTGATCACCCAGCATCACATCATCTCCGACGGCTGGTCGATGCACGTGATGGTGGATGAGCTGGTGGCGCTGTATCAGGGCCAGGCGCAACGGCCGGCGTTGCCGCTCCAGTACGCCGACTATGCGCAGTGGCAGCGCGACTGGATGGCCGCCGGTGAGCAGCAGCGCCAGCTCGATTACTGGTGCGCGACGCTGGGCAGCGAGCATCCGCTGCTGGAACTGCCGCTGGACCACCCGCGCCCGGCGGTGCAAAGCCATCGCGGTGCGCGTCGGCAGATTCACCTGGACACTGCGCTGGTGACCGAACTCAAGGCACTCGCCCAGCGTCAGGACGTGACGCTGTTCATGTTGCTGCTGGCGTCGTTCCAGACCTTGCTGCATCGCTACAGCGGGCAGACCGAGGTGCGCGTCGGGGTGCCGATCGCCAACCGCAACCGCCTGGAAACCGAGCGCCTGATCGGCTTTTTCGTCAACACCCAGGTACTCCAGGCCAACCTGCATGGGCAGATGCCATTCGACCAGTTGCTCGCCCAGGTCAAGCAACGCGCTCTGCAAGCCCAGGCCCATCAGGACCTGCCGTTCGAGCAGTTGGTTGAAGCGCTGCAACCGGCGCGCAGCCTCAGCCATAACCCGCTGTTCCAGGTGATGTTCAATCACCAGGACAACCGGCGCACCGCCCCCCTGCAATTGGCCGGGCTGGACCTGCAGCCGGTGGACTGGGCAGCTCACACCACCCAATTTGACCTCAACCTGGAAACCGAAGAGTCCGCCGATGGCCTGTGGGCTTCGCTGACCTACGCCACCGACCTGTTCCTGCCCGCGACCGTGGAGCGCATGGCCGAGTACTGGCACACCCTGCTGCGTGCGGTGGTGCGCGATGCGTCCCAGGCCCTGGATGAACTGACCCTGCTCAGCGCGCCGCAGTGCCGGCAAATACTCGAAGACTGGAACCGCACGCAGGTCGACTACCCGCGCGAGCGCTGCGTGCACTCGTTGTTCGAGGCACACGCGCTGGCGCAGCCGGACGCGACCGCCGTGCAATTCAACGGCGACGCCTTGAGCTACGGTGAACTCAACCGCCGTGCCAACGGCCTGGCCCATCGCCTGATCGCGGCGGGCGTGGGCCCTGACGTGCTGGTGGCCGTGCATGTCGAGCGTTCGCTTCAGATGGTGGTTGGCCTGCTGGCGATCCTCAAGGCCGGTGGCGCCTATGTACCGTTGGACCCGCAATTCCCCGCCGACCGTCTGGCGTTCATGCTCGACGACAGCCGTGCGCGGGTGCTGCTGACCCAGCCGCCATTGCTCGGACGCCTGCCGCTGCCCGACGGTGTGCAGGTGCTGACGATGGACTGCGCCGAGAGCGCCGAGCACAACCCGCAGGTCGAAGTGGCGCCGCAGCACCTGGCCTACGTGATCTACACCTCCGGCTCCACCGGCAAGCCAAAGGGCGTGATGGTGCCGCATCAGGCGCTGTGCAGCTTTGCCAGCGGCATGGCCGCTACTCTGGAGATCGGACGCGAGGCGCGGATGCTGTCGCTGACGACGTTCTCGTTCGACATTTTTGCCCTGGAGCTTTACGTGCCGTTGACCGTGGGCGCGATGGTGCTGCTCAGCGATCAGGACATGGCCCTCGATCCCGAAGCGATCATCGACATGGCCCACGATCAGGCTGTCACCGTGCTGCAAGCCACTCCGTCCAGCTGGCGCATGCTGCTGGAAAGCCCGCGGGCCCAGTTGCTGAATGGCATTCAGTGCCTGTGCGGCGGTGAAGCACTGCCGGTCGACCTGGCCCAGCGCCTGCTCGATCTGCAAGGCCCGGTGTGGAACCTGTATGGCCCCACTGAAACCACTATCTGGTCGGCGGCGCATCGCCTGACCACCGCGCAGCCTTTTGTCGGGCGGCCGGTGGCCAATACCGCGCTGTTCATTCTCAATGCCGGGCTGACGCCAAGCCCGGTGGGTGCGGCAGGCGAACTGCTGATCGGCGGCGTCGGCCTGGCGCGCGGTTACCACGCGCGGCCGGCACTCACGGCCGAGCGTTTTGTGCCCAACCCCTACGGTGCGCCGGGCGAGCGCCTGTACCGCACCGGCGATTTGGCACGCTACCGCGCCGATGGCGTGGTGGCGTATATCGGTCGGGTCGATCATCAGGTGAAAGTGCGCGGTTTCCGTATCGAACTGGGCGAAATCGAAGCCTGCCTGCGCGAACAGGTCGGTGTGCGCGAGGCCGTGGTGCTGGCCGATAACGATCGCCTGATCGCGTATCTGGTGACCGCCCAACCGCAACCTCAGGCGTCCTATAAAGCCGCCCTGCGTGCACACTTGCCGGACTACATGGTGCCCGCGCAGGTGATGTTTCTCGACTGCCTGCCGCTGACCCCCAACGGCAAGCTCGACCGCAAGGCCCTGCCCAGGGTTGACGCCGCGCTGCCGAGCAAAGGCCATGTGCCGCCGGTCAGCGTGCGCGAGCAGCACGTCGCGGCGATCTGGGCCGAGGTTCTGGGCGTGCCGCAGGTGGGTCTCGACGATCACTTCTTCGAGCTGGGTGGCCATTCGTTGCTGGCCACCCGCGTGGTGTCCCGCGTGCGCCAGGCACTGGCGCTGGAAGTGCCGCTCAAGCGCCTGTTCGAACAGCCGCTGCTGGGTGATTTCGTGCTGGCGCTGGGCGAGGAGGCGGTGCTCGCACCGCCGCTGGTCCCGGTTGACCGCAGCCAGCCGTTGCCATTGTCCTACGCCCAGGAACGCCAGTGGTTCCTCTGGCAACTGGACCCTGACAGCGCCGCCTACCACATCCCCAGCGCCCTGCGTTTGCACGGCCCGCTGGATCTGGCCGCGTTGCAACGCAGTGTCGACACCTTGCTGGCGCGCCATGAAAGCCTGCGCACGCACCTGCGACAAGAGGGCGGCGCGACGGTGCAGGTCATCGAGGACTCGGGCCTGATCGATGTCGAAGTGAGCGACAGCGATGAAGCCCGCTTGAAAGCCGACGTTGCGCAGATCATCGGGCAGCCGTTCGATTTGCGGCAGGGGCCCGTGCTGCGGGTCAGGCTGCTGCGTCTGGCGGCCCATGAGCATGTGTTGGTGCTGGTACAGCACCACATCGTCTCCGATGGCTGGTCGATGCAATTGATGGTCGAGGAACTGGTGCAGATGTACGCCGCGTTCAGCCACGGCCGCACGCCGGACTTGCCAGCTCTGCCGATCCAGTACGCCGACTATGCCGTGTGGCAACGTGACTGGATGCAGGCCGGCGAGAAAGCGCGTCAATTGGCGTACTGGCGCGAGCAACTGGGTGGCTCGCAACCGGTGCTGGAATTGCCGTTCGATTACCTGCGCCCGGCCGTGCAAAGCCACCGTGGCGCGCGCCTGGGCATCGAGTTGCCGGCGCCGCTGCTGGCCGATTTACGCAGCCTGGCGCACAGCTGTGAAGTGACCCTGCCGATGCTGCTGCTGGCGTCTTATCAGGCCTTGCTACACCGCTACAGCGGTCAGGAAGACGTGCGCGTGGGCGTGCCGATTGCCAACCGCAATCGCGTGGAAACCGAAGGGCTGATCGGCTTTTTCGTCAACACCCAGGTACTCAAGGCCGATATCCACGGGCAGATGAGCGTCGAGCACCTGTTGCAGCAAACCCGCCAGCGCGCGCTGGAGGCCCAGGCTCATCAGGACCTGCCGTTCGAGCAACTGGTGGAGGCCTTGCAGCCCGAGCGCAGCCTGAGTCTGAGCCCGCTGTTCCAGGTGCTGTTCAACCATCGCCAGACGTCTGTCGACAGCCATTTGCAACGCCTGGACGATTTGAGTATCGAGGTGTTGAGCTGGGATGAAGACATTGCGCAGTTCGATCTGGCGCTGGACGTTGAAGAAAGCCAGCATGCGCTGCGCGCGTCCCTGAGTTACGCCACCGACCTGTTCGCGCCGGCGACCATCGAGCGCATGGCCGGCCACTGGCAGAACCTGTTGCGGGCGATGGTTGCCGACCGGCAACAGCCTATCGGCGCGCTCAACTTGCTGGATGCGGATGAGCAACAGCATATTCTTGATCTATGGAATCGCACCGACGCCGGCTTCCCGGCTGAGCGGCTGGTGCACGAACTGATCGCCGACCGAGCGCGGGAAGCCCCGCAGGCGGTGGCGGTCAAGTTCGACGCGCAGACCCTGACCTACGGCGAACTCGACAGCCAGGCCAACCGCCTGGCCCATGCCTTGATCGCCCAGGGTATCGGCCCGGAAGTGCGGGTGGCGATTGCCATGCCGCGCAGTGCCGAGATCATGGTGGCGTTCCTCGCGGTAATGAAGGCCGGTGGCGTGTATGTGCCGCTGGATATTGAGTACCCGCGTGACCGATTGCTGTACATGCTGCAGGACAGCCGCGCACAACTGCTGCTGACGCATACCTGTGCGTTGCAGCAGTTGCCGGTTCCTGAGGCGGTCGCGACGCTGGCGATTGATCGCACCGAGGACTGGGCCGGTGACAGCGACACGGCACCGGTTGTCGCGCTGGAGGGCGACAACCTGGCCTATGTCATCTACACCTCGGGTTCCACCGGCATGCCCAAGGGCGTCGCGGTGGCGCACGGCCCTTTGGTGGCGCACATCATCGCCACCGGCGAGCGCTACGAAACCGGCCCGGCCGATTGCGAGTTGCACTTCATGTCGTTCGCCTTCGATGGCTCCCACGAAGGCTGGATGCACCCGCTGATCAATGGCGCCAGCGTGCTGATCCGCGATGACAGCCTGTGGCTGCCCGAATACACCTATCAGCAAATGCATCGCCACAGCGTGACGATGGCGGTGTTCCCGCCGGTGTACCTGCAACAACTGGCCGAGCATGCCGAGCGCGACGGCAATCCACCGGCCGTGCGGGTCTATTGCTTCGGCGGTGATGCCGTGGCGCAAGCCAGCTACGACCTGGCCTGGCGCGCGCTGAAACCCACCTACCTGTTCAACGGCTATGGCCCCACCGAGACCGTGGTCACGCCGCTGCTGTGGAAAGCGCGCCGGGGTGACCCGTGCGGCGCCGTGTATGCGCCAATCGGCACGCTGCTGGGCAATCGCAGCGGCTACGTGCTGGATGCGCAGTTGAACTTGCAGCCCATCGGCGTGGCCGGCGAGCTGTACCTGGGCGGGGAGGGTGTGGCCCGTGGTTACCTGGAGCGCCCGGCCCTCACTGCCGAACGCTTTGTGCCGGATCCGTTCGGCCAGCCCGGCAGTCGCGTCTATCGTAGCGGCGACCTCACCCGAGGGCGCGCCGATGGCGTGGTGGACTACCTCGGCCGTGTCGACCACCAGGTGAAAATCCGCGGTTTCCGTATCGAACTGGGCGAAATCGAAGCGCGCCTGCGCGAGCAGGACAACGTCGGCGAAACCGTGGTGGTCGCCCAGGACGGCCCGACCGGCAAGCAACTGGTGGCCTACGTGGTGGCGGCAGAGGCGGTGGCCGACGAAGCCGCGTGGCGCGATACCCTGCGCCGCGCCTTGAAGGTGCGCTTGCCGGACTACATGGTGCCCGCGCACTTCGTGTTCCTCGCGCAGATGCCGCTGACCCCCAACGGCAAGCTCGACCGCAAGGGCCTGCCCGTGCCGGACGCCAGCCAGATGCAGCAGCGCTACGTGGCGCCGGTCAGCGAACTGGAACAGCAGATCGCTGCCATCTGGGCCGACATTCTGCACCTGCCGCAGGTGGGCCTGAACGACAACTTCTTCGAAGTGGGCGGGCATTCCCTGCTGGCGATCCAGATCACCTCGCGGGTCCAGGCCGAACTGGGCCTGGAAGTGCCGCTGATGGAGCTGTTCCAGACCGAATCGCTGCAGGCCTATGTGCAGGCCGCAGCCACTTTGCGCGCCGGCACCGTGGAAGATTTTGATGACCTTCGTGACTTTTTGAGCGAACTAGAGGCGATTTGACCCATGCTTTCCAACCCTAATATCGACCTGGTTTCGCGCTTTCTTCGCCTGCCGCTGGAACAGCGCCAGCAGTTTTACCAACGTCTGCACAGCCGTGGCATGAGCTTCGCGCAATTGCCGATTGCCTCGATCCGCGAGGACGGTCACAAGCTGCCGTTGTCCTTCGCTCAGGAACGCCAGTGGTTTCTCTGGCAGCTCGACCCACACAGCGCGGCTTACCATATCCCCGGTGCCCTGCGCCTGCATGGGCAGTTGGACCTGGCGGCGTTGCAGCGCAGTTTCGATACGCTGCTGGCCCGTCACGAGAGCTTGCGCACGCAACTGGTCGAAGACGGTGAACACCTGTGGCAACAGGTATTGCCCCAGGCGCGGGTCGAGATCCGGCAGGCGCGTGTCGACGAGTCGCAACTGATGGCGCAGGCGCACGCGCAGGTGGACCTGCCTTTCGATCTGCACCAGGCACCGCTGTTGCGCGTGAGCCTGCTGCAACTGGCCGATGATGAACAGGTGCTGGTGATGGTGCAGCACCACATCGTGTCCGATGGCTGGTCGATGCAACTGATGGTTGAAGAACTCGTGCACTTGTATGCCGCTTACAGTCAGGGGCACACGCCGCAATTGTCCGAGCTGCCGATTCAGTACGCCGACTACGCCCTGTGGCAACGCCGCTGGATGGAAGCCGGGGAAAAGGCGCGCCAGCTGGCCTATTGGCAGAACCTGCTGGCAGGCGAGCAGCCGGTGCTGGAGCTGCCGCTGGACCGCCCGCGCCCGGCGCAGCAAAGCCATCGCGGAGCCAGCTTGCAGGTGCATCTGCCGACGGCGCTGGTCGCCGGCCTCAAGCGGTTGGCGCAGCAGGAGGGCGTCACGCCGTTCATGCTGTTGCTTGCTTCCTTCCAGACCCTGTTGTACCGCTACAGCGGGCAGTCGGACATCCGCATCGGTGTGCCGGTGGCCAACCGCAACCGCCTGGAAACCGAGCGATTGATCGGGTTCTTCGTAAACACCCAGGTGCTCAAGGCCGACCTCGACGGCCAGATGAGCTTTGCGCAACTGCTGCAACAGACCAAGGCACGCGCGCTGGAGGCCCAGGCCCATCAGGACCTGCCGTTCGAGCAACTGGTGGTGGCGTTGCAGCCCGAGCGCAGCCTGAGTCAGAACCCGCTGTTCCAGGTGATGTTCAACCACCAGACCGACGCCCAGCGCGGCCATGAAGCCCGGCAGTTGCCGGGCCTGCGTGTGGCGGAGCTGGACTGGGACAGCCAGACCACCCATTTCGACCTGAGCCTGGATACCCACGAATCGGCCGACGGGCTGTGGGCGGCGTTCACCTATGCCACCGACCTGTTCGACGGCACGACCATCGAGCGCCTGGCGCAACACTGGCAGCACCTGTTGCACGCGGTGGTGGATGCCCCGCGCAGCGTGCTTGCCCAGTTGCCAATGCTGGGCGAGGCGCAGCGGCGCGTGGTGCTTGAGGACTGGAATGCGCCGGCTTGTGGCGTTGCCGCGCAGGCGGTGCACCGGTTGTTCGAAGCCCAGGCCGAGCGACAGCCTGAACGTCAGGCCCTGGCCCTGGATGACCAGGCCCTCAGCTACGGCGAATTGAACCAGCAGGCCAACCGCCTGGCGCATGTGCTCATGGCTCGGGGCGTCGGTCCGCAGGGGCTGGTGGGCATCGCGGTGGAGCGCTCGTTCGCGATGGTGGTGAGCCTGCTGGCGGTGCTCAAGACGGGCGCGGCCTACGTGCCGTTGGACCCCGAGTACCCCCGTGAGCGCCTGCTGCACATGCTGGAGGACAGCGGTGCGAGCCTTGTGCTGACCCAGTCCGGCTTGCGTGAGCGCCTGCCGCTGCCCGAGCGGGTAACCGCCGTGGAAATCGACCTGATCCAGGCGCAGTTGGCGGTGAGTGGCGCTGACAACCCGGCGACCGATGTCGAGCCGCAAAGCCTGGCCTATGTGATCTACACCTCCGGCTCCACCGGCAAGCCCAAGGGCGTTGCCATCAGCCACGGGGCTTTGAGCGAGTTCGCCGGCATCGCCGCCGATTACTCACGGCTGGTGCCCCAGGACCGCGTGTTGCAGTTCGCCACGCTGAACTTCGACGGCTTTGTCGAGCAGCTTTACCCGGCGCTGACCCTCGGTGCCACCGTGGTCTTGCGGGGGCCGCAGCTGTGGGACGGCGCTCAGCTGTATCAGCAGATCATCGAGCAGGGCATCACCCTGGCCGACTTGCCCACGGCCTATTGGAAACTGTTCCTGCAGGATTGCCTGCAAGCGGGCGCGCGTTCCTATGGTGCGTTGCGCCAGATCCATATTGGCGGTGAAGCCATGCCGCTCGACGGCCCACAACTGTGGCAACGCGCGGGCCTGGGCCATGTGCGCCTGCTCAATACCTACGGGCCCACCGAAGCCACGGTGGTTTCGAGTGTGCTGGACTGCACCGACCCCGGCGTTATCAACGGCGTGACCGCAAGCCCGATTGGCCGCGCAGTGCCCGGACGCGGGCTGTACGTGCTCGACCGCGACCTCAACCTGCTGCCCCCTGGCGCCGTGGGCGAACTCTACATCGCCAGCGCCCAGGGGCTGGCCAGTGCCTATCTGAAGCGGCCGGGCCTGACGGCCGAGCGCTTTGTCGCCAACCCGTTCAGCGACGTCGGCGCGCGCCTTTACCGCACCGGCGACCTGGCGCGCTACCGCGCCGACGGGATCGTCGAGTACGTTGGGCGGGTCGACCATCAGGTCAAGGTGCGCGGCTTTCGCATTGAGCTGGGCGAGATCGAAGCCCTGCTGCTGGCCCAACAGAACGTGCGCGAAGCGTTGCTGCTGGCGGCTGACAATCAGCTGCTGGCCTATCTGGTGC
Source organism: Pseudomonas poae (assembly GCF_001439785.1). Lineage (GTDB taxonomy): Bacteria > Pseudomonadota > Gammaproteobacteria > Pseudomonadales > Pseudomonadaceae > Aquipseudomonas > Aquipseudomonas poae. Next base: position 327,814 of record NZ_JYLI01000001.1, on the reverse strand, counting down.
CCGCGCAACCGCTGGGCGAAGCCGAACGCGGCGAGACCGGCGCGGCGCTGATGGCCACCTTGCGCGAACACCTGCCCGATTACATGGTGCCGGCGCACCTGATTTTCCTTGAGCGCATGCCACTCAATCCCAACGGCAAGCTGGATCGCCAGGCGTTGCCCAAGCCCGACGCGAGCGCGGCGCAGCAGGACTGGCTGGCACCGGTCACGCCGCTGCAGCAACAGGTGGCGGCGATCTGGGCCGCTATTCTCGGCGCCGAGCATGTGGGCCTGAACCAGCACTTCTTCGAGCTGGGCGGGCATTCGCTGCTGGCGATGCAAGTGGTGTCGCGGATTCGTCACACCCTCGGCCTGGAAGTGCCGCTCAAGGCGCTGTTCGAACACCCTCGGCTGGCTGCATTTGTCGACGCGTTGCACACCCGGGACGCTGCTGTCTCCACGGCGCCGCCGTTGCTGCCGGCAGGGCGCGAGCAGCCCTTGCCGCTGTCCTACGCTCAGGAGCGCCAGTGGTTCCTGTGGCAACTGGAACCGTCGAGCGCTGCGTACCATATCCCCAGCGCCTTGCGCTTGAAAGGGCAGCTGGACATGGCAGCCTTGCAGCGCAGTTTCGACACCCTGCTGGCCCGCCACGAAAGCCTGCGCACGCGCCTGCGCCAGGACCCGGACCGCACGGTTCAAGTGATCGAGCCTCACCTGGCGTTGCCCATCACGCTGGCTGACGTCGATGAAACCCTGCTCCAGGCGCGCGTCGAAGCGTTGATCGCCGAGCCCTTCGACCTGCAGCAGGGCCCGTTGCTGCGTGTGGCGTTGCTGCGCCTGGCCGCTGATGAGCATGTGTTGGTGCTGGTGCAGCATCACATCGTCTCCGACGGCTGGTCGATGCAACTGATGGTCGAGGAACTGGTGCGGCTCTATGCCGCTTACGGCCAGGGCGAGGACCTGCAGTTGCCGACGCTGCCGATCCAGTACGCCGACTATGCCCAGTGGCAGCGCAACTGGATGGAAGCGGGCGAGAAGGAGCGCCAGTTGGCCTACTGGCGCGAGATGCTCGGCGGCGAGCACAGCGTGCTGGAGTTGCCGTTCGATCACCCGCGCCCGGCGGTGCAAAGCCATCAAGGCGCGCGGCTGGCCTTCGAATTGGCGCCGCAGCTGAGCGAAGGCCTCAAGGCCCTGGCGCGGCAGCAGGGCGTGACCCTGTTCATGCTGCTGCTGGCGTCCTTCCAGGCGTTGCTGCATCGCTACAGCGGCCAGGAAGAAATCCGTGTCGGCGTGCCGATTGCCAACCGTAACCGCAGCGAGACCGAGCGCCTGATCGGTTTCTTCGTCAACACCCAGGTGCTCAAGGCCGACCTGCACGGGCAGATGAGCGTCGAGCAACTGGTGCAGCAGACCCGCCAACGTGCGCTGCAGGCCCAGGCCCATCAGGACCTGCCGTTCGAACAACTGGTGGAAGCGCTGCAACCGGAACGCAGCCTGAGCCATAACCCGCTGTTCCAGGTGATGTTCAATCACCAGACCGACGTTGGCCAGGCCCAGGTCCAGCAGCAACTGCCGGGGTTGTTGGTGGAAGGGTTGACATGGGAAAGCAAGACCGCGCATTTCGACCTGGACCTGGATATCCAGGAATCCGCCGAGGGCATCTGGGCCAGCCTTGGCTATGCCACGGACCTGTTCGACGCCGGCACCGTGCAGCGCATGGCGCGGCACTGGCAGAACGTGCTGCAGGGCATGGTCGCCAACCCGCAACAAGCCCTCGGCCAATTGAACCTGCTGGAGGCTGGCGAACAGCAGCAGATCCTCGAACTGTGGGATCACAGCGCTGCAGGCTTCTCGTCCCAACGTCTGGTGCACCAACTGGTCGCCGACCGTGCGCAGGAAACGCCCGATGCCGTGGCGGTGAAGTTCGCTGACGAACAGCTCACCTATGGCGAACTCGACCGCCGCGCCAATCGCCTGGCCCAGGCGTTGATCGCCCGCGGTGTCGGCCCGGAAGTACGGGTGGCGATTGCCATGCCGCGCAGTGCCGAGATCATGGTGGCGTTTCTCGCGGTAATGAAGGCCGGTGGCGCGTATGTGCCGCTGGATATCGAGTACCCGCGTGATCGTCTGCTGTACATGCTGCAGGACAGTCGTTCGCGGTTGCTGCTGACACACTCGTCGGTGCAGCAGCGCCTGCCGATTCCCGAAGGGCTGCAAGCCCTGGCGGTGGACCAGTTGCATGCCTGGTCCGACGACAACCACGCCGCGCCGGATGTTGCACTGCACGGCGACAACCTGGCCTACGTGATCTACACCTCCGGCTCCACCGGCATGCCCAAGGGCGTCGCGGTCGCGCACGGCTCGTTGGTGGCGCACATCATCGCCACCGGCGAGCGCTACGAAACCGGCCCGGCCGACTGTGAACTGCACTTCATGTCGTTCGCCTTCGACGGCTCACATGAGGGCTGGATGCACCCGCTGATCAATGGCGCCAGCGTGCTGATCCGCGATGACAGCCTGTGGCTGCCCGAATACACCTACCAGCAAATGCATCGCCACAGCGTGACGATGGCGGTGTTCCCGCCGGTGTACCTGCAACAACTGGCCGAGCATGCCGAGCGCGACGGCAATCCACCGGCCGTGCGGGTCTATTGCTTCGGCGGTGATGCCGTGGCGCAAGCCAGCTACGACCTGGCCTGGCGCGCGCTGAAACCCACCTACCTGTTCAACGGCTATGGCCCCACCGAGACCGTGGTCACGCCGCTGCTGTGGAAAGCGCGCCGGGGCGACCCGTGCGGCGCCGTGTATGCGCCAATCGGCACGCTGCTGGGCAATCGCAGCGGCTACGTGCTGGACGCGCAACTCAACCTGCAACCCATCGGCGTGGCCGGCGAGCTGTACCTGGGCGGCGAGGGCGTGGCGCGGGGCTACCTGGAGCGTCCGGCACTCACCGCCGAACGCTTTGTGCCGGACCCGTTCGGCCAGCCCGGCAGCCGCGTCTACCGCAGTGGTGACCTGACCCGTGGCCGTCCGGACGGCGTGGTGGACTACCTCGGCCGTGTCGACCATCAGGTTAAAATCCGCGGTTTCCGTATCGAACTGGGCGAAATCGAAGCGCGCCTGCGCGAGCAGCCAAGTGTCGGCGAAACCGTGGTGGTGGCCCATGAAGGCCCGACCGGCAAACAATTGGTGGCCTACGTGGTGCCGCTGGACACGGCTTTGCTGACGGATGCCATCGCCCAATCGAGTGCGCGCGAAGCCTTGCGCAGCGCCCTGAAAACCCGTTTGCCCGACTACATGGTACCGACCCACTTGATGTTCCTCGAACGCATGCCGCTGACCCCCAACGGCAAGCTCGACCGCAAGGGCCTGCCCGTGCCGGATGTGAGTCTGATGCAGCAGGTGTATGTGGCGCCGCAGAGTGAGCTGGAGCGGCAGGTAGCGGCCATCTGGGCCGAGGTGCTGGGCGTGGAGCAAGTCGGCCTGGCCGATCATTTTTTCGAGTCCGGTGGCCACTCGCTGCTGGCGATGCAGGTGATCTCGCGCCTGCGTCATTTGCTGGGTGCAGAGGTGCCCCTCAGAACCCTGTTCGAGCAACCGCGCCTGAAGGGATTTGTCGAGGCGTTGAGCGATCCGCAGGCATCGTTGACGAGCGCGCCGCCGATCCTGCCGGTCAGCCGTCAACAGCCGCTGGCGCTCTCGTATGCCCAGGAACGTCAATGGTTCCTCTGGCAATTGGACCCGCACAGTGCCGCCTATCACGTGCCCAGCACATTGCGTCTGCGTGGTTGGCTGGACCCGCTGGCCTTGCAGCGCAGCTTCGAAACACTGGTGGCCCGGCATGAGAGCCTGCGCACTCAGGTGTATCAGGACGCAGGCCGTGCCGTGCAAGTGGTGCGTGAAGTGGGCGCAGTGGGCATCGTGCAGGCGCCGGCCACCGAAGCTGATTTGCAGCGTCTGGTCGAGGCCGAGACTGCGCGACCTTTCGACCTGCAACAGGGGCCGTTGCTGCGCGTGACGTTATTGCGCCTGGCCGAAGACGACCATGTATTGGTGCTGGTGCAGCATCACATCGTGTCCGATGGCTGGTCGATGCAAGTGATGGTGGATGAGCTGGTGCAGTTATACGCCGCTTATAGCCGGGGCGAGGACCTGCAATTGCCGGCGTTGCCGATTCAGTACGCCGACTATGCGCAGTGGCAGCGTGACTGGATGGCTGCCGGTGAGCGCAATCGCCAACTGGGTTACTGGCAGGCATTGCTGGGTGGCGAACAGCCGGTGCTGGAGCTGCCGATTGATCGACCGCGCCCTGCGGTACAGAGCTTCCGTGGCGCCAGTCTGGAGATCAACCTTGACCCGGCGTTGGTGGCAGGGCTCAACGCCCTGGCCCAGCGGGAAAATGTCACGCTGTTCATCGTCTTGCTCGCCTCGTTTCAGAGCGTGCTGCACCGTTACAGCGGCCAGCAGGACATTCGTGTCGGCGTGCCGATCGCCAATCGAAATCGAGTTGAGACCGAGCGTCTGGTGGGTTTCTTCGTCAATACGCAGGTGCTCAAGGGCGACATCGATGCCCAACTGACGGTCACTCAATTGTTGCAGCAGGCCAGGCGCCGGGCGCTGGATGCCCAGAGCCATCAGGACCTGCCGTTCGAACAACTGGTGGAGGCGCTGCAGCCTGAACGCAGCCTGAGCCATAACCCGCTGTTCCAGGTGATGTTCAATCACCAGAGCCAGGCACGGCTGGCCAGCACTGGCCAGCAACTGCCGGACCTGACCATTGAAGGGCTGGATTGGGGGACAAAGACCGCGCAATTCGACCTGAGCCTCGACACCCAGGAAACCGGCGATGGGCTGGGCGCGATCCTGACTTACGCCACCGACCTGTTCGACGCTGCCACGGCCAAGCGTATGGCGCGCCATTGGCAGAACCTGTTGCAGGCGATGCTGGGTGATCCACACCAGCGGGTCAGTCAATTGACGCTGCTGGAGCCTGTGGAAGAGCAGTTGATGGTCGAACAATGGAACGACACGGCGCAGGATTATCCATTGCAGCGCAGCGTGCAGCAGTTGATCGAAGCGCAGGTCAGCCGTGCACCGGATGCCCAGGCTTTGGTATTTGCCGCAGAGTCGCTGAGCTATGCGCAGATGAATGCTCGCGCCAACCGTCTGGCGCACCGTCTGATACAGCAGGGCGTAGGGCCCGACGTGCTGGTGGGTGTGGCGATGGAGCGTTCCATCGAAATGGTGGTGGCGCTTCTGGCCGTGCTCAAGGCCGGTGGTGCCTATGTGCCGCTTGACCCTGACTACCCGCGCGACCGCCTGGCCCACATGCTGGAGGACAGCCAGGTGCATCTGCTGTTGACCCAGGCGCACTTGATGCAGGCCCTGCCGATCAGTGATCCCGAGCGCTGCTTGCTGGTGGAGCAGGGTGATCGCTGGCTGAGCGACTATGCCGATACCAATCCTGACGTGGCCGTGGACGCTGAAAACCTCGCCTATGTCATTTACACCTCTGGCTCCACCGGCCAGCCGAAGGGCGCGGGTAACCGCCACTGCGCGTTGACCAACCGCTTGCTGTGGATGCAGCAGGCGTACGCGCTCGATGCCGACGATACGGTGCTGCAAAAGACACCGTTCAGCTTCGACGTCTCGGTATGGGAGTTTTTCTGGCCCTTGATGACTGGCGCTCGACTGGTGGTCGCCGCACCTGGCGATCATCGCGACCCGTCACGGCTGGTGGAGCTGATCAATCGGCAACAGGTGACCACCCTGCATTTCGTGCCTTCGATGCTGCAGGCATTCCTCCAGGATCCGCAGGCCGCCAGTTGCCAGGGTTTGCAGCGCATTATCTGCAGTGGCGAAGCGTTGCCTGTGGACGCCCAGCAACAGGTGTTCGCCAAGCTGCCGAACGCTGGCCTGTTCAATCTGTATGGGCCGACGGAAGCTGCCATCGATGTAACCCATTGGACATGTGTGAATGAGCAGCGCGACAGCGTGCCGATTGGTCGGCCAATCGCCAATCTGCGCACGCATGTGCTGGATGCGCTGTTGCAGCCGGTCGCCGCAGGTGTCGCCGGCGAGTTATACCTGGGCGGTGTCGGGCTGGCGCGCAGTTATCATCGACGCCCCGGCCTTACGGCCGAACGCTTCGTGCCGTGCCCGTTCCAGCCTGGCGAGCGGTTGTATCGCACGGGCGACCGGGTGCGCCAGCGTATGGATGGGGTGACCGAGTACATCGGGCGTCTTGATCATCAGGTAAAACTGCGCGGTTTGCGCATCGAGCTGGGTGAGATTGAAGCACGCTTGCTCGAGCATCCGCAGGTGCGCGAGGCGTCGGTGCAGGTCCATGAAGGAAAGTACCTGGTGGGTTATCTGGTGCTGCAGGAATCGACCCAGGCGTGGCGTGATGCCTTGAGCGCTCACTTGCTGGCGCATCTGCCGGACTACATGGTGCCTGCGCAATGGGTGCTGCTGGAGCGGATGCCGCTGAGCCCCAATGGCAAGCTGGACCGCAAGGCCTTGCCCGCGCCGGACGCCAGTGTGCATGAGCGACGTTTCGTGGCTGCGCGCAATCCGCTTGAGCAAACGCTGGTGGCGGTATGGCGCGAGATTCTGGAGGTTGAGCAGGTTGGTGTCGAAGACAATTTCTTTGAGTCGGGCGGGCATTCGTTGTTGGTGTTGATGCTTAAGGAGCGTATTCGCAAGGCGGTCGGCGTGGAGCTGTCGGTAAGTCAGTTGATGCTCCACCCGACGGTCGCAGGGCAGGCGGCGTGCCTTGAGGGAAGTGCCGGGCGGTCTTTGATCGTGAGGCTGAACAGCCAGACTCAGGGAACACCGCTGTACCTGTTCCATCCCAGCTACGGTTCGGTGCATTGCTACAAAGCGATTGCCCTTGCCTTGCGTGAGCAACGGCCCGTGATGGGGGTGATGTGTCGTGCCTTGGCCGAGGAGGGCAGCGAGGTGCCGGCCTGGGCGGCAATGGTTGAGGATTACACGGCGCAATTGTTGAAGGCCCAGCCCGAGGGGCCATTCCGCCTGGCCGGTTGGTCTCTGGGGGGCAACTTGGCGATGGAGGTTGCCTACGGCCTGGAGCAGGCGGGACGGCAAGTGGAATGTGTGGGTTGGATCGACGCTTCGCCGCCGCAGTGGGTCAAGCCGTTTTGGGACACGGCGGTCATGGTTGACGAGCGAGACGTTTCTGCCAATGACCGGCGCGTGGAGTTGCTGGAGGTGATGTTTCCCGAATCATCCCAACACATTCATGCGCAATGGTCAGCGCTGCAACGGGCAGGGGCTGAAGAGGGCGAGCAGTGGACTGAATTCAGCCGCTGGGCAGAGCAGAACCTGGGTGAGCGCTTCCATGAACTCAAGGATGAGTTGCTCGGTGGCCACGAGGCGCAGATATCCTGGGAAGTTGACCGCATTCTCGGCCAGCGCCTGCATGATGCCGACTTCAAGGCGATCAAGGCGCCGATCAGTTGCTGGTGGGCGGCCTTGAGTCGTACCGGGGTGCATCGTCAGTTGATTGAGGCAACCATGCTGGAAGTCACCGGGCAATCAGCAATAGAACGTTCGGTGCTGATCGAGACCAGCCATGATCGGTTGATCGATAACGCCGAGTTCGTTCGCAGCTTCGCCGCCGCGATGGCCTGATGTTGCAGGGGGTGCCCTGACTCCGTTCAGTTAAGGAAAGTGTGTGGGCTTATTGTGGCGAGCGGGCTTGCCCCGCGTTGGGGTGCGAAGCGCCCCCAATCCAGCAAAACGCGGTGTACCTGATACGGCTCAGGGCCTGGTTTTGGGGCTGCTGCGCAGCCCAACGCAGGACAAGCCTGCTCGCCACAGGGAATCTGCGTTTAACTGAACAGCATTAGGGCAAGCCCGCTCGCCACAGAGGCTCCAGTTTGCTGCGTGACAGCGCTAGATCGCAGATTGGGCGTGGCGGCACACACAAAAACGCCCCGGGCCTTGAAGGCTCGGGGCGTTTTAATTCAGACCGTCATCCGTTGATTGATGCGCCTCAGAAGTCCCAGCGGGTGCTGAGCATGAAGTTACGAGGTTCACCATAAGCGGCGGAGTTATAGAAGCCGATGTTGGTGTAGTAGGACTTGTCGAAGACGTTATTGATATTCAACGTGGCCGACACGTTTTTGGTGAATTGATAACGCGCCATCGCGTCCACCAGCCAGTAGGCCTTTTGAGAGAATTCCTCATAGCCGCCACGCGGACTGTTGTAGATATCCTGCCAGCCAACGCTCTGCCAGCGAGCGCCACCGCCGACGGTCAACTTGTCCAGATTGCCCTTGAGTTTGTATGTGGTGTAGAGGCTGACCTGATCTTCCGGTTCGAACGTGGAAATTTTCACGTCCTTGTCGTCACGCACAATCTTGTGGGTGTAACCGCCCTGGAGTTGCCAGCCCGGAGCGATTTCGCCTGACATTTCCAGCTCGTAACCCTTGGTCACGGCCTGGGTGCCCTTGAACGCATAATTCGACGGCGTAGGCTTCAAGTTGTTGTAGTCGTCGTCCGACACGGAACGGTTGTCTTCATGAATCTCGAAGTAGGCGGCGCTGGCGTTCACACGACCATCCAGGAAGTCTGCCTTGATGCCCAGCTCCCAGTTCTGGCCTTCGTCCGGCTCAAGCAGTTTGTCGTTCCTGTCGCGGTTGTAGCTTTCCTGTGGCATGAAAATGTCGGTATAGCTGGCGTAGACCGAGTAGGTATCGTTCAGGTCGTATACCGCACCGACGTAAGGCACAAAACGTCCCGACTCACGGTAGGTCGGGTTATTACCGGTCACCGTGTAGTTGACAACGCGGCCGCCAAGCAACAGCTTGAGGTCGTCGGCGAGGTTCAGGCGGGTAGTCATGTACATGCCGGTCTGGCGTACGGTGTCGTCGATTTTCGATTGCGACTGACCCCAGTCCGGTTCGCGGGCGTTACCGTGCCAGTTGTTGAAGTCGACCAGGTTGGGCGCAAGGTTCCAGTAACCGTTGCCCTTCCACTCCGAGGAGCTGATGGAGCCACCGAATACCAGTTCATGCTCGCGGCCACCCAGGCTGAAGGGGCCGCTCACATACAGGTCGCCCGAGTCACTGACGGTTTCACCGGTGTATTTGCCCGAGGTGAGCTGCGATGTACCGTCCAGAGCCGGGGTATCGCCCTGAATCGAACCCATCAGCGCGTGATAACCGTTGATCTTGTGGTCCAGCTGCAGCTTGGTGACCCAACCTCCACCGAGGTCATGCTCGAGCATGGCGAACGCGGTGCGGGTGTACTGCTCCCAACTGCTCCAGTCGGCGGCGTTGTTGAACGAGCGCTTCACTTTGTTGCGATTACCCTGGGCGTCGATCAGCGGGAAGCTGCCGGACCACGAAGAGCCTTTGGGCAGGCTGTCCTGATAGTCGCCGCCTACCGTCAGCATGGTATCGGGCGACAGGTCGAACTCCATGATGCCGTAGTAGGTCGGGCTTTTGCGCTCATAGCGGTCCATGAACGAGTGTTTGTCCTGATAGGCGGCGACGGCGCGGCCACGCACATTGCCGGTTTCGGTCAGCGGCCCGCTGACGTCCAGTTCGCTGCGGTAGTTGTCCCAGGAACCGGCGCCCAGTGAAGCGTGGCCCTGGAAGTCGGCGGTGGGTTTTTTACGCACCAGGTTGATGGTTGCGCCCAGCGAACCTGCGCCGGTCAACAGGCCGGTGGCACCCTTGAGCACTTCGACGCGGTCGTAGATCGCCATGTCGCTCAGGGTGTTGCCTGCCGAGTAGGCAACGTTGCGCGAGGTGGACGGAATCCCGTCGTACTGGAAGTTATTGATGGAGAACCCCCGGGCGTAGTAATTGCTGCGCTCGGTGTCGAAGGCGGAGACCGTAATGCCCGGCGTGTGGCGCATCACGTCATCCACGTTATTCAGACCGAAGTCATCCATGTGTTGACGGGTGACGACGGTGACCGACTGTGGCGTTTCCTTTGGCGTCAGGACCAGGCGTGTGGAGGTCGCGATGGACCCCGGCGTATAGGAGCCGGTGTTTTCGGTGACGTTGCCGAGCATGTTGCCGGTGACCTGGGTGGGGCTCAGCTCCAGTCCGGTCGCGGTCCCCGCAGCGGTGATGGTCAACGAGTTGCCGCTGAGGCTGTGGGTGGTCGAGGTGCCTGCCAGCAGCGTGGCGATCGCCAACTGCGGCTCCATCTTGCCCTTGACCGCGCGGCTGTTCTTGCCCTGCACATCCCCGGGGCTATACAACACCTGCACATTGGTCTGCCGGCCGAATTCCTGCAGCGCGCTCCCCAGCGGCTGTGCAGGAATATTCAACTCGATCTCCTGGGCCTGTACATAGCCTGCAATCGGCAGCGATACCGCAAGCGCCAGGGCACTCGGAAGAAGGTTGATGTTCAAGGCCCGGCGCATGGATAGCGCTTTGCTCAGGGGGCTGAGACCGAGTCGTGCTGGCATGGATGCTTTCTCTTCTATGTTTTTAAGTGGGCAATTCTAAGTGTTTATTGAGGTCAATTCTCATTACCACTAGTGAGACGTTCCTACTTGGGGAAACCGGAAAATAAAATTCACGCCGGTTCCAGCTCATGCATCACCTGGCCGGCGCGCAGGCGCACCAACTGGTCGGCGATGTCGAAATAGCGATCGTCGTGGCTGATGACGATGATGGTCTTGCCCAGGCGCTTGAGGTCTGGCAGCAGCTCGGTATAGAAAATGCGACGAAAGGCCGGGTCCTGGTCGGCAGCCCACTCGTCGAACACCAGCACCGGGCGTTCTTCGAGCCAGGCGTTTACCAGTGCCAGACGTTTACGCTGGCCGGTGGAGAGGTCGGTGGTGCTGAACACGCCGTCCTTGACGCTGACCTTGTGTGCGATCTCCAGGCGTTCCAGGTATTTGCTGGCGCTGTCCAGCGACTGGGCGGCGCTGCCCTGCACCAGGTCGTCGAACAGGTAATAGTCGGAGAACACCGTAGTGAACAACTGTCGATAGTCGTCGCGTTCGGCGGCGGTCACCGCTTCGCCGTTGAGGCGGATTTCGCCGGCCTGCGGCGGGTAAAGGCCCAGCAGCAGTTTGATCAGGGTGGTCTTGCCGCTGCCGTTCTCGCCGACAATGAACACGATATCGCCTTGCTTGATGCTCAGGTTGATCGGCCCCAGGTGGAACGGCTCGCTGCCTTCGACCGCCGGAGGGCTGTAGCTCACGCCCTTGAGTTCGAGGCTGTTGACCACAGGTTTCGGTGCTTCGCTGTCGTCCATCAGCAGGTGTGGTTCCGGCGACGAGAAGCGCTGCGACAGCTCGCTGATACGGCCGAAGGCAATCTTCGCCTTGCCCACCACCGGCAGGTAGCCCAGCAAATGTTCCAGCGGGCCTTTCATGTACAGCAGCACCAGTACGAAGCCGGTGATCACGGTCGGGTCCGGATTGGGCCTGTACGCCTGCATCGCCAGGGCCAGACCGATGACCACGAAGAACAGCATCGAGCCGAAGGTCTTGGCAAGAATGTAGATATTCACCGACCGCACCTGGATATCGCTGATCAGGTCGGCGGTTTCCTTGATTCGGTGGGTGTTCATGCGAAAGCGCCGTGGACGGTGCATGCGCAGCTCCTTGGCACCGGAAGCGATGGCGTTGTAGTAACGCTGCAACTCATCCTCATGCCCGCGTGCCAGGTCGAAACCCTGGATGCCCTTGCCGCCGGCAATGAACTGCACGGTGCTGCCGATGATGATTGCCACCACCATCATCAAGAACATCGGCACCGACAGGTACGCCAGGTAGCCCAGGCAACCGAGGGTGACCGTGGCGGCGATGGCCAGCGGGGTGAACGCAAAGGAGAAATCGCTGATGGTGTCCACATCATGGGTCAGCACCGGGATCAGGCGGTGGGAGCGATAGCGCTCGATCTGGCCGATGGGCGCGGACAGGACCTTTTCGCCCAGGTCCTTGCGCAGCGCCGCGATGATGCGCTGGCCCACATAGTTGGTGCCGATGTCGGAAATGATCGAGCTGACCAGTGCCACCACGCACAGCGCGGCAAAGGTCATGACCACGCCCTGGGTCATGCCGCCGGCCGAATGCAGGGCGTTGTTGATGGTGGCCAGCAGCAGAGTGATGGCGAGGCCGCCGACCATGCCCAGCGCAACGGACACCGTCACGATGGTGCGAAAGGGCCTGATCAGTGCGAGCAAGCCGTTGAAGGCGCCGCGTTTGGCATCGGTCATAAATACTTCCCGGAAAGTCAAAAAGAGGGGGCTGGGCACACAGACCCTTACCCATGACAAACGAAGCGTCGGGGCAACTATTTAACCCGGTGTGCCAGGCGGTGGACGGCGGCGGATAAATTGCCCGCGGGCTGGTTCGTTCTTGTTCTGTAGGCGCACGCGTAGCGACGCCGTGCGCGGTTTCTTCAGCGAGAGCGAAAACATGACAAAGAAAAATCTGGTGTATGTGTGGTCCCTGCGCAATGCCGCCGCCGACAAGGCCGGGCAGCCGGTGGCCTACAAGGACCACGAACGCTACATGACGTCGGTGCTGGAGTTTCTGGTGGGAGCGCTCAACGACACGCCGCTGGGCCAGGCCTATGACTTGGTGGGCGTGGTGTATGACGATGACGAACACAACCCTCGGGACCAGGCGCTGGTTGCCGATTACGGCTTTGCCTGCACACCGGGCCGCCCGTGGCTGTACCCGGCAGACCTGCGGGTGCAGGGCAAGTGGGTCAACGATCTGCTGCTGAGCGTGCCGTCCACCTACCGCCGTTTACCCCGCGGCAGCGCCGAGCACATCGCCGGCAAGCAGGACTTCGAGCGTCGTCTGCATGACACGCTGGTGGAGTTGAAGGCCGATATCGTGGTGCTCGATGGCTTGCTGGTGATCCTCGATGAACTGGTGCGTCCGGGCGCGCCGTTTGCGCGGCGGATCATGAATATTCATCCGGGTATCACCCGCATTGAGTCGCCGTATGAGCGTCGGGGTGCCTATGCGACGTGGAATGCGTTGCATGGCGCGCGTGGCGAGGCGGTGGTGGATTGGACCACCCGGGAAACCAGGCCTTGTGAACCGCTTTATCTCACCGGGGCCTCGTTTCATTACGTGGATAATGGGATCGACTCAGGGGAGGTGTTTCATGATGTGCTCAAGACGGAGATTTCGCCTGAGGACACTATTCTTGAGCTGCGCTGGAACAACTTTAATAACAGTTTGTTTCCGGCGTTGCAGGAGGGGTTGGCGTTGCTCGCTCAGCGGGCGGGTTGAAAGCAAGAGCGCAGTAAACTGAAGGCTCTGTGGCAAGCCCCAATGCCGTTCAGTTAAGGAAAGTGTGTGGGCTTATTGTGGCGAGCGGGCTTGCCCCGCGTTGGGGGGCGAAGCGCCCCCAATCCAGCAAAACGCGGTGTACCTGATACGGCTCAGCGCCTGATTTTGGGGCTGCTGCGCAGCCCAACGCAGGACAAGCCTGCTCGCCACAGGGATGTGGCGGCCTTTGAAAAAAATGCTTGGATTGGGGGCATCAAGTCAGTTGCCCCCACATTTGGATCTCTATGGATCAAAGCTCCCGCACAACCCTGAAGCCAATCCAGTCCCCTCGCGTCTGCGGGTAAATATTGTTCCGGTTACCCGACCGCGAAAACACCGGGGCCTCGCCCCAGTCATTGCCCCGAATCTGATACCCCTCGCAGTTCGGCTCCACCCACGCGCTGCCATCGGTGGGCGCGCCGATATAGTTGGGGTGTTCGCAATCGGCAACCCGCTCATACACATTGCCATGCATGTCATACAGGCCAAACGCGTTCGGCGGGTAGCTGCCCACCGGTGATGAATAGCTGTAGCCATCCGCTGGGCCATAGGTGTTGGCGTGCTTGGCGATGCTATAGCCCTTGCCTTCGTCGAACGGGAAGGGGAACGGTCCGCTGGAGCCGGCGCGGGCGGCGTATTCACGTTGTGACTCGCTGACCAGGTGGTAACGCTGGCCGGTTTTTTTCGACAGCCAGCTCACGTACTGCCTGATGTCGTCCATGTCCATGCACACCGCTGGCTGGCGCGGGCCCTGTGGGTAGCGCGGCTTGCTGGCGATGCACTCGCGGCCGGGGCGGGTGTCGCCGTCGGCGATCTTCACACCGCTCTGGCGGACGTAGCTGTCCCATTCGCCGGCGGTCACCTGAAAGCGGCTCATGGCGAAAGGCTTGGCGAAGGTCACCTCATGCATCGGACCCTCGTCGGGCTCGCGGCCGACTTCATCGTCCGGGGTGCCCATGGTAAAAGTGCCGACCGGCAACACCACCATTTCCGGACAGTCCTTGCAGTCCTTGAACACCTTGCCCGGTTGCGGCGTTTCGGCCCAGGCCAGGCTGGGCAACAGCGCGCCGCACACGGCGGTCAACGCCAGTAGGTTCAGGGGTTTGAGTCGCGATGGATTCATGTGGGCATCTCGTTCAAAGGGAAAAGGGCATCACACCCGCTGGCTCAGCAGGCTCATGAAACGCTGGATTTCATCCGTGGAATTGAGCAGGCCGGGAGACGTGCGCACCACCGGGCCGGCATCACGCTCCACCGCATCCACCACCACGCGATTTTTCATCAGGTAGGCCGCCACCGCGTCGCTGTCCTGGCCCTTGACCCGGAAGAAAGTGAAGCCGGCTGACAGCGCCGGGCTGCGTGGCGTTACCAGCTCGATCTGCGGATGGGCGAGCAGGCGGGTTTTCAGCTCGGTATTGAGCTCATGAATACGCGCCTGCACCTGCGCCTTGCCCAGTTGCAGGTGCAGCTTGAAGGCTTCATCCGCCGCCCAGCGATGCTCGAAAGCGTGATAGCCGCCGGGCGTCATGCGCGTGGCGAAATTGGTGTCTTCGGAGAAAGTCGCCACCATGGGCGTGACGTATGGGTTATCGCTGTCGCGCGCGCAGACCAGGCCGGTGCCGCGCGGGCCGAACATCCACTTGTGAGTGCCGGCGATGAAGAAATCACAGTGCATGTCGGGAAAGTCCAGGTTCTCGACGCCGAAGCCATGCACCCCGTCGACCACGTACAGCAGCCGGTCCTGGTCGTCGCGGTTACGGTTGTGTTCGTCCACCAGCGTGCCGATTTCGCCGATGGGCAGCTTCACGCCGCTGCCGGACTGCACCCACGTCATGCCGAGCACGCGGGTGTTGGGGCGAATGGCCCGTTTGATATTGCCAAGCACCTCATCCGCCGACACCTGGCTGGCGCGCTTGAACAGCTCGATGCGGCGCACCTGCGTGCCCTCCTTGAGCGTGCGAAAATCCAGCACGCTCTGGGTGGCGTAATACTCATGGACGGTGGTGAGGATCTCCTGGTCCGGCCGCACCTTGATGCCGCCATAGATCATCGCCAGGCCTTCGGAGGTGCTGCCGGTGAGGGCGATCTGCGCCGGCGTGGCCTGCAAATAGCGGCCGGCCCAGTCGCGTACCTGGCCTTCACGCTTCCAGGTTTCCTGCAGGTCCCAGTCCATCGCCAGGCCGGGGTTGCGGTCGATCTGCTGGCGATAGCGCTCGATGGCGTCGCGCACCGGTTTGGGGTGCGAGGTCACCAGGAAGTTGGAGAAATGCAGATAGCTCGGGTCCTGGTCGAACAATTGCTTCAATCCCGTCCAGGGGTCGATTGCCGTGGTGGCCAGCGCCGGGGGCATCAGCGAAGCGCCCAGGGGCAGGCTGGCAGCGAGCAGGCCCGCCTGTTTGAGAAAGGTGCGGCGGTCGGTCATGGGACTTGCTTCGTGGTTGATCAACGGTTGGCCAACGGCTTGGCGGCCTTTTGCACCTGGTCCCATACCCGCAGGAAGTTGCCTCCCCACAGCTTGGCGATATCGGCTTCGGAGTAACCACGCTGGATCAGCTCGGCGGTGACGTTGCGGATTTCGCCGACGTTGTTCCAGCCCTCGATACCGCCGCCGTCGTTGAAGTCCGAAGCAATGCCCACGTGATCGATGCCGATCTTGCGCACGGTGTAGTCGACGGCATCGCCCCAGTCCTTGAGGCTGGCCTTGGGTTCTTCTTCGAGAATGCCGTACAGCCCCTGGGCGTACTGGCCGAACTTCTGCTCGGGCCAGGCAGCGATGATGGCATCGCCCGGCATCAGCGCCATGGCCAGGTTAGGCAAGGGCGGCAGGTCGAAACGCGCGCGCAGAACATTGAGTTTGTCCTGGATGGGCTGGCTCAGCGGACGCAGGTAGGCGGGGAACCCCACCACCTGCACCACGCCGCCACTCTGTTTGATCAGTTGCAATTCTTTGTCGCTGAGGTTGCGCGGGATGTCCACCGACGCCCGTGGCGCCGAGTGCGAAGCCACCATCGGCGTGCGGCTCAAGTGCGCGACCTGCTCCAGCGCCTGGGTCGACATCTGCGACACATCGATAATCACCCCCAGGTCGTTCAGGCGCTGCACCGCTTGCTGGCCGATTGGCGACAGCCCGCCCAGGGCATCGGTGGAGTCATTGAAAAACGGCAGCGGCCGCGACGAATCCGACCAGGCGTTGTTGCCGATGTAGCTGAAGCCGAACATGCGCATGCCGCGCGCGGTCCACAGGTCCAGCTGGTTCAGGTCATCCCCTAGCGGATAGGCGTTGAGCATGCTGATGAAGATCGCGAATTTGCCCTCGCCGTGCAGGCGCCGCAAATCATCCGGGGTGTAGGCGATGCCGACCTGATTGGGAAAGTCACGCACCATGCCGGTGATGATTTGGTAGCGCACCTCCTGCTCGTGGCGGGCCTCTTCGACAAAACCATCGGTGGGCCTGTGTGGTGCGTGGTCGCCGTTCCAGATTTCCGGCCAGCCGAAAATCGTCAGCGCCGCGCCGGAGAGGCGTCCGCGTGCAGCCTTGGCCAGGTCGAACTGCCCGCTGCCATCCTTGTCGGCCTCATTGCCGGCGGTGCCGAAATCCATGGGCACGGTGATGTGGCTGTCGAACGACAACAGGCGGTCCTGCATTTCGTTGGCCTGCCGGATTACCTCCAGCGGGTAGCCGGCATTGCCCTTGAACCAGTGATCCCAGACCAGAAAACCGGCCCCGGCGCCAATGGCCAGGGCCAGCGGCAAGCCGAGATACAGCGCCTTTTTCGAACGTGGTTTTGTCATTGCCATCTCAGTCAGTTGAGGCCTTTGCTATCTGGGAAGGACGAGCCATGGCAGGGGAAATTTAGGCGGGCAGGGCGGGGCGGTAAATTTTGCCGGGCTGCAAACGTTCTAGCTCTGATTAAGCCGTTTCCTAAGGTAGACAATGACGATCTCTCGACGTGGGTTCATCGCAGGCCTGGCGCTGACTGGCGCGGCCGTGCCGGCGGCCTTTTACGCCCATCGCGAGCTGACGCGGGAAGAAGAGTTGCCCATCACCCCCGGCGAAGCCACGGTGGCGTTGGCCGATACTGCCGGCCAGCACCTGGCCAATACCTTGCGCGGGGTGTGGAGCCTGCGCCTGGCAGGCCGTGACGCCGGGCTCAAGGGCCTGCCGCTGCATGGCCTCGAGCTGCTGCTGGATATCGCGCCGCGTGGCCGTGGTCTGCGCGGCTACCTGGACACCGCCGCCAACCTGCGCGCCGAGGGCGAACCGCGCTACCGCGTACTGGGCGACCTGACGGGCGAAGGCACGGTGCTCTACTGGCGCCTGATCGACCGCGACTCTGCCGGCGGCGCCCCCAGCTATGAATTCAGGATGACCCTCGACGAGGTCTGGGCCGACTTCGCCAACGCCGGCAGCAGCACCCTCAGCGGGCAGATCCTCGACCTCGATCGTCCCCTGGCGCTGACCGAGCGCGACAACCGCTTTATCGCCCACAAACAGCTGTTCCCCGAAGCTCGCCAGCGCATCGGCCTCAACCCGACCTTGCTGGCGTGGCTGATCGCGCCCGAACACCGCCTGTTTCACCAGCTCTGGCACGCCACCCGTGACCAGTGGCACAAGCTCTCCGAAGAAAAGCGCGACGCCCTGCGCGGCATCGGCTGGCAACCCGGCCCACGGGGGCAGGAGCGTGACGCTCGCGGCAAGCGCAAAGACCGCAACGGCTCGGGCATCGACTTCTTCTTCATGCACCGCCATATGCTCGGCACCGCGCGCTCGATGCAAAACCTGCCGTCATGGCCGCAATTTCCCGCACCGCAGCCGGCGCTGGAAAGCGATCGCCCGGGCTTTTTGCGTTATTTCGACAACCACGACGGTTTTGCCCTGCCGCCCACCTGGTCGGCCCCGGATGACAGCGACTACACCCAGTGGGTCAGCGACATCAAGGCCGCCGAGACCTACCACAGCAACTTCCAGGTGTGGGAATCCCAATACCGCGACCCGCGCTACCTGGCGCGCTTGACCCTCGGTCAGTTGGGCTCGGAAATGGAGCTGGGCCTGCACGACTGGCTGCACATGCGCTGGGCCTCGGTGCCGCGCGACCCCTCCAACGGCGCGCCGGTGCCTTTCGCCCGCGACCCTGCGGACTTCGCCGCGCTCTGGTACGTGGCGCAAAACGATTTTCTCGGTGATCCGTTTTCATCCCATGTGAATCCCGTGTTCTGGCATTTTCACGGCTGGATCGATGACCGCGTCGAAGACTGGTTTCGCGCCCACGAGCGTTTCAATCCGGGTGAAGTCAGCCGTATGCAAGTCAATGGCGTGGCCTGGTTTGCCCCGGGACGCTGGGTGGAGGTGGGCGACCCGTGGCTGGGCCCGGACACCCATGGCTGCAGCACCACGCCGGGGTTGCAAAGGGGCAGGTCGATGGAAATGGACCCGGAAACCATGAAGCTGGCGTTGCGCATCACCTTCAGCGCTGAAGACGACGGGTTGCAGGGCCTGTTCAAGCGCGTGCCCAGGCGGCCCTGGTACGCCCGGCATCTGAAGGTCAAGCCGCAGTCGGTCTGACCCTCAGGGGTTACCCGGCACGTTCGGCCACAGGTCGGCGACCAGAAACAGTCGCTCGGCTTCCTCCCAGTCTTCGCCCTGTTGCACCAGCCGCACCAGCAACTGCGCGGGCGCCATGGGGGCCAGCGCCGCCAGCCACGCGCGCATCTGTGCCTCGCTCCACACCTCATCGGCCGGGTAATGCGCCGGCGCCAGCCAGGCGTGACGGGGCAGGGGTTGCCAGCGGCCCGGCGGGCGCGTGGCGACAAAATCCTGCCAGTCACGCTGATGCAACCAACTGCCGCGTAAATGCTGCGGATGCGCGCCCAGCGGCGGTTCGGCCGGGCCCGGCCATGGATACAACAGGTAACCTCCAAGCCACAGGTGCGCGTCGAACTGTTGAACCTGCAGCGCGGCCAGCGCTTCGCGGCTTTCCGGGCGGGCCGAGATCGGCAGTTGATGCTCGGCCAGGTGCGCCAGCTTGCGGTCGAGCCGGTCATGGCAGCCGGGGCCCAGCCATTGCTCGGTGGCGCGGCCATCACCGGCCTGGGGCCCGAGGTAGAGCTTGATCGCCAGTTCCAGATGGTGCACGCCATCGCGATCACGCAGCAGCATGTCCAACTCGCCCAGCGTATGCCCGGCCCGGCGAATCGGCAGGTTGGCGGCCAGCAAGTGCACGCCCGGTGCATGCTGCACGGCGAATTGCCACAGGCGCTCATAATAAAGGCCCAGGCGCCGTGTGCGGGCCAGACTGAGCCAATGCTGCAAGGCGCTGCTGTCGGCGTCCAGCTGGCGCAGCCAGTGTTCCAGCCGGCAGGGGGCCTGCACCCAATCGCTGCCGGCCAGCGGGTGGCGTTGCGGCCACGGCGTCTGCGCCAGCATCGGTGGCGCCAAAATCACCCACGCGAGGTCGCGCACCTCGGGGTGACGCAATTGGCGGGGCAAGGTGTGCAGGTCGGGGAACACAGTCATGCTCCGAGCATAGCCTTTTAAGTGTGGTGCAGGTGCGTGAGAACCATTGTCATCAAGTCTTTGCGCTGACAAAGGGTTTTGCCTGACGCGGCCTTTCACCCATAATCGTGGTTTTCGCCGCACCCGGAACCGCAGGAGCCCCATGGAGCAATTTCGCAATATCGGCATTATCGGTCGCCTGGGCAGTACCCAGGTGCTGGACACTGTCCGCCGGCTGAAAAAATTCCTGCTCGAACGCCATCTGCACGTGATCCTCGAAGACACCATCGCCGAGATTCTCCCCGGCCACGGCCTGCAGACTTCCTCGCGCAAGATGCTCGGCGAAGTGTGTGACATGGTGATTGTGGTCGGCGGCGATGGCAGCCTGCTGGGCGCCGCACGCGCCCTGGCGCGGCATAACGTGCCGGTGCTGGGGATCAACCGCGGCAGCCTGGGGTTTCTCACCGATATCCGGCCCGATGAGCTGGAGGTCGAAGTGGCCAAGGTGCTCGACGGCCATTACCTGGTGGAAAACCGCTTCCTGCTGCAGGCCGAGGTGCGTCGCCACGGTGAGGCCATCGGCCAGGGCGATGCGCTCAACGATGTGGTGCTGCATCCCGGTAAATCCACGCGGATGATTGAGTTCGAGCTGTATATCGACGGTCAGTTCGTGTGCAGCCAGAAGGCCGACGGCCTGATCGTCGCCACGCCGACCGGCTCCACCGCGTACGCGCTGTCGGCCGGTGGCCCGATCATGCATCCCAAGCTCGATGCCATTGTGATCGTGCCGATGTACCCCCATATGTTGTCCAGTCGGCCGATTGTGGTCGACGGCAACAGCGAGCTGAAAATCGTGGTGTCCAAAGACATGCAGATCTACCCGCAAGTCTCCTGCGACGGGCAGAACCATTTTACCTGCGCCCCCGGTGACACCATCACCGTGAGCAAGAAGGCGCAGAAGCTGCGCCTGATTCACCCGCTGGACCACAACTACTATGAAGTGTGCCGCACCAAGCTGGGCTGGGGCAGCCGCTTGGGGGGTGGAGGCGACTGATGCTCGATCCCGCGCGTAGCTACGACCTGATTGGTGACGTGCACGGTTGCGCTCATACCCTTGAGCACTTGCTCGATCGCCTGGGTTACCACAAGCAGGGCGGCACCTGGCGCCATCCGTCGCGCATGGCGGTGTTCCTCGGCGATATCATCGACCGTGGCCCGCGCATTCGCGAGGCGCTGCATATTGTCCACGACATGGCGGTGGCCGGTCAGGCGCTGTGCATCATGGGCAATCATGAATTCAACGCGCTGGGCTGGACCACACCGGCGCCACCGGGCAGTGGCAAGCAATTCGTGCGCGAGCACAACCCGCGGCATGCGCGGCTGATCCACGAAACCCTGACCCAGTTCGAGCAGCACCCGGGCGACTGGCAGGCTTTCCTTGGCTGGTTCTACGACATGCCGCTGTTCGTCGATGCCGGGCGTTTTCGCGTGGTGCATGCGTGCTGGGACGAAAGCTTTATCCAGCCACTGCGCGCCCGATTCCCCGACGGCTGCATCGACCAGGCGTTTGTGCAGGCCGCCGCCGTGCCCGGCAGTTTTGCCTGCAACGCCTTCGACCGCCTGTTGCGCGGCACCGACATGCGCCTGCCCGACGGCTTGACGCTGACCGGCGGCGACGGCCTGACCCGCTCGTTCTTTCGCACCAAGTTCTGGGAGGACGACCCCAAGACCTACGGCGACGTGGTCTTCCAGCCCGACGCATTGCCCGAGCCGGTGGCGCGCACGCCGCTGTCCTCGACCGAAAAAAATTCACTGCTGCGCTATGGCGTCGATGAGCCGTTGCTGTTCGTCGGCCACTACTGGCGCAGCGGCAAACCGGCGCCGATCCGCGACAACCTGGCTTGCCTGGACTACAGCGCGGTGCTGTACGGCAAGCTGGTGGCGTATCGTCTGGACCAGGAAACCCGACTGGATCCGGCTAAATTCGTATGGGTTGATGTTGAGCGCCCCGAGGTTATTGAATGAGTACCGTGGCTGTATTGCGCTTGCCCTTGAGCGTCGACCTGGGCGGTTTCGTCAAGCTGCTGCAGCGCATGCAAGTGCCCCATCACGTCAGTGAAGAGGCCGGTGAGCAGGTGTTGTGGGTGCCAGAAAGTATCAGCGAAGACGTGCACGTGCTGTATCAACGCTTTCCCGCCGGCGATCCGGACCAGCAACTGGATATTCCCGAGCAGGCGCCGGCGGTGCGTCCAGGTTTTGTGCAGCAATTGCGCCACAGCCCGGTCACCGCGCTGGTGCTGCTGGCAAGCCTGATCGTCGGCGCGGTGACCTTGCTCGGTGAAAACCTGCAGGCTGTCGGTTGGCTGACCTTCCTGCCGTTCCGGGTCATGGGCGAGTACATCCAGTTCACCCCGTTCGCCCAGATGCTGGCCGAGGGGCAATGGTGGCGGCTGGTTACACCGATGCTGATCCACTTCGGCATTCTGCACCTGGCCATGAACGGCATGTGGTACTGGGAGCTGGGGCGGCGCATCGAAGTGCGTCAGGGCAGCATCAACCTGCTGGGCCTGACCCTGTTGTTCAGCCTGGTTTCCAACTACGCCCAATACGCGTACGGCGGCCCCGGCCTGTTCGGTGGCTTGTCCGGCGTGCTGTATGGGCTGCTCGGGCATTGCTGGATCTTTCAACTGCTCTCGCCCAACCCAGCGTATCGCCTGCCCCGTGGGGTGCTGGCGATGATGCTGATATGGCTGGTGCTGTGCCTGTCGGGGCTGGTCTCGATGATCGGCTTCGGCGAAATCGCCAACGCCGCCCACGTGGGCGGGCTGGTCATCGGTTGCCTCACCGGCTTGCTGGGCGGCCTCTACAACCGCCGCAAAGCGTCTATTTGATAAGGAAGAGCTCATGTCCTCTTTTGCTGAAATGATCGAAAACATCACCCCGGATATCTACGAGAGCCTCAAGCTCGCCGTGGAAATCGGCAAATGGTCCGATGGCCGCAAGCTCACTGCCGAGCAGCGCGAGCTGTCGCTGCAGGCGATGATCGCGTGGGAGATCCACAACCTGCCCGAAGAGCAGCGTACCGGCTACATGGGCCCGCAGGAATGCGCGTCCAAGTCCGAGACGGTGCCCAATATTCTGTTCAAGTCGGATGCGATCCATTGATTGAAATTGGTCGCGGTGCAGTCAGCAAAATGTCGGCGCAGCTCGGTGAGCCGACCGTTCAGTACAGCTTTCGCCTGGGCGATACCGAGGTGCCGGTCAACCCGTTGATCGGCACGCACATACGCCTTGAGTTTCTTGGCGCCATCCATTGCAGCCATTGCGGGCGCAAGACCAAGACCAGCTTCAGCCAGGGTTATTGCTACCCATGCATGACCAAGCTGGCCCAGTGTGACCTCTGCATCATGAGCCCGGAGCGCTGCCATTACGACGCCGGCACCTGCCGTGATCCGGTGTGGGGCGAAACCTTCTGCATGACCGACCATGTGGTGTACCTGGCCAATTCGTCGGGGATCAAGGTCGGCATCACCCGCGCCACCCAGTTGCCGACGCGCTGGCTCGACCAGGGGGCCAGCCAGGCGCTGCCGATCATGCGCGTGGCCACGCGTCAGCAATCGGGTTTCGTCGAAGACCTGTTCCGCAGCCAGGTGGCCGACAAGACCAACTGGCGTGCGCTGCTCAAGGGCGATGCACAAACCGTCGACCTCAAGCAGGTGCGCGATGAGTTGTTCGCCAGCTGCGCCGAAGGTCTGGTGACGTTGCAGGAACGCTTTGGCCTGCAGGCCATCCAAACCATTGCCGACGTTGAGCCGATCGAGATTCGCTACCCGGTCGAGCAGTATCCGACCAAGATCGTCAGCTTCAACCTGGACAAGAACCCGATTGCCGAAGGCACGCTGCTGGGGATCAAGGGCCAATACCTGATCTTCGATACCGGCGTTATCAATATTCGTAAATACACGGCCTACCAGCTCGCCGTGCATCAGTAGAAGGATTCCCAGCATGCGCACCGAACAACCGAAGATGATTTACCTGAAGGACTATCAGGCGCCGGATTACCTGATTGACGAGACGCACCTGACCTTCGAGTTGTTCGAGGACCACAGTCTGGTCCACGCGCAGCTCGTGATGCGCCGCAACCCCGAGCGCGGCGACGGCTTGCCGCCGCTGGTGCTGGACGGGCAACTGCTGGAACTGCTGAGCGTGAACCTGGCCGATCAAGAGCTGACGGCCGCTGACTACCAATTGACCGACAGCCACCTGACCGTGCAGCCGACGAGTGCGGTCTTCACCCTCGACACCACGGTCAAGATCCACCCGGAAACCAACACCGCGCTGGAAGGCCTGTACAAGTCCGGCAGCATGTTCTGCACCCAGTGCGAGGCCGAAGGCTTTCGCAAGATCACCTATTACCTCGACCGCCCGGACGTGATGAGCATCTTCACCACCACGGTGATCGCCGAGCAACACCGTTACCCGGTACTGCTGTCCAACGGCAACCCGATTGCCAGCGGCCCTGGCGAAGACGGCCGACACTGGGCGACCTGGGAAGACCCGTTCAAGAAACCCGCCTACCTGTTCGCACTGGTGGCAGGTGACCTGTGGTGTGTCGAAGACAGCTTTACCACCATGACCGAGCGCGAAGTGGCGCTGCGCATCTACGTCGAGCCGGAAAATATCGACAAGTGCCAGCACGCCATGACCAGCCTGAAAAAATCCATGCGCTGGGACGAAGAAACCTACGGTCGTGAGTACGACCTCGACATCTTCATGATCGTTGCGGTCAACGATTTCAACATGGGCGCCATGGAGAACAAGGGCCTCAACATCTTCAACTCCAGCGCCGTGCTGGCTCGCGCCGAAACGGCCACCGACGCCGCGCATCAGCGCGTCGAAGCCATCGTCGCGCATGAATACTTCCACAACTGGTCGGGCAACCGCGTCACCTGCCGCGACTGGTTCCAGCTGTCGCTCAAGGAAGGCTTCACCGTGTTCCGCGACTCGGGCTTCTCCGCCGACATGAACTCGGCCACGGTCAAGCGTATCCAGGATGTGGCCTACCTGCGCACGCACCAGTTCGCTGAAGACGCCGGCCCCATGGCCCACGCGGTGCGTCCGGACAGCTTTATCGAGATCTCCAATTTCTACACCCTCACCGTGTACGAAAAGGGTTCGGAAGTGGTCGGCATGATCCACACTCTGCTCGGCGCCGAGGGTTTCCGCAAAGGCAGCGACCTGTACTTTGAGCGCCACGATGGCCAGGCGGTAACCTGCGATGACTTCATCAAGGCGATGGAAGACGCCAACGGCGCCGACCTCAGCCAGTTCAAGCGCTGGTACAGCCAGGCCGGTACGCCACGTCTGGCGGTGAGCGAAGCCTTTGATGCGGTGGCCAATACCTACAGCCTGACGTTCCGCCAGACCTGCCCGGCGACGCCGGACAAGGTGGAAAAACTGCCGTTCGTGATTCCGGTGGAACTGGGCCTGCTGGACGGCAAGGGTGCAGGTATTGCGCTGCGCCTGGCGGGCGAAGCAACCGCCGGCGCCACGTCGCGGGTGATTTCGGTGACCGAAGCCGAGCAGACCTTCACCTTCGTCGATATCGCCGAACAGCCCTTGCCTTCGCTGCTGCGTGGGTTCTCGGCACCGGTGAAACTGAGCTTTGCGTACAGCCGCGACCAGTTGATGTTTCTGATGCAGCACGACAGCGATGGCTTCAACCGCTGGGATGCCGGCCAGCAACTGTCGGTGCAGGTATTGCAGGAACTGATCGGCCAGCACCAGGCCGGCCAGCCGCTGAAGCTGGATCAACGCCTGATCGACGCGCTGCGCTCGGTATTGAGTGATGAAAGCCTGGATCAGGCCATGGTCGCCGAAATGCTCTCGCTGCCCGGCGAAGCGTATCTGGCGGAAATCAGCGACGTGGCCGATGTGGACGCGATCCACGCCGCCCGTGAGTTCGCGCGCAAGCAACTGGCGGACAACCTGTTCGAAGGCCTGTGGCTGCGTTATCAGGCCAATCGCGAGCTGTCCCGGCAGACGCCGTATGTCGCGGCGGCCGAGCACTTTGCCCGTCGCGCATTGCAGAACATCGCGCTGTCGTACCTGATGCTCAGCGGCAAGCCGCAAGTGCTGGCGGCCACCCTGGATCAATTCGATACCAGCGACAACATGACCGAGCGCCTGACCGCACTGGCGGTGCTGGTGAACTCGCCCTTCGAGGCGGAGAAGGCACAGGCGTTGGCGGTGTTTGCCGAGAACTTCAAGGACAACCCGCTGGTCATGGACCAGTGGTTCAGCGTGCAGGCCGGCAGCACCCTCCCGGGCGGGCTGGCACGGGTCAATGCGCTGATGCAGCATCCGGCGTTCACCATCAAGAACCCGAACAAGGTACGCGCCCTGATCGGTGCGTTTGCCGGGCAGAACCTCGTCAACTTCCATGCCGTCGATGGTTCGGGCTACCGCTTCCTGGCGGACCTGGTGATCGAGCTGAACACGCTGAACCCACAGATCGCTTCGCGCCAGTTGGCGCCGCTGACGCGCTGGCGCAAATACGATGCTGCGCGCCAGGCGCTGATGAAGGCCGAGTTGGAGCGCATTCGGGGTTGCGGTGAGCTGTCCAGCGATGTGTTCGAGGTGGTCAGCAAGAGCCTGGCGTAGCGTTCCCATAGAACAGGCAAACTCCGGTGTGGTCAGGGCAGGTATCCATGACGTTCGAATCGCCCCTGGCGTCCTACCAACACGCCATTGCCGAAGAGGGCTTCGTCTCCGATGAAGCCCAGCGCCGGGCGGTCGGGGCGCTGCAGGCCTGCCATGAGGCCTTGCACCAGGGCCGCGCGCCGATCACTGGCGTGTACCTCTGGGGCCCGGTGGGCCGTGGCAAGACCTGGCTGATGGACCGGTTTTACCAAAGCCTGCGGGTGCCTGCGCGGCGTCAGCACTTCCATCACTTCATGGGCTGGGTACATCAGCGCTCGTTTCAGCTCACCGGCATTCCCGATCCCTTGCAGGCGCTGGCCCGGGAACTCAGCCAGGCTGTGCGGGTACTGTGTTTCGATGAGTTGTTCGTCAATGACATTGGCGATGCGATCATTCTTGGCCGTCTGTTTCAGGTGATGTTCGAGCACGGCGTGGTAGTGGTGTGCACTTCCAACCAGCCGCCTGACCAGTTGTACGCCGGTGGCTTCAACCGTGAGCGTTTCCTGCCGGGCATTGCGGCGATCAAGCAGCATATGCAGGTGGTGGCCGTGGACGGCGGCGAGGATCATCGTTTGCACCCTGGCGTGGAGGTGCAGCGCTACTGGGTGAATCAGGCTGATGCGCTGGCGGCGGTGTTCCAGGCATTGAGCGACGTGCCAGCATCCGGCGGTGGGGCGATCAGCGTCGGGCATCGTTCGATCGTGACAGTGCAGGCCAGTGACACGGTGCTGTGGTGCCGCTATGCCGACCTGTGCGAGCAACCTCTGGCCGCGATGGACTTCATGCTGTTGTGTGACCGTTTCAAAGCAATTCTGCTGGGCGAGGTGCCCAGCCTCAGCGCACAACAGCGTCCGGGGCGCATTGCACGAGGCACTGAAGATGCCGCCATGCGCGTGGCGGCGGGGGATCGCGAACTGCCGCAGTTGTCGGTGCACGACGATAGCGTGCGTCGCTTCATTGCCCTGGTGGATGAGTGCTATGACCGCAAGGTGCCGCTGTTCATTGAGGCGAAGGTGCCGCTGGAGCGTCTTTATACCGAAGGTTATCTGGCGTTTCCGTTTCGACGGACGCTGAGCCGACTGCAGGAGATGCAATGGCAGCGTTTTGGCCTATGACAGATTTTTCGCTGCGCAACCTTCGCTTGTTCTTACATGCCTTTGTAGTAAATCTCCTTCATCCGCTGCTGACTCCGCGCTTACAATCGATGCCCTCAAAGGGAGCCGATTCCCTTGCTGTCGTGATCGAGGAAGCTGATGGACACCCCTGACATCCTGGTGCTGCAAGCCAGTTACACCAATCCTGTGCACGCCGAGGCGATTGCGCTGGTACTCAACCATTACGCCGAACACCCCATGGGCGGTGGGCACAGCCTGCCCGCCGACCTGCTGCAACAATTGCCGGCCGAACTGGCCAAACGCCCCCATGCTTTCAGCGTGCTGGCGTTTGTGGGCGGTGAGCCTGCCGGTCTGGTCAATTGTTTTGAAGGTTTTTCCACCTTTGCCTGCCGCCCGCTGGTCAACGTCCACGATGTGGCGGTGATGGAAGCGTTTCGCGGCCTGGGGTTGAGTCAGAAGATGCTGCAAAAGGTCGAGGAAATCGCTCGTCAGCGTGGCTGCTGCAAGATCACTCTGGAAGTGCTGGAAGGCAATGAAGTGGCACAGTCGGCCTATCGAAAGTTTGGCTTCGATGATTCAATGTTCGATCCGGCCAATGGCCGCATGCTGTTCTGGAATAAACCGCTTTAATAAATAAGTGGCAAAAAAAGGGCGCCATTAAATGGCGCCCAATAAACCGCTTGCCAAAGGAGCACAGTGGTAACGGGTAGTGCAGATTAACTAAACGTTAATTAAATGTTTGGCTGCTGTTGTTCGTCGGTATCGGCTTTTAATGTCCTGCCGTCAGCGGAAGCGGTTTGATCGGCGGTGCCTTGGGTCTTTTGTTGCATAAAGGCGAAGTCCTCATAGAACTGCCTCAAGCGCTCCGAGCCGCCCTCTGCAAAGGCGGCGGCAGAGGTCAGGGTCATCAGGCTGGCCAGCATCAAGGTCGACAGTTTCATTGCGGTATTCCCATTAAGAGTGATCGTTATTCGTTCGGTCCCTGAGCGAAGTCATGGGGCGATTGTGGGACGATTCAATTAAGTGGAAATTAACGCGAGAAACATTTAAACACTAACGGTGTTGTTAACTTTGCCGGCGCCGGGCTCAGAGTTTCCAGTCCATCGCCAACGTGATCGAACGTGGGTCGCCCCAATGCACACCGTTATAAAAGCCAACGCGTTCATAGTATTTTTTATCAAATAGATTATTGACGTTAAGCGACGCCGAAACGTGCTCGTTGAACTGGTAGCGGGACATCAGGTTAACCAACGAGTAAGCCTGCTGAGTGATCTTCGCTCGCGTGGTGATGCGATTGCCCTGAGCGTCGCGCTCGCCGGTCGGCCTGTTGCTCCAGGCGTAGGTCTCGCTCTGCCAGTTGAAGGCACCCCCGACCGTCAACTGGCGCCACGCGCCCGGCAGCCGATACGCACTTGACAGCCGCAGCAGGTTCAACGGTTGCTCGCTGTTATTGCGGCGGTCCTCGCCGTTCACCGAATGCGTGTAGGTGTAGCCCGCAGTGATGTTCCAGTCGGGCATCACTTCACCGGCCAGTTCCACTTCGAACCCGCGTACCTTGTTGCCCTTGCCGCCTGATGTATAAAACGACTCTTTGGTTCTCGGATCCGGCGGCACCGAGTCGTCGAGCTCCGCGACGTTGTCCTGGGTGCTCCAGAAGTACGCGGTGGCGAGATTCAGGCGCTCATTGAGCAGGCTGCCTTTGAGGCCCACTTCATAATTGCTGCCGACGATGGGTTCCAAGTATTTGCGGTTGGCATCGCGCGCGTCCTGGGGTTTGAAAATATCGGTGTAGCTCGCGTAGACCGTGTACTCCGGGGTCAGGTCATAAAGCAGGCCGGCGTAGGGCGTCCACATATCGTTGTGGGTCTGCCGGGTTTTGTCGGACTTGATCCATTGGTCATTGGCGTCGTACTGAGGGGAGGACGTTTCGATTTCCCAACTGCCGTAACGGCTGCCCAGTACCGCATGCAGGCGGTCGGTGAGGCTCAATCGCGTGGCCAGGTAGCCGGCTTGCTGCTGCTTGCGGCTGTGCTCCCCCTTGAGGCCGGTTGTCACATCGGCGAACTTGCCGATGCCACCCATGTGTTTCCAGTCCTGGATGGTGCGGTAGTCGCCCTCTATCAGGTCGCGTTGATGCGGGGAGGCGTCCCTCTGCTGGGATTGGCCGTAGCCCATCATCACTTCATGCCGACGACCCAGCAGTGAATAGGTGCCGGACAGGTTGAAGTCAAACACGTCCATCCTCGAGGTGCCCACCATGCGACTGGTCCAGGCCTCCATGCCGCTGCGATCTGCATTCGGGAAGCCTGCGCCGCCGTAGTACACCTTGCCGTCCGTGTCGCTTTGCCGATGGGTGTAGGCGGCTTTGACGCGCCAGTCGCCGCCGAGCCGGTGATCGAGGGTGGCGAAGGTGGTCTTGTCGGTCAGCGGCCAGGAGCTCCAGTGCGCAGCCATGTTGGTGGAGCGTGACAACCCGGCCTTGCCGCCCTGGCTGTTCCAGTAAGGCACGGTGCCCCAGGAGGTGCCTTGCACCTGTTTGTCCTGGTAGTCATAGCCCACCGCAAGCACCGTGTCGTCACTCAGGTCGCCTTCCAGAATGCCGTAACCCACGATGCGCTCCAGCCTGTAGTTGTCACGGTGTGATTGACTGTCGCGGTAGGCCAGCACGCCGCGCCCGCGCAGCCTGCCGTCAAAGGCCAGCGGGCCGCCCACGTCCACGTAGCTGTGGTAGTTGTCATAACTGCCGGCACTCACCCCGGCTTTAGCCTGCCATTGGTCGGTCGGACGCTTGCGCACCATGTTGATGGTGGCCGAGGGGTCGCCCGCGCCCGTGGTCAAGCCGGTGGCGCCGCGTACCACCTCGATTCGGTCGTAAATGATGGTGTCGGCATCGGACTTCATGTAGCCGAAGGTATTGAGCATCCCGTCGACTTGGAAGTTGGTGATGCCATAGCCGCGTGCAGAGTAGGCGGGGCGGTCCGAGTCATAGTGCTGCACCACGACGCCGGTGGTCTGGCGCAACGCTTCGGTCAGGGTGTTGAGGTTGAAGTCGTCCATCTGCTGGCGGGTGACCACCGAGACCGATTGCGGGGTTTCCTTGATGGACAGGTTCAGGCGCGTGGCGGTGCTCATGGCCCCGGTGGTGTAGGCACCGGTGTGCTCGGTATTGGTGCCCGGGTCCTCGGCGGTGACGCTGATGGCGGCCAGTTCGAGTGCTGTGGGCGACGCTTGCTCGGGATCGGTTTCAGCCAGCAGCTCAGGGCTGAGCACGCTGCCGAAGAGGCCGAGGGTGAGGGTGATGGAGCGGGTGAAGGGCGAAAGCATTGCGGCAGACTCCTTTTTTCTTTGTAGCCTTTTCGATAAAAAAGGCCTTGGCTCAAAGACGAAAGGAGTCGCGCAACTTTAGGTTTAAACGAGAATGATTGTTATCTTCTTGTTTCAGAGGCTACTTGAGCACCACCTCGTTCGGCTCGGTCTTCTTCGGCTTGATCAGGCTGAAGTCGATCAAGCCCTTTTGCTTGGTCTCGTAGGGATTGCCGATCATCAGCGGGCGTGGCGTAAAGCTGTCACTCACCAGGCTTTTGCTGTGGTCCCATTCGTCGAAGCTCAGCCCGGCCAGATCGGCCCAGGTGTGAATCAACTGTGAGCTGCTGTAAGGGCGTTGCAGGTCGCCGGCAAAATTCCAGTTGTGGCTTTCGCGCCATTTGGGCGAGGCGTAAGCCATGAACGGAATGGTGTACATCGGCGCGGTCGGCTTTGCTTCGTTGCGACCCAGTGTGCTGTGGCCTGCGGAGTCGAACACGTCTTCGCCATGGTCCGACAGGTACAACAAGAAGCCATTGGGATCGCTCTTGGCGTAGTCCTTGATCAGGCTCGACACCACGAAGTCGTTGTACAGCACCGCGTTGTCGTAGCTGTTGTACGTGGGCAACTGGGCATCGCTGACACCCTTGGGCACGCCCTGGCGGTCGGTGAACTTGTCAAAGCTTGGCGGGTAGCGGTACTGGTAGCTCATGTGCGTACCCAGCAGATGCACCACGATGAACTTGCGCTCGGCACCGTCGGCCATGGCCTTGGCGAAGGGCTCCAGTACGTCGCCGTCGTACTGGCGGGCGTTCTGGTTGCGATTATTGTTGAGATACACCTGCTCGTCGGCCTGTTCGGAAAAGGTCGTGAGCATGGTGTTGCGCTTGGTCATGGTCTGCTGGTTGGTGATCCAGTAGGTCTTGTAGCCGGCCTGCTTCATCACGCTGACAATCGATGGGGTCTTGAGGTACAGGTCGGGGTTTTCTTCGTCGGCGAAGGTCAGCACCTGTTGCAGCGCCTCGATGGTGTAGGGGCGCGGGGTGATGACGTTGTCGAACACCGCCAATTGATCACGCAGCTTGTCGAGTTCCGGCGTGGTGTTGCGCGGGTAGCCGTAGAGGCTCATGCGCTGGCGATTGGTCGACTCGCCGATGACCAGCACCAGGGTCGACGGCTGGCCGGCGTTGTTGTCCTTGAGGTTTTTCAGCGGTGGGATCTGGCTGGCGCTGGTGAGCATGCCCTGCATGTTATCCAGTTGTTCGGTGTAACGACGGTAGGCCACGATCATCTGCCACGGTACGGCCGGCTCGATGCGGGTTTCAAAACGGTCGATGGCCTGTTCCATGTTGTCGCTGGTGGCGATCTGCTTGACCAGCGGGTAACCGACCACCGCCAGCACGATGGCAGCGGCCGCCAGCATCGACTGCCCGCGCGGCAGATACACCGGGCGCAGGCGGGTCCACAAAAAC
This sequence comes from Pseudomonas poae, assembly GCF_001439785.1. GTDB lineage: Bacteria > Pseudomonadota > Gammaproteobacteria > Pseudomonadales > Pseudomonadaceae > Aquipseudomonas > Aquipseudomonas poae. Next base: position 295,466 of record NZ_JYLI01000001.1, on the reverse strand, counting down.
ACGGCGAAGGCGGTATGGGCGATAAACGCCAGCACGATCCACCAGGCGAAATATTGGGTCGCGTACTCGCCGGCTTCAGAGATGTTCGATTCGAACATGATGAAGATGACGCTCTGGGAAAATTCCTGCTGGTAAATGAAGAAATAACCCAGGCTGGCCATGGAACATGCCCACAGCACCACACCGATCAAGGCTGCCAGCAGGCGCGTGCGGCGCGGGAACAGCAGCATCGGCGCCAGCCACAGCGCACTCATGAAGAAGGCCTGGCGGAACCCGCTGAAGCCGGAAGTGCCGGTCAGCTGGATCAGCAGTTGGGTAATACCCGAGAAGTACCAGAAGAACAGAAACAGCCAACCGAAGCCGGCCCAATCAAAGCCTTTCGCAGACGCAGTGCCGCGCTTGAACATCGCCATCCAACACTCCAACCCAATTATTTTCAGCTGGCGCGCAGGAACGCGCGCAAACAGAGGCCGCCCTTGCATGGGGCAGCCCTTCGGGCGGGGAGTATCGGGGAGAGCGTGTGAAAACTTTGTCAGCGATCTGTAAGCATTATCTTACAGCGCGATTCAGCACAGCGCGGGGCGGGCGGCGGAGGTCTGTTCCAGCTGGCCTTGCAGATGCGAGCGCAAACGCAGGACTTCCTGCTGCAATTGATCGCGTTCGTCCTTCAACTGGCGCAATTCATCGCGACGGATGCTGACGTAGAGAGTCTGTGGCGGACGGGACATCTGTGCTGTGCTCATTGCTTGCCTCGCAAATAGCCGGTAGATCGCGGTGCCGGAACGCAGAATTGGAGTTCTCGGCATCAGTCGGAAGCAATTCTGAATTCTTTTTCACACCAATGGAACTTTTTTATTTTTGGCGGTCGTGTGACTTTTGCTGCCGTGATGGTGAAACGCTGGCATCTTTTTTAGCATGAAACTCCAGGTATCCGCTCTGGACTAACCCTCATTAGCCTCATTGCGCTATAAACTATGTCACACATTTTTTAGCAGTTAGGAGCATCAGCACATGCAACTGGGGATTATTGGACTAGGCCGCATGGGCGGTAACATTGCGCGGCGCCTGATGCTCAATGGGCATACCACCGTTGTTTACGACCGTAACGAAGCATTCGTCAAAGGCTTGAGCGAGGAGGGCGCCACGGGTGTCGCCGACGTGAAAGCCCTGGTGGCCGGGCTGCAGAAGCCTCGCGCCGTGTGGGTCATGTTGCCGGCAGGCGACCCGACCGAAGACACTATCAATGAGTTGAGCGAGCTGCTCGAAGACGGTGATGTGATCATCGACGGCGGCAATACCAACTACAAGGACGACGTGCGCCGTGGCAAGGCCCTGGCGGAAAAGGGTCTGCATTATGTGGACGTGGGCACCTCGGGCGGCGTTTGGGGCCTGGAGCGCGGCTATTGCATGATGATCGGCGGCGACGTCGAGACCGTGCAGCGCCTCGACCCGATCTTCAAAAGCCTGGCCCCGGGCGTTGGCAACATCCCGCGTACCAAGGACCGTTCCGCCAGCGCCGATCCACGCGCCGAGCACGGCTATATCCACGCCGGGCCTGCGGGCGCCGGGCATTTCGTCAAGATGATCCACAACGGCATCGAGTACGGGATGATGCAAGCGTTCGCCGAAGGCTTTGACATCCTCAAGACCAAGAACTCGGACAATCTGCCCCAGGATCAGCGCTTTGACCTCAACGTGGCTGACATCGCTGAAGTCTGGCGCCGGGGCAGCGTGGTGTCGTCGTGGTTGCTGGACCTGACCGCCGACGCACTGGCTACTGACCCGAAGCTCGACGGTTACTCGGGTTCCGTTGCCGACAGCGGCGAAGGCCGTTGGACCATCGAAGCCGCCATGGAACAGGCCGTGCCGGTTCCGGTGCTGTCCACCTCGCTGTTCGCGCGCTTCCGCTCGCGTCAGCAAAGTACCTACGGCGACAAAATGCTCTCTGCCATGCGCTTCGGCTTTGGTGGTCACGTGGAGACTTCCAAAAAATGACCGCCAACGGCAAGAAACCAGAGGCCGAACCCGCACCGCCCACGACATTGTTCCTGTTCGGCGCCCATGGCGACCTGGTCAAGCGCCTGCTGATGCCGGCGTTGTACAACCTCAGCCGTGACGGCTTGCTGGGCGATGGTCTGCGCATTGTCGGCGTTGATCACAACGCCATCAGTGACGCCGACTTCGCCAAGAAGCTCGAGGATTTCATTCGCACCGAAGCCGCGAGCAAGGTCAAGGGCAATGCCGAGCATGCCCTCGACCCCGAGCTGTGGGCGCAGTTGGCCAAAGGCATCAGCTACGTCGAGGGCGACTTCCTCGACGACAGCACCTACGCCGACATCGGCAAGAAAATCGCCGAGAGCGGCACCGGCAATGCGGTGTTCTACCTGGCCACTGCACCGCGCTTCTTCAGTGAAGTGGTGCAGCGCCTGGGCAGCGCCGGTTTGTTGACGGAAACCGACGAGAGCTTTCGCCGCGTGGTCATCGAGAAGCCGTTCGGCTCCGACCTGGCCACTGCCGAAGCGCTTAACGCGTGCCTGCTCAAGGTGATGAGCGAGAAGCAGATCTATCGCATCGATCATTACCTGGGCAAGGAGACGGTGCAGAACATCCTGATCAGCCGTTTTTCCAACGTGCTGTTCGAAGCGTTCTGGAACAACCATTACATCGACCACGTGCAGATCACCGCCGCCGAGACCGTCGGCGTGGAAACGCGGGGTAATTTCTTCGAGAAAACCGGCACCCTGCGCGACATGGTGCCCAACCACCTGTTCCAGTTGCTGGCGATGGTCGCCATGGAACCGCCAGCGGCCTTCGGTGCCGACGCGGTACGCGGTGAAAAGGCCAAGGTGATCGGCGCCGTGCGGCCCTGGTCGCTGGAAGATGCGCGGGCCAACTCTGTGCGCGGGCAGTACACCGCTGGCGAAATCGGCGGCAAGTCGCTGCCCGGCTATCGCGAAGAAGACAACGTGGCGCCCGACAGCAGCACCGAGACCTTTGTCGCCCTCAAGGTGATGATCGACAACTGGCGCTGGGTCGGCGTGCCGTTCTATCTGCGCACCGGCAAGCGCATGAGCGTGCGTGACACCGAAATCGTGATCTGCTTCAAGCCTGCGCCCTACGCGCAGTTTCGCGACACCGACGTGGATGAACTCAAGCCCACCTACCTGAAAATCCAGATCCAGCCCAACGAGGGTATGTGGTTCGACTTGCTGGCGAAAAAGCCCGGCCCGACCCTGGACATGGCCAACATCAAGCTGGGCTTTGCCTACAAGGACTTCTTCGAGATGCAGCCGTCGACCGGGTACGAAACCCTGATCTACGACTGCATGACCGGCGACCAGACCCTGTTCCAGCGGGCCGACAACATCGAAAACGGCTGGCGTGCGGTGCAGCCGTTCCTCGACGCATGGCAGCAGGACGACGGCATCCAGACGTACAAGGCGGGCGAGGACGGCCCCGCCGCCTCCGATGCACTGCTGGCCCGCGACGGTCGCACCTGGCACCGCCTCGGATGAGTGACGCCGCGATCCATCCCATCCGTTTTATCCTGAGTGACGTGGACGGCACCTTGCTGCATCCGGACCACCGCCTCAGCCAGCGCACCGCCGATGCGGTGCGGGCGCTGCGCGAGGCCGGGGTGTTTTTCAGCCTGGCCAGTGGCCGACCGCCCAAGGCCATGCATCACCTGATCGAGGCCTTCGGCATTGATGTGCCAGTGGCGGGCTTCAACGGCGGCACGCTGATCAACCCCGATGGCAGCATCCTGGTTGCCCACCACTTGCCGGCGGAGGCGGCGCTGATTGCCCTGGCGCTGTTCTCGGCCGAGCCGGACGTGGAGGTCTGGGTATTCGCCGACGGTGACTGGTTGCGGCGTGATCCGCCCGGGCCAATGGAGCCGCGCGAGGCCCAAGGGCTGGGCTATGGCCTCATCGTGGTGGAGAGTTTCGAGCCGTATCTGGATCGGGTCGACAAGATTGTCGCGGCCAGCAACAACACCCGATTGCTGGTGGAGCTGGAAGCGCAGTTGCATCCCAAGGTAGAAGGTCTGGCCCAGGTGTCGCGTTCGCAACCGGTTTACCTGGATGTGACGGCGATGCTGGCCAACAAGGGTGAGGCCTTGAAGACCCTGGCGGCCCACCTTGGGGTGCCGCTTGCGCAAACCGCCGCCATCGGCGACGGCGGCAATGACCCGGCCATGTTTCATGTGGCCGGGTTGTCGATTGCCATGGGCCAGGCCGAGGAAACCGTCAAACACCAGGCCACTGTCGTCACCGGCAGCAATCTGGAAGACGGCGCGGCGGAAGCGTTCGAACGCTTTATTCTCGCGCCACGCTCACTGTCCTGAAAAAGCGCAACGGGCGATCACTGGGTGCAGTGATCGCCCGTCAAGTGCGTCGTCTTACTTGGGCATCGCCCAGGATTGCAACTGATAGCCATGTTCGTCGAGTTCGGCGCGGGCCTGCAGCAACAGATCTTCCAGTTGCGCAGGATCAGTGTAAGCGCTCGACGACAGCTGCCGGCTGCCGATGCGGGTGTTGGTGCGGTCGATGACGCTCAGGCTGAGGGCGCCAACGCCGTCATGCCAGGCCACGCACTGAAAGGGCTGGAAGGCACGGTCTGCGATCAAAAGAGCTTCGTTGATGCGGAGCGGGGCGTTCATGTAAGTCTTCTCTCTGTATGCCCATTCAAGTCAGCACCGGCGGTTGGGCTGACCGTGCGGTGGGTTACTTGTACTGATGCACGATGCCCGGGTATGGGTCACATACTGACGTAATTAATTTTTACGGCGAGGTGCTGTGCAGGCGAAGGATGGCTTTTTGCCCGCACTTATAGCGAAATGTTACATAGCGTTCGTCAATAAATTGATAGCCTGTGATCAGGCGTCCCAACCCCTTGTTTATAAATAAAATTAACAATTTTGACGCCAAGGAATAGTCATGATTGTTACACCTGTTCAGCGACGCTTGCTTGTGGTTGACCCCTGTGAAGATTGTCACGGCCTGCTGCCCGGTTTGCGCGCCGCCGGCTGGGACGTGGACAGCTGCGCGCTGGAAGCGGTAGGCGACCGCTCCTGTGATATCGGCTTGTTGCGTTTGCAGCCGTATCACCTGGAGCGGCCCGAAGCCGTCAAGGAACTGATCAGCCGCAGCGGCACCGAGTGGATTGCCGTGCTCGATCAAGACGTGTTGCGCCTGCAGAACGTTGGCGATTTTGTCTGTGAGTGGTTTTTCGACTTCCATACCCTGCCGTTCGATGTGTCGCGGGTGCAGGTCATCCTCGGCCGTGCGTTCGGCATGGCGCGCCTGCGCGGCAAGGGCAACACGCCGGTGGACGGACCCGAGCACGAATTGCTCGGTGACAGCCGGGCGATCCGCGAACTGCGCAAATTGTTATCGAAGTTGGCGCCCACCGAGTCCCCGGTGCTGATTCGCGGTGACAGCGGCACCGGCAAGGAACTGGTCGCCAAAACCCTGCACCGCCAATCCCAGCGGCATGCCAGGCCATTCGTGGCGATCAACTGCGGCGCGATCCCCGAGCACCTGATCCAGTCCGAACTGTTCGGCCATGAAAAAGGTGCGTTTACCGGCGCCCATCAGCGCAAGATCGGCCGCATCGAAGCCGCGAATGGCGGCACCCTGTTTCTCGATGAAATCGGCGACCTGCCGATGGAACTGCAAGCGAACCTGCTGCGTTTTCTTCAGGAAAAGCAGGTCGAGCGCGTCGGTGGCAGCCAGCCGATCCCGGTGGATGTGCGGGTATTGGCGGCAACCCACGTCGACCTCGAAGCGGCGGTGGCCAAGGGCACTTTTCGCGAAGACCTGTATTACCGCCTGAACGTGCTGCAAGTGGCCACTGCGCCGCTGCGCGAACGGCACGGTGACGTCGCGATGCTGGCCAACCACTTTTCGCGCTTCTACAGTCAGGAAACCGGCCGCCGCCCGCGCAGTTTCAGCGAAGAGGCGCTGGTTGCCATGGGGCAGCATCCCTGGCCGGGCAACGTGCGTGAACTGGCCAACCGCGTACGCCGAGGCCTGGTGCTTGCCGAAGGCCGCCAGATCGAGGCCACCGACCTCGGCTTGCTGGGCAAGCGGGCAGTGTCGCCAGCCATGGCCACCCTGGAAGACTACAAGCACCGCGCCGAACGCCAGGCGTTATGCGACGTGCTCAACCGGCACAGCGATAATCTGAGCATTGCCGCACGGGTGCTGGGCATTTCCCGGCCTACGTTTTACCGGTTATTGCACAAGCACCAGATTCGCTAGGCCTAGCCCACTCCACGTCCAAACCCTGAGGCTAGCGGGCTTGTCGCGGTTAAGCGGGTTTTCCGTAGCGAGCGGGCTTGCCCCGCGTTGGGGTGCGAAGCGCCCCCACTCCAGCAAAACGCGGTGTACCTGATACGGCTCAGGGCCTGGTTTTGGGGCTGCTGCGCAGCCCAACGCAGGACAAGCCTGCTCGCCACAGGGGTGAGAGGTTGTGGCTAACAGAAGCCACAATTGCTGCTATCAGAAGTAATACGGAAATTTCAGGCTGAACGTAAAGTCCGGCGCATCGTCTGTCATGCCGATCGCGAGGTTCGGCACGATGGTCAGGTTATCCGAGGCCGCAATCGTCATGCCCACGTTGAAATAGCCCGCGTTGGCATCGCTGGACACCACCGACTGCCAATCCTGCCCGCTCTGCTTGACCTTGCTTTTGCGCTGTATCACGTCGGACACCGAGAACGACATGCTCATCTTCTCGTTCAACGCGAACGCCACGCCCACGCCGAACTGGAAGCTGTCGCCCAGTTGGATCTTGCCGGGGACTTTCTGGTTGACGTTGGGGCTGATGTCGCTGAACGAGTCTTCGAAGTTATGGGTGTAGGACAGCGAACCGAACAGCACCGCCGGATCGAAGGTCTTGACCAGCGAGATGCCGGGTGTCACTGACCACACGCCATTGCCGGTGGGCAGGCTCTCCGGAATGGCGAGGTTGTCGTTGCCCGGTTTCGGGATCAGCTTGATGCCATACGGGTCTGCCCCGGTCGGGGCCTTGACCCGCACCGACACCACCGCATCGGGTAGGTGGGCGCTTTCGTCGAGGAACTTGTAGGAGACGCCGGCGTTGACATCGCCGATGGTCGGGTCGCGGGTCACCGAGCCTTCCGACATGGCGGTGGAGCTGCCGCCGGCGCCGCCCGACTGGTAGGTGGATTCGCGGTACACCACCGGCACGTTCAGGTCGAACTGCCAGCGGTTGTCCAGGTTGTAGCGCCCGGTCAGGTCCAGGGTCCAACTGTCCGACTTGATGCGGTCCAGGTTGATATTGCCGAGGAAGATCGAGTCCAGCGCGAGAAAGCCGTTGAGGGACAATTGGCGTGCATCGTAGCGCGCGTAAGTGATGCCGGTTTCCAGACTGAACCTGCCGTTGCCGAAAAATCCACTGGCTTCGTTGTACAGGTTGCTCACACTTTGCGCCGGGGCCGAGTCGTCCTTGAGGTTTTGCCCGTAGGAACTGCCACCGCCCGCGCCGCCGGAGGCCGCCGCCGCACCCACGCCTGGCGTATGGCCGGCCACGGTGGCGCCGCCTTTCTGGAAGTCGGCAGGGGATTTGGCCAAGCGTTTGGGGGCGGGTGTTGCGGGTTGATCTTCTACTTGCCTAACACGTTGCTCCAGTACGGCCAGTGCTTTTTGCTGCACTTCATAGCGTTGCTTGAGCTCCAGCAGTTCCTGTTTCAGTGTTTCGATATCAGCGTCCGGTGCGGCATAGAGCACGGAGGCGGGCAGGAGTGTACTCAAGCAAACCACGGCACGTAGTGATACAGATCGATGCATGAAATAAGCCGTCCCATTTTTTGATGCGAAAGTGTCGAAGGCTCAGCGAAGTTCAATAACCGGAGGGGCGAAGGCCCTTGAGTTGATCCAGGTTGAGGTTCTGCGTGACGTTGTTAAAACCGTTGTTGCCCATGACCACATTGAGTTGGGTCAGGTTGTTTACGGCATTGCCGTTGCCTTGAATGACGGTGCCTTGCAGCACGTTGCCGGCGCCGATCTGTTGCACGACATTGCCCTGGTTGCTGCTGGCCTGGAGCGCCATTTGCAGCCCGCCATTGTTCGCGCTCACTGTCACCTGGCCTGCCGCCGTGCCACCGGTAACCGGTTGGCCCGCCAGCAACGCCTGACCGGACTGCGCGTAGTTGGCCGGGGCCAATCCGTTCTTGCTCACATTGATATCCACGCCGTTGGTGGCCGTGTTGCCGTCTCCGGCCGCGCGAACGCTCTGCACCACGCCCTGGCCGGTGCCCAGGCCCGCGCCACCTGTGACCGTGCCGCTGCCTTCAGGCTGCCTGCCGCCGCCCGTGCCATCGTTACCGGAGATCTGCACATAAAATTGCGGGGTGACGGTGGACGCATTGACCTGCATGGCCGCGCTGCCGGTCACGGTGGCGCCGGCGGCGTTGGTCCAGGTGCTGCTCATGACGATGCCAAAGCTGACAATGCGCCCCGGCATCACATAACGCCCGCGCAGGTCGGCCATTTCAGCGTCCTTGAGCTCGATCGGCTTGAACGCCGAGGACGCATGCGCCGGTGCAGCGGCGGCCAGGCAGATGACCGTCAACCAACGGAAAGTGTTCATCGTGTGCTCCTGGAGCGTCCTGCCCCTTATTGCGCTTCTAGAAGAAGTCGCTCTGGATAAAACCGAATTCCATCAATTCGCTGTCGCGTACCGGGCTGAACGCGTTGAACTGGTTCCTGGCGGTCAGCGGCACACGCGGGGTGAGCAGGGCGTTGGTCTTGTCATAACCTTCACCGATCACGGCGAACACGATGCCATTCCAGCCCTTGACGAAATCGTCCCTGGCGTAGCGCTTGTTGCCCAGGACCGGATCGCCGATGTACACCCACTCCTTGTCGGCCCGCTGCAACACCACAAAATGCTTGTAGCCGCGAATTTCCAGCAGGACCACGACCGGCACCTTCACGGTGATCAGCACGTCAGGAGCGATGCGATAGCCCTTGGCGCGCATGTTGATGCTTTCCAGGTAGCGCTTCATGTCGAGCATCGAGAAGCCCTGGGTGCGCACCAGCTCCTGGTCGGCGTTGACCAGCATGCCCTTGATGATGTGGTCTTCATCCACGTCCATCCAATAGGCCTGGCGCAGGATGGTCGCCAGTGCGGCGGCGCCGCAGCTGAAATCGGTTTTCTGTTCCACCAGGTTGGCGAACTTGCGCTCGCGGATGCTCTCGACCTTTTTGTACACCACCGCACCGTTGGGCATGACGACCGCCATTTGCCCCGCCCAGGTCGGGCCGGTGAGTGTGCACAGAAGGAAAAAAACAACGCGGCGCATGATCAGGTGACCTGTTGGACGCTGGAATGAAAGGGGCCTTGTTGCCAAGGCCCGATCTGCATCAGAAGCGAGTGATTGCTACGTTGTTCTGACCCTGGTTGTTGCTGCCCGACAGCACGTTGGAGTTCGACACGCCGGAGCTGTAGTTCAGCGAGTTGTTCACGCTGGCGTTGTTGGTGACCACCGACTTGGCGCCCCAGCCATGGCCGCTGCTCAGGTTCACGGTCAGGTTGCCCGACACATCCTGCACGCCGGACACAACGGCTGCGCCGCTGTCGCCATTGCCCGAAGCAATGGCAACGCTGTTGCTGCCCTGGTTGGAGGTGCCGGTGGCTGCGTTCAGCTGAATCACGCCGGAAGCATTGTTGCCGCTGCTGTTGAGCGAGGCATTGTTTTGCGAGCCGCCGTTGATGGCCACGTTGCCGCCGTTGGACTGCGCGGTGCCGGTGCTGGCGAACACGAAGTCAGCATCGCCGGAAACGATGGCCACGTCGTTCTTGCCCTGGTTGTTGTCACCGCTCAGCACGTTGCCGTTGGCCACGCCGCTGATGTGGTTGTAGGAGTCAGTGGTCGACGCGTTGTTTTCGGTTTTGTCGTTGAGGACGGTGTTGCCCTTGTTGCTCTGGCCGTCAACGGTGGTTGCAGCAGCGGTGGTAGGCGCGTGGTAACCGCCTGCCTGGGCTGCAACAGCCATGAGCGCAGCGAGAGCGAAAGCCAGTGGTTTGAGGGCTGTGGTGGTTTTCATGGTGTATCTCCTTGCTTCTAATTAGTGGTTTAAGTGTTGATACGGTCCGGCAGGCGGCTCAGCTCCATCAGTTGAGTCGCACGTTCAGGGTGTTAGCCACTCGGTTCCCCACCCCGGCGCTCTGGTTGACCTGTACCACTCCACGGCTGCCGGTGAAGGCCTGGTCGCTGGTAACGACCTGGCGGCTGCCAGTGGTAGAGGTCAATCCCGAGTCTGTTGCAAGCGCAACGGTCTGTTGCGACATGACGCTGTCGTCGATGCTTTGCGGGCCACTCGTGAGGCTGACGCGCACGGCATTGATCATCTGGTTCTGGGCCCCGGCCGACTGATTGACGCTCAGTGCACCGTTGCCTTGGCTGAAAGCGTTGCCCTGAATCGCAGCGTTGGCGTTCAGGGAGCGGTCGGCGGCGGCGCCGCTGATTTTTTGCGTGACGGACACAGTGGCCTGGGCGTTACGGCCCACGGCGATGGCGAGGTTGTTGCTCAGCTGTTGTTGGTCGCCGGCGGCCTGGTTGATCGAGACCATGCCGTTGTAGTGCTTGCCCGCGTTATCGATGGTTGCGTTGTTGCCGGTGGTGTCGGCCATGGCTGCCGAGCAGCCAAGCACGCTCAGAAGTATCCAGAAGCGATTCATTTCATCGCTCCGCCGATCATGCCGCCAAGGTTGCTCAGCGGTGCCAGGCCGCGTGAGACCGCGCCATTGACCGTCCCCGCGATGCCACCGCTGCCGCCGCCCTGGCCCGCTGCGCCGGCAACGCCGAGGCTGTTGCCGGCACCGATTGCGTTCAACCCGTTCAGGTCGCCATTGGGCATAACGCTGCGGGTAACGCTGGAGCCGCTGCTGATACCGGCGATGTCGTGGTCGCTGAGTTCGTTGGTGACGGCGCGCACTTGCCCGGATGGATTGGCATTGGCGGTGGTGGGGTAGGGGTCGACACCGCGTTCACGGCCTATTGCATAAGGTTGCACCTGCCGTGTGATCACCATCTCCCCTTCACCTGACGCCAGCACCGGCAGGCTTACGCCGGCACTCAGTGCGCAGCCAATCAGCAGGAGGCTCAGTGAGCCAAAATTGTGTGTGTCCACGGTGGCAGTCCCTAGTCTTCGCGCTGACCCTAAACAGCGCTGACAGGCATAGAGCAGAAGGCGTGCCGCTTTTTATTAGATGTTTATATTCAAAGGGTTAGCGTTTTTTGTGGGCAAAGTGATGGCATTGCTGTTTCAGGGGTGAAACAGGGGGCGGGCGATGAAGCAGAGCCCGTACCGCCTGCGAGCTGTATCAAGGATGAAACACTGCGCAGGGCACGACGACGAATCTGCTCAAGGTGGGCGATTGCAGGCGGGGAGGTGTTTCAAAAATGGACACGCGGGCCCACGCGGACCCGCAATGGCTGGCAAAAAAGGCTCAGCCCTTGGGGGCTTTACGCGGAATGGAATTGAGTACGGGGTTGCCGTCCTGGTTCTGGGTCAGGTAGACCGGCAGTACCTTGGGCAGGGAAGGGATGAGGTTGTTGACCTCATTGATGTTGTAGATGCCGCCAATGCGAATCGCCCCGGTGGGCGTATCGGCCAGCATCACCGGTTTGCTCAGGTAGCGATTGATCAAGGGCAGCGCATCGGCCAGGGCCAGGTTGTCGAGTACCAGCTTGCCCTGCCGCCAGGCCAGCGCCGAGTCATCCGGGTTGATCGCGCGGACCTTGGGGGTTGCATCGCCATGCTGATAGCTGGCCTGCATTCCCGGGGTCAGCGGCACACTGCCGTGCACCGTGTCGCTGGAAATCTTCACCGAGCCTTCGAGCAGCATCACCCGTACCTGGTCTTCATACTTCCACACGTTGAACTGGGTGCCCGTCACACGTACCCGGCCGTCGCCGGCCCGCAGGATAAAAGGGTGGGCGCTGTCATGGCTGACTTTGAAAAACGCTTCGCCTCTGTTCAGCGTCAGCCGGCGCTGGTCCTTGTAGTTGCTGTAGACCAGTTGCGTGCCCAGGTTCATTTCCACCTGGCTGCCGTCGCCCAGGGTGACCACGCGCACATCATGGGTTGTTTCGAAGCGTTCATAGGCGTTGGGTAGCCAGCCGGCTTCCCATCCGGTGAATGCCGCCAGCGGCAACGCCACCAGGCAAATCGCAGCGGCGACGGCATAGGCGCGCAACCGGCTGCGCGGTTTGAAGGGCACCAAGACAGGGCTGATTTCAGGGCGAGGCAGGTGCTCGGCAACGTCCCAGATCTCCAGCATGGCCGCGTATTCAAAGGCGTGCAGTGGATGAGCGTCATGCCAGCTCTGGAACGCCTGGCGCTCGGCGCCGGTGCAATCGGCCGCATGCAGGCGCATGCACCAATGCGCGGCGGCGTCGGTGATGGCGTCATATTCTGCTTCTGAAACGGAATCTTCGCTCATTGACTCATCCTGATTTCGCACATTCTAACCTCCCCGAGCGGACCGCGAGAACAGCATCATGGCGAATGCACATCAATTGGAACTTATTCTCGTTAGCGCGCACCTAAAAATCTCAGGACTTGAGTCTGTCTTTCCCACGATGGAGTAACCACTATGCTGAAGAAAACCCTCATCGCGCTGTGTGCAACGTCCGCCCTGCTGAGTGCAGGCGCCGCGCTGGCCGATAAGCCGGGCGCCGGCTGGATCCCGATCGAAAAAGCCATCGAGGTGGCCAAGACCAAGGCCGGCTATGTCGAAGTCTATGCGGCCGAAGCCGACGACAACGGCTATTGGGAAGTCAAGGGACGCAAGTCCGATGGTGTGGTGTATGAAGCCCGCATCGACGGCGCTTCGGGCAACGTGCTGCGCGACCAGAAAGACTGATACACCGCCGGGAGCCTGTTCAGGCTCCCGCATCCAACGCCCGGCCCAGGTGGGTGATCAGGTAGGTGATGGAATCGGCATTGGCCAGAATAGTGTCGATGCGTTTGTCCACATTGCTCATGAACACTGATCTGGCATCCTGCAACGTTCGTGCGCCGGTGGTGCTCAATACCTTGTCCTTGAGCGACGCACTCGAACTGCTTTTGCCGAAATCCTCCCACTGCTGACTGAATTCATCCCACGTCTTGAACAGCATCGAGGCCGGGGTCAGCGTCGACAGCGCGGTTTCCCGCAGGTCGGTCAGCGTGGTCTTGAGCCGCGTAGCCCCGCTGATGTTGACGTTGATCAGGTCCGCAAACGGTCGCATCGTGTCGAGGTAGGCCAGGTCTTCGGTGGCAGAAGTGATGTGGGTTATCTCGTGAATCAGGGTGGCCGCGCGTGCATGGGCGGCGATGTCGAACGGTGCGTTCAGGCGATTCTGATAGACGTCCAGCAGCGGATCGAAAAAGCGGTCCATCAGGTATATCTTGCGTTGCGCATCCGCAGGCAGGATGAACGCGCACGCATCCGACGGGTTGTAGCGGTCGGTGCCACTGACAAAACGCATCGAGTCGGGCGCGATCAGGCTGGGGTTGACCAGCTCATTGAGCACTTCATCGATGCGTCGTTCGATTCGCCCCAATTGGTCGGGGCTGAGGGCGACGACGCCGAACATATCGCCGAAAAACAGCCCCAGCCGGCTCAAGGGGTCGCGCGTAGGGGCGAAATGCACAATGTTGCGTTTGCAGGTCACGGTGTAATAGGTGGCGACATTCAGAGCCTCGTTGATGCAGCGCGCCTTCCAGCTCGATACGGCGTTGATTGCGCGCATGCCAATTGCCTCCACATTAATGCCTTGCTGCTCGACCGTTGGAGGATAGAAACGGTCGGCGAGACGGGTCAGGATTTTGCCGTAGCGCGGGTTGTGTCGGGTCAGGTCAAGCACCCACTCACCCTTGGCGTTGCGTTCTATCCAGGGGCCGCGATCCTCGCGGGTGCCCAAGCGCCAGTGATCACCGGCTTTGCTCACGGCGTATACCTTGCCTGCGGCGGGCACAAAATGGCGTGTTCCATACTTCTCTTTGTAGGTATGGGTCTGCGCATCCAGGTTCGCGGCGTCAAGCGCGACGTCGTGGGCTTCGAACGTCTTCAAACACGTGCGCGCGGGGTCCGTCACGGCGTAGGTGTCCAGCGTCATCGCCTTGGGCGAAGGGGGCGACGGCCACGGCGACGGCGACGGCGGCTGTTGGGCCGCAGACGCATCGGGCAAAACCGTTTCCAATTCACCGCGCAAGGCGGCCAGTTCGGCCACGCCGGCGATAAAGCTCTTGAGTGCACGTGTCCAGCGATGTTGTTGAAGGTCTTCGGCCGAGGTTTTGAACAACGCATAGCTGCGCCACACGACGAGGGGGTAGGCAAGCTTGCCCGCCATGAACATCAAGCCCCTGGGGATTTCCTCGGTCAGCAGGCTGCTGATTGCGTCCCACAGGTGTTGCCCCGATGCCGTGAATTGACAGGTGAGCATGCGATTGAGCATCTCACGGTTGTCGTCGAACAAGCGGTGCAGCAGGTTGCCGCTGACAGACGACGTACCCAGACGAATTTCCGAGTTTGGCCGACGTAGCAGGTTGCGATAGGTGGCCTGATGCACCGTCTGCATTTGGCCGATTACCCAGTCCTGCAGTGCGCCGGGCGAGGTGAACTCATGCAGCAGCTCGCTTTCATTCTTGTACGCTTTCAACACATGCCGGGGGCTATAGGGCGCGTACAGCACCAAGGGGTCGTCGGCTTCGGCACCGATCAGGTAGCAGCCCAGGGCCGTCACCACGGAGGCGCCTTTGGTGGCGATCAGCTCCAGCGGTCGAACCAGTGCCTTCACACCGCTGACGGCGGCACGGGCCACGGCGTCGGGCATATCGAAGGCTTGCTGGATCAGGCGCCAGGCTGCATCCGACAGGCGTTCATCAAGCTTTTGTTCGTGGGCGTACTGCAACAGTTGCCACGGCATTTGCCGGCAGAACAGCTGGCGGCGCTCGCGGGTGTCGTCGGTGTCGCCATTCAGGTGGGTGCCGAGCAAGCTCTGGTAGAGGCTCTTCACATCCACCTGCCGCACCAACTGCACCACAGCGTTTCCATCCAGCGTGGCCGGCAGTGGTGTGGCAGAGCGCGACGTTGCGCGGATATCCTCGGCGCGCAATTGCGGCAGGTGGCGCAGGGCGAAGTCGGTAAGGCTCTGGGTGTGGCCGCGAAGCTCGATGCGCGGTGCGATCAGCACGTGTTCCGGGTCTACCGTCTGCTCGGGAAAGCGCGCCGCGAGCAGGGTTTTCAAAGTGCTTGCGACCTTGTCACGCAGGGGCGTGATGCCGTGCAGATAGTCGCGTTCCTGCGGCGCGCTCAGGCAGTACTGTTCGAGCAGTTCCACATGCAGGCGCTGGTCTGCCTGCGCGGCCATGCCAAGCCAGACCGGCAAGGCCTGCTGATTGATCAGGCTGCGGGCGATGTTGATGGCGCGGCCCAGGTTGGACGGCGGTGCGCGGTGGATCAACGCGTCCATGCAATCCTGGAAGCGTTGTGCACTCAGCCCCATCGAGAGCAGGTGGTCGATCTCGTCCAGCACAAGACGGCTGTACGTCCGTTGGCGGTCGTTGAGCAGGTGATCGTCGATACGCTGCAGCGGGCCGAGGGTAAAACGCTGATGGGGCGCGCGCTTGGACGGGGGCAGGTGCTCGACCAACAGCAAGCGGTCATGCGCATCCTGCAATCGTCGGTCCAGGCTGTCGCGCAAGGTTTTGACCGAGGTAAAGCCCTCATAGCCGCGTCCCGGCGTCCACAGCACCGCCGCACCGGAATGCTCGGGGTCGATGCCGCCGCGCTCGGTCATTACAAAACAGTTGGCCAGGGGCACGGTGTGTGTGCCGACGTTCAGGCTCAGCCCGCAGGCGTCCGGGATAAAGCCGTTCAGGCCATGCCGCGTCAGCCGGGTCATGCTCTCGTTGTTGAGCACACTGCCGAGCAGGGCCAGGTGTGTCGGGGCCAGAGTCGCGGACAGGCGCCTGAGTTGCGCTTCGCCGCTCAACCCCTCGAACAGACCCTGGGCCAGACGTGGTCGATTGTTTTCGATCAGCAGGTGGGGGAGTGCGCGCAGGTCATTGTCGACAAAACTGCCCAGCACCTTGTCGATGACCGTATTAAAGCTGGCGACTGTCAGATTGGGCAATTTCAACGCGATGAGCACTTCAGGCTTGCCATAAAACCCGCGCATCGCCGACGCGGTCAGGGCGTCGGCCTGGCGGGCCAGGCGTGCGATAAAGTACTCGACCATGCCCTGAGAGGTTTCAGGCACGCGAGTCTCGCGTTCTTGCGCCGCCGTTTTGTAGGTATTGAGATAGACGTCATTGGCTTTCAGGTGCGTGTGCCCCTTGGCCAGTTCTGCGTCCAGCGCATGGGCGGCCAGATCGCGTAGCGTCACCTGTTTGCTGCGCTCCAGGGCCAGCGCATCATGCATCACACGCAGCCGTCCGAGCTGCAGCCTGGCGTGCTCCGCCAGCACCGTGCTCGGTCGTCCGTTGCCGCTGGTAACGGGGTGCACGCTCCAATGTCCTTCGGCGTTCTGCTCCAGCAGTCGGCTGTCGAGCATGGCGCGAATGTCCAGCGCGGTGTCGAGCAGGGCGCCCAGGTTGATGGCGCCGGCGCTGCGTCGATACAGACCCAGCGCATGCTCAAGGTTGCTGAACTGTTTGGCGGCGATGTCCTCGATCATGTCCTGAAAGACGTCACCGGCGACGGGCTTGCCGGTGACTTGCACCTGATCCATGCCGATAAACACGCTGCGCTCATCCAGCGACAGAAAGTTGAACAGCTCGTCTTCATGTCCGGCCGTCTTGAGCATGGCCTGCAGCATCGTCTTCAGTTCCTCCAGATTCCCGAGTACCTGCAAACCTCGCGATTGGGTATACAAATAAGCGTGCGAGTTGCTGATCAGCAGGGTGCTGGCCAGTTCGACGTAGTGTTGGTAGGGCGCGTGAACCTGAACCTTTTCAATACTCAGGGTGCTGGCGTAGGCCGTGCGCGCGGCCTGGTCCGCAAGGAATATCGCGCGCAGCGTCTGGCTTTCTTCAGTGCTCACGATCAGATCCAGATGCTTGAACAGCAAGTCGACGCGAAACTTGTCACTGATCACTTGGGCAAAAAACCGCAGGCGTGACTGACCCTCGCGGTAGTCTTCATGCCAGTAGGTCTGCAGCAGGCTGTGCAACAACGCCGAGAGGGTGCCGCTGGTTTGCGCGACCAGGCTGTCCCAGTCCTGCTGGTCTTTGGCCTGTTGCTGTACGGTGTGGTGGCTGGCATCGTGGCCCGGATTGGCGAACGTACGGCTCTGGTCCGTTGGCCAGCCCTGCCTGACGTAAAACTGCAGCAACGCCTCGCGCAGGGGCATGGAGGCACCCAGCCGATGTTCTTCATCGGTGGCGACTTTGCCGAGAAAGTCCACCCGGGTGTCGCTCTGGTCAAGGCTGGGGAAGTAACGCCGGGCCATGATGTTGAGCAGCGTGTCGAGCATCCAGCGCAGGGTGGGAACCTTGCGCAACTGATCGAGCAGGGCGACGACGTTTTTTTGCTGGGCGTCGAGAATACCTTGGCGCTGGTCCTCCATCACTGCGCCGGGAACGGCGGCCGTGTTCACCGTCAGCGTGTCCTCGCTCGGCAAGGCATCTCGTTCTTCGATGGCCAAAAATTGCAGCAGCTCTGTGCGCTGGTCGGGCTGTTTGAGGCGTTCCTCTACGGCCTCAAGCAGGTCGGCCCGGCTGTCGAACAACTCCAGGCCGCCATAGGGCGTGAAGAGCACGGCTTTTGCCTCGTCAGGCGTCGGGCTCATGATGAAGGCGCCGGCCAGCACTATCGCCGGTTTGCCGCTGATAGCCACCAGCAGCCGTTCCACCTTCATTGGGTGACCGCGTGCTTCCTTGTTCTGGCGCGCCGCGTCCGTGGCGTAATACAGCGTCAGCAGCCAATCCAGGTCCTTGACCGAAAACCCCAGGGTGCGCTCGCGCTCTGAGGGGGTCTTGCGACTGACCGGTCGTTGAAGCTCATCGAAAAAGTAAGGCGGGTTCACTTGGGCCATGGCGCACGTTCCATCTGCAGGGCTGTCAGTCGTCACCGTAATGGCCGCCGCAATGCCTGGGGTGTTACATAGCTGAAGCAGACGTTGACAGCAGCCACGGGCCGCGTTGTTTAATCGGCGGTGTGCATTCTCGTTGTCTCGCCCTTATAAAATCGGAGCTACAGATGTCTGCCCAGTCCCCGATCGTCGACCCTCCTTCAGCGTTCATCGGTTTTGAGGCGTTGGTGGCGTTGCTGCACGGCCTGTTCGTCAAGCACGGCACCTCGCCCGAAGTGGCCGCGATCCTTGCCCGCAATTGCGCCAGTGCCGAGCGCGACGGCGCCCATAGCCATGGCATTTTCCGTATTCCCGGTTACCTCAGCACACTGGCCAGCGGTTGGGTCGACGGCCAGGCCGTGCCGCAGGTGACGGATGTGGCTTCAGGCTTCGTGCGCGTGGACGCCGGCAACGGGTTTGCCCAGCCCGCTTTGGAGGCGGCGCGCGCGCTGCTGGTGGACAAGGCCCGCAGCGCCGGGATTGCCTTGCTGGCGATTCACAACTCCCATCATTTCGCCGCACTGTGGCCGGACGTCGAACCCTTCGCCGAAGAAGGCCTGGTGGCGCTGAGCGTGGTCAACAGCATGACCTGCGTGGTGCCCCATGGCGCCGACCGGCCGCTGTTCGGCACCAACCCCATCGCGTTTGCCGCCCCCCGTGCCGACGGCCCGCCGATTGTGTTTGACCTTGCCACCAGCGCCATCGCCCATGGCGATGTGCAGATCGCCGCGCGCAAGGGCGAGCGCCTGCCCCCCGGGATGGGCGTCGACAGCCTCGGCCAGCCCACCCAGGATCCCAAGGCGGTGCTGGAAGGCGGCGCGCTGTTGCCCTTCGGCGGCCACAAGGGCTCGGCGTTATCCATGATGGTCGAGCTGCTGGCGGCGGCCTTGACGGGCGGCAATTTTTCTTTCGAATTCAACTGGGCGGACCATCCGGGGGCGCGCACGCCCTGGACCGGGCAATTGCTGATCGTGATCGACCCGAGCAAAACTGCCGGGCAGAGCTTCGCCGAGCGCAGCCAGGAACTGGTGCGGCAGATGCATGCGGCAGGGTTACGGCGGTTACCGGGGGATCGGCGCCATCGCACGCGGGCGAAGTCGCTGGAAGCGGGTATCGAGATTGACGCGCAGGATCTTCAACGGTTGCAGGACTTGGCGCGAAGCTAAAAGGGGCTGCGCATCAGGCGCAGCCCCCCGGCAATCAGTTACGACGACCCAGCAACAGGCCAACCACCAGACCGAAGCCTGCGGAAATTGCCACGGTCTGCCACGGGTGACCACCGATGTAGGTCTCGGTGGCATCCACCACCGGCTTGCTGCGCTCGCGCACGCTGGAAACCGAGTCCAGTGCCTGCTTGAGTTTGATGGCAACCTGCTCGCGCAGGGTTTCGCCTTCTTCGCCCACCAGGGCTGCGCTGCTCTTGAGCAACTTGTCGGATTCTTCGATTAGCGCCGTCAGTTCACTGAAGGCTTGATCCTTGATTTGTTCTTCGGCGGCTTGGGCAGCGGTTTTGCGGGCCATTGGGTGACTCCTTGCAGGTGAATGTGACAGTGAACAATGGAGTATCCGGCGTCGACAAAAGTTGCAGTTTTTTTGCCGGTCGCCGGTTTGCAGCAAAAACCGAATCAGGATCGTTCGACCTACGGTGTAAGATGACACCTATTTGTGCAGCAGGTAATTCAACATGAGCTTCAATCTCGCCAACAAAACCCTCGCCGAACGCGCCGAGCTGGAAGATGAAAAGGCCCGTCTCTACGACCTGTGGCAGAGCAATCTGGGCAAGGCCAAGGGCGAAGCCGCGCGGTTGTTTGGCGAGCGCGCCAAGCGCAAGGGCAAATGGGCCGAATGGGTGCGCGCCGAGCTTGATGGGATGTCGCCACCGGAGTTCTCCGGCATGGTGCGCAGCGAAGTCAACAAGCTGATGGCGGCCGCTAAATAAAGCACGCCACAATCGCCTCGCGCACCTTGAGCAACATCGGGTCCAGCTGCGCCTGGGTGCGCCAGCCCAACTCCACCGGGTAGCGCGGCAGCGCCAGCGGGCAAGGCAGCATGCGCAGGCTGGTCATTTGCGCAATCGCCTGCGCCGCATGCCCGGGAATGGTTGCGACCGCCTGGCTGCCCTTGAGCAGAAAAGGCAGCGCCGCGAAGTGGCTGGTGGATGCGCACACCCGCCGGCTCAACCCCTTTGCGGCCAAGCCTTCGTCGGTAATTCCGATAAACCCGCCCGACGACACCAGCACATGCTCGCGCGTGACGAAGTCCTGCAGGTCGATGCCTGGCTGACCGGGCGCCAGACTGTTGGCATCCACCAGACACCGATAGTCACCGTCACCCACGACTTGGCGACTTAGCCGGCGCTCGGCAAAACCACCGGCGGTGATGGCCAGGTCCAGGGTGCGATCGAGCAGGGCGCCAGCGACGATCTGGCTATGGGTCTGACGGAAAATCACCCGCAGTTGCGGCGCGCGGTGTGCGATCTCATCCATCAACCGCCGGCCGTAGGCAATCTCGAAGTCATCGGACAAGCCCAGTACCACGGAGCGTCCCTGATAGTGCGCGTTATCCGGATTGACCATGGCCAGACTCTGCCTGCAACGGTCCAGCGCCTCACTGATCACCGGTTTCAGCTGATTGGCGCGCAAGGTCGGCGCCAGGCCACGGCCGGTGCGTACGAACAGCGGGTCGCCATACACGTCGCGCAACCGGCGCAACCCGGCGCTGATGGCCGATTGCGTCACACCCAGGCGCAACGCCGCGCGGCTGGCGCTGCACTCGTCATGCAGGGCTTCGAAGGTTTTCAGCAGGTTGAGGTCGACCTGGGCGATATTCGTCTGGTTCATATCATTCAGCAGTGAAGTGGGCTTTATTCATGATCCCGGCTGGCCGGAGAATGGGCAACCCCCTTGATTCCGGAGTGATCGTAATGCCTGTTTCTACCGTGGCTGCTTTGCAAATCGGCTCCCTGCCTGGCGGCAAGGCCGAGACCCTGGCGCAAATCCTCGGTTACGAGGAGCAAATCCTGCGCAGTGGTGCGCAATTGGTGGTGATGCCTGAGGCGCTGCTGGGTGGCTACCCGAAGGGCGAGGGTTTCGGCACGCAATTGGGTTATCGCCTGCCCCAGGGGCGCGAGGCCTTTGCGCGCTATTTTGCCAATGCCATCGACGTGCCCGGTGCCGAGACCGAGGCGCTGGCCGGCTTGTCCACGCGCACCGGGGCCAGCCTGGTGCTGGGCGTGATCGAGCGCAGTGGCAGCACGCTATATTGCACCCTGTTGTATTTCGAACCGGCGGGAGGTCTCGTTGCCAAGCACCGCAAACTGATGCCCACCGGCACCGAACGACTGATCTGGGGCAAGGGCGACGGCTCGACCCTGCCGGTCATCGACACCGCCGTGGGCCGCATCGGCGGCGCGGTGTGCTGGGAGAACATGATGCCGTTGTTGCGCACGGCGATGTACGCAAAGGGCGTTGAAGTGTGGTGCGCACCCACGGTGGACGAGCGCGAGATGTGGCAGGTGAGCATGCGCCATGTGGCCCATGAGGGCCGCTGCTTTGTGGTCAGCGCCTGCCAGGTGCAGGCCTCGCCCGACGCGCTGGGGATTGAGGTTGCCAACTGGCCCGCGAACCGCCCGTTGATCGCCGGCGGCAGCCTGATTGTCGGCCCCATGGGCGACATCCTTGCCGGCCCGCTGCTGGGCGAAGCGGGGCTGTTGATCGCGCGGATCGACACCGATGAGCTGGTGCGCGCGCGTTATGACTACGACGTGGTGGGCCATTACGCCAGGCCGGACGTGTTCGAACTGAGCGTGGACGAACGCGAGAAACCTGGCGTGCGTTTTATCACCGACTAGCGCTGCGGCGAGTCAAGCCGTGGCCCGTGTCACGCCTGCTCACCACAGGCCACGATTATTTTTCCTGTGCTACCAGGTCGCCGTGTTCGGCAGGTTCAGCGTGCCACGGTCCACAAAACGCTGGGTGCCGAACAGCCCGCCCGCCAGCTTGCCGCGCAGCACGTACGGCAGGTTGTTCAGGCTTTGGGTCTGGCTCAGGCCCAGGGTCTGGCGCAACACGGAAAATGCCGAGACGCTGACCGGAACCGTTACGACCGTCTCGGAAAAACGCGGGATATTGCCGACTTGATCACTCACCCCGGACGCCAGCGGCCGCCCGTTGACCTCCAGGTCCAGCGCCACGCCGTTGTATTCAATCGCTGTTTCATTGGGGTTCTGCACCCGCAGTTTCACCGCGAAGCGCACTTCCAGGTCCTGGCTCTGCAGGGGCTCGATGCCCACCACGGTGATGTTGACCGGATCGCGACTGGGCAACAGCGCGCAGGCGCTCAAGGTCAACAGCAGTAACGATAGAACCATGAGCTTGCGCATCTGAATCTGCTCCTATTTCGTGACGTCCGGGTCCTGCATCACCTTGAGGGTGGAGGATTCCGGATCAAATTCATCGTCTTCCAGCGCTATGAACGTCTCGGGCAGGAATACGTTCAGCAGGATTGCACAGAACGCGCCCACGGTGATCGGCGATTCGAAAATGTCGTGCAACGCCTTGGGCAGGTCGCGCAGCACTTCGGGCACGGCGGCCACGCCCAGGCCCATGCCAAGGGAAATCGCCACGATCAGCACATTGCGCCGGTGCAGGCCGGCTTCGGCGAGGATTTTGATCCCGGCCACCGCCACGGTGCCGAACATGATCAGCGTGGCGCCGCCCAGCACTGGCTTGGGCATCAATTGCAGTACCGCGCCGATCATCGGGAACAGCCCCAGCAGCACCAGCAGGCCGGCGATAAAGTAGGCAACGTAACGACTGGCTACGCCGGTCAACTGAATCACGCCGTTGTTCTGCGCGAACGTCACCATCGGCAAGCTGTTGAAGGTAGCGGCCATGGCCGAGTTGAGCCCGTCGGCCAGCAGTCCGGACTTGATTCGCTTGATGTACAGCGGGCCCTTGACCGGCTGCTGGGAAATCATCGAGTTGGCGGTCAGGTCGCCTGCCGCTTCCAGTGGCGAAATCAGGAAGATCACCGCCACCGGGACAAACGCCACCCAATCGAACGAAAATCCATATTTGAACGGCACCGGCACGCTGATCAACGGCACCTGGGGCAGGGCGGCCATGTCGACGCGGCCCAGCCACCAGGCCACTACGAAGCCGAGGGTCAGGCCGATCACAATCGAGCCCAGACGCAAGAAGGCATTGTTGAAGCGGTTGAGCACGACGATGGTCAGCAGCACCAGCGCGGCCAGCCCCATATTGCTGGCCGCGCCCAAATCCTTGGCGCCAAAGCCGCCGGCCATGTCGGTAACCGCCACCTTGATCAGCGACAGCCCCATCAGGGTAATGATGGTGCCCGTCACCACCGGCGTGATCAGCTTGCGCAGCTTGCCGATGAACTGGCTGAGTGCCACTTCAATAAACGCGGCGAAAAAGCACACGCCAAAAATGGTCGAGAGGATTTCATCCGTGCCGCCGCCTCGCGCCTTGACCATGAACCCGGCGCTGAGAATCACGCTGATAAACGAAAAACTGGTGCCCTGCAGGCACAACAGGCCCGAGCCGATGGGGCCGAAAGTGCGCGCCTGCACGAAGGTGCCCAGCCCCGAGACGAACAGCGCCATGCTCACCAGGTACGGCACTTCGCGTTCCAGGCCCAGCACGCCGCCAACGATCAGGGTCGGCGTGATGATGCCGACAAAGCTCGCCAGCACATGCTGCAACGCGGCAAACACCGCTGCCGTGAAGTGTGGACGGTCTTCGAGGCCGTAGATCAGCTCGGATTTATAGCGCGGGCGTGGGGATTGAGCGTCAGACAAAATGCGGGCTCGGGTCAGAAAAGGGAGGCGCAGGATGCCAGAAAGTCCTCAGCGTCTGAAGTGTAAATAGCTATTCAAGCCGCCGTCTCGCCGTTCACCTCGCTGATTTTGACCCAACGCTCCTCCCGCGCCGCCAGGCGAATCGCGGTCGCCAGTCGCTCCACTTCCCATGCGTCGTCAAAATCGCTGCCATTCGCGCCTTCGCCAGCCAGCGCCATGATCAATTCCTGCACTTCCAGAGTCTTCAATTCGTTGTAGCCCAACTGATGCCCTGCCGCCGGGCTGAATGCGGCGTAGCCGGGCAAATCAGGACCGGCCAGCACACGTTCAAAGCCCGTTTGGCCGGCGCGGTACACGCGCAGCTCATTCAGGCGTTCCTGATCGAACGCCAGGGTGCCGTGGGTGCCGCTGACTTCGAAACTCAGGTGGTTCTTGTAGCCGTGTTTGAGCCAGCTGCTGCTCACCGTACCGCGCGCGCCGTTGGCGAAGCGCAACAGCGCGTGCACTTGATCATCCACCGCGATGGTTTTGAGACTGTCGCTGCCTTTAACCGCCGGGCGTTGGGCGTGCACGGTGTGGGTGTCGGCGCACACGCTGACTACATCGCCGATCAGGTAACGCGCCATCGACAGCAAGTGGCTGCCCAGGTCCGCCAGGGCACCGCCGGCATGTTCCACTTCGCAGCGCCATGACCAGGGCGAATCAGGGTCGGCCATGAAGTCTTCGCTGAACTCGCCCTGGAAGCTGATGATCTGGCCCAGATCGCCGTTGGCGATCATCTGCCGCGCCAGGTCGATCATCGGGTTGTGCTGATAGTTGTAGCCGACCCGCGTGACTACGCCTGCTGCATGGGCGGCGCGGCGCATGGCATCGGCCTGCTCGAGGCTGACCGCCAGCGGTTTTTCGCAATACACCGCCTTGCCCGCCGCAATCGCGGCCATGGCCATGGGGTAATGCAAATGGTTGGGTGTGGTGATGGCCACGACGTCGACATCAGGGTCGTCGATCAGCGCCTGCCAGTCACCCTGAGCCTGGGCAAAACCCCAGGCTTTGGCGCAACGCGCGGCGCGCTCACTGTCAGCATCGGCCAGGGCGGCCAGCTTGAGCTGCACCGGCAGGTCGAACACGGTGCGGGCATTGTTGAACGCCAATGCGTGGGCGCGTCCCATAAAGCCTGTGCCGATCAAACCGATTCCGAGTTCGCGCATCGCCGTGTTCCTCTGCATTTTTATTTTCAGGAACGTTATTAATGGAATAAAAATTCTCTTAATTCAATACGTGGAATAAAAATTCATTGCCGCCCAATCAATCACTCTGGCGAATGCAGCTATATTCAGACGCTGACGAAAAGCCATCAGTTAACAAAAGATAACGTACCGCCGATTGTCAGGCGATTCCAAAGCCCGCTAGGATGGCCCGTGCTTGCTTCAGGCGCTCTAGAGTGCAGGTTTCAGCGCCCGGAAAGACGAGACCACCTGACAAAAAATAATAAATGGGAGAAAGGTCTATGAGTGAGCCTGTCATGGGTTGGGTTGTTTGCCGCCCACGCGCCGCACGCAGGGTTGCGATGCTGGCCACAGCGCTCTCGCTGCTTGGTGCTGTCGCGTTGTCGACCGCCGTCCAGGCTGCCAGCGATACCACCGCGCCCGCGGTGTCTGCGATTGAATCCTCCAAGGCCATCAAAGGCCTGATGATTGATGTGGTGCACGCCGGCAAACGTCTGGTGGCGGTCGGTGACCGCGGGCATATCCTCTATTCCGATGACCAGGGCAGCCACTGGACTCAGGCCAAAGTACCCACCCGGCAATTGCTCACAGCGGTGTTTTTTATCGATGACAAGCACGGTTGGGCGGTCGGCCATGACGCGCAGATTCTTGCGAGTACCGATGGCGGTGCCACCTGGGTTCAGCAATTTCAGGACCTCAAGCGCGAAGCCCCGTTGCTCGATATCTGGTTCAACGACGCCAGCCATGGCTTGGCCGTGGGCGCCTACGGGGCGCTGATCGAAACCACCGACGGTGGCACTACCTGGAACGACGTCAGCGACCGCCTCGACAACGAAGACCAGTACCACCTCAACGCGATCGCCGCGATCAAGGACGCCGGCCTGTTCATCGTCGGCGAGCAGGGCAGCATGTTCCGCTCCAGCGATAACGGCCAGACCTGGGAAAAACTCGAAGGCCCATACGAAGGCTCGCTGTTCGGCGTGATCGGCACGGCGCAACCGCAGACCCTGCTGGCCTATGGGCTGCGCGGCAATCTGTACCGCTCCAGCGATTTCGGCGGCACCTGGGAGCAGGTCGAACTGAACGCGGCGCGCGGAGCGCTGGAGTTTGGCCTGTCCGGCGCCACCTTGCTGGATGACGGTTCCATCGTCGTCGTCGGCAATGGTGGCAGCGTGGTCGTCAGCCATGACGACGGGCTGACCTTCAGCGTGTTCAATCGCCCGGACCGGATCTCGCTCTCGGCCGTCACGGCGGCGGGCAATGGCAACCTGATTCTGGTCGGGCAGGGCGGTGTGCGTGTGGCCACATCGGCTGGCGCCGAACCGACAAAACAATAATAAGGGCGGGACAGCATGAGCAGTCATCACAACGATAAAGCGACCTTCCTTGAACGCCTGATCTTCAACAACCGCCCGGCAGTCATCGTGATCTGCCTGCTGGTGAGCATTTTCCTGTTCTGGCAGGCGACCCTGATTCGCCCGTCCACCAGCTTCGAAAAAATGATCCCCCTCAAGCACCCCTTCATCGAAAAGATGATGGAGCACCGCAACGACCTGGCCAATCTCGGCAACACAGTGCGCATCTCGGTGGAGGCCAAAGACGGCGACATCTTCACCCAGGATTACATGGAGACCCTGCGCCAGATCAACGACGAGGTGTTCTACATCTCCGGCGTCGACCGTTCGGGGCTCAAGTCGCTGTGGAGCCCCAGCGTGCGCTGGACCGAAGTCACCGAAGAAGGGTTTGCCGGCGGTGAGGTGATCCCGCAGAGCTACAACGGCTCGCCGGCCAGCCTCGATCAACTGCGCAACAACGTGCTCAAGTCCGGCCAGGTCGGACGTCTGGTGTCCAACGATTTCAAGTCGAGCATCGTCGATATCCCGTTGCTGGAGTCCTACCCGGACCCGCAGGATCAGGGCAAGTTGCTGGCTCTGGACTATCGCAAGTTTTCCCATGAACTCGAAGACAAGATCCGCGACAAGTTCGAAGCGCAGAACCCCAACGTCAAGATCCACATCGTGGGCTTTGCCAAAAAGGTCGGCGACCTGATCGACGGCCTGGTGATGGTGGTGCTGTTCTTCGGCATCGCGTTCGTCATTACGCTGGTCCTGTTGTTGTGGTTCACCAACTGCCTGCGCAGCACCATCGCAGTATTGAGTACCACCCTGGTGGCGGTGGTGTGGCAACTGGGCTTGATGCACTTTTTCGGCTTCGGGCTCGACCCGTATTCGATGCTGGTGCCGTTCCTGATTTTCGCCATCGGTATTTCCCACGGCGTACAGAAAATCAACGGTATCGCCCTGCAGTCCAGTGAGGCCGACAACGCGCTCACCGCAGCGCGGCGTACCTTCCGCCAATTGTTCCTGCCGGGCATGATCGCGATTCTGGCCGATGCGGTGGGTTTCATTACCCTGCTGATCATCGACATCGGCGTAATCCGTGAGCTGGCCATCGGCGCGTCCATCGGCGTGGCGGTGATCGTATTCACCAACCTGATCCTGCTGCCGGTGGCGATTTCCTACGTGGGCATCAGCAAGCGCGCCATCGCCAGAAGCAAGAAAGACGCGAACCGCGAACACCCGTTCTGGCGCCTGCTGTCCAGATTCGCCAGCGCCAAAGTCGCGCCGGTCTCGATCCTGCTGGCGCTGGTCGCGTTTGGCGGCGGTCTCTGGTACAGCCAGAACCTCAAGATCGGCGACCTGGACCAGGGCGCGCCGGAGCTGCGTCCGGACTCGCGCTACAACAAGGACAACAACTTCATCATCAGCAATTACTCCACCAGCTCCGACGTGCTGGTGGTGATGGTCAAGACCAAGGCCGAAGGCTGCTCGCGCTATGAAGCCATGGCGCCCATCGACCAGTTGATGTGGAAGATGCAGAACACCGAGGGCGTGCAGTCGGCGATCTCGCTGGTGACCGTGTCCAAGCAGATGATCAAGGGCATGAACGAGGGCAACCTGAAATGGGAAACCCTGTCGCGCAACCCCGACGTGCTGAACAACTCCATCGCCCGCGCTGATGGCCTGTACAACAACAATTGCTCGCTGGCGCCGGTGCTGGTGTTCCTCAACGACCACAAGGCCGAAACCCTCGACCGCGCGGTGCACGCTGTGCAGGACTTCGCCAGGGAGAACAACAAGGACGGCCTGGAATTCATCCTCGCCGCCGGTAACGCCGGGATCGAAGCGGCCACCAACGAGGTCATCAAGGCGTCGGAACTGACCATTCTGATTCTGGTGTACCTGTGCGTGGCGACCATGTGCATGATCACCTTCCGCTCCTGGGCGGCAACCCTGTGCATCGTGCTGCCGCTGGTGCTGACCTCGGTGCTGGGCAACGCGCTGATGGCGTTCATGGGCATCGGCGTCAAGGTCGCGACGTTGCCGGTGGTGGCGTTGGGTGTGGGCATTGGCGTGGACTACGGCATCTACATCTACAGTCGCCTGGAAAGCTTCCTGCGCGCCGGCCTGCCGCTGCAGGAGGCTTATTACCAAACACTTAAGTCCACCGGTAAAGCCGTGCTGTTTACCGGCTTGTGCCTGGCGATCGGCGTGTGCACCTGGATCTTCTCGGCGATCAAGTTCCAGGCCGACATGGGGCTGATGCTGACCTTCATGTTGCTGTGGAACATGTTTGGCGCGCTGTGGCTGTTGCCGGCGCTGGCGCGGTTCCTGATCAAACCCGAAAAGCTGGCGGGCAAGAAAGGCAACTCGTTGTTCGCGCACTGAGTGGGTCACTCGCGGCCAGGCCTCGCCGCGCCGATCCGCCCCAAGGCCCGACCTCCGGGTCCTGGGGCGACCGTTACGGTTTCAACCCGCAGTAGACGGCGCGATGTTGAGGAACAACCGGTCTGTCGGCGGCTCGATCAACACATAGAGGATCTTGCCCAAGGGCTCGGCGCCGGCTTCCTGCTGAGCACGCAGTTGGACTTGCACATGCTGTTTGAGCAGATCCTTTTGCGTGAATTTGCGTTGCTCGGGCAGTTTTAGATGGGCGCGGGTGTAAGCCGTGGGCGCAGCCTGCGCCGATGCGTAATGAAAGTGCGCGTACCACAACACCGCTGCTGGCTTGCGGGCCTTGTCGTAGACGGCGTACTCGGTAAAGAAGTCGCCGCTCAAGGTGGGGCGCAGTGGGTCAGCCTGGCTGGTCAGGTTGATGTCGATTTCCTTGTGGCGCCACAGGTAATCGATACCTTCCAGGGTTGGCCATTGTTGCTTGTAGGCATCGCTGGTGACGCGCTGGGCCTTGCGATTCATGTCACGGGCGTTCGCCCTGAAATCATCGATCAGATCCTGCGCCGCCGGACTGCCGGGATGTTCGCGAGCAATGGTGTCCGCAAGCGCGTCAAGCTTGCTCGCCTGTGTGCTGAGCAACGCATCCCAGTCCGCGGGGTTGACCTCCTGACGGGTCAGCGGTGATAGCAGTTTCTGCTGCTGGGTGCCGATGACGCGCTCAATCTCCTGACGTTGTCGGATCAGCTCCAGACCCTGGCTTTTCAGGGTGGTCAGCGATTGAACCGTGGGCGCCGGTTCAGGCGTCACGGGCGTGTCCTGACGTGCCTGCGCCCAGCCGTCCGCCTGCTGGTCATACCTGGCAATGGCTTCGCCGGTCATCGTGTCGGTGATGACCATGTGTGTTGTGCCGCTCGCCGCACCTGCCGACTGCAGGTCACCGACGTAATAGCGGTGCTTGCGGGTTTTGAACACCCGTTTTGTGGCGGCCTTGGGAGGCAGCCTGTTTGCCGCAGGTTGCCGGCTTTCCAGCTCTTCCTGCTGGCTAACAACTGCTTCCAGCTCGCTTTCGGCCAGCCGACGAGCACTGTCCAGTTGCTTGAGCAGGCGTTCGGACGTCGTATGCAGGCGGCGCGGGTTGATCGTCTTGAGCGTCTGTGTGGCGTGTTCATAGCGCCGGTACATGACCAGCACCGTATCGTAGACCTGGCGTTGTTCTGCCAGGGTATAGCCTGAACTGCTGCGCACTTCGATATGGGACAGCACGGCTTTGGTCAGGTCCCGGTATTCCAGGTGTTCGACGTACAGGGCTTCCTGTGGCGTGCGTGTCAGCCCAGGCTCGAACGGTTCCACCATTACCCACGACAACGGGATCAGCGCGTTGAGTTTCAGGCTTTCGGAGAAGAAGTGCTGGGGGTACTTGATCCCGGCCAGCAGTGATTCTCGTATGGCACGGCCCGCTACGGAGTCCTGTTCCAGTTGATTCAGGGTGGCTTCCATCGCCTGGGAGAGCGTTGCCATGCGTTGCAGTGTGTCGGCCAGTTCTATCGCTCTGGCGACATGCTCGTTATAAGCGGTCGGATCTCCCAGCCATTTTTCCGGGAGCATGCGTGAAGCCAGCTCTGACATGGGCTCTCCACTGCCAGTGAAACGCAGCGTGTCGGCCCATCCCCTGAGGTAGGTGTGAATGGCTAACTGGTTACCCCACAGAGTCTGCAGTGTTTTGGCCCGGTCGCGCACGTGAACCCCGGCACCCCCGTACTTTTCCAGAGATCGACCCACCTCAACCAGCTCCAGGCGCAGGGGGAGCAACTGCTCATAGCGTGCCTGCAAAGGCTCCAGTAGCACTTCATACTGGTTGCGCAACCTGGCATAACCCTGCATTTCAAGTTGATGCCTTTTCACCAGCGCGGTTTTTTGCACGGTGTCAGCGTGCTCGAGCAGTTTCCACACTGTTTTGAGTGTGTTGCCCTGTTTGATCAAGTCGTCGTAGGCCGCCTGCATCCGCGTCAGCGATGCATTGAACTCATTCATCTGCTCGGTGATTTCCAGGGCGAGCGATTCCATTTTTGCGACCATTTCACGCGTTTTACGCTGGTTTTCCTCGCGTAGCTGCGCAAGACGTTTGGGGCCGCCGCCCAGCAGCTTCAGCCCGCGATCCAGGGTCCAATGGCCCTTGCCATCGGTTTTCAGCCTGATGCCGGGGTGTGCGGGCTTTTCGGGGTGGACAATAAACACTTCGTTGAACCCTGGAACGATGTTGACCCGGAACAACAACCCGCCCACCGACGCGTGCCAAACGCGATCTATCTTGTACAGCCCCTTGAGCGCGCCGATTTCGACGGGAGAGGGCGCAGGGTCCGGCCATGCCACTTTGTAGTTGAGAAGTTTGTCCCGCAGGCGCGCCGATGCGGTATCGCCGGCCAGTGAATGGTCAAAGTCAACCAGCGTGCGACCGCCACCCGGTGGTTCGGAGGGCAGGCCGACCACCCCACGCTTGATCACGGGCAGTGGTTTTGCCGCATGGTCCGCCGCGCGCCGCAGGGGCAGTCGGGCGAGGGTCGTCTGGTCAATCGGCGAACGTTGCGGTGTTGGCGATGCCGTAGCCTTATGCACCAGCACCATGGCGGTGTTGAGCAGTACGTCGATCCACGCCAGTTCCCGCGCAGTCGAGTCATCGCTGACCAGGGCCGGCAAGTCCTGGGCAAGACTCTGGATCAGTTGCACAAACCATCCCACCACTGCTGCCGGGCCGCGTACCAGCATCAATAAGGTATTGAAGCCCAGTTGCGCGCCTTCCAGGATCAGCGCCCAACGGCTTTCGGCATTGGAGGTCGACTCGCGGTCCGCCTGCTCCAGCAATTGGCGCGCTTCGCTGGTAAACAGGTACTCCATGAGTTGGCCGTTGGTCAGCGACTGCAGAAGCTCGGCGTTGCTTTCATCGTCAGTCGCAGCCAGTGTCGCCGGCGCGGGCACGGCGGGCAACGGGTCGAACTCCGCACCGATGCCGATGATGCGCACGTAATGGGGTTCGCTGAAGCCGCCATTGTCGTAGACGGTTCTAGCGTTTTCATCCAGCCACGCCAGCACGCTGTCCTGCAGTTCGCCCGGTTTCACGATGGCCTGGAGCAACCGCTCGCGACTGCTGAATTGCAGCAGTGACTGGCGGTAGGTCGGGCGATACAGCAGGTGCGGGCCGTCCTCTCCGTTACGCGCCTCGATGATGAACATGTGCTGCACCGCATCCGATTTCGCCCCAGGCTTGCGCTGAAAGGCCAGTGGGCGCATGACGATTTCGCGGTTATCGACATACCGTTCGACGCGGCTGGCAGCGAGCACTGCAGCCACGTAGTCGGCGCCCGTGGCGGTCAATCCCGCTTCGCCCTTGATCGCATGTTCCAGCGCCTGGCTTTTCAACTCGAGCGGGCGCTGGGAGATGAACCTGCTTTTACGTTGCTTCGCCTCGTCGGTATCGGTGAGCAATGCTTGGCGAATATAGCGGGTGTAGTTCAGGCCGATGTCCACCCGTTGCACCAGCCGCTCAACGTAGTCGGGCGTCAACCACGCTTCGATGGCCTGCCCGGAGGTGTCACGCAGGGTCATGGAGCCGCGCGGCTTGCCGGACAGATTTTTCAAGGCCAGGTCCACCAGGCTCATGCGCTCCGTTTCGACATAGCCCCCGCTGAGCGTGCCGTACGGCACTTTAAAGGTCAGTTCCAAATGGTCGGCGGTGTAGTGCGCAGCGTCTGTTTCACAGCTGCGTTTTCCGGTCAGCCAGGCGTTGCGCTCCAGGCACAATTGGTTGTCCAGATGGCGGCGGGCATACGTGCGGATGTCGTCCAGCCCCTCCAGCCACGTCTTTGCGTTGTCCAGCCGCCTGGCGCTGGCCTGTTCGAGCAGGCAGCCGTGGTAGGCCAGACGCAGGTCCGGCGAGGCGTGCTGCAGCCAGTCGGGCAGGACGGCTTCGATCCGCTGCAGGGGCGGCGGTGGCGTAACCGCAGCTTCGTCCAGTTGCGCGGCCGGGTCAGTGATCGATTCGAACAGCGCTTCCAGGCGATCCAGCGTGATCGCTTGCGTCAGGTCTACGGCTGCAATGTCTTCGAGTTGGCCATTGAGCACCAGTGCGGCCTGCACCTCGAAAATATTGCCGTCGGGCTCATAAAGTTGCCAGGTAACGCTGTCGGCGGTGAACCGTTGTGCCATGCGCCGCCCCCAGGCTTGGCCAAACGCATCCAGGCTCGGGTACGCTTCGATGCGTCCCGACAGGCCGCACAGCCATACCTGTTTACCATCGACCAACACAATATCGCTCGATTGCACGGTGACTCGGGTTTCGCCCTGAACCAGGCGGGTCTCCACGCTGTAGGCATGCAGCGAAGATTCTGCTCCGGCGCGCTGGCTGCGGGTTTCGCGCGCAGGGTAGTCGGCCAGGTGGATGAGTCGTTGCAACGCGGGCACATCATCGGCCAACTGGCGGATGGCCGCGGCGCGCAGCTGGCCCTGCAAGATTGCGGAGAACCAGTGCCAGCGGCTGCCTCCGGCATCGCCGGGCTTATTCCAGTAGGCCGTCAGCGCGTCTTGAACGCCCACGTGCACGATAAACGGCAACTCGCGGATGACCGCTTCGACCACCGCCAGCTTATAGCTGCGCGTGCCGTTGTGTTCAAAGCTCAACCGCGTGCCGCTGGCATCACTCAGGTAAGCGTCGAGTCCGTCGCGTGCAGTGAACTCAGGGAAAATGCCGGTGGCGATGTACTCAAGCGCCACCTCGAGCAACGGGCTCAAACTACGCCCGCCGCCCTCACGGGGCAGCGCCAAACGCAACTGTGCGACGGGCAGCGTCAGCGGCGGGTATTTTTCCTGAAGGTGATCGGCGAGCATCTGCGCCACCACCGTTCGCAGGGTCGGGCGTGTGCGGAACTGGGCCTCTACGGCGCGTTTGATCAAGGTATCGGTCACGGGTATTCCTTTACGAAAGAGAAGGGGACCCGTGTACGTTAGGGACCGTCGCGCCGTGCGGGCGTTAGCCGGTTACCGCCACCCTCTGACGCGCGAACTCGCCTATCATGTGCACCTTCCTTTTCAGATGACCGATGCGTAATGACTGCCGACAACCTCACCACCGCCCTCACCACCGCCGACATGCTTGAGATCGACGGGTTGCACGCCTTCGAATTTGAGCTGTCAGAAGAAAAGCTGCAGATCACCGCCATGGACGGCCGTGCTGAAAAGCGCTGGACGTTCAGCCTGGAGCAGGTCGAACACGCCACCTTTGACCAGACCCTGCAAAGCTGGACCCTGACCGGTGACTCGGGCGAGCATCGCCTGATCTGCATGAGTGCGATCACCGGCAACAATAACGATGAGGACGACGAGCATGATGATGCGTAAATTCTGGCCGCTGCTGATGGCGGGCAGTGTCGGTGCAATGTCGGTGCAGGCTGCACCGGCCGACACCCATGACCTGTTGGTGGGCAGCTACACCGCCGGCAGCAGCGAAGGTATCTACCGCCTGCAGTTCGACAGCCGCACCGGCCAGTTCAACGGCAAGCCGGTGCTGGCGGCCAAGGCGGCCAATCCGTCCTGGCTGACCCTTTCCAAAGACCAGAAGCGCCTCTACGTGGTCAACGAAAATGGCCCGGGCCAGCAGGACGCGGTCGGCCGCGTCAGCGGCTACAGCATTGACCCGCAGAATCATCAGCTCAGCCTGATCAACCAGGTGCAGAGCCTGGGCAATGAGCCGACCCATTCCAGCATCGCGGCTGACGGGCGCTATCTGTTCGTCGCCAACTACTCGGTTCTGGAGGATCCGGGCGGCAGCCTGGCGATTCTGCCGCTGGACGCCAGCGGCAAGCTGTCGGCACCGGTGCAAATGAGCGGACACCCGGCCAGTGGCGTGAACCCTGAACGCCAGGCCTCCAACCATGTGCACTCGGTGGTGGCGTCGCCCGATGGCAACTACGTGTTCGTGCAGGACCTGGGTGCCGACAAGGTGTTCGTCTACCGCTACGACCCCAAGGCCAATCACGAACAACCGTTGACCCCGGCCAAGCCGGCGTCGGTGCAACTGCCGGCGGGCAGCGGTCCGCGTCACCTGCTGTTCAGCGCCGACGGCAAGCATGCCTGGCTGACCACCGAGATGAGTGCCCAGATTGCGGTGTTCGATTATCAGGACGGCCAGCTCACCCAGACCCAACTGGTGGAGTACGCCACTGGCCAGCCGGTGACCGATAAGGCCGGTGCAGCGTTGCATGCCTCCAGCGACGGCAAGTTCCTGTACGTGAGCAATCGCGGTACGGCCAATCAGTTGCTGGTGTTCAGCATCGACCCGGCCACGGCGCACCTCAAGCAGATTCAAAAACGCTCCGTCGAGGGCGACCACCCGCGTGAATTCAGCCTGGACCCGAGCGGCAAGTTCGTGCTGATCGCCAACCAGAAAAGCAATGAAATCGTAGTGGTCGAGCGCGACCAGAAGACCGGCCTGCTGGGTAAAACCGTGCAGAAACTGCCTATTGATGCGCCCAGCGACCTCAAGTTTCTGGTGCGTCAATAAGCCACAGGCCCCGCAACGCGGGGCCTGAGCTTTTCCATTAATTCTGTTAATAGCGGCTACTGTTTCAAAGCATTTCCAAGGTTCAACGCCTCGGGCGTAAGTTGAGTCCCAAGGCCTTCCCCGGCCACTCAACCAAACGAACACGAGGGTTACCGCCATGAACTTGAATCTCTTCTCCATCATCGCCGCTTCTGCTGTCTCCGCCACTGTTGCCTTGCCAGCGGCTGCCAGTGTGGACGTCACCGACAAAAAATCCAGCACCAGCGCCTATACCCAGAAGTACCTGCAACAAAGCGCCAACTTCTATGCCGCCCTCGATCACAAGACCCTGCGATAAGCTTGAACTCAGGGTTTGGCCATTACCGCTACAAACAGCGGCGATTCCAGAAAGCGCTGCAGCCAGGTATGTAATCGGATATAGGGCGTACTGGCGAACCACTCGCGATCCACATGGGCAAACTGGCGCACGAACGGTGCCAGTGCCACATCTGCCAGGCTCAAATGCTCGGCCAACAAGCAGCTACGCCCCGCCAGTAAATGTTCCAGCTTCTGCAGGAACACCTCACCCTCGGCCCGATAA
The DNA here is from genome assembly GCF_001439785.1 of Pseudomonas poae. Classification (GTDB taxonomy): domain Bacteria; phylum Pseudomonadota; class Gammaproteobacteria; order Pseudomonadales; family Pseudomonadaceae; genus Aquipseudomonas; species Aquipseudomonas poae. The sequence continues at coordinate 259,461 of NZ_JYLI01000001.1, read as the reverse complement.
TGTTCCATCGGATGCTCCGGGTAACGCTCGGCGTACTTGTATCGATTCAAATGATGTTTGAAGTCCTGGTCATTCTCGGCGATCAACGCCAGCGCGGCCGGGTCATCCTGCCGCAACCAGTCATCCGGGTCGTGCTGCGCCAGGGCCCACTGCATGATCGCCAGGCTTTCATCGATCACTTGGCCACCCACGCTCAATACCGGCACCGTGCCCTTGGGCGATAGCGCCAGCATTTTAGCCGGCTTGGCCCTCAGGCTCACCTCGACAATGCGCACCGCCACCCCGGCGTAGCGCAGGGCCATGCGAGCGCGCATTGCATAAGGGCAGCGCCGGAACGAATACAGCAGCGCCTCGCTCACGTGACCTCCAGGGTGCTCAAGCCGTTGCCCTGACGCTTGACCTGGATCTGCACCGGAATGCGCTCGTGCATTTCCTGCACATGGGAAATCACCGCCACCTTGCGGCCCTGGGCCTGCAAGCCGTCCAGCGCGTCCATCGCCAGTTGCAGCGACTCCGGGTCCAGGCTGCCGAAGCCCTCGTCGATAAACAGCGACTCAATCTTCAGCGTGCTCGACGCCATGGACGCCAGCCCAAGGGCCAGGGCCAGCGACACCAGAAACGTCTCGCCGCCAGACAACGAATGCACCGAGCGCAGTTCGTCACCCATCTCCGTGTCCATCACCAGCAGCCCGAGCATGCTGCCGCCGCGCTTGAGGCGATAACGACGCACCAGTTGGCGCAGCTGCACGTTGGCGTGGTGCACCAACAGGTCGAGGTTGTAGGCCTGAGCGAGTTTGCGGAACACGTCGCCGGTGGCCGAGCCGATCAGTGCATTCAGGCGCGCCCAGCGTTGCCATTCTTCATAGGCCTTGGTGATTTGCGCGGCCAGTGCACTGTTGGCGTCCTGGCGGCGCTGGTCTTCAGACTGGCGCGCGCGCAGCTCGGCGCAGCATTTTTCGCCCTCGGCCAATTGCTGGTTCAGGGCTGCGAGGTTGCTGTCCAGCTGTTCGGCTTCCAGGTTGCCGTTGTGCAGAGCCTGATGGTCGGCCAGGCGCTGTTCGCGCTCTTGCAGTAACACCCTGGCTTGCTCGACGGCTTTTTCACTGGCCTGCACCTGGTGGCGCAGCGCACTGAGCTGAGCGTCGTCGAACCCCAGCAGGCGTGTGAGTTGGGTGTCATCCAACTCGGCATGCAATGCGCGCCACTCGCTCAAGCGTGTGTCGAGCGCCGCTTGTTCGCTGTGCAGCGCCGACTGACGTTCTTCACGGGCCTTGAGGTCAGCCGCCAACTGGATCAGCTCGTTATGAATGGCCTGCAATTGTTGACTGGCATCGGTTTCGCTCTGGCGTGACTGCACCACCGCCTGTTCCAGCTGCTGTTGCCAGTGTTCGGCACTGGCGTAGTCGCCCAGCAAGGTCGCAAGTTTTTCCTGGGCGGCCTGTTGCTGGGTCGCCAGCTCATTGAACTGCTGGCTGAGCGCGTCGAGCTGCTGCTCACGATGCTGCTGATGGGTGTGCTCTTTCTCGATGGCCTGCTGACGCGCCTGCTGTTCGGCCAGTTCGTCACGTTGATGGCCCAGTTGCTCAAGCCGCTGGCTAACGTGCTGGTCGAGCAACATGAAGGTTGCCGCCGGATCGCGGCGCAGACCGTCGAGGGTTTCGGCGGGCAACAGGCTGGCGAAGGCGTGCAATTCTTCGTCCAGGCGTTCGCGGTCGTTGGCCAGCTCGCGTTGCTGGTCGAGCATCAGTTGGCGCGCTTGCTGGCTCGCTTCCTGGGCGCTTTGCAGCTGCTGTTGCAGGCGCCCGGCATTGTGTTGCAGGTTGAGCAGTGCGGCCTGGCGCTGTTCGTCCTGGCCGATGCTCTGGGTCAACTGGTTGAGCTGCTGGGCCAGCCAGGCACTGCGTTTGGCCGCTTCCTGATTGAACAGCGAAGCCGCCAGCGGGTGCGCCTCAAGGCTCGGCTTGAGCGCAGTATGCTGGGCGCTCAGGTGGTCCTGTTGTTGCAGGAACTCTTTCTGCTGGGCGATCAGGCCGCCGACCTCACCGCGCAGCTCGGTGAGCTTTTCCTTGAGCGTGTCGACGGCTTTCTGCGCCGTGGCCTCTTCGGTTTCATCGTGGCGACCCAGGCTGTGCAGCAGCGCTTCGGGCTGGTGATACGGGTGTTCAGGGCTGCCGCACACGGGGCAGGGCTGGTCGTCCTGTAACTGTTCGCGCAACTCCTCGACGCTGGCACTTCGCGCCAGGCGTTGGCGCTCCAGCAGTTGCCGGGTCACGGTGAGGGTCTGTTCGGCGACCGCCAGTTCGGCCTTGGCTTGCAGGCCGGTCTGGTTCAGTTGCTCGCGTTTTTGCGCCGCGTCGACGAGCTTCTGCGTGAGGGCGGCGGCTTGCTGGTCCAACTGCTGCTGGCTGTCCCACAGGCGCGTCAGGTCTTCGAAGGCGCGCTGTTGCTTGCGATTGTCTTGCAGCAGGCTGGCCAGCAGTTGCACCTGTTCGGCTACAGCGTGGGGTTCGGCGCCGGCTTCCTGAAACAGCAGGTCCAGCGCTTCGCGCTGTTCGGCGAACGTTTGTGCAGTGGCAGTGGCGCGTTGTTCCAGCTGGGGCAATTCGGCCTGGCCTTTGCTCAGGCGATTGCCGATCAGCATCAGCTGTTGCAGGCGATCGCGGTAGGCGTTCCAGGCATCGCTCAGCGGGGCAAGGACGGCGCTGCGTTCAAGCTCGGCGGCCAGGCGTTGAAGGCGCTGTTCGACGTCGGCGTGTTTGTCCTGCATGGCTTTGAGCCGGGCCTGGCCTTCATGGCAGGCGCTTTGTTGCTGGTGTTTTTCTTCGGTGCGCTTGGCGAGTTCGCGAGTCAGGTGGGCGAGGGTGCTTTGCTCTTCGACGGCCTGGCGCAACAGAGGCGCGGCGTCGGCCTGGTTTTTCAGGGCATGGGCCAAAGCGCTTTGCGCGCTGGTTTGTTGCAACTGTGCCTGCTGCTGACGGGTATGCAGCGCGTGTTGCTGTTCAATAAGCTGCTGAATCTGCGCGGCCAGTGGCGTGAGCAAGGTATTGAGTTCGGCTTGGCGCGCGAAGTGATGACGTTGTGGCGCCAACTGCTCCAGGTGGTTCAGGTCCTGGCGTTGCGGGCTCTGGGCTGTCCACTCGGCGTGTGCCTGTTGCAGTTGTTGGGTGGCGCTGAGCTGGCGCTCCTGCCATTCGCGCAGTTCCTTGAGCCAGGTGTGTTGCAATTCGAGCTGCTTGAGCTGGGCCTGCTGAGTCTTTAACTGTTGCTGTGCGTCGCTCAGTTGCTGGTCCAGTTCGGCACGGGCTTCGGCGGCCAGCGGGACGATGCCGGTGGCTTGATCCTGCAACTGCTTGTGTACGTCTCGCGCGTCTTTGGTCTTGTCGAAGGCGCGGCGACCAAGCTGGGTGTACAGCGCGGTGTCGGTGAGCTTTTCGAGCAGCTCGCTGCGCTCGTTGTCGTTGGCCTTGAGGAACGCGCTGAACTCGCTTTGTGCCAGCAGCACCGCACGGGTGAACTGCTCGAAGTTCAGGCCCAGGGCCAGTTCCAGCTGAGTTTTGTATTCGGTTTTCTGGCTGGCCAGCACTTGATCGCTGTCCAGGTCCAGCAGGCTTTGCCGACTGTTCTGCAGCTTGCCACTGGCCTTGTCGCGGGCGCGGTTGGCCTCCCAGCGCGCGCGGTAGCGACGGCCGTTGACGCCGACAAAATCCACTTCGGCATAGCCGCCCCCCGTGCCGCGACGGATCAGCGTGCGCGGATCGCCAATGGAAATGTCAGTATCGGCATCCGGCATTTTCGCCTGGCCGGTGTCGCCCAGCCGCGGCACCGCGCCAAACAACGCCAGGCACAAGGCATCGAGCAGGGTGCTTTTACCCGCGCCGGTGGGGCCTGTGATTGCAAACAAGCCGGCGCTGGCTAGCGGCTCGGCGGTAAAGTCGATTTCAAACGGGCCTGCCAGTGAGGCGAGGTTTTTCAGGCGGATGGCAAGAATTTTCATGGCTGTTGCTCCTCCTGTTGCACTTCCTGGAGCAGCACGGCGAAGTCATTGAGGGTCTGCTCGTCCACTTCACTGCCGTAGCTGTCGTGCCAGGCGCGGCTGAACAATTCCTGGGGCGTGAGCTGGTCGAGTTCGATCAGTCGTGCGTCGTCGTTGTCGTCCTGACCGCGCTTGCCGGCGTATTCGGCGGCGATCCGCACCAGGCGCACGGCCTTGCCCTGCAAGGCGGCTTCGATTTGCTGGCGCAGGTCCGGCTGCGGCTCATCCAGGCGCACACGCACTTCGAGCCAGGGATGACGCTGGGTTTCGGCGAGCAGGTCAATGTCGGGCAGCTCTGCCAGCGCTTTGAGAATGTCAGCCAGCGGCGCGGCGTCCAGGCGAAGCAGGTTGACCGCGCGCGGGATCAGCAGCGGTTCGACGCTGACCAGTCTTTCGCCCTGGAACATCACGTCGAGAATCTGGTGTTTGTAGCCGATCTCGGAAAACGACAGCGGAATTGGCGAGCCGCTATAACGAATGCGCTCTTCGCCATTCACCTTTTGTGGCTTGTGCAAATGGCCGAGGGCTACGTAACCGACCGTTTTATCGAAAAGACTGGCAGGCAGCGCCTCGGCGTTGCCGATGATCAGGCTGCGCTCGGAATCTTCCGAGACCGAACCGCCGGCCATATGCGCATGGCTGATGGCAATCAGCGCCTGGCCTTTTTTGCGCTTGGCGTTGGCGGCGGCGATCAGCCATTCATGCACTTGGCCGATACCGCGCAAGTAATCGTCGCCCAAGTGGGCGCCGGTGACCTCCGCCGGGCGCAGGAAGGGCAGTGCGAGGCACCAGCCGGCAATCTTGCCTTTGGCCGTGGGCAAGGGAATCAGCAGGCGCTCGGCATCCAGTTGCCCGTCATCCAGCCACAGCACCCGGCCCAGCGCATGGGTGCGCAGACGGCGCATCAACGGCGCGGGCAACTCGATGCGCGAGCCGGAGTCATGGTTGCCGGCGATCATCACGATGGTCAGTTCGGGGTTTTGTTCGTGGGCGCTGATGATGAAGTCATACAGCCGCTCCTGAGCCTTGAGCGGCGGGTTGACCGTGTCGAAGATATCGCCGGCGATCAGCAGCACGTCAGGGCTATGAGCCTTGAGCTGACCCAGCAGCCACGCCAGGAAGCAGGCGTGTTCGAAGTCGCGTTCCTGGCCATGGAGGTTTTGGCCCAGGTGCCAGTCGGAGGTGTGAAACAGACGCAAGGCGAACTCCGTGGAGAAGATGGAAAGGAGGGGAGTTTACCTGCAAAAGCGCGGGGTATGCCTGCGGCCTGTACAGACCAAAGGTGGGAGGCTCCACCAAGTCTTCGACTTGGCGGCGTCGCGCAGCAAACTGGCGCCTCTGTGGCGAGCGGGCTTGCCCCGCGTTGGGGTGCGCAGCGCCCCCAATCAAGGGGAACGCGATGTACCTGACACTGCCCTGAGCAAGGTATTGGGGCTGCTGCGCAGCCCAACGCAGGACAAGCCTGCTCGCCACAGGAATGTGACTGTTTGAACTTTCAGGTTTAAATCAAAAAGTTATTTTGTGTTTGGTAAACGTGGGATCGCTCTCGATAGCGGCGGCTCTGCGAGTCTCGATATGAATAACCTGGGCATTAATAAAAGTCTGCTTGTCTCAGTGTCGAATTAAAGTTTATTCAGGCAGGGTTTGGGATTAGGAAAAGACTTACACGCTCCTACTCTTAAAGATGACGGAGCAGTCCTTATCGTTTTTAGGAAGCGTCCGGCATATTCGGGTTAATTATTCGTGCATCATTTTTCAGCGTCTTCTGTCCGAAGAGGCCGTCCTGATAGTTTATTGTGGAGAGCGTTATGAAAAAACTTATCGCGTTACCCTTCGCAGTGTTGATGTTGGCGTCCATGCAGGCCTCTGCCTTGTGTTTGAGTGTTAACGATAGTTATACCGGAACTGTCCCGCCTGATACCGAAGTGACGGCATATGGACCATTTTCCATCACACCTGCCAATGGATGTTTAACAGCCAGTATTGAGGCGATGGTGTTTGCTGGCGGTGCCGGAAAAGCCCCTGGCATATTTATTGAGCGCGAGGTAGGCTCATCATGGAAAAGAGAAACGTACAGCATCGGAAACAACGCGTCGTATGTCGGTTCTTTTGGCAGTTATCGCGTAAGGGTGAGTAATGATAGCGGCGTTGCAAAAGCGTACTCGGGGACCGTCAGGTACGGTCGTTAGGCGCTGTAGCCAGTGCGCCTACACGGCGCACTGCGCTTTGTTCAAGCCTTTTCGTTAACCGACAAAGTGCTGCTGGAAGAATTGACAAAGTACGCCAGCGCGTTGATAGCCTGATTGGCATTGACCATGCCCTGCAGATAATCCATGGCACCTTCTCTATACGAGCGCAGCGGCTCACTTTTACGGTAATCGATTTCATCCTGCATTTTTTCATTGAACAAGGCGATAGCGTTGAATTTAACGTCGGTTTTTGTTTGATAGCCGTTAACGTCAGATGCACCGTCTCCAGCAATAAACAGTCCAAACGCTCGCCGGCTTATCATGCCCTCATCGTAAAGCCGTCTGCCTACTTTCTTGAACTCATCGGTACTGATCGAAGTCATGTCATAACCTTTCAAAAAATCCTTAAGTGCGCTGATTCTCTCCTCATCTTGCAATTTCAAAGCCTGCGCTGCCTCGGAGGCGTCAGTGACGGTAAAGGCATTAGTGGTCATTTGCGGATTTTTGATGACATAGGCAGCGCTTTCACGGGATGGGTGAGTCGATGGTGTCAAGATGATAGCCATTTGCAAGCTCCATTAGTTGAACATTACATCCTGTTATCGGCGGTTGAGGTGCGCACTTAAGTGTGATGAAAGTATTTGTACTGTGTTGTGCTCATTTAAATAAAGTGCCTCTGGCTACAAGCACCACGGGCTAACGGCTTAGGAAGTATCCTGCGCGTTAAGGCGAAATGGACTACTAGCCAAAGACGGCTATCGTCGGGAGCGGTGATGATGGTCGGGGTGGCACCAGCGTGGGGTATGCCTGCGGCCTGTACAGACCAAAGGTGGGAGGCTCCACCAAGTCTTCGCGCAGCAAACTGGCGCCTCTGTGGCGAGCGGGCTTGCCCCGCGTTGGGGTGCGCAGCGCCCCCAATCAAGGGGAACGCGATGTACCTGACACTCCCCTGAGCAAGGTATTGGGGCTGCTGCGCAGCCCAACGCAGGACAAGCCTGCTCGCCACAGGAATGTGGCTGTTTGAACTTTCAGGTTTAAATCAAAAAGTTATTTTGTGTTTGGTAAGCGCGGGCTCGCTCCCGATAGCGGCGACCCTGCGAGTTTCGATATGAATGACCTGGTATTAATAAAAGTCTGTTTGTCTCAGTGTCGAATTGAAGTTTATTCAGGCAAGGTTTGGGATTAGGAAAAGACTTACATACTCCTACTCTTAAAGATGACGGAACAGTCCTTATTGTTTTTAGGAAGCGTCCGGCATATTCGGGTTAATTATTCGTGCATCATTTTTCAGCGTCTTCTGTCCGAAGAGGCCGTCCTGATAGTTTATTGTGGAGAGCGTTATGAAAAAACTTATCGCGTTACCCTTCGCAGTGTTGATGTTGGCGTCCATGCAGGCCTCTGCCTTGTGTTTGAGTATTAACGATAGTTATACCGGTGTCGTTAAGCCTAAAACTGCAGTGACGGCATACGGGCCTTTTTCCATTACCTCCGCTAACGGTTGCTTAACGGCAAGTGTTGATGCAATGGTTTCGATCGGCGGTGCTGGAAAGGCCCCTGAAATATATATTGAGCGCGAAGTGGGTGCGTCATGGAAAAGAGAGACTTACAGTGTCGGAAATAATGCGTCGTATGTTGGGCCTTTCGGTCGCTACCGCGTGATACTGAACAACGATAGCGATATTCCAAAATCCTACTCAGGAACGGTAAGGTACGGCCGGTAGGTAGCTGGCGCTGGTAGTGCGCTGCACAGCGCGCTACCAGCAGGATCAAGCTCGCTCGTCCACCGACAGGGCGCTGTTCGATGAGTTGACAAAATACGCCAGCGCGTTGATAGCCTGATTGGCATTGACCATGCCCTGCAAATAATCCATGGCGCCTTCTCTATACGAACGCAGCGGCTCACTTTTACGGTAGCCTATTTCATCCTGCAGTTTTTCATTGAATAAAGCGATGGCGTTGAACTTTACATCGGTTTTGGTTTGAAGACCGTTAACGTCAAAAGCGCCATCTCCTAGAATGAACATTCTAAAGGCGCGCAAGCTGATCATTCCCTCATCATACAGTCGACTACCCACCTCCTTAAGTTCATCGGTACTGATAGAAGTCATGTCATAACCTTTCAAAAAATCCTTAAGTGCACTGATTCTTTCCTCATCTTGCAATTTCAAAGCCTGCGCTGCCTCGGAGGCGTCAGTGACGGTAAAGGCATTAGTGGTCATTTGCGGATTTTTGATGACATAGGCAGCGCTTTCACGGGATGGGTGAGTCGATGGTGTCAAGATAATAGCCATTTGCAAGCTCCATTAGTTGAACATTACATCCCGTTATCGGCGGTTGAGGTGCGCACTTAAGTGTGACGAAAGTATTTGTGCTGTGTTGTGTTCATTTAAATAAAGTGCCTCTGGCTACAAGCACCAGGGGCTAACGGCTTAGGAAATATCCTGCGCGTTGAGGCGAAATGGACTACTAGCCAATCTATTTGGGATAGAGCGGCGGCAAGCTGGTGCTGTCCGTTGCTGGATCCTGCTCGCGGTCCGCCATTGGAATGGCCTTGACCGCACGCCACAGGTCTTCCCCCAGCCAGTAGTGGCCTCCTTCGCTGTACAGCGCGCCATTCAACCCATCCAAGGCATCCGATAACGGCACGAAGCGCGCCGCCATCTCGGCGAGGGTTTCCGGTTGCTGGCGGGCCCAGGCGTCCAGCGCCTGGCGCGTGGCCTGGGGGTCGTTGGCCTGGGTGGCGCGTTTGAGGTCGTCGAGCAGGCTGCGCGGGCTCGGGCCGGTTTGCGCGGCACGCAGCACGGCCGGCTGCGAGCGGGCGCGCCACCACAGGCCGAAGCCGAGCAGGGTGGTGCAGGCCAGCAGCAGGGTGCTCAACTGCCACAGCCACAGATGGCTATCGTCGGGGGCGGTGATGATGGTCGGGGTGGCAGGCGTGTCCACCACCAGGCTCGGGTTGTTGGCCACTTGCAGAGTGCGGGCCGGCAGGCTGGTGCGCTCAAGGTGGTCTTCGTGGGTGTTCCACCACACTACTTCCAGCGGCGGCAACTCCAGCGCGCCGACCCGATTGGGCACCAGGGCCTCGCGGTCTTCACGGCTGCCGACCAGACCACGGTCGCTGTTCTGGTTGCCCAGCACGGGCTGGTCCGGATAACGACGCAGGCCGGCGATGTCGGTGCTGGGCAGGGCCGGCAGTTGTGCGCTGGACAGCCCTTCGGCCTTGACCGTGAGGCGGCGGGTCAGCGAGTCACCCACCTGTACATGCTCGGGCTCCGGGTTCCAGCTTTCCGTGAGGGTCAGGCTGCGCGCCGGCAACCAGGGCGCATCCGCCGGGTACAGGGCGGGTTTGGGCTTGACCGTCAACAGCATGGGCGCGGAGCTGACATGGATCAGCTTGCCCGGCTTGGTGCCTTGCAGGGTGTTCTCCTGCGCCGGGCGCGACTCCACCAGCGTTGCGCTGAAGGTCTGCGCGGGAATCTCCACCGCGCCGCTGCGCTGCGGGTAGATGGCGTAGCGCGTTTCGATCACGCCATGACGAATGCTGTTGATGACTTTCTCGTAAGTGCGCGACTCACCCAGTTGCTCGATACGCGCGTCCGGAATCTGCAATGGCGTGAGGCTGCTGTCGTCATACAGCGACACCGAGTGGTACACGCGCACAGTCATCAGCACCTGGGCCTGCACGTAGGCCGTGTTCTGGTCGAGGCTGGCCTGGACGAACACGGGTGCAAGTTCCGCGCTGGTGTTCTGGCTGGCGGTTTCCATCACTTGCAGGGCGATTGGCTGGGTCCTGTACTCGCCCACCTGCAGCGGCGGGATCACCACCTCGCCGTTCTCCTTGGGCAACAACGTGATGATCCAACGCGTAGTCGCGTGGTTGTCGCCGCCCAAGGTGGTGAGCTGGTTGATCTGGCGCGTGCCGCTGACTTCGAACTGCGCGTCCAGAGGCGACAGGTCGGGCTTGCCGAACTGGGTGACGTCGCTCGATTCCACCGTCAGTTCCACCGTTTCCCCGGAGTTGAGGCGGCTGCGGTCGACGCTGGCGACCAGGCTCGCTGCCTGGGCGGAGCCTGCCGTCAGCGCGAGCAGAAGCAGAAGGGGGGGGCAGCGGTTCATCGCGTCTTGTCCTGATGCTGTTGCTGTTCGTACCAGAATTTGCGCCGCAGCAGCTCGCCGGGGTTGTCCGGGATCTGCTGCAGCCATTGTTCCAGGGCCTGACGGTGTTCGCCGTCGAGGCTCGCGTCATTGGCGTTCAGCGGCGGGGTGGTGGTTTGCTCATCGCCCAGCTCGCTGCCCGGGACTTCATTGCTGCCGGACTTCGACGGTGTACCCGGTTGGGTATCGCCGGTCTGGCCCTGGCCCTGGGACGATTGCTCGCCGCCGGTGGCACGTTGCCCGCTGTCGCCCGGTTGCGCAGTTTGGCCGGGTTGGGTGGTTTCGTCATCTTCGTTTTTTGCAGGCTCAGGCGGCTCGGGGGGCGTCTGCTGCTGCATCAGGGCTTCGACCAGGGCCTTGTTTTGCAGCGCCGGTTGCAGGTCCGGTTGTGCTTCCAGGGCCTGGTCGTAGGCGTCGATCGCCGCTTCCAGCTCGCCGGAGCGGGCCAGGGCGTTGCCTCGATTGTAGTGGGCGCTGGCGTCAGTGCCCTGGGCAAAACGCTTGATGGCCTCGGCATAGTTGCCCGCCTCATACAGCGCCACGCCTTGCCACTGCGGGTCGGCAAAATGCTCGGCGGCTTCGGCGGGGCGTTGCTGTTGCAGCAACTGCTGGCCTTGTTGGTCGGCGCGCAGCCACAGGTCTTGCAACGCGAAGGCGTAGCTGGGCTGCGGCGCGGCCATCAGCAGCAGCGGCAGGCAGAACAACCAGCCACGCCGACCGGCGCAGGCGGCCAGCAACAACAGCGGCAGCAGCAGCCAGTAACCCTGGTCGGCCCAGCTGTCGAGGTGCAGCCGTTGGCCGTCGCTGCGCGCCGTTTGTGGCGGGTCGAGCACGCCGAGCTGACGCAGGTCTTTGTCGTCCAGGCGCGCGGCGCGGTAGCGACCGCCCATCTCGCTGGCGAAAGCCTTGAGGGTCGGGCTGTCGAGCCGCGGGATCAGGATCGCGCCTTGTTCGTCTTTGAGGAACTCGCCGCTTTCCTGGGTCACCGGTGTGCCTTCGCGGCTGCCGATGCCAAGAATCGACAGCGCCGGTGACGCATTGCCTTGCAGCAACAGCCGGATGCCCTGGCGCTCCTGTTTGGACAGCGACGAGCCGATCAACAGCAGGCGCCCCTGGCCGAGGCCGCCGTGCTTGAGCAGGGCCAGGGCCTTTTCCACGGCGAGGTCCGCGCGATGGCCGGGCTCGGGCATGATCGAGGGACGCAGGGCTTCGAGCAGGTTGCGGCTGGTGCCGAGGTCGTCCGACAGCGGCACCAGGGTGTGGGCACTGCCGGCGTATACCACGATGGCGGTTTGCGCATCGCTGCGCGCCTGCAGCAAGTCATACAGCTTGCGCCGCGCCTGTTCGAGGCGATTGGGCGGGCTGTCGGTGGCGAGCATTTCCGGGGTCAGTTCCAGCAGCACCACTAACGGGTCGGCAGGCTTCTGGCTGGTTTGTTCCACGCGCTGCCAGCTCGGGCCGAGCAGCGCCAGCACGGCCAACAGCCATGCGAGACCCAGCAGCACCCACGGCGATTTGCTCTCGCGCCCATTGCCGCCGCTGAGCAGCGCGGCGTGGAACGTGGGCGGCAGGATCATCTGCCAGCGCCCGGCGCGTTTTTGCCGGTGCCACAATTGCCACAGCAGCCAGCCAAGCAGCGGCAGCAGCAACAGCCACCAGGGACGGAACCAGTGCGGCCACAGGTCGATCATCGACGCCTCCGCAGACGCAGGCGTTTGAGGCGCTGGCGCCATTCAGGGCGCTGCGGCAGGAACATCCCCCGCCTCGGCAGCTTGTTCAACAACCGTTGCAGGGCGTTGTCGGGCCAGCGTTCATGGATCACCAGCAGCATGCTCAGGATCAGCGCCAATGCCAACGGCCCGCTGTACAACGCCTGGGCCGGGCGGGCCTGGGTGGGTTGCTGTTCGACCGGTTCAAGTTGGTCGAGGGTGTCTTTGACTTGTTGCAGTTCCTCACCATCCCGTGCGCGGAAATACCGGCCGCCGGTGGCTTGGGCGATGGCCTTGAGCGCCGGCTCGTCGAGGTCCAGGCTCGGGTTGACGCCGAGGATGCCCAGGGAACCGGTCTGCTCGGGGTCGGCGCCGATGCCGATGGGGTAGATCTTCACGCCTTCTTCAGCGGCCAGGCGCGCGGCGGTCAGTGGGTCGATCTGCCCGCCATTGTTGGCGCCGTCGGTGACCAGAATCAGCACGCGGCTCTGCGCCGGACGCTGGCGCAGGCGCTTGAGGGCCAGGCCGATTGCGTCACCGATCGCGGTGTTCTTGCCGGCGATACCGATACGCGCTTCGTCCAGCCAGGTACGCACGGTGCGCCGGTCAAACGTCAGCGGCGCCTGCAAATAGGCCTGGCTGCCAAACAGGATCAGCCCGACGCGGTCGCCTTCGCGGCCTTGCAGGAAATCGCCGAGCAAATGCTTGACCAGAGTGAGGCGACTGACGTCCTCGTCCTGCCAGTGCATGTCGGGAAAGTCCATGGAACCGGACACGTCCACCGCCACCAGCAGATCGCGGCCACTGGCGGCAATCGGCAGTGGCTCGCCGAGCCATTCGGGGCGGGCGGCGGCGGTCAGCAGCAGTAGCCACAGCACCACGAACGGCGCTTGCTGGCGCCAGCCAGGCAGGTTGATGCGCGCGCGACGCCGGGCCAGGCCTTCGAGGTCCTCGAGGTAGCTGACGTTGAGCGCCGGCTCGCCACTGTCGGCGATGGGTAACAGCAATCGCATTACCCAGGGCAAGGGCAACAGGGCGAAGATCCACGGCCAGGCGAACTCAAACATGTTTGCGAATCCAGGTGTCGACGGCCTGGGTCAGGCCAGCGATGGCCTTGTCGTCGAGTTTGCATTCGGGCTTGTAGGCGCCTTCGACCAGCACCATCCAGCGCGTGAGGCCGGCGGCCGGGCAGCGGTTGTCGAGAAACGCCAGCCATTTGCGGCCGTTGAGGGTGTGGCTCTGGCTGTAGGGATAGTCGTTGCGGCACAGGCGCTTGAGCAGGCCGTTGAGCTGTTGCAGCCAGGCACCGGCGGGTGCGCCGTCATACGGCTTGGGCATCAACGCCAGCTCGGCCAGGGCGGCGATGCGCAACGGGTCCAGCGGTTGCTCGGCGCGCGCTACCGGGCGGCGGGTGGGCAGGAAGCGACGCGCCCACCACAGGCCCCAGCCGAGCAGCGGCACTGCCAGCAGCAACAGCCACCAACCCGGCGCGGGCGGCCACAGGCCGATGGGCGGCGGAGTGATCAGCGGTTGCAGTTGCTCGAGGCTGCTCATTGCTTTTTGACCGGGCGCTGCGGGTTAAGATATTCGCGCAGTTGCTCGACCATTTCGCTCTGGGTGCTCAAGGGCATCAGCAATACCCGCAGTTTCTGCGCGAGCCGTTCCCAGCGGGCGGTACGCGCCTCGGCCTGGGCCTTGTAGGCCTGGCGCAGGTCGAAGTTGAGCGTGTCCAGTTCCAGCTGCGCGCCGCGTTGCGCGAACCTGAGCAGCCCGGCGGCGGGCAGGGCGTGGTCGAGTGGGTCGGAAATCGGCAGCAGCAGCAGGTCGCAATGGCGCGACAGCAGGCTCAGTTGCTGTTCGGCGCCTTCGGTGAGGGCGCGCTCGTCACAGATCACGATGCCCAGGCTGCCCGGGCGCAATACTTCGCGGCCACGGCGCAGCGCCATGCCCAGGGCGTCGGCTTCCGGAAGGCTTTCGGTGTTCAGGCTCTGGTTGACGTGCACCAGGCGGTTGAGCAGTTGCAGCAGGCTTTGCTTGCTGCGTCGCGGTTTGATTTCGTAATGCTCGCTGTCGCCGAACACCAGCCCGCCAACACGGTCGTTATGCCCCAGCGCGGCCCAGCCAATCAAACTGGCCGCCTGCGCCGCCAGCACCGACTTGAACATCTGCCCCGAGCCGAAAAACAGCCGGCAGCTTTGCTCCACCATGATGAAGATCGGACGTTCGCGCTCTTCGTGAAACAGCTTGGTGTGCGGTTCCTGGGTGCGCGCGGTGACGCGCCAGTCGATGGTGCGCACATCGTCGCCGGCCTGGTACACGCGCACCTGATCGAAGTCGACACCGCGCCCGCGCAGCTTGGAGTGGTGCAGGCCGATCATCGGACTGCGCTGGCCGGGCGTTGAAAACAGCTGCACTTCGCGCACGCGATGACGCATCTCGATCAGCTCGCTGAGCGTGACGCGGATGCCGGCGCTGGTGTTCATCGGCTTCAAGCGACGGCAACGACGTCGAGAATGCGTTGCACCACGCGGTCCTGGTCGATGCCGGCGGCTTCTGCCTCGAAGGACAAAATGATGCGATGGCGCAGCACGTCGAACAGCACCGCCTGGATATCTTCGGGGCTGACGAAGTCGCGGCCGGCGAGCCAGGCGTGGGCACGGGCGCAGCGGTCGAGGGCAATCGAGCCACGGGGGCTGGCGCCGTAGGCAATCCACTCGGCCATTTCCGCGTCGAACTTGGCCGGGGTGCGGGTGGCCATCACCAGTTGCACCAGGTATTCCTCCACCGCATCGGCCATGTACAGGCCGAGGATTTCCTTGCGCGCGGCGAAGATCGCCTGCTGGCTGACGCGGCGTTCGGGCTTGGTTTCGCCGTTGAGCGCCTCGCCGCGCGCCTGTTGCAGGATGCGTCGCTCCACGGCGGCGTCGGGGAAGCCGATCTTGACGTGCATCAGAAAGCGGTCGAGCTGGGCTTCGGGCAGCGGGTAGGTGCCTTCCTGCTCGATGGGGTTTTGCGTGGCCATCACCAGAAACAGCGGCGACAGGTCGTAGGTGCTGCGGCCCACGCTGACCTGGCGCTCGGCCATGGCCTCGAGCAGAGCCGATTGCACCTTGGCCGGCGCCCGGTTGATTTCGTCGGCCAGCACGAGGTTGTGGAAGATCGGGCCTTGCTGAAACACGAAGCTGCCGGTTTCCGGGCGATAGATCTCGGTGCCGGTGATGTCGGCGGGCAACAGGTCGGGGGTGAACTGGATCCTGTGGAACTGCGCTTCGATGCCTTCGGCCAGCTCTTTGATGGCCTTGGTCTTGGCCAGGCCCGGTGCGCCTTCCACCAGCATGTGGCCGTCGGCCAGCAGCGCAATAAGCAGGCGCTCGATGAGTTTTTCCTGGCCGAGAATCTGCGTGGAAAGAAAGGTTCGCAGCGCAAGCAGCGCTTCACGATGTTCCATCGATGGCGGTTCCTGGGAAGAAGAGCCTTGGGTGTCATGAACGCTGCCAAGGCCGGGGGCGTCTACTTTAATGCATCGAAGGGGGCGGCGACTAACGACGTAACGGGTATTTTTGGCAAATCTTGTAGGATTTTTGTGTGGGCAGCACCAATCGCATTGAACACACATGCTGTTGTGAGCGCCGTCCCTGTGGGAGCTGGCTTGCCTGCGATGGCAGCAACCCGGCCTGACTGACAGACCGAGTTGCCTGTATCGCAGGCAAGCCCGCTCCCACATTTGAGCGTAGACACCCTTTAGACTCGGATGAAAGTACCGGTACCCTCGAGGATGTTTTGCAGGGTTTCTTCGACCTCAACCAGGTCCGATAGGGGCGTGGCGTGAGTGATTTCCAGTTGGTCCTTGCCCCCCAGCGCATCGGCATCGCCGGCGGCCAGCTCGACCAGCAGCGTCGTATTACCCAGTGTGACCTTCAGCCCGTCCAGGGTCGATGGCGCGTAGTCCCAGGTCAATTCAACCTCGTCTTCATCCGGGTAGCGGGTCAGCATGAACATCTCGCCGTTTTTGCCGTGGCAGCACAGCATGGCCATGTTGTCTTCCTCGTCATCGCACGGGGTGGCCATCAGGGCGTCGGTTTTCAGTTGCAGCATGGGGCAATCCTGTCTGGAGGCGGGGCGGTATGCGATTAATTGTGCCACCGCGACGAATTTTGTGCTGCAAGCTGTGTCACACCCAGTGCATGACCTGGCAGCGTCAATCGGTCATTTTCGGTACTCGTGCCTGAGAAAACCGCTCGTTTAACTGCCGGTTGCGCCTGTTGCAACCCAAGCGCTGCTTGCCGATGACCGAATATGTCGCCGCACCGCAAGCAGGCGGGTTCCCACACTCGTTAAGCTGCGCGACGGGTGTGCCCCGGCCGGGCGTCTGACCTGCCCGTCGTACCGTCATCCGGCTGTGGTTCATCCAGTGGAAGTTGTATGTGACCTGACTGTCTTGTCCAGCTTCACCCACCTGTCGCTCTGATTCGTTTATGGTGCTTGTCATCGTTACCCACGAACAGAGCTGACGGTCTCCCCGCACGGGGATAACACGCGACGCTTCCATCAATAACAAGCCCAAGCGGAGTACCACAGATGGCGTTCTTCACCGCAGCCAGCAAGGCCGACTTCCAGCATCAACTGCAAGCGGCACTGGCGCAGCACATCAGCGAACAGGCACTGCCACAAGTGGCGCTGTTCGCTGAGCAATTCTTCGGCATTATTTCCCTGGATGAACTGACCCAGCGTCGCCTGTCCGACCTGGCCGGTTGCACCCTGTCTGCCTGGCGCCTGCTTGAGCGCTTTGATCCCGCGCAACCGCAAGTGCGCGTTTACAACCCCGATTACGAACGTCATGGCTGGCAGTCGACCCACACCGCGGTCGAAGTGCTGCACCGTGACTTGCCCTTCCTGGTGGACTCGGTGCGTACCGAGCTGAACCGTCGTGGCTACAGCATCCACACCCTGCAGACCACCGTGCTCAGCACCCGTCGTGGCAGCAAGGGCGAGCTGCTGGAAATCCTGCCCAAGGGCACCCAGGGCGAGGGCATCGAGCAAGAGTCGCTGATGTACCTGGAAATCGACCGCTGTGCCAACGCCGCCGAACTGAGCGTGCTGAGCAAAGAGCTGGAGCAGGTGCTCGGTGAAGTGCGGGTAGCGGTGGCCGATTTCGAACCGATGAAAGCCAAGGTCCAGGACCTGCTGGCCGGTATCGATGCCAGCCAGTATGCGATTGACGGCGAAGAAAAAGCCGAGATCAAGAATTTCCTCGAATGGCTGGTGGGCAACCACTTCACCTTCCTGGGCTACGAAGAATTCGTGGTACGTGACGAAGCGGACGGCGGTCATATCGAATATGACGCCAGCTCTTTCCTCGGTCTGACCAAGCTGCTGCGCGCCGGCCTCAGCGCCGACGACCTGCGCATCGAAGACTACGCCGTGGCCTACCTGCGCGAGCCGACCGTGCTGTCGTTCGCCAAGGCGGCGCACCCAAGCCGCGTGCATCGCCCGGCCTACCCGGACTACGTGTCGATTCGCGAGATCGATGCCGACGGCAAGGTCCTCAAGGAACACCGCTTCATGGGCTTGTACACCTCCTCGGTGTACGGCGAAAGCGTGCGGGTCATCCCCTATATCCGCCGCAAGGTCGCGGAAATCGAGCGCCGCTCGGGCTTCCAGGCCAAGGCGCACCTGGGCAAGGAGCTTGCCCAGGTGGTTGAAGTGCTGCCCCGTGACGACCTGTTCCAGACCCCGGTCGACGAGCTGTTCAGCACCGTGATGTCGATCGTGCAGATCCAGGAGCGCAACAAGATCCGCGTGTTCCTGCGCAAAGACCCATACGGGCGCTTCTGCTACTGCCTGGCCTACGTGCCGCGTGACGTTTACTCCACCGAAGTACGCCAGAAGATCCAGCAAGTGCTGATGGATCGCCTGAAGGCCTCCGACTGCGAGTTCTGGACCTTCTTCTCCGAGTCGGTGCTGGCCCGTGTGCAGCTGATTCTGCGGGTCGACCCGAAGAACCGCCTGGACATCGACCCCCTGCAACTGGAAAAGGAAGTGGTGCAAGCCTGCCGCAGTTGGCAGGATGATTACGCAAGCCTCGTCGTCGAAAGCTTCGGCGAAGCCCACGGCACCAACGTGCTGGCGGATTTCCCGAAAGGCTTCCCGGCCGGCTACCGCGAGCGCTTTGCCGCGCATTCCGCCGTGGTCGACATGCAGCATTTGCTCAGCCTCACCGAAGCCAACCCGCTGGTGATGAGTTTCTATCAGCCGCTGGGCCAGGTCTCCGGCCAGCGCGAGCTGCATTGCAAGCTCTACCACGCCGACACCCCGCTGGCGCTGTCCGACGTGTTGCCGATCCTGGAGAACCTCGGCCTGCGTGTACTGGGTGAATTCCCGTATCGCCTGCGCCATGCCAATGGCCGTGAGTTCTGGATCCATGACTTTGCGTTCATCGCCGCCGAAGGCGTGAACCTGGATATCCAGCAGCTCAACGACACCCTGCAGGACGCGTTCGTGCACATCGTGCATGGCGACGCCGAGAACGATGCGTTCAATCGCCTGGTACTCACCGCCGGCCTGCCATGGCGCGACGTTGCGCTGCTGCGTGCCTATGCGCGTTACCTCAAGCAGATCCGCCTGGGCTTCGACCTGGGCTACATCGCCAGCACCCTGAACAACCACACCGACATCGCTCGCGAGTTGACCCGGTTGTTCAAGACCCGCTTCTACCTGGCGCGCAAGCTCACCGCCGAGGACCTGGAAGACAAGCAGCAACGCCTGGAACAAGCGATCCTCACTGCCCTGGACGACGTTCAGGTGCTCAACGAGGACCGCATCCTGCGTCGCTACCTGGACCTGATCAAGGCCACCCTGCGTACCAACTTCTACCAGACCGACGCCAACGGCCAGAACAAGTCGTACTTCAGCTTCAAGTTCAACCCGCACGCGATCCCCGAGCTGCCCAAGCCGGTGCCGAAGTTTGAAATCTTCGTGTATTCGCCACGGGTTGAAGGCGTGCACCTGCGCTTCGGCAACGTCGCTCGGGGCGGCCTGCGCTGGTCCGACCGTGAAGAAGACTTCCGTACCGAAGTGCTCGGCTTGGTAAAAGCCCAGCAGGTGAAGAACTCGGTGATCGTGCCGGTGGGCGCCAAGGGCGGCTTCCTGCCGCGTCGCCTGCCGTTGGGCGGCAGCCGGGACGAGATCGCGGCCGAGGGTATCGCCTGCTACCGCATCTTCATCTCCGGCCTGCTGGACATTACCGACAACCTGAAAGACGGCGAGCTGGTGCCGCCGGCCAACGTCGTGCGTCACGACAACGATGACCCGTACCTGGTGGTGGCGGCGGACAAAGGCACGGCGACCTTCTCCGACATCGCCAACGGCATCGCCATCGACTACGGCTTCTGGCTGGGCGATGCGTTCGCCTCCGGTGGATCGGCTGGTTACGACCACAAGAAGATGGGTATCACCGCCAAGGGCGCGTGGGTGGGTGTGCAGCGTCACTTCCGTGAGCGCGGCATCAACGTGCAGGAAGACAGCATCACCGTGGTGGGCGTCGGCGATATGGCCGGCGACGTGTTCGGCAATGGCTTGCTCATGTCCGACAAGCTGCAACTGGTCGCGGCCTTCAACCACCTGCATATTTTCATCGACCCCAACCCGAACCCGGCCACCAGCTTCGTCGAGCGCCAGCGCATGTTCGAGCTGCCGCGTTCGGCCTGGACTGACTACGACACCAGCATCATGTCCGAAGGCGGCGGTATCTTCTCGCGCAGCGCCAAGAGCATCGCCATCTCGCCGCAGATGAAAGAGCGCTTCGCCATCTCTGCTGACAAGCTGACCCCGACCGAACTACTCAATGCCTTGCTCAAGGCGCCGGTGGACCTGTTGTGGAACGGCGGCATCGGCACTTACGTCAAGGCCAGCACCGAGAGCCACGCCGATGTGGGCGACAAGGCCAACGACGCCTTGCGCGTCAACGGTAACGAGCTGCGCTGCAAGGTGGTGGGCGAGGGTGGCAACCTGGGCATGACCCAGCTGGGTCGTGTGGAGTTCGGCCTCAATGGCGGCGGCTCCAACACCGACTTCATCGACAACGCCGGTGGTGTGGACTGTTCCGACCACGAAGTGAACATCAAGATCCTGCTCAACGAAGTGGTGCAAGCCGGTGACATGACCGACAAGCAGCGCAACCAGTTGCTGGCGAGCATGACCGACGAAGTCGGCCATCTGGTGCTGGGCAACAACTACAAGCAGACCCAGGCGCTGTCCCTGGCCGCCCGCCGTGCCTACGAGCGTGCCGCCGAGTACAAACGCCTGATGAGCGACCTCGAAGGCCGTGGCAAGCTGGACCGCGCCATCGAGTACCTGCCGACCGAGGAGCAGCTCACCGAGCGCGCCGCCAACGGCAAGGGCCTCACTCGGCCGGAGCTGTCGGTGCTGATCTCGTACAGCAAGATCGACCTCAAGGAAGCCTTGCTCAAGTCCCAGGTGCCGGATGACGACTACCTGACCCGTGACATGGAGACCGCGTTCCCGCCGAGCCTGGTGGCCAAGTTCTCCGAGGCCATGCGTCGCCACCGTCTGAAGCGTGAGATCGTCAGCACCCAGATCGCCAACGACCTGGTCAACCACATGGGCATCACCTTCGTGCAGCGCCTCAAGGAGTCGACTGGCATGAGCCCGGCGAATGTGGCCGGTGCATATGTGATCGTGCGTGACATCTTCCACCTTCCGCACTGGTTCCGTCAGATCGAAGCGCTGGACCACCAGGTGTCGGCCGATGTGCAATTGGAGCTGATGGACGAGCTGATGCGCCTGGGCCGTCGCGCCACGCGCTGGTTCCTGCGCAGCCGTCGCAACGAGCAGGACGCTGGCCGTGACACCGCGCACTTCGGTCCGCATCTGGCGGCGCTGGGCCTCAAGCTCGACGAACTGCTGGAAGGCCCGACCCGCGAAGGCTGGCAGACCCGTTACCAGGCCTACACCGAAGCCGGGGTGCCGGAATTGCTGGCGCGCATGGTGGCAGGGACCACCCACCTGTACACCTTGCTGCCGATCATCGAAGCCGCCGACGTCACCGGGCACGATGCCGCCGAAGTGGCCAAGGCCTACTTCGCCGTGGGCAGCGCCCTTGACCTGCCGTGGTACCTGCAGCAGATCAGCGATCTGCCGGTGGCCAACAACTGGCAGGCCCAGGCCCGCGAAGCGTTCCGCGACGATGTGGACTGGCAGCAACGGGCAATCACCATCTCGGTCCTGCAAATGGCTGACGCGCCGCAGGAGATGGAAGCCCGCGTGGCGCTGTGGCTTGAGCAACATCAGGACATGGCTGATCGCTGGCGCGCCATGATGGTGGAAATTCGTGCTGCGGTCGGCACGGACTACGCCATGTACGCGGTGGCCAACCGTGAGTTGCTGGACCTGGCGTTGAGTGGTCAGTCGGTGCTGCCGCCGGTTTGATCAGGCAGTAAGACAAAAGCCCCCGTATCGTGAGATGCGGGGGCTTTTTGTTGGGCCACGCTTTATCAAACAACAGAGAACCCATATGGGAGGGAGCAAGCCTCCTCCCTCAGGTGGATCTCGATTTGTCTGGGGTTCAGTGGCGTTTGAGCAATTTGCTTTCGAGGTAATCCAGGTGCTGGGTCATCAGCTTCACGTCCGCGTTTGAATCGCGCTGTTCAACGGCATTCACCATCGCTTCATGGTCCTGCCACGCGCAATCTGTGCAGGCCTGCGCTTTATATTGGGCAATCACCAGCGACGTCAACGGCACCAGGCTGTTGAGGAACTGCACCAACGGGCCATTGCCTGCCATCACCGCCAATTGCATATGGAACTCCCCGGACAACCGAATCGCTGCCCCCCGCTGATCCCGTTCAATGCACTCACGTTCCCGTGCAATCAACCCGCGCAGTTTGCCAATGTGCACCGGCGTGGCCTGGGCGCAGGCCAACTGCACCACGGTCACTTCTGTCAGTCGCCGTGCTTCGAGAATCTGCCGCGTCTGCTGCGCATCCGGCGCGGCGACCTGGGCACGCTGGTTGGGACGCAGGACAATCACCTGCTGATGGGACAGCCTGGTCAGCACCCGACGAATCACGCTGCGGCTCACGCCGAAGGTTTCAGCCAGGCTCTCTTCGGTAAAGCGGCTGCTCGGGACAATGCGGTGTTCGAGGATGGCGTCGAACAGCCGTGAGTAGATGTCGTCTGCCGAGGGCTTTTTATCGGCGATCAGCTGCAGTGCCGGTTGGCTGGGGTAGCAGTGCAAGGCGTGGGCGGTCATGGCCGGTCTCCAAAAATCAGCTGCCCGGATGATCGTCCGGGATGGTCAGGGCAATGCCCATGCGCAGGCCTTCCTGAAGGATATGGCGACGCATTTCGGCACTCGCCTGGGCGCTGTTCTTGTTGCGGATAGCGCGCACCACGGCTTCGTTTTCCCGCAGGCGTTCGGCCAGGTGCTCCGGCGAGTTGCGCAACACCTGGGCGCTCTGCTTGAGCGCGTTGCTGGTTTGCTGCACGACGTTCTGGAAAATCGGGTTGGCGGTGAGCGCGAACAGCGCTTGATGAAAATCGATGTAGGCGCTCATGCCTGCTTCGGCGTCACCCGCGTCGAGGGCTTCGCGCATGTCCATCAGGTTCAGCCGCAACTGGCCGACTTCCTGGCTGCTGATCGATTGCGCCACCAGGCCCACAATGAACGGTTCGAGGGTGTAGCGCAGTTGCAGGATATCTTCCAGGCTGGCATCGGCCACGGCGTCGCTCGGTTGCGCCTGGCTGACGCTGCTTTCCAGCACCACCACCCCTTTGCCGGGCATGGACCGCACCAGGCCGAGGGTTTCCAGCACGATCACCGCTTCGCGCAGGCTGGGCCGGCTGATGCCCAGTTGCTCGGCCAGTTCACGCTGACCGGGCAGCATTTCACCGCGCCGCCACTGGCCGCGTTTGAGTGCGGCACGCAGTTTTTCCACGACTGAATTGACGACGGTTGAGGTGCTGATCACGTCGATGCCTCCTTGAGGTGTTGCGAACACAATGCCCACATTGGATCAGTGTGGTGCCTGAGAGCGGGTTAGAACTCCTGATGCGCCGGCAGCACCGGCTTCTTTGTCTGGAAGGCATAACCTTGCTCGCCGTCCAGCACCTTGTTGGCGCGTTGGATATCAATGTCTTTTTCCCAGCGCGCGATGGCCACGGTGGCAACGCAGTTGCCGATCAGGTTGGTCAGCGCGCGGCCGATGCCCATGAACCAGTCCACCGCCAGCACCAGCACCAGGCCCACCACGGGGATCGCCGGGATGGCGGTGAGGGTCGCCGCCAGGATCACCAGCGCGGAACCGGGTATGCCGTGGGCACCCTTGGAGGTGATCAGCGAGACCAGCAGGATGGTCATCAGGTCGGTCATCGACAGCGGCGTGCCGGTGGCGTTGGCGATAAACACGATGGCCAGGGTCAGGTAGATTGAAAACCCGTCGAGATTGAATGAATAGCCGGTGGGAATCACCAGGCCCACGGTGGAGCTGCCGATGCCCAGGTGCTCGAGTTTGCGCATCACTTGCGGCAATACGGCGTCGGAGGAGGCGGTGCCCATCACGATCAGCAGTTCCTCGCGCAGGTACTTGAGCAACGGCAACATGCGCAGGCCCGACAGGCGCATCACCAGGCCGAGGATCAGCGCGACGAAGGCAAAGCAGGTCAGGTAAAACAGGCCCACCAGGCTGCCCAGGTGCTGCAGCGAATCCAGGCCATAGGTGCTGGTGGTGAATGCGATGGCACCGAATACGCCGATCGGCGCCAGGCGCACGATCATGCCCATGATGCGGAAAATCACATGGCTCAGTTCGTTGATCAGCCGTGAGATGCCCGAGGCCGCTTCGCCCACCAGATTCAGCGCGCTGCCGAACAGCACCGAGAACAGCAGCACTTGCAGCACGTTGTTGTCGGCAAAGGCGCCGATCACCGAGTTGGGGATCAGGTCCATCAGAAACTGGCCGGTGCCCTTGAGGTGCTGGCCCTTGTTCGCCAGTTCATTGAGGCCTGCCGAGGAGAGCTGGTCCAGATGAATATTGGCACCCTGGCCGATACCGGTGCTGAACGCCATGATCAGGCCGATCACCAGGGCGACGGTGGTCAGCACTTCAAAGTAGATCACCGACTTGAGGCCGATGCGCCCGACTTTTTTCAAGTCGCCGGCGCCGGAAATGCCGCTGACCACCACGCAGAACACGATCAGGCCGATCAGCATTTTGATCAGCTTGATGAAACCGTCACCCAGGGGTTTGAGTTGCGTGGAGAATTCGGGGAGGGCCAGGCCGCAGGCGATGCCGAGCATCAGGCCAATCACGACTTGCAGGAAGATCGAACGCGAGCACCATCTGAGCATGGGAG
Organism: Pseudomonas poae; assembly: GCF_001439785.1. Lineage (GTDB taxonomy): Bacteria > Pseudomonadota > Gammaproteobacteria > Pseudomonadales > Pseudomonadaceae > Aquipseudomonas > Aquipseudomonas poae. The sequence continues at coordinate 235,003 of NZ_JYLI01000001.1, read as the reverse complement.
AAATCCCTATTCGGTGCCCTGGTGGTTCCAGGGCTTAATTGTTGTGGTCATACCGGTAAGTCCAGTGCGTGGCCAGTCTAGGCCAGGTATTTTTGAAATCACAAGCAAATATTTGGCGGTTGACAGGTCCCGGTCAGACCAGTCGGTCGGTAAGGGGGATGCTTGAGCGGTTGGCGGGGTAGAAAAGTTTTCGCTTATGATCCGCGCTCGACGCGCGAGGTGATGCATGGATCCAGCAGGACTGACAATGGACGAGACCGGGCGCAGCTGGTGCACATGGCGTACGGCCGCGCCGGAGTACCTGCGTTACCACGACCATGAATGGGGCGTGCCGGTGGCGGATGATATTCGCCTGTACGAGAAGATCTGCCTGGAGGGGTTCCAGGCGGGGCTGGCGTGGATCACGATTCTGCGCAAGCGCGAGCAGTTCCGGGCAGCGTTCGATGGCTTTGATTTTCGCCGCGTGGCGCAGTACGGCGAGGCGGATATCGAGCGGCTGATGCACGACCCCGGCATTGTGCGTAATCGCGCGAAAATCATGTCCACCATCAACAATGCGCGCAGGGCCTGCGAGCTGGTGGATGAGACCGGCTCGCTGGCGCGCTGGCTATGGGCGTTCGAGCCTGGCCCGGACGAGCGTCCGGCACGGGTGGACATGGCTTACTGGACCGCCAACCCGACATCGCCTGCGTCGGTGCGGCTGTCCAAAGCCTTGAAGAAACGCGGCTGGAGCTACGTGGGGCCGACCACGATGTACGCGTTGATGCAGGCGATGGGGATGGTCAACGATCATCTGGAAGGGTGTGCCTGCCGCGAGCAGGTCGAAGCGCTGCGGCGCCAGTTCAAACGGCGTTGAGTTTACAGCTTGAACTCGGTCAAAACTGTGGGAGGGAGCAAGCCCCCCCACACAGGGTTTTGTGTAGGTTTCAGACAAGGTCAGGAGAGGAAGCCGCCGTCCACATTCAGCGAGACCCCGGTGGTGTAGCTCGACGCGTCGCTGGCCAGGAACAGCACCGCGCCGGCCATCTCGCTCGGGTCGGCCACGCGCTTGAGCGGGATCTGCGCCAGGGCCATTTTCAGGATGGCATCGTTCTTGACCAGCGCCGAGGCGAATTTGGTGTCGGTGAGGCCCGGCAGCAGGGCGTTGCAACGGATGCCGAACTCGGCGCATTCCTTGGCGAACACCTTGGTCATGTTGATCACGGCGGCCTTGGTCACCGAGTAGATGCCCTGGAACACGCCTGGCGAAATACCGTTGATCGACGCCACGTTGATGATGCTGCCGCCACCGTTGTCGCGCATCAGTTTGCCGGCTTCCACCGACATGAAGAAATAGCCGCGAATGTTCACGTCGACGGTCTTCTGGAAGGCGCCGAGGTCGGTGTCCAGCACGTTGCAGAACTGCGGGTTGGTCGCGGCATTGTTGACCAGGATATCCAGGCGGCCGAACTGCTCGCGAATACCGGCAAACACCTGGGTAATCTGCTCCATTTCGCCGATATGGCAGGCCACTGCGGTGGCCTTGCCGCCGTCGGCGATGATTGCGTCGGCCACGTGCTGGCAGCCTTCAAGCTTGCGGCTGGAAACGATCACATGGGCGCCTTGCTGGGCCAGCAACCTGGCGATGGCCTCACCGATACCGCGGCTGGCACCGGAGACAAAGGCGATCTTGCCGTCGAGGTCGAACAGTTGGGTCTTGGACATGAGGGTTCCTTGTTGTGAACGATCAGAGCGCGGATTTACCGATGACATTCAGGCTCATCTGCTCCAGCAGCTTGTTCATCTGAATGAACTGCGCAAAGCGTTTGTCCTGGGTCTGGCCATGGAAGAAGCGGTAGTAGATCTGCTGTACGATGCCGGCCAGGCGGAACAGGCCGTAGGTGTAGTAGAAGTCGAAATTATCGATCTGGATGCCGGCGCGTTCGGCGTAGTAGTCGACAAACTCGCGTCGGGTGAGCATGCCCGGCGCGTTGCTCGGCTGGCGACGCATCAGTTGCACCGGCGCAGGGTCGGCGGCTTCGATCCAGTAGGCGAGGGTGTTGCCCAGGTCCATCAGCGGATCGCCCAGCGTGGTCAGTTCCCAGTCCAGCACGCCGATGATTTGCATCGGCGTGCGCGGGTCGAGTATCACGTTATCGAAGCGGTAGTCGTTGTGCACGATGCTGGAGGCAGGGTGGTCGGCCGGCATCTTGTCATTGAGCCAGGCGCGTACGGCTTCCCACGTTGGCGCATCGGGGGTCAGCGCTTTTTCATAGCGCTCGCTCCAGCCGCGAATCTGGCGTTGCACGTAACCTTCAGGCTTGCCCAGGTCAGCGAGGCCGCAGGCGCTGTAGTCGACCCGGTGCAGCTCGACGAACTTGTCGATGAAGCTTTTGCACAGCGCTTCGGTGCGGGAGGCGTCCAGGCCCAGTTCGGGCGGCAGGTCGGAGCGCAGAATGATGCCGTTGACGCGCTCCATCACATAGAACTCGGCGCCGATCACCGATTCGTCGGTGCAGTGCACGTAAGCCTTGGGGCAGTAGGGGAAGCCGTCCTTGAGCTGGTTGAGAATGCGGAACTCGCGGCCCATGTCGTGGGCGGACTTGGCCTTGTGGCCGAAGGGCGGGCGCCGCAGGACGAATTCCTGATCCGGGTATTCCAGCAGGTACGTGAGGTTGGACGCACCGCCGGGGAATTGGCTGATGGTGACCGCGCCACTCAGGCCCGGAATGTGCGCCTTGAGGTAGGGATCGATCAGGCTGGCATCCAGTTCTTCGCCTGGGCGAATCGTTGTCGATTGGTCGTTCAGCGCCATGCTTATCCCTTCTGCTTATTCTTGAGGCCTTGGACTATTGGCTAATCTAATGCGCCGCGCCGCCTAGCGACAAGGTCGGGGCGGCTTAATAGGTTAGCGTGTTGGAGGATGATCAACGTGCCTGATCGGTCATTTAGTGGGCGCTGGCAAAGCGACGGGCGTGAGTACCGGGCGCCCGGCGAAATATTCCGTGAGGTTGTCGGCCACGCGTTGCACGGTGTCGTGGGCGGCTTCCGGAGACAGGCCGGCGACGTGGGAGGTCAGCACGGTGTTGCCGAGTTTCTTCAGCGCGTCGGGCACCTTGGGTTCGTCATCGAACACATCCAGCGCCGCGCCGCCGATGCGGCGTTGCTCAAGGGCGGCGATCAGGTCGGCGGTGACCACCACGCTGCCACGGCCGATATTGACCAGGTAGCCATTGGGGCCGAGCGCGTCCAGAACGCGGCGGTCGATCAAGTGACGAGTGCTGGCGCCGCCGGGGGTGGCGAGGATCAGGAAATCCGCCGTGCGCGCCAGTTCCACCGCCGTGGCGCAGTAGGTGTAGTCCACGTCATCGGGGCTGGCGGTTGTGGTAGCTGATCTGCATGCCGAACCCGAGGGCTGCGCGCCTGGCGATCTCCAGGCCTACCGCGCCGAGCCCGAGAATGCCCAGTTGTTTGCCGCCCAGGGAAGGGCGCATCACCTTGGGCCATTCACCGCGACGCACGGCGGCGTCGTTCTGGGGGATGCCGCGCACCAGCGACAACAGCAGCGCCATGGCATGGTCTGCCACCGACGGAGCATTCACCCCGGCGCCATTGGTCACGACGATTCCGCGATTGCTGGCGGCCTGCAGATCCACGTGTTCATAACCGGCGCCGATCACGCAGATGATTTCCAGCGCCGGCAACGCGGCGATTTCTTCGGCATACAGACCGAGCGGGCCACGGGTCAGCACAGCCTTGATCTGCGCACCGTGGGCCTTGATCGCCTGGTCACGTTCGGCCGGGGTCGGCGCGAGGATCACATGAAAGTCATTGCTCTCGATGATGTGCAGGTATTCGTTGATGGTCTCAACCAGGACCAGAACAGTGGTGGTCATCGCAACGCTCTTGTTGAGGGGTTTGAGCGAATGAGTATGCGGGATTTGTGATGTGGATCGTTTTGTCGGAGTGGAAAAATTTCTTTTTTCGTAGGGCGGATCTGAATTTATTGACCATTCGTCCAGCGTCGCTTTATTGAGCCAGTCTTCGTCATCTTTCTTTCCAGCAGAGACGACACGGATGCTTGTTCCTGCCACACCGGTTGATGTCGAATGGACGCCTTATGGATACAAACATTGCCCTTCAGCGCTCATTCCCTGGCGAGCAGTAATCGCAAGTACGCTGGTTGGGCCAGCTAAATACCGACCTGGAGTTGCTATTGAAAGCTTGAAAGGGACGCCTATAAAACTGGTACGCCGACGACCAAGGGAAAGCCCTGGAAGGTGATGGAGTACCGGCACTGCATAGGTGCCAGCCATGGCAAGCTCAGTCGTTGGGTTCGGGTAGAGCTGAGCGGCGGCGCTATCCATGGTCATCCGATTTCTGAACTGGAATTCAGGAGGTTAACAAATTGATCCGACTAAACTTTACCGATGGCACGATCACCCACGACGATCTCTCGCGATTGCGACATGTCGCTATGGCGAAGCAAACCGATTTATTGAAGGAGGACATGCTCCAGGTCGAATTCGCTGGAGGTTTTTTACTGGATGTAGGGTGGTACCCGGAGTTTGATGCCGCTGGAGACTTTCGTATAAATGTCATAAAAAATCATGACTGGGATCGTCCCGTCATGGCATTGACCGCCCACGAGACGGCCGACCTGATCGAAAAACTGGACATTGCACAGCACATCATCAAGGACCAGCTGCGCAATTCAAACCTGGAAAGTTCAGCGTTGTAGTCTCAGGCACGAGTACGCACTCCGGCGCCCTGAATTCGGCGCTTGCAGCGATTCTGAGGCTCCTGCATCGCTCACCGTTCCTCAGCTAAGTCTTTGCTTCTTCAAGAGAATCCCGGACAATCCAGCCCCTTCCATGGTCGGGGCGCTGCCTGTCAGGTTTTCTGACTCGTCCCGGCCGTGTCAATGCGGAGATCCGACCGGATGAATGATCAGGCCAATAGCGTCGACGAACGCTATGCAACGACACCTGCAACCCTCTCAAGCTGGAGCCGCCAGGACACTACCTGGATGCTGGGCCTGTTCGGCACGGCGATTGGCGCCGGCACTCTGTTTCTGCCGATCAACGCGGGCCTCGGCGGTTTCTGGCCGCTGGTGATTTTGGCACTGCTGGCGTTCCCGATGACGTTCTTTGCGCACCGTGGCCTGACCCGTTTTGTGCTGTCCGGGCGTGAGGGCTCGGACATCACCGACGTGGTCGAAGAGCACTTCGGTATCAAGGCCGGTGCGTTGATCACGCTGTTGTACTTCTTTGCGATCTTCCCGATTTTGCTGATCTACAGCGTTGCGCTGACCAACACGGTCGGCAGCTTCATGGAGCATCAACTGCACATCATGCCGCCGCCACGGGCGATCCTGTCGTTCGTGCTGATTCTGGGCCTGCTGGCCGTTGTGCGTTGCGGTGAACAGGTGATCGTCAAAGCCATGAGCCTGATGGTGTATCCGTTTATCGTCGCACTGCTGTTCCTCGCGGTGTACCTGGTGCCGCACTGGACTGGCGGCATTCTCAGCACAGCCAGTGAACCGCCGGCGCCCTCGGCGTTGCTCAACACCCTGTGGCTGGCGATTCCAGTGATGGTGTTCTCATTCAACCATTCGCCGATCATCTCGGCCTTCGCGGTGGACCAGAAGCGCCAGTACGGCGCCCACGCCGATGAGCGCAGTTCGCAGATTCTGTGCCGCGCCCATGTGTTGATGGTGGTGATGGTGCTGTTCTTCGTGTTCAGCTGCGTGCTGACCCTGTCGCCGGCGCAACTGGCTGAGGCGAAGGCGCAGAACCTGTCGATTCTGTCGTACCTGGCCAACCACTTCGATAATCCGACCATCGCCTTCGCCGCCCCGCTGATTGCGTTTGTGGCGATTGCCAAGTCATTCCTGGGCCACTACATCGGCGCCAGCGAAGGTCTCAAGGGCCTGATCGTCAAAACTGGCCGCCGCCCGGCGCCCAAGACCCTGGACCGCATGACTGCGGCCTTTATGCTGGTGGTGTGCTGGCTGGTCGCAACGCTTAACCCAAGCATTCTCGGCATGATCGAAACCCTGGGCGGGCCAGTGATTGCATCGATCCTGTTTTTGATGCCGATGTATGCCATCCGCAAGGTGCCCGCGATGGCCAAATACCGTGGGCAGGCGTCCAATGTGTTTGTCACGGCGGTGGGTGTGGTGGCGATTACGGCGTTGGTGTATTCGTTTATTGCTTGAGGTTTGACGCAGTTTTCAGGGCTGCTCAACATCTGAAAGGTGGGAGGAGCAAGCCCCTCCCACATTTGTTTTGTGGTGGTGCTGATACTGGATTCCAGGCATAAAAAAACGCCGCGTACCTTGCGATACGCGGCGTTTTTTCACATCAACACCTTAGGCTTGAATCACCGGGATGTTGGCGCTTGCTGCGATCTTGCGGAACTCGGCGATTTGGTCGAAGTTGAGGTAGCGGTAGACGTCACTGGCCATGGTGTCCAGTTTCGCTGCGTAGCCCATGTACTCTTCGACAGTCGGCAGGCGACCCAGGGTAGAGGCCACTGCCGCCAGCTCAGCCGAAGCCAGGTAGACGTTAGCGCCGTCACCCAGACGGTTCGGGAAGTTACGGGTCGACGTGGAGACAACCGTCGAGTTCGGCTCAACCCGTGCCTGGTTACCCATGCACAGCGAGCAGCCCGGCATTTCCATGCGTGCGCCAGCCTTGCCGTAGATGCCGTAGTAGCCTTCTTCGGTCAGTTGGTGAGCGTCCATCTTGGTCGGCGGCGACAGCCACAGACGGGTTGGCAGCTGACCCTTGACCTGCTCCAGCAATTTGCCGGCAGCGCGGAAGTGACCGATGTTGGTCATGCACGAACCGATGAACACTTCGTCGATCTTCTCACCGGCAACGCTGGACAACAGACGGGCATCGTCCGGGTCGTTAGGCGCGCAGAGGATCGGCTCGTTGATTTCCGACAGGTCGATCTCGATGATTTCAGCGTATTCGGCGTCGGCATCGGCTTCCATCAGCTCAGGGTTGGCAACCCAGGCTTCCATCGCTTGGGCACGACGTTCCAGGGTGCGCGGGTCGCCGTAGCCTTCACCGATCATCCAGCGCAGCAGGGTGATGTTGGAGTTCAGGTACTCGGTGACCGACTCTTTGGACAGCTTGATGGTGCAACCGGCAGCTGAACGTTCGGCAGAGGCGTCGGACAGCTCGAACGCCTGCTCCAGCGTCAGGTCGTTCAGGCCTTCGATTTCCAGGATGCGGCCGGAGAAGGCGTTTTTCTTGCCTTTCTTTTCTACGGTCAGCAAGCCGGACTGGATCGCGTAGTAAGGAATGGCGTGCACCAGGTCGCGCAGGGTGATGCCAGGCTTCATCTTGCCTTTGAAGCGCACCAGGATCGATTCCGGCATGTCCAGCGGCATGACGCCAGTGGCTGCGGCGAACGCGACCAGACCGGAACCGGCCGGGAAGGAGATGCCCATCGGGAAACGGGTGTGGGAGTCGCCACCGGTGCCGACGGTGTCCGGCAGCAGCATGCGGTTCAGCCAGCTGTGGATGATGCCGTCGCCTGGACGCAGCGATACACCGCCACGGGTCATGATGAAGTCAGGCAGGGTGTGGTGGGTGGTCACGTCGATTGGCTTTGGATAAGCCGCGGTGTGGCAGAAGGACTGCATCACCAGATCGGTCGAGAAGCCCAGGCACGCCAGGTCTTTGAGTTCGTCACGGGTCATTGGACCGGTGGTGTCCTGAGAGCCGACGGTGGTCATCTTCGGTTCGCAGTAGGTGCCGGGACGCACGCCTTTGCCTTCCGGCAGGCCGCAGGCCTTGCCGACCATCTTCTGCGCCAGTGTGAAACCCTTGCCGGTGTCGACTGGGGCTTCAGGCAGCTTGAACAGGTCGGTAGGGCCCAGGCCCAGTTCGGCGCGTGCCTTGTCGGTCAGGCCGCGGCCGATGATCAGCGGGATACGGCCGCCGGCACGGACTTCGTCCAACAGCACCGGGGTCTTCATTTCGAAGGTGGTGATGACCTCGTCGGTCCCGTGCTTGCAGACTTTGCCAGCGTGCGGGTACAGGTCGATCACGTCGCCCATGTTGATGTTGCTGACGTCGAACTCGATCGGCAGAGCGCCAGCATCTTCCATGGTGTTGTAGAAGATCGGCGCAATCTTGCTGCCGAAGCAGAAGCCGCCGGCGCGCTTGTTCGGCACGTAAGGCACGTCGTCGCCGAAGAACCACAGCACCGAGTTGGTGGCCGATTTGCGCGACGAACCGGTACCGACCACGTCACCGACGTAGGCGATCGGGAAGCCCTGGCCGCGCATCTCTTCGATCTGCTTCATCGGGCCGGTTTTGCCTTGCTCGTCCGGCACGATGCCTTCGCGGGCCATTTTCAGCATTGCAAGGGCGTGCAGCGGGATGTCAGGGCGCGACCAGGCGTCTGGTGCCGGCGACAGGTCGTCGGTGTTGGTTTCGCCAGTGACCTTGAACACGCGCAGGCTGATCTTGTCGGCCAGGGTAGGGCGGTTGCGGAACCATTCGCCGTCAGCCCAGGACTGGAGCACGCCTTTGGCATGCTCATTGCCGTTCTTGGCTTTTTCAGCCACGTCGTGGAACGCGTCGAACATCAGCAGGGTGTGCTTGAGCTGGGCGGCCGCGACAGGCGCCAGCGTGGCGTCGTCCAGCAGCTCGACCAACGTCACGATGTTATAGCCGCCTTGCATGGTGCCAAGCAGTTCAACGGCGCGTTTCTTGTCGATCAGGGGGGAAGTGGCTTCGCCCTTGGCCAGGGCGGAAAGGAAACCGGCCTTGACGTAGGCAGCTTCGTCAACGCCTGGTGGAATGCGGTTGGTGATCAGGTCAACGAGGAATGCTTCTTCGCCGGCAGGAGGATTTTTCAGCAGCTCGACCAGGCCTGCGGTTTGTTCGGCGTTAAGCGGCTGGGGAACAATACCCAGGGCTGCACGCTCTTCGATATGTTTGCGGTAGGCTTCAAGCACAGTTATTACCCTCATCAGTGGTCCCACGGGACGCTCATCCAGAAATGATCGGCACGCATGCGCTCGGGGGCTTTTTGGGCCGCAAAGCCAGCGCTGCCGGCATCTCTCACAGAAGCTGCTTTCAAAGTTTTACGCCTGCAGAACGAAACTGATGAGGGTTGGCGAGGGCTTGACCTACCGAGTCATTGACCATCGCCAACACCGTTCTGAAGGAACGACTGTGCTCGTGACGCTTTGAAAACAGCTTCCAGCGGATTATTGGCGCCTTACAAGGCCGGGTGATTCTACGGCAAAAAAAATCTAAAGGTAAGTTGCCTGGTCAAGTTTGCCGGGTGATCGGGCTTAGACATAGGGCTAACATGGTCGACTGTTTCGCTGGTTTGTGTAGTGCCCTCTCATCAGATGACGTCAGGATCTGAGATTTCACACAACCACATCCCTGTGGCGAGCGGGCTTGCCCCGCGTTGGGGTGCGAAGCGGCCCCAATCCAGCAACACGCGGTGTACCTGATACGGTTCAGCGCCTGGTATTGGGGCTGCTGCGCAGCCCAACGCAGGACAAGCCTGCTCGCCACAGGGGAATCTGCGCTTAACTGAACGGCATTTGGACAAGCCCGCTCGCCACAGAAGCTTCCGTTTGGCCGACGACAGCGCTCAGTCGACGACTTGGTGCCGCCGCCCACCGTTAATCTTCATCGTCTCAGGAGTTGATGGCCAGCTCTTCAAGGTGATCCATCAGGGTCTGCGGTTTCAGCACCAGCACATCGCTCTCCACTGCATCGAGCACCACCTCCGCCGTATTACCAATCAACGCTCCGGAAATCCCGGTGCGCGCCACGGTGCCGATGATCGTCACCGCCGCCTGCCATTTGTGCGCCGCAAACGGGATCAGTACATCGGCCGGGCCTTCCTCGATATGCAGATGCGCGTCGTCCACATCGAATTGCGCCTGGAACGCCTTGCACTGCTCGCGATAACGCGCCGCGATGGTTTCCCTGAGCTGGAACGTCGGATCGGCCGCCGCCAGCATTGGCGATGGATGGGCGCTGATCACATGCAGTTGCGCCTTGGCCAGGCTGGCAATTTCGAAGCCATGGTCGATGATCGAGTCGTGCAGCGCGCGATGTTCGCTGTCGGTATTGCCTACATCGATCGCGGCGAGGATCACGCCACCGCTCCACGGCGTAGAGGTCTTCACCAGCAGCACCGGCGTCGGGCAGTAGCGCAGCAGTTTCCAGTCCGCCGGGGTCAGCAGGGCCTTTTTCAGCGGGCTGTCGGGCATGTGCTGCTTGATCACCAGGCCGCAACCCTCGGCCTGCTGCACGTCGATGATGGTTTCATGCAGGCTGTCATTCCATGCCTGTTCGGTGGTGACGCTGTAGCCGTCCTCCCGCAAGCCGGCCTTGAGCTGGCTCAGCAGCGCCGAGTGCTCGTGCCGCCTGTCGCACACCAGCAAGTGCAGGTGCGCGCCGGTCACGCCGGCGATCAGCCTGGCGCGCCTGAGGGCCAGGCTGTCGGCCTGTTCGGGCTCGATAATCACCAGAATGCTGCGGATGGCTTGCATGGTCGGCACCTCCATGAACGTGGACTGCAACAACTATAGTTGCTGCCCGGCATTCGTCATCTTGATACACGTCAAGGTTGGCGGCTGGTGGTCTGCGGCGCGCTCGGTATAATCGGCGCCCTTTTGTGATCCTTTGCCCGTGAGCCCGATGAACCTGCCCGACATCCACCAATTCCTCGGCTGCCGCACCCCCGATGCCTGGGTTCAGGCCGCGCTGGCCGATCAGGACACCCTGCTGATCGACCACAAGAACTGCGAATTCAAGGCGGCCAGTACCGCCCTCAGCCTGATCGCCAAGTACCACGGCCATGTCGACCTGATCAACATGATGTCGCGCCTGGCCCGCGAAGAACTGGTGCACCACGAACAGGTGATGCGCCTGATCAAAAAGCGCAAGGTCGAGCTGCGCCAGTTGTCGGCCGGCCGCTACGCCTCGGCGTTGCGCAAGGTGGTGCGCAACCACGAGCCGGTCAAACTGGTGGATACACTGGTGGTCGGCGCCTTTATCGAAGCACGCAGTTGCGAGCGCTTCGAAGCAATGGTGCCGCATCTGGACGAAGAACTCGGCACGTTCTACTTCGGTTTGCTGAAAAGCGAGGCGCGGCATTTCCAGGGTTATTTGAAACTCGCGTATCAGTATGGCGATGCGGCTGACATCGCCCAGGTCATCGAGCGGGTGAGGGCGGCCGAACAGGAGCTGATCGAGTCAGCCGATGTCGAGTTCCGCTTTCACAGTGGCGTACCGGCCTGAGGCTATCAGCGCGGTGATCAAGGGGCCAGCGCCTTCAGGATCCCATGGGCCACCTTTACGCGCTCGCTGTTCGGGTAGTTCCTGTTCGCCAGGATGACCACGCCCAAGCGCTTGCTCGGCACATAGGCCACATACGCGCCGAAACCATTGGTGGAACCGGTCTTGTTCACCAGCGTGTCCGCATGGGGCGCGCGCGCAGGTGTCAGCCACTCGACCTTGTGCGGCTCCACGGCCATTTGTGTGGAGTTGCCATCAATCAGGGCGTCCAGCGCGATCGGGTACGGATACATTTCCCAGCCCAGGCCCTGCGTCATGCCATTGACGGTGTAGTAGCCGGTATGGGTAAGCGCAATGGCCTGCTGGACGAGTTTTGCCTGGCCAGCGGGGTTCATGTTGACGTCCACGTAGTGCAGCAGGTCCGCCGCGCTGGTCTTGATGCCATAGGCTTCACTGTCCATTGCGCCTGCGCCAACGCGTACAGGTTTTCCTTTGCTGTCATAGCCTTGGGCGTACAAGCTCATCTTGTTTAGAGGGATTTTCAGGAAGGTGTGCTTCAGCCCAAGCCTGGGCAGCAAGGTCTTTTCCATCAATTGATCGAATGGCTGCCCCAGGCTTTGCGCCGCCAGATAACCAAACAGGCCCAGGCTTGGGTTGGAATACAGCCGCTGGGTGCCAGGGGCAAACGCGGGTTGCCACTGCTGGAAATAGCCGATCATGCGCTGGCTGACATCCGCCTCCTGGGGAAATTGCAGCGGCAGGCCGCCAGCGGTGTAGGTGCCCAGGTTGAGTACGCTGATGTGATCGAACCGGCCGCCCTTGAGTGCCGGCAGGTAGTGGCTGGCAGGCTGATCGAGGGTCAGTTTGCCGGTGGCCACGGCATAGCCTGCGAGGGTGGCGGTGAACGTTTTGCTCACCGAGCCGACTTCGAACAGGGTGTTCTCACTGACGGATTGCCCGCTTTGCTTGTCCGCCACGCCGTAGCTGAAGTACTGCGCTTTGCCGTCCTGCAGCACCCCAACGACCAAACCGGGGATGGCGTGCTGTTGCATCAGCGGCTTGACGCTGGCGTCCACCACGGCGCGCAGGTCGGTCGCGGCCAGGCAGTGGCTTGCGCCAATAAACAGCGCAAGGGCCGTGACAGACGGGATGAATCGAGGCATGGGTCGCTTCCATGGCAGATAAAGAGGGTGGGCAAGTTTCGCAAATACCGGCGGTTTACCCCAGCCCTTCGGTAAAACCTTTTACGAAACATAATGAAACATTTGCTGGCCCGCGAAGCTCTATCGCTACACCCGTATAGAGTCCGTCAATGAAAACGCCGCGTCCCTCCGCCCGCATACCGCACCTAACCCAACTGCGTAACCTCAAGATGGCCCGTTCGGCCCATGCCTACGTGCGCGGCAGTACCGTCCAATTCTACGAATGGCTGCACAGCCTGCCCGGTCGACGTCTGCCCAGCGGGCCGCCGATCTGGATCTGTGGCGATTGCCACGCGGGTAACCTGGGGCCGACCGGCGACAACAATGGTCGCATCGACATGCATATCCGCGACCTCGACCAGACCGTGATCGGCAACCCGGCCCATGACCTGGTGCGCCTGGCGTTATCCCTGGCCACCGCCGCGCGGGGCTCGGACCTGCCCGGAGTGACCACGGCCCGCATGCTCGAAGAAATGATGCTGGGCTACGCGCAGGCCTTCAAGGGCAGGCCGGATGAAGTGCCGCCACGGCCGTCCCAGGTCAAGGCCGGGATGCGCAGCGCGGTGGAACGCACCTGGAAGCACCTGGCCCGCGAGCGCATTGATGATGCACGTCCGACCATCCCTCTGGGCAAGCATTTCTGGGCATTGTCCCGCGCGGAAAAAAGCGCGTTGCAGACCTTGTGCGGCTCCGATGAACTGCACCACTTGGTGACCTCGCTCAAGGGGCGCCCCAAGGACGCCAGCGTCGAACTGATGGACTCGGCTTATTGGGTCAAGGGGTGCAGCTCGCTCGGTCTGCTGCGTTACGCGGCATTGCTGCGCGTGGGCGACAAGGAAGATGAGGAATACTGCCTGATCGACATCAAGGAAGCCGTCGGTGCAGCGGCTCCGCGTGCGGCACGCGCAAAAATGCCACGGGACAACGGCCGGCGTGTGGTGGAAGGCGCCCGCCAGCTGTCACCGGGCCTGGGTGAGCGCATGCTGGCGACGCGTTTTCTGGATCACGGTTTCTTCATCCGCGAGCTGTTGCCCCAGGACATGAAGCTGGAGCTGGACGAGTTGAGTGAGATCGACGCCATGCACGCCGCCGGTTACCTGGCCCGTGTGGTTGGCATCGCCCATGCCCGGCAAATGGATCGGGCGACGCGCAGGGACTGGATGGCCATGTTGCAGGAAAACCGCTCACGGCAGCTGGACGCACCGTCCTGGCTATGGACCAGCGTAGTGCAACTGGTAGGCAGCCACGAGCAGGGCTACCTCGACCATTGCCGGCGGTATGCGCTGGAACACTGATCAGACCAGGTACTTATTGAACCAGCCCAGGGTGCGTTCCCACGCCAGGTTCGCCGCCGCCTCGTCGTACCGTGGCGTCGAGTCGTTGTGAAAGCCGTGGTTGGCGCCCTTGTAGATGAACGCCTCATAGTGCGTACCAGCCGCTTTCAGCGCCTGTTCATAGGCCGGCCAGCCTTCGTTGATCCGCGTGTCCAGCTCGCCGTAATGCAGCATGAGCGGCGCCTTGATGCGCGGCACATCCCTCGCCTCGGGCTGGCGGCCGTAGAACGACACGGCCGCGCCCAGTTCCGGATAGGCCACTGCCGCCGCATTGGTCACGCCGCCGCCGTAGCAGAAACCGGTGATGCCGACCTTGCCGGTGCTGTCGTCGTGGTGCATCAGCCATTCGATGGCGGCGAAGAAGTCGTTCATCAGCTTGGTCGGATCGACGGTTTGTTGCAGTGCAACGCCTTTTTCGTCGTTGCCGGGATAGCCGCCCACCGAGGTCAGGCCATCGGGCGCCAGAGCAATGAAACCGGCCTTGGCCAGGCGTCGGGCGACGTCTTCGATGTAGGGGTTAAGGCCACGGTTTTCGTGGACCACCACCACCGCCGGCAGCTTGCCTGCCGCTTTTGCAGGGCGTACCCGATAGCCGCGCACCGTACCGTTGCCCTTGGGCGAGGGGTAGGTGATGTAGTCGGCCACGATATCCGGATCGGTGAACTTCACCTGCTCGGCCAGCGCATAGTTGGGGCTCAGCGCCGCGAGCAGCGCCGACGCGGTCAGGCCGCCGAAGGTGAACAGCGCGGCACGATCGAGAAATTCGCGGCGGTTGAGCTTGCCATGGGCGTAGCCGTCGTAAAGCTCCAGCAGTTCGGGGGCGAAGTCTTTGGCAGTGAGACGAGTCATCGGTGCACTCCTCGATTGGCGGTGGCAGACACTGTAGACCACTAAGCCGAATCAGTACTTGTAAGCCTGACGACCGATCAGCAGCCACTTGCCTTTTTGCTTCTGCCAGACCTGGAAGTTGTCGATATCGGTCGGCACCTCGACGCCGCTGTTTACCGCCAGGGCGTGAAAGTGATTGCGCACCAGGGCGGTGTCACCGTTAAAGGTGATGGTCTGGTTCTGCATTTCGAGGGTCTTGAACGCGCTGACGTGGTTTTCCAGGTCGGCGATAAATTGCGTTTTATTCTGCACCTTGCCGCTGGAGTGACCATAGGTGAGGGTGTCGGATGTGAGTGCGTTGAGCTGCTTGAGGTCCAGGTGCAGCATGGCCTGTGTCAGTTGGTCGACGGCCTGGGCAACTTCTTTTTCGGCAGGGGCAGGCGCAGCGACGACGTAGCCGGTGAACAGGCACAGAAAACCGATCAGCACTTTGAAGGTTTGCATGGGAATTCCTTATTGTTGTGGGGACGCACACTCATTAGGTGAGTCGTCGTACAACCATGCAATAGATTCGGAAGGGAAGGAAAGTGAATTTTTGAAATATCTTGAAAGGACTATGCTGATACCCAATCACCCGATACCTGCGAGCGAGAGAATGGAATTCAACTGGCACAGCGACAGCCTGACCCGCGCCACGCCTGTCACCTCAAGCTACAAGAACACCCAGAACGTGCGCCGATTCATGCTTGAACACTGTGGTGCGGCGTTCAGGTTCGATCGTCCATTCATGGCCTGGATCCGCGACGGCGCGCCCAAAACACTGGGGGATGCGGTGGAGGAGTGGCAACGCCGGCAGGCCGGCGTTTAAACCTCTGTTTTTCGGTGTACATATCCGTTGCTGCGGTGATGGCGACTTAGGGTTCCGCCTTTGTGGCGGCTCACTTTTGGAAAGACCCCAAAGCCTGCGTTCGGCCAGCGTGTTTGACGGGGCGCCTCAGATCAAGATCAAGAGCGCGGCGGCCTTATAGCCGATCGAGATTGTCTGCCGAACCCTGTACACAATGTGGCGAGCAGGCTTGTCCTGCGTTGGGCTGCGTAGCAGCCCCAATACCAGGCGCTGAGCCGTATCAGGTACACCGCGTTTGCTGGAGTGGGGGCGCTTCGCACCCCAACGCGGGGCAAGCCCGCTCGCCACGGGGCGTTTCGCGATCCTCGAATTTGTATTCAGTCTGTCATTCAGTCGTCAGCGGCGGCGTGCGCGGCGGCACCAGGCGCTGGCTGCCGGTGGCTTCATAAGCCGCAGCAAAGCCCAGCAGCGCCGAATCATCGTAGGCGCGGCCGGCGAAGGTCAGGCCGACCGGCATGCCGATGTCCGCCATCACGCCCATCGGCACGGTGACGGTAGGCACGCCCAGATGGCGGATGGCGAGGTTGCCATTGGCCACCCACACGCCGTTGCTCCAGGCGATGTCGGCGGACGCTTCGTTCACGTCCGCATCGGCCGGGCCCACGTCGGCCACGGTGGGGAACAGCACGGCGTCAAGTCCGCGTGCGTCCATCCAGTCTTCCAGGTCGACGCGGCGCGTGTGTTCCAGGCCGCGCAGGCCTTCGGGCAGGGTGGCGATTTCGTTCCACGGCGTGATGCCGCGCTGGGCCATGCGCACGTATTCGTCCATGCCGGCGGCCAAGTCGTCTTCGCGGTTGGGCAGGGTGCCGGGGTAGTGGGGGAAGATCTGCGGGCCGTCCACATCGGCCAGGCGGTTAAGCGCCGGATCGCCGTTGGCGCGCAGGAAGTCATCGAAAGCCCAGGCCGAGAGTTCCCACAACTCATCGTGCAGGAACTCTTTGGATACCAAGCCACGGGTAAACACGGTCGGCGCGCCGGGGCGGTCGCCTTCGCAGTTGGACACCAGCGGGAAATCCACTTCGATCACTTCGGCTCCCGCTGCTTCGAGCGCCTGGCGTGCGGCCTGCCACAGGTCGATCACCGTCGCGCGGGTGTTGATTTTCTGCCCGGTGGGGCCGCCGATGCCGGGCTTTTCGCTGGTGCCGGCCTCGGGGTCGGCATTGATGTACATGCGCGGCACGCCAAAGCGTTTGCCGGCGAGGGCGGCGCTGCCGGTCGCGAGTGCTGCGTAGGATGCCGGACGCACCGACGTAACGCTTGGGAGCGGCACCCACGGCTGCAGGCGCCACAGGTCGCCACGGTTGTCGGGGTCTTCGGCCACCACCACGTCGAGCACTTCCAGCAGGTCGGCCATGGTGCGCGCGAACGGCACCACCACGTCCATGGTCGGGGTCAGCGGCCAGTTGCCGCGCACCGAAATCACTCCGCGTGACGGGGTGTAGGCGCACAGGCCGTTATTCGACGCCGGGCCTCGCCCGCTCGACCAGGTTTCCTCGGCCAGCCCGAACGCCGCAAAACTCGCCGCCGTGGCCGTGCCGGCGCCGTTGGACGAGCCGGACGCAAAGGGCGCGGTCAGGTAATCGGCGTTATACGGGCTCTCGGCCCGGCCATACACGCCGCGCTGCATGCCGCCATTGGCCATCGGCGGCATGTTGGTCTTGCCCAGGCAGATGGCGCCACCGCCACGCAGTCGTTCAATGGTGAATGCATCACGCTGTGCGACCAGCCTGGCAAACGCCGGGCTGCCGGATGCAGCAGTGAGGCCCTTGACCAGATAACTGTCTTTGGCGGTATACGGAATGCCATCCAGCGGCCCGAGCGTTTCACCTTTGGCCCGGCGCGCATCGGACGCCTCGGCCTCTTTCAATGCATCAGGGTTGCGCACCACCACGGCGTTCAACGCGGTGGCGGTGTGCGGGCCGTCATAGGCATCGATCCGCGCCAGATACGCCTTGACCAGTTCAACGGCGGTGGTCTGGCCAGATTCAAGCGCAGCGCGCAATTGGGCAATCGAGACTTCGGTAACTTGCATCACGTTCTTTTCGCCGCCTTCAAGTGGGGGTATGGCGGCAGTCTACGTACAGATATTTCACAGTGCCAGCTTACTGCTAAGGTGAGCGCTTTGAAGATTCACGCTCCAGGGAGGAGAAGATGCCAAGACCCTATATTGCCCTGATCGCTCTGATCGGATTTTCGTTGTACACCGTGGCGACGATGTTAACCGCCGAGCAATCGCTGCTGGCCTTCGGACGCGAGTTGATGGCGCGCCCGGACACCGCCCAGGTGGTGATCGACCTGTACCTGATGGCGGCGCTGGCCTGTGTGTGGATGTACCGCGATGCCAAGGCGAGAGGGCGGTCGGTTGTCTCACTGCTGCCGTACTTTTTGCTGACGGCGGTATTCGTGTCGGTGGGGCCGCTGCTGTATATCGTCGTGAATGGATTCGCGCGACGCTAGCGCAAGCCTCCCGCCCCGGTGCGGTCCACCAGTTGCAGGCTGTCGCGCCCGCCACGTTTGGTTTCGTAGAGCGCGGTGTCGCCCAGTTCGATCACCGCGGCCAATGAGGCGGGCGGTTGGTCGAACAGGTTGGCGCCGATGCTCAGGGTGACCGGCGCCGGCGTGGTGAACGCTTGCGCGGCCAGATGCTGGAATTGCTCGCGCAGGTGGCTGCCCAGTTCGATGATCTGCTGCCTGGATGTGTTGCCCAGCAGGATCACGAACTCATCGCCGCCCAGGCGGGCCGACAGCGCGCCCTGGGGCGTCGTGCTGCGGATCAGTTCGCTGAGGCCGATCAGCAGGCGGTCGCCGGCGTTATGGCCGTAGAGGTCGTTGACCAGCTTGAAGTTGTCGATGTCGATCAGCAACAGCGCCCCGGCTTGCGTTGACGACACCTTGGCCAGCAGGCGCGGTGCCCGCAGTTCCAGGGCGCGGCGGTTGTAGAGGGCGGTCAGCGGGTCGCGGGCGGCCAGTCGGGCGATCTGCTGTTCGCGGCGATGGCGCTCGGAGCCGGTCATCGACAGCGCAATCAGCATGATCGCCATGGCGCCCTCCACCAGGGAAATCTGGATGATCTCGCCCTTGAACGACGCCAGGTCGATCAGTGCGCCCGGTATCAATACCGACAGCGCCTTGACCACATAAAACCCCCCATGAAAGCGCAACACGTAGCGCAGCTGCACCGCGCCGATGCTCAGCGAGCTGCCGTGGGGCCGCAGCAGATAACTCGCCCGCAGCGTCGGCAACGCCACCAGCAACGACTGCACGCCCAGCATGGCCTTGGACCATGGCAGATCGGCCGGCAGCGCCAGCATGCCGAACCACACGGCAAGCATCAGCAACCAGGCTCGCGAGAGCTTTACTTGGGTAAACCGTGCAACGCCGAGCAGAAACAGCACGTGTGCGCTCACCAGCAAGCCATTGGCCAGCCAGATGCCGATCATTAAAAAGCCGTTGATGCGCAGCAAGGCCAGGGTGGAACCGATGCCGATGGTGGCGAAACCGCTGGCCCAGAACAACAGCGACGGTTCACGCACGCTGTGCCATTCAATCGCAAGGTAAAGGGCGGCAGCGGCTGCCAGGGCAACGGTCAGTGCCAGAATCGTAGGGGGGTCGAGCGTCATGTTGGTGCCGGATTGCCTGGGTGTGCGTTTAAAAACGCGATTGTAAGCGCACACGCAGGTTTTTCGGAGCTTTCAGGGTGATGGCGCAGTGATATCAGATGGCCGGTTGATCACACGCCTTTGGTCGACGGCAGCAAGATCGTCAGGATACCCACCAATGGCAGGAACGAGCAGATCTTGTACACGTGCTCGATTCCGTGATTGTCTGCGAGCAGGCCCAGCAGCGCCGCGCCGATGCCGCTGAAACCGAACATCAGCCCGAAGAACACCCCGGCGATCATCCCTACGTTGCCCGGAACCAGCTCCTGAGCGAACACCACGATGGCCGAGAATGCCGAGGCGAGGACGAAACCGATCACCACGCTGAGCACGGCGGTCCAGAACAGGTCGACGTAGGGCAGGGCGAGGGTGAACGGCGCCGCGCCGAGGATCGAGAACCAGATGACTTTCTTGCGGCCGATCCGGTCGCCAATCGGGCCGCCTGCGAAGGTACCCACAGCCACGGCGCCAAGGAACAGGAACAGGTACATCTGCGAGCTGGACACCGACAGCTGGAATTTTTCGATGAGGTAAAAGGTGAAGTAGCTGGTGAGGCTGGTCATGTAGAAGTATTTGGAAAACACCAGTGTTGCCAGCACCACCAGAGCAAAGGTCACCCGGCCTTTGGACAAACCGTGGGTGGCCTTGCCGCCCTGTTTGAGTTTGAACAGGTTGAGGTGGTGGCGGTACCAGCGGCTCAGGCCGTACAGCACCAGAATGGCGAATACGGCAAACAGGCCGAACCAGGCGATATGGGTCTGGCCGTAGGGAATGATGATCGCCGCCGCCAGCAACGGGCCGAAGGCACTGCCGGTGTTGCCGCCCACCTGGAAGGTCGATTGCGCCAAGCCGTAGCGTCCGCCCGAGGCCAGGCGTGCGACCCGCGAGGTTTCCGGGTGGAAGGTCGACGAGCCCACGCCCACCAGCGCCGCCGCCATCAGAATGGCCGGGAAATTGCCGACGAACGCCAGCATCAGAATGCCGACCAGAGTGCACACCATGCCAGCCGGCAGCAGCCAGGGCTTGGGGTGACGGTCGGTGTGGTAGCCGATCCAGGGTTGCAGCAACGAAGCCGTGAGCTGGAACGTAAGGGTAATCAGGCCGACCTGGGTGAAGCTCAGCCCATAATTGGCCTTGAGCATCGGGTAGATCGACGGCAGCACGGCCTGGATCAGGTCGTTGATCAGGTGCGCCAGGGCGCAGGCGCCCAAAACGCGCATGACCAACGGACTTATTTGGGGCGCAGCCGTGGCAGCGGAGGGTGTGGCGGTGACGGTCGACATGCAGGCATTCCATACAAGGCAGCTAACAGGGGCTGACAGTACTTCAGCTGGCAGCCCATTTCTAATTGTTTCGAGGCCTGTGCTGCGGGAATGACGCTATTGCTCGGACACCGACAGGTTTGCGTAGAAGATGCAGCCGATCAACCGAGCGAACAGGCTCAGGGTTTCCGGCAGGTTGGGGTCGTCAAACAACATCGCGCGTGAATCCAGGGCGCACAGGGCGCCGTAGAGACGGCCATCGGGGAGGAAGATCGGCGCGCCGGCGTAGCTTTCGATGTCGAATTGCTTGACCACCGGGCGCACCGCGAACCGCCCGCTTTTGCTCACTTGCGGAATGAACAGGGCAGTGGGGTTGATGCAGAACTCGCTGCACAGGGTGGTTTCCAGGTCCAGCACGTCGTTGGCGTTGATGCCCATGCCCGAAGGGTCATAGACCGAGCAGACGACCCACTCGACGTCGGTGAATTTGGCTATCCCGGCAAAGCGCATGCCGGTCAGGCGGGTGACCAGTTGCAGGATGCTGGTGGTGGCCTCGATTTCGGCAATGGCAGCGCGTTCGTCCGCGCTGAGCAATGATTGTGGGGCGATGACGCTTGGAACCATGCGGAACACTCCAGAAACGAGGTGGC
The DNA here is from genome assembly GCF_001439785.1 of Pseudomonas poae. Taxonomy (GTDB): domain Bacteria; phylum Pseudomonadota; class Gammaproteobacteria; order Pseudomonadales; family Pseudomonadaceae; genus Aquipseudomonas; species Aquipseudomonas poae. The sequence continues at coordinate 213,888 of NZ_JYLI01000001.1, read as the reverse complement.
CGGAGCCACCCCGTACAGTCAGGTACTAGTTGATGCGTGGATGCTGTTGTACCAGATTGTTACGCTTGGCTTCCAGTGCGGCAATTTCCGCATCGATATCCTCGATCTTCTGCTCGATATTATCGTGATGCTCCTGCAACAGTTCCTTGGCTTCTTCCATGTCCGACGCAGCCGGCGCCGCGCCGCGCAGCGGCCTGTTGGCGGTTTCCTTCATGGTCAGGCCGGTGATCAGGCCAATCACCGCGAACACCATCAGGTAGTAGGCCGGCATAAACAGGTTGTTGGTGCTTTCCACCAGCCAGGCCACTGCCGTCGGGGTGACGCCGGCGATCAGTACCGACACGTTGAACGCGCTGGCCAGGGCGCTGTAGCGCAGGTGAGTGGGGAACATCGCCGGCAATGTCGAAGCCATCACGCCGATAAAGAAGTTCAGCACCACGGCAAGGATCAGCAGGCCAGCGAAGATCAGGCCGGTCTTGCCGCTGGTGATCAGCATGAACGCCGGGATCGACAGGAATAGCAGGCCGATGCTGCCGGCGATGATAAAGGGCTTGCGGCCGATCTTGTCGCTGACAAAGCCGATGAACGGCTGCACGAAAAGCATGCCCACCATGATCGCGATGATGATCAGCACGCCGCTGTTTTCGGCGTAGTGCAAGTTATGCGACAGGTAACTGGGCATGTAGGTGAGCAGCATGTAGTACGTCACGTTGGTGGCCGCGACGATACCGATGCAGGTCAGCAGGCTGCGCCAGTGCTTGGTGGCGATCTCCTTGAACGACACCTTGGGGCCGTGGGTCAGGCCTTCGCGGTCGCCCTGTTCGAGCTTGTCGACGTGCTGTTGAAAGGCCGGGGTCTCTTCCAGTGCATGGCGCAGGTACAGGCCGATCATGCCCAGGGGCAGGGCCAGGAAGAACGGCAGGCGCCAGCCCCAAGCTTCGAAGTCCGCCTCACCCAGTACGGTGGAGATCAGCACCACCACGCCCGCGCCCAGTACGAAACCGGCGATCGAGCCGAAGTCCAGCCAACTGCCCAGGAAGCCGCGCTTGCGGTCCGGAGCATATTCGGCGACGAAGATCGATGCGCCGGTGTATTCACCTCCCACCGAGAAGCCCTGGGCCATTTTGCACAGCAGCAGCAGGATCGGTGCCCAGATGCCGATGGAGGCGTAGCCGGGGATCAGGCCGATAGCGAACGTGCTCAGGGACATGATCACGATGGTGGCGGCGAGGACTTTCTGTCGTCCGTACTTGTCCCCCAGCGCACCGAAGAACAGGCCGCCCAGCGGACGAATCAGGAAGGGCACGGAAAAAGTGGCCAGGGCCGCGATCATTTGCACGCTGGGGGAGGCGTCCGGGAAGAACACCTTGCCGAGCACATAGGCGACGAACCCATAGACGCCAAAATCGAACCATTCCATGGCGTTACCCAGTGCGGCAGCGGTGATCGCCTTGCGCATCTTGGCATCGTCGACAATGGTGATGTCTTTCAAACCGATGGGTTTGACGCTTTTCTTACGTAATTTCATGCGGGCCACTCTAAAAACAGAACAGGGGGGATGCCATCGTTGCAGTGGCACCGCTGTGCTGGTTCAGATACACGCGGACACGAAATAATTCACCTTGTTGCATATTTTTTTGCCTTTTCCGCCTGCAGGCGCAAACGCGATCGAGTGGTGCGCGGCTGTCATCCTACAACTTGCCGAGGGTGGCATGTTTCACACCCCTTTAAATCCTTGCTGATAGGCCATCTTTCAGATTGACACCCCGTAGCCGTCCCGATATAAAAGTCACAGTTGTACGACGACATATGACGTTACATATGTCCTACCTAAAAAAATAAAAAAGTGATGCCATGAATCTCAACGAGCCCATCAGTGCCCATCGTGTCGGCCAGGCGGTCGGCAACTATCGCTGGACCATCTGCGCGATGCTGTTCTTCGCCACCACCGTCAACTACCTCGACCGTCAGGTGCTCAGCCTGCTGGCGCCGCAGTTGTCGACGCAATTTGGCTGGAGCAACACCGACTACGCCAACATTGCGGCGGTGTTCCAGTTTGTCTACGCGATTTCCATGCTGTTTGCCGGGCGCTTTGTCGACAAGATCGGCACCAAGGCGGCTTACGTCATCGCCATCGGCATCTGGTCCAGCGGCGCCATCCTGCATGCGTTCGCGGTGCCGATGGGTGAGGGGATTGCGGCGGTCAGCGGCGCAATCGGCCTGGCGGTGATCCCGGTGTCGATTGCCGGTTTCATGCTGGCGCGTGCGGTGCTGGCGATTGGCGAGGCGGGTAACTTCCCGATTGCCATCAAGGCCACCGCCGAATACTTCCCGAAAAAGGAACGCTCGTTTGCCACCGGTATCTTCAACTCGGGTGCCAACGTGGGCGCGATCCTGGCGCCGATCTGCGTGCCGCTGATTGCCGGTCTGTGGGGCTGGGAAGCGGCCTTCATGGTGATCGGCATGCTCGGCTTCGTGTGGGTGGCAATCTGGGCCGCCGTGTATGAAAAGCCGGACCAGCAAAAACGCCTGTCGGCCGAAGAACTGGCCTACATCCGCAGTGACCAGACCGTACAGCCCTTCACGGCGGAGCCGGTCGGCAGCGTTACGAAGAAAGTCTCCTGGTTCAAATTGCTCACTTACCGCCAGACCTGGGCCTTTGCCTTCGGCAAGTTCATGACCGACGGCGTGTGGTGGTTCTTCCTGTTCTGGCTGCCCACCTACCTGTCTGCGCAATACGGCATGAAAGGCGCGGATATCGTGATGCCACTGGCGGTGCTGTACAGCATGACCATGGTCGGCAGCATCGGCGGCGGCTGGTTCCCCAGCTACTTCATGGCCAGGGGCGACGCGCCTTACGATGGCCGCATGAAAGCCATGCTGGTGATCGCGCTGTTTCCGCTGGTGGTATTGCTCGCGCAGCCGCTGGGCTATATCAGCTTCTGGGTGCCGGTATTGCTGATTGGCGTGGGGGCCTCGGCGCACCAGGCGTGGTCGTGCAACATCTTCACTACCGTGTCCGACATGTTCCCGCAGAAAACCGTGGCCTCGGTGGTCGGCATCGGCGGCATGGCTGGCGGCCTGGGCGGTGTGGTGATGACCAAGATCGGCGGCTGGGTGTTCGACTATTACAAGTCGATCAATGACATCCACACCGGCTACATGATCATGTTCGCCATCTGTGCGCTGGCGTATCTGGTGGCGTGGAGCGTGATGAAGACGCTGGTGCCGCGTCACAAGGAAATCACTGACCTTTAAACGAATGTAAGAGGGGGCTTGCTCCCGATGACGGTGGGCCAGTCAACTGATAATTGACTGAAACACTGCCATCGGGAGCAAGCCCCCTCCCACATGTTTGATCTCCGCTTATTCAGAGGGAGATCACCGGGTTACTGGTTACGGGTTACGCGTGACTCGCCAAACGGTATTGGCCAGGTCATCGGCAATGATCAGCGCCCCTTTGGGGTCGACCGTCACCCCCACCGGGCGACCGCGGGTCTTGCCGTCATCACCGCGAAAACCGGTGGCAAAGTCAATCGGCCCACCAGCCGGCTTACCATTGCTGAACGGCACGAAGATCACCTTGTAGCCCACCGGGTTGGGACGGTTCCAGCTGCCGTGTTCGCCCACGAATGCGCCGTTGGCAAATTTCTCGCCCATGGCAGGGATGGAAAAGTCCACGCCCAGCGCCGCCACGTGGGAGCCGAGGCTGTAATCCGGCTTGATCGCCGCCGCCACCTTGGCCGGGTTCTGCGGTTGCGCGCGTGGGTCTACGTTTTGCCCCCAGTAGCTGTAAGGCCAGCCGTAGAAGGCGCCTTCTCGCACAGAGGTCAGGTAGTCCGGCACCAGATCCGGGCCCAGTTCGTCGCGTTCGTTGACCACCGTCCACAACTGCCCGGAACCCGGTTGAATGGTCAGCGCGGTCGGGTTGCGCAGGCCCGTGGCGTAAGGCTTGTGCGCGCCGGTGGTGGCGTCTATCTGCCAGACCATCGCCCGGTCGATCTCCACTTCCATGCCCCGTTCGGTCACGTTGCTGTTGGAGCCGATGCCCACGTAGAGCTGGCGTCCGTCCTCGCTCACGGCCAGGGACTTGGTCCAGTGATGATTGATCTGCGCCGGCAGGTCGGTGAGTTTGGTCGGGGCGCCGCTGGCTTTGGTCTGACCATCGGCATAGTCGAAGCTCACCAGCGCATCCTGATTGGCCACGTACACCTTGCCGTTGGCGAAGGCCAGGCCGTAGGGCGCGTTGAGGTTATCGGCAAACACGGTTTTGAGTTCGTATTTGCCGTCGCCGTCCGCATCGCGCAGCAGGGTGATGCGGTTGCCGCTCTTGACCTTGGTGTTGCCTTCGGCCTTGATCAGGCTGGCGATCACGTCCTTGGGCTTGAGCTTGGCCGCGCTGCCGCCGCGACCTTCGGCGACAAGAATGTCACCGTTGGGCAGCACCAGGGTCTGGCGCGGGATCGCCAGATCCGTGGCGATGGCGGTCACGCTGAAGCCTTCGGGCACGGTGGGCTTCTGGTCGCCCCAGGGGGTCGGCTCGGCAATCTTCATGCTCGGCAGCAGGCTGCTTTGCTGTTCCGGCAACTTGGGATCCGGGCCACGGGCCTGGGTCTTGTCGCCTTCGCCGCCACAGGCAGCCAGCAGCAGTGCAGCGCTCAACACGGTGAGGGTGTGGGACGTTTTCATTTGCCACCTCCGGCACGCAGGCCAATCCAGGTTGCCGCCAGGGTCAGCAGCAGCACGATGGCTGACAGCACCAGGCCGGCGGGCATGGCGGCGTAGGCGTCCTTGGCGTGTTGGAAGGCATTGACCAGTCCCAGGATCCAGGTGACCAGCAACAGCAATACGTACAGCGCCGGTGCCCCGGCCTTGCGCTCGGCGCGCACCAGGTTGACCAGCGCACACAACAGCGCCAAACCGCAGAACACCAGCGCACCGGCGATCAGCCAGGAGGCGAAGTTGGCCCACTGAATCTGGAAGGTCTGGGTGTAGGCGATGTCACTGAGCAGGGCGCCGAGAAACAGCGGCACGGTGCCGGCGAGCAAGGTCGCGTGCAGCGGCCCGGGAGTGATGCGTCGATACGCGGGAAGGGTAGTCATGGGGGAGCGGCTCCTTGTTGTACAACGCCCCAGGTTCGGGGCAGCGCATAGGAAAGGAGCGCAGCGTTTGTCAGAAAGTTCAGCGCGTCTCGTGTCTAAATATTATGAACCGCAAGGCCCGCCGCCCACCTAACGCCGTACAATCCTGCTCAATACTTCCATGCCAGGCCCCTCCATGACCCACCCTCGTATCGGTTTCGCGTGCCAGTACAAGCACCCCGAACGGCTGCTCTCCACCAGCGCCCTCAAGCTGATCGAGGGCCCGTACAACCCGCGTACCACCACGTTGCGCTGGATGGACAGCGTAGCCCCCGAGGTCGCTCGCGCCAGGCTGGTCGAGGTGGTCACCCACAACCTGGCGGCCCAACTGCGTTTGCTGGCCTACGTCGCCGAACTGCCGCCGACCCTGCGCATGCTGCGTTTGAGCAGCGATCTGCTGCCGTTCTACAGCCACCCTAAAGTCGCTGCCGTCTACCAGGACCCGGCCATTGCCAGCCAATTGCTCGAAGGCTTCGCCGCCATTGGCGACCTTGCGCGCGCGTCGGACATTCGCCTGTCATTCCACCCCGGCCAGTACTGCGTGCTAGGCTCGGAAAACCCAGGCGTGGTGGAAAACAGCCTGGCCGAATTCGAATACCACGCTGACATGATCCGCATGATGGGCTATGGCCGGCGTTTCCAGGACCTCAAGTGCAACGTGCACATCGCCGGTCGCCTGGGCGTGGAGGGCACGCGTGCGGTATGGCGGCGTTTATCGGAGGTGGCGCGCAACTGCATTACGTTCGAAAACGACGAAAAGACCTACGGCCTCGATCACTGCCTGCAAGTGGCCGACCTGGCGCCGGTGGTGCTGGATATTCACCACTGCTGGATCAACGAAAACGACTACATCGACCCCGACTCGCCACGGGTTGCCCGTGTGATCGAAAGCTGGCGCGGCGTGCGCCCGACCATGCATTACTCCCAGCCCCAGGAGGTATTGCAGGAAATGGGTTTTGACGCCGAGCACAAACTGGAGATGGACGCCTTGTTGAAGGTGGTCTCCAAGCGCGACCTGTATGGCCACAGCGCGCAAATGTGGAACCGCTGGACCAACGATTACGCGCTGCAGTTTTTTGATCGTTTCGACATCATGCTCGAAGCCAAGGACAAAAACGTGGCGGCGCTGGCGTTTTATGAGCATTTCAAAAAAAGCTCAGCGGCCTCCAGCTGACACAGCTTCTCTGTGATGAGCGGGCCTGTTGTGGCGATCAGGCTTGCCCTAATGCCATTCAGTTAAAGCGCAGATTCCCTGTGGCGAGCAGGCTTGTCCTGCGTTGGGCTGCGCAGCAGCCCCAAAACCAGGCGCTGAGCCGTATCAGATACACCGCACTTTGCTGGATTGGGGGCGCTTCGCACCCCAACGCAGGGCAAGCCTGCTCGCCACAAGGGTTCGCTCATACAAACGGTTAATCAGTCCCTAGGACTTGAACCGTCCCACCAACCCATTCAACTCATCCGACAGTTGTGACAGCCGCCCCGAGTCGTCCTGCGCCGAATGGGCCAGGCTTTCCACCAGCCGTGCTTCGTCGTAGATCTGCTGGATATGCCGGTTGATCTCTTCGGCCACACTGTGTTGTTCCTCGGCGGCGGCGGAGATTTGCAGGTTCTGGTCGCGGATTTCGTTGACCGACGTCTGGATGCCTTCGAAGCTGTCGCGCGCACTTTCGATGGACGACACACTGGCACGCGACAAGTCCATGCAACTGTTCATTTTCTGCGTGACTTCCTCGGTCTTGCTGCCGAGGGAGCCCAGCAGGTGTTCGATTTCGCCGGTGGAGTCGGAGGTGCGTTTGGCCAGGGCGCGCACTTCATCGGCCACCACCGCAAAGCCACGGCCCTGGTCGCCGGCCCGGGCGGCTTCGATGGCGGCGTTGAGCGCCAGCAGGTTGGTCTGTTCGGCAATCGCGCGGATGGTGCCGAGGATCTGGTTGATGCTGCGGCTGCCGGCTTCCAGCTCGACCATGGCCTGGGACGATTCGCTCAGGCGCCGGCCCAGGCGGTTGACGTTGTCGGTGGTCACTTCGATCTGCTGCTTGCCCTCGGCGACCCGGCGGTGGCCGTTTTCGGCCGACTCGGCCGCGCCGCTGCAGGAGCGCGCCACCTCGTTGGCAGTGGCGACCATTTCATTGAACGCGGTCGAGACCAGTTCCACAGCCTCGCGCTGGCGCCCGGCCGCTTCGTTCATGTTGTGCGCCACTTCGCTATTGACCCGTGAGGCGTCCTGCAAATTGGTCGACGCCGATCCGATGCGCTGAATCAGATGGCGAATCGCGGCGAGAAACTTGTTGAACCAGCCGGCCAGTTCGGCGGTTTCATCCTTGCCCAGGACCTGCAGGTCATGGCGCAGGTCGCCTTCGCCCTCGGCGATCGACTGCAAGCCGCTGCTGACCTGGCCGATCGGTTTGACGATCACCTTGGAAAACGCCGCCGCGAGCAGCCCGAAGATCAGCACCAGCACCACCACGATCACGGCGGTGATGTAGGTCATGCGGGTTGCGGCCGCCATCACTTCGTTGTATTCGATCAGCCCCACATAACGCCAGCCCAGGCCGGGTGAGGTCCAGATGTTGGCCATGTAGCGCACGCCATCGATCACCACCTCGGTGGAGCCCTGAGCGGTGTTGGCCAGTTGCGCGTAAGGTGCGCCAAGGTCCTTGAGCGGCTTGAAGTTGTGCGCGGCGTCGCGCGGGTCCACCAGCACCACACCGTCTTCGATCAGCATCACATAGCCGCTGTCGCCCAGCTTGATGCTTTTGAGCAACTCGGTGAGGTTCTTCAGCGAGACACTCACCACGAACACGCCCTTGGGCTTGCCGGCGTTATCCAGCAAAGTGCGTGCGGTACCCACCAGGGCCACATCATCCTTGTCGTAATAATAAGCCGGGGTGCGCACGGTCTTGCCGGGGCTGGCCATGGCGGCCTTGTACCACGGGCGGGCGCGCGGGTCGTATTTGGCCAGTTGGGGATCGTCAGGCCATTTGACGTAGGTGCCGTCTTCGAGGCCGATAGACAAAATGGCCGCCGAGGGATGAGTCTTGCCAAAGCGCGCAAACTGATCGATCACCTGCTGCGCTTGGGGCGGCATGGGTTGGCTGGCCGCATCGGCGGCCTGGTAGTTCTTCAGCGTGTCAACAGAAGTGTATACAGGATCTGAAGCCATTTGGTCGACGTTCTGCACCGTACCGTCGAAGAACTGCCGGATATTGCCATCGATCTGGCGAATTTCTCGGGTGCTGCCATCAATGAACTGATCGACCGCCTCGGTCCGTGTGTTCATGACAGAGATCACCGCGACCAGACTGACCGGGATAAACGCGACGCAGACAAACGCGAGCACCAGCTTGTTCTTTATTTTCATGGAGACGACCATCAGCGGGGAGGGCGGGCCAAATCGTCTGCCCTGGGCGGACACGGCGATTTGATTTCACTGACTGTCTCGGCTCGATGGTGGCAAAACTTTAGCGCTATTTTGTGTACAACTTTTCCTCGCTCAAGCGCATTCGCTAGACCGGGATCAACCCCGTGTCCCGGTAGGTTTGCACCAGCTCGTCGTACAGGTCGATGTCGGTACGGGTGCGAGCGATCAATTGCGCGCCGGCAATAGCGGTATAGATGGCACGTGCGCGGCGCTGGCACGCGTCGGTATCGCCAGTGCCCAGTTGTGCGAGCACATCCGCAAGCCAGGCGACATTGATGTCGGCAAACGTCAGCACCTCCTGCTTCACGGCTTGCGGCAAATCCTGATACTCGGCCGCCATGAAGCTGGAGAGGCACAGGCGGTTGCCGTCTTCGAGGGTCTTGCGAAAGATGTTCGGGTAATGCTGCAGGCAGTCCAGTGGCTGCGGATGATCGCTGCGCAGGGTGTCGAGAACCGCTGCTGTGTCCTCCCAGTAACGCCTGGCCACGGCGGCGCCGAGGTCAGCCTTGCTGGGAAAGTGGTAGTAGATGCTGGCGTTCTTGATCCCCACCGTTTCGCCAATGCTGCGAAAGTTGATGCCGTTGTAGCCGTAGTGCTGGGCCGAAATCCTGGCGGCTTCGAGGATGGCTTCGCGTGCGTTTGCGCTCACGGGTCGATTCCTTGGTTTAGGGATAGGGGTGTGATTCTACGTCGAGAAGCGTTTGCCTGCCAACTGGTAGGTAGTGCTTGACAGGGTCAGTGAAGGCGCCCAATCTTTGCCTACCACTTGGCAGGTAGAATCGCCGGTCAAGCCTTCAACAACCTTTGCGCGAGCTATCACCCATGAAAATTTATGACTGGTACAACGGCCCTTATCCCGCACGTGTACGTATTGCATTGGCCGAAAAGGGCTTGCTGCCCGGCATCGAATTCGTTTCGGTCAATTTGTGGAAGGGTGAGCACAAGCAGTCTGCCTTCCTGGCGCTCAACTACTCCGGCACTTTGCCCTTGCTGGAGCTGGACGACGGCACGCTTATCGCCGAATGCACGGCCATCACGCAATACCTGGATACGCTGGACGGCCATCCGACGCTCACCGGCAAGACGCCGACCGAGCAGGGCCTGATCCACATGATGACCAAGCGCGCCGAAATCGAATTCATGGATGCGGTCAGCGTGTACTTCCACCACGCCACACTCGGGCTTGGGCCGGAGGTTGAGTTGTATCAAAACGCCGAGTGGGGCAACCGCATGGGTGAGAAGGCGATCAGGGGCATGCGCTATTTCGACGGCCTGCTGAAGACTCGCCCGTTTGTCGCCGGTGATGAGTTTTCCATGGCCGACATCGCCGTGTTGGGCGGCATGATCTTCGCCGGCCTGGTGGACTTGCCTGTCCCGGAGGAATGCGAGGCGCTGCTGGCCTGGCATGCCAGGGTCAACGAGCGCCCCAGCGTTCAGGCCTGGCGCGCGATGGTGGCGCAGCCGCAGTAGCGCAATCAACCGGCTCTGTGGCTTCACCGGATCTATTAGAGGTCTTGGCGAAATGCCGTATGACTTCCGGCCAGAATCTCACCGGTTGCCACAATAGTGGCGTAGTCCATCGCCAGATTGCTGAGCGACAGGGCATGCACGTCTTCGGCGGGCCAGAGGCGTCCGGATAAATCGGTCTGGTCAAAGGTGTAACAGGCATCCGAAATCACGGTCACGTCGAACCCCAGGTTACCGCCCGAGCGGGCGGTGGCCTCGACGGAGTTGTTGGTGATCACGCCGACAATCACCAATTGCCTGATCGAGCGCGTATGCAGCCAGCGTTCAAGACCGGTGTGGGTGAATGCATCCGGCACGTTTTTTTCCAGCACATGTTCAAGGGCCAGCGGTTGCAAGGCTGGCTGGAACTCGCAGCCAGCCTGACCCGGCCAGAATACCGAAGTGGGTGAGCGGGAGATGTGCCGTACATGCACGACAGGCCGGCCCGACTGCCGCCAGGCGCTTAACAGGCGCAGGATGTTTGATTCTGCGTCGGGGTTGTTGCGTCGTCCGAGCGCTGGCGAGTGCATGCCTTGCTGCATGTCGATGATGACCAATGCTGCGTTGGTGGCTAACGGGTCCATGGCACATTCCTTGGTGTGTCAGTCGCGAAACATAGCTCAGCAATGTCGAGTTGTGGTGGATTAAAAGATTTGCCTGACAAACTGGCCCCTCCATGGCAAGCGAGCTTGTTGTGGCGAGCGGGCTTGCCCCGCGTTGGGGTGCGAAGCGCCCCCAATCCAGCAAAACGCCGTGTACCTGATACGGCTCAGCGCCTGGTTTTGGGGCTGCTGCGCAGCCCAACGCAGGACAAGCCTGCTCGCCACGGGAGATGGGCTCGCTGACCTGCTCCTCAGTCATGCCTCAGCGATTGAAACGCTCAACCAGCGCGTACTGCGTGGCCGCAGTGTTGGTCAACTCCTTGCTCAGCCCGGTGGATTGATGGGCCTGCAGCGAGGTCTGGTCGGCCAGTTCGGCGATGGTGGTGATGTTGCGGCTGATCTCTTCGGCGACCGCGCTTTGTTCTTCGGTGGCGGCGGCGATCTGGGTGGTCATGTTGGTGATATTGGCCACCGCTTCGCTGATGCCGACCAGCGCCTGGTCGGCTTCGAGCACCCGGGCCACGCCTTCCTCGGCCTGGCGATGGCCGTTCTGCATGCTGTTGACCGCGTTATTGGACGAGGCTTGAAGCTGGGTGATCAGCGCATGGATCTGCGTGGTCGATTGCGAGGTGCGTTGCGCCAGCTGACGGACTTCGTCGGCCACCACGGCAAAGCCGCGCCCTTGCTCGCCGGCGCGCGCCGCTTCGATGGCGGCGTTGAGGGCCAGCAGGTTGGTCTGGTCGGCGATGCCTTTGATCACATCGACCACGCTGCCGATTTCGTCGCTGTCGCGGGCCAGTTGCGCCACGGTGGCGCCGGTTTCGCCGACCACGGCGGACAACCGCTCGATGGCCTCACGGGTATCGCGCGCCACTTCGCGACCGCGACCGGTGAGCACATTGGCTTGCTGGGTGGCGTCTGCGGTGCGTTGCACGTGGCTGGCGACTTCCTGGGTGGTGGCGGCCATCTGGTTCACGGCCGCCGAGACCTGTTCGGTCTCGACACGCTGGCGGTCCAGACCCTGGGCGCTGGCGGTAGCCAACTGGTCGGACTGGCCGGCGAGGGCGCTGAGCTGCTCGGCGCTGTCCTGCAGGCGCGTCAGGCAGGTTTTCAGGCGCGCGGTCTGGCTGAGGAACGCGGTTTCCAAGCGTGCCTGAGGCCCGCGCGCGTCGCTGTACATCTGCGCGATCAACGCATCCGACGTCGATGGCTCGACACCCGCCAGCAGGCGCAGCGTACTGCCTTGTCGCCAGCGTGCGCAGAGGACGCCCACCGGCACGGCTACGGCCAGCGCAACGGCAATCGCCACCGGCGCGCCGAGAAACATTCCGGCCACGCTGCCGACCAGGCCCGTGGCCATGTACGGCACGCACGCCACAGCCGTCGGCAGCCAGGCATCCTGGCGCGGCACGCCGGGTTTGCCTCGGCTGATCCGCTGGTACAGCGCCTGCGCGCGGCGAATCTCATCGGCGGTGGGCTTGACCCGTACCGACTCGAAACCGACGACGCGGCTGCCATCGTAAATCGGCGTGACGTAAGCATTGACCCAATAGTGATCGCCGTTTTTCGAGCGGTTCTTGACGATGCCCATCCATGGCTGGCCCTGCTTGAGCGCGCGCCACATGTGCGCAAACACCGCCGGCGGGACATCCGGGTGACGCACGATGTTCTGCGGCGCGCCGATCAGGTCGGCGCGGTCAAAACCGCTGATATCAACGAACGCGTCGTTGCAGTAGGTGATCATCCCCTGGGTGTCAGTGGCGGAAATGAGTTTCTGCGACGGCGCGAGGGAAATCTCACGCTGTGTTACGGGCTGGTTGTTGCGCATTGTGCTGCTCCCTGAAATGCCAGACAGGTCATCGGCATCACCTCGAATAAGTTGATAGCCGATTTTCTGCCAGGCATTCGGGGGGCGGCATTCAGGGGCGAGAGGCGACCTCATCGAGGTGATCGAGCAAGTCCTGCGGGTCTTCGTAAACCCTCAGTGCGCCCGCTCGCTCCAGCTCGCCGATGTCATAACCGCCTGACAGCAGGCCGATCCCGGTGGCCTTGGCGCGCCGCGCGGCGAGCATGTCCCATACGGCATCGCCGATCACCAGGCACTCGTCGATCGGCACTTTCATGTGCAGGGCAGCGGCCAGGAAAAGGTCCGGGTCGGGCTTGCCGTACTTCACATCGTCACGGGTGATGATGTTGACCTCGTCAATATCCAGTTGCAGCGCCTTGAGGTTGATCTTTGCGGTGTCCAGGCCACCGCTGGTGGCGATGCACCAGGCAAGACCGGCGTGGCTGAGGTGATCGAGCAGCTCAACCGCACCGGGCAAAGCGATGATCTGCCCCTGCAAACGCGCATACGCCTCGGCATGCAGCTGGCTCAGGCGTTCGGCTTGCGGCTCGCTGATGTCGAGCCCGGTTTCGCGGGACAACGACTTGAGCATCAGGCCGCCGCTCATGCCGATTTTGCGGTGGATGCGCCACATCGCCAGCGAAATGCCTTCGGCGTCGAGGGCCTCTTTCCAGGCAGCCACGTTCTGGTAAACGCTGTCCGTGAGGGTGCCGTCGAGGTCGAAGATAAAGGAGGTTTGAGGTCGCATGGGGCTGTTCTCCGATCAGAAAAAGGGTGACGGGACATCAGCTTCAGTGACATCACGGGGCTTGGAGTGCCATGGTGTTTTGCCGTTCGATTTTTCGCTCATTCGGGCAGGCTTTGCGCAAAACCCTGAAACTTTTCGGGGAAAAACCTCATAATGGCGGCCATTTTTGTTCAGCCGTTATTCTGGTGTGCCCCATGGAAATCAAGGTCAACTTTCTCGACAACCTCCGACTTGAAGCCAAGTTCGATGACTTCACGGTGATTGCCGACCAGCCGATTCGCTACAAGGGCGACGGTTCGGCGCCGGGGCCCTTTGATTATTTCCTCGCGTCATCGGCGCTGTGCGCGGCGTACTTCGTGAAGCTGTATTGCCAGACGCGCAATATCCCCACGGACAATATTCGCCTGTCGCAGAACAACATCGTCGACCCGGAAAACCGCTACAACCAGATCTTCAAGATCCAGGTTGAGTTGCCCGCGGATATCTCCGACAAGGACCGCCAGGGCATCCTGCGCTCCATCGACCGCTGCACCGTGAAGAAAGTGGTGCAGGCCGGTCCCGAGTTCGTGATCGAAGAAGTCGAGAACCTCGACGCCGATGCCCAGGCCTTGCTGATGCCCGCCTCGACAGCAGGCGCGAGCACGCGCGTTGCAGGCAAGGACCTGCCGCTGGAGGAAACCATCGCCAACATGTCCGCTATCCTCGCCGGGCTTGGCATGAAGATCGAGATCGCCTCATGGCGCAATATCGTGCCCAACGTGTGGTCATTGCATAGTCGCGATGCGCAGTCGCCGATGTGCTTTACCAATGGCAAGGGCGCCACCAAGGAAGGCGCGCTGGCGTCGGCTTTGGGTGAGTTTATCGAGCGGCTCAACTGCAACTTCTTCTATAACGATCAATTCTGGGGCGAAGAACTGGCCAATGCGCCGTTCGTGCACTACCCGGATGAGCGCTGGTTCCAGCCTGGCCCCAACGATGAACTGCCGGGGGAAATCCTCGACGCGTACTGCCTGAAGGTCTACAACCGCGACGGCGAGCTGCGCGGTTCGCACCTGTTCGACACCAACTCCGGTAACGAGGCCCGCGGTATCGTTTCGCTGCCATTTGTGCGCCAGTCGGATGGCGAGGTGGTGTATTTCCCGTCCAACCTGATCGAGAACCTCTACCTCAGCAACGGCATGAGCGCGGGCAACACCCTCGCCGAAGCCCAGGTGCAATGCCTGTCGGAGATTTTCGAGCGCGCGGTAAAACGCGAAATCATCGAAGGCGAATTCGCCTTGCCTGACGTGCCGGCTGAAGTGCTGGCCAAGTATCCCGGCATTTTGGCGGGCATCCAGGGCCTGGAAGCCCAGGGCTTCCCGGTGCTGGTCAAGGATGCGTCGTTGGGCGGCGAGTTTCCGGTGATGTGCGTGACCCTGATGAACCCGCGTACCGGCGGCGTGTTTGCCTCGTTCGGCGCGCACCCAAGCCTGGAAGTGGCGCTGGAGCGCAGCCTCACCGAGCTGCTGCAAGGCCGCAGTTTCGAAGGCCTGAACGATTTGCCGCAGCCGACCTTCGAGGCCCAGGCGGTCACCGAACCGAACAACTTCGTCGAGCACTTCATCGACTCCAGCGGCGTGGTGTCGTGGCGCTTTTTCAGCGCGCAATCGGATTACGAATTCGTCGAGTGGGACTTCTCCGGCCAGGGCGAAGACTCCAACGCCGAGGAAGCGGCAACGTTGTTCGGCATTCTCGAAGGCATGGGCAAAGAATCGTACATGGCGGTGTACGAACACCTGGGCGCCACTGCCTGCCGGATCCTGGTGCCCGACTACTCGGAAATCTACCCGGTGGACGACCTGATCTGGGACAACACCAACAAAGCGCTTTTCTTTCGTGAAGATATCCTCAACCTGCATCGCCTGGATGACGCGCAGCTGCACGCGCTGGTCGAACGCCTGATCGAAAGCGAGCTGGACGACTACACCGATATCACCACCCTGATCGGCATCGAATTCGACGACAACACCGCCTGGGGCCAGTTGACCATCCTGGAGTTGAAACTGCTGATCTTCCTCGCCCTCAAGCAGTATGAAGAGGCCAAGGAATGCGTGGAGATGTTCCTGCAGTACAACGACAACACCGCCGAACGCGGCTTGTTCTACCAGGCGCTGAACGCGGTGCTGGAGATGGAGCTGGATGACGACCTGGAGTTGGCAGACTACGAAGCGAATTTTCGCCGCATGTTCGGCACTGAGCGCATGGATGCGGTGATCGGCTCTGTGGACGGCAGCGTGCGGTTTTACGGGCTGACGCCGACCAGCATGAAGCTCGAAGGGCTGGACCGGCATTTGCGTCTGATCGACAGCTACAAAAAGCTGCACAGCGCGCGGGCCCGGGTTACCTCAGCCTGAGTGTGGGAGGGGGCAAGCCCCCCCACAGTTGATCCTTGCTGCCTGGGCTATTTAGATGTGAGCCAGGGCCTGGGCCAGGTCGGCGCGCAGGTCTTCTACATCTTCAACCCCTACCGACAGGCGCACCAACCCATCGCCAATCCCTAGCGTGGCCCGCGTAGCTGCCGGGATGCTGGCATGGGTCATGATCGCCGGGTGTTCGATCAAACTTTCCACACCGCCCAGGCTTTCCGCCAGGGCGAACAGGTTGACGTTCTCCAGGAAGCGTCTTGCACCGGCCAGGTCGGTGTTCAGGTCCACGGAAATCATCCCGCCAAAGCCGTGCATCTGCTGTTGCGCCAGGTCGTGCTGTGGGTGCGACTTAAGGCCGGGGTAGTGCACCCGTGTCACCTGCGGCTGCTGCTCCAGCCACGTCGCCAATTGCAGGGCGTTGCTGCAATGGCGCTCCATGCGCAGGGCCAGGGTCTTCACGCCACGCAGCGTCAGGAATGCATCGAAGGGACCGGCAATGGCGCCGATCGAATTCTGCAGAAAGCCCAGACGCTCGGCCAGCTCCGGGTTGTCGCCGACAACCGCGATGCCACCAATCACGTCCGAGTGACCGTTGAGGTACTTGGTGGTGGAGTGCACGACCACATCAAACCCCAGCTCCAGTGGGCGCTGGATCCATGGGCTGGCGAAGGTGTTGTCGGCCACGCAAATGATGCCGCGCGCACGGCAGATACGCGCCACCGCGCGCAGGTCGGTGAGGCTCAGCAGCGGGTTGCTCGGGGTTTCGACCCAGACCATGCGCGTGTCGTCCTGCAACGACGCTTCAAGCGCCGCCACGTCGCTCAAGTCGACATAACTGAACCGATGCCCGGCGCTGCGTTGGCGCACCTTGTCGAACAGGCGGAAGGTGCCGCCGTACAGGTCATTGCCGGAGACGATATGCGCGCCCGCATCGAGCAATTCCAGCACGGTGGAGATCGCCGCGAGGCCGGAAGCGAAGGCAAACGCCTGGCTGCCGCCTTCCAGGTCCGCCACGCAGCGCTCCAGGGCAAAGCGGGTCGGGTTGTGCGAGCGGCCATAGTCAAAGCCCTTGTGCACGCCGGGGCTGTCCTGCAGGTAGGTGGAGTTGGCGTAGATGGGCGGCATCAGCGCGCCGGTGCTCGGGTCTGGCGATTGCCCGGCGTGGATCACACGGGTGGCGAATGCGCTTTTATCGGGCTGGCTCATGCAAGGGATCTCCGTAAATGGTTGAGCAGATCGACGCGGGTGATCAGGCCATGGAAGCCCGATGCGTCGGCAATGATGGCGACGAGGCCGCGATCCAGCTCGGCCTGCAGTTCGGCCAGGCTGGCGCCAGGGGCGAGGGTGTGTGGGGTGTCTGCCATGGCGCTGGCCACGGTCATGGAAAAATCCGCGGCGTCATGGTGCAGGCCCAGCAGGATGTCGGACTCGTCGATCACACCGACCAGTGTCTTGCCGTCCACCAGCACCGGCAGCTGTGACACGTCGGCCAGGCGCATGCGCTGGAAGGCGGTGAGCAAGGTGTCGTCCGGGCCCACGCTGATGACGCGGCCGTCCTCGAAACGGCGGGCGATCAGGTCGCGCAGGTCGCCGTAATGTTTGTACTGCAACAGGCCGGCGTCGGTCATCCATTGGTCGTTGTAGACCTTCGACAGATAGCGCGTGCCGGTGTCGCACACAAAGGTCACCACGCGTTTGGGCTCGGTCTGCTCGCGGCAATAGCGCAGCGCGGCGGCGAGCAGGGTGCCGGTGGACGAGCCGCCGAGAATGCCCTCCGCCTTGAGCAACTGGCGTGCGTGGGCGAAGCTTTCCTCGTCGCTGATGGAGTAGGCGTGGCGCACGCTGGAGAGGTCGGCAATCGACGGGATGAAGTCCTCGCCGATGCCTTCCACCGCCCATGAACCAGGCGTTTCCATCCGGCCGCTGCGGCTGTACTCGGCCATTACCGAACCCACCGGATCGGCCAGCACCATTGCCAGCCCCGGCTGCACGCGCTTGAAAAACCGCGTAAGCCCGGTGAGGGTGCCCGCTGAACCTACGCCCACCACAATCGCGTCGAGGTCGTGCTGGGTTTGCGCCCAGATCTCCGGCGCGGTGCTGGTCTCGTGGGCCAGCGGGTTGGCCGGGTTGTTGAACTGGTCGGCAAAAAACGAGCCGGGAATATCCCTGGCCATGCGCGCAGCCACGTCCTGGTAGTACTCGGGATGGCCCTTGCCCACGTCCGAACGGGTGATATGCACCTCGGCGCCAATGGCCTTGAGGTGCAGCACTTTTTCCGTGGACATCTTGTCGGGCACCACCAGCACCACCCGATAGCCCTTGGCCCGGCCGACCAGCGCCAGGCCCAGCCCGGTGTTGCCGGCTGTGGCTTCGATAATGGTGCCGCCAGGACGCAGACGACCGTCGCGCTCGGCTGCGTCGATCATTGCCAGACCGATACGGTCCTTGATGGAACCGCCGGGGTTTTGTGATTCGAGCTTGAGAAACAGCGTGCAGGGGCCGGTATCGAAACGGCTGACGCGAACCAGCGGCGTATTGCCGATCAGCTCGAGCACGGCGGGGCGGGAGAGTGTGGGCATGTCGTCACCTGAGTACGGAAGGGGGGACAGCAAATGCAAAACATGCCTTGGACCATAGGTCGAGATCGCGCGGGTCGCAACCGGGCGGTCGGGTGGATGTCTTTTTATGGCGCATGGCGCAGCAGGGTGTCTTCAGCCACCCTGACGCAGAGCCCGCTTCAGTTGCTCAACAACGTAGGCTTCGACGGCACCTTCGCTGGCACCCGTTTCAAAAGCAGCACAACACACTGATTTTTCGCCATCGCAGAGACGGTAGACAGCAATGACACTGCCTGGCCCGCCGCCTGTGTGTCCACACAGGGAATATCCGCCTTCAATCTTCCCCTGCATCACGCCAAGGCCATAGCCCGGCGTGAGCCAGGGGCGTCCGGGAATCGGACCACCCAGCGTTCGTGCGGTTTGCATTTCCTCAAGCAAGCGCGTGGAGAGGAGGCCTGCGCAGAAGAGTTGATCCAGAAATAACGCGGCCTGCGAAATCTGGCCGATCAGCAGACCGTGGTAAACCCATGCGGGGTCATACTGTAGGGCACTTCCAGAAGCGGTCGTTTGCATGTCCGCCCGCGTTTTTGCAAAGCGAACGTTCGATAGGCCAAAAGGGGAAAGCGCCCGTTGAATCACCGCTTCCTCAAGGGTCATATCGGTCAGCCGTTCAATCAACCTGCCGACGAGTAGATAGCCGACATTGGAATAACGCCAACCGCTTCCGGGTTTGTATCGAAGTCGAGTACCGTCAAGGCGGTGCATCATTTCATCGGCCGGCCATGCTGGCTCATTGTTCTTCACAGCAGCGTGATAGGCCGCCAGTTCGCCGTAATCAGCCAGACCTGCCTCATGCCGCAGTAGCTGGCGTAAGGTAAAGAGCTGATCAGGAAGGGGGTCGTCCAACCCGATCAACCCGTCACGTACCAATGACAGGGCTGTCGCAGCCAGGACTGTCTTCGTGAAGCTCCACCAGGGGACCATCAGTTCTGAAAGGGCAGGCGTCAGGGGTTGACCATTTGATAGAAGTGAACTGAACATTGGCTTCTTCATGTTGAGCGGATCGACAGCCTGCGGCGACTGGTAACGGACCGCAGTTTTCTGAATGCACTCGGCGTCATGCCGAACTCCGCCTGAACGCTCTGGAAAATGCTTCAGGGCTTTCGAAACCCGCTTTGGGTCGAAAACTTTCCATCGCACGCTGACTAACTTCGGCTTACAGCGGGCGATCAATTTCCGTGTCAGTTGCCTCATCAACCAGGTGACCGGAGATTAGGCTCAAGCCCGGCGCGCCATCAACAATACCGTTGCAGCCGCCGACAACAACGCGGCACAGCACCGATTGAATATCCGCTTGCCGCGTGGCGCTGCGAACCAGCGCCGCATGTGCAGGCCCATGTAGGCGTAAGCGCTGATGGCGATGCATTCCATGACCAGAAACATCGCACCCAGCAAGGCAAATTGCGGCGTGACAGGTTGGTCGGGGGCCACGAATTGCGGAAGGAATGCAGTGAAGATCAGGATCGCTTTCGGATTGCCCGCCGCGACCAGAAACTCCTGACGCGCCAATGCCCATAGACCTGCCTTATTGACCTGAGTTTGCGCATCGGCCAACGGGTTTGCGCGCCACAGCTGGAGCGCCAGGTAAAGCAGATACGCTGCCCCGAGAATCTTTATCGCGTAGAACAACAATTCCGAGGTTTGCAGCACCACCGCCAACCCGGCCGAGGCGAGAGCGATCATACCGGCGAAGGCCACCAGGCGGCCGACACCGGCCAGGCAGGAAATGCGGTAGCCGTATCGGGTGGAGTTGCTCACGGAGAGCAGGTTGTTAGGGCCGGGCGCCATGTTCAGGGCGAAGCACGCGGGGAGGAAGAGAGCGAGGGTGGAGAGGTCCATGGTGGCTCCGGGCTCGTGAGACTGAGAGGGATCAGGATAAGGTGCGTTAAGGCGTTCGGGCAATCGGCCAGCCGTGGAGATGAGCAGCCAGCAACTTAACTTTCTCGGTTCTACTCAATCAAACTTGGCTATCAATGAACCAGGAGAGGTTATGAAATACTCGGTGGAAGGCAACTGCCTTCGAACATTGGAACGTAACGATTTCGAGTTGATCAGCCGTTACGAAAAAGCGAACCGTGCGCATCTGCAGCCCTGGGAACCCCTGAGGGACGAACAGTATTTCACCATTGACAACGCCAGGGCCAGAATCGAACAGCAGGTGGAAAGCATGGAAGCCGCAGCGTCCATGTTTTTCCTGTTGCTTGACACCGAGAGCGGAGAGCTTCTCGGTCGATGTAACTATACGAATATTGTGAGGGGCGTTTTTCAGGCGTGTAATCTCGGTTTTTCATTAGCCGTATCTGCGCAAGGCCGGGGTTTAATGAGAAAGACACTTCAGATCACTAACCGTTATTGTTTCGAGCAGATGGGGCTTCACCGAATCATGGCCAATCACTTGCCCAGCAATACCCGAAGTGAGCGTCTTCTAGAATCACTGGGGTTTGAAAGGGAAGGCTGTGCGCGTGCCTATCTGAAGATTGCAGGGGTGTGGGAGGATCACACGCTGAGATCTTTGATCAATCCGTTGGACTGTTTTTAAGTGCCGCTACGGAATCTTCTCCTGGCTCTTAACCGGGCAGATTCAAGCGGCGCAAATGTCTCCAGCGTTTTCTCTCGCCGGCCGTACGCGCATCGCTGACTGGATCGCCGAGCTTGTACGCGACGGCGATTCTCTTTCAGCCGCGTGGCACTGTGCCCGGTAGTGAAGCCAAACTAGGAACCCAATATCAGGCTCTCTATACTGGTTATCCCTGGACGGTAGTTAGAGCGCCAAATATGCCCGTCATATTCAATCAAAATCCCCTCATCATTTTGGTCCTGGCTCAACAAAACGACTTGGACAATCTAGTGGCTATTCGAATTGAAGCCATGCGCGAAAGTCTGGAACGTGTTGGGCGATTCGATCCCGTGCGTGCGCGCGAGCGATTTCTTGGCGGCTTTGAAGCTCGCAACACGCGCTACATTGAGGTATCTGGAGAGAAAGTTGGTTTTGTAGTGGTCAAACATCACCACAATGAACTCTTGCTCGACCACTTGTATGTGAGACCGAGCGCGCAAGGATCAGGTATAGGGTCAGCTGTTCTCACTCAGATTTTCAAAGAGGCGGATGCCGCTGCGCTCCCCATTAAAGTTGGCGCTCTCATAGGAAGCGCTTCGAATCGCTTTTATATCCGCCATGGCTTCCAGTTCATCGAAAGCAGTGAATTCGACAATTATTATGTTCGTCAGAGTGTTCCGGCGATTGGCCCATCTTGCTAGCTCGATATGATGCACCTCGACGACGTTTTGACAGACTCTGGACCGGTTAGCGAAGGCCTGAACGGCCGGTCGCGGCAGTTTGAATAAAGCAGCAAGAATCGGATAGCAGGTACGGTACGAATTCCAGTCTGATAAAACTTCAAGCCCATAGGAGTTCGATCATGGCGTTTCGTATCACTGGCCTTTCCCCCGAGCCATTCCAGTCACTGTTTGGACTGCCCGACAAAGATCTCGCATCGCTCGGGATAAAGCGTTACATCGTCGACAGCCACCCAGGCTTTCCTGACCGTATCGAAATGAAGGATGCGCAGCCAGGTCAGAGCGTGCTTTTACTCAACCATGTCAGCCAGCCCGCCAACACGCCATACCGCGCCTCACACGCGATCTTCATACGGGAGTGGGCCACCCGGGCTTATGACGCAGTCGATGAGGTACCCGAGTCTATGCGAATCCGCCTGCTATCCCTTCGCGCTTTCACTGATGATGGAATCATGCTCGACGCCGACATCGCTGATGGCGTAGCAATGGAAACGGTCGTTATTCGGATGTTTGCCAATCCAGAGGTTGGTTACATTCACGTGCACAATGCCAAGCAGGGTTGTTACTCCGGGCGGATAGATCGGGCTTAGTCGACGCAGGTGTTGGTGGTTGGTTCTTCTTTTGGCTTTGCTGGGCAGCGACGCGCTGGTTGCTGCCCGCCGCGAACGGCAGAAATCGGTCAATAGCGGTCAGTCGTCCCTACGAAATTTTGGACGATTCAGCGTGCTACCTGAGGGCAGTAGCTTGTTAAAGGAGTTGGGCAGCATCTTCATCGGTGTCACGACTATGCACAGCTGTTATGAAAGTGATACACAGGCCTGTGCAAGATTATTGGCCGGAAGGCGAGCCCGCGCTGATGCCCGTCGGCGCCAGAAAATAAGGAGATTGATCATGTGGCTCAAAAATGTGGCATTTGCGCTGTTGATTTGCCCCCCTCGTCACCGCATGTTTCAGCGAACCTTTTCAGCCCCCTACGGCTGATGCTGACTTATGGGAGAAGCCCGGAGCGAGCAGCAATGATGTCTTGGCGTCCATGCTAGCTTGCGGTGAGAAGAATGGCTCCGGCATCGATCCTAATGCCAGCTTCCAAGAGATGGCCCAGCGATTTGTATGTATGAAGCGTGCGGGCTATACCCGGCGTGACGGTTTCGACATCTGTGCGTTGCACCCGAAGGAGCCGTTGAAGGCCTGTGAGTCGGCGCAATGAAGCCATAAAGGCGTCGCACGGTATTGAGGGAGTCGGCATTGAACTCTTTAGGGTGAATTAGCCCAAATATTTATAGATACATGCAACTGACTGCGTCCGACCCGAAGCGGGCATTACTAAAGCGTGTTGAGTCGTGCCTCAGCCGTTCCGTTCTCGAGCTATTGCGCTACTTGCGACAAAGCATGAATGACATCCGCAACCATCTTTTCAGCACTGTTCATCCCGTCAATCCGTAAGACCGGAGCGGTCTGCTCTGATAGCCACGCCTCGTGCCACGCCCGGTTGCGTCCTGAAAAGTTCGGATCGTCATACTGCGAAGCCCATTCCCGAAAGGCTACATGTATCTCATGCATGTCACCGCCCGGTGCTATCCGATCTCCAAAACGCTCCTTTTCACGGGCGGCCAGCCGTTCAAGGCGAGTGGGTGTTGGAGTTACAACGAAAACAATCAGATCGACATGGGTAATCAGCGCTTCTCCCCAGATCATGCAAGAACCGGTCAGCACCCAATCGTCATCACCGAACTTTTGCTGGATCAATGACACGCGCTCACTGGGAGTTCGCTTGGTCGTAAAAGGAGGGTCAGTGGGCATCCAGAAGTAATCATCGACATCGACCTGGCGTACACCGAGCAGAGTTGCGACGTTTTGACCCAAAGTAGTCACGCCCGCACACGAAGCACCTGTAATGTAAATCCGCAATTTGTCCTCCATGAATACAAGTCTTTTTCGAGGCAGGCAATATATCCCTTACTCGATTGGTCTCACTTTTTTCTGGGCTGCAAATGACTGCTTCTGGCCGATTACAGCCCTTCATAAAAGCCAGCAATCAGCCAATAACCACCCTCCGGTTACAGCACCGATATCCCATATTCAGCAAGCTTGGCCTTGTGCTTCTCCTCCACGTATTTCTTTTTAACGATCTGCGAGAACTTCAGGAAGTCAGCCTTCGCGCTGTCCCTGTCTCCCAAATGGTCGTAAGCGATCCCGCGCGCATAGTAAGCCCAAGCAAAATCCGGCTGGCGTTGAAGGCCGGTGCTGAATGCTTCAGCGGCTTCTCGGTACTGACCCAGGTCTGTCAGTGCAAGGCCCAGGTGATAGTAGGTCGGCATGTGGAAGCCCGAGCCTTTTCCGGCTTCTCCCAGACCGTTGTCCAGGTTGTACTGCACCAGTTCAAGGGCTTTTTTCGGATTGCCAGCGTCGCGATACATGGCACTCAAGTCCAGGTTGTCGCGTGGATCAGGCTTGGTCGCCAATTGCAGGGATTTCTCCTTGGCTGTAACGGCTTGGGGGAAATGCTTGAGGTTGCTGTGGGCGTCCGCCTGCAACGCGTAAACCAGACTTTGCAGTGAGGCGGGCAGGGTATTTTTTTGCAGGCACAAGTCACCTTCCTGCAGCACCAGAGGGTAGTTCTCGGCTTTGTAGGCCTTGAACTGAGTTGCGCAGTGCGCAAGGTTGGCTTTTTGCGGGTTCTGCATTCCGGCACATCCGGTGAGGATGAAGACGCATGCGATGAGTGCGGGCCAGCGAATAGTCATGAAAAAACTTCCTTGTCAGTCGAACAGCCGAGCGTTGAGGTCTGGGCGATAGACCTGCAAAAGCGGTGCGGTCACAGTCCCTTGCAGCGAGCAGAACACAGTGGTGTGCCCCGTGAGCGGCGGTGTCTCGTCGCCCTTGTCGACCATGAACACGCGGTCTACGAAACCAAACGGCGTGGCGACGCCAGGGCCGGTCAATCCTTGGGTGCGCCATTGGCCAATCGGGTCACCGACGCGGCGAATTTCGGCGCGGGCGATGGCTTTTCCTTCGCTGATAAAGCGTGTGTTATCGACAATCAGCGGCTTGAGTTTTTCGGCCACTTCTTGCGGCGGACCATCGGCTACAAAACCCCAGAACAGAAAATTGCCCACGTCATTCATGGTTTGGGCCTGGTTGTAGTATCCGATCATAGGCACGCCGTTAACGATCAGGGGTTTTTCGAACCGTTGATAGGTGCCACCTTCCTGCAACGGGTTCAGGATGGTCGGCGCCTTGACCGAGCCGTACTGACTCAGGCGTAAGGTATCTGCCGGCAGGCGGGCGTCGCGCAGGCTCTCGAAAAAATGCGCATCGCAGCGGGAGAATTCGGTCAGGAGCTGTTCGGGCGTGGTGACGACCTGAGTCTGAGCGGCATTACAGGCGGCGGTGACGGCTAGTAAAGCAACGCCAGAAAAAACGGATCGGAACATTTGAAATCATCCGTGAAGTAGGAACAAAAGCTGTCGGCTTACACGTCGCGAACTTTAGCAAAACGGAACTGCGAACAAAACGAAGCAACCCCAAGCAGAATATCGGAATGCCAAGCGTCGGCGAGCTCACTGAGAAAACCGTGATCGGCCTGAGCAGCAGCGACTTCACCGGGCAAATGCTGCTGTTTGCGCGTAAACATGAACGTGTCCAGGCGTTGGGCAATCCTTGTGCCGGCGAGGTGCTGTCGCGTTTGAAGACATATTGGCCGTCACGCGGCCTCAGGCAATGGTGGAGCCGCCTTTATCGAGCGGCAGCTTCACCCGAAACACCGTGCCCTGATCCGTGTCGGAGCTGACCTCGATCGAGCCACCATGTGACGCCACGATTTCCGACGCGATAAACAGGCCCAGGCCCAAGCCTTCCGTGGGGCCGTGATCAATCGCCGTGCGCTGGGAGAACCGGCCCATCGGGTTGAAGATGAACGGCAGCACGTCCTCGGGTATCGCCGCGCCACGGTTGTGCACCGAGAACACGGCGCAGTCCTCTTGAGTCGTCAGCTCGACCTTGATGGGGCGGGCGGTGTCGCCGTGCTGCACCGCGTTGCTGATGATGTTCGAGAAGACCTGTTCCATCCTTGCACCATCGAACCGCCCGGCGACCGGTGACGGTATGTCGAGCACGATCCTGGCCTCGGGATGAAATGCCTGGATTTCCTCAACGACACGACCGCAGAGCGGCGCGAGGTCGACCGCTGCGGTTCTGACGGGGATGCCCGGTCCCATCTGGCAGCGGGTGAGATCAAGCAGGTCGCCGACAATCTGGCTCGCGCGGCGCACGCTGGTGTAGATCTGATTGGCGACTTTGGTCGAGCGGGCGTCGGCGCCTTCCGTGCGCCTGAGGACGTCGGCTCCCAGCATGATTGCGCCAAGCGGGGTGCGCAGGTCGTGGCCGAGTATGCCCAGGAACACGTTGCGCGAGGCCTCGACCGCGCGCGAGTAGCTGGCGATGGACTCGGCGAGTGCCTGATCGATGGCCTCGTGGAAGCGGGTCATGTCGTCCACGTTGATCGGCGTGCCGTCCTTGACCTGACGCATCCACTGGCTGACCACACTGGTTCTGAGGGCACGGTATTCCGAGACCATCTGGTCAATGGTGAAGCCCGCCATCAGTCGCGTGATGGCGTGGGTTTCGGCGGCGGTTTCTTGCTCATCCACCGGGCCATGCCCCTGGGCTTTGGCCGTTTGCTCGCGGCGTGATTGTCGGGTGCGCAGGTTCGTCACGATGGCCCGCAGCATCTGTTCGGCATGGTCGCGCAGCGCAATGCTGTCGAGCTCGGCGCCCGGCGTCTTGATGGTTCTGGCGAAATCTTCCCAGGCCTGCAGAATCGGCTCGAGGTTTTCGAGGATGAAATCGGGCAGGCGCATGTCTTGAATCCTGATGGGAGGCGATGCAGAGGCGCGCAGAGTAACCCATGTGGAGAGAGCGCTTGCCTCCGATTGCGGTGTATCAGCCAAAGATGTACGGGCTGGCCCACCGCAATCGGGCGCAAGCGCCCTCCCACAGGTTGATCGTCAGGGGTGAAACCTGCGCCCCAGCGCATCCAGGCGCACGGCAATCGGTGGCAGGCGCTCGCTGCTGCGGGCCAGAGTTTCCACGTCATCAGCCGTGCTTTGCGCAATGCTCTGCACCGACTGCAGGCGTCCGACGATCTCAAGATTCGCCGAGGACTGGTCGCGGGTGGTGCTGACGATGCGCCCATTGAGCGCGTCGATGTGGGCGATGTCCTGACCCACCGCCTGCAACATCTCGACGGCCAGCCGGCTGTCTTCCACGCAGCGCTCCACGCCTTCGCGGCTATCGTGCATGGCGGCGACGGCCTGGCGGCTGCCGTGTTGCAGGCCTTCGATGATGGTCTTGATTTCCTGGGTGGAGAGGGCGGTGCGCTGGGCCAGGCTGCGCACTTCATCGGCCACCACCGCAAAGCCGCGGCCTTGCTCGCCGGCCCGGGCGGCTTCGATGGCGGCGTTGAGGGCGAGCAGGTTGGTCTGGTTGGCAATGCTGCTGATCACCTCCAGCACCGAGCCGATCTGTTCGGCCTGGCCGGCCAGGGATTGCACGGTGGATTCGGTGCCGTTGATGTGGGACGCCAGCTGGTTGATCTCATGCCGGGCACGGCTGACGCTCTCTTGACCACGCACGATCTGGCGGCTGGCCTGACCGGCATGCTCCACGGCCTGTTCGACCTGCACCGTGATGTGGCCCATGGCGTCTTCCATGCGCTGCATCGAACCGGTCATCTCGGTGATCTCGGCCAGTTGATGCCGAGCGCCTTTTTCCAGGGTGCCGCTGGCGCTGGCCAGTTCCTGGCCGAGCTGCCCCAGGCCATGGGAATCGCGGGCGACGCCGTCGATCAGAAGGGTGAGCTGTTGCAGGAAGTGGTCGAACCGTTTGGCCAGGGACACGTGCACCTTGCCTTCGGCGTGGGCGCTCTCGGCGCTGAACTGGGAGGTCACTGCGAGCATCTTCTCGAGCATTTCCTGACTCTCGACCGCGTCGGTGTGACTGTGCACCGCGAGGTAGAGCAGCGCGACCGTTTCCATGACCACATAGAACGCGTGCACGAAGACCATCGTCCAGCCGCCATGATGCTCCATCACGAACACTGGGAAGCCCTGATGCTGCAGGGCGTGGAACACCACGTGATGCACGGCGATGGTCGCCGCAGCCACCAGGATTGGCAGCCAGTCTCGGTAAAAGGTCAGCACGGCCAACAGCGCAAAGATCCCGAAGTGCGATTCGATCACGCCCTGGGCCTGGTTGATGTGCAGCGCGGCCATCACCATCAGGCCGGCCCCCAAAGCGCAGCGCATCAGCCGGCTGCCACCTATGGCGCGGTACAACACGGTGAGCACCAAACCGGTGCCGCCGCCGACCGTCAGTGCCTGTATCAGGGTGTCATGCCAGAACGCCAGGCCCAGGGAGAACAGGAACATCAGCCAGATAAGCGCCAGCATGATGCGGTCGGCCTTGCGGTAGTGCTCCAAAAAGGGGCTGGGGACGGGCATTCACGTTTACTCCTTGTGGTTTGGCCAGGAACAAAGCATGGGGCGTGCCAGCGAGGGCCGCCTGCTGAGTGAAGCGAATCGTTGTTTTTTTGCGCTTCAGGGGCGTTATCGGCCAGCGCGGGCGGGACTTTAAGCCAGCAACGGCTGCCCGGGCGGGCAGCCGAAGGAGGGTCAGAAGCTGTACTTGGCGGTCAGCATCATGTTGCGAGGGGCACCATAGGAATCGCCGCCATAGTCGACGGAGTTGGCGATGGTCTCGTAGTACTTGCGGTCGAAGATGTTGTTGGCGTTGAGCTGCAGGTCCAGATGCTGATTGACCTGGTAGCCGGCCATGAGGTCGGTGACGGCATAGGCGCCCTGTTTGAGGCGGTAGCTGCTGCCATCCGCCACAGTGAGGTCGTTGTACATGCGGCTCTGCCAGGAGATGTTGCCGCCCACGCGGAGTTTTTCCAGCGGGCCCTGGAAGTTGTAGCGCGTGGTGAGCTTGAACAGGTGTTCCGGAGTGTCGGTGTCGAACTGCTTGTTCACGGTCTGCGGGTTGGCCTGGTCCTTGATGACGTGGGTGCGCGCATAGGTGTAGCCACCGCCCACCTGCCAGTGTTCGGTGAGGGCGCCTTGCAGTTCGAAGTCGATACCCTGACTGCGAATTTCGCCCGAGGCCTCAGCGCAGGAGGCCTGCGGGCAGTTCGGCACCACCACGTCGACGGCGCGGTTCTGCTGGTCGACGCGGAACAGCGCCACGCTCCCGTTCAGCGCGCCACCCAGGTATTCACCCTTGATGCCCACCTCGTAGTTCTTGCCGATGATGGGCCTGACCGGCGTGCCGGACGTGTCCTTGGCCGTCTGCGGGGTGAAGATGTCGCTGTAGCTGGCATACACCGAATGATGGTCGTCCAGGTCATAGATCAAGCCGGCGTAGCGGGTGAGGTTGCGGGTGACCTTGTAATCGCCGTCGCCATCATGGTTGTCGTAGTCGTACCAGTCCAGGCGCGCGCCGAGGATCAGCTTCAACGGGTCGGCCAGGCTCAGGCGCGTGGTCACGTAGACGCCGTCCTGGGTGGTGACTTCACGACCGTTGGACGTGTGGACGAAGTCCGGCTTGCCCGCGTTGAGCGGCCAGTTCATGTCGTACGGCGAGTAGCTGTGGGTGGTCAGGTCGTAGACGCGACGGCTGGCTCCTACCACCAACTCATGGCTGCGCCCCAGCGCCTGGAAGGGGCCACTGACAAAGGCGTCGAGGCCCGCCTGGTTTTCATCCGCAGCAGACTGGTAAACGGTGCGGGCCAAGGTGTTGTTGGTCCAACGGGATTGATAGGAGCCAGAGAACAGGGCGTTCTGTTCGGCGTAGTTGGCATTGACCTGCAGTTTCCAGTCGTTGGCCAGTTGCTGGCGCAATTCGGCAAAAACCGTGTTGATTTCCTGGTCCTTGTTCTCCCAGCGTGTACCGGGGTTGTAGGCGCGCGACAGGTTCAAGTGGTGACCGTCCTGGCCCACCATCGACGAGCCCCAGAAGTAGTTGGTCTTGTCCTTCTGGTTGGAGAAACCCAGGGTCAGGCTGGTGTTTTCGCTTAAGTCCGCTTCGGTGACTGCATAGAACAGCCCGTGATAATCCCCGACATTGTCGATGAAGCTGTTGGCGTCGCGGTAGGAGGTCACCACCCGGCCGCGCCAGGTGCCGCTGTCATTGAGCGGGCTCGAGGCGTCCAATTCGCCACGGTAGTTGTCCCAGGTGCCGGCCGCGCCAGTGAGCGTGACTTTCTGCTCATCCAGCGGCCGCTTGCGGATCAGGTTGATGGCGGCTGACGGGTTACCCGCGCCGGTGACCAGGCCTGTAGCACCACGCACCACCTCGACGCGGTCGAACATCGCCAGGTTCGGCTGGGCACCCACGTTGACGCCGTTGTAGCCGCTCGGGATGCCGTCGTACATCAGGTTATCGATGTCGAAGCCGCGCGCGGTGTACGACTGCCGGCCAGGGCCGTTGGAGAAATTCAGGAACAGCCCCGGCGTGGCGGCGACCACGTCATTGATGCTGGTCATCGCCTGGTCGTCCATGCGTTGACGGGTGACAACGGTGACGGCCTGCGGGGTTTCACGCAGGGTCAGTGGCAGCTTGGTCGCGGTTTTCATCGCGCCGGTGGTGTAGGACTGCGTGCCCTCGGTGGTTTCGCCCAGTTGCCCCTCGCCGGAGACTTGCGTGGCGCCCAGTTCGATAGGGCCGGAGGAGGGCTCGACATCGGCGGCAAAGGCCGCATGTGAGCTGGCGAGACAGATGGCCAGCGCGATCAAAGTGGGTGCGAAAACAGCGGTGCCTTGTTGTTGCACAGACATGGAACAAACTCTCCCCGATGCGCCTTCCCTGGCGAATAATAAAACGGTTGATAATTATTCGCATCAGTGTGACAGAAGGTGTCCGTGCAAAAAAGCCTTTGCGCAGAATTGGTTAACGAATTTTTCACATTAGTCTGGCGTTTAAAATGCCAGGGGCGAGGGCCAATGCGGTTGAGTTAAGTGCAGATTCCCCCATGGGAGCGCCGGGGCGACTTGCCCGCGAAAGCGTTGTGTCAGTGAGCATCAATGTTTGCTGGGCCGACGCCTTCGCGGGCAAGCCCGCTCCCACATTTGATCTTCATTGCTTCAAGCATTGCGTTCGCTTAACTGAGCGGGACTGGGGCCAGGGAGCTAAACGAACACGATCTCGAACGGTTCGCGCATGCGTTCGAGCAGGTCATGGGCGAGCAGCGGCGGCAGGCCGATGGCGGGGTCGCCAGCCAGTTGGCTGGCGAAGGCGTGGGCGGCGTGCAGTTTGCGTGCAACGCTCCAGGTGTCCAGGCGCACCTTGCGCGCGCGCAGCCAGGGCATTGTCGAGCCTTCACGCACCGGACTGTGCCAGGCCCACACCGGCAATTCGTACAAATGCGCGCCGACCAGGTTGCAGGCTATTGCGCAGGCCCGCCCGACTGCCTCGTGGTCGGGCGTACCGTCGTGGCGCCAGGTGGTAAAAACCACGTCACCGGGTTGCAGATAACGCGCGATAAATTGGCTCACCGCGTGTTCATCAGCGGCCAGGCCGCCGTCACGGAAACCGCCGCGAATCCATTTAAGGCTGTGCAGCGGCATACCCAGACGGCGCAACGCTTCCACGCTTTCCTGGGGCCGCACCACGCTCAACCGGCTGGCCGGCCATACCCGCGAACCCGGATGGCTGGCACTGCCGTCGGTGATGGAAATCAATTGCAGCGGATGGTCCAGCAGGGTCAAGCGCTGCAACAGGCCACCGCAGGCCAGTACTTCATCGCCCGGGTGCGGCGCGACCACCACCACGCGGGCACCTGGCGGCACCAGGGCGTTGGGATGAATGACGGGGATCTGCGCCAATTGCGGCGCACTGTTCCAGACTTGCGCGGGACCACGGCGGCCGTCACGCAGGGAAGCGGGATTCATGGGTGACACATCCTTGTCGAGTGAGCTCGGTCGCCACCGCTTGCGGCAGGACACTGGGGGTAGCCGCCGCAGACTCCATTGCGACGAGTGCCTGGCGTTCCAACCCTGGAATGTCAGTCAGGCGTTGTCAGCATAGACAAGGATCTGGAGTTTTTACATGGTGTGACGACGATTTTTCGAAGCGGCCCTGATCAGCACAGTCCTTCTTGAGCGGCGACCGAGGTGCCGTCGCGGCTCCACAGGTCGAGGATAAAATCCGCTTCATGGTGCATCAGCACGCGCGGCATCGCCAGGCGCTGGTCGAGCAGGGCATGCACCTGTTCGGCGGTCTGCGGGCAGCCTTCAATGGCCGGGCGCCAGTGGCAGGCCAGCAGTTGGCCGTTGGCGGTGAGCGACCCGAGGGCGTGGTCGATCAAGCGGCCAAGGTCATCGGCATCCAGGTAGTAACACCATTCGCTCAATACAATCAGTTCAAACCGGCCCTCGGGCCAGTCCTGCGGCAGCCGACTTTGCTGCACCCGCGCGTGGGGGAATTCCTGCAGACGGGTTCTCGCCAGGGCCACCGCCGCCGAGGCGGTGTCGCAGCACAACAGCCGGTCACAGCGTGGCGCCAGCGCAGCGCTCAGCTCGCCGTTGGCACAGCCGGGTTCGAAGATCGAGGCGTAGTGCGGGCGGGTCAAGACCGCCAGGGTCAGCGCACGTTTGCGTTGCTCGTACCAGCGTTGGCGGAACGCCCAGGGGTCATCGTTGCCGTCGAATAATTGATCGAAATAGGGCGTGGCGACACTCATACGAACACCACTTCAAAAGGTTGCAGCAGCCGTTCGACCACATGGGGCGCCAGAACCGGCGCCAGGCCGATCTGCGCGTCACCCTCCAGTTGGCTGGCAAACGCATGGATCGCGTGGCGCTTGCGGGCCACCGCTTCGGGGCTCAACGGGATCTTGCGTGCGCGGTGCCAGGGCACCTGGCTGTCCTCCGGGGTCGCCCAGTGCCAGGTCCACACCGGCAGCTCGTAGAGCGTAGCGCCGACATGCTCGGCAGCCTTGGCGCTGGCGCGACCGACCGCTTCATGGTCGCAATGCCCATCTTCGCGCCAAGTGGCGAACACCACATCATCAGGCTTGAGGTAGCGCTGGATGAACGCCACCAATTGCGCTTCGCGGGCGGCGACCTTGCTGTCGGTAAAGCCTGCGCGCAGCCATTTAAGACTATGCAGCGGCACCCCCAGGCGATGCAGGGCCTGGGCCGACTCTTGCGGGCGCACCACACTCAAACGCTCCACCGGCCAGCGTTGCGAACCCGGATGACTGGCGCTGCCGTCCGTGACCGAAATCAGCTGGATCGGCCGGCCCAACGCGGCCAAGCCTTGCAGCAGACCGCCCGTGCCGAGCACTTCATCGTCCGGGTGCGGCGCGATGATCACGGCGCGACACCCTTCCGGCACCAGTTGTTCGACGCTGATCTGGGGCAATCCGGCCATGTGAGGTGAGTTCTGCCATTGGTGCAAGGGCGTGCCCTGGCCGACGATCGGGTTGGGTTTCATAACTGCCACCTCCCGGACGGCTCGCCCGCCACCAGCTCGCCGAGCGCGGCGAGGTCACGTTCGGCATGGCTTTGGCGCACGTACACCGGCAGGTCTGCCATCAACTGGGCAAAATGCGGATCCTTGCAATAAGGCCCGGCGCCGACGGCACGGCCGACATGCTGGATCACCTGTTCGGTCATGTCCTCGATGCTGGCGCGCGCCTGCTGGGCCAATATGCGCGCGTCAGCCAGAGGCGCCTGGTCGATTTGCCAGGCACTGGCGCGCAGCACACAGGCGGCGCTGTTCAACGCACTGTCGATTGCACCCAGGTGCGCCAGGGCATGGGGTTCAGGGCGCTTGCCGCACTGCTCGCGCAGCACTTCGGCCAGACGCTGCGCGCCACCGTACCAGCACGCGGCAATACCGACGCCGCCATGCCAGAAGCCCGGCCGCGCGAGATAATCTCCAGGTTGGCCGATGGCAATGCCCCAAGCCTCATTGAAAACCACCTCGACACTGCCGGTGGCCGCCATGCCCACCGCGTTCCAGCCTTGATCGGTCACCGTGACGCCGGGCTGGTGCATCTCCACCGCCACCAGTTGCTGGCGATCCTCTTCATCCCAGGCGGTGAGCAATCCATGGCTGACCACCGCCGCGCCCGAACACCACGCCTTGCGCCCCTCCAGCAGCAGACGCTGGCCCGCCTTGCGCACCCGCACTTTCGCATCGGGCGGTTCGGCGGCCCACATGCCCCATGTGCTGCCCAACGGCGGCAGCGGGCAGCGCAACTCGGCCATGATCGCCAACGCGTCGGTGTGGCCCTCGAACAACTTGCACAGGCGCAGGTCATGCCCGGCCACCTGCGCCAGGCGGCTGAACCGCTCCAGGGTCTGCCCGCTGCCGGGCAGCGGGAGTTGATCGAGTCCTTCTTCCTGAAGTGCCTTCAGGGCATCACCCAGGGCCTGCGTGTCCGCATAGCCCCGGTAGCCGCGAAGGAATCCGTGCAAAGCCATCTCACACCTCATCGTCTCGCTGAAGTTCGAACAATAGCAGCGAGCGGCCGGTCACGGCGTACTCGTGTTCAAAGTCAAAGCGTTCCTGACCGCGCACCGCCGGCTCGTTGGTGTCCAGCATGCAGGTCCAGAACTGACCTTCGGGCACGTGAGGCAGGCGGAAATTGACCAGGTCGTGGTGCGCGTTCACCACCAGCAGCAAGGTCGCATCGGCGCCGGCACGACGAATGCCGGTTTCCTGGGCGCGACCATCCATCAGCATGCCCAGGCAACGGCCGTTGGCGTCCTGCCATTGTTCGGTGCTCATTTCGTTGCCATCCGGCGCAAGCCAGGTCACGTCCTTGACACCGATGTCCTCGTTGTAGTCGCCGACCAGGAAACGCCCGCGACGCAGGATCGGGTAGGCCAGGCGCAGCTTGATCAGACGCTTGACGAACTTGAGCAGGGCCTTGCCGTCTTCGTCCAGGTCCCAGTTGACCCAACCGATTTCGCTGTCCTGGCAATAGGCGTTGTTGTTGCCGTGCTGGGTGCGGGCAAATTCATCGCCGGCAACGATCATCGGTGTGCCCTGGGCCAGCAGCAGCGTGGCGAAGAAATTGCGCATCTGGCGCAGGCGCAGCGCGTTGATTTCCGGGTCTTCGGTCGGGCCTTCGACGCCATGGTTCCAGGACAGGTTGTTGTTGCTGCCGTCCTGGTTGTTCTCGTCGTTGGCTTCGTTGTGCTTGTCGTTGTACGACACCAGGTCGTGCAGGGTGAAACCGTCGTGAGCGGTGATGAAGTTCACCGAACTGTACGGACGCCGACCACGGTGGTTGAACATCTCGCCCGAAGCAGTCATGCGCCCGGCAAAGTCGGCCAGTTGCGCGTCGTCGCCTTTCCAGAACGCGCGCACGGTGTCGCGGAAGCGGTCGTTCCATTCCACCCAGCCCGGCGGGAAGTTGCCCACCTGATAGCCGCCGGGGCCGCAATCCCAAGGCTCGGCGATCATTTTCAACTGGCGCAGGATCGGGTCCTGACGGCAGGCCACCAGGAAACTGTGGCGCTCGTCGAAGCCGTCACGGTAGCGGCCAAGAATGGTCGCCAGGTCGAAGCGGAAGCCGTCGACGTGCATTTCGGTGGCCCAGTAGCGCAGCGAGTCGGTGACCATTTGCAGCACGCACGGGTGGCTCAGGTCCAGGGTGTTGCCGGTGCCGGAATCGTTGATGTAGTAGCGCTTGTCGTCGGGCATCAGGCGATAGTAGGAGGCGTTGTCGATACCGCGCATCGACAGGGTAGGGCCGCGCTCGTTGCCCTCGGCGGTGTGGTTGTAGACCACGTCGAGGATCACTTCGAGCTTCTGCTCATGCAGGTGCGCAACCATCTCCTTGAACTCGGCAATCTTGCCGCTGGCGAGGTAGCGCGGGTCGGGGGCGAAAAACGCGATGCTGTTGTAACCCCAGTAGTTGGTCATGCCTTTTTCCAGCAGATGCTGGTCATTGACGAAGGCATGCACGGGCAACAATTCGACCGAAGAGACGCCCAACTGGCGAATGTGCTTGAGCACATCATCTTCCATCAGGCCGGCGCAGGTGCCGCGTACCGATTCCTCGACCGAGGGGTGGCGCATGCTGATGCCGCGCAGGTGGGTTTCATAAATGATCGTACGGTCCCACGGCACACGCACCGGCTGGTCATTACCCCAGGTGTGCGCCGGGTCGATGACCTTGCACTTGGGCACGAAAGGCGCGCTGTCACGTTCGTCAAAGCTGAGGTCGTCGTCCGGGTGGCCGATGGTGTAGCCGAACAGCGCCTCGGACCATTTCAATTCACCCACCAACTGCTTGGCGTAGGGGTCGATCAACAGTTTGTTGTGGTTGAAGCGATGACCGTTGGCCGGGTCGTAGGCACCGTACACGCGATAGCCGTAGATCAGCCCTGGATGGGCGTCAGGCAGGTAGCCGTGGAAAATCTCGTCGGTGTATTCCGGCAGCTCGATACGCTCAAGCTCCACTTCGCCGCTGTCATCGAACAGGCACAGCTCCACTTTGGTGGCATTGGCCGAAAACAGTGCAAAGTTGACGCCCAGGCCATCCCAGGTGGCGCCGAGCGGGAAGGGCAAACCTTCACGGATCCTCGACGGCTCGTTCTGCGTCGGAGGGTTTTTGTCGGGCTTGCTCATGGTGTTGCTCCTGCAATGGTCTTTTTCAGGCCGAACGCGGCCATTCTGACGGAAATTCAGCTGACGGTCTGGAAGGTAAAAACACCGCTTGGCGACCGTGTCGACAAGCGGTGTGGAGGTCAAGGCTTTGGTTTTTTCGGCGCCGGCGGCTTTTTCGCCGCCGGGGCAGCCCTTTTGCCGGCCGCAGCGGGTGCCGGCTTGGGCTTGGGCGCAGCTTTAGGCGCGGCCTTTGGCCCGGCTTTGGGTTTGTCTTTGTCCGCAGGCTTGCTCTTGCTCGGCGTCAACGCCTCGGCTTCGGCCAGCTTGCGTGCCATCTCCCAGTGGCGAGCGTCGTCACCATGGGGCTTGCCTTCGGATTCCCAGATCTGATGCGCCAATTCGCGAATGCGTTTGTCTTCATTACTCATCACACACTCCTCACAGAAAATGTTCAGCTTTCTTGAATATCAGGATTGATAAAGACATTGACCGGGAAATCCCCCAGGGCAGTGCTGATCAACAGCTCCTTGTCTGGTGTGACTGCGCCTGTATGAAAAAGTCCCTTCCAGTTTTGCGTTGGCGCGTTGAACGGTAATTTCACCCGCGTATCGCCCCAAACCTGCGCAGTGATGGTGGGATGCACACCGTTTTCAAGCAGGCGCTGCGGCCAGCGTGGCACCACCACCAGCACCTGTGTTCCGGCGTGCTCGCGGCAGAATGCAACCACATGGTCGGCGTGTTGCCCGACCACTTCCAGCGGCGTGTAGCTGCCGCTGCGGAACACCTCGGGATGGGCCTTGCGCAAGGCCAGCACCTGGGCGATCAACGCCTGCTTGATCCTTCCGTCACGCCAGTGGAACAACAGCTCACCAGGATCCGGCGGCGTGTCCAGCGAGAGTTGCCGTGCGCTGAAATCCACCGGGCGACGGTTATCCGGGTCCACCAGGCTGAAATCCCAGAACTCGGCGCCCTGGTACAGGTCCGGCACACCCGGCACAGTGACGCGAAGCAAGGTTTGCGCCAGGCCATTCAGGGCCCCGGCCGGTGCGATGGCCTGGGCGGCGCTGCCGATGGCATCGCGCAGTGCGCGGCCGTCGTCGCTGAGCAACAGGCGCGAGAGAAACGCTTCCACGCCTTGTTCGTAAGCTTCGTTGGGCGCGCTCCAGCTGCTTTGCAATTTGGCTTCACGCAAGGCCTTCTGTTGCCATTGCCACAGGCGTTGCTGGTAGTCGGTAAAGTCCGAGCCCATGTCCAGCGGCCAACTGCCCAGCAGCACCTGGTACAGGATCAACTCGTCGCCGGCGCTGGGTATGTCGGCCTCGCTGCGCAAGGGCGCGGCAAGGGTGCGCCAGTGTTCCACCTGCTCGACATACCACGGCGCGCACTCGCTGAGCACCGCCAGGCGCGCGCGGGTGTCTTCGCCGCGCTTGTGATCGTGGGTGGCGGTGGCCAGCAGGTTATCCGGAAAAGCCTGCAAACGTTGTTGGTTGACGGCATGGAAGGCGTCGAGCGGCGCGCTGAACTGCTCGGTACTGAAGCCCACATCGTTGCGCGACAGCAGCACCACCGAGCGATAGAACGCGGTGTCTTCCACGGCCTTGGCGGCGGCGGGCGACGTCAGCTGCTGGAAACGCACGCAGGCATGCTTGAGGATCTTGCGTTCGCGGCCCACCGGGCGATTGCGCCACGGCTGGCCGCCGAGCCACTGTTCGAGGTGGTCGAGCACGGGCCAGTCGTTTTCGTTCAAGGTGCTGCGCGCACCGTCCATGGCCTGTTGGAAGATTTCGTCGTCAGCGGCGCTGCGGCCACGGGCGCTGATGTAAGTGCGGTACACCGGGAAGTGCACGATCAGTTCCTGCAAGGCCCGGCGAATGGCGCCCAGGGTCAGGTCGCGGGTCATCACGTCGTCGCGCGCCACCTGCAGCAGCGCCTGGGCGACGCTTTCGAAGTCACCGCCCAGGGAGCCATTGAGAATTTGCTGGCGCGCCAGTCGGGCTTCCTCGATAAACGCCGAAGGCCGCTCGCTGTGACGGGTCCACAGCTCGGCCAGCGGCGCAAAGCCTTGCGGGTCGTGTTGCAGCAGCGATAGCTGGTTCATGAATTCGTAGCCGGTGGTGCCGTCCACTTGCCAGTCTTCGCGCAGGGTTTCGCCTTCGCCAAGGATCTTCTCGACAAAGATCGGCAAGTGCCGGGCCGGTGCCAGCGAGTCCACCCGGCGGCGCAGCTTGCGGCAGTAACCGCGCGGGTCGGCCAGGCCGTCGATGTGGTCGATGCGCAGGCCGTCCACCAGCCCTTCGCTGATCAGCTCGAAAATCTTGCCATGGGTGGCTTCGAACACCGCCGCACGTTCCACCCGCAGGCCGCCCAGCTCGTTGACGTCGAAGAAGCGCCGCCAGTTGATATCGTCCGCCGCCGTGCGCCAGCTGGCCAGGCGGTAAGCCTGTTGTTCGAGCAATTGGTGCAGGCGCTTGAAGCCCGCCGGTTCACGGCTGTCGAACGCCGCCAGGCGCTGCTCGATGGCCGGCAGCACTTCGGTGGCACGCTCGGCCAGCGCCTGCTTGAGCCAGGCGGCTTCGGCATAGGCGTCGTCCTGATGGGCGAGGGCGCTGAAGCGCTCGGCGAGCGGTTTGAGTGGCTCGTCAGTGCCCAGGATCATCGCGTAGTCGCGCGGGCAGATCGGGAAGCGGTGCTCGTAATGCTCGACGTAGAACGCACCGTGCCGGGCGTCAAACAACAATTTAAGGGTGCCGGTCTGCAGGGCTTCGCCGTAGTCGCTGCCCAGAAACGGCATCAGCAACTGGCCCTTGAGCAGCGGGTCCGGCGAGTGCCACTGAATGTCGAAGAATTCGCTGTAGGGGCTCAGGCGACCCCATTCCAGCAGGTCCAGCCACCAGGGGTTATCGGCACCGCCAACGGCCATGTGGTTGGAGACGATATCGAGGATCAGCCCCATATCGTGCTCGCGCAGGGCCGCGACCAGCCGGCGCAGGGCCGCTTCGCCGCCCAGTTCCGGGTTGACGCTGGTCGGGTCGACCACGTCATAGCCGTGCATGGAACCGGCGCGCGCACTCAGCAGCGGCGAGGCGTACAAGTGGCTGATGCCCAGCCTGGCGAAGTACGGCACCAGCGGCACCGCGTCATCGAGGGTAAAGCCTTTATGGAATTGCAGGCGCTGGGTAGCGCGCAGAGGCAGTGCTTTCATCGGTCACGCTCATAGGCTTGGTTGCGCGCCACGGCCAGCAGTTCCAGGCGACGCGCGGCGCCGGCATTGTCGAGCAGGCTCGCGGCCTCGCCCGGCAGACGGCGGCGCCAATTGGGATGGGTATCGGTGGTGCCGGGCAGGTTGGGTTGTTCTTCGATGCCCAGCGCATCTTCCAGCGGCAGCAACACCAGCGGCGCACGGGTGTGGCCCAGGTAACGCACGCTAGCGTCGATCATGTGATCGGTTTCGTTGCGGATCTCGTCGACGAAGTTCTGCGGGTCCTGGCTGAGGGCCTGGCGCAGCGCCTGGCGTTCGCGCAGGCGGTGCTCGCTCCATTGCTCTACGGTGGGGGCGTCGATCAGGCCGAGCTGGACGTTCCAGTCGATATCGCGGCTGTGCCACCAACCATTGAGGGTGGGCAGGTCGTGGGTACTGGTGGTCGCCAGGGCGTTGTCCGGCCAGTCGAGAATCGGCGTGAACCGGCCCTCATGGTTCTGTTCGAACAACAGCACGCGCATGCCGAGGATGGAGCGGCTGCTCAGTTTTTCCCGCAGGCCGTCGGGAACGGTGCCGAGGTCTTCGCCCAGCACGATGGCCTGGTGGCGGTGCGACTCCAGCGCCAGCAGACGCAGCATGTCGTCCACCGGAAAATACAGATAAGCCCCTTCGCGCGGCGAGGCGTTCATGGGGATTACCCACAGACGCTGCAGGCCCATCACATGGTCGATGCGCAGGCCACCGGCATGGGCGAAATTGGCGCGTAGCATTTCGATGAAGGCACGAAAGCCGTTGCGCTTGAGGCCTTCCGGAGAGAACGCGGAAATGCCCCAGCCCTGGCCTGCACGGTTGAGAATATCCGGCGGCGCGCCCACGGTGAGGTCGGCGAGCAGTTCATCCTGGCGGCTCCAGGCCTGGCTGCCGCCGCCGTCGGCGCCCACGGCCAGGTCGGCGATCAGGCCCACGCCCATGCCGCTGCCGCGTGCGGCTTGTTGCGCACGTGCCAGGCAGCGCGCGATCAGCCATTGGCTGAAGGCGTAGAAGCCGATTTCGTCGCGGTTATCCTCGGCAAATTGCGCCAGTGCCGGGCTCTGCGGCGTGCGCCAGTCCTCGGGCCAGTGGCGCCAGTCGAGGTCTTCCCCGGTAGCGGCGCGCATCGCTTGTACGGCCTCAAAACGGCAATGGTTTTCCAGGGCTTCGCCACCGGCCTGGCGAAAGCTCAGGAAGTCGGTGTGCTGTGGGTGATGGCCGTGGCGAAAGTCTTCATACAGTGCGCGCAGCAGGCGCTGTTTGGCGTTGGCCGCGGCCGGCCAGTCGATCAGCGTGTCCTGTTCGAGCCGGTGCAGTTCTTCGTCCAGGCCCAGGGCCTCAATGGCGTCACGCACTTCCCGTTCGCCAAGGATGCTGGCGGGCGAGGCGTAAAGGCTGTTGAGAAACAGGCGGCTGGACGGCGAGTAGGGGCTGTAGCTGCCGGTGTTGGCGCTGAACATCGCGTGCATCGGGCTGATCGCCAACGCATCGGCGCCGCGTTCGGCAGCGGCGCGCACCAGGTTTTCCAGGGCCTGGGTATCGCCGAAACCGCCATCGCCGAGACGCCGCAGCGAATACAGCTGGGCACTGAGGCCCCAGGCGCGGGCAGGGTGGGTATCGACCGCTTCGGCCACGCTGTAGCAATGGCGGGGCGCCACGGCGAGCGTGAACGCTTGGTCAGCGATACGCACCTGGTGATACCCGAGCGCGATCACCCCTGGCAGCACCGCGTTATCGTCCAGGCGCAGCTCAAGGGTTTCACCTTGTTCCAGGTTCACTCGGCAGGGCGTGTCAGGGGCAAAGAAGCGCGCCAGGTCGAGGCCGTCGCCGCTTTCGACAGTCAGCAGGGGCGGCAGGTGTTTGTCGTGTTGCGCCTGTTCCAGTTCATGCAGGCTGGCGTCGATCTCGGCATCGTTGTCGGCCGGGTGGCCGAGGCCTTTCAACACGGCACGCAGGGCGTCGGCGCTCACACGTTGCGGGCGGCCGTTTGCGTCGATCCAATCGACGGCCAGGCCCGCGCGGCTGGCGAGGATTTCCAGGTTCGCTTCGCTCAAAGGTGATCTCCAGCAGGGGATAAGGTGACGCGTGCGCTGCAGGGCGGCAGTTGCCCATCCTGGCTGGCCGGCGTTTGAAAAATAACCGCGCCTGATGCGGCACAGTCCAGCGCCGTGGCGCCCAGGTTCAGGTCGATTTGCAGGATGCTGCCATCGCCCAGGCGCCAGCGCGCCGTGACGGCCGCGTCAGCCAGCACTTGAGCGCCGAGGGCGACGGCGCCAGGCAGGTGCGGCACGATGTGCTGGTGGCGCAGCTTCAGCAGGTGTCGATACAGCGCGGCCTGTTCGTTTTCGGCAAAGGTGGGGGCCGAACGGGTGAAGGTCGACAGCGCATTCGGGTCGGGAATGTGTTCGCGCCGTTCGGGATCCTGGAAGGCGGCGAAGTCGGCAAACTCGTTGCGCCGGCCTTCGCGCACGGCTTCGGCCAGGTCGCCATGGTGGTCGGTAAAGAACAGGAACGGCTCGCTTGCGTTGACTTCGTCGCCCATGAACATCAGCGGAATCATTGGCGACAGCAGCAACAGGGCTGTGGCCGCGCTCAGTGCCTGCGGTGAGCAGAGCTGGTGCAGGCGCTCGCCCAGGGCGCGGTTGCCGATCTGGTCATGGTTCTGCAAAAACGCAACGAAGGCGGTGGGTGGCAGATCTGCGCTGGGCTCGCCACGGGCATGTCCGTGACGCGTGGTGTGGCCCTGGTAGATAAAACCTTCGCCCAGGCAGCGCGCCAGTTTGGCCGTCGCGTCCTGTGCAAAGTCGCTGTAGTAGGCGTCGGTTTCGCCCGTGAGCAACACGTGCAGTACGTTGTGGAAGTCGTCATTCCACTGCGCATCGAAATCCTGCCGCAACAGGCTGGCCTGGTTGAGTTCGTTTTCCAGCATCAGCCACACATGACGCCCGGTGTCCACCTGCTGACGCACGCGTTGCGCCAGCTCCTGGAGGAAATC
This sequence comes from Pseudomonas poae, assembly GCF_001439785.1. GTDB lineage: Bacteria > Pseudomonadota > Gammaproteobacteria > Pseudomonadales > Pseudomonadaceae > Aquipseudomonas > Aquipseudomonas poae. Next base: position 171,458 of record NZ_JYLI01000001.1, on the reverse strand, counting down.
GGGGTTGTCGATGGCGTGCACCGCGTCCAGGCGCAGGCCGTCGAAACGGTATTCCAGCAGCCACATCAACGCGTTATCGAGAAAGAAGTCGCGCACTTCGCGGCGATTGAAATCGATGCCCGCGCCCCAGGGGGTGTGCACTTCTTCCTGAAAGAAGCCTGCCGCGTACTGGCCCAGGTAGTTGCCGTCCGGGCCGAAGTGGTTGTAAACCACATCGAGGATCACGGCCAGGCCGTGTTCGTGGGCGCTGTCGATCAGGTGCTTGAGCTGCTCGGGTGAGCCGTAGGAGGATTGCGGTGCGTAGGGCAGAACCCCGTCGTAGCCCCAATTGCGCTCGCCGGGAAATTGCGCCAACGGCATCAGTTCGATCGCCGTGACGCCCAGCGCGGCCAGGCGCGGCAAGTGTTGTTCAACCGCCGCGTAGCCGCCGAGTGCGCCCACGTGCAGTTCGTAGATCACCGCCTCGTGCCACGGGCGGCCTTGCCACTGGCTGTGTCGCCACTCATAGGCGAGCGGGTCGACTACCAGGCTCCAGCCGTGTACATCGTCGACCTGAGCCCTCGAGGCGGGGTCGGGTACGTCCATTTCCCCATCGATGTTGAAGCGGTAGCGTGTCCCCGCGGGGCACGCCACTTCTGTCTCGAACCAGCCGTCTGCCTGGGGCAGCATGGCGATGGATTTACCGTGTTCCAATTCAACGCTGACATAAAACGCGTCTGGCGCCCACAGGGCAAAACGCGTGTGTTGCGCGTCCAGCATGATTGCGCCGTGGGGCCAGGTTTCCAGAGTCCGTAACGGCATCTACAAAAACCTCCCTTTGATTATTTAGCGGATTTCCCCAGTGCTTTAGCCACCAGTTGCTCATAGAGTTCGGCGTAGGGTTCCACCGCCTGGCTCCAGTTGAACGGCCGTGTCATGGCCCGGCAACGCATGGCGTTGAGCAGGTCAGGGAAAGCAAATACCTTGAACGCGCGGCTCAGGGCTTCCTTGTAGCTGTCGACTGTTGATTCATTGAACAAGAAGCCGGTCACGCCGTTTTCGATGGTGTCGGCCAGGCCGCCGGTGTTGCGGGCTACCGGCAGCGAACCGAAACGCTGGGCATACATCTGGCTCAGGCCGCAGGGCTCGTAGCGCGACGGCATCAGCAGGAAATCGCTGCCGGCGAACATGCGGCGCGCGTCGGTCTCGTTGAAGCCGATGCGCACGCCGATCTGGCCCGGGAAGCGCAGCGCCAGTTCGCGCATGGCGTTCTCTTCTTCCGGCTCGCCGCGCCCGATGATCGCAATTTGCCCACCTTGCTCGACGATAAAGCTGGCAACGGCCTCGGTGAGGTCCAGGCCTTTCTGGAACACCAGACGCGAGACCACCGCAAACAGCGGGCCGCTCGACTCGCTCAGGCCGAACAGGTCGCGCACTTGCCTGGCGTTGACTGCTTTGCCTTCCCAGTCGCCAATGTTGAAGTTATGGGTCAGGTGCGGGTCGGTGGAGGTTTCCCAGCTGTCTTCAATCCCGTTGGGAATGCCGCTGAGCAAGCCTTGCTGGGTCTTGCTGGCCAAAAAGCCATCAAGGCCGCAGCCGAATTCGGGGGTGGTGATTTCTTCGGCGTAGGTGGCGCTCACGGTGGTGATATGGCTGGAGTACGCCATGCCGGCCTTGAGAAACGACATCTTGCCGTAGAACTCCATGCCTTCCTGTTGCAGGGCGTGGGGCGGAATGCCCAGCTCTGGCGTCGAGGCCAGGCTGACCACGCCTTGATAGGCCAGGTTGTGGATAGTGAACAGGGTCGGCGTGCGCGAGCCGCGCCAGTGCATGTAGGCCGGGGCCAGGCCTGCAGGCCAGTCGTGGGCATGCACCAGGTCCGGGCACCAGTGAATCTGCGCGAGGTTGGCGGCCATGTCGGCGGCGGCCAGGCCCAGGCGGGCGAAGCGAATATGGTTGTCCGGCCAGTCGCGGCCGTTGTTGGCGCCGTAGGGGGTGCCTTCACGTTCGTACAATTCGGGGCAAATCAGCACATAGATGACCAGGCCATCCTTGAGGTCCATGCGTCCGATCTTGCACGGTGGCAGCGCGGCATGACCACCCAGCTCACCGACGATGTGAATGGGGTTGTCGCTTTCCATCACCTGCGGGTAGCCGGGGATCAGCACGCGCACATCGTGCAAATGTGCCATGGCGCGGGGCAGGGCGGCAGAGACGTCGCCCAGGCCGCCGGTCTTCACCAGATCGGCGAACTCGGAAGTCACGAACAGGACTTTCTTTCGATTTGGATTTTTACTCACGATCGGCCGCACAGTGTTGGGCAGGTCGGCCAACGACGTGGGCCCCCCTACCGGCTGACTAAAACGCTCTCCCTGAGTTACAACTGCGGCACTGATCATAATGCACTCCCCTTGGTGTTAGTCGGCTAATGGCCCGCTGCCACTAGCTCAAATTGACCGCTCCCTGCGGCCAGGCGCACAAGCGCTATACAAACTGGCAAGGCGTATGCCAGTTGTACGGTTAACTCGAAAAGATTGGATGGACGGCATCTGGCGGGAACCGCTGAACACGCCCTACCTGAAACTTGACCTATGGCCGAGTTTGAAAGTTTCGATTTTTTGCGGGGTTTTTATTCGGAAAGAGACCCATCGGTCACGAGTCTAGGACATAACTCAGACGCTGTAGGGACTTTAGGAAGATTTTGTAGGACGAAAAACTTGTAACAGGATATCGGACGGGTATAAGCCGACGGCCGGTAGGGCCGATGCTGTGCAAATTGGCCAATGTGGTGAGCAGGCAAGCCCCAATGCTGTTCAGTCAAGCGCAGATTCCCTGTGGCGAGCAGGCTTGTCCTGCGTTGGGCTGCACAGCAGCCCCAAAGCCAGGCGCTGAGCCGTATCAGGTACACCGCGTTTTGCTGGATTTGGGGGCGCTTCGCCCCCCAACGCGGGGCAAGCCCGCTCGCCACAATGAAGCCCACACATTTTCCTTATCTGAACGGCATTAAGGCTTGCCACAACAGAGCCGCCCTGCAATGGTGCGGCGGGCGGTTAGCCCAGCACGCGAACGGGCGCGCCTTCAGCCCAGGCCAGGATGTCTTCGATCATCTGCTGATAGAACTGCCGGTAATTCTGCTCACTCACATACCCAACATGGGGCGTCGCCAGCACATTGGGCAAGTGCCGGAAGGGATGATCGACCGGCAATGGTTCCTCGCCATACACATCCAGCGCCGCCCCGGCCAGTCGCCCGGTACTCAGGGCCTCGACCAATGCCTGCTCATCCACGATCGGCCCGCGTGCGGTGTTCACCAGCCTGGCAGTCGGTTTCATCCAGCCCAGCGCCTCGGCGTCCACCAGCCCACGGCTGCGGGCACTCAGCACCAGGTGCACGGTGAGGATATCGGCCTGCTCGAACAGCTCGCGCTTGCTCACCCAGGCTACCCCGGCTTCGGCCGCGCGCTCGGGCGTGAGGTTTTCGCTCCAGGCAATCACGCGCATGCCGAACACCTGGGCGAATTTTGCGACCTTCTGGCCAATGCTGCCCAGGCCGAGGATGCCCAGGGTCTTGCCGTGCAGGTCGCCGCCCAGGCCCACCTGCCAGTGACCGGCCCGCAGCGAAGCGGCCTCGGCAAGCAGGTTGCGCGCCGAGGCCATGATCAGCGCCCAGGTCAGTTCCGGTGCCGCATGTTTATAGCTGTCGGTGCCGCATACCTGGATGCCCAGGGCCTTGGCGGCGGGAAGGTCGATGGCGGCATTGCGCATGCCGCCGGTTACCAGCAGTTTGAGGTTGGGCAGGCCTTGCAGCAGTGGCTGGTCGAACGTGGTGCGTTCACGCATCAGGCAAATCACCTCGAATGCCTTCAGCCGCTCGATCATCACCGCCGTGTCCGCCGGGTAGTCGTGCAGAAAGTGCACCTGCCCGACCTTCGCCAGGGCCGACCAATCCACCACGCCACTGGCCACGTCCTGCCAATCATCAATGACTGCGATCTGTACCGACATTCACGATTGCCTCAAAAAGTTGGATTAAAGGCTGTTCAACCCCTGCAACAGCGCCTTGTGAAACTGCGCAGGTTCTTCCATTTGCGGCGCATGGCCCAGGCCCGGGAATTCCACCAGCGTTGCCTTGGGAATCAGTTTGGCCGCCTGCTTGCCCAACACCGTGTAGTCGCCCAGTTTTGCCTTGACCTCGGGCGGCGCCACGTCTTTGCCGATGGCGGTGTTATCAGACGTGCCGATCAGCAACAGGGTGGGCATCTTCAAGTCCTTGAACTCGTAGTACACCGGCTGGGTAAGGATCATGTCGTAAATCAACGCCGAGTTCCATGCCACCTGCTTGTGCCCCGGGCCGTTGCTCAAACCCGCGTACATGTCCACCCAACGCTCGTATTCCGGCTTCCAGCGCCCCACGTAATAGGTGTTGAGCTGGTACTTGCGAATCCCCTCGGCGCTGACTTTCAATTCACGCGCGTACCACTGGTCAACGCTGATATACGGCACGCCCAGGGCTTTCCAGTCTTCCAGGCCAATCGGATTGACCATCGCCAGTTGTTCGGTCTGTGCCGGGTACATCAGTGCATAACGGGTGGCGAGCATGCCGCCGGTGGAGTGGCCAATGATCGTGGCCTTTTTAACGCCGAGCTTTTCCAGCAGTTGATGGGTATTGCTGGCCAATTGCTGAAAACTGTATTGATAGTGTTCGGGCTTGCTGGACGTGCAGAAGCCGATCTGGTCCGGCGCGATGACCCGGTAACCGGCGTCGCTCATGGCCTTGATCGAGCCTTCCCAGGTGGCGCCGCAGAAATTCTTGCCGTGCATCAGCACCACGCTGCGGCCGTTGGGCGTGCCGTTGGCGGGGACGTCCATATAGCCCATTTGCAGGGACTCGCCCTGGGATTGGAACTCGAAGTGCTTGAGCGGATAAGGGTATTGGAAACCTTGCAATTCAGGCCCGTAGGTAGCGGCGAAGGCAGAGGCGGCACTGGTGGCGAGCAGGCCCGTGATGAAAACGTCGCGGATCAGAGGCATAAGCATTACTCCAGAGAAAAGAGTCCGGATGCTGTTTATAGCGGATTAAGCAGGAATTAATACCCAGTGCAGTGTCACCGCGACGAGTACGCCATACCGAAGGCTTTTGGCGAGAGTGACCAGCAGCAGGAATCGCCACAGCGGCTCGCGCATCACGCCGGCGACGAGGGTCAGCGGGTCGCCGATGATCGGCACCCAACTGAGCAGCAACGTCCAATGGCCCCAGCGCTGGTAATTGTTACGTGCTTTTTCCAACTGCCTGGCCTTGACCGGGAACCAGCGCCGGTCCTTGAAGTGGTCCACCCAACGCCCCAGCAGCCAATTGACCACCGAGCCCAGCACATTGCCCAGGGTGGCGACGCTCAGCAGCCATGCCCACTGGTAATCGCCACTGAGCAGCAGCCCCACCAGCACGGCTTCCGATTGCAGCGGCAACAGCGTGGCGGCGCCAAAGGCCGCGAGGAACAGGCCGAGATAGCCGATCAAGTGCAAGGATTCATCGTGAGATCGCTGTCAAGGGGGTCAGGCATTCTCCAGCCGTTGCTTGAGACGGTCCAGCGCAACCGCCGACAGCTCGACCATGCGCGCCTGCAAAGTGGCCAGTTGCAACTCGGTTTCGTACATGAGTACGCGCTTGAACAGCGTGCCATCGCGATAGGGCTGCAGGAAATAGTGGATGGAGCCGTCGATGGCCACCGACGTGAACGCAGCCTTGAATTCGTCGGGAGGCTGGGCGATTTGCACGCGGTAACTGAGGGGCACGCGTACACCCAGGAGGTCGATCATTTCGCAAAAACGCGCACCGGTGGCGAGAGAACCACGCGTGCCGGTGTCGGCGCTAAGGGAGGTGGGGTGCCATTCGTGCCAGCGGTCCGGCTGGGTCACGTAGTCGTAGACGGCGTCGATAGGAGCCTGGACAAAGCGTTCCTGACTGATCCGCTCCAGGCGGACCGCGTGCTCGGCAGTGCGCATGGCACACCTCCTGTGTGGCGAAATCCCGGAACTGTCAGAATAGTCCCACTCCCGTGTCTTGCACGGGAGTGTTTCATGAATTTATCACTGAACCTTGAAACGCCCCATCAGGCTGATCACTCGGCCATTGGCCTCCAGCAGGCTTTGGGTATTGGTTTCGGTGGCATGACCACTTTCCACCAGCTCCTCGACCATCTGTCGGATCTGCACCATGCTGCGGTTGATCTCTTCGGTCACCGCGCTCTGCTGCTCGGCGGCCGTGGCGATCTGGGTGCTGAGGTTGTTGATATGCGCCACGGAACCGGCCATCTCATCCAGCCCGGTATTCACCCGCGCCGTGGCATCCGCCGCCGACTGGCAGCTGGCCTGGGTGTTTTCCATGGCCGCCACCGAGGAACTGACGCCCGCGGTCAGGCGCGCGAGCATTTCATTGATCTGCGAGGTGCTGGCCTGGGTCCGAGCGGCCAGCGCCCGCACTTCGTCCGCCACCACCGCAAAACCACGGCCTTGCTCACCCGCGCGCGCTGCCTCAATGGCCGCGTTGAGCGCCAGCAGGTTGGTCTGGCCGGCGATGGCGCCGATCACACCGAGGGTTTCGGTGATGCGCGCCGCGTCCTGGCGCATGTTTTCCACGCTGTGGGTGGCGCTGGACACTTCACCGATCAAGGCGCCGACGCTGGTGGACGCTTCGCCTACCACCACGCGGGAACGGTCGGCATGCTCGTTGGCGCGCTGGGTGAAGGCCGCCGTTTCGGCGGCGTTTTGCGCGACGGTGTCGGCGGTGGAGCTCATTTCGGTGATGGCGGTAACCGTCTGGTCGGTCTCGCTGGCATGGCGCACCAGGATCTGGTTGGTGTGGGCCGAGGTCCGCTGCAATTGCTCAAGGCCCGACGACATGGCGCCGGTGGCCTGGGTCACTTCGCCGATCATGTTTTGCAGGTAGACGATAAAGCGGTTCACCGAGTGGCCGATGGCGCCCATTTCGTCTTCGGCGCGGATGGTGATGCGTCGCGTGAGGTCGGCATCGCCAGCGGACAACGCGTCGATGTTGGACGTGAGCGACTTCATGCGCTGCACCAGTTGGCGGATCGCATAGGCAGCCAGCAGCACCAGCAGCAACACCATGGGGATTTGCAGCAGGGCCAGGCTGCCGAGCACGTCATCGCGCTGTGCGGTGATCAGCGAGGTAGGCAGGGCGGTCGCGAGGAACCACGGCGTGCCTTCGATCGGGCGCATATAGAAGGTGCTGGCCACGCCGCCGTTGTCGAACTCGCTGCGCTGCAGGCCCTGCTCGCGCTGGGCCAGGGCCTTGCTGACCTGGGCGGCAAACGCCGAGGTGCCCGTCAGTTCACTGATGTTCTTCAACACCACCGGGCTGCTGAAACGGGTGCTGTTGCTGATGATCTTGCCGTCGGCTTCGACGATCAGCATCTGCCCGCCGATGTCTTTTTCCTTGGCGGCCACCAGGTCATTGAAAAAGCCCAGGGTCACGTCGATGGTGGACACGCCATAGGCGGCGCCGTCACGCTGGATCGCCATGGCGCAGTTGGTGCGCGGCTCCTGGCTGGCGTCGTCCTTGTAAGCCGCAGCCCAGGCGCACTGGCCGGGCGGCGAGGCGAGGCCGCCCTTGTACCAGCTCTGATCGTAATAATTGGGCGCAGGGTCGCTGTTCCAGAACGTATTGACCGCCAGCTTGCCCGACGCATCGCGGTGCCAGAACGTACTGTGTTTGTTGCGCCCCGGTGTGCGCTGGTTGGGCAGCGGCCAGATCCCGCCGCCAAACACCTTCAGCTCGCCGTACTGGTCCACCAGACCGGGCAGAACCTTGTCGATGGCATCGCTGTCGAGCAGGGGAATGGTCTGGGTGATGCTGCGTTGCTGGGCCTGCACCTTGTTCAGTTCGCCCTGGATACGTTCGGCCACTTGCGCGACGCGGTTGAGCACTACCTGTTCCTCGGTGTGGCGCAACGTGGGCGCGACCAACTGGCCGATACCGACCACCGTCAGCACGATCAACACCAGAACAAACAGCAGCAGAAACAGGGTATAGCGGGCTTGGATGGAGCGCAGTGGGGGCATGGGGTCGTCCTTACGAAGCGTTTATTGTCGACGCGGCTTTTTTGGAGCTTCGTAGGGCTATCGGCTTGAGCTGTAGGAGCTTTAGGTGCGATGGTGCAAGAAAATTCGTACAGCTTCGGCGGGTGAGGCGCCTGCCGAGTCACGGTCAGCGTGTCAGTCAGGCAAGCCAAAGTTTTCAGCGCCTGTAATATCAGGCCCCGGTGGCACATTCTTAACGCTTCAGGAACCCGTCATGACTCAAAAGCAACGCTTGAAATACTCGATTCTGATCTCTTTGGTGGTACTGAGCTCGATGTTCGGCCTGTCCTACCTGCAGAACACTGGCGTGATCAGCGAAAAAACCTTTCAGTACATCGCCATTGCCATCGCAGTGGTTGTGGTGGTGATCAACGGCATCATGCGGCGCAAGGTCAAACCCAACTTCTGAGTGGGCTCAGGCGCGGCCTTCGAGCACTTTGGCAGCCTCTTCATGGAGGCTGTAGCTCTTGTCGGCATTCAGGGTGATCACGCCCTCGCTGCACAGGCGCTTGAGCACCTCGCGCACGCTGAGAAACGACAGCGGGATGCCCAGCTCCAGCAAGTGGCCGTGCACCCCGCGCACGCCCAGGGTGCGCTGGTTGTCGGCGGCGGTGAGCAGGGCGTCGATGACCTTCAACCGAATCAGGCTGGTACGCAGGCCAAAACATTTGAGCAAATGACGAATACGCTGGTTGCCTTGCTGTTCGGGGGTTTTACCGAACGCTTGGGTGCCGCTGCCGAACTGGGCATCGGCGGCCGATGAATGTCCATCCGTGGTCACTGGCGGGTTGTACATGCAAAAACTCCTTATCAGAGCCTGATCAGGAAAATGATGGCGCTCTTGGTTAATAAGACGAACGAGCGAGCAAAATCATGAAGTGGCGAATGTAGAAATTTTGTCGGTATCGGTTTCGTCACAAGGCAAGCACACGGAATAAAGCACTCCGGCGGCTAAATTGTGCACGGTCTTTTGCGTTCTTACGGTGGGGTGGTTACCCCCCGGTGAGGGTGTTCAATTTGACTGTGGAGTCTGCGTGATTATTACCAACGGGTTGTCCAGTGTGTGCATGGCGGGGCTGTTGCTGGGGGTGAGCCTGGCCGCCTCGGCACGGGAGCAGGTGACACCGGCGTCGGCTGATATCCGCCGCACCACCTACGGCGTGCCGCACATTCGCGCCACTGACGAGCGCGGCCTTGGTTTCGGTATCGGCTATGCCTACGCACAGGACAATCTGTGCCTGCTGGCCAACGAAGTGGTCACGGTCAATGGTCAGCGCGCAAGGTTCTTCGGTCCCGATCAGGCAACCCTGGAGGAGCGCAACAACCTGGCCAGCGATGTGTTCTTCAACTGGCTGAACACGCCGCAAACCGTCGCCGCGTTCTGGAAAGCCCAGAGCCCCGAGATCAAACAGCGTATCGACGGCTACGTGGCCGGCTATAACCGTTATCTGCAAGAGCAGGGCGCGCCAGCGCAGTGCCAGGGCGCATGGGTACGCCCGCTGGCAGCCGAAGACCTGGTGAAGTTGACCCGCAGGCTGCTGGTGGAAGGCGGCGTCGGTCAATTCGCCGAAGCGCTGGTCGGTGCAACGCCACCGCAGGCCACCGCATCCGTGCAGCCCGGCGCCAAGGCGTTTGCAATGGCCGCGGCCAATCAACAGCGTTTCAGTCTGGACCGGGGCAGTAATGCCGTCGCCGTGGGCCGTGATCGCTCATTCAACGGCCGTGGCATGCTGCTGGCCAACCCGCATTTTCCGTGGGTGGGCGGCATGCGTTTCTATGAGATGCACCTGACCATCCCTGGCCAGTTGGACGTGATGGGCGCCGCCTTGCCGGGCCTGCCGGTGGTAAATATCGGTTTCAACCAGCACGTGGCGTGGACGCACACGGTGGACACGTCCAAGCATTTCACCCTGTACCGGCTGACGCTCGACCCCAAGGACGCCACGCGCTACCTGCTCGACGGCAAATCCGTGCCTCTGGCGAAAACGTCGGTCACCGTGCAGGTCAAGCAGCCGGATGGCAGTCTCAAGGCGGTGAGCCACCCCGTCTACAGCTCGCAGTTTGGCCCGGTGGTGCAGTGGCCCGGCAAACTCGATTGGGACAACCAGTACGCCTTCAGCCTGCGCGACGCCAACCTGGATAACGACCGTGTGCTGCAACAGTGGTACGCCATGAACCGCGCCGACAGCCTCAAGGCCCTGCAAACTTCGGTGCACACGCTGCAAGGCATCCCGTGGGTGAACACGATTGCCGCCGATGACCAGGGCCAGAGCCTGTACATGAACCTGTCGGTGGTGCCCAACGTCAGCGCCGCCAAACTGGCCCAGTGCAGCGATCCCCGCGCCGGCCTGCAAATGATCATTCTCGACGGCGCCCACAGCGCCTGCGCCTGGGACATCGACCCGCACGCGGCGCAGACGGGCATTTTCCCGGCGCACCAGTTGCCGCAGTTGCAGCGCACCGACTACGTGCAGCACTCCAATGATTCCGCCTGGATGGCCAACCCCCAAGCACCGTTGACCGGCTTCTCCCCGGTGATCAGCCAGGACCACATCGGCCTCGGCCCGCGCGCGCGCTTCGCCCTCCAGCGCCTGCACGCCCTCGAGAAACACCCCATCAACGTCGCCGACCTGCAAAGCCTGGTGATGGACAACGAGGTGTACCTGGCGGGCCAAGTCATGCCCGACCTGCTGGCGTTCTGCGCCAAACAGCTGGGCACCGACGCCGACGCCCTGCAATCGCTGTGCAGCAGCCTCAAAACCTGGGACCAGCACGCCAACCTCGACAGCGGCCTGGGCCTGTTGCACTTCATCAATCTGATGGAACACCTGCGGCAAATCCCCGACGCCTGGCGTGTCGCCTTCGACCCCGCCAACCCCCTGACCACACCGCGTGGCGTAGCCATCGACCGCGAGCCGGTGGCCAAGGCCCTGCGCGAAGCCATGCTGGCCTCGACCGCAGCCGTCGGCACACTCGGCGCGGCCCGTTGGGGCGACGTCCAGGTCTCCGGCCAAACCCCGATGCACGGCGGCCCGCAGGAACTCGGCATCTACAACGCCATGCAAACCGTGCCCCGCGCCGACGGCAAGCGCGAAGTGGTCAGCGGCACCAGCTACCTTCAAATCGTCACGTTCGACGACCACGGCCCGCAGGCGATCGGGGTGCTGGTGCCTTCCGAGTCGAGCAACCCGGCCTCAGAGTATTCAACGGATCAGACTCAAGCGTTCTCCGAGAAAACACTGCGCCCACTGCCGTTCACCCAAGCCCAGATCCAGGCCGACCCGCAGTATCAAACGCAGCGCATCAAGGAGTAGGGCAGGCGCGCAACCCCTTGATGCGCTGCGAAATATTTTCCAAATCAAGGGGTTGCAGGCATGGGTAAATCGGTACATAATGGCGCCCATCGAACGCAATGAGGCGTTAAAAACCTCAATGTATTCAATGAGTTACAGTAAGTTGTAGAGAATTACAGTTGTTCGAGTAGAGGCAGGCCCTTACAGCCCACTCAAGTTTTTATGCGGTGAATGTCGGTGGTAGAGGCATTGATCGTTTGAGGCCGAGTAGCAAAATGGTTATGCAGCGGATTGCAAATCCGCCTACGCCGGTTCGATTCCGACCTCGGCCTCCACTCTTAAAGCCCCGTAGATCAATGGTCTACGGGGTTTTTTATTGCCTGTGATTTAAGAACCGTTCCGCAACTTTTGGCATGCGTTCCGCAACTAGACCTTGATTGCTGCAAATCCAAGAGCAATCAATGAAACTGGATTTCGGGTCATAAGCGCCGTGAAGCCTGTGAATTGATCACTTGATTTGAGCACATGGTGGCTCGCATGATGTCATTAGGGCTGTCGTGAGACATACAGCCGAAAGAGCTGCAACCACGCAAAGGTTTGAGGGAATCAATGAAGCTAGTAGACGAAGCGATAGACATCCTGAGTGATGCTAACCAACCGCTGGCAAACGCTTTTTTTAAGGCTCAAGTTATTGCGCACAAACTGCAGAACAAGGATTTCGCAAAGTGGGTAAAGGATGAAATACAGGGGTACGGAGACGATGATGAACTTCCAAAATATCGTATCTCAAACCTAACTCCTTATGGCAACGTTGAAAATGCAGTCAAACGTTATACAAACTATAAATTGCCAATTGGTGGGATGTCTGACGAGATGATAGAAAGGGTATTGGTCGTCCGGCATAGTCAAAGTATTGCGGTAATTGAAGAGTTTTCCAAAAAGGCCGATGACCTAATAGTAAATATTGACCACCGTTTTTTCGATACTTACGGCAAGGAATAGAGAAATCATTCGGCATTTCAAGCGCGTGGGGAAAGCCCGCTGCTGGTTGTTTTGACCAGATTTTAAACGAGGCAAGATCCCGACTGCTGGACTTTTTGTTAAACCTTGAGCATGTCTTACCTGAAACGAAAGCGGGCGCTGACCCCAAGATCATGCCAAAGGTTGAAGGGCTAAGCGAAATGTTCAAAGGCGCCGTTTTTGGTGATGGTGCGAATATAAGTTTGGCTATCGGCGAGGGGAATCAAGCGTCGCATAATAAGTCAACGGTTGGCACAAAGGACTTGCCATCTTTGATTCGTGAGCTAAGAAGAAACAAGGTTGCAGAGGCGGATGTGTCAGCATTGCAAGTCGCCATTAATGACGATGACCTTGATCCTGAAACCGATAGCAAGAATTTTGGTCCGGGTGTGCGCGCTTGGCTGGCCGGCATGATTGCTAAAGCCGGTACCCCCGCGTGGGAGATACCGGCTCAGATTGGCGCTGGTGTGTTGACCTCTGCGTTGACAACGTTTTTTGGAATGTGAGTAGTTGTGGATAAAATCACTTCGTTGGTTTAACGATTTCCCCGACACGTCGATAGACCTTTTTGGTCATATCTTCCGTGGTATGGCCAAGCAAGCGGCTTGCATGTGTCAACTCGATCTCGCTGGCCGCTTTTGGTCGGATGTCTTTGAACTGGAACTGGCGGATCAGCACTGCCAGGTCAGTGTCACCGTCGGCGCCGGCTTTGATGGCAGCTTTCTCGCGGGCTTCGTCCCAGCGATTGCGCAGCATCTGCTGGCTCATCCGAAGGCCGGATGTGTTGGTGATCAGCCTCGATGTTTTTATTCCGCTGAGGGCCCGGCGTTCCTGCAGGTCCTCGATAAAGGCGCTCAGCCCAGACTGCACACCTTCGTCCTCCAGCCGTAGGCGAAGCTTCTTCGCGGTCTTGCCCTGCTTCACCATCAGGAATTCGGCGTTTAAATCAGTGGTGGCCACTTTTAACACGTCAGCGGGGCGCTGACCGTTCAAGTAGGCGAGGTCCATGGCATCCTTGAGTTCCTGCACGGCTGCGTCGTATACGGCATTCCATACGAGATCGCCTGCGTGATTCAAGAAACGTCGAGAGTGCGGTTCATGGGCGAGCTGAGCGTGCGAAGCTAACCGTCAGCTCACCCAAAAACCTTTTATTTACACCGCGAACCGGTTAACCAGCTGATTGAGGTTAACCGCCAACTTCGACATTTCACCACACGCACTCGCTGTTTGAGAGGCGCCTGCCGCGCTTTGTGTTGCAAGTTCGCGAATGCTGACCAGATTTCGATCAACCTCGCGCGCCACATGGGACTGCTCTTCAGAGGCGGTTGCGATCATGAGGTTGCGTTCGTTAATTTGAATAATGGCGTGTGATATCTGGTCCAGCGAGGTGCTGGCCTCCTGAGCGACGCCAAGTGACTCGTTCGCCAAATCTCTGCTCGTGTTCATCGCCTTCACGGCGAGGTCGGAATCGCCCTGAATGGCAGCGATCATTTGCTCGATTTCTTGAGTCGACACTTGAGTACGATGGGCCAGGGCTCTTACTTCGTCAGCCACGACCGCAAACCCGCGACCTTGTTCGCCAGCGCGTGCGGCCTCAATAGCGGCGTTCAATGCCAGCAAGTTGGTTTGCTCTGCAATCGCCCGAATCACCTCGACAACCTTGGTGATGCTTTGCGCACGATCCGACAACCCTTGAATCTGTGCGCTCGTGTTTTCAACGTTGCCATTGAGCTTTTGAATTGACTTCAATGTCTGAGCCACCCGTGCCAAACCCACCTCGGTGTAGCCTTGGGTACGCTTTGACTCTTCGGAAGCTGACTCCGCGTTACGCGCCACCTCATCTACAGCTGCGCTCATTTCCGTGACTGCGGTTGCAGCCTGGTTGACCTCGTCGTTCTGAGCAACCAGGCCTCGACTCGACTCCTCGGTAACCACCGTCATCTCCTCGGCAGCTGATGCCAGTTGAGTGGACGAATCGGATATCTGAATGATCGTGGCGCGAAGGTTCGTCTGCATCTGCGCGAGTGCCTTCAACAGTCGCCCGGCTTCATCAGTCCCGCTGACCGATACTTCCCTGGAGAGGTCACTGGCTGCGATACGTTCTGCAACGGACAAGGCAGCGCTAATCGGCGAGGTGATGCTTTTCGTCAGCAATAATGCCAACGCAACCGTCAAGAGAACCACGCCCGTGATAAGGCTAATCACCAACCACAGGCCGTTGTTATACAGATCGGTCGCGGTTTGCCCGGCCTGCGCTGCGCCCTCGTTGTTGAACGTCGTCAAGTCTTTGATCTGTCCTTCCATGGCATTCGTCAGAGGGCGAATGTTGTTGCTCACCAGGCTGATCGCGGCCGGTATATCCCCTTTCTTCATCAGCGGTTCCAGGATATCCAGCTGTTGGGAGTAGGCCTCGGCGCTTTTCGTGACCGGTGTGTAAAACGAGCGCTCCTTGTCACTCGCCACGAGTGGCTCGTAATTGGCCACCGCATCGTTGAACGCCTTACGGTAACCGGCGAAGCTTTCAATGTTCTTTTGAATGGATTGAGGGTCAGCCAGGCCTCGTTGTGTTTCCAGCCTGAGGCGAAGTGCGGTGGCGTTCATCAATGACGTTTGTCGAATGCTCGCCATCCAATTGAGTTCGACATCTTTTTCAGAGTCCCTCAGCTTTCCCATTTGCTGGACTGCGAACACGCCAAGCACGAAAACCAGACAGATGATCGAAGCAAAAAACAGGGCAGCTCGTGGAGCTAAATTAATATTTCTAAGGCGCATGCGAGAGTCCTGCTTTCAAATAATGGATGTCAAAAGGCTATCGACTCAAAGTTGGAAACTTTAAACCCCTCATCCGGAAAGCGTGAGGTTCGTGGCGCATTTTTGCCTCAACGCTACGTGATGAAACGTTTAACCTCCCGACAAAATGCACACGCAAGCGCTTGCGTAAGCAAATGTATCTGACTACAGTCGGTCTCACTCGATTACAAAAATAATAAATCCAGGAGCTCATCAATGAGCCTTGAACCCTTGCTTGAGATGCAGGGCATCAGCAAAACCTTCAACGGTTTGCGCGTGCTCAAAAGTGTCGGCCTGAAGGTCTTCCCCGGTGAAATTCATGCCTTGATGGGTGAGAACGGCGCCGGCAAATCCACCTTGATGAAGATCCTTTCCGGCGCTTATCAGGCCGATCCCGGCGGTGAAATCCGCATCGACGGCCAGTCCGTCCCCACCTTTACCCCCGCCACCGCCAAAGCCCTCGGCATTGCTGTGATCTATCAGGAACTGAGCCTGTGCCCGAACCTGAGCGTGGCCGAGAACATTTACCTGGGCCGTGAACTGCGCCGTGGCTGGACCATTGACCGCAAAGGCATGCAGGCCGGCTGTCTCGACGTGCTGCAGCGCCTGGGTGCCGAGTTCACGCCAGCCACGCCGGTCAGCAGCCTGTCGATTGCCGAGCGTCAGTTGGTGGAGATCGCCCGGGCGCTGCATGCCCACGCCAGGATCCTGGTGATGGACGAGCCCACCACGCCGTTATCGTCCCGCGAGACTGACCGCCTGTTTGCGTTGATCAAGCAACTGCGCAGCCAGGGCTTGGCGATCATCTATATCAGCCATCGCATGGCCGAGATCTACGAGCTGTCGGACCGCGTCTCGGTGCTGCGCGACGGTCAGTACATCGGCGAGCTGACCCGCGACGCGCTGTCGGCCGAGGTGCTGGTGAAGATGATGGTGGGCCGCGATTTGTCCGGCTTCTACAAGAAGGAACACGCCGCCTACAACCCCGGCAACGTGGTGATGCGCGTGCGTGACATGGCTGATGGCAAGCGTGTGCGCCAGTGCAGTTTCGACCTGCACGCCGGCGAAGTGCTGGGCATCGCCGGGCTGGTGGGGGCAGGGCGCACCGAGCTGGCGCGGCTGATCTTCGCCGCCGACCCGCGCACCAGCGGCACCCTGGAAGTGGTGGGCAAGACCGTCACCCAGCTGCGCAACCCGGCGGACGCGATTCGCGCAGGCGTGGTCTACCTCACCGAGGACCGCAAGGCCCAGGGCCTGTTTCTGGACATGAGCGTGGCCGACAACATCAACGTGTGCGCCTGCGTGCCGGATGCCCATGCCGGCGGCGTACTCGACCGTACGCACGCCTCGCAACGCGCGAATGACGCGATCAAATCGCTGTCGATTCGTGTGGCGTCGGGCAAGGTCAGCGTGGGCTCGCTGTCCGGCGGCAACCAGCAAAAGGTGCTGCTGGCACGGCTGCTGGAGGTCAAGCCCCATGTGCTGATCCTCGACGAACCCACCCGAGGCGTCGACATCGGCTCCAAGTCCGAGATCTACCGCATCATCAATCAACTGGCCCAGGCCGGCGTCGGCATCGTGGTCATTTCCAGCGAATTGCCGGAAATCATCGGCACCTGCGACCGCGTGCTGATCATGCGCGAAGGCCAGTTGGTGGCTGAAGTCGGCGGGGCCTCCGGCCACGCCATCTCCCAGGAACGTATTATTGACCTCGCCACCGGTGGCGATCAGGTGGTGGCCCATGGCTGAAGTGAATGTCGCGACAACAACAGGCAAGGCCGAACGGGTTCGCGAACTGATGCGCACCGTCGGCATGCTGCCGGTGCTGGTCCTGCTGCTGGTGGGCTTTGCCCTGGCCAGCGAAAACTTTCTGACCATGCAGAACCTCTCGATCATCACCCAGCAGGCTTCGGTCAACGTGGTGCTGGCGGCGGGCATGACCTTTGTGATCCTCACGGCGGGCATCGACCTGTCGGTGGGCGCGATCCTCGCGGCGTCCGCCGTGGTGGCCTTGCAGGCCTCAATGTCGCCGCAGTTCGGCATGTTTGGTATCGCTGCAGGCGTAGGCTTTGGCCTGCTGCTGGGCCTGGTCAACGGCGGGTTGATCGCCTTCATGCGTCTGCCGCCGTTTATCGTCACCCTTGGCGCGCTCACCGCCATGCGTGGCCTGGCGCGCCTGCTGGCGGATGACAAGACCGTGTTCAACCCGGACCTGCCGTTCGCTTTTATCGGCAACGATTCAATCCTCGGCGTGCCCTGGCTGGTGGTGATCGCCGTCGCGGTGGTCGTGCTGTCGTGGTTCATCCTGCGTCGCACGGTGATGGGCGTGCAGATCTATTCGGTGGGCGGCAACCCTGAAGCGGCGCGGCTGTCGGGGATCAAGGTGTGGAAGGTGCTGCTGTTCGTCTACGCCATGTCCGGCGCACTGGCCGGGCTCGGCGCGGTGATGAGCGCCTCGCGCCTGTTTGCCGCCAACGGCCTGCAACTGGGGCAATCCTATGAACTGGACGCGATTGCTGCAGTGATCCTCGGTGGCACCAGCTTTACCGGCGGTGTCGGCACCATCGGCGGCACTCTGATCGGCGCGCTGATCATCGCCGTGTTGACCAACGGCTTGGTATTGCTGGGCGTCTCGGACATCTGGCAGTACATCATCAAGGGCATCGTGATCATCGGCGCGGTCGCGCTGGACCGTTATCGCCAATCCGGTGCGCGCACCTGAGTTTCCTCACACAACAATCACAAGAGAGACCCGTATGAACCTCAAACGCCTGTTTCCCGTTATGGCCCTGGCGGCCCTCATGTCCCAAGCCGTCGAAGCCCGTGAGCTCAAAGCGCTCGGCATCAGCATGGGCTCGCTGGGCAACCCGTATTTCGTGACCCTTGCCGATGGCGCCACCGCGCGCGCCAAGGAGCTTAACCCCAACGTCAAGGTCACCTCGGTGTCGGCGGACTATGACCTGAGCAAACAGTTTTCGCAGATCGACAATTTCATTTCATCCAAGGTCGACCTGATCCTGATCAATGCGGTCGACCCTTCCGCCATGGCCTCGGCGATCAAGAAAGCACGTGACGCCGGGATCGTGGTGGTGGCGGTGGATGTGGACGCCAAGGGCGTGAACGCCACGGTGCAGACCGACAACGTCGAAGCCGGCAAGCTGGCCTGCCAGTTCCTGGTGGACAAGCTCGGCGGCAAGGGCAACGTGATCATCCAGAACGGCCCGCAGGTCACCGCCGTGACTGACCGTGTCAAAGGCTGCAAAGCGGCACTGGCCGGCGCGCCGGACATGAAGGTGCTGTCCGACGACCAGGACGGCAAGGGCTCGCGCGAAGGCGGGCTGAACGCGATGCAGGGCTACCTCACGCGCTTCCCTAAAATCGACGGCCTGTTCGCGATCAACGACCCGCAAGCCATCGGCAGTGACCTGGCGGCCAAACAGCTCAAACGCAGCGGCATCGTGATTACCTCGGTGGACGGCGCGCCGGATATCGAGAACGCACTGAAGACCGACACCCAGATTCAGGCGTCTGCCAGCCAGGACCCGTGGGCCATGGCGCAAACCGCCGTGAACGTGGGCAATGACCTGCTCAACGACAAAGCCCCGGCCGAAGCGATCACCCAGCTCACGCCCAAGTTGATCACCCGTGACAATGTCGGCAGCTACAGCGGCTGGTCGAGCAAACGTTGATCGGTTGAGGGGAGCCGCGCCGTGGTCACCATGGATGACGTCGCAAGCAAGGCGGGCGTGTCGACCTCGACCGTTTCCCATGTGCTCAACGGCACCCGCAAGGTCAGCCCGGCCACGGTGCTGGCCGTGCAGCGGGCGATCCAGGCGTTGGGCTACATTCCCAACACCCTGGCGCGCTCCCTCGCGCGGTCGAGCACCAGCACCATCGGTGTGGCGATTTCGGCGCTGTCCAACCATTACTTCAGCGAAACGGTGCACGCGATTGAAACCGAGTGCGCCAAGCATGGCTTCATGATGCTGTTCGTCGACACCCACGATGACCCGGAGCAGGAGCTGCGGGTGATCACGGCGTTGCACCATCGGCGGGTCGACGGCATTGTGCTGGCGCCCTCGAACGGCTCGATGGCCCTGGAGTACCTGAGTGCCAACCGGATTCCGGCGGTGCTGGTGGACCGCATGATGAGCGGTCAGTTTGACCAAATCGGCGTGGAAAACACCGAGGCCACCCAGGGGCTGATTGCCCACTTGATCGAACACGGCCACCGTCGCATCGGCTTTATCGCCGGGCGTCCGGGATTCAGCACCACCGATGAACGTGTCGAAGGCTACAAGGCGGCCTTGCAGTCAGCGGGGTTGCCATTTGATCCGCAACTGCTGGTCAACGGCGGCTCGAACACCGAGCCGGCGCGACGGGCGACCGTGCAACTGCTCGCTCTGGACGCACCGCCCACGGCCATCATGGCCGGCAATAACCTGATGACCCTGGGCGCCATGCATGCCCTGCGTGACGCCGGGCTGGAAGTGCCGACGCAGATGGCGCTGGTGGGCTTCGACGATTTTGACTGGGCGGATTTTTTCGTGCCGCGCCTGACCTTGATCGCCCAGCCCGTGCAGGCGCTGGGCACGCGCGCGGTCAACCTGTTGCTGCAACGCATGGCCACGCCAGGCGCGCCGGCGCAAAGCGTGCGCCTGACGCCGAACCTGCAGGTGCGCAATTCATGTGGCTGTCATTGATTGGAATCACACGCGTATGAGCAGTCCTGTTTCTCTCGGTATCGACCTGGGTACATCGGAACTCAAAGCCGTCCTCATGGACGCAGTGGGCAACGTGCTGGCTCAAACAGGCGTGCGCTTGAGCGTGTCGCGGCGTTATAGCGGCTGGTCCGAGCAGGCCCCCCAAGACTGGTGGCAGGCCTGTTTGCAGGCGCTGGCCAGCTTGCGCGCCCATGAGGCATACAGCCGCGTGGCCTGCATCGGCCTGTCGGGGCAGATGCACGGCGCGGTCTTGCTGGGGGACGACAACCGCGTGTTGTACCCGGCGATCCTGTGGGACGATTCGCGAGCCGTGGCCGAGGCCGAGCAACTGGGCGCCGGCTTCGCCGACATCACCGGCAGCCTGCCGATGGCCGGGCTCACTGCGCCGAAACTGCTGTGGCTGCAACGCCACGAACCCGAGGTGTTCAAGGCGATTGATTGCGTGCTGTCGCCCAAGGATTACCTGCGCCTGTGCCTGTGTGGCGAGCGCATCAGCGATATGTCCGACGCCGCCGGTACGCTGTGGCTGGACGTGGCGCAGCGCGAATGGTTCAGCCCCATGCTGCACGCCACGGGCCTTGCGCCTGAACAAATGCCCCGGCTGGTGGAGGGCGGCGCGGCGAGCGCCTTACTGACCGCGCAAGGGCTGGGCTTGTCCGCCAGTGTGGTAATCGCGGGCGGCGGCGGCGACAACCCGGTGGCCGCGGTGGGCATCGGTGCGATCAACGCCGGTGACGGTTTCATCACTCTGGGCACCAGCGCGGCGATCGTCGCCATCACCGACCACGCCGCCGGCAACCCGGCCAGCGCCGTGCACAGCTTTTGCCATGCACTGCCCAACCGCTGGTACACCATGGGCGCGATGCTCGCGGGAGCCAGTTGTTTGCGCTGGGTCACACGGCTCACGGGCACCGCCGATGAGCACACGTTGCTGGACCTGGTGCAGGCGCAACTGCCCATTTCACAAACTGTGCCGCTGAGCACACCGTTATTTTTGCCGTACCTCGCCGGTGAGCGCACACCCCATAACGACCCGCTGCTGCGCGGTGGTTTCATGGGCCTGGGGCATGATTGCACGCCTGCCATGCTCGGCTACGCAGTGATGGAAGGCGTGGGCTTCGGCCTGCTCGACGCCTGGCGCGCGGTGCAGTCGAGCGGTGCCAAGGTCACCGCCTTTGCCCTGGTCGGCGGGGGCGCACGCAGCGAATATTGGGCGCAGTTGCTGGCCAACATCCTCCAGCGCGAGGTGTTCACCCTGCACGGCAGCGAACTGAGCGCCTGCATCGGCGCGGCGAAGCTGGGCTTCCTGGCGATGGGGCAGGGTGCGCAGTTGCTGGCGGCGGGGATGCCGGTCAAGGCGCGCTACTCGCCCGACCCGGCACAGCAACCGGTGCTTGAAGCGCGCCATGCCAAATTTCAGGGCCTGCTGGCCGCAGCCAAATCTGTGGCGAGCGGGCTTGCCCCAATGCCGTTCAGTTAAGCGCAGATTCCCTGTGGCGAGCAGGCTTGTCCTGCGTTGGGCTGCGCAGCAGCCCCTAAACCAGGCGCTGAGCCGTATCAGGTACACCGCGTTTTGCTGAATTGGGGGCGCTTCGCACCCCAACGCGGGGCAAGCCCGCTCGCCACAACAAGCGGGCTTGCCACAAAAATATCTGCCCCACAGATACCGTATGTCACAACCAGGCAGCATCCCATAACGAATAATCACCAATATGCTCAACCAGCCCCGCCCGTAAAGGGTTGGCAATGATGTAGCGCGCCATTCTGCGAATATCTTCCTCCGCTCTTACCGCTCTATCGTGGTAACCGCGTTGCCAGAACCGTTCCCGGCTGCAGCGGGCTCGATTAATACTCAGGGTGCTGCGAGACTTCGTCGCTCGCATTACATCGGCAAGCGTTGAGTCGTTGAGGTTGAACAGCCAATGAAAGTGATCCGGCATGACCACCCACGCCAACGAATTAACGCGGCCCGTTTCATGGGCTCTTTTGAATTCGGTAACCAATAACCGGCCCAACCGAAAGTTCCGAAACAGAGGCAGGCGTTGATGCACCACGGCGGTGACAAGATAAGCACGTCCGGGCTCCGAGTAGCGACCGCGACGCAGCAGGTGTGAGTTTGGTTGGAGAGACAATCCGTTGCTCCTTGCATGGATAAGAAACCTCCACGCTAGCAGCCCATTCGAAGCGGCGACGTTGACTACCGTGTCCCTATATTTCAACCAACACCCAGACCCTTGTGGCGAGCGGGCTTGCCCCGCGTTGGGGCGCGAAGCGGCCCTAAACCCAACCACCGCGATCTGTCAGGTAGACCTCGGTGTTTTTATTGGGGCTGCTGCGCAGCCCAACGCGGGACAAGCCCGCTCGCCACAGGAAGCCCGCTCGCCACAACAAGCCCGCTCGCCACAGGAGCCCGCGCGTTAGCGTTTTGGCTAGTGAGTACCCTGGAAAATAATATTTTCCGGGTTGAAATGCCCCACCACGCTGCCCGGTTGCGGCAACCCCAGGATGTGCCCCTTGATCTTGCCCACCACATGCATCTCGCAGGGCTTGCAGTCGAACTTCAAGGTCAGCACTTCATCACCGTGGATCAACTGCATCGGCGCCACCTTGGTCTTCACGCCCGTCACCCCCTTGGCCTGTTTAGGGCACAGGTTGAACGAAAACCGCAGGCAGTGCTTGGTGATCATCACGGGCACTTCGCCGGTTTCCTCGTGAGCCTCAAAGGCGGCGTCGATCAGCTTCACGCCGTGACGGTGATAGAAGTCGCGAGCCTTCTGGTTGTAGACGTTGGCCAGGAACGACAAGTGCGCATCCGGGTACACAGGCGGCGGCGAGGTCTCGGCCTTGCGCCCACCGCGCGGGTGCGCCGCAACGCGGGCAGCCGTCAGGGCTTCGATCACTTCGCGGCGCAACGCCTTGAGCTGCGAATTGGGGATGAAGAACGCCTGCGGTGCATCCAGCGCGATATCGGTGGCGTGGTACTCGGTGGTGCCAAGCTGGCCGAGCAGGTCACGCAGGGTGTCCAGCGCCTGTTCCGGCTTGTTGGCCACGCCAAACGGGCCGGGCAGGGTGATGCTGGCGCTGATGCCTTCTTCACTGGTAGCCGTGACTTCAAGCTGCTCTTCGCGCAGGCGGGCGACCCAGGCCAGGCCGATGCGGCGTTCGGCCGAGGTCTTGAGCAGGGCCTGTTGCCAGTTGTGATCGAGGTTGCGGTTCAGCGGGTGATGCGGGCGCAGTTGATGCAGGCCGGCCGGCATTTCATTCGGCTCCACGCGATAGCGGTAGCGCTTCTGCCCGTCTTCCTCGAACTCGCCCTTGGGCTCGGCAATGTTGGCGCGAAACCCCACCACTTCACGTTTGATCAGCACGTTGAGCCCGTCGCCGTTGGACAGTGGCTCGTGGGTCACTACCTGCAAGTCGCGCTTGCCGGCTTTTTCCACCGTGCCCACTGGCAGGCCGGTAAAGGTCGGGGTGTCGAAGGCGCCGATGTCGATCTTGCGGTCGCTGACAAAGTAATCGGTGCTGCCCCGGTGAAAGGTCTTTTCCGGATCGGGCAGGAAGAAATGCGCGGTACGCCCGCTGGAAGCGCGCGCCAGGTCGGTGCGGTCTTCGAGCACGTCGTCCAGGCGCTGGCGGTAATAGGCGGTGATGTTCTTCACGTAGCCCATGTCCTTGTAGCGGCCTTCGATCTTGAACGAGCGCACGCCGGCTTCGACCAGGGCGCGGATGTTCGCGCTCTGGTTGTTGTCTTTCATCGACAGCAGGTGCTTTTCAAAGGCCACGACGCGGCCCTGGTCGTCCTTCAAGGTGTACGGCAGGCGGCAGGCCTGGGAGCAGTCGCCACGGTTGGCGCTGCGGCCGTTCTGCGCGTGGGAGATATTGCACTGCCCGGAGAATGCCACGCACAGGGCGCCGTGGATGAAGAACTCGACGGCCGCCTCGGTCTCGTCGGCAATCGCGCGGATTTCCTGCAGGTTCAGCTCGCGGGCCAGCACCAGTTGCGAGAAACCGGCCTGATCGAGAAATTTGGCGCGGGCCAGCGTGCGGATATCGGTCTGGGTACTGGCGTGCAACTCGATGGGCGGGATATCCAGCTCCATGACGCCCAGGTCCTGCACGATCAACGCATCGACGCCGGCATCGTAGAGCTGATGGATCAGCTTGCGCGCAGGTTCCAGTTCGTTGTCATGCAGGATGGTGTTGATCGTGGTGAAGACGCGCGCGTGGTAACGATGGGCGAATTCCACCAATTGAGCGATATCGCTCACCTCGTTACAGGCGTTATGGCGGGCGCCGAAGCTTGGCCCGCCGATGTAGATGGCGTCGGCGCCATGCAGGATAGCCTCGCGGGCGATGGCGACATCGCGGGCCGGGCTGAGCAATTCAAGGTGATGCTTGGGCAAGGACATAGTTTTTTTAGTCAGGCTTGTCACGGTTGAGGCGCGCATTGTAGCCGTGAAATGCCTGACCGGCATCTACCGCAGGGCTGTCAGGCCTTGGCGGCCATCGCGGTGACTTCCACGCGCATGCCTTTGACGGCCAGTTCAGCCACGCCGACCGCCGCACGCACCGGCCACGGTTTGGCAAAAAAACGCGTGTACACCGCATTGAAGGCGGCGCGGTCGGCCATGTCGGTAAGGTAGATGGTCAGGTGCATCACCCGGTCCATCGAGCTGCCGGCTTTCTCCAGCGCGACTTTCAGCGCTTGCAGCGTGCATTCGCTTTGCAGGGTGATGTCGCCCAGTTCCAGGCTGCCATCGGCGTGGGTCGGGATCTGGGTGGACACCAGGATGCCGTTGAAGCCGATAACGTCGGAAGAAATCGAGTCGGCGTCGGGATCAGGGGTGAAGGTCAGGTCGTGATTGGCCATGGGCGCCTCTTGATGGCAAAAAAACAGAGGCGCCATGGTCCCTGAAAAGCGCCGCCGGGGCAAACCTGAGCAACCGGCAAAAGCGCGGAATTTGACGTCAATAAATAAACATTTTTGCCGCTTAAAGTCCCGTATTCCGCGGCCGATAGCGGCATTGATATAACTGATTATCCGCGCGCTGAGGGCACGTCATGTTCAACAAATCACTCAAGACAGAACTGGCGGCCAGGACGGCCGAAGTCACCGAGTACAAAGGACTGATTGCTGCGCTCGAACGCTCCATGGCCGTGGTCGAATTCGACCTCAACGGCAAGGTGCTGCGCGCCAACGACAACTTCCTCAAGACGCTGGGTTACAGCGCTGCGCAACTGGCCGGCAAGACTCACCGTGATTTCTGCCTGCCGGCGCTCACCGGCAGCCCGGCCTATGCCACGTTCTGGCAAGACCTCAGGGCCGGCAAGTTCGTGTCGGGCACCTTCAAGCGCATGGATGCCAACGGCAAGGTGATCTGGCTGGAGGCGAGCTACAACCCGGTGCTGGATGAACGCGGCCAAGTGCTCAAAGTGGTCAAGTACGCCCTGGACGTCACCGCCAATGTCGAGCAGGAAGCCGCCACCCGCAGCAAACTGGTGGCGCTGGACCGCGCCATGGCGGTGATCGAGTTCGACCTCAGCGGGCAGGTGCTGGACGCCAACCCGAACTTTCTCAACGTGATGGGCTACTCACTGACCGAGCTCAAGGGCAAGCACCACCGCCTGTTCTGCGAGCCGGCGTTGATCAACAGCAACGAGTACACCGACTTTTGGCGCCGCTTGAACAACGGCGAGTTCTTCACCGGGCAATTCAAGCGACTGGGCAAACATGGCCGCGTCGTCTGGCTGGAAGCCAGCTACAACCCGGTATTCGACAGCGACGGCAAACTGATCAAGATCGTCAAGTTCGCCAGTGACATCACCGAGCGCGTGGAGAAGTTCGAGGAAGACTCTCGCGGCGCCTCCCGGGCCTACCACATCTCGTCCGAAACCGAACGCTTCGCCGAGCACGGCACCCAGGTGATTCACGACACCGCCACGGAAATGCGGCGGATCGCCGAAAACATCGGCGCCTCCGCCAAGCTGGTGGGGCAGTTGGGCGAGCGCTCCGAGCAGATCACCGCCATCGTCAACACCATTCGCGGGATTGCCGACCAGACCAACCTGCTGGCGCTCAACGCGGCCATCGAGGCTGCAAGGGCGGGCGACCAGGGTCGTGGGTTCGCAGTGGTGGCCGACGAGGTCCGGCAACTGGCCGGGCGCACCAGCCGTTCCACCGCCGAAATTGCCGAGATGATCGGCATGATCCTCTCGGAAACCCGCGACGCAGTCTCCAGCATGAATTCCACTCAGGAAGGCGCGCAACGCGGCGTCAACCTGGCCGACCAGGCCGGCTCGGTGATCCTGCAGATCCGCACCAGCACCAGCGACGCGGTGCAGGCGGTGAGCATGTTTGCCTCGAAACTGGATGAGTCGGAAGTGATTCCGAAGACCGCCGTTGGCTGGATGGGCTGACACCATGCGCCAGTGAGGTCGTCTATACCGGCTGCCTCACCGCACGGCGCACCCAGTCCACCTCGTCACGCAGCTCCAGCACCTGCCCATGAAACCGCTCCAGTGCGGCATTGTGGCCAACGCTGACGAGGATGGTCTGTGGCAGCGTGTCCTTGAGCAACTGGTAGCAACGCGCTTCGTTGGCCGCGTCCATCGCCGCGCTGCTCTCGTCGAGAAACAGCACCGCCGGGCGCGCCAGCAGCGCACGCACAAAGGCGCAGCGCTGTTGCTCGCCGATGCTCAGGGTCTGTGCCCAGTCGCGTTCCTCGTCCAGTTGCGCCCCCAGGTGCGCCAGGCCAAGCTGGTCCAGCAGCCGCTGTACCACCGCGTCCTGCCCGGCAGGCGCGGGGTTGGGGTACCAGAGGGTTTCGCGCAGGCTGCCCAGGGGCAGATAGTTTTTTTGCGAAAGGGTGAGGGCGCGCTCACGGTCATAGGCGACCGACCCCGAGGCATGGTGCCAGAGCCCGGTAAGGGCGCGAATCAGGGTGGACTTGCCATACCCCGACGGCGCGCGGATCAGCAGGCTCTCGCCAGGCTTTAGCGCAAGGTTGAAGCCGCTGAACAGGCGGCGGCCGTCCGGCAGCCAGATGTCCAGGTTGCGCACGTGCAAGCCGTCACGCTGTTGCGTCAGCACCACAGCAGAATCGACCTTGACGTTGTCCAGACGCTTCTGGAACCCATGCAGCCGGTCGATCACCGACTTCCATTCGGCCAACTCCGGGAACACGCCCACCAGGTAAGCCACGGCCGCATGCACTTCGCCAAAGGCGGCACTGATCTGGGTCAGACGGCCGAGGGTGAAGACCCCGGCAAAAAACTGCGGCGCCATGATAAACATCGGAATCACCGTGGCGCTGCGCAGGTAGAACGTCGAATAACCCATGATCAGCTTCTGCTTTTTCACCAGCACCCAGAAGTTCTGCAGCGCGGCCTCCAGGCGCTGATTGAAGCGCTGGTTTTCCACCGCCTCGCCACGGTATTGCGCCACCGAATCGGCGTTTTCGCGCAGGCGCATCAACGAAAAACGAAAATCGGCCTCGCGCCGTTGTTGCATGAAATTCAGGTGCGGCAGGGCGCGACCGAGCCAGAAGGCGAAACCGGTGCCGGCCAGCGCATACACCAGCGCCACCCACACCAACAGCCCGGGGATCACCAGGCCGCCATCGCCCAGCGGAATGCGGATCAGGTCCGAGGCCTGCCAGAGGATATTGAGGAACGAAAACAGCGACACCACCGCCGTCAGCAGACCCAGGCTGAGCTTGAGCGACTTGATGATGAACAGGTCGATGTCTTCGGCGATGCGCTGGTCGGGGTTGTCGACCTCGGTTTCGCTCATTTTCAGTTTCTGGTAGCGCTGGCTGCCCAGCCATTGATCGAGCATGTTGCGCGTGGCCCAGCGTCGCCACACGATGGTCAGCTTCTGCTGGAAGTGAAACGCGCCCACGGTGAATACGGCGAGGCCCACCTGCAGCAGGATGAACTGCCCCGTACCGAGCATGAAGCCCGGGTAATCCTTGGCCTGCAGTGCGTTATAAAAATGCAGGTTCCAGAAGTTGTTGAGAATATTGACGCCCACCAGGCACAGGTTCATCAGCACCGTGCCCAGCAGCAACAACAGGGCCGGGTATTTCTGTTCCGAGGTCCAGAAGGGCCGTGCCAGGCGCCAGAAATTGCGAAGTGTATGCATGAGGGCTGAAGATGTCCGGTCGTTGGCGACGTTGAGTTTGCAGGGGAGGGAGGATAGGATCCGCCAATGCTAATCGCTTGCATTCATAAGGGAAAGCCACAGGAGCATCGGTATCGAATTTCCAGAATGGCTCAAGCAGGCCTGGCCGCCAATCCAGCGGGTCATCCAGCTTGATGCGAACGACCAGCCTTTTCTCGCACTGAGCCGCGTCGCCGAGCCGGCGCTGTTGCGGCCGGTGCTGGCCGAGTTTGCCTTGCGCTACCCGGGCGTCAACAACGCGGCGGTGGTGTCGCAGTGGTCGATGAACTACATGAGCATCGTGGTGCCGGCCACCCTGGCCTGCGTGCTCACCCGCGATCAGGCCATCGACTTCTGGCGCGACGACAGTGTGCTGCGCCTGGACGCCGGTCAGCCGCTGGCGTTGCATTTTGCCGGGCCCTTGCCAGCCCTTGCCGCCGCCGAGCGGGCCGACTACTTTTCGCGCTGGGTGCACGAGCACCTCGCGCCCTTGTTCGCCACCCTGGCGCTGGCCGGGGGGCTGGCGCCGAAGATTCTGTGGGGCAATTTTGTCGCGATCTGGGACGGTGCGTTCGCGCGGCTCGACCCGGATCTGTCCCGCCCGGGCTTTGCCGAAGCGCACCGCTGGCTGGAGCCGGTCACCGTCAACCAAGGCCGCCTGAAATTGCGCGGCCTGCAACGCCAAGTGGCGTCGCCCGCCCCCGAGATTTGCCCGCAACTGCCGCTGCGCCGGCATTGCTGCCTGCACTACCAGCTCCACCCGCTGGTGGAAGGTGAACCGCTGGTACTTTGCGAGTCCTGCCCCAAACTGCACCGCCTGCCGCTGGCCGAGCAGGTCAGTTACCTGCACTCGCTCTACGACTGAGCTTCCAGCGCCACGCCGGCTGCCAGCGGCGCCTCACTCAGGCGCCCATGCTCGATACGCAGCAGGCGGTCGGCCAGGCCGAAATACGCGTCGTCATGGGAAATCACGATCACCAGTTTGCCGCGCGCGCGCAGGTCGGCCAGGATCCGCGTGTAGAAAAAGTGCTTGAACACCGGATCCTGATCCGCCGCCCACTCATCGAACAGGTAGCACGGCCGGTCATCCAGGTAGGCACTGAGCAACGCCAGGCGTTTGCGTTGCCCGGTGGACAGCGCCAGCGTGGTCAGGCGGCCCTGTTCGATCTGCACCTTGTGATCCAGTTGCAGGTGCACCAGGTAGTCCTGCGCCTGCTGCACCAGCTTCGGGTTGTCGCCGTCGAACAGGTTTTCGAACAGGCAGAAGTCGGTGAAGATCGCCGAGAAGTGCTGGCGGAAATGGTGGTTGTCAGCGCTGGAAGACACTTGCTCGTCAAGCATCACGTCACCGCCCTCCGGGCGATACAGGCCGGTCAGCAGCAGCGCCAGGGTGGTCTTGCCGCTGCCATTGCCGCCGGCGATGAACACCACTTCACCGGCTTTCAAGGTGACGCTGATCGGCCCCAGGGTGAAATGCCCGTCCTCGCGCTCGCGGTAGTAGGTGTGGGTGACGTCACGGCACACCAGGCTGCGTACCTGCGTCGGCGCGAAGGTTTCCAGGGTCTCGTCGGCGCTGTGCATCTGGCCTTCCAGCGCGCGGATCTTGTTCAGCGCGACGCTGGCGCGGCCCAGGGTCGGCACCGCGTGCATCAGTTCCGAGAGCGGCGTGATCATGTACAGGATCGCGAGGATATAGCCCGTCACCAGGCTCACGCTGAGGTCGATAAAGCGCGGCGCCACGAACAGCACCACGCCGATCAGCAGATAAAACACCGCGTTGCCCCAGTTGAGCACCACCGCGTAAATGCTCATGCCACGCACGAAGTCCCGTCGGTATTGCTGACTGGTCGGCAGCAGCAGCCTGCTGAAAAAGTGCTGGCGGCGCGGGTGGTTCAGTTGCAGCTCCTTGCTGCCGTCGGTGAGCAGGCGATAGTGGTCGAACAACTGATCCTTGAGTTCGCGCGCGCGCGCGATCGACGTCAGTGCCTTGCGCTGCGGCCAGTTGAAACTCAGGCTGCCGAGCACGATCAGCAACACCGTGAGGCCCAGCAACGGCAGGCTCAGCCAACCCAGGTAACCGAGGCAGGCGAGGATGATCCCGCCGTTGACCAGCAGCACCGGCACCAGCTCCACCGCCTGGCTGATGGTTTGCGTGTCGTCGGTCAACACCGCCAGCAGTCGGTGCTTGCCCAGGCGCTGCAATTGCGCGTAGGGCGTGTCGATCAGTTTGGCGCTCAGGTGCAGGCGCATATCGTTGACCGCCGCCTGGCCCAGGCGCAGCAGGCTGATGTCGGAAATGATCCGTGACACCGCCACCAGCAGCACCAGCGCGCCGAAGTACAGGCCGTCAATCGGGCGCAGTTGGTCGAACACCGTGAGGCTGTGGTTGATCATCGCGATCAACCCGGCCGCCGCGAGCCCACAGGCCAACCCGGTGAGTGTCGCCACCAGCAGGGCGCGCCACGAGCGCTTGGCCATGAGTATCAGCAAATCCATTCAAACTGCTCCGTCTGTCGCCAGGGCCGCAAGGCCGGCCGCCAGCTGTTGATGCACCGAGGGTTGCGCAAGGATGTTCAAGTGCTGCGCTTGCACCACCTCACAGGTGTAAGCACCGCTGCTCAACTGTTGCCACTGCGGGTCGGCAAAATCCGCCTCGTCCAGCGTGGCGTCCGCCCACCATACCTGCACCGGGCAGCTCAGCCGTGGCGGCTGGAAGCTGGCGAGCAACTGCCGGGTCTGCTGCTGATGGCCAAGCCGCGTGTGCAGGTGTTCCCAGCTGTCGCCATCGAGCTGCAGGCCTTGCTGCTGCGCCCATTGCGCCAGGGCAGGCAAGCGCTGCGCGGCGGGCAGGGCAGCCAGTTGCGCGGTCAACTCGGCCATCGCCTGCGCCGGTAAACCGCGCAGCACCGCCTGACTGTTTGCCGTGAGCGCCTGCGCGGCGTCGGCCAGCAAGGTCTCGACGCTGTCTTCGTCGGCGCTGCGCGCGTATTGCGAGTCGAGGATGCCGAGAAACGTCACCTGTTCACCGCAGCGCTCCAACTGCGCCGCAGCGGTGATCGCCAGCAGACCACCGAGGGAAAAGCCCAGCAAGTGATAAGGGCCGTGCGGCTGTTGAGCACGCAGGTGCTCGACATAGCGCGCCGCGAGCCCGTCGATATCGCCGTCGCCCACCGTGTCGTCATCACCCAGTTTTTGCAACCCCCACAGTTGCCAGTGCGGCAGATGGGGCAGCAGTGGGCGGTAATCCTGCACATGCCCGGTGGAAGGGTGAAAGCAGAACAGATTCGCCCCTGCGCCCGGCGCCGACAGCCGCACCAGTGGCGACAGCTTGAATTCGGCCTGCACCAGCGCAGCAAAGGCCGCCACGCTCGGCGCATTGAATACTGCGTTCACCGTGACCGGCGCCGCCAGCACGGTCTGCAGGCGGCTGGCCAGGCTCACCGCCGCCAGCGAATGCCCGCCCAGGGCAAAGAAATCATCCTCGATGCCCACCCGTTCCAGGCCCAGCACCTGCGCCCAGGTCTGGGCCAGCAGCGCCTCCAGCGGTGTGCGCGGCAACGCGCCACCGACGCCGCCCTGCACCTGGTCAGCCCATTGTTGCAGGGTCTTGCGGTCGAGCTTGCCGTTGCCCATCAGCGGCAATGCCTCGACGATGCGCAGGCCCGGCAGCATGTAATCCGGCAGGCGATCCTGGGCCTGACCGTGCAGTTGCGCCACGCTCATAGACTGTCCGGGCGCCAGGGTCACGAAGGCAAACAGTTGCTGGCCCAGTTCACCCTTGGGCAGGCACTCCACCGCCGCCTGGGCCACGCCCGGCAGGCCGGCGAGCTGCGCCTGGATCTCGTCAAGCTCGATGCGAAAGCCGCGCACCTTGACCTGGCGATCGCTCCGGCCGGTGATGTCCAGGCTGGCGTCGTGGCGATAGCGAGCACGGTCACCGGTGCGGTACAGCCGCTCGCCGTCGCGCTCGATAAAACGTTCGGCGGTGTGTGGCGTGTCCAGGTAGCCGCGCGCCAGTTGCGGCCCGGCGATATACAGCTCGGCATGCTGCCCCGGCGTCGCCAGCCGCTGCTGTTCATCCAGCAGGTACAGACGCATGCCGTCGAGCCGATCATCCAGGGGCAGACGCCGGTAGTCACAGGCCGGGTCGAGCCTGTGCATGGCAACGCCCACGGTGGTTTCCGTCGGCCCGTAGTGATTGAACAGCGTCAGCCCCGGGGCGAACTGGCGGATCGACTGCAGCAGGCGCTGCGAACAGCTCTCGCCGCCAAGGATCAATTGCCTGCGTGGCAGCACGGCGGCGCTTTGCGCGTGCATCAGCCAGGCATCGAGCAGCGACGGCACGATTTTCAGATGGTCGACCGGGTAGTGCGCCTGCCAGGCGGCCCAGGCCTGGGCGTCCATCGCGGTGGTCTTGTCCAGCAGGTGCAGTTCGCCGCCGCTGAGCAAGGCGGGAAACAGCAGGGTGTAACCCAGGTCGGCGGCCAGGGAGGTGACCACGGCGCTGCGCTCACCGGCTTGCAGCTGCAGGCGCGTGGACACGCTGGACACATAGCTGGCCAGTTGCGCGTGTTCGACGATCACGCCCTTGGGTACGCCGGTACTGCCCGAGGTGAACAGCACATAGGCCGCATCCGAGGGCAGCACGTCATCGCCCAGGTCGGTCATGGGCGCCTGTTGCCACAGGGCGGTGTCGCGCAGATCGAGGCTGCCCATCGACGCCAGCAGCGGCGCGCCGCCAGCGGCCCCGGTCAGCACAAAGCGCGGCTGCGCCTGTTGCAGGATCGCCAGGGAGCGTTGCGCAGGCTGGTGCACGTCCAGCGGCACAAAGGCCGCGCCGCTCTTGAGCACGGCAAGCATGGCGAGCACCATCGGCGCCGGGCGGTCCAGGTACAGCGCCACGCGGTCCTCACGACCGATGCCCTGGCCGCGCAGGTAATGCGCCAGTTGATTACTGCGCGCATGCAGTTCGGCGTAGCTCAGGTGCTGGTTTGAATCGCGCAGGGCCAGGTGTTCGGCAAAACCCGGGGCGCAGGCGTTGAAGCGCGCCGGCACACTGGCGAACGGCGGCGTGACGCCCTGATGGCGGGCCGCGAGTGTCGCCGCAAAACCCGGCGCCGCCAGCGACAGTTCAGCCAGCGGCCTGGCGGGGTGGGCGAGGGCGTCCCGCAGCAGCGATTGCAGTTGTTCCAGCAGGGTTTCAGCGGCCAAGGTGCTGTAACGACTGGCCTGATGGCAGAGCGTCAGGCGGTGATCTTCGGCGATCAGCAGCAGCTCCATGCCGGCCGGGATGGCCGCCACTTCCAGCACCTTGAACGGGCTGGCGCCAGCATCAAGCGCAGGACTCCACTGAAAGCCATAAGGCGATGAGGCATCGGCCGGCGAGTATTCCTGCCATTCGCCCACGTCCTCACACTGTGTTTGCAGCGTTGCCAGGGCCTCGCCGAACGGACGCTCCAGCGCCGCTTGCCACGGCAGCGGCAGCGCCTTGGCGAACAATCCCCAGCAATCGCCCAGCTCTTCATAGTCGTCACGGCAGTCATGCACCCAATTGAGGGTGAGGGCCGGACTGTCCGTGGCGCTCAACCGCTGCAATAGCACGCCCCAGGCGGCCATCAGCAGGTGTTCGGCCGGTGCGGCGTGGGCCTGCAACGCAGCGCTCAACATGGGATCAAGCTTCACGCAGGTGGTCAACGGCGTGTCGGCCCTGTCGTTGCGTGCTTCGCGGTACAACAGTTCGGTGCCGGCCTGTTGACCCACGGCCAGGTCGGCCCAGTACTGGCGTCCCTGCGCTGCATCCTCATCGGCCTGCAGGTCGTGGATCCAGGCGCTGTATTGGGTGTAGGTCATTGCTTCGGCGTCAGCCTGCGGCGGTTGCGCCGCACCCAGCGCCTGCACCAGGCGCAGCAGCGTGCCACGGTCGGCCGCCAGCGCGGGCAACTGCACGGTCACCCGTTGCACCTCGGCGTCCAGCGCCTGCACATCGATGCTCACCACGCTGTCGGCGCCGACGCGTTGCAACGGCACCTGCATGCCCGGCTCAGGCCGGGTGTGCAGGCGCAGTGCGTCATGCACCTGCGCCAGCGCCGCCAGCCGTACACGCAGCTGCGCCAGCGCGGTGGCGCCATGCACTTGCAGCACCAGGCGGGCCGCCGGCGCGTTTGCCAGCCATTGGCTGCGTTGCTGTGGCGACAGGGCGAACGCTGCCTCGTGGTTGCTCATGGCTGTTCCCTCAGTTGTTCGCGGTTCATCATCTGCCCCATGGCCACGCAGATTTTGCGCTCGCCTTCAAACGGGTCGCGGGCATGGGCCACCAGCATATTGTCGAGCATCACCATGTCGCCCTTGTGCCAGGCAAAGCGCACCGCGCAGGCCTCGTAGGCGGCGCCGATCACCTCCATTACCGCGTCTTCGATCACGCTGCCGTCGCCGTAATACACGTTGCGCGGCAAGTTGCCGGCGCCGAACAGGTTGATCAGGTTGCTGCGCACCTCCGGCTCCAGGCAGGCGCTATGGTGCAACTGCACCTGGTTGAAAAACGAGGCCTCGCCGGTGTCCGGGTGCGCCACAATCGCCGGGCACTGCTGGGCGATCTTCAGGTTGTCTGCGCCCAGCCACTCCCACTGCATGCCCGACTGTCGGCACTGACGCTCCACCTCTTCACGCTGCTCGGTCTTGAAGAAGTCCTGCCAGCGCACGTCCAGCTTGTCGGTGAAGTGCCGCACATACAAAAGGCCCAGGGCCTTGAACCGCGCGACGATGTCCGGCGGCAACTGCGCCAGCACCTGGCGGCAGTCGACAATCGGCGTGCAGCCGCCCCGTGGCGCCGGGATCTCGCAGAAGAACCACTGCTTGCGCGGCCATTGCGGCATGTGCGAGCTCTCGTTGTGGAACAGGATCATGTGCTGTTCCGGGTATGGCGTGGAGTGGTAGATATTCTTGCCGGAGGTGTTCTTCGGCAGGTCGCCGTAGGTGCCATACAGGTCCGGCTCGATGGCCTGGGCGAACTGCTCGAAAGCGGCGGCATCCGGCAGGTTGAACCCACGAAACAGCAGGCCGCCGTGGGTGCGCAGCTGCGCATTGATCCACTCGCGCGCCTGCACCGCCCAGTGCACCGGGTCGAGGTCTGCCAGCAAGGGTTCGATCACCAGCGGCAACGGTTGCGCCTCGCCCAGGGTGCGGGTGCGCACCTGTTCGTGGGCCAGTTGGCTGACGGCGGTGGCGCGGGTGTTCTTCAGCTTGCTCATTTTCGACTGCTTGCGCTCGCTGCGCGCCTGCGTCTCATCGATGGCCGCCGGGGCATCCGCGTTCAGGCGCCAGGTCCAGTCCTGCAACGTCAGGCTGTCGAGCAGTTGCGCAAAGCCTTGCTCCAGGCGTTCAACGGTCTGCGCCTGCAGCACGCTGGTGCGATACACCCAGCGCACCTGCAGGCCGCTGTCGTCTTCCTCGACAAACACGGCAAGGTCGAACTTGCTGGTCTGCTGTTGCGGTTCCAGGTGTTCCACCGCCAGGTCCGCCAGGCTGGCGGTGCCCTGCGGCGTGTTCTGCATCACGAACAATACCTGCACCAGCGGGTTCACTCCCGCAATACGCGGCGGTTGCAACGTCTCCACCAGTTTGTCGAACGGCACCTGCTGGTGCTGGAACGCGGCCAGGCAGTCCTCGCGCAGGCGTTGCAGGCGGCTGTCGAAGGTGTCGTTGGCATCAAGCCGTGCACGAATCGGCAGCACGTTGACGAAGAAGCCGATCAGGTTTTCCAGCGCCGTCTGCTCGCGGTTGGCCAGGTCGGTGCCGACGATAAAGTCATGGGCCCCGGTGGCCCGCTGCAGCAGGCTGTTGAGCGCATTGAGCAACAGCATGAACAGCGTCGCCTTGTGTGCCTGGGCATACGCCTTGAGCACCTGGGTCTGGGCCGGGTTGAAATGCTGGGTCAATGACGCGCCCTGATAGTCCGGCTGCGTCGGGCGCGGCGCATCCAGCGACAACGGGATCAGCATCGGCGCGCCGTCGAGCTGGCGCCGCCAATAGTCGATGGCACGCGCCAAGTGGCGTTGTTGCGCTTCGCTGCGTTGC
Source organism: Pseudomonas poae (assembly GCF_001439785.1). Classification (GTDB taxonomy): domain Bacteria; phylum Pseudomonadota; class Gammaproteobacteria; order Pseudomonadales; family Pseudomonadaceae; genus Aquipseudomonas; species Aquipseudomonas poae. The sequence goes on along the minus strand of NZ_JYLI01000001.1, from coordinate 135,319 downwards.
CACTGCGCGTAATCGGCGTACTGGATAGGCAGCGCGGCGAGTACCGGGGTGGTGCCGCCGGTATAGGCCTGGTAACCGGTGATCAACTCCTGAATCAGGATGCCCATGGACCAGGCGTCCGTGGCGATATGGTGCAGCACCAGTTGCAGCACATGGTCATCCGCGCCCAGGTGCAGCAACTGCGCGCGCAGCATCGGCGGCTGTTGCAGATCAAACGGCTGGGCGGACTGTTGATCGATCACGGTTTGCAGGGCATCCGCCTGCACCGTGAGCGGCGTGAGGTCGAGCGTCGGCGCCGGATGAATCACCTGGCACGGCTGCTCGCCGTCCAGATGAAAGCTGGTGCGCAGCGACTCGTGCCGTTGCAACACGTGCTGCAACGCCTGCTGCAGGGCGGCGATATCCAGCGCGCCACGCAGGCGCACCACGCTGGACATGTTGTAGGCCGCGTTCGGCCCTTCGAAACGGTCGAGGAACCACAGCCGTTGCTGGGCGTAGGACAACGCCAGCGTGCGGTTTCGGGGCACCGGCACGATCTCGTCCTCGTCGGCCACTTGGGCCTGTTGATCCACCACCTGCGCCAGTTGCTCCAGGGTGCCGCCTTCGAACAGCACGCGCAGCGGCAGGCTGACGTTCAAGCGTCGGCGAATGCGCGAGAGCATTTGCGTGGCCAGCAGCGAGTGGCCGCCAATGGCGAAGAAGTCATCGTGCACGCTGACACTGGGCACGCCGAGAATCGCCTGCCACAACTCGGCCAGGACTTTCTCCGTCGGCGTGCGCGGGGCAATCGACACGCCGTCGGCCGCTGCGGCCTGGGGCATATCCAGCGCGGCGAGAGCCCGGCGGTCGACCTTGCCATTGGCATTCAACGGCAACTGCGCCAGTGCCACCCAGCGCGCCGGCACCATGTAGCTGGCCAGTTGCGTGGCCAAATGGGCGCTCAGCACCGACTGCGCATCGCCGTCGAAGGCGCTGTCGAGCACAGGGAACGCCACCAGTTGCAGGGCGCCACGGGCATCCGGCAGGGCCAGCACTGCGGCGCTCTGCACGGCAGGGTGCTGCATCAGGCGGTTTTCGATCTCGCCCAGTTCGATGCGATGGCCACGAATTTTCACCTGCTGATCGCGTCGTCCCAGGTATTCGATCACGCCATCGGCGCGCAGGCGGCCGATATCGCCGCTGCGGTACAGGCGCGCGCCTGGCTCGAACGGATGATCGACGAAGGCTTCGCGGGTGCGCTGCGGGTCGCGCAGGTAGCCACGGCCCACGCCGACGCCACCGATGCACAGTTCGCCCGGCACGCCGATGGGCACGCTGCGCAGCGCGCTGTCGAGCACAAACACCTGGTTGTTCGCGGTCGGCCGGCCAATCGGCATGTGCAGGCAGTCAGCGTCCGGTGCCTGGGTGATCGGGTAGAACGCCACGTCATCCGAACACTCGGCAGGGCCGTAAGCGTTCATCAACGGGATGGTCGGGAAGCGTGCAAACCAGTCTCTGGCCAACGCTGGCGGCAACGCCTCGCCGGTGGGCAGAAGCCAGCGCAGGGTGGGCAAACGGTGCTCGTCGCGGGCCTCCTGCAACAGGCCGCGAATCAGCGCGGGCACGGTTTCCAGCAGGGTCAGTTGCTGCGTTTGCACCGCCTCGAGCAAGGCCAGCGGGTCATGGGCCTCGGCGTCCGGCAGGATATGCACGGTGGCACCCACCAGCGGCGCGGCGAGGAACTGCCACACGCAAATATCGAAGGCGGCGGAGGCGGTCTGGGCGATGCGGTCGTGTTCGCCCAGGCCCAGGGCCGGTACCTTGCCGAAGATGTTATTGAGCATGCCGCGCTGTTCCACCATCACGCCCTTGGGCGTACCGGTGGAACCGGAGGTGAAAATCACATAGGCCAACTGCTCGGAGTTGTGCGTGTAGGTCACGGCGGGGCGGGCCTCGCCTTGCCACAGTGCCTGCGCGACCAGGCAGGTCGGCTGCTTGAGCAACTGCGGCAGTACGCCCTCCAGCACACCGCTGGCGCTGTCGCACACCAGCAACAGCGGCGCTTCACCCAGGTTCAGCAGCTCGGCCAGGCGTGCGGCCGGCTGCTGGATATCCAGCGCCTGGAACGCGGCACCGGCCTTGAGCGTGCCCAGCATCAGGGTCAGCAAGGTCAGGCCGCGCTCGGCAAACAGTGCCACAAGGGTCTCCGGGCCGGCACCCGCGCTGTGCAGGGCATGGGCGACGGCGTTGGCGCGGCGGTCCAGTTCGGCGTAGGTCAGGGAATCCTGCAGGTGCACGGCGGCGATCTGCTGCGGTCGGCGACGTACCTGCTCGGCGAACAGCGCGGCGTAACCCTGGGTCAGCGGGAAATCCACCGCGCTGCGGTTCCATTCCACCTGCAACTGCTGACGCTCGGCGGGCGCCAGCATGTGCAGGCTGCCCAGCGTTGCCTCGGGAGCCTCAAGCATGCTCGACAGCAATTGCACAAGATGCCCGAGCATGCGCTGCACGCTGTCGGCGCTGAACCGCTGGCTGTCATAGGACAGGCGAATGCCCAGGCGGTCGCCGGGGTACAGCACCACGGTCATCGGGAAGTTGGTGTGTACGCGGTCTTCATAGATGTCGATGCTGAAGGCGTCCAGTTGCACGCTGCTGATGTCCAACGGCGCGTTTTCGAACACCACCAGGCTGTCGAACAGTTGTTGCCCGCGCGGTACGCCGCTGCTGCGCTGGATATCCACCAGCGAGGCACTTTCGTGTTCGCGCAGTCGCGCATTGTGCGACAGCAACGCCTGCAACCAGCCGGCAACCGGTGCTTCGGGGTCGACGTCGAGGCGCAGCGGCAGGCTGTTGATAAACAGGCCAACCATTTCCTCGACCCCGGCAAGCTCGGTCGGGCGACCGGCCACGGTGACGCCGAACAGCACGTCGCGATTGCCGCTGTAGCGCGACAACAGTAAGGCCCAGGCGCCCTGGATCCAGGTGTTGGGCGTCAACTGGTAGTGTTGGCAGAGCTGCTGCAAGCGTTGGGTCTGGCTGATGCTCAGGGTCTGGTCGAGGTCGCCGACCGCCTCCGGCGCCTGCTCCGCGCGGGCGGGGGCACCGTCCAGATGCAACGGCGTCGGCTCGCTGAAACCGGCCAGGTCCGCTTGCCAGAAGGCGTGGGCAGCGGCCATGTCCTGGCGTTCCAGCCAGCTCATATAGCCACGGAACGAACGAAAACGCGGGCGCGCCACCGGTTCCTGATGCACAACCGCCTGATAGATCGCCAGCAGGTCCTCCATCAGCAGGCCGAAGCACCAGGCATCGGTGAGGATATGGTGGAAGCTGCGCACGACGGCGAATCGGCGTTCAGCGAGCTGGAACACGCGCAGGTGGGTCAGCGGCGCAACCGCCATGTCGAAACCTTGCACGCGCTGGGCTTCCAGCGCCTGGTCCATGGCTTTGCGTTGCTGCGCGTCATCCAGATGACGCAGGTCCTGCCAGTCGAATGCCGGCGCGGTGTGGCGGTACACGCATTGCAGCGGCTCGTGGTCGTCCTGCCAGCGGAACGCGGTGCGCATCATTGGGTGGCGGTCGAGAAACACCTGCCAGGCCATTTCCATCGCCGGGCGTTGCAGCACGCCGTCCCAGCTGTAGCGCTGCTGCATCAGATAAATGCCGCTGTGGGGTTGCAGCAGGGTGTGCAGCAGCATGCCCTGTTGCATCGACGACAACGGGTACACGTCTTCCAGGTTCGACCAGTCCAGCGGCTCGGCGGCGAGGGTCGCGGCTTGCCTGTGGCACAGCGGGAAGGCGGCGCTGTCGGGGCGCAGATCCGGCGCGGCCGCCAACGCCGCCAGGCTTGCCAGGCGCTCGGCCAGTTGCAGTGTCCAGTCGGCGGCCAGCGGGCCTTCGCAGCGCAGGTGCAGTTGGCCGTCCTGCCAGTGGGCCTGGATGTGCAAGGCATGGGCCGTGGCAACGGGCAGGTCGGCGGCGGTGACCTGCGCCAGGGCGCCATGGGGTTCGCGGTGGCTGTCGAGGTCGCCGCGCCAGTGGATCGCGATGTCGGCCTTGGGCAAGTCGAGCAACGGTTCCTGCAGGTAGGTGTTGTCCGACAGGTAGCGCAGCACGCCATAGTCGGCGCCGTGTTGCGGGTAGGCACGCAGTTGCGCGGCCACGGCGTGCAGGCGTTGCAGCGCGGTGCCGGCGTCGGTGTGCAGGAACACCGGCACCGGCAGGTCCAGCGCGCCGATGATGCGTTGCGGCTCCAGGTCGGCGAGGGCGATGGGCGACTGCACCGGCAAGCGCTCGGCGGCCGGGCGTGCGGCGTACAGGTCCAGCGCCAGCAGGCCGTGGCCGCACTGTTCGGCCACAGCGGTGGCCAGCAGGCTGTTCCAGTCCAGGTGCAGCACTTCGGTCAGGCGTTTCAAGGCGCCGGAAGTCTCGTCGCTCAGGCTGTGCTCGACTACCTGGCTCGGTTGCCCGCTGGCGGGCAGTTGCAGCGTGTCCATCGCGGCAAATTGCAGCCAGTGTTCCCACGCATCATCGAGGGCATCGCTGTGGGCGTGGTCTTGCTGATGGCGCGCCCAGGGGGTGAAGTTGCCGCCGTGATAGGACAGCCGCACCGGCCGTTGCAGGCGCAACTGGCTCAGCGCCAGGTTGAGGTCGGTGAGCAGCAACGGCCACGAGGCGTCGTCCACGCACAGCGAATGCGCGGCCAGCAGCAGGTGCCCGTCGCCCAGCAGGCTGGCGTGCAGCGTTTGCCCGGCGTGCAGGTCCAGCTCGTCGACAGCGGCCTGGGCCAGGGCCTGCAATTGGTGTGGCATGTATTCGCCGCTGCTGATCGCGGCCGCCTTGGGCGCGGCCAGCACGCGCTGTTGCCAGTCCGCGTCGAACCCCAGGCGCAGGGCCTGATGATGGTGCTGCAAGGCGGCAAGGGCCTGGCCGAGCAACCCGCTGTCCAGCGGCTGCGCGAGGGCCACGCAACGCCAGGTGGCGGTCAGCGGGCCTTGTTCCAGACGCGCGCGCTGGCCGGCACCAAGCGGCAACCCATAACCTTCGGCTTGCTGCTGCGCCACCGCCTGGCTCGCATCGGCGCCGAGCACGCGGGCGATATCGGCGACGGTGCGGTTCTCGAACAGTTGCCGTGGGGTGAGCTTGAGCCCTTGCTGGTTGGCCCGCGCGATGATTTGCAGGTTCAGAATCGAATCGCCACCGATGGCGAAGAAATTGTCGTTGACGCCAACCTGTTCGCGCTTGAGCACGTCCTGCCAGATCGCCGCCAGCAGGCGTTCGACGTCGTTGCGCGGGGCCACATAATCGGCGCTGTCGTCGCGGGTGGCGTGGGGCAACGGCAGGTGTTGCACATCGACCTTGCCGTTGCGGGTCAGGGGCAGTTCATCCAGGGTGATGAAGTGCGCCGGCACCATGTAGTCCGGCACGCGGCTGCCCAGGTCGTTGCGCAGCTTGAGCGCCGACAGTGACTGACTGGCCACCAGATAGGCGACCAGACGCAGGCTGCCCTCCAGCTCGAGTGCGCGCACCACCACCTGTTCGATCAGCGGCGACAGGCGGCGGATCTGCGCTTCAACTTCGCCCAATTCCAGGCGATTACCACGAATCTTCACCTGGCTGTCGACGCGGCCGAGGAACGCCAGTTGCCCGTCCACCAGCCAGCGCACGCGGTCACCCGTGCGGTACCAGCGCTGTTGCCGCTCATCCAACTGGAAGCGTTCCGCCGTCAGGTCGTCGCGGTGCAGGTAGCCACGGGCCAGAGCGCCGCTGATCAGCAGCTCGCCGCTGATGCCGGTGGCCACGTCGCGATCCTGGGCGTCGACTACGCGCAGTTGGCGGTTCGGCAGCGGCCGGCCAAGGGCAATGCGGGGCTGGCCCGCTGTGAGTTCGGTGGCAATCGCGCCCACCGTCGCCTCGCTCGGCCCATAGTGGTTGAACACCCGCAGGCCGGGCGCCAGCGTGTTTACCTGAGCCAGCAGCGCCGGGCTCAGGGCGTCGCCGCCAAACACCAGCAGGGCCGTGGGCAGTAACCGCGCATCCGGCAGGGCCTGCAACAGGCCGCTGAGGTGGCTCGGGGTGATTTTCAGCACGTCCACCGGGAACTCGCTGAACAACTGCGCCAGGGCCAGCGGGCTGAAGGCGCTCTCGTCATCCACCAGCAACAGGCTGGCGCCGCTGCACAGCGCGCCGAACAGCTGGGTGTGGCCCAAATCAGCGGCGATGCTCGACAACAGGCCATAACGCGCGGCGGCGGGCGGCTGCAGCACGCTGTGCACCGCGCTCAGGTAATCGACGATGGCGCGGTGTTCGACCACCACGCCCTTCGGCGTGCCGGTGGAGCCGGAGGTGTAGATCACGTAGGCCGCGTCATCCAGGCTGTGTTCGACCACCGGCGCGGTGGCGGGCCGGGCGGCAATCGCTGCGGCCTGGGCGTCCAGGCACAGCAACGGCGTGTATTCACCCAGGCGTGTCAGCAGGGGCGTCGCCGTGGCGCCGATCAACAGCGCGGCGCGGCTGTCCTGCAGCACGTCGGCCAGGCGTCCGACGGGTTGTTTGAGGTCCAGCGGCAGGTAGGCGGCGCCGGCCTTGAGGGTGGCGAGCAGGGCGATCACAAAATCGGCACTGCGCTCCAGGCCCAGCGCCACCTGGCTGTGCCGGCCGATGCCCTGGGCACACAGGTGCTGGCTGAGGCGATTGGCGCGCTGGTCGAGTTCGCCGTAACTCAGTACACCGTCGCGGTCGCGCAGCGCCGATTGCTCCGGTGCAGCGGCGACCTGTTGCTCAAAGCGCTGATGCAGGCCCAGGTGCGGCACCGCGAGCGCCGCACCGCGACCGAGTGCTTGCAACTGCTCGCGCTCCTGCGCGCCCAGCCAGTCGAGATCCGCAATCCGGCACTGCGGCTGCGCGGCCATGGCCAGCAGCACCGTGCGCAATTGCGCCGACAGCAGGGCGATTTCCTCGTCGCTGAAACGGCTGCGGTTGTAGCTGAACAGGTAATGCAGCTGCTCGCCCGGCACCACGATCAGCGACAACGGGAAATGGTTGCGCCCCTGGGTCAGGGTCAGGCCATCGCTTGAGTGCTCGCGGTTCGGGTCGGCGAAGCTCAGGCCGCCGGCGTCCTGGTTGAGCGCATCGGTGACCGGGAAGTTTTCGAACACCAGGATCGAGTCGAACAGCGCCTGCTCGGCCGCGATGCTGCTCATCGACTTGAGCTTGCCCAGCGGCAGATACGCGTGGTGGCGCAGGTCGCTGTTGGCTTGCTGCAACTGTTGCAGCCAGTCCACCAGCGCCGGCCCTTCGGACCACTGCACGCGCAGGGGCAGGGTGTTGATGAACAGGCCGACGGTGCTGTCGATGGCAGCCAGGTTTTCCGGGCGACCGGCCACGGTGACACCGTAGATCACGTCATCGCGCCCGGCGTGTTGGCCCAGCAGCAGCGCCCAGGCGCCCTGGATCAGGGTGTTGAGGGTCAGGTGATGGCGACGGGCGAACTGCGCCAGTTGTTCGGTTTCCTCGATGCTCAGGCGGTGTTCGCGTTCGGCGCAGGGTGCGTCGGCAGGCGCTGTCAGGCGCAGGCCGAAGTCGGGCAGCGGGGTGGGTTCGCTGACATCCTGCAACTGCCCGCGCCAGAAACTTTCGGTGGCGGCCATGTCCTGCTCGGCCAGCCAGGCAATGTAGTCGCGGTAGGCGCGCGTCGGCGGCAGATTGGCCGGACGACCATGGGCGTGCTCGTAGTAGAGCGCCAGCCATTCCTGGATCGCGATGCCCACGCTCCAGCCGTCCATGATGATGTGATGAAAGGTCCAGATCAGGTGCCAGCGCTGCGGTTCGAGGCGCACCAGGGCCACGCGCATCAGCGGCGCGTCGTTCAGTTCCAGCGGTTCGGCGCGTTGGTCGAGGGCCAGTTGCTGCAGCGCGGTGTCGCTGTCGCTGTGGCCCTGCCAGTCGAGTTCGCTCAAGGGCAGGTTCAGTTCGGACTGCACCACTTGATAAGCATCGTCGAGGTCTTCCCACAGAAACGCGCTGCGCAATACCGCGTGGCGTTGCATCAGGGCCTGCCAGGCGGCGCGAAACGCTGGCAGTTGCAGCGGGCCGTTCATCTCCAGGCTCAGTTGCTGGTAGTACACCCGCGAATCGGGCTCGACCACGCTGTGAAACAGCAAACCGTGCTGGGTCGGCGACAGGGAGTAGATGTCTTCGATGTTGTTCATGGTTGTGCGATCCATTTCAAATGCTTGGAGAGAACGGCGCGCCGTTCTCAGGAATTCGGTTTGCTCTTGAGCTTGCCCAGCAGCGTGTCGAGGGACTTCTGATTCAGTGCCTTGGCCAACGGAAAGTCGGACGGCATCAGCGCGCCGGCCGTGGGATCAAGGCAGTGTTCGAGCAATGCTTGCAGGTGCGTCAGCAGGCGCGCGGGCAGGTCGCGATCGGCCTCGGCGCTGACGCTGTGCCAATGCAGGTGCAGCACGCCGTCCTCCAGCCACGCCACCACTTCTCGGGCATGACTCACACGGTTGGCGGGCGCGACCTCCGCCGGCGCCGCCAGGGTGCTGGCGCGCAGCCAGCCGGCGGGCGGTTGCTCGTGGCCCAGGTAGTTGAACAGCACGTCACCGCTGCCCGCCGGCAATTCGCCGCGCAGGCGCAGCAAGCCATAGCCCAGGCCCTGGCCAGGCACCGCGCGCAAGGCTTCCTTGGCCTGGCGCGCCCAGTCGCCCACGCTGCCACGGGCGTTCACCCGCAGCGGGAACAGGGTGGTAAACCAACCCACGGTGCGGCTGACATCCAGCCCTTCAAAGCCTGCGTCGCGGCCATGGCGTTCCAGGTCAACCACGACCTCCTGGCGCTGATCGACTTCGGCAAGGGTCGCCACCAGCGCGGCGATCAGCAGTTCTTCCGGCTGGGTGCGGTAGGCCGCGTGGGACTCGGTCAGCCATTGCTGGGTGCGCGTGGCATCCCAGCGTGCCGACAGGGTCTGGCGCTCGGCCACCGTGGCCTGCGGCATCGGGTTGACGGCGAGTTGACGGCTCCAGTACGGCTGTTCGGGGCTGGCTGCGCGGGCGTGCAACTGCTCGGCCCATTGGCGGTAAGCCGTGGTTTTTGCCGGCATGACCACCGGCGCGCCGCTTTCCAGGGCGGCATACACCTGCTGGAAGTCTTCCAGCAACGGCCCCCAGGACACGGCGTCGATCACCAGGTGATGGGCCACCAGATACAGGCGCTGCGGCGTGCCTTCCAGCAGCGCTGCGGCGAACAGCGGACCGTGTTGCAGGTCCAGGCTCTGCGCGACCTCTTGCAGGTGCCGCGCTTGAGTTGCAAGGGTTAACCGGGCCGGTTCCACCGTGGCAATAACCGCCTGCCATTGGCCGTCCACTTCGCTGAAACGCAGGCGCAATGCGTCGTGATGAGCGATCAGTTTATCCAGCGTTTGTTGCACCAGCGCTGGTTGCAGTGGACGCTCGCTGTCAGCCAGCACCGATTGGTTCCAGTAGGCAGGCTGCGGTTGCTGCTGGTCGAAGAACCACTGGTGCAAGGGCATCAACGGCATCGCACCGCTGATGTCGCCTTGCTCGGCCACGGCCCGCAGGGGCGTGATCAGCTGCGCCAGGCCCGCCGGGGTCTGGGCGCGGAACAGGTCTTTGGGCGTGAGGGCGTAACCCTGGTCGCGCAGCTGCGAAATCAGCTTGAGGCCGAGGATCGAATCACCGCCCAGGGCAAAGAAACTGTCCGCGGTGCTGACCGCACGGCCGCCGGTGAGGCTGTCACCGAGCAGGTCGCTGAACAGCTGACACACCAGGCCTTCCAGCGCATTACGGGGCGCAACCGCTTCCTCTTGGCGCTGCGGCAGAGGCAGCGCCGTCAGCGCTTTGCGGTCGAGCTTGCCATTGGTGGTCAGTGGCAGGCTTGGCAGTGGCACCCAAACGGCAGGCACCATATAAGCCGGCAGTTGAGCGCTGAGTGCGCTGCTCAGGTCCGCCTCGGCGGCAGCGCCGCTGTAGAACGCCACCAGCCGATTGTCGATCACCAGCGTGCAGGCGCCGCTGATGCCGGGCTGCCCGAGGAGCGCTGCGTCGATTTCGCCCAGCTCGATACGCTGGCCGCGCAGCTTGACCTGATGGTCGAGGCGGCCGAGGTAGTCGATATTGCCGTCCGGCAGGAAGCGGCAGCGGTCACCGGTGCGATACATTCGCTCACCGTTGATCGTCAAAAAGCGCTCGGCGCTAAGGTCGTCACGCTTGAGGTAACCCCGGGCCACGCCCACACCTGCGATGTACAACTCGCCGATGCTGCCAATCGGCAACGGTTGCTGCTGATCATCAAGAATGTGCAGGCGCAGGTTGGCGATGGGCTTGCCGATCGGCACCACCGCGTCATCCACCGAACAACGCCACACCGACACGTCAATCGCCGCTTCGGTCGGGCCGTACAGGTTGACCAGCGCCGCCGGGTGGCGACTCATGAAACGCTGCACCAGATCCGCCGGCAGGGCTTCGCCGCTGGCGAACACCTGACGCAGGCTGCGGCAAGCGGCCAGGCTCGGCTCTTCGGCAAATGCGCGCAGCATCGACGGCACGAAGTGCAGGGTGGTGACCTGTTCCTGCTGGATCAACTGGCTGAGGTAAGCCGGGTCACGGTGCCCATCGGGACGTGCCACCACCAGCGTGGCGCCGGTGATCAGCGGCCAGAAGAATTCCCACACCGATACGTCGAAGCTGTACGGGGTCTTTTGCAATACACGGTCATTGGGCCCAATCGGGAACGCGTCCTGCATCCAGTGCAGGCGGTTCATCAGCGCGCCGTGTTCGTTCATCACGCCCTTGGGCTGACCGGTGGAGCCGGAGGTGTAGAGCACGTAAGCCAGATCACTGGCCTGCACGTTCAGCGGTTCGCCATTTTCAGCGCTGGGCAGCGTTTCCAGCGTCCAGGCATTGTGGCCTGCCGGCAGGCGCGACAGCCACTGGGGTTGGGTCAAGGTCACGGGCGCGTCGGCGTCGGCAATCAAAAACGCCAGACGCGCGGCCGGCAACTCGGGATCGAGTGGCAGCCAGGCGGCGCCGGCATGCACGATGCCGAGCAAGGCGACGACCATCTCCACCGAGCGCTCCATGCACACCGGCACGATCGACTCGCGGCCAATGCCGGCCCCGCGCAGGGCGCGGGCGACGGTGTGGGCGCGCCGGTCCAGTTCGGCGTAGCTCAGGCGCTGGCCTTCGAACACCAGGGCTGGCGCATTCGGCGTAAGTGCGGCCTGTTGGCTCAGGGCCGTGTGCAGGTCGGTCGGGCCGGGATAATGCCGTTCGGTGGCATTCCATTGCGCCAGTTGCGCCTGATCCTGCTGCTGCGGGAACAGCTCGACCAGTGCGCGTTCCGGCGTTGCCACCAGGGCATCGAGCAGCGCACACCATTGCGCGCTCCAGCGTTGCATCGTCGTGGCGTTGAACAGTGCGGCCTGGTATTCCAGCGCCAGGGTCATGGCGCTGCCGTCGTCGTGCACCTCCCAGCTTTGTTCGAATTTGGCGTCGATGGCCGGCAGGGTGCGCTCTTGGAGGGCCAGTCCCGGCCATTGACGGCTGTCCATATGGCCGTGGTTGAGGGAGAACAGCACCTGGAACAGCGGCGTGCGGTTGAGGTCGCGGCGCTGGGTCACAGCACTGACCAGGCTGGCGAACGGCAGGTCGGCATGGGCCTGGGCGGCGCGCAGATCGGCTTCCACCGCGTCCAGCAGGGCAGCGCCCGGCGCCTGTGGGTCGACCTCGCTGCGGATCACCAGGGTGTTGACCAGGCAGGCCAGCAGGGTCTGGGTTTGCGGCTGGTCGCGCTGGTCCGCTGGGGTGCCCAGACGAATCTCGCGCCGGCCGCTGTAGCGCGCCAGCAGGGCGCTCAAGGCGCTGGCGAGCACCACATACGGCGTGGTGCCGCGCTGCTGCGCAAAGTGGCGAATCGCAGCCGAACGTTCGCGGCCCAGGCTGAGATTCAGTTGACCGGCACGCCGATCCGCTTCGGCGGCGCGTGGCTGGTCAAGGGGAAGTTCGAGGCGGTAGTCGCCCGGGCCCAGATGGTTTTTCCAGTACGCCAGGCTGGCCTCGCGACGGGCCTGGGTGTGCGGGTGCTGTTGCCACAGGCTGAAGTCGACGTAGTCGATGGGCAGGGCCGTCCACTCGGGCGCCTGCCCGTGCAGGCCCGCGCGGTAGGCCTGGGCCAGTTCGTCGATCAACAGGCGCATCGCCCAGCCATCGGTGGCGCTGTGGTGCAGGCACACCAGCAGCAGATGCTCGTCGCGGCCCTGACGCTGCAATAAATGCGCGCGCCATGGGGCGGCGTTTGCCAGGTCGAAGGGCGCCATCAAGTCGGTCTGCGCGCGGCTGTACGCGCTGTTCCAGTCGCTCTCGGCAACCGAAGTCACTTGCAGCGCCGGGCCTTGCGGATCAATCAGCAACTGCGCCTGGCCGGCCATCTCCTTGATGCGGCTGCGCAGCACCAGATGGCGCTCGCTGAGCTGGTCAAAGGCTGCACGCAAGGCGGGCACGTTCAGCGCGCCGGTCAAGGTCAGCGCGAAGGGCATGTGATATTCGCGCGATTGCGGCACCAGTCGGCTGAGCATCCAGAACCGCTGCTGCGCCAGGCCCAATGGCAAGACTGCCGGACGTGGCTGAGGTGTGATCTGTTCACCCGGCAAGGCCTGACTCAGTTGCGCGGCGAGGGCCGCGACCGTCGGCTGGGCAAACACCCGCGCCAACGGCAAGGTCACGCCCAGGCGTTCGCGCACCCGGGCGACCAGTTGCGTGGCCAGCAGGGAATGGCCGCCCAGCTGGAAAAAATGGTCGTCAATGCCCACCTGCGGGCAGTGCAGCACTTCGCTGAACAGCTCACACAGCAGTGTTTCGTTGGCGTTGCGCGGCGCGCGGTGCGGCTGCTCGCGGTTTGCCTCCGGCAGGCGGATGGCGGCGAGCGCCTTGCGGTCGAGTTTGCCGTTGGAGTTGAGCGGCAGGTGATCAAGCTGCACCAGCAGGCCTGGCAGCAGGTGGGACGGCAGTTCTTGGGCGAGCGCCGCGCGCAGGTCGGCTTCGTGGGCGTCACCGCTCCAGAAGCTCACCAGGCGTTGGTCGATCAGCAGCGTGGCAGCCTCGCGCACTTGCGGCCGGGCCAGCAGGGCGGCGTCGATTTCACCGAGTTCGATGCGCTGGCCGCGCAGCTTGACCTGATGGTCGAGGCGACCGAGGTACTCGATATTGCCGTCGGCGAGGAAGCGGCAGCGGTCCCCGGTGCGGTACAGCCGTTCGCCGTTGACTGTCAGGAAGCGTTCGGCGGTGAGGTCGTCGCGCTTCAGGTAGCCGCGCGCAACACCGACGCCACCGATATACAGCTCGCCGGCCGTACTGATGGGCAACGGCTGCTGCTGGTCATCAAGAATATGCAGTTGCAGGTTGGCGATGGGCTTGCCGATCGGCACCACCGCGTCATCCACCGAACAACGCCATACCGACACATCAATCGCCGCTTCGGTCGGGCCATACAGGTTGACCAGCGCGGCCGGGTGCCGGCCCATGAAACGCTGCACCAGATCCACAGGCAGGGCTTCGCCGCTGGCAAATACCTGACGCAGGCTGATGCAGTCAGCCAGGCTCGGCTCTTCGGCAAACGCGCGCAGCATCGACGGCACGAAGTGCAGGGTGGTGACCTGTTCCTGTTGGATCAACTGGCTGAGGTAGGCCGGGTCACGATGGCCGTCCGGACGGGCCACTACCAGGGTGGCGCCGGTGATCAACGGCCAGAAAAATTCCCACACCGATACGTCGAAGCTGTACGGGGTCTTTTGCAGCACGCGGTCATTGGGGCCAATTGGACATGCATCCTGCATCCAGTGCAGACGGTTCATCAGCGCGCCGTGTTCGTTCATCACGCCCTTGGGCTGGCCGGTGGAACCGGAGGTGTAAAGCACATAGGCGAGGTCATTGGGCTGCACGCTCAGTGGTTCAGCGTCGCTGGCGGCGGGCAGTGAGTCCAGGGTCCAGGCGTTGTGGCCTGCCGGCAGGCGCGACAGCCACTGGGGCTGGGCCAGGGTGACGCGGGCATCTGCATCCTCAATCAGGAACGCCAGGCGCGCGGCCGGCAACTCGGGATCCAGCGGCAGCCAGGCGGCGCCGGCATGCACGATGCCGAGCAAGGCGACGACCATCTCCACCGAGCGCTCCATGCACACCGGCACAATCGATTCGCGGCCAATGCCGCTTGCACGCAGCGCACGGGCGACATGTTGGGCGCGTTGGTCCAGCTCGGCGTAGCTCAGGCGCTGATTCCCGAACACCAGGGCCGGCGCATCCGGCGTGAGTGCAGCCTGTTGGCTCAGGGCCATGTGCAGATCGGTCGGGCCTGGGTAATGCCGTTGGGTGGCGTTCCACGCCTGCTGTTGCAGCCGCTCGGCGTCGGTCAGCGGCGACCATTGGCCGATCAGCGTCTGCGGTGCATCGAGCATGTTTTCCAGCAGTGCCTGCCATTGCGTCAGCCAGCGCCGGGCGGTGGCGTGGCTGAACAGCGCGCTGCGGTATTCCAGCAACACCGACAGCACCTCACCGTCATGCACTTCCCAGTTCAGGTCGAATTTGGTGGCTGCGGCCGTCACTGCCCGTTCACGCACCTGCAAGTGCGGCCACTGGTTGGCGTCGGCAGTGCCGTTCTGCATGACGAACAGCACCTGGAACAACGGCGTCTGGCCGAGGCTGCGTTCCGGCGCGAGGTGTTCGACCAGTTGATCGAACGGCACGTCCTGATGCTGGTGGGCATCGAGCACGGTGTTGCGCACCTGGTCGAGCAGGCCGGCGAAGTCCAGGCCCGGTGCCAGGTCGGCGCGCATCACCAGGGTGTTGACGAAACAACCAATCAGCGGTTGCAACTCGGCCAGTGGCCGTTGCGCCACTGGGCTGCCGACGCGTACATCGCGCTGGTTGGCATAACGCCCCAGCAGCAGTTGCGCAGCGCTGAGCAGTAGCATGTACAGGGTCGCGCCGCGCTGCTGGGCGAAATGACGCAAGCGTGCGGTCAGCTCGGCAGGCAATTGCAGCTGCACCGAACCGGCACGCGGGTCGAGCAGGTGCGGGCGTGGCTGGTCGGTGGGCAGCTCCAGGTGGTAGCTGCCATCCTCCAGTTGCGTTCGCCAGTAGGCCAACTGGCTGTCGAATCGCGCCTGCTGCGCCACCTCGCGCTGCCACAGCGCGTAGTCCGGGTATTGCAGAGCCAGCGTCGGCAGGCTGTGCTGCTCGCCTTTGTAGCAGCGGGCCAGTTCGTCGAGCAGGTTTTGCGTGGAGGCGTCGTCGGTCACGCAGTGATGCAGGGTCAGCACCAGCAATGCCTGCGTATTGCGTTTGAGCAATTGGGCGCGTATCGGCGCTTCACGGGCCAGATCAAAGCGCTGCGCGGTGGCGGCCTGGATCGCGTCTTCGCTCAGTTGCTGCCAGTGCGCGTCGGTGACGGCGTCCCAGTGCGTTACGGCCAGGGTCAGGTCGACAGGGGGCTCGATCACCAGCACCAGTTCACCGGCCGGCTCACGCACGATGCGGCTGCGCAGGATTTCGTGGCGTTGGATCACGCTGTTCAGCGCCGCTTGCAGCGCCGGCACCTGCAACTCGCCGTCGAACTGCACCGCGCTGACCACGTTGTACTCACTGGCGCCGCTCAGTTGTTCGAGGAACCACAGGCGCTGCTGTTCGAATGACAGCGGCAGGCGTGCCGGCCGCGCAGCGGGCACGAAGGTGTCGCGGGGTGTTTGCAGCGGCTGCGCGAGCAACGCCGCCAGGACGTGCAAGGTGGGGTGCTCGAACACCGCACGCAGCGGTGGCACCGTGGCAAATTGCTGACGCAGGCGCGCAAACAGCACGGCCGCCAGCAGCGAATGACCGCCCAGGTAAAAGAACTGGCTGTCACGCCCGATTGCGCTCAGCGGCAGGTGCAGCAGCTCGGCCCACAGGGCGGCGAGCTGGCGCTCGGCGTCGGTGCGCGGCGGGTCCGTGGCGTCCGGCTCGGCCTGGGTGTGCGGCGCGGGCAGGGCCTTGCGGTTGAGTTTGCCGTTATCGGTGAGGGGCAACTGATCCAGCACCACAAAGGCCGACGGCACCATGTAGTCGGGCAGCGCGGCGCCGAGGGCGTTGCGCCACGCGCTCAGGTCGGGCTGGTCGCAGCTGACGTAGGCCACCAGACGCTTGTCGCCGGGCACGTCTTCACGGGCCAGCACCACCGCCTGACGCACGCCGGGTTGCGCGCCGATCAGGGCTTCGATTTCGCCCAGCTCCACGCGAAAACCACGGATTTTCACTTGATGGTCCATGCGGCCCAGGTATTCGAGCTGGCCACCGGGCAACCAGCGCACCAGGTCGCCGGACTTGTACATCCGTGCACCTGGCAGCGGCGAGAAAGGATCGTTTATGAACACGCTGGCCGTTTGCTCGGCGCGGTTGAGGTAACCACGGGTCACCCCGGCACCGCCGATATGCAGCTCGCCGGGCACGCCCACCGGCAACGGGTTGAGGAACGCGTCGAGCACATAGGTGCGCACGTTGGCAATCGGCCGGCCAATGATCGGACGTTGCGGGAAGTCATCCACCGCGTAGCCGGTGGCGTCCACGGTGCATTCGGTGGGGCCGTAGGTGTTGAAGAAGCGGCTGCCGACGATGGACGGCAGGCGTTGCCAGAGCTGCGCGTCCACCGCATCGCCGCCAAACAGCACGAAGCGCGGCAGGTAGGTCTGGCCACGGCGCACGCCGTCGGTGTCGAGCAGGTTCTTGAGCTGCGCCGGCGTGCATTCGAAGGCGTCCAGGCGCGTGTCCTTGAAGAACTGCGCCAGGGCCGCCGGGTCGTAGCGCACGTCTTCCGGGGTGAGGTAAAGGCTGTGGCCGTCGAGCAGCAGGATGAGTTCGGCCACCGAACTGTCGAAAGCGAACGAGTAGTTGAAGCTGGTGCGCATCGGCTGGTCGGTGTAGCGGCGGTACAGGCCGTGAATGCGCGCCCAGGCCAGGTTGACCACCGACTGGTTGGTGACCAGCGTGCCCTTGGGCTTACCGGTGGAGCCGGAGGTGTACATGATGTAGGCCAGGTCATCGGGGCCGGCCAGCGCTGCGGGGTTGCTCTCGGGTTGGGAAGCGAGCAGCGCAGTATCGGCGTCCAGACGCAGGCGTGGCAGGTGGCTGCCCAACGAGTCGAGCAGGCCGTGCTGACCGACGAACAACAGCGGTTGCGCGTCGTCGAGCATGTAGGCCAGGCGCTCGGCCGGGTAGCTTGGGTCCAGCGGCACATAGGCACCACCGGCCTTGAGAATGCCCAGCAAACCAATCAGCAACTCCAGCGAACGCTCCACGCACAACGCCACCGGACTGTTGGCGCCCACGCCTTGCCCGCGCAGGTAATGGGCCACCTGATTGGCGCGGCGGTTCAGTTCGGCGTAGCTCAGGCATTGGCCTTCGAAGCACAGCGCATCACGCTCAGGCGTGCGTTCGGCCTGCTGCTCGAACAGTTGGGCGAAGGTCAGGTGCAGCGGCACGGCCATCTCGGTGCGGTTCCACTCCACCACCGTGCGCTGCCACTCGGCGGGCATCAGCAAGGGCAGGGTGGCGACCGCGCGTTGCGGCTCGGCGAGCAGCTGTTCCAGCAGGTGTTCCAGGCGCGCCAGGGTTTGCCGCGCGCTGTCCTGGGTGAAGAGGTCGAGGGCGAACATCAATTCGAGCTGAATCGGCGCATCGGCCGGGCACAGCACGTGCAGGTCGAGGTCGCATTCGGATTGTTTAAGCGGCGTGTCGAGCGCTTCGAAGGTCAGCCCCGGAAACTGCAGGCGCGATTCCATGCCCAATTGCTGCGCAACCATCACCTGATACAACGGCGCGTGGCTGAGGCTGCGCGGCAGTTGCAGGCTGTCCACCAGTTGTTCGAACGGCAAGTCCTGATGCTGCAGGCCTTCGCGCAAACGCGTGGCAACCTGGCTGACCACTGCACTGAAATCGGCCTGGGCGCTGAAGTCGGCGCGGATCGCTAAATTGTTCAGCAGGATCCCCAGCAGGCCTTCGGTGCCCGGTTGTTCACGGTGGGTGACCGGCGTGCCGATCAGTACGGTGGCGTCGCCGCTCAAGCGGTGCATCAACACCGCAAAGCCTGCGAACAGCACGCTGAAGGGCGTGGTGCCCAGGCGACTGGCGAGTGCCTGCACGCGACCGCTGAGGTCGGCGCTGAGTTGGCGTTGCACCAGCCCCGCGCGATAACTCTGCACCGACGGCCGTGGATGGTCGGTGGGCAAGGCCAGCAGCGGGCTGGCGTCCTGATCGCGACGGTCAAGGGTGCGCGTCCAGTAATCGAGTTGGCGCGCAAGTTCAGCGCCTTGCAGGTGATCACGCTGCCACAGGGCAAAGTCGGCGTATTGCAGAGGCAGGGCCGGCAATTGCGCGGCGCTGCCGTGACGTCGGGCTTCGTACCCTTGCGCCAGCTCGCGCAGGGCGATGGTGGCTGACCAGGCGTCCGACACCAGGTGATGCAGGGCAATCCCCAGCACGTGTTCGTCCGGCGCCACTTTGAGCAGGCACGCGCGCAGCAGCGGTGGCGCCGTCAGGTCGAAGGGTTGTTCGAAGGTGGCTTGCAGGGCGTTGAACTGCGCGCCTTCACGGGCGGTGGCGGCCAGGTTCGACAGGTCTTCGAATGGCAGCTCAATGTTCAGCGCGGCGCTGATGTGCTGACTCGGCACGCCGTCCACGCTGCGGATGCCGGTGCGCAGGATTTCATGGCGCGCCAGCAGGTCATTCAGGCTGGCGTGCAGGGCTGCCACGTTGAGCTGCCCGCTGAGGCGCAGGGCAAACGGGATATTGAACAGCGTGGTGCCCGGCGTCAGTTGCTCGATAAACCACAGGCGTTGCTGGGAGAACGACAGCGGCAGCAGGGCTGGGCGTGGCTTGGCGTGCGGCGCATTGACGGCGGCGGCTTGCGGTGCGGCGGCTTGCGCCTCACGCGCGGCGATGGCCACGGCCAGCAGGGCGACGGTGGGCTGTTCGAACAGTACCCGCAGCGGCAGTTCGAGTTTGAATGTGCTGCGCAGGCGCGCGACGATCTGGGTGGCCAGCAGTGAATGACCGCCGAGGGTGAAGAAGTTGTCTTCCACGCCCACGCTGTCGCGGCCCAGCACTTGGGCCCAGATGGCGGCAATGGCGGTTTCGTGTTCGTTACGCGGCGCGAGGCTTTCGCGGGCGTCGGCCTGCCAGGTCAGTTGCAGCGCGGCCAGAGCCTTGCGGTCAACCTTGCCGTTGTTGTTCAGCGGCAGGCGGTCCAGGCATTCAAAGGCGGCCGGCACCATATAGGGCGGCAACTGCGCGCGCAGGTGCTCGCTCAAGCCGCTGTTGCCCAGGCTTTCGTCATGGGCCGACCAGTAGGCCACCAGCCAGGCTTCGCCCACGCTGTTTTCGCGCAGCAACACCGCCGCTTCGCGCACGTTCGGGTGCTGGGCCAGGCGGTGTTCGATTTCGGTCAGTTCGATGCGATGTCCGCGCAGCTTGACCTGCTGGTCGCGGCGGCCGAGGTATTCGATCACCCCGTCGGCACGCCAGCGGCCAAGGTCGCCGGTGCGGTACAGGCGACCGTCGATCTGCGCATGCTCGATGAAGGCTTCGGCGCTGCGCTGCGGGTCGTGCAGATAACCGCGACCCACGCCGACACCCCCGACGCAGATTTCCCCGACCACGCCGATGGGCACCGGGCGCAGCGCTTCATCGAGCACGTACAGGCGGTTGTTGGCGGTGGGCCGGCCGATGGGCATGTGGCTGACGCTGGCGTGCGGCGCTTCGGTAATCGGCTGGAACGCCACGTCGTCGGCGCATTCGGCCGGACCGTAGGCGTTCATCAGGGCGATAGCGGGGAACCGCGCAAACCAGTCGCGGGCCACGGTGGGCGGCAGCGCTTCGCCGGTGGGCAGCACCCAGCGCAGGTCGGGCAGTTGCAGGTCGCACGGGCACAGCGCAAGCAGGGTGCGCATCAGGCTCGGGACGATTTCCAGCACATTCAGACGCTCGCTGGCGAGTACCTGCAACAGCCGTTGCGGGTCGTGGGCGACCTCGTCCGGCAGGATGTGCACGGTGGCGCCGAGTACCGGTGCGGCGAGGAATTGCCACACGCTGATATCGAAGGCCACCGAAGCGGTCTGGGGGATACGGTCGGCGGCCTTCAGGCCCAGGGCCGGGACTTTGCCGAAGATGTTATTGAGCATGCCGCGTTGTTCGATCATCACGCCCTTGGGCGTACCGGTCGAGCCCGAGGTGAACAGCACGTAGGCCAGACTGCGCGGGGTGCCGGCCGGTGCCAGCGGTGCATCGTTGGCGGTGTTCCAGGCCGCTTCGGCGAACAGCGCCTGGGGCGCGTGATCCAGACCGCTGAGCAACTGATCGAGCAGGCCGCTGCAGTCTTCGCTCGCCACCAGCAAGGGCGCGCGGGACAAACTGAGGATCTCGCGCAGGCGCTCCGGCGGGTGGTTGACCTCCAGCGGCAGCATCGCCGCGCCGGCCTTGAACACTGCGATCATCGCGGTCAACAGCGCCAGGCCACGGGGGGCCAGCAGAGCCACCAGTTGGTCCTCGGCGGCACCTGCCGCGCGCAGGGCATGGGCCAGGCGCGTGGCGCGCAGGTCCAGTTCGCCGTAAGTCAGGGACTGGCCGTCGCAGATCGCGGCCACCTGATCGCCGCGCTCGGCGACCTGGGCGGCAAACAGTTCGGCGTAGCTTTTATCCAGCGGGAAATCGTGAGGGTTGAGCGCCCAGTCGCCGAGCAATTGGTTGCGTTCATCGGCGGCCAGCAGGTCGAAACTGCCCAGCGGGGCTTCCGGTGCGGCGAGCATGCCGTGCACCAGGCTGGCCAGGTGGCCGAGCAGACGCTGCACTGTCTCGGCGGTGAACCGCTCACGGTCGTACGACACGCGGATGCCCAGTTGCTCACCAGGAAGGATCACCACGGTCAAGCCATAGTGGGTGTGCACGCTGTGGTCCATGCCATCGAGGCTGAACTGAAAGCCACCGTCAAGAATCTGCTCATCGATGGGAGCGTTCTCGAACACCAGGATGCTGTCGAACAGGGTTTCGCCACGGGGAAAGTCGCTCCAGCCCTGAATATCGGTGAGCGGCGTGTGCTCGAAGTCGCGCATCTGCACGTTGAGTGCCTGCAAGTCGCTCAGCCAGTCGCCCAGCCGCGCTTCGGGATCGACGTTGACGCGCAGGGGCAGGGTGTTGATGAACAGGCCGATCATCTCGGCAACGCCGGTGAGTTCGGCCGGCCGCCCGGCCACGGTGACGCCGAACACCACGTCGCGCTGCCCGCTGTAGCGCGCCAGCAGCAGCGACCAAACGCCCTGGAAGAAGGTGTTGGGCGTGATCCTGCGGCTGCGGCAGAAGCTCGCCAGTGCCTGGGTGTGCTGTGCGTCCAGATGGATCAGTTGGTCGTCCACCAGCACCGCATCGGTATAGCGATCGCGCGTCACGCCGTTGTCCACGGTCAGCGGCGTCGGCGCGTTGAGCCCCTGCAACTGGTCGCGCCAGAACTGCTCGGCCTTGCCCGCGTCCTGGCGTTGCAGCCACTGGATGTAGTCGCGAAACGGTCGTGGGCTGCTGATCTGCGGCGTGCGCTGGTTGCACAGCGCCTCGTAGACCTTGAGAAAGTCCACGGTCACCAGGGAAATGCACCAGGCATCCATCAGGATATGGTGGAAGCTGCGAATGAACTCATAGGCCTCATCGGCCAGGCGCATCAGGCGAAAGCGAATCAGCGGCGGCTTGGACAGGTTGAAGCCGACCTTCTGCTCCTCTTCCAGCAGCGCACGAATGCGCGCCTGCTGCTCGTGGGGCGCCACCCCGCGCAGGTCGAGGGTATCGAGGGGCACCTTGACCTCGCGGTGGATCACCTGCACCGGCTGCTTCTGGGTTTTCCACTGGAAGCTGGCCCGCAGGGACGGGTGCAGCGCCACCACCTGACGCCACGCTTCAAGAAACGCGGTCTCGTCAATGGCCCCACCGATTCGGTAGCGATCCTGCATCAGGTACACCCCGGAGTCCTCGTGCAGCAGGGAGTGGAACAGCATCCCTTGTTGCAGCGGTGACAGCGGGTAGACATCTTCGATCGGATTGCGCGTGGTCTGGTCGGTGGTCATTCAAAACGTCCTGCAGAAATAGGGGCGGCGGCGATTACAGGTCGGCGTCGTTGAGCTCGGCCATCAGCGCGTTGAGTTCGTCATCCGACATCCCGGAGGCGCTGAACTCGGCGCTTTGCGCCTGTGCAGGGCTGGCGTCCAGCGGCTGGGCGACGCTGGCCATGGCGGCGATGCTCTGGTGCTCGAACACGTGCTTGGCTGACAGCGCGATGCCTTGTTCGTGGGCCTGGGCCACCACTTGCAGGCTGAGAATCGAGTCGCCGCCGATGGCGAAGAAACTCTCGGTGACACTCACCCGAGGCAGTTTCAGCACCTTGGCAACGATGGCGTGCAACGTGGTTTCCATTGGCGTGCGCGGGGCCACGTGGCTGCTCTGGTCGAGCGAGTCCGGGTCGGGCAACTGCTGGAGATCGAGCTTGCCATTGGGCGTGCGCGGGAAGGCGCTGAGGGTGAGGACGCGGGTGGGCACCATGTAGGACGGCAAGCGTTCGCCGAGGTAACGCTTGAGTGCCTCGGAATCTGGCGCATAGCCATGGGCGGCAAGCACGTAGGCGAGCAGGCGTTTGCCGGCGGGTTGATCCTGCACGATCACTGCCGCTTCGCGCACGTCACTGTGGCTGCACAGTTGGCGCTCGATCTCGCCGAGCTCGATGCGGTAACCGCGCAACTTGACCTGATGGTCCTTGCGCCCCAGGAACGCCAGGCGCCCGTCGGCCAGCCAGCAGGCGAGGTCGCCGGTACGGTAGGCGCGGGTGCCATCGGCGAGGGTGACGAAGGCCTTGGCGGTTTCTTCGGGTTTGTGGCGGTAACCCCGGGCCAGGGTAGGGCCGGCAAGGATGATCTCGCCGGGTTCGCCGATGCCGCTGGCGACGTCGTGTTCATTGAGTACGCGCAGGTCCATGCCGGCGATCGGGCGGCCGATGGTCAGGGCGCGGTCGGTGTCGAGCACGTCGTAAGTGGCCCACACGGTGGCTTCGGTGGGACCGTATTCGTTGACCAGCAAGGCGCCGGGCAGGGCGTTGCGGTGCTGGGCAATCAGCGACGGCGGGCAGGCCTCACCGGCAACGATCCAGCAGCGCAGGCTGTCGGCGCCACCCAATTGATCCAGCAGCGCCTGGTACAGCGACGGCAGCGACAGGCCATGGCTGACCCGGTGGTGCGCGATCAGCTGGGCCAGGCGTGGCATGTCCAGTTCTTCGCCGGGCGCCGGCAAGACCAGGCGGCCGCCCTGGGCCAGGGTCCAGAAGATCCCGGCCACCGAGCTGTCGAAGGCAAATGATGACAGCAGCAGGTAGGCGCTCACGGGCACCTCATACGCGGCCATGCGCACCTGGGTGGAATGGCTTAGGGCACCGTGGCTGATTTCCACGGCCTTGGGCGCGCCGGTGGAGCCGGAGGTGTAAATCAGGTAGGCCAAGTCGTCGCTGTGGGGCAGGGGCAACGGCGGTAAGGCGCTGGCGGCGTGCAGGTCCGCCAGCACAATGCAGTGCAGGCCGGCCGGGACGCTGTCGGCCAGCTCGGGGCTGACGACGATGTGCGCGATGGCGCTGTCGGCGAGCATGTAGGCGCGCCGGTCCTGGGGGTAAGTGGGGTCCACCGGCACATAGGCGCCACCGGCCTTCATCACGGCGAGCATGGCGACGATGGCGGCGTTGCCGCGCGGGAACAGAATGCCCACCGGCACGTTGGCAGCGATGCCCGCGTCCACCAGTTGGTGCGCCAGTTGGGTGGCGCTGGTGTCCAGTTGCGCGTACGTCAGGTCACCCTGTTGATCGCTGAGGGCAACGGCATCGGGCTGGCGCTGCACCTGGCGGGTGATCAGCTCCACCAGTGTCACCGCTTCGATCACCGGTTGCTGTGTCGGTGCGGCGATGATCTGCGCTTGCTGCGGGCCGCTGATGGGCAGTTGCGCCCAGGCTCGCTGTGGGTCGGCCAGTGCCGCCTGCAGCAGTTGCGTCCATTGCTCGGCCAGGCAGGCCGCCGCGTCGGCGCTCAATACCGTGCCGTCGTAGACTAACTGAGCGCTGAGCCGCTCGGTGCCCTGATGAACCTGCAGGCACGCCTTGGCCGGGCTCATCACCGCACTGGCTGCGCGTTCGCGCGGGTCGCTGGCGCGCCAGGCGAAGGCATAACCGCCGCTGAAGTCGCCGGTGTAGTAGTCCTGCCAGCCGGCGGCATGGTCTACCAGGGTGCCGATGTGGTCGCTCTGTTCCAGCAAGGTGGCCTGCGCCTGCAGGTCGATGCGCAGGGGCAGGCGCTGCTCGAACAGGCCCACGGCGCTGTCGAGTTCCGGCCCACGGCTGGGGTGAATCAGGGTGATGGGCACTTGCTGCTGCCCGGACAGGCGCCCGAGCAGCACAGCCCAGGCGGTCAGCATCAGATGGGCGGTGAAAGACGGATGGTTGGGCAGGTTGATATCGAGGCATGCCGGGGCAAATCCACCGTCACGGGGTGTTTCCAGCGACAGTTGCAAGGCATGCCGTTCGTGCTCGGCCGCAGGGTGCCAGAACAGCGCGCCAGGATGCTCCGGTGCGTCTTCGACCAGGCTCCAGCGCCATTCGGCGTAATCGGCGTATTGCAGGGTGTCGGCCAGGTCCGGCGGGGTGTCTTGCAGCAGGGCGGTCGCCAGCAGCTTGAGGCTGGCGAGGTCCAGATGACTGCTGGCGGCAGCCAGGTGCAGCACCTGGCCGTCGGGCTGTTGCACGAGGGTGACCGTCAGGGGTTGTGTCCAGTCCTGGGGGAGCGACGGGATCTGCTGCGCCACGTTGACGCGCAGCGCGCAGGTGTCATGGATCACCTGCACCGGGTGGCGCAAACCGGGCACCGGAGTGAGCTGGGTGCGCAGGATTTCGCTGCCGCCCGCCAGCGCCTGCAAGCGCTGTGTGAGGGTGTCGGCGTCGACCGCCCGGGTCACGGTCCATTGCAGCTGGCAACCGAACGGGTGGCGGGTGCCGCCGTTGAGATGTGGGTAAAGGGAAGCCTGTTGCGGCGAGATGCGAAAGCCTTGAAGTCCGTTCATGTTCAACTCAACTGCAGAATAGGGGGGAGAGCGCTCACACGGCGACGTCGCTGGACAGCAGGGCTTCGGCCATGCCGGTCATGATTGCGCGCTTGCCGGTAAAGGGTTCGCGGCCGTGGACCGCGAGCATGTTGTCGATAAACAGCACGTCGCCCTGTTGCCAGGTGAAGCGCACCAGCGAATCGAGGTAGGCGGCGCGCAGGGCGTCCAGCACCTGGGGCTCGATGGGGGTGCCATCGCCGTAAAAGGTATTGGTGGGCAGGTCGAGGTCGCTGAAGTTGCCTTGCAGCGAATCGCGGATGGCGGCCGGCAGGGTGCTGATGTGAAAGAACGTCGCGTGGTTGAACCAGACTTCTTCGCCGGTACGCGGATGGCGCACCACGGCCGGGCCGCGTTGGCGGGTGCGCAGGCGGTTGTTTGCCTTCCACTCGACCTCGATACCGACGCTGGCGCAGTAGGCTTCGACGTCGCTGCGTTCGCTGGACTGGAACACGCTCTGCCACGGCAGGCCGAAGCCGTCGCCGTAGTTGCGCACGTAGAGCACGCCTTTTTCGCGAAAGCGCGCCTGGATGTCGCTGCTGATACGTGACTTGACGCTGCGGGTGGAGCCAATCGGGGTTTCGCCGCCGGTCTCGGAAGGCAACTGGCAGTAGAAGAACAGCCGCAGCGGAAACCGTGGCGAGTAGGAATGCTCGCTGTGCGGGAAGATCATCTGGTCGGCCGGGTAGTCGGTCGAGGTGTAGATATTGCCGCCCACCCGGGTGCGCGGCGAGGCGCGGAACATGTATTCCAGGGCGCCGGGAGACAGCGCGGCGATGACCTGATCGAACTGCTCCACGGAGTTGACGCCAAAGCCACGAAACAGCAGGGCGCCGTGTTGCAGCAGTTTCTGTTCCAGGGCGTCGCGCTCACTGGCGGCCCACGCCGCGAGGTCGACACCCTCGACGGCCGGTTCGAGCACCAGCGGCAGGGCATGGTCGGCGCTGAGCAGGCGTTCGCTGACCAATTGCCTTGGGGCGACGTTCATCGCTTTGCGGCGTACGCCGCCGAGGGTGCGCGGCGTTGGGGGTAGGTCTGGCATACAGGCATCCACCTCTGTCAAAGGGTCAGTGAGCGTCGTTTGGCGTGCAACAACTGGCTGCGCCCGGCGCTGGCCTGGGTTTGCTGACTTTCGCGCTGGAAGGCCTGGTCCCAGGTGTCGAGCTGCGCACCCAGTGCGGGCAGCGACTCGCTCAGCCGTTCGCCGGCCTCGTCCAGCAGACGCGTCCACAGGTGTTGCAGGCGCAGGGCACGGGCCTGATCGAAGTGCTCGCCACGGTATTTCAGCGTGGCGTCGATGCCATGGCTGCCGTGCACCAGGTCCAGCACCAGGTGGAAATCCCCCGGTGCCTGGGCCACCTCCAGGCTGTGCAGTTGCGCGCCGGCAATCAGAGTCGGCGCTGAACGTGACGGTTGATAGTTGAGCTTGACCTGGAACAGTGGTGCATGGCCCGGGCGTCGTGCGGGGGCCAGCGCGGCGACCACCAGGTCGAATGGCAGGTCCTGATGGGCGTAGGCGTGTTGCGCCTGCTCACGCACCTGCTGGAAAAATTCGCCGAGGCTCGACTCGCCCTCGACCTCGCAGCGCAGGGTGAGTTGGTTGACGAAGAAGCCGATCACCTCGTTATGCGCCGCCAGTGGACGGCCGCTGACGTCGGTGCCGAGCAAAAAGCGCTGTTGACCACCCAACTGCTTGAGCACCAGTTGGTAGCAGGCCAGCAGCAGCATGAACAGGGTCATGCCCTGTTCACGGGCGAGGCCGGCCAGCGCATCGCAGCGCGATTGAGGCAGGCTGAAGTCCAGGCGGTGTTGCCCAGGCGCCGCGCCGTTGCCGCCCAATGCCAGGGTTTGCGGGACGTCGGCCAGGTGCTCGCGCCAGAAGTCCTGCTGCGCGGCGATGCGCTGAGGTGTCCAGTGCGCCGCTTCCCAGCGCGCAAAATCCAGATACTGCGGGGGGCGTTGAGGCGACGTGTCCGCAGCCAGTTCGGCCAGCAACAGTTGCGCGGAGCGACCGTCGAAGGCGATGTGATGCAGGGTCAGCAGCAGGTCGTGCCGCTCGCCCTGACTGATCAGATGCGCGCGCAGCAGCGGGCCGTGTTGCAGGTCGACGGGAGTGGCGTGTTCCCGGGCCAGGCAATCCTGCAGGTTGTTCTGCACGATCAATTGCACAGCGCTGGCAGGCACTACGCGCTGTTGCGGGCCGTCGACGCCGTCGTGGTAAACCGTGCGCAGCACGCTGTGACGGTCAACGAGCGCGTCGAGCCGCCGGGACAGGGCTTGAGTGTCCAGCGCGCCGTGCAATGTCAGGTGCAGCACGAGGTTGTGCTGGGTGTCCTGCGGGTTGAGCTGGTGCAGGAACCACAGACGGCGCTGGGCGAAGGATTGCTGGCTGTGACTGCGGTCGGCCTCGGGCGCGGGGTTGACGAACGGGGCAGGGGTGCCGAGGTAGATCAGCAGCGCCTGCGCCCAGTGCGCCAGGGTCTGTTCGCCGAACAGGCTTTGTGTGTCCAATTCCCAGCCAAGGTCGCGCTGCAGACGCGCGGCGAAATCGGCCAGGCCGATGGAGTCCAGGCCCAGGCCGATCAGGCTGAGTTCGCTATTCACGGTGAGGTAGGGGTTGAGTTCGAGCAGGGTCTGCGCCAGCCATTGATGGCAGGCGGCGAGGTCGGGCTGCTCGCGCAATTGCGTCACTTCAAGGCGCTCTGCGGGCGCGGCGGCTGTGGCGCCGCTCTGGGCAATGATGCTCAAGGTGCCGGCCGCCAACTGGGTGCGGGCGCCCTGGCGGGCAATCTTGCCGCTGGTGGTCATGGGGATGGTGCCGGCCTGCACCAGCACGATCTGATCGATGCCGCAGTCAGCCGCTTCGCGCACGGCGTTTTGCATCGATGCGAACAGTGCCGGGTGATGGATCGGGTCGACGAACTTGCGTTGCGGCTCGGCCACGATCACCAGTTTTTCGCGGCCCAGCACCGGGTCCATTTCCGAGAAGGCGGCAATGCGCCCGGTGCGGATGCCGGGCTCGCTGTCGGTGATCGCAAACTCGATATCGTGAGGATAGAGGTTGCGGCCGTTGAGAATCAGCAGGTCCTTGAGGCGCCCGCAGATCACCACCTGGCCCTGGTGCATGAAGCCCAGGTCGCCTGAGCGCAGGTAATGGCCGGGCTCGCCGACGATCTGCGCCTGGAAGGCGATGCGACTGGCCTCGGGGTTCTGCCAGTAGGCTTCGGCGTTGCTCGGGCCTTGCAGCCACACTTCGCCGATACGGTCGGCAGCGCAGCGCTCGAAGGTATCCGGATTGGCGATGGCGATGCTGTGATGGGCCTGGGGATAGCCACAGGCGACGAACTCCACCGCTGGCGCGCCACCGAGGGCCAGCGCCACGCGACCGGTTTCCAGCACCTGTTTGTCCAGGCGCAGCACCACCGGCAGCGCGTCGGCCGGGGTGGCGCTGACGCACAGGGTGGCTTCGGCCTGGCCGTAACCTGGACTGATGGCCAACGGGTTGAGGCCACAGGCGGCGAAGCGCTGGGCAAAGGCGTCAAGGGTGCCGGGGTGGATCGGCTCGGCGCCGTTGATTGCGTGTTGCCAGGCGCTGAGGTCGAGCTGGGCGATCAGGCTGTCGCTGACCACGCGGTTGCACAGGGCGTAGGCGAAGTTGGGCGCGAAACTGGCGGTGGCGCGGTAGCGACTCAGCGCCTGCAGCCAGGTGGAGGGCGCATTGACGAAGGTCTGCGACGCCATCAGGTAGCACGGCATGCCGCTGTAGAGGGGCGCCAGCACGCCGCCGATCAGGCCCATGTCGTGATACAGCGGCAGCCAGTTGACCATGGCGCCATGTTCATCGAAGCCGTAGGCCTGGCGCATCAGCTCGACGTTGGCGATCAGGTTGCGCTGGCGCACTTCTACGCCTTTGGGCGTGCCGGTGGAGCCCGAGGTGTATTGCAGGAATGCCACCGTGGCCGCGTCGATAGACGGACGCTGCCAGTGGCCGGCAGGCGGCGTACCGAGGTCGTGCACGGTCAATACGTCGACGCGGTTGTCCACCAGTTCGCGCAGGGCCTCGCAATGTTCGACGGGCGCGAGGATCAGCGCCGGCTGCGCATCGACCACCACGTTGCGCACGCGGTCCAGATGCCGTGGCTTGCGCGACGGTGGCGGGAACAAGGGCACGGCGATCAGGCCAGCGTACAGGCAAGCGCAGAACGTGCGCACGTAGTCGAGGCTGCTGGGCAGCATCAACAGCACGCGCTCGCCCGGCCTGTAGCGCGCTTGCAGGGCAGCGGCCAGGGAGCAGGACTCTTCGTGCAGCTGGGCAAAGGTGAGCGTTTCGCCGACTTCGACGCCGTCGGGCAGAAAATGCAACGCGGCACGTTGCGGGAAGTGCAGGGCGTTGGCCTCCAGCACGTCTATCCAATGATTGAATGCGAACATGGTGGGGTTCATGCCATGGCGACGATGACTTTGCGGTCACCGGTATAAGGATTGCGCCCGTGGGCGACCAGTCGGTTGTCGAGCATCAGGATGTCACCGGCCTGCCAGGGGAAGCTCACGGCGGTGTGGTCGTACACGGCGCGCACGCTGTCGAGCAGGGCGTCGGGAATGGCCGAGCCGTCGCCGAAGTACACATGACGCGGCAGGTTTTCTTCACCCACGGCCGCCAGCAGGCTGGCGCGCACGGCGGGCTCGATCGCCGAGACGTGAAACAGGTGCGCCTGGTTGAACCAGACCCACTCGCCGGTTTCCGGGTGCTGCAGCACGGCGGGGCAGCGCTGGCGGGTGCGCAGGTCACCGTCGGCTTTCCATTCCCACTCGATGCCATTGTCCTGGCAGTAGCGCTCGACCTGCGCACGGTCTTCGGTGTTGAACACTTTTTGCCAGGGCAGGTCAAGGGCGCCGCTGTAGTTGCGCACGTAGAGCAGCTCGCGGCTGGCGAACAGCTCGCGGATGTCGGCGGGCATGCGCTGGTAGATCAGGCGGCTGTCGCAGATCGGCGTTTCGCCGCCGGTTTCGCTGGCTTTGATGCAGTGGAACCAGATGCGCGAAGGCCAGGGCCGGGTGTAGGCCTGCTCGTTGTGCAAGGGGATGAACTGGTGCGCCGGGTATTCGGTGGAGCTGTAGACCCCGGCGAACACTTTGCTGCGCGGCGTCGAGCCGAACTCGTAGCCGGCCAGTGGCGCGCCGAAGCTGGCGGCAAAGCGCTTGAAGTCGATGGGGGTGGCGACCGAGAAGCCGCGAAACAGCACGCCGCCGACGGTGCGCAAGCTGGCGTCGAGGCTGTCGCGCACGGACTGCTCGAGCGCATGGATCGATTGGCCGGGCTTGGCCTGCACGCACCGGGGCAGGGCGGCGCCGGGTGTTTCATCCGTGATCGACATGAGCTTGAAACGTCCGTCCTGGTGTTCGATGGAGGTCATTGTCTTGCACATCCTGTTTATGCTTTTGGCTTTTCAGCAACGTGACAGCAGGCCTTGAAAACCGGGCAGAGGCCTTCACAAAACGTTTAACAAAATGTGTTTATCTCGGTACGAAGGGCATACTAGGTGTTAATGAGAGGGATTATCAATAGTATTCCTTTAATATTTTTTTTGGCTTAGACTCCGTTTCGCTGGGGAAAAACAGCGTTTGCCAACGTATAAAAATTCGAATATTTGCGGTAGGGGAGCGGGGCGTGAATTACAAAATCAACACACTGGCGTTGGCGGTAGCATCAGCCGTCTGCCTGATGAACACTGCATGGGCTGATGATCAGCCAGCGGCGCTGGAGATCGCTCCAGTCACCGTCACGGGCGAAAAGATGAACCGCTCGCTGGATAAGACCCAGTCGAGTGTGGCCGTGATCACGGAGCAGCAACTGCGTGACAAGGCCGATCACAACCTGATCGATGTGTTTGCCCGCACACCTGGCGTGTACAACCAGTCCGGCAACGAGAACTGGGGTATTCGTGGCGTGCCGGTGTCCGGTTTCGATGACCAGGGCCCGGCAACCCTCAACGGTGCGATTTCGGTGTATGTAGATGGCGCCCAGCAACCCAACCGCGCGCTGACGCTGAGCCCGGTTGGCCTGTGGGATACCGAACAGGTCGAAGTGCTCCTTGGCCCGCAGTCCACCACGCAAGGGCGCAACTCCCTGGCCGGTGCGGTGGTGATCACCACACGTAACCCCACGTTCGAACCCACCTTCTCCGCCCAGACCAACATCGGCAACTACGGTGAGCACGGCGTGGCCGTGGCCGGCGGTGGCTCGATCATCGACGACAAGGTCGCCGGCCGGATCGCCATCGATACTCAGGACGGCGACGGCTATATCCGCAACACCACCAATAACGACGACGCCAACCCACACCGCACCAGCAACTATCGCGGCAAGCTATTGATCACGCCGAACGACGACACCGATGTGCTGTTGACCTACGCGCACAACGAACACCGCCAGGGCGACAACTCGATCACCCGCATCGGCGACAAGGTGCAGTACTACAAGATCGCGTCCAACACCAAGGCCTACGACAACCTGAACCAGGACACCCTGAGCGCGAAGATCGACTGGCGCCTCAACGATGCCTGGACGCTGACCAACATGACCAGCTACACGCACTCGGGCTACACCGCGCGCAAGGACTTCGACCAGACCGCCACGGCCAACAACGTCATCCTGCGCGAGCAGAACGGCGACATGTTCAGCCAGGAGCTGCGTCTGGGTTATCAGTCCGACACGGTGCGCAGCTTCGCCGGGGTGTATTTCGGCCATACCACCAACAGCTTCCACGACCGCTTGCTGTTCAATAACGTGCAGCGCGGCGCCGCCAAGGGCGATGTTGATATCAACAACGCGGCGATGTTTGGTGAAGTGAACTGGGACTTTGCGCCTGACTGGACGCTGATCACCGGCCTGCGCTACGACTACGAGACCAACGATACCGATATCAAGCAGGACGACTTCTCCAGCCCGTCCAAGGCGAAAAAGACGTTTAACGCGTTCCTGCCGAAGGTCGGCGTTGACTATCAATTCATGCCAGACCAGTACGTCGGGTTCATGGTGCAGAAAGGCTATCGCGGCGGTGGTGTCAACGTGCGAGCCGGTGGCGGTCACGTTGCCTACGATCCGGAATACACCACCAACTACGAGCTGTCGTACCGCGGGTCGTTCCTCGAGAAGAGCCTGCGCGCACGCGCCAACCTGTACTACACCGACTGGAAAGACCAGCAGGTCAGCGTGCTCGACCCAACGGGTAATTTCTTCCTGGTCTACAACGCCGGTCGCAGCGACATAAAAGGCTTGGAAGTGTCCGTCGAAAAAGATTTTGGCGAGCAATTCACCCTGAACGTCGGCGGCGCGATCACCGATTCCAAGTACAAGGAATTCAACACCGGTGACGGTAACGATCGCAGCGGCCAGCCGTTCCTCTACTCGCCCAAATACAAGATGTCGGTGGGCGGCACCTACCGCTGGAACGAGCGCCTGACCCTCAACACCGACCTGACCTACCAGAGCACCGCACCGTCCGACTTCGAGTTCGACGCCAACGGCAATGTGAGCAAGGTGCGTCGCAGTGACAACTATGTCCTGACCAACTTCAGCACCGAATACAAGGTCACCAAGAACGTCGCGGTGTCCGGTTACCTGAAAAACGCGTTCGGCAAGGAATACGTCACCAGCAACCGCATCGGCGACATCATCGATGTGGGCGCCCCCCGCACGTTCGGCCTGGTGCTGCGTTACGACATGTAAATCGCCGGACGCCGGGGACCCAGGTTCCCGGCGTCTGGTTTTGCCTGGCGCACTCCGCTTTCAAACCCAGCCTACCTGGAGCACTTCATGAACGCCGTTTCGAATGCCACCACGGGCGGTGCAGCACAGCTACGCCTGTCGCACACCGGGTTGTCCCAGCCTTATTGCCTGGATCTGACGCCGATGCTCGAGCGCCAGCAACAGCAGGAGTCGAATGCGCGCAGCTACCCACGGCGTATTCCATTGGTACTCGAACGGGCCCACGGCATCTACGTACAGGACAGTCGCGGCCAGGTGTTTGTCGATTGTCTGGCCGGCGCCGGCACTCTGGCGCTGGGCCACAACCACCCGGTGATCATTGAAGCGATCACGCAATTGATGACCGCCGGCGTGCCAATGCACACCCTGGACCTGATGACACCGGTCAAGGATGCCTTCGTGCAGGAAATCTTCGGCTGCCTGCCGACGGATTTCGCCCGCAACGCGCGCATCCAGTTTTGCGGCCCCAGTGGGGCGGACGCGGTGGAAGCCGCGCTCAAACTGACCCGCACCGCCACTGGGCGTCATTCGGTGCTGGCGTTCGAGGGTGCCTACCACGGCATGACCCTGGGGACGCTGGCCATCAGCGGCAACCTGTCACCCAAAAATGCCCTCGGCGCCCTGATGCCGGGCGTGCAGCGCCTGCCGTTCCCCCATGATTACCGTTGCCCGTTCGGCGTCGCCGGCGAGCAAGGCGTCACCCTCAACCTGCGTTACCTGGAGCACCTGCTCAACGACCCCGAAAGCGGCGTGACGTTGCCGGGCGCGATGATTCTGGAACCGATCCAGGGGGAGGGCGGGGTGATCGCCGCGCCGGACCGCTGGTTACAGGAGCTGCGACGCCTGACTGCCGCCCACGGCATTCCCTTGATCGTCGACGAAATCCAGTGCGGCATCGGGCGCAGCGGCCGTATGTTCGGCTTCGAACAGTCGGGCATCACCCCGGACGTGATCACCTTGTCCAAGGCCATCGGTGGCGGCTTGCCGTTGTCGGTGATGGTCTACAACGATTCGCTGGACGTGTGGCAGCCCGGCGCCCATGCGGGCACATTCCGTGGCAACCAGCTGGCCATGGCGGCCGGCACCGCGACCTTGCGCTTTATTCGCGACAATCACCTGGTGGCCCACGCCGAGACCGTGGGCGCGCACCTGCGCAACCAGTTGCAGGCACTGCAGAGCGAATTCTCCTGGATCGGCGATGTGCGTGGACGCGGCCTGATGCTGGGCATGGAAATCGTCGATCCCCAGGGGGTCGTCGACATGCAAGGGCATCCGCCCGTCGATGCGGTACGCGCCAAGGCGTTCCAGCAGGCCTGCCTCAGGCACGGTTTGATCGTGGAGCTGGGCGGACGTCATGGCGCAACGGTGCGTTTTCTGCCGCCGCTGATCATCACTGAGCAGGAGATTGATTTTGTGGCGCAGATCCTGTTTGAGGCGGCGCGTTCAGTTTGATAATCAAGGCTTCGATGCCTGGTCGGATAACTGGATGACATGGGTTTGCAGCATGAAGTTGAAGCTGGACACGCTGTTGAAAGTCAACGAGGCGTTGGCGGCCAGCGGTGATGTCAGCGCCTGGCACAGCGTTTCGCCCGGTAACACGTAAGCCTTGTTGAAGGTAATGTCGGCCTTGGTCGGCGCGCTCGACATGGTCGGATCAAAACGAAATACCTTGCGCGACGGGTTGCTCATACAGAGTTTCCCCTGCGTTTGCTTGAAGCTGATTTGCTTCCAGGTGTCGACCTCGGACACGTTGGGATCCACGCCAATGATCACGGGCAGATCCTGGCCTATGACGAATTTCACCTTGCCTGCGGCTTGCTGCTGTGGGGGCAACCCTGAAAACAGCACCCGTGCGATGTGTTCCCTGTTGAGGGGTTTGTTGCTACGGAAGATCACGCGCACGGTCTGGTTTTTACCGGGCGCGACCACCACGGTTTGCGGCACGGTGTACAACACGCCACCGTCGAGGTCGTCATCCGGCAGTTTGCTCACTTTGCTGTAGAGCAGCACGGCTTCGTCACTGTTGTTTTTAAGGTCGATGGTGGCCTCTTTCTGTCCTTTTTGAATCAGCACCGCAGAGGCGCTGGGTTGCACCTGGGCGTCAGCCAGCAGGGGCATGGCTGACAGGCAGGCCAGCCAGAGGCATTTTTTGCCGAGAGCAGTCAAACGTTGTATCGATAATTTGTTCATTGGAGGTCTCCAGTTGAGTGGGAAGTTTGCACGTCAAGGTGCTGTCGGACGCATCGAACATCCCTGACGTTTGCAGTTTTTTAATATTGTCCTGTTTAACCAGCAGCACGTTCTGGTCGATAAAGTTGGCGATCAAGTTGCCGTCCTGGTCATAAAACACCGTGCGAGAACTGAGCGCTTCAGGCTTGTTTGTCCAGCGCATCAACACGTTCTTGTTAGTGGTGGGCTCGAAGTCGAAATAGGAAACCGCGCCACGGTCGCTGATAAAGTCCACCTGGTTGTTTTGGAAGTACACGTCATCGTCCAACCCCTTGGGATTGACTTTGACGAAGTCAGGCTTGTTATCGGAAATATTGGCCAGCACCACCTTGCCGTTGTAGTTCGTTCTGGCCGAGCTGCGCTGACTGCTGACCTTGACGAAGCCTTTCAGGTGAGTGTCGACAATGGCGTAGGTGTCTTTGAGTTGTTCGGGTGTAAACACCACGCCCTTGCGATTGGCGGCGATTGAACCCGACAGGCTCAGGCTCTTTGACGTTGCACTGCGGCGCTCGCTTTCGGACTTGGAAACCGTCAGGCCGGCATGGGTGTACGGTGTATTGAAGTCGTTGCTTATATAGTTTTCTGCGGTGGCGGTGCGTTGGACACTGCGTTGCACATGGCCTGCCGTGACGCTGTAATCGCTATTGACCCGGGTGGTCAGATAGTTGTCCAGGCGTTGGGTGTTACTGTAAGCGTTGTATTGCGACCGGTAAGAAACATGGCGGCCGCCCACGTCGAATGGAATCGACAGGCTGGCATTCAACGTCATTGTGTCGCGCTGGGTATTACCGGGCGCTTGCAGGATAGACCCGGCACTCAGCGTGAGTGAGGCTCTTTTGAAGTTAGTGGAATAGCCTGCCGACCAGGTCGAATAACTGGCGCGGCTGTAGAAGTCATTCCGATTGAGCATGATGCTGAACGCATTATTGTCGCCCACCACAAAACTGTGCGTGATGCCCCAGGTACTTTTTATATCGGCCTGGTAATCATAAAGAACCTGGCCGACATAGGAGAAATTGCGGCTGATTGCCTGGTACGTAAGGTCGGTGCCGCCGTAACTGAGCGTGGCGTTAAAGTTGACACCCAATTTATTGCGCTCATTTCTCGATAACAGGCCATACGTGGTCATCTGCAGGCCGCCTTTAGTGAGGGTGTTGCTGACGGAGACGCCCTGATAACGCTGTTGGGCGACGACCGCGACAGTGGGGTTCACGGCATCGCTGTAGCGTTTTGAGTAACCCGCGCCTGCTGTCACGGCGGGCGTATCGGTGTTGGAGCGCCCGGCAAATGCGTAGAGCCCACTGCTTTGCGTGGTAGCGCGGCTGATGCGGGCACGGGAAATCTGGCGGGTATCGATGACTTGGCCATCGCGTTTGATCACCACCACCACATCCGACGTAAGTGACGTCACCGGTATGGCGGCAAGGTTGTTGTGGCCACGGTTGACGTTCAAGGTGTAGACCAACTGGTCTCGCTGGTAGAACTCAATCACCGCCGGCGCATCGCTGTCGTAGGTGAAGGCAACGCTGCCAATGCCTGAGGGCGAGTCCTTGGTGTTGTAGACCACGCCATCCACGTAGCCCACGCCGAAGCCGCCATCGGGCGAGTTCAGGCGGCCGGCTTTGACGCGGCCAATGTCGAAATCGCGATCCAGATAAAGCGACTGGACGTTGTTCTTGCTGTAGCGCTGGGTTCTGGACGTAAAGCTGCTGAACGTGCCGTTGGCGCGCAGTAACGCGTTGTTTGCATTGGCGCCCAGTTGATAGGTTGCGCTCAGTGAGTCGTTACTCGAACCGCCGGAGTCAAACGACGAATAGTAGGTGTTGTAATTGACGAAGGCGCCGGTTCCACCCTTTTGCCGTTGAATGAAGTCAGGGTTTTCCAGCAGCGCGCGCGGTACCGTGAGCTTCAGGCTGCGGTCGCTTCGGCTGAAGGTGGGGTTGATTCGATCAGTCAGCAGCACGTAGGTTGCAGCGCCGTTTTGAATGCGCTTACCCCAGGCGTCTTTTTTCAGACCGAACTGTTCAAGGTCATGGGCCGTATAGCCCGCTTGTCCTCCGGGCGCGCGATAAACCACAGTCTTGGCAATGAAGCGATCATTGACGTAGAGATGCACCGCGTTATCGCCAGCATACAGTTCTGTGTCGTGAAGGGCGTCCTCAACTTGCTGGTCACTGATGCCACTGATGCCGAGCAACTTGTTGTCAAATTTGAGTTGTGCGTGAGCGTTCATCGAGATGAAAAATATCAGCAGTAAGGAGTGGACAAGTTTCATGGCAATAAAAATGTCCCGCCGTCAGGCAGGACATTTGCGAACCCACACTAAATTAGTAGTAACGAACGTTGACTTGTGCCGTGCCGTTCCATGGAACTTGCGTGGTCGCGGTGATTTGGCTGGCCTTGTTTATTTGCGGTTCAACCTCGAAGTTCCAGGTGAACGAAGTGCCGCTGGCAGGGTTGTTACTGGCGTCCAGAGGACTCCATTCTTCTGCGGTGTAATAAGCCCAATTGGACATCAACGCCCGGCTGCTGGGCGTAGACATATGGTTGGCCGCGTCGCGGTTATAACCAAAGTTGGTGGTGTTGGTGACGCCGTCGACGGTGGTGCTGACCGGCTTCAGCACAAAGTTGCCGATCTTGTTCTTGGTCACCGGATCGATGCCGATACCGAAGATACGGCCCGAATCGCCATGGTCGGTGCGCCCGGCGCTATTCTTGCCGACCAAAGCGCTGGAAGGGTCCGCATCGACAATCCACATGGCGGTTTTCGTGGTTGTGCCTTCCGGGCAGTTAATAACGATCGTGGCTGGCTTTGCGGTGAGTGTGGTGAAGTCGGTTTTGTTCAGTGAGTCCCAAGGGATCTCGCCCCAGTCCAGATCATTGCCAGTTGGAATATTTACCGTACACGCGCTCGGTGTAATAACACCTTTAACGTTAATGTCGCTGGCGGCGTGGGCGATAAAGGGCGCGAGGGTGGCGAAGCCGGCAATGGATAACGTGGCACCCAGTTTGAAAAGTTTCACGGTCATACTCCTATGAATAATTAAAAGACGCTCGAAAGGGCAATGTCGATGGTGAAGTCGACCCTCTTTCAAGCGCGGCGAAATTATAGGAGTGTCAAACGTGGTGTTTGCCTGGAATATTCCAGTTCTGCTGTTAGCGAGGACAGTTCAAGCAAGACGTGGATTATGTGCGAGCTGTCAGATGCCGGCGTCGCGAAGTTGGTCAACGAAGTCGCGTATCGCTGTGTGTACGATTGAATGACGCTGCGCCTCACGGTGCAAATGCTGCGCCTGACGGGACAGTTCGGTCAGTTCGACCAGTTGCAACGCTCCGGCGAGTTTGTGCAGCAAATGGCCGAGGGTTTCGGCATCGTCACTGATCAGTGCGGCCTCTATGGCCAGCAGGTCCTTGCGACTCTCTGCGCAAAAACTGTCCCACATCACGGCCTTCAGATCGCCCATGCTGGTGACTGCCGAGTCTTCAGGCGGCGCGCACAGGTAACGCTCGAACAGGGTAATCAACGCACTGAGGACGATGGGCTTGAGGATGAGTTCATCCATGCCGGCCGCTCGGGCGCGCTGCTGCTCCTGCGGGTGAATGCTCGCCGTCATGCCTATGATGGGGATCGTCGCGGCGTCGAGCGCTGAGTCGCGTACCTGGCGCGTCATGGCGTAGCCGTCCAGTTCTGGCATATAGCAGTCGGTGAGGATCAGCGTGTACTGCTGCGTTTGCAGGCGTTCGAGTGCCTGCAGACCGTTTTCCACCAGGTCGAAGGCGCAGTGCAGATGCTCCATCTGCCTTTTGAGCAGCAATCGATTGGTGGGGTGATCTTCCACGATGAGCACCTTGTGCCCCTTGGGGTAGCTGGAACGGGGCAACGGAATCCGGCGGCAGCTGTTGCGCCCCAGCAGCAGTTGCTCAAGGGCTGCCTGCAAGCCGCCCCAGGTCAGCGGGTTCACGCTCAGGCGGGTGGCCGGTGGGCCGACGGCATAGCCGGCAGGCAGGGCCTCGGTGGTGATCAGCAGCGTCCCGGGCTTGCCGGCAGATGCCTCATCGGCGGTGATCAGCAGGTCCTGCTGATCCGACGTGAAGTGAAGCCCCAGCGCCAGCAGGTGCTCTGCCAGGGCTTCCCGGTAGGGCGCGAGATCGGACGCGAGCTTCACCGAGTGCGCGGTGAACGGTTTTTCAAGCGCGGCGACCACGGGCAGGCTCAGGGTGAAGGTGATGCGCGTGCCTTCATTGAGGCGGCTGTGCAGGTACAGCTCACCGCCCATCAGTTGCACGAGTCGACGCGAGATCATCAGGCCCAGGCCCGAGCCCCCGTAGCGCCGGGTGATGGAGCTGTCGGCCTGCATGAAGGGTTGAAACAGACGCTCCTGCTGCTCCTGGCTGATGCCGATGCCGGTGTCCGCGACCAGAAACTCCAGGTGCTGCTCGCCATCATCGTGCTGGACGCTCAGTTCCAGGCGCACATGCCCGCTTTGGGTGAACTTGGTGGCGTTGCTGAGCAGGTTGAGCAGCACTTGGCGCAGGCGGCTGCCGTCGACTTCCAGCAACCCGGCAATGCGATGATCAATCAGACTGTGCAGCTCAAGGTCTTTGCTGTGTGCCTGATGACCGATCAGGCGCAGCACGCCGTCGAGCAGTTGACGCAGATCGGTGGGCTCGGGCGCGACAACGAGCATGCCGGAGTCGATGCGTGAAAAATCCAGGGTGTCGTCAAGTACCTGCAGGAGCGAGCGGGTCGATTCATTGACCATCGCCAGCATTTCCTGCGCGTCCGTGGGCAGGTGCAGGTCGCTCATCAGTTCGAGCAAACCGAGAATGCCATTCATGGGGGTGCGAATTTCATGGCTCATGGTGGCCAGAAACGCCGCCTTGGCCTCGGCCGCCTGTTCAGCCAGCTGTTC
Source organism: Pseudomonas poae (assembly GCF_001439785.1). GTDB lineage: Bacteria > Pseudomonadota > Gammaproteobacteria > Pseudomonadales > Pseudomonadaceae > Aquipseudomonas > Aquipseudomonas poae. Next base: position 95,228 of record NZ_JYLI01000001.1, on the reverse strand, counting down.
GGCGGCGCGAATGCTGGTGACGTCGATGAACGTGGTGAGCACGCCCTGAGGTTCGTCGCCGTCCAGGCGATAGGGGGTAACGATGTACAGCCAATGCTGATCGCTGCCATCCTCGCCCATCAGAATATGCTCGCCTTGTTGGCGTTCATCGTCACGCAGCGCCCGTTCGACCATCTTGGAGATGCGCTGGCGCACCTGCGCGGGGTAGTAGCTGATTTCGTCGACGCAGCGCCCCAGTATCTGGGCCGCTTCAACGTTGAAGGTTCGCTCATAGGCTTTATTGAGCATCAGGTAACGGCGATGACGGTCCTTGATGGCGACCGGGTACGGATACGATTCAAGCAGTTCGCGGCTGAAGCGCAATTGCGCTGACAAGCGCTGTTGCGCTTCCCTGAGGGCGCGCTGGCGGGCTTTGAGGGACAGGTGCGCATAGAGCAATACGCCAATGATCAGCAGCGCGGCGGACCCTATGCTGCCGACGATGCGCCACAGGCGTTGCGGCGAGACGCCGACTTCATAGGTATTGCGCAGCCACTGCTGGGCAAACAGGTCGCGCTGTTCTATCGGAATGCTCTGGATGAGCTGATCCAGCAGGGCCACCAATTGAGCGTGACGTTCGGTCACCGCGATGGACAGCTCCAGCGGCAGATCGGTCGCCGCGGCAATCTTGAGGCTGTCCGACCAGCCTTTCTCCAGCAAGCGGTCGACTGTTATCAGGTTACCCACGTAGCCATCGGCCTTGCCGGTGCGCACCAGCTCAAAGCCATCAGCCGGGTCGGTCACCAGCAGCAGCTTGCTGTCGGGCACCCGTTGCTGGAGGCGTTGCGCGAACTTCGGTGTGTCCGGCACGACCAGGGTCGCGCCGTTGAGTTCTTCGATGGCGGTTTTGGCGGGTTCTCCGAGGCGTGTCACCAACACGTTCGGAATCCTCACGAAGGGCTGTGTGTAGCGCCAGCCGGGCAGGTGTTCGGTGGACGGGTCCACCGGAATACGCAGGTCAGCCTCGTCGGACGACGCCACCGTGCCGCTTCGCGCGGGGATCTCAACCACTTTGAGCCGCAGCGCATTCACCAGGTATTTCAGGTAGCTGTAGCTCAGCCCATTGGGGCGACCGTGTTCGTCGAGGAACGACATGGGACGGAAAGTGGTTTCATAACTCAAGCGCAGCATCGGCAAGTCATCCACCCATCGGCGCTGCGCGGAAGTCAGGTGGGAGGAGGGCTGCATGCGTTGCTTGAGCGAGTGCTTGTCCAGCCAGCGCAACTGCAGGTCGTTAAGGAAGTCCGACGGCGTGCGGGCCATCTCTGCGGCAAGGGCGTGGCGCAGGTCGGCCCGAAGCGTACTGATGCCGAAGTGCAGACCTGCATTGTCGTACAGGTCCTGCTGCCGAACCTCAAGGGACTTGTAGCGACCGCTGCTGAACAGTGCTTCGAGCTGGTAAGGCTCGCCCAGATAGGCGTCACCTTCGCCCTTCTGCAAGGCGTTCAGGGCTGACTGGGTGTCTGCGTAGATGTGCAGCTGCGCGGGCGGCAGGCGTTGGCTCAGCCATTGGGCAGTCGTATAGCCTTGCTCGGCGACGAATGAGTGTGACGTCAATTCGGCAGACGTAATCGCTGCGCTGCCGTGCCGAACAACCAATACCAGCGGGGAGAGCAGATATGGGCTGGAAAAGTTCATGCAGCGCTGACGCGTGGCGTTGGTCTGCAAGTCCGGCACGATGTCGATGTGCCCTTCGCACAGGGCTGTGGTGGCTTGTTCGAAGGTAGCGAACTGGCGAAACTCCAGCTTCAAATTCAACTGGTCTGCCAGGTAGCGCAAGTAGTCGATACTGAATCCGGCCGGGCTGTCGCCCACCCAGAAGCCCAGGGGAGGGGTGGTCTGTACGGGCAGACCGACCACCACAGTGTTGCCCAAAGCCACGTTTGTTTCTGTTGATGCCACGCACAGGCTCGACACCAGCAGTGTCAGCCATAACAGCCTGCGCAGGGCGTTGATCACCCCGTGTGCTCGACGGTGGATTTGGCCAGTGAGGCGTAATACTGATACAGCTGCGCGTCGGACTGTATGCCCAGTTTGCGCTTGGCCGAGTTCTTGCCCCAGCTCACCGTCTTGATGCTGCGATGCAGGATTTCTGCGATGTCCTCGGGTGACTTGCCCGACGCCAGCAGTCTTACGATCTCCAGCTCCCTGGGGCTCAGCTGGGCTTCTTTTGCTGTGCTGCGGGGCGATTCAGCCAGCGCTTTTTTCAATGAATCATTCAAGTAGATGCCCCGGCGCAGCACGGTGCGCACCGCCTTGGGCAGACAGAGAATGTCGCTGTTTTTTTGAATGATGCCACGGACCTTCGCCTCCAGAATCAACCGCAGAATGCCGAGGTTCTCTTCACCGGTCAGTACCAGCACGGGCAGGTTCGGGTAGCGTCTGTTGAGCACACCCAGCATGTGCAGGCCGTCCATGTCCGCGCCGGGCATCGAATAGTCCACGATGAGCACGTCGCACTCGTGGCTTTCCAGCGCGCTGAAGAGTTCCGGGACGCTGGTGGCGGTCGCCTGGATATTGGCGAAGCTGCTGTCATTCAGCAGTACGACCTGGCAACCGTGCAGGATGGCAGGGTGATCGTCGGCGATGATGATACGAGGAATCATGAACGCTGCTCCTGGGGAACTGAACAAATTGGCCCGTCACTGTGCCCGATTTCTCAGCACGCAAAAGTGTAGCGTGAGTACCGTGCTGCGCGCCTGTTTAGTTGAAACGGAAGAAACGTGAACGATACAGGCATGCAGGTTTGAAGAGACTGGAAAATTCCAGTTCCCTGGGGTGTGGCTGAATCAGCCCGGTCTTTGCCATCGGAGCGCTCGGTGCGGCACTTCAACTTGAACTAATCACTGCTCCATTCGCCCTAACGCTGTGCAGCTATCCGCCAGCCCGGATTAAACCCGGGTTGCCCACTACACGCGAAGGTTTTGTGATTATGAAAAGTGAACAGGTAGAAGGTGTTGTAGAAAAAGTCGCTGGCAAGGCTCAGAGCGCTGCCGGCAAGCTGTTTGGCGACTCGAAGCTGCAAGCTGAAGGTGCCGGGCGTCAGGCGGCGGGTCAGCTGACCCAGACCTACGGTGATGCACTTGACAGCGTTTCCACGTTCGTTAAAGAGAAGCCGGTTGCCGCTCTGGCAATTGGTGCGGTCGCGCTGCTGGTGCTGGACCGTCTGCTGCGCCGCTGAACCGGGGTGAGCAATAAACGCCACAGCCGCAGCGCTCGTCGAGCGCACTGACGCCAGCCCCGTTTAACACACGGGGCTGGCTGTTTTTTGTGGTCGCGGGTTTGCAAGCGCTTCGCAGCCTCGGAGAACCTGGGCTGCGGCCGCGCCTCTTCAGGGTTGCTGGTAGTGCCCGGGAATGTTGTTACCTTGCTCGTGTCGCGTTCTTTTCTGCACCTGAACGTCACTCAAACGGGCGTCCTTGAGTTCGCTGAACGTTTGTTTGAGCAGGGCTTCTGCCTGCCGGGAATCAAGGTGTTCAGCGTCGTGTTCAAGCGTTCGGCTTTGCGGCTGGTTGTCGAGGATGAAACTGACAAGGTAATGCGGCTTATCGAACATGATGGCTGTCCTTTAGGGTGTGCTCAACCAAGGCCGGTTGTGCCAGGTTGGTTGGCGGCCGTTTCCAGCTTGACTTTGATCCAGCCCGGGAAGTGCTGATCAAACTTCTGAAAAGCGCTGATGGCGTCCCCCATGGGTTCATGCTGTGTCAGCACTTTGGAGGGATCCACCCGACCTGCCAGCGTCATCTCAATGAGCTTGGGGATGTACTTGCGGTGATGGCAGTTCCCCATGTTCATGCGCAGGTTTTTATTCATCGCTGCGCCGATGGGAAAACGGTCGAATCCTGCCGGATAGACACCAATTATCGACAGCGTGCCCGCCTTGGCCAAACCTTGCACGGCCCATTCCAAGGCTTGTGAGGGCTTATCGCCCGGTTGCCATTGCGCGCCGTCGCAGGCCTGGCCGTGGTGAGCGTGGTTGGCGTCGACGCCTACGGCATCAATCGCGCGGTCCACGCCAATATCATGGGTGAGGCGATGCAGCGCCTCAACGGGGTTTTCCTTCTCGAAATTGATGCATTCAGCGCCAAGGTCCCGCGCGCGTTCCAACCTGTCGTCCAGGCCATCGACGGCAAAGATGCGTCCGGCGCCCAGCAGCTTCGCGCTGATGATCGCGAACAGACCTACCGGCCCACAGCCAAACACCGCAACGGTGTCACCGTCCTTTATTTCCGCCATTTTGGCGCCGAACCAGGCGGTGGGAAAAATATCCGACATTGCAATCGCCTGGTCGTCAGTAATGGCGTCGGGCAGTTTGATCAAGCCGATATTCGCGAAGGGGATTCGGGCCTTTTCCGCTTGCAGCCCATTGAACGGGCCTGTGGCCTTGGGGCCACCAAAAAAGGATGTGCCAGCAGTCTTGCCGTTGGGGTTGGCAACGTCACACTGCGCAAAATAACCGGCGCGGCAGTAAGCGCAATTGCCGCACGCGATAGTCGACGGCACCAGTACACGGTCGCCGATCCTCAGGTTGCGCACATCATCACCCAATGCCTCCACGATACCGACGGCTTCATGGCCCAGAATCGTGCCGGGTTGCATATCCGGCGCACTGCCACGAATGAAGTGAAGGTCGGTGCCGCAGATAGCCGAGGCCGTTATGCGGATGATCGCGTCGTTGGGAGCTTGCAGCGTGGGCTCGGCAACGTCATCCAGCCGGATGTCGCCGACACCGTGGAACACAATAGCTTTCATGTTGCACCTCGCGTGGTCAGGGGAGGGATGAGTCAAGCCGCCTGGAAGTGAACACACCCACTCGCGTTTTGCAGCAGGCTGCACGTTCGAACATCGATGCAGCAGACATCTATTGCGATAACGACGCTTTCGAAAATGTTTTGCGAAATCCTGAAACGTTCGATGAACGGTCGATGGCGAACGGAAGATGCCGTCTGTCTGTGGCGCTCAATATCCAGTGAACCCGCGAACGTTGACGGTCCTCCACACACTTGAGTGTTCTGAGATGAGCGCCCTGAAAAGGGGGGCTCTGAAATAGTGTTGAAAAGACAAACGAGGTGCCTGGCATGAAAGCGATCAGGATCAAGCAGTTCGGTGGCCCGCAGGTCATGCAGTTGACGCAGGTGCAAGTGCCGGAGCCCAAGCCGGGCGAGGTGCTGGTGAAGAATTTTTTCGTCGGCATCAATCCGGTGGATTACAAGATTCGCGAGGGCCAATACCCGCAAGTGACAACCGATGAATTGCCGCTGACGTTGGGCAGGGAAGTTGCCGGGCTGATCGAAGAGGTCGGTCAAGGCGTGAGTGATTTCAAGAAAGGCGACCGGGTGTTTGCGATGTTGGGCGCTGATGGCGCCTACGCCGAGTATTCCTGCGTGCCGGTTGAGCATCTGGCACGCATACCTGCGGGCCTCGATTGGCCTCACGCAGCGGGTGTGCCACTGGCCGGGCACACGGCCTGGCAGGCGTTGGTGGAGCATGGTCGGATCGAACACGGGCAAAAGGTGCTGATCCACGGAGGCACGGGGGGTGTTGGTCACTTCGCTGTGCAATTTGCCAAGGTCAAGGGCGCCGAGGTCTATGCGACGGCGTCAACAGAGAGCTTGCCGTTCTTGAACGAGCTGGGCGTGGACCGGGCGATCGATTACAAAACCGAGCGATTCGAGGCGATCTGCAAGGACTTTGATCTGGTGATCGACTTGATCGGCGGTGACACCCAGGCGCGTTCCTGGCAGGTACTGGGGGAGGGTGGCCGGCTGGTGTCCACCCTGACGATGCCGGACGCTCACCATCCGCAGGCGGCAGGCAAGACCGGGACACGATTCACCGCCGCCCCCCGAGGGGACGAACTGGCCGAGATCGCAGGTTTGATCGAGGCGGGCAATGTGCAGGTCTTTATCGCCAAGGTATTTGAGCTGAACGAGGCCGAGCAGGCGCTGGATTTTCTGGCCGGGGAACATGTGCACGGTAAAGTGGTGTTGCGCGTCAGCGAATGAGGACGCGAGGCTCGACATAAAGCCCATGGACGATTGCGCCGCCGCCTGGTCGGCGCAATCCACTCAATAGCCAGTACCTCAGTGTGCCAGCATGTTGTGATGAATACTGTCCATGATCCAGAGCGAGAGTCCTACCAGCAGAAGAATGACGACCGCCGAGAAAATCAGCGCAACCAGGTTCCAACGTTGTTCCTCGGCCGTATCCAGATGCAGGAAGAACCTGAGGTGGACCAGCACCTGGATAGCCCCCAGTGCAACCACCAGCCAGGCAGTGCCGGTACGTGGCAGCGCGGGGAATATCACCAGGGCGAACGGGATCAGGGTCAGCGCGACCGAAAGCAGGAATCCGACCAGGTAGGCGCGGCGGCTGCCATGGCGTGTTCCGGCGCTGCTGTGAAGCGAGCTTTGCTTGTACATATCAGACCACTCCCAACAGATAGACCACGGTAAACACACAGATCCACACCACATCCAGGAAGTGCCAGAACAGGCTCAGGCAACTGAGCCGCGTGGCATTGGTGCTGGTGAGGCCTTTTTGATGAACCTGGACCATCAGCACCGCCATCCAGATCAATCCCGTCAGCACGTGCGCGCCATGGGTGCCGACCAGCGTGAAGAACGCGGTGAGAAACGCACTGCGGTCCGGTCCGTGGCCTTCAGCGATCAGGTGGTGAAACTCATTGATTTCCATGGCGATGAAGCCGGCACCCAGTACAAATGTAATACCCAGCCAGCGCAGTACCTGGCGTTGCTGGCCATGGTTCATCGCGAGCATCGCGTAGCCGTAGGTGAGGCTGCTCAACAACAGCAGCATGGTTTCAGCGAGGACATAGGGCAGTTCGAAAATGTCCACGCTCGATGGGCCGCCCGCCACGCTGTCGCGCAACACCGCATAGCCGGCGAATAACGTGGCGAACAGGATGCAGTCGGTCATCAGGTAGATCCAGAACCCGAAAACGCTGAGGGAACCCGCGTCCTCGTGGCCATGTTCCTGGGTATGAGCGACGTCTTTTTCAATCACGGTGTTGGACATGGATCAAGCCTCTGCCAGGTCTTTGAGACGGGCCGCTTCGATGCGCGCGACCTCTTGCGCCGGCACGAAGTAATCCGTGTCTTCGTCGTAACTGCGCACCACGAACGTGACCACCGAGGCCACCAGGCCGAACGCCGCCATCCACCAGATGTGCCAGACCAGAGCGAAGCCGCAGATCAGTGTGAACAGGCTGATCACCAGGCCCGAGGCGGTGTTGCGCGGCATGTGGATGCTTCGATAGTCGGTGTGGCTGAGGGTGCTCACACCGCGCTCCTTCATGCCCCAATAGGCGTCCAGGTCGCTGACCTTGGGTTGCTCGGCGAAGTTGTACAGCGGTGGCGGCGAGGAGGTGGCCCATTCCAGCGTGCGTCCGTCCCACGGGTCGCCGGTGAGGTCGCGATACCGGTGACGCCTGCGGATACTGACAAACAGTTGCAGTGCCTGGGCCGCCACGCCGCAGAGAATGATTGCCACGCCGAGCAGCTCGAGCAGGAGCCAGGGCCGCCATTCCGGGTTGTCGAAATGATTGAGCCGCCGCGTCATGCCCATGAAGCCCAGCACGTACGACGGCATGAAGGCGAAATAAAAGCCGGTCAGCCAGCACCAGAAAGCGATGCGGCCCAATCGGTCATTCAGCCGGAAGCCGAAGGCTTTGGGGAACCAGTAGGTCAGGCCGGCCATGTAACCAAAGAGCGCGCCGCCGATGATTACGTTGTGAAAGTGCGCGATCAGGAACAGGCTGTTGTGCAGCAGGAAGTCGGCGCCAGGGACTGCCAGCAGTACCCCGGTCATGCCGCCGATGCTGAAAGTCACGATAAAGCCCAAGGTCCACAGCATCGGCGTTTCGAAGCGCACCCGCCCGCGGAACATGGTGAACAGCCAGGTGAAGATTTTCACACCGGTCGGCACCGCAATGATCATCGTCATGATGCCGAAGAACGCGTTGACGTTGCCTCCGGCCCCCATGGTGAAAAAGTGATGCAGCCACACAATGAACGACAACACGGTAATCGAGATCGTTGCCCACACCAGCGACACGTAGCCGAACAGCCGTTTACTGCTGAACGTCGCGGCAATCTCGGAAAACACCCCGAACGCCGGCAGGATCAGGATGTACACCTCCGGGTGCCCCCAGGCCCAGATGAGGTTGACATACATCATCGGGTTGCCGCCGGCTTCGTTGGTAAAGAAGTGCATGCCCAGATAACGGTCCAGGCTCAGCATGAGCAGGGTGGCGGTGAGAATCGGAAACGCCGCCAGGATCAGCACCGAGGTGCACAGCGCGTTCCAGGTGAACACCGGCATCTTGAACAGGGTCATCCCTTCGGTGCGCATCTTCAGGATCGTGACGAAGAAGTTTACCCCCGTCAGTAACGTGCCTATGCCGGATATCTGCAGTGACCAGATGTAATAATCCACCCCGACTCCCGGGCTGTAGGCCAGCCCGGATAACGGCGGATAGGCAACCCAACCGGTGCGCGCGAACTCACCGACCCCCAGTGAAATGTTCACCAGCGCGGCGCCGACCACGAACAGCCAGAAGCTCAGCGCGTTGAGAAACGGGTAGGCCACATCGCGCGCGCCGATCTGCAGCGGCACCACGATGTTCATCAAGCCGACCACGAAAGGCATGGCCATGAAAAAAATCATGATCACGCCGTGGGCGGTGAAGATCTGGTCGTAGTGTTCCGGTGGCAGATAACCCGGCCCGCCACTGGCGGCCATGGCTTGCTGGGTGCGCATCATGATCGCATCGGAAAAACCGCGCAGCAGCATCACCAGCGCGACGATGATGTACATGCAGCCGATCTTTTTGTGGTCCACCGAGGTGAACCACTCGCGCCACAGATAGCCCCATTTGCGTTTCCAGGTAATCGTGCCCAGCATCGCCACGCCAATCAGCCCGACGACCGCCAGCGTGTACATCACAATGGGCTCAGTGGTTGGAATCGCGTCCCATGACAGTTTTCCAAACATGGTTATTGCTCCTCGGCCAGCAGACTGGGGTGTTGATCGGTGCGCGTGCCGGTGACGCTCGATTGAGCACCGTTCAATGGGGCCTGGTCGCGCTTGGGCTTCCTGGCCTTGTTCATGCCTTCGTATTGATCGACGATGTCCAGAAACAGCCGCTCCTGCACGGTCGAGTAATAGGTCACCGGATGCCGGATGGTGGGCTTGGCCAGTTGTGCGTAGCGAGCCTGGTCGAGGGGCGTTGCGGCGCCTTTGACCTTGGTTACCCACGTCTTGAAGTCGGCAGGGCTGAGGGACAGCGTGGCGAAATGCATGTCGGAAAAACCGGCGCCGTTGTAGTTGGCCGCGATCCCTCTGAACTCGCCGGTCTCATTGGCGATCAGGTGCAACTTGGTCTGCATGCCGGCCATGGCGTAAATCTGCCCGCCCAGAGCAGGAATGAAGAATGACGTCATGGCCGCGTCGGAGGTGATGGTGAAACTCACCGGCGTATGCACCGGCAAGGCCAGCTCATTGACGCTGGCGATGCCCAGGTCCGGGTAGATGAACAACCATTTCCAGTCAGTGGCCACCACCTGCACATTGATCGGTGGCGTCTCTGACTCGAGCGGGCGATAAGGGTCAAGTGCGTGGGTGGTTTCCCATGTCACCCATCCCAGGGCAATGATGATGAGCAGCGGCACGCCCCAGACCACCGCTTCGATGGGGTAAGAGCTGGCCCAGCGTGGCGAGTAACGCGCCTTTTTATTGGTGGCGCGGTAGCGGTAGGCAAAAACGAACGTCAGCACGATGACCGGAACGACCACCAGCAGCATCAAGCCGGTGGCGAGAATAATCAGGTCGCGTTCATCCGTCGCAACTTGCCCCTTGGGGTTGAACACAACGAGGTTGCAGCCGGTTAACAAGAAAAGATTGGCGATAGATACCAGGCAATAACCCATTGCTCGTTTCATGCCGTGCTCCTGTAGTGAAAACGTCCGTTATTGTGGTGCCGACACGGTAGTGCCAGTGTTCGAAAGTTATTTAAGCGAAACGCTGGCGCTGCGCTGGTTAGTGCGGGTGCAGTCAGCGGCTTAACGCCAGGCAATACGCCGCCTCCAGCGGATAAACGGCATCCACTGCACGGATCTACTGGCTTTCACTGCCGCTCTGCGGGGCGCGCCGCACCGCGTTCCCGAACAATTTTGAATAGACGTCCCGGGGTTGGTTTAACAATTTGTAACTTCCCCTGACGAACGGTTTAACAAGCGAAACGGTACTCGCCTGGTGGGAGTACGTGCTGTAACCGGTATTGGAAAAAAGGTGGAATTCCTGCTGAATCATTCAGGTCTTACTTGAAGGCCAACTTACTAACTAACGGCCGGGGGAGAGCAGTTATGTTTATTCGTGGCACTACCTACAAGGCCTGGGCCGAAAAGGCACTCGAGGAAGAGTGCTTTACCCAGGAAGTGGAAAACGGCTGCCATATCGAAGTCAGGGCCCGTGAGCGCAAGGACGACGATATTGAAGTGCTGGTCTGCGTCTATACCGCCACGGGGGACTGTGTCGGCGAGCGCGTCAGTCAGTTGCCCGGCGCGCAATGGACCGTGCACGACGCGCTAAAGCGCGGCATCGATCAGGCGGAACGAATTGCCGGCGGGGAGTCGGGGCGCTTGCCCTGTGCTGACGCGCACGTGCGTGACGATGATTGACGGGCTGTCTAGCTCAAGTCGTGCAGGTCTCGCGCGAGAGGCTGGCTCAACGACCATTCAGAAAACTTTACCCTCAACCCTTGCCGCTGCGGTGTGCAGCACATGGGGCCAACCGTATAGCGTTCCGCGCGTGGAAATGGAGCAAGCCTGAGCAGTGGCCAAGTGATGCCGTTTGTGGAGTATTGCAAGCGCAGCACGCCATCGGAAACGGTCACACGAAGCCAGAAATCGGTTGGGTCGCCAGAAAAACAGCTCGGCGCCCAATCCGACGTGCCCTGTGTCAGCACGCTGCTGATCATTGGCATTCCATCGTTATATTCAATCCCTGCCTTGAGCCAGGTCTGCTCATTGAGCCTGACCATGATGCCCGCCTGGTCATAGAGCTCGCGAAAATCGGCGTTGACTCTGACTTGAGCGGTAAAGTCTCCCGTGGTCTCGAACCCCAGAAAATGCCCACTGTCTCGAATGAACCCATAATGGGTTTCACGCCAAAAGTCGGTTTGAGAGTCAGTAAAAATCTCTAATGAGTGGTCAGCCAAGCGTTGGCAAAGGCTCGGTTTGTTCAGCCACTTAGCGGCTTGCCACATTGACCCTTCAATGTTCTGGCTGACTGTTTCCTGTTTTTTATTCACTACGTTACCCCTCAATGTTTCGCTACTCCCGGCAAGTCCATATTGATCCTGCGCCAGAAGGCTTCAGAGAAGCTGTAAACCGAGAACGCAATCAGCCCCAATGCCATCACTATTAAAATCAGCCATCCAGCTGGGAGATTCTGGAGCGCGTCCAGGGCTTCCTTCATACCCGGTGGGTCCATGGCCTGATACGCAGAACCACTGATTGCCAGCAGCACCGAAATTTCCAAAAACACGACGCCCCGGGCAATCAGTCCGAATCGAGATACCGGGCGGACGTACCGCATGACGTCTTCGTCGGCCTCAAAGTATTTCTCGAACGACGCCTTCCACCCCTTGATGATATGAGCAACACCGACACCAAAAGGAACCAGCGCGATCAGGTACACCAATAGATTCGAGTGATCCCAGGACAAAAAATGCGCGAGCCAGTCTTTGGTCTGACCCCCGGAATCGCCCGAACTCCTGATGCCGCTAACGAGCAGGCCCAATGCAAAAAACGCTAAAGCGCCGTTGACCATTCCGCCGGCCAACAGACCCGCGCGAATCACCAGGCCTTTGAACGCGTTGCCGTGATGATCGACATCACGCGTAGCCTGGAGCACGCGCCAGGCAGCAAATGCGAGCAGTCCGGCCACCACAACTCCGATTAGGAAATAGCCAAAGGGTTGGCTTAGCAATGCTTCCAGGCTTTTGTGACTGTCCTTGGGCTTCGTCGCATCCTGCGCTGCCAGCAGGGCGAAGATACCGATGATCAAATAAAGCAGTCCCCGAGCGGCGTAGCCTCCCCGGGCCAGTATTACCAGGCTATGGTGCGTGTACATTCGATGCATTCCAGAGATGTGATACAGGAGCAGACCCCTCATGCTGATTGGGGTTCTAATTCCTTGCTTTTCAGGCTGATTGGCAATGGCGCGATCGGCGTGCAGTACGGTAACGGGCTCTACGGCCGTCGAAGCTCAAACGGTGCAGGCAGGGTAGGTTCATGTGCGAGCCGGATGAGGAATATGCAGATCAGCTTAAAAGAGAGAACGTCATTGAAAAATATATGGCTGGCGACAATCGTAACTCTCGTCATCAGTGTGAGCTTTTGGCTGGCGGCGTCATGGTCCGCCGGCGTGAATGAGCCGTGGGACGCGCAATGTTATTTGACTGTTCTGTATCCTGCGTCCCTGGCACTGACATTGGTGCTTGGTCTGCTGTTTCAAAAACGCAGATGGCTGGCGGGCCCCATCGTAATGTTCGGGCAGATTCCGTGTGTGATGATCAGCTCTGAGGCAGGACCGTTGCTGGCAGTCGGCATTTTGTATTCGATTTTGCTTTCGATCCCGGCAGTGATGTTGTCTTGGGTTGCTTGCGTTATCTGTCGGCGGATGGCTGCTGGGGGGTAATAGTGTTATTTATTCGGAGTTGATTTCATGAGCGACGCAGCGGGTTATCGCTGCGAAGAGCGGACGATCAGATCTGGCAAGTTACAGATGTGCCACACACTATGTGGCGTTTTTGGGGGGCTGGAGATGTACTAAGGCCAACGAGGGCTACCTTAGCCCAGTGCTCTGCACGGACGTTAGTCAGAGCACGCTACGACAGTTACCATCAGGCAGTTCTCCGGTCGCAGGTATAGCCGAAGATCGTCCCCGTGGATCTTAAGGAACTGCCATGCGCTATGACCTGACAAGCCTGGACATTTTCATCACCGTCGCCGAAGAGCGGAACCTGACGCGAGTAGGGCGCATGAAGCACTTGGCGGTTTCTGCGATCAGCAAGCGCGTGTCGGAACTCGAAAGCCAGGTCGGAGCAACGCTTCTGGTGCGTAACGCTCGAGGTGTGGATCTCACTCCTGCAGGCCAATCCCTGCTTTTCTACGCGCGGCAGGTCAGGCAGACGCTCGCTCAGCTTGATCAGGAGCTTGGCGACTATACTAGCGGCGTCAAAGGTCATCTGCGTATCCATGCCATCACCTCAGCTCTTTCTCAATTCCTCCCACAGGACATTGCGGACTTCGTTTCGCTCTATCCGCAGATCAAGTTCGACATTGAGGAGCGTGTCGGATCTGCCGTTATTCGGGCTGTAGCGGACGGTCGAGCAGATCTTGGCATTATCGCCAGTCAGACACCTGCAGAAGGGTTAGAAGCAATACCCTACCGCAATGATGAATTGACGTTGGTAGTACCCGCAGGTCATGCGCTCGCTGGCCGCAAGTCCACCCGGTTCGAGGAGGTACTCAAGCATGAGTTCGTGGGCCCACACCTTGAAAGTTCGATGCACACCTTGCTAACCGCCGAGGCTGAGAAACTGGGCATGGCGCTCAAACTCAGAATCAGGATTAGCAGCTTCGACTGCATGTGTCGGATGGTCTCTGCCGGCCTGGGCCTGGCTGTATTGCCACGTAGCGTTATCAACCAATATCTGCGAAGTCACAAGCTGAAAGCCGTGACGCTGGATGAGCCTTGGGCCCGAAGGTCGCTGCAGTTGGTCGTCAAGAGATATGACACTGCGTCGTCCACGCTCAAAACGCTCATCGACAATTTGAGGTTCGCAGAGGACTAGCGTTCTCCTTTAGAGAACGCAGCTATGACGATTCATCAATTTTCAGCAGTGTTTAGTAGTCCTAGTATCGGCTCATTAGCGGTATAGATCGGCTAGCCCTCGAATCCCGCGACCATTATAAAAAGCCTGAGCGATACGAGAATGACCGAGACTGCTTACGACCTCATCAATCATCTGGTGATCGACGAAGAGCCATTTGCTTATGTCGATCTGGCCAAGATGCTTTCCTCAGCACAACTATCGAAACTTCCCTACTCGATCCGAATCCTTCTGGAAAACGTGGCGCGCTGCTCCCCTGAGGCATTGCCGTCTGTTTTAGCTCGTGCCACTGGCCAAGGCCCTGACTGTGAAGTGCCATTCCAGCCCAACCGCCTTATGTTTCATGACACGACCTGTCTGCCGGCGTTGGCTGACTTCGCGGGCATGCGTGACGTTGTGGCGGACCTGGGCGGCGATCCGAAAACCATGAACCCGCTGATTCCAGCCGTGCTGACCATCGACCACTCCGTGATCGTGGAACATTACGCAGAAGCAGATGCGGTCGAGCAGAATCTGGACATTGATTTTCGCCGCAACAGCGAGCGGTATCGATTTATCAAATGGGCGCAAAAGAGCCTGACCAACTTCGGTGTGATTCCTCCAGGCACAGGCATTATTCACCAGATGAACATGGAAGCCCTCGCGCAGGTGGTGTGGGAAAGCACCACCGATGACGGCCAGCGCTTGCTGCATCCAGACGACATGGTCGCAACCGACAGCCATACGCCAATGATCAACGCCATCGGTGTCCTGGGGTGGGGCGTAGGAGGCCTGGAAGGTCAGGCAGCCATGGTTGGCGAGCCGGTGCCGATCAGCTTTCCAAAGGTTGTGGGTATCCGCGTCACCAACGCGCTGCGTCCAGGCGTTACTGCTACGGACCTGTCGTTGCACGTGGCGGAAACTCTGCGCAAACGTTCGGTCGTCGGCAAATTCGTAGAGTTCACCGGCCCTGGTCTTTCCGGGCTGAGTTGGGCCGCGCGTGGCACTGTCTCGAACATGGCGCCCGAATACGGCGCGACCGTGGTGTTCTTCCCATTCGACAACGAAACGCTGTCTTACCTGAAGCTCAGCGGCCGCTCACCGGAACTGTGCCGCAAGGTCGTCAGCTACATGAGCGCGCAACCGCTCTGGCGTCGGGATGAGCTCGATGAACCACAATTTGATGAGTTGATTGATCTGGATCTGGCTGATATCGAGCCGAGTGTGGCAGGCCCACACCAGCCGCATCAGCGTCAGAAGCTCTCGAACGCTGCCGCTTCATTCCATCAGGAAGTGATGGGTGAAGGGAAATTGATCACGGCACCTGCGCAACAGAGCTTTTTCGAGCCATCGTTTGGTCAGCCGATCACCCATGGTGCCGTGGTAATGTCGGCGATTACGAGCTGCACGAACACCGCCAACCCTGCGCAGATGATCCAGGCTGGCTTGCTGGCCCGCAAGGCTCGTGAGCTGGGTATTCAGCGCAAGCCTTGGGTAAAGACCTCTCTTTCGCCAGGCTCCCGCGTGGTCGCGGACTACCTGAAAGAGGCAAACCTGCTCGAAGACTTTTCGGCGTTGGGATTCGATCTGGCGGGTTTCGGCTGCATGACCTGCATCGGTAACTCGGGGTCGCTCGAAGAGCACGTAGACAAGTTCGCAGATCAAGGTCTCAAAGGCGTGGTGGTGTTGTCCGGTAACAGAAACTTCGAGGGGCGAGTGAACCCGAAGATTCCAGCGGGCTACCTGGCTTCGCCGGCGTTGTGCGTGGCTTACGCTATTGCCGGCACCATTGACATCGATCTGCAGTCCGACCCGCTGGCCAATGATCGTGATGGCAAGCCTGTGTACTTGCGCGATTTGATGCCTTCCGACGCTGAGATTGCCGAGCAAGCTGTCAAGGCCGTCAAGCCCGAATTTTTTCAGCAGCGCCTGGCCAAAGTTTGGGAAGGTACTCACCACTGGCAAGCTCTGTCGGCAGAAGGAAGTGTGCAATTTCCTTGGAGCCCAGATTCGACCTACCTGCGTCGTCCTCAATACCTGGCTAACATCGCTCGCGAACCTAAAACAAGCTTGGCGATCAGCGGCGCTCGTACGCTGATGGTACTGGGTGACAACGTGACCACCGATCACATTTCTCCTGCCTATTCCATTCCTGCAGATAGCCTGGCCGGCCAGTGGTTGCTTGAACGAGGTGAGGATCCGGCAGACCTGAACCAGTACTCCACCCGTCGTAGTAACCATGAAGTTATGTTGCGCGGAGCCTTCACCAATAAGTCGGTCAAAAATCTGCAGTTAGGTGAGAGCCAGCCAGGGCCGGGGGTCTGGGCCTGGAACGCCGATCACAGTGCTTGCCTGCCTCTGTACGAAGCGGCCAAAAGTTATGCTTCCCAGCAGACACCAATGGTCGTTTTTGCGGGAATCAACTATGGCGCAGGCTCCAGTCGTGACTGGGCGGCGAAAGCTCAGGCGTTACTCGGAGTCAAGGCGGTGGTGGCGCAGAGCATCGAGCGTATCCACCGTAGCAACCTGATTGGCATGGGGGTCATTCCACTGCAATTCAAAAATGGGCAGTCGGTAAGCGAGCTCAATCTTCAGGGTGACGAGCGCTTTGACTTCATTGGTTTGGATGACCTGGCTGTAGGTGACAACCGAGTGACTCTGGTTATCCATCGCGGCAGTGGTGACCAGCAGCAGGTCGAGCTCGGTGTCCGTTTGGACTCGTTGCAAGAGATTCGTTATCTGATGCACGGCGGCGTTCTCCCGTTCGTCATTCGCAAAGTGGTAGCGCGAACGCAGCACTGATTTGACCACGGCCCTCGCTCAGGGGCCGGACAAAATGCGATTAACAATAAAAAGGACGCATCTATGCACGGCGATGATCAAGACGCAGGTACCTGCCTGCCTGCATCAAATGGCGCAACCCGCCGCAGTGTACTCAAACAGATGGGCGCTGTAGCTGGGATTTCGGCTCTGGGAGCTCTGTTGCCCGCCGGTCTCGCTCAGGCCGCTAACCTTCTGAATAACAATACTGAGTCACGGAGAAATACCCCTATGTACGCCTATGTCGGGTCGCGCACTACACGTGAGCGTAATGCACGCGGTGAAGGCATCACCGTTTACAAGGTCGACCAGGAGGCTGGCACGTTGGCTCTCGTGCAGGTCTTCAAGGATCTGGTTAACCCTTCATTCCTTGCTCTCAACAGGGCTGGGGATCGGCTGTACACGGTGCACGGAGATCTGACCGAAGTCAGTGCTTTCAGCGTAGATAAGGCAACCGGCAAAATCACGTTCATCAACCGCCAAAGTTGTGAGGGGAAGAACCCGGTTCACTTGGCACTCGACCCCACGCAGCGTTTTTTAGTGGTCTCCAACCACATCGGCGGATCGTTGGCGGTGATGAATATCGCTGAAGACGGATCGCTCGGCAGTATCAACCAGTTGCTCAAGCTGGAAGGCCCGCTAGGCCCACACCGCGTAGAGCAACCCTTCGCCAAGCCGCATTTCAACCCGTTCGATCCGTCTGGCAAGTTTGTGCTGGTGCCAGACAAAGGCCTGGATCGGGTGTTCAGCTTTAAATTCCACAACGGCAAACTGTATCCGGCAGATCAGCCATTCGTGACCAGCAGGGAAGGGGCAGGGCCTCGCCACCTGGCGTTCCACCCAAAAGCGTCATTTGCGTATGTGGTCAATGAACTTGATTCAAGCGTGACCGCATACCGCTTCAATGGCCAAAGCGGCGCGCTCTCGCCGATCCAGGTATTACCGTCATTGCCAGCGACTTTCACTGGCAACAGCCGTGCTTCAGAGATCGAGATCGACCGCAGTGGTCGCTTCCTCTACGCCTCGAACCGGGGGTACGACAGCGTGGCAGTGTTCGCCATCGATCAGGGCAGCGGCATGCTCACCCCGGTGGAGTTCATGCCCACTGATGGCAAGACGCCGCGCTTCTTTACCCTCACACCGAACGAGCGCTTCCTGTTCGCGCTGAATGAAGACAGCGACACCATTATTTCAATGGCAACGGACGCCAAGACCGGTGCGTTGAGTAAGACGGGATTCACGGTTTCGACCGGTAGCCCAGTCTGCATGATTTTTTCAGCCTGACCGGCTACGTCTTACAATAATTATAGGAGCAGGTTTAGGCTTGCTCCAACGAGGTCGCCATGAGCAATAATAAACCTGATGAAGCAGCCATCGTACGCAAGGTCACGGGGAGAATTATTCCGTTCGTATTCCTGCTTTATATTGTTTCGTATCTTGATCGAGCTAACATCGGGTACGCTGCCCTGCAGATGAATAAAGAACTCGCATTATCTAGCGAGGCTTTCGGATTCATTTCAGGCATTTTCTTTATTGGCTACTTCCTGTTCGAAGTGCCTAGTAACGTCATGCTGAACAAGTTCGGTGCCCGGGTTTGGATTGCGCGGATACTCGTGACTTGGGGTTTCATTGCCGCTCTGACAGCGTTCGCACAAACGGCGAATCAGTTGTACATCCTTCGCTTCTTCCTGGGGGTTGCAGAGGCGGGATTCTTCCCTGGCATCATTGTTTATCTGACCTTCTGGTTTCGCTCCAAAGAGTTGGCCACCACGGTTGCACTGTTCACTGCTGCTATCCCGGTGAGCTACATCATCGGCGCTCCGATGAGCACCTGGATCATGGATAACATCAGTTGGTTCAACTGGAGCGGCTGGCGCTGGATGCTTTTTCTGGAAGGTATTCCTGCCGTCTTCCTGGGTGTTGCCTGCTACTTCTTTCTCACCGACAAGCCTGAGCAGGCCAAATGGCTCAAGCCTGATGAGAAAGCCTGGTTGCTTGAAGAGCTTGAGCGTGACCGTCAAAGTCGCAAGAACGTTAAGCGCCTTAGCGTGTTCAAGACAATGACCAACCCAAAGGTGCTCTACCTGAGCTTCATCTATTTTGTATATCAGTGCGGTAGCTTGGGCATCGGTTATTGGATGCCGCAGATCATCAAGAGCTTTTCAGAGTCGCTGACGCACACTCAGATCGGTCTTATCGCAATGCTGCCTTACATCGTTGCGACTGCGGCAATGATCCTTTGGTCGCGAAGCTCCGATAAGCGTGACGAGCGTAAGCTGCACTCTGCTATCCCATTGCTCATCGCGGCGTTGGGCATGGTCGGTGCCGGCATGCTGCAAAACCCCTATCTTGCGACAGCTATGATCTGTGTCGCACTGTCCTGACTGTACAGTTTCAAGTCGCCGTTCTGGGCGTTGCCTACCCTTTTCCTCGACCGCACTACAGCTGCAGTCTCGATTGCCGTTATCAATTCCATCGGCAACCTAGGCGGTTTCGCCGGGCCATCCTTGATCGGCATGGTGAAGGGCAATAGCCAAAGCGCATCCACTGGCCTTTTGTTCTTGAGTGCGTTGCTGGTAGTCGGTTTCCTGATGACCATCCTGATGCGCGTCAACAATAAGGATGAGACGCAAAGCGGCAATCCGATCGCTCGCGAGGCTAACTAATCCGAACTGATTTTTTCCTATACCTTGCCGATCTGGTGAGGACTACTAGCCTTAATCTCGGAGCAATTAAATGACCTCTCTCGACCATGCTGTGCTTCAAGATTTGGCCCCGGAAGGTGTGCTGCGTGCAGCAATTAATTTCGGTAATCCTGTTCTGGCGCAACAGGCGCCGGACGGTTCGCCTCAAGGCGTATCGGTGGCATTGGCCAAGGCGTTGGCGCAAGAGCTCGATGTGCAGTTGGAGATGGTTACCTTCGACGCTGCCGGCAAAGTATTTTCGGCGCTTGAAGAAGGTGTATGGAGCGTTGCGTTTCTGGCTATTGAGCCAGTGCGAGAAGAGCAGATCGCGTTCAGCGAGCCGTACGTCATCATTGAGGGCACTTATCTGGTGGCCGCTGATTCAACTTATCAGCATGTACAGGATCTTGATCAGTCGGGGCTGAAGATCGCGGTGGGCAGAGGGGCAGCCTATGACTTGTTTCTTTCTCGTACGTTAAAGCATGCGCAGCTTGAGCGTGCGGCAACCTCTGCCGGTGCCGTGGATCTTTATATCGAGCAGGCCCTGGATGCGGCTGCAGGTGTGAGGCAGCCGCTGGAGAAGGTCGCAGCTGGCAATCCTTCCTACCGTGTTCTTGATGGCGCGTTCACCTCTATTCGCCAGGCAATGGCCGTTCCCCGAGCTTGTGAGGCGGGTGCTGCTTTTGTTCGGGTTTTCGTCGAGCGAAAGAAAGCCGAAGGTTTTGTGCGCACTGTTTTGAACGAGAACGGCCAGACCGATGTGACGGTCGCACCTTTGGCGTGAAGCGTTCTATCTCGCCATTTTTAACCGCAAATGGGTGTAATGTTCAGCGCTTGTCTGGAAGCAGAAGTCTACTTCGTAGATACTCCGCGCCGCTTGGATGACCACTGAGCGTGTGACTGGCCTTAAGTCACTCAACTCCCATGCGAGCCAGCCGCCTTCAAAATAACTTGCACAGGCCGCTTGCATGTCAGCGAGGACGAACGGGCACACGGCTTTCACGCGCACAATTGCGACGGCAATACCGTTATCGTCTTCGTCACCATCGTAATGAAGGATTATGATTCCCATATCAACGTCCTTTACCGGCCCCTTTGTGCAGGAGAGACAACATGAGCATTGATTGGATCAACTTCTCGCCATGGACTTCATTGTGCGGTGGAGCCTTGATAGGAATGGCCGTCAGCTTGTTCGTTCTCGCAAATGGCCGTATCGCAGGCATCAGCGGCTTGCTTGGAGGCGTGATGCAATTTCCCAGTGAAGGCTGGAGCGAGAAAGCATTGTTTCTGCTTGGCCTTGTAATTTCGCCATTGTTGTGGGGCGCGTTCACTGTCTTGCCAAAGATAGCGATTAATACAGAGTGGCCTGCCCTAGCCATAGCGGGTCTGCTTGTTGGCGTGGGAACGCGTTACGGTTCGGGCTGTACGAGCGGCCACGGAGTATGTGGGGTCTCGCGACTATCACCTCGCTCCATCGTAGCAACGGCGTGCTTTATGACTACTGGATTTGCGACGGTATACGTCAGTCGTCATGTCCTGGGGGTTTAAAGATGATCAAATTAGCTGCATTTTTTGCAGGCTTGATATTTGGATTGGGTCTGCTACTGGCAGGCATGGCGAACCCCGCTAAAGTATTGGCCTTTCTTGATGTGGCTGGGGCCTGGGATCCGTCACTTGCACTGGTTATGCTAGGGGCGATCTCAGTAGCGGTCATCCCTCTAAATTGGGCGCGTAAGAAAAGGCAATCTTTGCTGGGAGCCCGCATGCAGCTACCACTGAAAAACGAGTTGGACGCACGCTTGATTGGTGGCAGCCTGTTGTTCGGTATTGGGTGGGGAATTGCGGGAATCTGCCCTGGGCCAGCAGTCGCTCTTTTACTTACCTGGCATTGGCAAGCCCTCATCTTCTTTTTAGCCATGCTGGCCGGCATGTACTTTTTCTCTATTCTGGAAAGTCGACGCGCGTCTTAATGAGCTGATGGCTGGGGACAACATGCTCCTGCCAATGCAATAAATTGACTCAAGGCAGCGTATTTATCGCCTGCACCACCGCATGGGCGATGGTCCTGGTAATGACGCGGCGCTGAGTGTTCTCCATCATGGGATTCAACCAGGCGGGTAGGCTGTTCAGAAGGGGCAATATTGCCTTGAGTGCACCTTCACGCAGAGGTCCGCCAGGTTCATGGCTCAGTTGCCCGACCAGGCTCAACATTTCTGACTCGTAAGCTTTCCTCAATCGCCGCACCTGTTCCTCCATGGGCGGGCTCAGGCAGCCGACGTCCATGACGGCCAGCTTGAAGTGCCCGGTCATGTTCTCATGCAAGCGCAGGTGGTATTCAATCAATGTGGTCAAGCGTTGCGCGGGAGGCAGTTTGCGCTTGTTGACCCGCTCGACCTGAGACAGCAGCGCCTGATACAGCTCCATCAGCAGTTCGAACAGCAGCGCTTCCTTGCTCTCCACGTGGTGATAAATTGCGCCAGGGCTGATGCCGACATGCGCCGCCAGCTCTCGCATGCTGACCTGGCTGAAGCTGCGCTCCTTGAACAATTCCAGCGCTTTACGCTGGAACTCCATGCGGCTTAGCACTCGGAACATCCGCGTGTGCTCACGCTCATGTGTCGAGCCCCTGCTGTTTTGCAATCTCCTGGTTGCGCAGAATGAACCGTTGCAACTTGCCACTGGGTGTCTTGGGCAATTGGTCGACAAACTCGATTTCCCGCGGGTAAGCATGTGCGGCCAGACGCTCCCGGACATGCAGGCGCAGCACTTCAGCCAGCTCGGCGCTGGGCGGGTACTGATTGTTCAACACGACGAACGCCTTGATCATCTCGGTGCGTTGCGGGTCGGGTTTGCCGACCACAGCCGATTCGACCACCGCCGGGTGTTCGATCAGCGCACTTTCCACATCGAAAGGCCCGACGCGGTAGCCGGAGGTGGTAATCACGTCGTCGTTACGCCCGACGAAGCTGATACTGCCGTCGTCATTGAGCTCGACGATATCGCCGCTCAGGTAATAACGACCTACGAAGACCTTGGTGGGCATCCCCAGGTATCCCTCGAACCAGCACAGGGGCGAGCGCTCGCGATCAACCGCCAATATTCCCGGCTGGCCTGGCGGCAGTTCGCGCTGAGCATTATCCAGCACGACAATACGGTAGCCGGGCACTGCATAACCGGCCGAGCCCTCGCGTATCGGGTGACGTAGACCGTGATGATTGCACAGCACCATGCCGATTTCGGTCTGGCCGTAGTGATCGTGAATGACTACCTCAAGTTGCTCGGCAAACCAACGGATGACTTGCGGGTTGAGCGGTTCGCCGGCGCTGCTCACGGTCCTCAACTGGCCACGCAGGGCGTCGGTGAACACGGCCCCCTCTGCTATCAGCAAGCGATAGGCCGTCGGTGAGCCGGCGAGGTTGTTGATTGCATACTTTGCAATGACCCGCTGGGTACTTTCCACCGTGAACGGCCCGTCATAAAACAGCGTCGCGTGGCCGCACGCCAGCGGTCCCGTCACCGCGTAATACAAGCCATAGGCCCAGCCGGGGTCGGCCAGGTTCCAGAACCGGTCGTCCTCACGCAGGTCAATCGCGTCACGCATGTAGCCCTTGAAGGCCAGCAGGGCGCTTAACGGTACCTCCAGCGGTTTGGCTGGCCCTGTGGTCCCCGACGTGCACATCAGCAGGAAAGGCGCGCTGGCGTCCAGCAGCACAGGAGCGCAGTCGTCAGACTGGAGACCCAGCGTGCTCCAGAAATCGTGATCACTCGGATAGCTCAACGCTCCACCGGTCACGACGATGTTGGGGCTGTCTGCAAGGTCGTCCAGCTTGGGACGATTGTGCGCGTCGGTCACGACCCAGCGCGCGCCGGAGCAGCCCAATCGCTGCTCGATCGCCTTGGGCCCGAAGGCGGTAAACAGTGGCTGATAGACCGCACCGATGCGCCAGGTGCCTAAAATGGCGATCAACAGTTCAACCGTGCGCGGCATCAGGCCGGCTACGCGATCACCTGGCCTGACCCCTTGCTCGCGCAGGAAGTTGCCGAAGCGTGCCGTGTGGGCTTGCAGCTCGCGGAACGTATAGCGCGTGGCGCGACCATCCTGGGCTTCGCAATACAGCGCCACAGCGTCGCCTTGGGTATGCCGGTCGCAGCACTCGATACAGGCATTCAGGGCAGTCAGCTCACCATGCAGATCCCGGGCGACGAGTGGCAGATAATCGAAGGATGTAACGGCAGATTCATAATCACGCATAACGACACCTTGCTTATTATTGTGGGAAGCGGTCCTGCAAACACACGCGCCGGGCAGTCGCTTTCAGGGCCTAGCTGTCCATCATGTCGGCCGCTTGCTGGGTCGCCTGGCTGGTACGGGTGGCCAGCTTGCGCACCTCATCGGCGACCACCGCAAACCCGCGCCCGGCTTCACCGGCGCGTGCCGCCTCAATGGCGGCGTTCAGCGCCAGCAGATTAGTCTGGCTGGCAATGCCCTGGATCGTGGCGACGATTTGCGTGAGCTTGCTCAGGGTTTCCTGCATGACTCGATGCTGTTGCTCCTGAGCCTCGCGCATCGCACTTTCTTCATGCCTGGCGTGGATGTCGGTGATGGCGCCGACCACCCGTTGCGGCGAGCCGTCCGCTGCACGGCGCGTTTGACCACGCCCGCGAAACCAGCGGTACGTGCCATTTTGGTGCTTGAGCCGATAGTCCACATCGAACGCGGTTTTGCCGCTGCGGTCCTCGACATGCGCCACAAACGCAGCGATGGCCCGTGCACTGTCTTCGGGATGCAAGCGCGAGGTCCAGCTTTCCAGGGTATTGGGAAACTCCTCGACTGTGGCGCAGCCCAACAGACGGCGCATCTGCGACGACCACCAGATGACATTGTTCGGATTCGCCGGGTCGCCCGCCACCACCTCAATATCCCATAACCCGTCATGCAGCATTTCTCGGGAAATTTCGAAACGCGCAGCCGCCAGTTCTAGTTCCTCGTGCCGGATGTACTGTTCGTGAATATCCTGCAGGCTTCCGCCCATGGCAACCGCCACTCCGTGCGGGTCGCGGCGCGAATCACCCTGCAACCTGCACCAGCGGTAGTCGCCTCCCGGCACGAGCGCCATGCGCACGTCCAGTGCTAAACGCGTACGTCCGCTGCGATCGGCCAGGTGCCGCTCCAGGGCCGTCAAATGGCGTTGCCGGTCGGCGGGATGCAGTTGTTCGTTCCAACGCCCCAGTTGATCAATCGCTTGGGTATCGGGCGATGGGCCAGCGCTCCAGTGCATCGCACAGGTAGGTGCCAGTGCGTTCCCTTTCAGCTCAAGCTCCCAGAACAGTGCATCCGCACCTTGGGTAATCAGCGCCCGGCGGGCTTCCCCTTGCTGCAGTAGCCTGTCACGCGCGGCCAGGCATGCGCTCAGCTCGGCGACGTCGAGCGTCAGCGTGCGTGTTTGTTCCTTCAACGCCCGCCGCTCCTGCAGCACACGCTCGACGCTCGCCAGGATGCGGCGCAACAACGGGTTGTTCGACGACAACGGGGTGCCTGGCTGGTCCGGCTGGTCCAGTCTGTCAGCGAGGGGCGCCAATACCCAGCGGGTGGTTCGCTTGAAAAAGAGCATGGAACACCTCCTTAAATGGGATCAACAGCCAAGGCGCCCGCGGACAAAGCGGCGGCGTCAAAGGCGGCCGCCCCCGGCAGTGCTTGCCAGGCCAGCGGGCCGACGGCGATTTCCTCGGCGCTCAGCAGGCAGTTGTCGAGTTCGCGCTGCAGTCGTTGGGTATCCAGACTCTGGCCGATAAAGACCAATTCCTGCCGACAGTCGCCGACAATCCCGTCCCACTTGCTCATGAGGCTCTGCAAGCGATATTCGTCCCGTGGCCATTGCGACGGCTCGATGAAGTTCCACCAGCGGCCCACATAGTCCCACTGGAATTGCTGGCCGCTTTGCGCGAGCAAGCCGGTTTCCAGATGCCGACTGGCCAGCCAGAAATAACCTTTACTGCGCAACAGACGACCGTTACACCAGGGACGCTGGAGAAAATCGAGCAAGCGCTGCGGATGAAACGGCGCGCGCTCGCGGTACACCCAGGACGTCACGCCATAGGTGTCCGACTCGGAAGCCGCTGCGTCGCCGGCCTCCATTTTCTGCATCCAGCCCGGCGACGCCGCCAGGCTGGGCAGATTGAACAGGTGGGTGCCGAGGAGGGCGGCTAACGCCACCTGGCCGTGTGTCATCGGCATGATCCGGGCGGATGGGTTCAGGCTGGCGAGGACCGAGTGCAACGCCAGGTAACCCGACTCACCGATCAGGTCCAGCTTGTTGACGAGAATCACGTTGGCGTACTCCACTTGTTCGATCAACAGATCCGCCAGCGGGCGGGCAGGCGCGTGGTCGCGCGCTATGCTGTCAGGCGATGCCAGCAGTGACTGAAACTGACTGCCGTCAACCACCGTCACCAACGTGTCAAGCCGTGCCAGTTCGCTGAGGCTGAAGCCCTGCGCGTCGAGGAAGGCGAATGTTTCCGCGACCGGCATCGGCTCGGAGATCCCGGTGGATTCGACGAGTAGGTAATCGAAACGCTGCTGGCGGGCCAGGGCGCTGATCTGTTCGAGCAAATCGGCGCGCAGCGTGCAGCAGATGCAACCATTGCTCATCTCGATCAGTTCATCGGTACCACGCTGCAGCGCTACGTCGCGCTGCACCGCTTCGGCGTCGATGTTGACTTCGCTCATGTCATTGACGATGACCGCCACTTTCAGGCCTTCGCGGTTGCGCAGGATGTGGTTGAGCAGGGTGGTTTTTCCGGCGCCGAGGAAGCCCGAAAGTACCGTCACCGGTAATCGACCCGACTGGGCGCCGACAATCATGCATTCACCACTTGCGAGGTTTTGGCCTTATCCAGGTAGCCTTCGAAAAGATCGACCACTACGAAACCTTCATCCGCGGCGTCACCCCACAGGTCCTTTACGCGAAACTCGACGTGGTAGGTGGGCTGATGCGCCGCGCTGGTATCGCCATGCCCGATCGCGTCGGGAAACGGCCATTTCGCCGAGGTGCGATGCAGGACCACGCCCTCCTTGCCACGTACATAAGCCGGCATGCGCACATGGCCCGCCACGTACTCGTCTCGAACCACCACGCGGTCACCCAATTCGAACGGCGGCCGACCGGTGAGCGCCGGGCGGCCCTTGGCGTGGGCGGGGTTCGCCAGCTTGAAGTGCGAGCCCAGGGCCTGGTCGAGCTCTGCCTGGGTGATCACGCCTGTTTCGACCAGCAGGGTGGCGGTCGCGATGACATAACGCTCGTAGTACTGCGTGCCCACGTGTTGCCGCACATCCAGGCGTTCGACGGCGTGACGGACTTCGTCCACGCTGAACTTTTTCAAGTGATCGACGCCGATGAACATCAGGCTGTAGGCCAGGTGCTCCCAGTCCTGCTTGAACACCGGTGTGTAGCTCAGGCTGTTGATGGTGTGGGGGACTTTGCCAAAGCCCTGGAAACCGCCGAGATCGTGAAAGCCATCCATTGTGCATACCTCTGGAAAGTTAAAGGAACAAAGCGCCGTGGCTACGCGACGTGCGGCAGCGCAACGCCGATCAGAACATCCTTGGTGATCAGTGCGCGCAACGCCTCTTCATCCATGGCCTCGCTGCCCACGGGCCTTACGGGCAGCACCAGGTAGCGGGTTTCGGCGCTGGTGTCCCAGACCTTGACGGTGACAGCATTCGGTAGCTCTGTGCCTAGTTCGCGCAGGACAGTGCGGCCTTCGCGGACCAGCCGCGCGCGGAACTCGAAGCCCTTGTACCACTCGGGAGGCAAGCCGAGGACGGGCCAGTTGGTGCAGGAACACAGGCTGCACACAATCACGTTTTTCAGTGTCGCGGTGTCTTCCAGGGCCACAATGTATTCGCCCTGTGGGCCGGTATAGCCGAACTGGGCACACGCGGCGGTGCCATCCCGGAGCAACAGCTCGCGAAACTGCGGGTCCACCCACGCCTTGGCCACCACCCGGGCGCCGTTCTCCGGGCTCCAGTCGTGCGCCATCAGCTGTGTCAGCTGTTCGATGTAACCGTCGGGAATCAGCTCTTTTTGCTTGAGCACTTGGAATAACGCCTGCGCGCGCTCGCCAGGAGTCGACGTGTTGTTCTCATGGGTCTTCATCATGGGGTTCCTCATCATTGAGCTTCGAAGCAGCGCCTGATGGCTTTATTGTTTGTACGTTTCACGGGGACCGAACCGGCTAGAGGTTTTTCCAGTCGACAGCCGCCTCGAAGGCGGCAGCGGCCTGATAAATCGTGCCTTCGGCGTAATGCTTGCCCACCAGCATGAGGCCGACCGGCAAACCGTCCACCAGGCCGCAGGGAATCGACATGGCCGGATGGCCGGTGATGTCCTGGGCTGAGGCGTTGCCGATCATTTCGAGCGCACGGGCCACGTATTCGGTGATCGAGCAATCCGCTGACGGATGGGGCTGGGCCACGACGGGCACGGTGGGCATCACCAGCAGGTCGTAGCGCGCCAGGGCCGCGTCATAACCGGCCCGCGCCATGCGCCGCAGATTTTGCGCCTTGGCGTAGAACCGCCCGTTGTAGCGGTCCAGGCCGTATTGCCCCACGAACATGCACAGCTTGAGCGAGGCGGACAACGCATCGGCCTGCTCGCGCCATTGCGCCTGCTTGTCCAGTAACGCGACGTCATACAGCCCTTGCCAGTTAAAGCCGGCGCCATTGCCGTGCATCATTTGCATGGTCAGGCCTTCACAGCCGATGGGGAGCCACAGCGCACCGGCGATCGTGTGTTCCGGCACCGACACCTCCTCGACCTGTGCGCCCAGTTGGGCAAACCGGGCGATGGCATGGCGCACCGAGGCGGCGACGCGCGGATCCTGGTTGGCCAGTGCAAAGCCTTCCTGCAGGATGCCGATCCGCAAACCTCGCACACCGCGCTCCAGGTAATCGCTGTAGGTGTCGACCCGGGGCGCGGCCTGGCGCGGATCGAGCCCGTCGGCGCCCGCCATGACCTCCAGCATCAACGCGTTGTCGCGCACCGTGGCGGTGATGGGGCCGGCATGGTCGATAGTCGCTTCGACGGCCATCATGCCGGTGTAAGGCACCAGCCCGTGGGTCGGCTTCATTCCGTAAGTGCCGCAGAAGGCCGAAGGAATCCGGATCGACCCGCCCTGATCACCGCCGACCGCCAGGTCGACCTCGCCTGTGGCCACCAACGCGGCGCTGCCGGAAGAGGAACCACCCGACGAAAAACCCTGGCGGTAGGGGTTGTGCACCGGCGCGGGATCGGACGTGTGGCTACCACCGGACAGGCAGTAGTGCTCGCACGTTGCCTTACCGAGTATGGTCGCGCCCGCATCCAGCAAGCGGGTGACGACAGTGGCGTCGAACGACGGTACGAAGCCGTCCAAAGGCTTGGCGCCATTCATCATGGGCACGCCGGCCAGGGAAATATTGTCCTTGAGTGCAACGGTCTTGCCCGCCAGCGTGCCAGTGGGTGCACCGTTGACCTCAGTGCGCACATACCAGGCGTTGAGCGGGTTGTGCGCCGCCGAGGGGCGATAGCCCGGCGTGCGCTCGTATCGTATTGACGGGATGCAGTCGGGCAGCGCGTCGATCAGGTCGTAGGCGTCGAAGCTCGGCTGCATCAACGCCAGGTATTCACTGGCCTGCTCACGATCGAGTTGCATGTGCAGGCTGCCGGCGGTGTCCAGTAGCTGTCCAAGGGTGGGGCGAACGATTGCCATCGTGAGGCATTCCTTATCGTAATGGCCTGTGAGCTGTGGAATTCAAGATAATCCCGGCTGACCCACAAAGGCTTGGCTGAAAAAGACAGTGGCTTGGTTGAAACGGACAGGCCTCTGGTTTTCTGCACGCTGTAGTAGCGGGCTTGCCTCAATGCCAGTCAGTTAAGGAGGCATCGCCCTCTGTAGGAGCGAGCTTGATCGCGAAAAACATCAACGATAACGCGTGCTTCCTGAATAAAATGCGGCGCTTAAGAGTTCTTTGCGAGCTCGCTCCTACAGAGTGCAGATACGGGCGCAAGCTATTTCAAAACACGCGCGCGTAGCGCAGGTTCATCCGGAAGTTTTCCTTGGGGCCGTTCTCCACGGAAAGGTCCTTGCCCAACTGCAGTTGGATCTGGTCCTGGGCGGTAAAGAACTTGGTGGCTGTGACGCGGAAGTTAGTGGTGCCAATTTCGTTGTCCTGGTTGACATGCTCGACGTTGGTCTCGCCGGCCCAGGTCCGCCCGAAGCCGATACCGAACGCGGTGCTGGCGTCAGGCATATAACGCCCCATCACCTGCGCCGCGTAAGAAACATCCTGCTTGAGACGGTCGCCATTGGCGCCGAAATCGGTGTTAGCGCCATACCAGGTCGCGCCGCCCACCAGGTCCATCGCCCAGTGTTCGGTGAAGTGCTTGACGTAGGCACTCTGCAATTCGAACTTCCAGCGGTTCTCACCGATGTTCAGCGCATCGTCCTTGTCGTAAGTGCCCGTGGGCACATATACATAGGGTGCGATGCTTAAGGTGTCGCGAGCTTCGTTGAGCCGCCACTTGAGCGGCGCGGTCAGGATCAGGTCTCCGATGCCCCGCGTGCTGCCCAGCGCCGAGGCGTCGCCACCAGTGGAGACGTGGCCGAAGGGCAACAGGAATTGCGGGTCGATGGTGAGCGTGTCGCTCAGTGCGTAGACATGCAGCAAACGCAGAATGCCGACGTCGGAGTTCAGGTTGAAATCCGCGCTGACCTTATGGCCGTTGTTGTAGGCCGAGTTCGTGGTGGAGTGCTGATAGTAAATCGCACCGATGGTCGCGCCGACGGGATATTGCTCATAATCGCCAGGGGCCACCTCGACCGCGTTGGCATGCAGCGCGGGCAATACGCTGGTGAGTGTCAGCAGACGGAACTTGTTTTTCATGGTGAATTCCTTGCAAAGGGATGCCGTGCCGCGCGGCTAAGGCGGCAAGCTAGCTGAAGTCCAAGTGGGCTGTAACGCAGCTGGCGTTCAGGTTTTCGCCGGTTGCGCGTCGCGCAGCATTCCGGTTTGCGGGTGACAGTTGATGTACTCGAACACTTGGCTTTTGGCGTCTGACACTGACACTTCGTGGTACAGCCGCAGTTTTTTCAGCCCCGCCGCCACACGGAAAAACGTCACGAAAATACGCAGGTGGGTGGGGTGCGATTCGGCCCAGCGTTCGAGTTTTTCGAGTGAGCGCCAGTGGCCGATGTTGTAGCTCACATCGAGAAAATTGCCCTCCATATCGATATTGCGCACGAAGCGGTTGCTGTAGCAGCCCAGGGATTGGCCATTGTCCCGCAGGAAATTCATGCCGTCCTGCAAGGTCGGCAGGATTTCATCGAGGTACAGCGAGCGCTCCTCCGCTTCGGCATCCGCCCAGTCCTGGCCCGAACGAATCAGCGCAATATTGTCATGACCCAGCACCACGACTCGACCGCCTTTTGCGGGGTCACCCGCGACGATTCGCAGTTCATCGGACGGCTTCATCCAGTCGGTCTGGGAGATCGGGAAACGGTCTCGCATCGACCCCCAATAACCGTGCTCTTCGATTTCGCCACTGGTTGTGTCCATAACCGCGCCGACACCCGGCAGGTTTTCCTGGAACGCGTACAGGGTTTCGAACTGCTCAGCCCGTGGCGCGGTGATTTCACGGAAGTAACCCAGGCCCTCGCCGAGACGCTTCGGAGATGTCCACCAGCCATTCACCTCGGCTGAACGCAACCAGCGGCAGTAGGCGCCCGGATCTTTCCAGTAACCCACGACAATAAGATTATCAAAGCCGCTGTTGTCGGTATGGTGGGTCAAATCGTGGGTCTGCGGGCCGTCGGCCAGGCTGAAACTGCCCACGATATGCCGCATGGCCTGCAGTGAAGCCTCGCGTTGCGCCTCGCCTTGATATTGCACGCCCAAGTAAGCCATCACCACTTGTTGCAACTGCTCGTCAGCACGCGCCACCCACATCGGAAACGGCGGCTGGTACTCCTCGGGCACGCGGCGAGACAGGGTGCGCGGGCATTTGAGATGTTTATCGATTGCAGATTCCATCTTGAGCTCCTCGTTATTTTTTCGGTTCAGGCGTACTGGCCGTATTGATGTCGAGATGAGCGGCGGTTCGCCGTCGGTGCAGCAGCTTCAAAGCCCCCCATTCGAGCAGCCAGTAAGCCGATTCTTCGGGTACCAGGTCCCGGGTCTGCAAAAGCCAGAAGGCGTCAGGCGAAGGTTGCGAGGGTTGTCGATACATGGCGTGCCTCATCAGCGGGGGATTGAGCGCTGTGAGATGGAAATTAATCCGCGCGGCGGGCGTGCGCTTTGTTTGGCGAGACAACTGTTTGGTTGGCTAGGACAAGGTGTGAACCGAAGGTCAAGCATGACGGCAATGGTGCACTTGTGCCCCGAAATGGACTCAGGTCTAGGCACGAGCCGTACGAACTTCCTGAACAATGCGCCTGGCCTAATAATTGCTTATCTGAAAACCCAATAAACACTTATAGAGCTCTTACCGTATTGCTACACCGAGGCCGGCGCCATGAACCCAAGCACTCATTATTCGACCCTTGCCGTTGCCGCACCACGTCGCTTTGATTACTGGAAAGAGGTGGTCTGCCGTCATTGCCTTGCAGCCGACAGTAAACCCCTGTCACAGAGCAGTTTTGACGGCGCGCTCGCCGTCAATACCGTGGGCAATTTGGACATATGTTCGCTGTCATCGCCGCTGCATTATTGGGAACGTTCGGAGCGGCATTTGCGTAGCGGTCCGGCCGAAGATCTATGGCTGGGTTTCGCGCGCAATGGCCATGGGCAGATCGAGCAGGGCGCGAGAAAAACCAACCTGGCGGCTGGAAATTTGTTTCTTTATGACGCAAACCAAGCGTTTCGATTCAGTTTCGGTGGTACCGAGAACCACCTCGTGCGTATTCCGCGCGCCTTGTTGACAGAGCGATTGCCGCGCATCGCCGATTACACTGCAATGGTCCTCGATGACCGACGCCCTGGTGTAGTCCCGCTGCGTGAAATGTTACGCCAAGCGGCGTCCACACCGGCGTCGTTGCAGGATGCGAGCATTTCGAAGCGTTATTCTGATGCCTTGCTTGATCTGCTTGTTATCAGCCTGGAACTTCAGGACTTGAAAACGACGCATCAGGAACTGGACCTCTATAGCCGCATCATGCATTACATCCAACGACACTTGACCGAGCCGGACCTGTCGATTGAAATTATCGCCCAGGCCCACAACGTGTCCACGCGAACCGTTACTCGCGCCTTCGCGCGCTACCAGAAGACACCTGTTGCCGAAATATGGAAAGAACGCCTGAATGCCAGCCGCGAAGCGATTGAGCGCGGTCAAGTGCGTAGCGTTTCCCAGGCTGCGCTAGAGTTTGGTTTTTCCGACTTCTCCCACTTTAGTCATGCGTTTCGAAAGGCATTTGGGGTTGCGCCCAATACCCTGTTACATCGAAATTGATATGCACACCTGAGGAATACTCGGGAATGACAGGAAGAGCGGATGTTGCAGGCTCCACAGGTATGGGCTGAATGACCTGCATCGGAGCGCTCGGCACGTCTTGACGCGTTTGCAGTGGCAGCAATTAGTGCACCTTTGGTGGTGTGCCATCGAAAAAAATCAGGTTTTTTTCAATGCCGGCGCATCAGGCTGCAGAGTCTTCTCGCGGCGAGAAAACAACGTACGTGGCGCGCGATAACCTGACGCTCTGAGACGCCATTACCTGAACAAACAACGTCAATGTTTTCACAACGTCTCTTCATCAAGCTGCAAGGGTTCGTAAAGATTACGCGCGCAATCACGGCAACATAAAACTTCTGGCCTGTTCGCGACTCAACTGACGTAGTCACTGAAGGATTGCACATGATCGCTCGTTGGCGTTGGGCAACGAATCAACTCACCAAACGGCTGTGGTTCAGAGCCTCCCTATTCTCCCTTCTAGGTGTGGCTACGGCACTGCTCGCTGTTGTATTCAAAGACTTCATTCCGGAGTCATTGCCAGCGCGCATAGGCGCAGATGCCGTAGACAAAATTCTGGGGATCATTGCCTCCAGCATGTTGGCCGTCACAACCTTCTCGTTGAGCACGATGGTCACCGCTTATGGGGCCGCGAGCAGCGGAGTGACACCGCGTGCCACCACCTTGGTGATGGAAGACACCACGACCCAAAACGCCCTTGCCACGTTTATAGGCTCATTCCTGTTTAGCTTGGTGGGGATCATCGCGTTGAGCACGGGTGCTTATGGCGCGCAAGGTCGGGTTTTGCTGTTCGCAGTAACGATAATTGTGGTCATCCTGATCGTTTATATGCTCCTGCGCTGGATCGATCACCTGTCAAAGCTCGGAAGGGTTGGTGAAACCATCGACCGCGTCGAGAAGGCTGCGATAGAGGCAATCACTCAACGTGTTCAGTGGCCCTACTTGGGCGGTTCAGCTTTCCCGAACGATCTGTCGCTACCTTCTGGCGCAATTACAGTCAAAAGTGAGCTGACAGGCTATGTGCAACATATTGATGTAAGCGCACTAGGAGCTTTCGCGCAGGACGACCAAGTACAGATTTATCTGGAGGTGCTTCCTGGGACATTTGTGCACGAGGGAATGCCACTCCTTCACATTGTGAGCTTAGGCAATTCGATGGCCGGTGATACCGGTACTGCAAGAGAGAGGATTCTTGCGACCCTAACCATCGGCGTCCGTCGAACCTATGAAAATGATCCACGCTTCGGACTTTGTGTGCTCTCGGAAATCGCTTCTCGCGCCTTATCGCCTGCGGTGAACGACCCTGGAACAGCCATCGATGTCATTGGCCGGGGAGTGAGGACTTTAACTTGCTGGAGTAAGCCTCCCTTCTCTAGCTCGCAAACAGACCAAGGGTGTAAGCAGGTCTTTCTCCGAGGATTGACGGTTGATGATCTGTTCGATGATTTTTTTGCCCCGATCAGCAGGGACGGTGCAGCTTTGCTGGAAGTTAACGTGCGCCTGTTGAAAGCCCTCATCAGTCTCGCTGAAATAAACCCAGCGATCTTTAAGGACGCATGCGACAGGCACGTGGATCTTCTGATCACTCGTGCAGAGCACACGTTAGCGCTGCAGCATGAGAAGGATCAACTGAGCTCACTGGCCAGAACGACCACGCGGTAGGCTTATCGAGCAGGATTCTTTGGCTTAGTGGCAGGTTCTGCACTCTCGAGAAAGCCTCGCGCCAACTGCTGATACAACTCAGGGCCCATTCTTGAACTGACAGCCTTGGCGATCAGGGCTGCCGCCATGAGACTGATCACCATGCTGTGGCTATTAATCATCTCCATCACAATGATTGCGGAGGTAATTGGCGATTGAGTAACGGCAGCCAGAAAAGCAACCATGCAAAGAGCAATAGTGGGCTGAGCGGCCAAGTGAAATAGCTCTGCGGTATTGGCGCCGACTGCAGCCCCTACAGCCAGCGAAGGGGCGAAAATACCGCCTGGAATACCAGAGAAATAGGTCACTACGGTCGCCAGGAAGCGAGTAATGGGCGCGTGCCATGGCAGGACTACATCGGATGCGATGACCTGAGAGGTAATGCCGTAGCCACTACCGAACGACATTCCGCCACTCAGCCACCCCAATATAGCGACGACCAATCCACAGATGCCGGCAAACCACACCGGGTGCAGGCGCCGCCATTGCCAGATCATTAGGTGTGGATGCCGCTGCGGCCATAACAACATTCGGCTGAACAAACCACCCAATAGCCCACATCCAATTCCTATGACTAATGCCGGGACGACTATGTCGAGGTTTATGTCCTGAACGCCGAAATGACCGAAGTAGTTGTAGTTTCCCTGCAAGGCAATGGCAACCATCCCAGAAAGTATGATGGTGCTGAGAAGAACGCCGCTGGTACGCGTCTCCAGCTTGCGTCCTAGCTCTTCTACAGCGAATGCGATCCCTGCCAGGGGTGTATTGAATGCTGCCGCGATACCTGCCGCGCCTCCCGCCAGAATGAGATCCTCGCTGCGTACGATTCGCGCATTGGGCAGGAAGCGGTGGAAGAAGTGCATGATGGATGCGGCAACCTGAACTGAGGGCCCCTCACGCCCTGCCGAAAAACCGCCTGTCAACGCCAGAGTTCCAAGGCTTATCTTGGCAAAAGCAATGCGGAGTGAAACCAGTCTGTTAATTGGCTTACCTTGACGCGCAAGTCGTGTTGCTGCGATTACCTGAGGAATTCCGCTGCCTTGGGCGCCCACGAAAAAGCGTGTTGTCAGCCAGACTACGAGCATGCCGATCAGTGGGGTGTAAATAAGAGGAAGCCACGCTCGCTCAGCGTTCTGTTGAGCAAACTGTGCCAGGGCAATGTCTGCCAGCCTAGCGAAAGCCACCACCAGTAGGCCGGCAATAGTTGCCGCAATCCATAGCGTGACTCTAGTTCGCCAGCGCATGGAGGCGAAGCCTCGGCGTAAAAGCATGATCGGTTTGCTCAACTCGGAACTTCCTTTCAAGTAGCCGTATTCAGGACAAGATTATAGAAATAAAGCGTTGGCTCCAAACGGCCCCGGAGCGAAGTGCCCCGGAATACCGGTTGCATTACAGAGGTGTTGCGTAACATTGCTGAACAAGTGAGTGCTGCTGGTGTTGAAAGCGGCCTCGCAGGTGCTGGATTTCCTGAGCAGCGAACACGTGCATGGCAAAGTGGTATGGCGCGTCAGTCACTGAAGGAGGCGACTCTCGAGTAACGCTCGTTGACGATTGCGTCGGCATTTGGGCGGCGCAATCAACTCAAGCTCGGGAATGACCGTTCACAACGTCGGCCAGCAA
This sequence comes from Pseudomonas poae, assembly GCF_001439785.1. GTDB lineage: Bacteria > Pseudomonadota > Gammaproteobacteria > Pseudomonadales > Pseudomonadaceae > Aquipseudomonas > Aquipseudomonas poae. Next base: position 58,959 of record NZ_JYLI01000001.1, on the reverse strand, counting down.
AAATTTTGAACGGTTTTCGCCTCGATAATATCGACTCTGTAACTGAACATTTCTGCCTACGCATCCTTCCTGGCGTTCTCACGGGGCCAATGCAAAGGCAAATAAATCGGCAAACGGGGCAGGTTTCCATGAGTGACGATATCCAGTGCAGCGTCGAATACAACGGTCGCATCCTTCACGGAAAAACCGACCAGCCGCTGATCGATTTCCTCGCGGAGAAGGGCATCGACTTGCCCCACGTCTGCTATCACCGAGCCCTCGGGCCGATTCAGACCTGCGATGTCTGCTGGATCGAGCACAATGGCGAAATGGTTCGCGGCTGTACCGTGCGTACTGCCAACGGCATGCAACTGGTGAGTGACGCGCCTCGCGTAAAAGCCGCCCAGGAAGAAGGCCTCGACCGGATTCTTGCCAAGCATGAGCTGTATTGCAGCGTCTGCGAACACAACACCGGAGACTGCACGCTGCACAATACCGTCGCCGATCTCAATCCGGCGATCCAGCGCTACAAGTACCAGCGCAAGCCCTACGGCAAAGACCACTCCAATCCGTTCTACTCCTACGATCCCGACCAATGCATCCTCTGTGGACGCTGCGTCGAGGCGTGTCAGAACGTCGAGGTCAACGAGACCTTGAGTATCGATTTCAGCATGGACCATCCACGGGTGTTGTGGGATGGCGGCACCACGATTGAAGGGTCCAGCTGTGTGAGCTGCGGCCACTGCGTCACCGTTTGTCCCTGCAACGCCTTGCTTGAAAAAACCATGCAGCCGGATGCCGGGCCTTTGACATCAATGCCCGAGCACATCAAGCGTCCGCTTATCGATGCAGTGAAAACCCTCGAAAACACTGTTGGCGCACCGCCCATCACTGCCGTTTCCGTCATGGACATGCACTGGCGCCAGCCTGAAATCAAACGCACCAAAACCGTATGCACGTATTGCGGCGTGGGATGTTCGTTCGAAATGTGGACGCGGGACCGGCACCTGCTGAAAGTGCAGCCGGTAATAGACGCACCGGCCAATGGCATTTCGACCTGCATCAAAGGCAAGTTCGGCTGGGATTTCATCAACAGCGAAAAACGCCTGACGACACCGCTTATCCGCGATAACGGTCGATTTCGTGAGGCGAGCTGGGAAGAAGCGCTGACGGTGGTCGCCGAGCGCCTCTTGGCGATCAAGCGCGAGCACGGCGCCGACGCCATCGGTTTCATCGGTTCAAGCAAGGCCAGCAACGAAGAGGCCTACCTGACGCAGAAAATAGCGCGCTTGATCATCGGCACCAACAGTGTCGACAACTCGTCGCGCTACTGCCAGAACCCGGCCACCCAAGGGCTTTTTCGCACGGTGGGCTATGGCGGCGACGCAGGCACGATCGCCGACCTGGAACAGGCGGATCTGATCGTCCTGGTGGGCAGCAACCTGGCGGAGAATCATCCCGTCATCGCTTCTAAAATCAAGGCCGCACGCAAGCACAAGCGGCAAAAGCTGCTCGTGGTCGATCCACGCAAACATGAGATGGCCGAGCGCGCCGATCTCTTCCTGCAGATCAAATCCAGCACCGACATTGTCTGGGCCAGTGCCATGTCACGTTATCTGTTCGACCACGACCTGGTGGACAAGGAATTTCTGGACACACGTGTGAATCAGGTGGATGAATACCGGCGCTCGCTTGAACCGTTTACGCTGGAATTCGCCTCGCAAATCACAGGCCTATCCCAGCCTGACCTGGTCAGGGCAGCCCAGATGATCGCAGACGCCAAAAGCGTGTGCCTGCTGTGGGCGATGGGCATCACTCAGCACAGCCATGGTGCGGACACCAGTACGGCGCTCTCCAACCTGTTGCTGGTCAGCGGTAACTATGGGCGCCCTGGCACGGGCGGTTACCCGATGCGCGGACACAACAATGTCCAGGGGGCCAGTGATTTCGGTTGCCTCAAAAATGTTTATCCCGGCTACGAAAAGGTCACTGACGAAGCGGTGAGAGCCAAGTGGGCAAAAGCCTGGGGGGTGGCCCCCGAGCAGTTGTCCAACAAGGTCGGCGAAGACAATTTCCTGATGGTCGAGCATGCCGCGCAACGCAAGATCAAGGCGATGTACATCATTGGTGAAGAGACGGCGTTCTCGGATGCCGACACGGAAAACGTGCATGAAGCCTTCAAGCATCTGGACTTCATGGTGGTCCAGGATATTTTTTTCAGTCGCACCGCGCAATTTGCCGATGTCGTGTTGCCAGGCTGCCCTAGCGTTGAAAAGGAGGGGACGTTCGTAAACACCGAACGGAGGATCCAGCGTTTTTATGAAGTCTTTCCACCGCTGGGAAACAGCCTGCCGGACTGGCGCATCCTGACCGAGCTGGCCAAGCGCATGGGGCATGACTGGGGGTATGAGCATCCCGCGCAAATAATGGAGGAAGTCGCGAATATTTCGACCCTGTTTGCTGGCGCCCGTTATGAGCGTCTGGACGGCTGGAACTCCCTGCTCTGGCCGGTTAAGCCAGATGGCACTGACACGCCATTGCTCTACACCGAGCGGTTCCACACCGACGATGGCAAGGCCGTGCTGTATCCGCTCGAGTGGAAAAGCCCGGCAGAAGCGCCCGACCGTGAATTCGACCTGATGCTGGACAACGGACGCATGCTCGAACACTTCCAGGGCAACAACCAGACGGGACGTGGAGACCGCATCGATTCGTTGTCACCTGACTGGTTTGTCGAAGTCAGCCCCGAGCTTGCCGCCGAACGTGGCCTTCAGGAGGGGACAATGGTACGTATCACCTCGCGACGTGGATCGGTCTCTGCGCCAGTGGTGATCACCGATCGTGTGAGCGCAAAGGTACTCTTTATGCCGATTCACCAAGGCAAACCCGGCATCAATGAACTCACTGGCGAACATCACGACCCGGACGTCAATACGCCTGCCTATAAGGAAACCGCGGTGAAAATGGAGGTCCTGAAGGCGCCACGCCACCGTCCGCCATTGCCACCGGCAAATTTCCGGCATGGCCACAGGACGCCGAACAAGGGCATAGACGTGGCCGTGAAATGGGCCAGAGACGATTACGCGCCGATCGATACCCCGGCGCCCCACCCGGAGAGGTTTTAATGGCTGAGCCTATCGATTACGACGTCAAACCGACCAAGACCGAGCCTGACGCGAAGGATGAACTGGATCGCCTGCTTCAGAGCCTGCATCAACACGGCGTTTTGCGCATGGTCAATGATTTGGTCTGCGCCAACACGGCGATTACCAACGTGCTGGTGGACGGCCTCAATAAGGACGGCACGCTCAATGTCATCCAGAATCTGTCGATTTTGGCGATGGCACTTTCACGTGTTCAGCCCGATGAATTCTACCGACTGGTGTTTGCGCTGAAAGACGCTGGCGCCGCCGTAAGCCAATGGCGCGCGCCGGATCATGACAATCTCGCTCCGGGTGTCAAAGGCACCTACCGTTTGCTGCATGACGAATCGCTTTGGCATGCGATTACACCGCTTCTCGAAGGCTTGAAGGCAATGGGCGAGGGGATGAAAAGGCCGGTCGACAAACCGATCAGCCAGTTTACTGGCAAGCCCAGCGACGCCTGATCGGAGCCTGCACATGGAACCGTTGGAATCCGCATTGATGCTGGCGCGCTATCAGTTTGCGTTCACCATCAGCTTTCATATCGTGCTTGCTGCCTTTTCCATAGGCCTGGCCAATTATCTGATGGTGCTGGAAGCCCTGTGGTTATGGCGCAAGCGTCAGATCTACAGGGATGTCTATACGTTCTGGCTGAAAATCTTTGCCTGGACGGTTGCCGTGGGGACTGCGTCCGGGCTGGTCATGGAGTTTCAGTTCGGGACTAACTGGGGCGCACTGGCCAATCGAGCGGGAGGTATTCTGGGGCCGCTGATGTTCTATGAAGTCATGGTCGCGTTTTTTCTGGAAGCCGGCTTCATCGGGGTCATGCTGTTCGGCATGAATAAAGTCGGCCCGCGCCTGCATTTTCTGTCTACGTGTGCCGTGGCCGTTGGCTCGTTATTCAGTGCATTCTGGATATTGTCAGCCAATTCATGGATGCACACGCCTGCCGGTTTCAGCATCGCCGAAGATGGCCGGTTCGTACCCGAAGACTGGCTTCAGATCATCTTCAATCCCTCATTTGCGTATCGCATGGTTCACATGAGCCTCGCAGCATTTCTCGGCACTGCCATGCTGGTCGGCGGTGTTGCCGCGTGGCATCTATTGCGCAACAGCCGTCACGCCAGCGCGCGGCTGATGTTTTCAATGGCCCTGTGGATGGCGGCGCTAGTCGGGCCCCTTCAGATCGTGGCCGGGGACTTGCACGGTGAAAATACACGGGATTACCAACCGCAAAAGCTGGCCGCCATTGAGGGTTCATGGCGGCGTCCGGAAGCGGGCGAGGGTGAGCCACTCAGGCTGTTTGCGATACCCGACCAGACCCTGCGTAGAAACGATTTCGAAGTGGCAATCCCTCATCTTGGCTCGCTGTACCTGCGCCATGATTGGACCGGCACCATACAGAGCCTGGATGAGTTCGCCGCGCAAGATATCCCGCCGGTGGCCGTGGTTTTCTATGCGTTTCGCATCATGGTCGGCCTCGGCTTGCTGATTGTGGCCCTGGGCATTGCCAGTCTTTTCCTGCGCTGGCGCGGTGGCCTTTTTGAATGTCGGTGGTTGCTTCGCTGTTCAGTCCTGATGGCGCCGGCCGGGTTCGTGGCAATGCTGTGCGGATGGATCGTCACCGAAGTCGGCCGACAGCCCTTCACGGTCTACGGATTGATGCGCACCGTTCACAGCCATTCGCAGCAACCCCTTTCATTCGTTGCGGGCAGCATGCTCGCCATCGTGGTCATGTATGTGCTGGTTTTCGGGGTGGGTCTTTTCTATCTATTGCGAGCAGTCAGGCAACTGCCGGTAGAAACGGCGGACACCCGCCAATAAGCGCCAGAGTAGGGAGGGATCGTCATGTTCATGTCTGAAGCGTTGTTACCCGATCTGGCGGCGGCCGCGATCGCGTTTACAATCATTCTTTATGTGATTCTGGATGGGACCGATCTGGGTGTCGGGATGCTCCTGGCGACGCGTCACGCTCCTGATGAGAAAAAGATAATGGTCAACTCCATCCTGCCCATCTGGGATGGCAACGAAACCTGGCTGGTGCTGGGTGGCGGAGGGTTGCTGGCGCTGTTTCCGGTGGTGTACAGCGTGTTGTTTTCCGCGCTCTACATCCCGCTCATTGCGATGCTGCTGGCATTGATCGCCAGGGCGGTTGCACTTGAATTCCGCGCTGACGCGTCGACGCGAATGAAGCGTTGGCTTGACATCAGCCTTGTGGCCGGTTCGCTGATCGCGACGCTGTGCCAAGGACTCATCATGGGATGCGTCGTGCAGGGCGTCGAGCAAGAGAAGGGCAGGTTCAGCGGCCACGGCTGGGAATGGCTGGGCGTATTTCCGCTGACATGCGGCATGGCGCTGGTGATCGGCTACGCGCTGCTGGGTAGCTGCTGGCTGGTGTGGCGCACCGAAGGGCAATTGCAAGCTGCCGCGAAAGGCCAGGCGCGGACACTCGGCTGGATGACCCTGCTCGGGATGACGGCGATCCTGCTATGGACCAGTATGTCCAACCCGCTTTACCGAGATCATCTTCTGAGCTCCAGCCTGAGCCTGCCGCTTTTAGTACTCCAGGGTGCGTTAGTGGCAGGCTTTTATTGGGCGTTCTTCAGCCGCCTTGAGTTTCTGCCCTTGTTCGCGGTGCTAGGATGGTTCGGGGTGGCTTTCGTTGCCGCTATCGTTGTCCTCTATCCTTTGATCCTTCCCCCTTCATTGACGATCAGCCAAGCATCTTCCCCAACCTCGAGTCAGGCCTTTATGCTTGCGGGCTTTGCAGTATTGGTACCTGTGACGCTTGCTTACAACACATGGGGATTTTGGGTGTTCCGTGGCAAGGTCACGGCGGGTAAATGAGATTACCGGTTTGCGATATGCGCGTATTGCCGCGATCCTGAAGGTAACAAATTATGCTTCGTCCATTCAGACGATATGAAGGGAGTGGGAATATAAGCTTTTCGCAGTATTACTATGCATCAGCGCGCCCGTTGAGAATGGATTTTTGAAGCCAGCCGGTGAACGAGCGATGGTCATTGAGGCAACTCTGCAAGATCGCCGCATTGTCATGGTAGCGCTTGCCATCGTAAGGTTGAGTCCAAAGCTCAATCTTGCCGAGCGAACCGGGAGCCGAGATGAACCGCCTTGTTCAAGCTGCAGCACTAGCAAGCACCCTGACCGTTATCGCCGTGCCTGCTCAAGCGCAGATCACGCGGCTTGAGCTTTTGCGGACCGAGCCAGCCTTCGGCGGAGCACGCTTTGGCGATACCGGGGCCTACGAGCGCATCTTCGCACGCGCCCATGGCGAGCTGGACCCGGCAAGCGCTGCAAATAGCACCATTCAGGACATCGACCTCGCACCACGCAACGAACGCGGCAGGGTGGAATATACGACTGATATCGCCATTCTGCGCCCCGCTGACATTACCAAGTCCAATGACATCCTCTTGTTCGACGTACCCAATCGGGGCGCCAAGCGCGCGATGGGATTATTTAATGCCGACATGAGCGGCAGCTCTTCAGCCACCAATAATTTGGAGGTCGCCGGGGACGGTTTCCTGCAACAGCTCGGCACGACGCTGATTTCGTTCGCCTGGCAGGGGGACATCGTCCCTGGCGAAAATCGCATGACCGTGCAATTACCCATTGCAATAAATACCGATGGGACGGCCGTCACTGGTGTGGTCCGCAGCGAATTAACCACACGCGCGCCTGCCGCGAGTCTTGACCTCTCCGCAGGTTGGTTCACGACCGTGCCTCCTCACACAAGCTATAAAACGGTCGAAACCGACAACACCAAGCCGCTTGCGGATGGTTTCCTGCCCACCCTGACAATGCGGTCGCGCGCCAATGCGCCTCGGCAAGAGATCCCTACGAGTAACTGGCGTTTTGGCGACTGCAATACCCCTGACGAAACCCGGATATGCCTGTCTACCGGTTTTCAACCCGGCAAGCTATACGAACTGATTTACCACGCCAAGGATCCTGCGGTGATGGGGATCGGTTTTGCGATCGCACGGGATGTCGGGGCGTTTTTCCAGAAAGCCGAGCGCGACGATACAGGGGTTACCAACCCGGTTGTGCATGGGCCCAAGGTCAAGTCGATCATAATCGGCACCTCGCAATCCGGGCGTTTCATCCGCAGCATGATCGCGCTGGGATTCAACCGCAGCGAGCAAGGACAGCAGGTCTATGATGGCGCGATGCCGCATATCGGCGGCGGCCTGATGCCGCTTAATATCCGCTTTGCCCAGCCTGGCCGCGCCTGGGGCCAGCAGGTCGATCATGACTATCCAGCCTACGATTTCCCGTTTACCTATGGCCGGCAAACCGATCCGATAACCGGACGCTCGCAGGGGCTGCTCGATCGCTGCACCGCCAACGGCACGTGCCCGTTTATATTTCATATGGCGACAGCACTCGAACTCTGGGAAGGGCGACAATCGCTCGGCCTTACCGACCCACTCGGCCTGCGCGATGCGGATGAACCGGAAAACGTGCGCACCTTCATTATGGCGAGTACCCAGCACGCACCGCCGGCCTTACCACTGCCCGTCACGCCCTCCTTCGGCCTTTGTCAGATTCAATCGAACCCGAATCCGCATACGTGGACGATGCGCGCCGCGTTCATCAACCTCATCGGCTGGGTACGCGACCACACCGCACCGCCAGCCTCGGTAAAACCTTCGGTGGCGAACGGCACGCTCGTGCCGGCTGACCGAGTGCATTTCCCGCTCATCCCCGCCACGAACTATGCTGGCGTTGCGCGCCCGGCGTTGCGCTACACCGGTGCTGTCAACAGCCTGCAAGTGTTGAACTTCGGCCCGGATTTCCGCCCGCAAGACAGCTCCGGCATCCTTACGAACGAACCGCCCAAGGCAGGCGTCGGCAGCTACGGCATCCTGGTACCGCAAGTGGATGCAGACGGCATTGATGTTGGCGGCGTGCGCGATGTGTATCTGGGCGCCCCAATCGGCACTTACACGGGCTGGAACACTTTCCGCCCCGAGTTGTTCGACGGTGGCTTTTGTAACTTTCAGGGTAGCTTCCTCCCCTTTGCGTCTACCAAGGCCGAGCGAATCGAGGCTGCAGATCCTCGACTCTCCCTGGAGGAGCGCTACCCGACGAAAGACGCCTATGTGGCTGCCGTTCGCAAAGCGGCGGACGAACTGGTCACGGCGCGGATGCTGCTGCCCGAAGACCGCACTCGGCTCGTCATGGAAGCGCAAGATAAAGGCGTACGCAGCGGGCCTTGAGCTCGCTCCTTTTGAGGTTACTGACATCTCTCAAAGGCGGAAATCTGGCCTAAGGAGGAGGGTGGTCATTAGTCCTCAGCTGACCAGCTTTTGAGCGACTGACGTGAAGGTCGTCTAGCAGCAGCCGTAGGTAGAGCGAGCACTCTGGATTTCGACCCGGCTCTCGTTTTGAGGTCAGCAGATCTTACGAGAAAGAGGACAATCCGGCGAATCAGGCCGGTGGACTTGTTCTCTTCGATGTTCTTGGACGTTGCCGGCGGGTGGTGAAGGGACTTCAACATGCCGCTGCAACAGCGTTCTGAATGCAATGGAGTCAGCTCACATTTGTCACGACAGTCTTCTGTGGAATGGCTTCAAGCCTGACGCTTCGTTGCTTCTGATCCGTCGGGCAGACGAGGTTATGCTGTTGGCGAACCCTACCTACCATGCGGAATACGGGGTCGGAGCTTGGCAAATGGGGGCTGAATCAGAAGGGGAGGCGTTGGGGATCGAGCTCAAACGTATTCTTACCGCTGTACCAATCGTGACCGCTGCGGTGCGTTCACTTGCTCCTGGAACGGAGACGTAAGCGATCACGTCCCCAGCCTGAATACAATTCGCTGCCGACTTCTATGAGAGCTCAGAACTGGAAACGGTGGAAATATCGGGCAGGAAGATTCGTGGCCGAAATGGCCTCACACCCTAAACTTGGATGGTCGCTGCTGTGTCCTCAAGCTATGCGGAAGCATCACCCGAGCGACGAAGCGGGATCCAATCACCGATGAAGATGATTAATAGGAATCTAGGTCTTGGCTCGGGCCTTTGTATCGATGGGCGCGGTTTTCAATGCAGCTAAGGCAAATCCCATCCCCCTCAGTATTTGCATTCTTAGGAGCATTCGGCATGACTTGGAGCAACAAGAGCCGGCAGGTCACAGCAACGACAGGCCATGACAATAATCGGCGTGAAACGTTATTTAACATAATATACATTATGCGTAATACCATGTTACGTAATCAGGGCCGTTCCACATCGGTTTACAACACAAAACCCCCTCTACGTTTCAAACCATGGCAAGCCCTGCATCACGATTATCTCGTTCCATCTCATGAAGCAGCTCGTTATCCATCGCTAGGAACAATGCTGCAGTCATTACCTGCCGATTCGTTCCAGTAGCAACTTCTTCACCAATATCGTTCTTGTCGATGTCGTCCTGACCCCGATTACTCGTCGCGCTCGCTCAGCCCACATGTCGAGATCCAGCCCAGTGAAAACTATACTGACTCATGCGTGCATTTGAGATTCAGCATCCAGCACCATTGCAGCGGCTGAACACTCGGTCCCGCGCCTGCCGGCTTGACACAGCGCCCTGTGGCTGGGCGCTGGCTCGACGACCGATCAGGCTAAGAGCCTGGTGCGGCTCTGCCTGTTGAGGGAAGATGAAACCGTCTTGATTGCATACCGCGCATGGAGCATACATAGACAGTCGAGCGTCAGTGAACACCGACGCTTGCTCTTTCCCTGCCCTGAATCCTCAGCCCTTAGTCCCAACTCAACTAAATGACTATTTAGTCGAGTTAAGTCACATCCAGAAACAAACAACCCTCAGTAGCCACTCGCTGCCGTCACCGCTCCACCTACGATCGCAATCCCCGAACTGCTGCCCAACCGTGTCGCCCCAGCCTCGATCATCTTCACGGCCGTCGGATAATCGCGCACACCTCCGGATGCCTTTACCCCAACGCCGGCGCCCACGGTCTTGCGCATCAGGGCCACGTCTTCAGCGGTAGCGCCGCTGCGACTGAACCCGGTGGATGTCTTGACGAATGCCACGCCCAGGTCGCGACAGATCTCGCATGCCTGAACCTTCTGTGCGTCATTGAGCAGGCAGGTTTCCAGGATGACTTTCAATGGCACGGCGCCACAGGCTTTTTTGACCAATGCAATATCGTCGCGCACGGCGTCCAGCAGTCCGTCCTTCAGCCAGCCGATGTTGAGCACCATGTCGATCTCCCCTGCCCCGGCGGCAATGGCTCGTTCCGCTTCGAAGGCCTTGGTGTCGCTCAGGCCGGCGCCGAGGGGGAAGCCAACCACCGCGCAGATAACCACGCTCTTGTCGGTCAGGCACGAAGCCACGTAGGGCACCTGCCCGGAATTGACGCATACCGAATAAAAGCCATGTTCCCGCGCTTCGTCGCACAGGGTCTTGATCTGATCAACGGAGGCGTCGGGAGCCAGCAATGTGTGATCGATGTACTTGGCCAATGCGGCGGGTGGAAGACTGTTCATTTAATGGCCCCTTGCCTGTATGTTTCCAATAAGTGTGCAGCGCTGTCACAGTGCTCACATAATACGTTAAAATACTAACACCAAATGTTGCTTATTTAACATCAACAATCAAGCCCTGGAACACGCGTGGACAGTAGAAAAGCCGAGCGACTCAAGCTTATCCAGCAAGCCCTGCAGGACCAGAACGCCATTCACCTGAGGGAAATGGCGGCCCTGTTGGACGTTTCCGAGATGACCCTGCGTCGCGATCTCGCCCACTTCACCGACCACGTGCGCCTGCTGGGCGGCTATATAACCCGGGTAGGAAACGAGGTCGGTGATTACCGCGTGGCCGATCAGGACACCCGCCATGTGGAGGAAAAACGCCGCATCGGCAAGCTCGCCGCGCAGTTGGTCCAGTCTGGTGACACGGTGTTTTTCGACTGCGGCACCACCTCGCCGTTTGTGATTGATTTCATCCCCGATCAGCTGGAATTCACGGCGGTGTGCAGTTCGCTGAACGTGCTGCTCAAGCTGCAGAACAAGCCCAATTGCCACATCGTGTTGTGTGGCGGCACCTTTCACCGCAAGAACCAGGTCTTCGAAAGCAGCGCCGAAAGCAGCATCCTCGACAGCGTGCGTCTGACATGGGCCTTCGTGACCGCCGCCGGCGTCAGCCAGGCATTCGGTGTGACCTGCTTCAACTTCAATGAAGTCGAGGTCAAGCAAAAGGTCATACGCCAGGCCCAGCAACGGGTGCTGCTTGCCGACTTCAGCAAGTTCGACACGGTGCGCACCGCTCACTTCGCCACCCTGGAAGATTTTCAGTACGTGATCAGCGACAAGAAAATCCCCCGCAGCTACACAGAATCCATCCTCGCCAGCGGCGCGCAATTGCTGGTTTAAGCCCGCAGCGCTTGCCGCTCCTGTGCACTCAGGTAGCCGGTGGTCAGGCTGAACGAAGCGCTGGCGCCGGCGGCCAGTACCCGGACGTTGCCCTTGGCTTTTTCCGCGTTATAACCCTCGGGTTCGCAGGTGGACGGCAGCACGAACGCCGCCACCTGTTGATCCGGCGTGTAGAGAATCCAACGCACGGCATGCTCGAACTGCTCGGGACGGTAACGGGTGTAAAACGCGGCGCCGTCGGGATGATCCAGCAGAAAATGCGCCTGGCCTGCGGCGTCCGTGCCCACTCCGTCGAAGAAAAACACGATTTCCGGGTCGTACAGTGACGGCTGATCGAGGCTGGCCAATTGCGCCGGATCTTCTTCCAGTTGCGCCATGTAGGCGCTCCAGGCGGATGTCGGTTTGACGTGGTCCGGCACGCTCGTGCGCAGGCGTTGGCGTCGCATGCCCTGCGGCTCGACGAACCGCGCGCCCTCCACATAGGCGTAGTTCATATGGGCCATGTACATCAGGTCCATGGGCTTGCCGGCCAGGTTGGTCACTGCCATAGCGATATCGAACAGGGCCGAATCGGCACGCAGCGTCACACTGGGGCACGCCCGATAGCGATCGCCGAAGCCTTTGGCGTATTCGTACGACCCGTGCAGGCTCACGTGGTTTTCACCCAGTTCCAGCCAGGCCGTGTCCATCGGCGCACAGGGCATTTCGCCGTGCAGCGCATGGGTGTCCTGCGGCGCCGGGCAGCCATTGCGCAGCAGGCCGCTGTGAAACATGAAGCAGCCGTAAGTCTCGATGATGGTCGGGCTGGGCCGGGGTTGCGTGAACAGGTTGCGCATGGTCAGGTCGCAATCGTCGAAGACGGCGGACCAGATCATCTGCCCCTGATAAGGCAGCAGCACCAGGCGACCACGGCTGTTCTCCAGGCTCAGGGCCTGCACGCCGGATGGATAGGTCCAGGCACTGACCTTGAAGGCCTGCGACTGCAGGATGATTTTCTCCTGCTCGCCGAACAGCGCGGGGTACAGCGGCACACGAGTACTCATGAGGCCACCGCCCCGGCTGCCGTCAACGGCTCGCGGCCAGGCTGACGCATGCACTTGAGCGCGTAGATGACGATCACGATAAAGCACAGCAACGGCACGCTGTAGGCCAGTTGCATATTGCCGCCGCTGGCGTCGGACAGCAGGCCCTGAAAGATCGGGATGACGCCGCCGCCGACGATGCTCATCACCAGCAGCGAGCCGCCGACGCCGGTGTCTTCACCCAGGCCATCGATGGTCAGGCCATAAATGGTCGGCCAGCAAGGCCCCAGGAAAATGCTCACGCCGACCGCCGCATACACCGCCGAGATATTCGGCACCAGGATGGTGTAGGCCAGCAGCACGATGCACAGCACCCCGTAGATCGCCAGAACCTTGGCAGGATGCAGACGTCGCATCAACAGGTTGGCGATCATCTTGCCGACAAAATAGGCGGCAAAGGTGGTCATCAAAAACCATGAAGCACTGCGCTCGTTCATGCCGCCCATTTGCATGGCCAAGCGAATGGTGAAGCTCCAAACGCCGACCTGGGCCCCCACATACAGAAACTGCGCCAGCACGCCAAAGGTAAAACGCGGGTTACGCCACAGGCGACCGAGGCTCTGACGCAGGCTGCCAGGCTTGCTATCGGCAGGTTTATTGCCCTTGCAGGCGGGAAACCGGGTGATGGCGACAAGGATAAACATCAGCACCAGCACGGCAATCATCCACTTGTAGGGCAACAAGGTGGACTGGATCATCTGCAACTGCTGCACCGCCGCCTCGGTGGCGCTCATTTGCGCGAGCTGTTCGGTCGTGGCGTCAGTGGACTTGAACATCACAAAGCTGCCCACATACACCCCAGTCATTGCACCAAAGGGGTGGAAGGTCTGCGAGATATTCAGGCGTCGCGTCCCGGTTTCCCGTGGGCCCATCAGCGTCGAGTAGGTGTTGCAGGCGGTTTCCAGGAACGACAGGCCCGCAGCAATCACAAACAGCGCCAGCAGGAACATGCCGTACTTGGCCATGGACGCCGCCGGAAAAAACAGCAGGCAGCCGAGCATGTACAACAGCAGGCCGATCAGAATCGTGCTCTTGTAGCTGAAGCGTCGCACCACCATCGCAGCCGGAATGGCCACGAAAAAGTAGCCCAGGTAAAACGCCGACTGGACGAACGCGGTCTGGAAATCACTGAGCAAAAACGCTTTCTTGAAGTGCGCGATCAGCACGTCGTTCATGCTCGCCGCAGCGGCCCACAGTGCAAAAATGCTGCACAGCAGGATAAAGGCGAACCAGGGTGTACGGTTCAGGTAGAAACCATCGGGTGTCTGTTGCAGCGCAGGTTTGTTCATTATTGTTCTCCGGGCTGGGTTGAGGGTGTTACGGCTGTTGCTGGAAGCGCGCGAACGCTTCGCTGTCGGGATAGGAAAACTGCGTGCCCAGCGCCATGACCGAGCATGCCGAGTACGCCACTGCCTGCTCCATGGCCTGCTGAATATTGCCGTCGCGGTTCCAGTGGTGAATGAAGCAACCGATGAAAGCATCACCGGCGCCGGTGGTGTCACGGGCCGCAACCTGGCGGCCTGGCACGCGGAACTCGCCCTCCTCGCCCACGTACAGCGCACCCTGTTCGCCCAGGGTGACAATGACGTGGCGAATGCCGCTGGCAACCAATGTGCGCGCAGCGGTTTGAGCGGCAGCCGGCGAGTCCACCACCTGCCCGGTGATCAGCGCCAGCTCCGATTCGTTGGGGATCAGAAAATCCAGTTGCGCCAGATGCTCAGGGCTCAAGCCCGCCAAGGCCGGTGCCGGGTTGAGCAGCACCGCAATGCCGTGCCGGCGCGCGAATTCGATGGCGTAGTAGACCGTCTCCAGTCGGATTTCCAGTTGCAGCACGATCAGCGCGCACTCACGCAACTCGGCTGCGGCCGCATCAATGTCTGCCGGCGCCAGATGCGCGTTGGCGCCCTTGACGATGAGAATGCTGTTGTGGGAATCGGAGCGCACAAAAATCGGCGCTACACCACTGGAAACGCCAGGCACCCGCTGCACATAACGGGTGTCGATACCAAAGCGCTGGAAATTGGCCAGGGTGTTATCGGCAAACATGTCGTCGCCCACCTTGCTCAACATCAACACCCGGGACCCGAGCTTGGCAGCCGCCACCGCCTGGTTGGCGCCCTTGCCACCGCAACCGAGGGCGAAGTCCGGCGCTTCCAGGGTTTCGCCCTGGGCCGGCATGCGGTCGATATAGGTAATCAAATCCACCATGTTGCTGCCGATGACTGCGATCTTGCTCATTGCTATTCCACCTTGTTGCGGCACGGCCAGGCAGGTCATACCGCTTTTGTTTTGTTATTTAAATAACATATGGTGTGAATATTCAATCTTTTTTTTGCGATCTGGCATTGAGTCCGCACAAAAAAAAACCGGCCCATTGTGGGCCGGCGGGTTGCGCAGCGGGCGCTACAAGCTGAACCGATCCACCGATTGCGAGAGCTTGCCAGCCAGCCCGGACAAATGGTCGGTAGTGGAGGCGGTTTCGTCGATCACCCGGCTGTTGTTTTGCGACATGCCGGCGATCATCTCGACCTGATGGGAGATTTCATTGCTGGCCAGGCTCTGCTCGCCAATGGTGCGCGTAATATCGTTGACCAGCTCGGTGGTGCTCAGGGTGGCCTGCAGGATTTCGCGGATGGCCCGCTCGACCTCAGCGGTCACGGCCATACCTTTGTCCACTTGGGCGACGCCCTCCTCCATGCTGGTCACCGCCTCGCGCGTGCTCTGTTGGATGCGCTCTACCATGTTGGCAATTTCCTGGGTCGACGCGCTGGTGCGCCCTGCGAGGCTGCGCACTTCATCAGCCACCACCGCGAAACCACGCCCTTGCTCACCGGCACGGGCGGCCTCGATGGCGGCATTCAGCGCCAGCAAGTTCGTCTGGTCGGCGATGCCCTTGATCACCTGGATAATGCTGTAGATCGCCTCGGACTCTTTATCCAGGGTGCGGATGACCTGGGCCGATTGCTGCGCCGAGCGGGCAATGCCGCCCATATCGTTGACCACTTGGTGAATCACTCGACCACCGTCCTTGGCCAGGGCTTCGGCCTGATTAGCCATGTCCAGTGCACGCCCGGCATGCCGGGTGATTTCCTCGATGCTGGCGGTCATTTCGCTGGCGGCAGCCGCCATTGTGCTGGCCGCGCCGCTTTGCTGCTGGCTGCTGTTGGCAACTTCATGGCAGCCATGGCTCAGTTGTTCGCTCATGTGGTTGACCTCATGGGCGTTGCTGCGCACTACCTCGATCATGCCGCGCAAGTCGCGCTGCATCGTTGCCAGGCTGCTGATCAGCATGCCCGCTTCGTCCTTGCGCCGCGGCTCAGTGATCGTCTCGCTCAAGTTGCCCCTGGCGATGCTCGCGGCAATCCTGCTCGCGGCCTGCAACGGCCCCATGATGCTGAGGATCACCCAGCGGCCCTGCGCCAGCAGCAGCAACAGGCTGACAATCAACACTGCGCCCAGGGTCAGGTTGGCATTGCTGAGGGTTTGCCGGGTGCTTGCGCCGCTCTGTTCGGTTTTGCTTTCGATCACCTCGCTCAGGGCCGCCATCTGGTCTTCCAGATGACTGAACGCGCTGTTGAAAGTATCCAGCTCGCCGCGAGCGGCCTCGGGATTATCCAGCGCCAGGGCGACGATGCGCTCGCCCGCGCTGATATAGGTGTCCAGGGTGGGCTTGAGTTTTTCCAGGCTGGTCTTGAGCGTGTCGTCCAGCGGCAGCTTGAGGTTATCGCCCAGCACCTGGCGAAAGTGCTCGGCATGTTCTTTCAGCGACTGGGTGACCTCGGCCTTGGTGCTGGTGCTTTTGCCCAGGCCCACCAGCATTGCCGACAGCACATCGGCGCGCAGGGCATCGTGCATCATGTCGGCTTCCATGTGGTTGCGCAGCACGGTCATGCTCACCGCGTTATCGGCCACGGCATCGCCCATCCGGGTGTTGCCCACGTAACCGGTCAGGCTCATGACCAACGCCGCAAGCAGTCCGGTCGCAATCAACAGCATCAAGCGTAGTCTGATCGTCATGCCTTATCCCCTTTCCGAACCGCCGATTGGCGGTCCTACCGCTAGTAGCGTTATCGGCCGCCATGAGCGGATTTTTAGGTTAATTTCAGCGCCGCGCCGTGGCCTGAACGCCAACCATTCGTCGGGCCTGCGCCGCATCCATCACAACTATCGCCGCGGCCCAAACTACTAATCCCATAGCACCCTTGGAAATCTATGGAGATTGTCATGACTGATTACCCACGCCCTCCCTTCGCCCCACAAACCCAAGCCGTGCCAGGCACTCAAAAGAAGATGGATCCGTACCCTGACTGTGGCGAACAGAGCTACAAAGGCTCCGGTCGGCTGGCCAACAAGATCGCGCTGATTACCGGCGCCGACAGCGGCATCGGTCGTGCCGTGGCCATCGCATTCGCCCGTGAAGGCGCCGATGTGGCCATCGCCTACCTCGACGAGCACGAAGACGCCCAGGAAACCGCACGCTGGGTTGAAGAAGCCGGCCGCCAGTGCCTGTTGCTACCCGGTGACATCGCGCAGAAGGCTACCTGCCAGGCGCTGGTGGACAAGACCGTCGAGCAGTTCGGCCGCATTGATGTGCTGGTCAACAATGCCGCGTTCCAGATGAATCACGAAACCCTCGAAGAGATCGAGGATGAGGAATGGGTCAGGACGTTCGATATCAACATCACTGCGATGTTTCGCATCTGCAAGGCTGCCCTGCCCCACATGAAGGCCGGCAGCTCCATCATCAACACCAGCTCGGTCAACTCCGACATGCCCAAGCCAACCCTGCTGGCCTACGCCGCTACCAAAGGCGCCATCGCCAACTTCACCGGTGGTCTGGCACAGTTACTGGGCAGCAAGGGCATTCGCGTCAACAGCGTCGCCCCCGGTCCGATCTGGACGCCATTGATCGTGGCCACCATGACTGATGAAGATGTGCAGAGCTTCGGCAGCGAAACCCCGCTGGGCCGGCCAGGGCAACCGGTCGAAGTGGCGCCGATCTACGTCCTGCTTGCATCCGATGAGGCCAGTTACATCTCCGGTTCGCGCTATGCGGTGACCGGCGGCAAGCCCATTCTCTGATACCCCACGCAATGTGGGAGGGGGCAAGCCCCTCCCACATTTTGATGTTCATCAAACGTTGGTCTTCATCCAAGCGGGCGACCGCTACAGGTCGAACCTGTCCACCGCGCGTCGCCGCTCGTTATCCTCACGCACGTCATAGCTGGCCGTGGTCTGGATATTGGTGTGGTGTGCCAGTTTCTGCGCAATCGACAAGTCATGCTCCTCAATCACTCGGGTGATGAACGAGCGGCGAAAGTCATGGGGCATGATCTTTACACCCACCTGTTCTCCGCGCTGGCGGGCGATGTAATAGATCGCATGCTTGGTGATACGCTCGCGGGTGATATGGCTGCCACGACGGATACGATTGAACAGAAAACTGTCGTCCTGCTCACCCTCCTTGAGCTGTTCGCGACGAAAATCCAGCCAGGCCGTCAGCTTGGCGAAGGCCCAGTCCGGCGCGTATTTGACCAGTTCCTTGTTGCCCTTGCCGATCACCCGCAGGCTGCGCTCCTGGAAATTGACCTGCGCCAGGTCCAGGTTCACCGACTCCGATTTGCGCATCCCCGAGCCGTACAGAATGCCGATCACTGCCGCGTCGCGCAGACCCTGGGGGCGTGGATCGGCGGCGCACGCGTCCATCATTTCGCGGATCAATGTGCGCCGCAGGTTGCGGCCCTGGCTCAGGCGGCTGCCGGGAGTGGCCTTGACCGTGCGCATTTTCAGCAGGTGTTCCTGGCTGATCAGGCTCATGCGCCATGCCTCGTTCATCACCCCGCGTACGGCATTCACATACAGCGATGAGGTATTGGGCGCATAGCCGTCTTCGCGCAGGGCAGCCACGAGGGCGATCACGTGTTCAGGTTGCAGATGGTGCCAGTCGATGTCTTCGAGATTGGCGTCTTCGAAGCCCAGGCGGTCGGCCGCGTCTTGCAGCACGTAGCGCATGGTCAGTTGGCTGGAGGGGGCCAGGCGGGTGAGATAGAGGGTCAGTGGGTTGCGGATAGACTCGGTCAAGGTAGATCAGCCTTTGGATTAAATACCTCGAGCAATCCATTGATTAGTCGAGGTATTTAGTGAATTGGCGAGGCCTGAGTCTAGCGCAGGATCAGCCCTCGCACCACATCACGGCGCCGAGTCCTCGTCCACGGTAGGTTCCTGAGGCGGGGGTTGGACCTGGGCTTGAGCCCACTCGGTGTCCTGCTTCTTCATCAGCGCAAACCAGTGCTGGCGCATGAAGGTCAGGTAGCGCTCGGGGGCCTTGGCAAAGTCTTTCTCATCGCCATAGCACCCCGGCAACGGCAGTTCGGTGCCCTGCTCCTTGTACTGGCTGACCAGCGCCTGTTGGGCTGCCACGCTGCAATCGGTGGGCAAGGGCATGCCGCGCAGCGCGCCGAGCTCTTCGTCCCACCACGCGGCGCCATAGCGGTCGACACCACGCAGCCGGTACTTCTGGGACTTGCCCACATGCATGATCAGTTTGAATTGATTGGGACTCACGTCGCTGGCGCACGTGAGCGAATAGCCCACGGTGGCCTGGGTGATGCCGTCCCCCGAAAGGTCTGTGACGCGGGTGGCCGCCATGTCGAAACGCAGCGCCGCATCGAATTCGCAGCGTTGCACGTCGTCGTAGAGCATCCACATGCGCCGGGGACGGTCACCGTCGATCAGGTACTGGGCCGCGTAGACGAATGCCGATTGGCTGCCATCGTCGTCCCGCTCGCTGATTTGCTCGGCGAGCACCAGCAGGTTCTTGCCCTGGCGGTCGTCCCAGGTGAACGCCGCCACTTGCTTGCCGCGCACTTCGACGCCGTCAGGCACCTGACTGACCGGCGTAAGCGCCACCCCTTCATCGGCCCGCACCGTACCGATACAGGCCACGGACATCATCAAACCGATCAACGCAGGCCGCAATTGGCCGCGCAAAAGCTGCACGCTATTCATCCGACTACCCTGGCACGAGATGGCTTACTTTACCGGCACTTGAGGCGCAATGCAGAGAAGATTGTTGAATTAAATCCGGCAACGAATCACAGGCGGCGAAGTTGCACACAATGTGCGGCGGCTTGTCCCTGTTTTGCTGGTCAGTTCTCGGCTGCAGGCCGCTGGCTGCTTAGCTGAACCCTAGCTGTCTACCTGTCAAATAAACGAGTTTTTCATCAGGCTTTCATATCTGTTCAACATTTTTGCGCTTAATCTTGAACGCATTACTTCACAGTAAACCGCGCTATACAGGCTAACCTGTTGATAATGTTCCAGCTTTGACACCGCGCATCTATCCGCGGCCTGCATGTTCGCCCCCTGATTGCTGCTGTTTTCACGCTTCAAGTTGCGCTAACCCCGAGGTCATGAATCTTTGAAACCCTACCCTATTCATTGCGTGTCGATCGTTATACCGGTCTACAACGAACAAGAGAGCCTGCCTGAACTGCTGCGTCGCACCAATGCCGCCTGCAAGCAACTGGCCTACGAATACGAAATCATCCTGGTGGATGACGGTAGCCGCGACAATTCGGCCCAGATGCTCGAAGACGCCGCGAACGAAGACGGCAGCAACATCGTGGCGGTGATCCTCAACCGCAATTACGGCCAGCATGCCGCGATCATGGCCGGTTTCGAGCAATGCCGGGGTGAGGTGGTGATCACCCTGGACGCCGACCTGCAGAATCCCCCGGAAGAAATCCCGCGCCTGGTCGAGCAAGCCGCCCTTGGCTACGATGTGGTCGCCACCGTGCGCAACAATCGCCAGGACTCGGCCTTCCGCCGTTGGCCGTCGCGCCTGATCAACCTTGCCGTGCAGCGCTCCACCGGCGTGGCCATGAGCGACTACGGCTGCATGCTGCGCGCTTACCGCCGCACCATCGTCGATGCCATGCTCGCCTGCCGCGAGCGCAGCACCTTCATTCCAATCCTGGCCAACGGCTTTGCCCGCCATACCACGGAAATCCTGGTGCACCACGCCGAGCGTGAACACGGCGAATCCAAATACAGCGCCATGCGCCTGATCAGCCTGATGTTCGATCTGCTTACCTGCATGACCACCACGCCACTGCGCCTGCTCTCCATTGTCGGCTTCAGCCTGGCAGCGCTGGGCGTGCTGTTCGCCCTCGCGCTGGTCATCCTGCGCCTGGCCTTCGGTGCGCAGTGGGCCGGCGACGGCATGTTCGTGCTGTTCGCGGTGCTGTTCGTGTTCACCGGCGGCCAGTTCATCGGCATGGGGCTTCTGGGTGAATACCTAGGCCGCATGTACAGCGATGTGCGCGCCCGCCCCCGTTTCTTTATCGAAAAAGTGCTGCGCAACCAACCGGCAGCACCTGCACCCGTGGTCGTCGTCGACGGCCTGGTGTCATCCCATACCTCCACTTCTTCCGATCAGGGTCAGTCATGAGTTCAAAAGCTGTTGTATTCGCGTACCACGATATTGGTTGTGCAGGCATTGAAGCCCTGCTCAGTGCGGGTTACGAAATTGCTGCCGTGTTCACCCATGCCGATGATCCCAAGGAAAACAATTTCTATGGCTCCGTTGCGCAACTGTGCGCGCGCAACGGCATCCCGGTGCATGCTCCGGAAGACGCCAACCACCCGCTGTGGATCGAGCGTATCGCCAAGCTGAACCCGGATTACATCTTCTCCTTCTACTACCGCAACCTGCTCAGCGAAGCCCTGCTGGCGACCGCCAAAAACGGCGCGTTCAACCTGCACGGCTCGCTGCTGCCCAAATACCGTGGCCGCGCCCCGGCCAATTGGGTGCTGGTCAACGGTGAGACCGAAACCGGCGTGACCCTGCACCGCATGGTCAAGCGCGCCGATGCCGGCGCCATCCTCGCCCAGCAGAAAGTCACGATCGATCGCAGCGACACCGGCCTGACCCTCCACGCCAAACTGCGTGACGCGGCCACCAGCCTGCTGCGCGATGCACTGCCGCAACTGGTCCAGGGCAAGCTGACCGAAACCGCCCAGGACGAAAGCCAGGCCACCTGCTTTGGTCGCCGTACCGCCGCCGATGGCAAGCTGGACTGGAAAAAACCGGCTGAACAGCTGTTCAACCTGGTACGCGCCGTGACCCAACCCTACCCGGGCGCCTTCTGCGCCGTGGGCGAGCACAAACTGATCGTGTGGCAGGCCGAGGTCATCCAGGGCAATGAAGGCCTGGCGCCGGGCCGGGTGATCAGCGTCAACCCGCTGCGTATCGCCTGTAGTCAAGACTCCCTGGTGATCAAGTTCGGCCAGCGCAACGCCACCGGCCTGTACCTGGCCGGCCCTTCCCTGGCCGATGAATTGGGTCTGGTGGACGGCTCCGTACTGCGCGGTGCCGAATCCGGCAGCAAGCCACGCCGCACCCGCGTGCTGATCCTGGGGGTCAACGGTTTTATCGGTAATCACCTGTCCGAGCGCCTGCTGCGCGATGACCGCTACGAAGTCTACGGCCTGGACATCGGCTCCGACGCCATCGAGCGCCTGCGCAGCCACCCCAATTTCCATTACGTGGAAGGCGATATCAGCATCCATACCGAGTGGATCGAATACCACATCAAAAAATGCGACGTGGTGCTGCCGCTGGTGGCCATCGCCACGCCTATCGAATACACCCGCAACCCGCTGCGCGTGTTCGAGCTCGACTTCGAGGAAAACCTCAAGCTGGTGCGTTACTGCGTCAAGTACAACAAGCGCGTGATCTTCCCATCGACCTCCGAAGTCTATGGCATGTGCCAGGACCAGTACTTTGACGAAGACACCTCCAACCTGGTGGTCGGCCCGGTCAACAAACAGCGCTGGATCTACTCCGTCTCCAAGCAATTGCTCGACCGCGTGATCTGGGCCTACGGCGACAAAGGCCTGAAGTTCACCCTGTTCCGTCCGTTCAACTGGATGGGCCCGCGTCTGGACCGCCTGGACTCGGCGCGTATCGGCAGCTCACGTGCGATCACCCAACTGATCCTGAACCTGGTGGAAGGCACGCCGATCCGTCTGTTCGACGGTGGCGAGCAGAAACGTTGCTTCACCGACATTGCCGACGGCATCGAAGCGCTGGCGCGCATCATCGATAACGACAACGGTGTGTGCAACGGCCAGATCATCAACATCGGCAACCCGGAAAACGAAGCCAGCATCCGCCAGTTGGGCGAAGAGCTGCTGCGTCAGTTCGAAGCCCACCCGTTGCGTGGCAACTTCCCGCCATTCGCCGGCTTCCGTGACGTCGAGAGCAAGGCGTTCTACGGCAACGGTTACCAGGACGTGGCGCACCGCAAGCCAAGCATCGACAACGCCAAGCGCCTGCTGAACTGGACGCCGACCGTGGAGATGAGCGAAACCATCGGCAACACGCTGGACTTCTTCCTGCGTGAAGCCATGCTCGAAATCGCCCAGTCCAACGAAGCAGCCAAATAATGAAGGCAGGCTTGCGCATCGACGTCGACACCTACCGTGGCACCCGTGAAGGTGTGCCGCGGCTGCTCGAATCCTTGGAAGAAGCCGGGGTTAAAGCGACGTTCTTCTTCAGCGTCGGGCCGGACAACATGGGGCGCCACCTGTGGCGCCTGATCCGTCCGCAGTTCCTGTGGAAGATGCTGCGCTCCAACGCTGCCGGCCTGTATGGCTGGGATATTTTGCTGGCCGGCACCGCCTGGCCGGGCAAGCCGATAGGCCGTGACCTGGGGCACCTGATGCGCCAGGCCAAGGCCGCCGGTCATGAGGTTGGACTGCATGCCTGGGACCACCATGGCTGGCAGGCCAACACCGGGCGCTGGAGCGACGCACAGCTGATCGAGCAGATCCGTCGCGGCGTCGACACCCTGAGCGACATCCTCGGTGAGCGCGTCGACTGTTCAGCGGCCGCCGGTTGGCGCGCCGATGAGCGCGTGGTGCAAGCCAAGCAAGGTTTCAATTTTCGCTACAACAGCGATTGCCGGGGTACCAGCCTGTTTCGGCCGACATTGGCCGACGGCAGTGCGGGTACGCCACAAATTCCGGTAGACCTGCCGACCTTCGACGAAGTCGTCGGGCCGGTGGTGGCTGCCAAAGATTTCAACGGCTTCATTCTTGACCGCTTCGAAGCGGCGAAGCTCAACGTCTACACGATCCACGCAGAAGTAGAAGGGATTCTGATGGCCAATGATTTTCGCCAGTTGCTCGCCCAGGCTGGGCAGCGCGGCATCGAGTTCGCGCCACTGGGTGACCTGTTGCCCGCCGACGTCAATACCCTCCCCCGACAACACCTGGTGCGTGGCGCCTTGAGCGGCCGCGAAGGCTGGCTCGGAGTGCAGCAGGCATGATGCGGCGTTGGGCCCTGCCCCTGCTGCTGTTGGCGTTCGGCGCGTTTTACCTGCTGCCGTTGGCCACCCATGGCCTGTGGATTCCAGATGAATCGCGCTATGCGCAGATCAGCCAGGAGATGCTGCTGACCGGCAAGTGGGCCGCGCCGCACTTCATGGGTATCCGCTATTTCGAGAAACCCGCCGCCGGCTACTGGATGATCGCGTTCGGCCAGGCGATCTTCGGGCAGAACCTGTTCGGCGTGCGGTTTGCCTCGGCCCTGAGCACCGGCCTGAGCATCCTGCTGGTGTACGCCGTATCGCGCCGTTTGTGGGGCGACCGCCAGAAAAGCCTGATCAGCACCGT
Organism: Pseudomonas poae; assembly: GCF_001439785.1. Taxonomy (GTDB): domain Bacteria; phylum Pseudomonadota; class Gammaproteobacteria; order Pseudomonadales; family Pseudomonadaceae; genus Aquipseudomonas; species Aquipseudomonas poae. Next base: position 34,677 of record NZ_JYLI01000001.1, on the reverse strand, counting down.
GCTGTACACGAGTTTCGTCAGCGTGGCGGCGCTGGGCGGTTACGCCAACCTCGACCCGCAGTTCACCTTCTGGGTCAACCTCACCGGCGTTGCGTTGTGGTTTTGCCTGGACAGCACCACTCGGCGTGGCCGTCTGTGGGCATGGGCGCTGCTCGGGTTCGCCTGCGGCATGGGCTTTTTGACCAAAGGCTTCCTGGCGTGGCTGTTGCCGGTATTGATTGCCGTGCCGTACATGGTTCTGCAAAAGCGCGTGGGTGAACTGTTGGGGTATGGGCTGATCGCGGTGGCGGTTGCCACGGCTGTCAGCCTGCCCTGGGCGCTGGCCGTCCACCTGCAGGAGCCGGACTACTGGCACTTCTTCTTCTGGCACGAGCACATCCAGCGCTTTGCCGGCGAAGATGCCCAGCACGCCGAGCCGTTCTGGTATTACCTGCCGCTGCTGGCCGCCTTTTCGTTGCCGTGGCTGGGCCTGCTGCCTGCCACCTTCAAGCAGGCCTGGCTGGACAAGCATGCGCCGAAAATTGCCTATCTGTTGCTGTGGCTGCTGATGCCTCTGGCATTCTTCAGCCTGGCCAAAGGCAAGCTGCCGTCCTACATCATGCCGTGCCTGCTGCCCCTGGCCGTGCTGATGGGCCATGCGCTGGCCGACAAACTGGCCCAAGGCCGCACGCGTGCCTTGCGCATCAACGGTTGGCTGAACCTGATCCTCGGTGTCGTGGCGCTGCTGGCGCTGACCTGGGTGCAACTGAAAAAACCGGTGTACGAACCCGGCCAGGAAACCTTCAGTCTGGTGCTGGTCTGTGTCTTGCTGTTCGGCTGGGTTATCGCCAACCTGCTGCAAGCCATGCGCCCGCTGACGCTGTGGGCGGCGCCGCTGATCGGCAGCGGCCTGCTGGTGGCCCTGGCCCCGGCCGCGCTGCCCCATTCGGTGGTTTACAACAAGACCCCCGATCAGTTCATCCTTGATCACTTGCAAGAACTGCAGCCGGCCACCGCCCTGCTGAGTAACGACCTGGGCGCGGCATCGGCGCTGGCCTGGCGCCTGAAACGCCCTGACGTGACCCTCTACAACTCTATCGGCGAAGTGAAATACGGCCTGGCCTACCCGGATGCCAGCCATCACATGGTGGACACCCACCAGGTTCAGCAATGGATGAGTGATGCGCGCAAGCGCGGTCCGGTCGGCGTGGTGATGCGGGTCAAGGGGGATGACGAGATTGCCGAAGTCAATCTGTTGCCCCAGGACGGCAAGCGGTATGAGCAGGGCAACATCGTGATCCTGATCTTCGCCCAGGTGGCGCCGTGATCACCCTGCTGCTGTTGCTCGCTGCCTGCCTGCTTACCTGCATGGGTCAGGTCTCGCAGAAGTTTGCCGTGGAAAGCTGGCGACACCTGCCCGAAGGCTGGGCGCTGAAATTGCGCTCGCCGTGGCTGTGGTCAGCGCTGCTGTGCCTGGGTTTCGGCCTGCTGGTGTGGCTGCTGGTTTTGCAGCGCCTGGAGGTCGGGATTGCCTATCCGATGCTCAGCCTCAACTTTGTGCTGGTCACGTTGATGGCGCGGTTCGTGTTCCATGAGCCCATCGACGGCCGCCATTGGCTGGGCGTGGCACTGGTGATTGCCGGCGTTGTGTTGCTGGGGCGCCAGGTATGAGCCGCGCACGGGGTTTTGCCCTCGCCCTGGGCAGCGTCGGCCTGGTCAGCGCCGCACAACTGGGCATGCGCTGGAGCATGACGCGCCTGCCCCTGCCCCATGAATGGCTGAGTGTGCCGATTGATCCGAGTGCGCTGGGCGTGGTGATCCTCGCGATCCTCGCCTACGCGCTGTCGATGCTCTGCTGGCTGGGGGCGCTCAAGCACCTGCCGTTGGGCCGTGCCTATTCACTGCTGAGCATCAGCTACGCGCTGGTCTACCTGTTGGCCGCCAGCCTGCCCGTGTTCAACGAATATTTTTCACTTTCAAAAACCTTGGGGGTGGCGTTTGTCATCCTCGGTGTGTTGGTTATCAACTCCCGCCGTCCTAGCGCAGCAAGTCCCAGGAACGCCTCATGAAAATCAGTGTATTTGGTAGTGGTTACGTCGGTCTGGTACAGGCCACCGTATTAGCCGAAGTCGGTCACGATGTCATCTGCATGGACGTGGATCAGAACAAGGTCAAGCTGTTGCAGCAGGGCCATGTGAGCATTTTCGAGCCAGGCCTTGCGGCCATGGTCAAGGAAAACCTGGAGAGCGGTCGCCTGCACTTCACTTTTGACGAGAAGCTGGCGGTCGAACACGGCGAAGTGCTGTTTATCGCCGTGGGCACGCCGTCGGATGAAGACGGCTCGGCCGACCTCAAGTACGTGCTGTCGGTGGGTGACGCCGTGGCCCGCCATCGTGTGGCCCCGGTAATCCTGGTGGAGAAATCCACCGTACCTGTCGGCACCGGCGATACCCTGCGCGCGCACATCGAAAAAGCCCTGCGCGTGGCCGGCCGTCATCTGGAGTTCGATATCGTCTCCAACCCCGAATTTCTCAAGGAAGGCTCGGCCGTTGCCGACTGCCGTCGCCCTGACCGCATCATCATCGGCTGCGAGCGTGAAGAAGTGCGCGACGTGATGCGCGACCTGTATGCGCCGTTCAACCGCAACCATGACCGCATCATCTTCATGGACCTGCGCAGCGCCGAGCTGACCAAGTACGCCGCCAACTGCATGCTCGCCACCAAGATCAGCTTCATCAACCAGATTGCCGAGCTGGCCGAACACCTGGGCGCCGACATCGAAGCCGTGCGCCTGGGCATCGGTGCCGACTCGCGCATTGGCTACCACTTCATCTACCCGGGCTGCGGCTACGGCGGCTCGTGCTTCCCCAAAGACATGCGCGCCCTGATCCACAGCGCCAGGCAGGCCAACTGCTCCAGCGACCTGCTGGAGGCGGTGGAAGCGATCAACCAGCGCCAGAAGAGCAAGCTGTTCGAGCGCATCAACGCGTTCTTCAAGGGCAATCTGCGCGGCAAGACCTTCGCCCTGTGGGGCCTGGCCTTCAAGCCCAACACCGACGACATGCGCGACGCCCCCAGCCGCGTGCTGATGGAGGCCTTGTGGGCTGCCGGCGCCAACGTACGCGCCTTCGACCCCGAAGCCATGCAGGAAACCCAGCGCCTCTACGCCGATGAAGAGCGCCTGATGCTGATGGGCACGCCGGAGTCGACGCTGGTGGGCGCCGATGCGCTGATCGTCTGCACCGAATGGCAGCAGTTCAAGGCACCGGACTTCGACCTGATTCACCAGCGCCTGAAAACCCCGGTGATCTTCGATGGCCGCAACCTGTATGACGGCGAACGTCTGGCGCGCAAGGGCTTCCAGTATTTCCCGATGGGCCGTGGCGACTCCTGCACGCTGCCGATCCCCCAGCAGCAGTGGTTACCCCAGGTTGTGGAAGCCTGATACGTGAACAAAGCGCAACCCTCCCCGCTCACCGCAACGCTGCGCCGCCAATCCCTGGGGCTGGGGTTGCTGGCGCTGTTGCTGTTTGTCGTCGGCAACTGGCATCAGGCAATCATCGGCTTTGACTCGCGTTTCGTGGTGTTTGCCCAGGAGATGCTGCGCCATGGGCCGAGTTTTTTCCCCACGACCTATGGGCAGCCGTACGCCGACTACCTGGCGACTTCCACCCTGCTGACGTGGGTGTTGTCATTGCCGTTTGGTCAGGTCACCAGCTTCACGGCCTGGTTGCCCACCTCCATCGCATCTGCGCTGATCGTCACCCTGGTGTACCGCCTGACGGCGCCCTACTCCACGCGCTGGGGCCTGCTGAGCGTGGCGATGCTGTTGCTCAGCAGCACTTTCATTACCGAGACCCGCGCGGTATCCCTCGACCAGATGCTCGCCGCCGTGGCATTGGCGGTGTTCTACCTGGGTTATGCCCATGATCATTTCGGCGCGGCCAGGCGCGTGCACTGGCTGTTCCTGCTGCTGATCATCGGCTTTGCCATCCGCGGGCCCATCGGGCTGGTGATTCCTACCGGCATCCTGTGCAGCTATTACCTGCTCAGTCGCCAATGGCGCCCGTTGTTCAGCTTCGGGCTGCTGGCCCTGGCGCTGCTGGCGGCGTGTATCGGCCTGTTGTTGCTGCTGGCCAAGCTCAGTGGCGGTGAAGTGTTCATGCAGGACGTGATCCGCATGCAGTTCATGGGGCGCATGGACGGCAGCGAAGGTTCGAGCGGCGTGCTGTATTACTTCACCAGTTCTCTGGGCAACTATGCCCTTGCCTACCCGCTGGCCTTGCTGGTGCTGCTGGCAGTGCTTGCCGGCGGGCGGCGCACACCGGACCCGGCGTTGCAACTGGTGCTGTACTGCGCCGCCGCCGGTGTGCTGGTGATGCTGGGGTTGTCGGTGCCACAGGCAAAAAAGGCACGTTACATTCTGCCGATGCTACCGATGGCGGCGATCATTGCGGCTTACCCGTTCCAGGTCAGCCAGGGACGCTTGTTCGCCGGGTTGCGCGCTTTGATGCTGGGCATCTGGACGCTGTCGCCGGCACTGCTGGCGATCGGGCTGATGGCGGCGCGGCGACGCTATCCGCAGCAGTTGGAGAGCCTGGGGCTGATGTTCACGGTCCTGGGTGTGCTTCAACTGCTGGCAGTGTTTTCGTGGCTGAAGCCGCGATGGCGCCCGCTGGGGCCGGCATTGGCGGCAGTGCTTGCGATCTGGTCGACTTACATCGTGGTGGTCGAGCCCCTTGAACGCGCGGTCTACGACACACGTGCCTTCAGCCTTGCGGTCAAGGCGCGTATCCAGCAAGAGCCCGCCCCGCTGGTGCTGCACGGCCTGGGTAAGGACGCGAAAGCGATCAAGTTCATGGTTGGCTATGGCTGCGACAAGGTGCCCCTGTTTACCCAGACGTCCAGGGACCTGGCACCGCTGCAAGGGCCAGCCTGGCTGGTGATGAGTGCCCAGGACTTCGACCACCTGGAAGACCCTCGCCTGCAGGGTCTCACTCCGACCCTCACAGGAACGTTCGATAAAGACCCTTACGTGCTGCTGCGTCTGGAGAAGGTTTCACCGCCTTGAGCGCAGGTTGGCCCGCTTCGTAGGACGTGACGCCCGCTCTTTCCGGAGTGGGCGTTTTTCGTCACAGGCAGCCGGAAATACCCTACATATCTATACGTAAAGGCCGATTAACTCTGCCTTTCGGCGCCTCCACCCCGCCGGTAAACTCGCATACCAGTGCGTTAACTATCTACCACCCGACGCACACTGCATAACAACAAGGACGCTGTCGGCCAGCGACATCAGGGCCGCCTACTGCATAAAGAGGGCAATGCCGTGTCGGATGATTCTTTGCTAATTCCCGGGCCGAGGCTGGATGGGTTGATGGAACTTCGCGATGCCGTGGTGGCGCTGAACGGGCCGCTGGCCGACGATCCAGCGGTGCAGGAAAACCTGCAGCGTCAGCTGTTCAACGAGGAACGCCGAACCCGCGTGCTCGGGCGGATCAGCGCAGTGTCAGCACAGAAAACCCGGCTAATTCCTTTTGGCTGATTGCGTTGAATCCAGTTTTATTGCATTCAACCTGCATTAATATGCATTGGACCCATTGATTCAACGGCGGCACACTGCGCAGGTTCCTTCCCCCAATTGTTGGAACTTGCAGGGCTTTTCCGGGAAACCTGACAAGCCCTTTTTTTCGCCCGCTGTTCATGGATTCGCACAATGCTCGCTCGCTGGTTACCCGCTGCCATCAACACCCGTCCTGCAGAATGGAGCCGTGCCGCCATCGGCATGGCTCTGGGCACCCTGTTCAGTGTGTGGCTGTGCGCCCAGGTGTTTGGCATGGACGTCGCTCTGCACCTGCTGGGCCCACTGGGCGCGTCGGCGGTGCTGCTGTTTGCGGTGTCATCCGGCGCACTGGCGCAGCCGTGGTCGATCATCGGCAGTTACCTGTGCGCGACGGTCGTTGCGCTGCTGGTGGCCCGGGTATTGGGGCGCACCCTGGGCAGTGCGTGCCTGGCGGCAGGCATGACGGTGATTCTGATCTGCTGGCTGCGCTGCCTGCACCCACCGTCCGGGGGGCTGGCCATGACCCTGGTGCTGGCAGACCCCGCGTCCGCCGCCCTTGGCTGGCATGAACTGTTTGCCGTGATGCTCGGCGCCGGCGCCTTGTTGGCGTGTGCCCTGGCCTACAACAACGCCACGCGCACCCGCTATCCCAAGGCTGCCGGTATGCCGCCCGAGGGGGTCATGGGTAATTCACCGCCGATGACTGACCCGGCCATCACTGCCGCCGATCTGAAGCTCGCCCTGGCTGAAATGGAACAGTTCTACGACATTGAGCCGAACGAGCTTGAGCAACTGGTCCATGCGGCCGAGGGCCATGCGCGCCGGCGCAGTATCGGCGAAGTCCTGGCCCGCCGCGTGGCGTAAGCACGACTGCATAAATGCAAGAAGCACCTGCATGATTGAAGGTTGTACTGGGCAAATTTGCACTGGTAGGATCGCGAGAAGGTTCGCTTGCGAACATCTTGATAAAGACAATAAAAGCAGGGAGTTAGAGATGACTGCTCAGGTTTCCGCCGAGGCAAGCCCCATCGACGCGCGCAACAAGGATGTTCAGACCGAAGTCCGCAACCATATCGGCCACCTTACTCTCAATCGCCCGGCCGGCTTGAACGCCCTTACCCTGGACATGGTGCGCAGCCTCAGCCACCACTTGCAGGCCTGGGCGGACGACCCGCAGGTGTATGCCGTCGTGCTGCGCGGCGCCGGTGAAAAAGCCTTCTGCGCCGGCGGCGATATCCGCTCCCTTTACGACAGCTTCAAGGCCGGCGATAGCTTGCACGAGGACTTTTTCGTCGAGGAATACGCGCTGGACCTGGCGATCCACCATTACCGCAAACCCGTACTGGCCCTGATGGATGGCTTTGTGTTGGGCGGCGGCATGGGGCTGGTGCAAGGCGCTGACCTGCGGGTGGTCACCGAGCGTAGCCGACTGGCCATGCCGGAAGTCGCCATCGGTTACTTCCCGGATGTGGGCGGCAGTTACTTCCTGCCGCGCATTCCGGGAGAGCTGGGGATTTACCTGGGCGTGACCGGCGTGCAGATCCGCGCAGCTGACGCACTTTACTGTGGCCTGGCCGACTGGTATCTGGAAAGCGATCGGCTGAGCGACCTCGACCACAAGCTGGACAGCCTGCGCTGGCGCGGCTCGCCGCTCAAGGACCTGCAGGGCGCGCTGGCCAAGCTGGCCGTACAGCAACTGCCGGACGCGCCGCTTGCCGGCTTGCGCCGGGCCATCGACCATTTCTTTGCGCTGCCGGATGTGCCGAGCATGGTCGAGCAACTGCAGCAGGTCACCGTTGCCGACAGCCATGAATGGGCAATCACCACCGCCAACCTGATGCAGACCCGCTCACCGCTTGCCATGGCGGTGACCCTGGAAATGCTGCGTCGCGGCCGTCGCCTGCCGTTGGAGCAGTGTTTCGCGCTGGAGCTGCACCTGGACCGACAGTGGTTCGAGCACGGTGACCTTATCGAAGGCGTGCGCGCGCTGATCATCGACAAGGACAAGGCGCCACGCTGGAACCCGCCGTCCCTCGATGAACTGGAAGCCGCCCATGTCGAACGCTTCTTCCGCGACTTCAAGCAGGTTGGGAGATAAGCCATGCAAGATATTGAATACACAGAAGATCAGGTGATGTTTCGCGACATGGCGCGCGACTTTGCGCGCCACGAGATCGCACCGCATGCCCAGGCATGGGAAAAAGCTGGCTGGATCGACGACGGCCTGGTCGCGAAGATGGGTGAACTGGGCCTGCTGGGCATGGTCGTCCCCGAGGAATGGGGCGGCGCGTATGTCGATTACGTCGCTTATGCCTTGGCGGTGGAGGAGATTTCCGCCGGCGACGGAGCTACCGGCGCGTTGATGAGTATCCATAATTCAGTAGGTTGCGGGCCAATCCTCAACTACGGCTCACTGGAGCAGAAGCAAACCTGGTTGGCGAAACTTGCCAGCGGCCAGGCGATTGGCTGCTTTTGCCTGACCGAACCCCAGGCCGGTTCCGAAGCGCATAACCTGCGTACCCGCGCCGAACTGCGCGACGGTCAGTGGGTGATCAATGGCGCCAAGCAATTTGTCAGCAACGGCAAGCGCGCGCAGCTGGCGATCGTGTTTGCGGTGACAGACCCGCAGCTTGGCAAGAAAGGCATCTCGGCGTTCCTGGTGCCCACCGACACCCCGGGATTCATGGTCGACCGTACCGAACACAAAATGGGCATCCGCGCGTCAGATACCTGCGCCGTGACCTTCACGGCCTGCACGGTGCCCGAAGCCAACTTGCTGGGCGAGCGCGGCAAGGGCCTGGCCATTGCACTGTCGAACCTGGAAGGCGGCCGCATCGGCATTGCCGCCCAGGCCCTCGGGATCGCCCGTGCAGCGTTCGAAGCGGCACTGGTATATGCCCGTGACCGTACGCAATTCGACAAACCGATCATCGAGCACCAGAGCGTGGCCAACCTGCTCGCCGACATGCAGACCCGCCTCAATGCCGCCCGATTACTGATCCTGCACGCCGCGCGCCTGCGCAGTGCCGGCAAGCCATGCCTGTCGGAAGCCTCCCAGGCCAAGCTGTTTGCCTCGGAAATGGCCGAGAAGGTGTGCTCCTCAGCGGTGCAGATTCATGGCGGGTACGGATACCTGGAGGACTACCCGGTGGAACGCTACTACCGGGACGCGCGCATCACGCAGATTTACGAGGGCACCAGCGAGATTCAGCGGATGGTGATTGCCAGAGAACTGAAAAACTACCCGCTCTGACTGTCTGTGGAGTGTGAGCGCGATCATGTGGCGAGCGGGCTTGCCCAATGCCATTCAGTTAAGCGCAGATTCCCTGTGGCGAGCAGGCTTGTCCTGCGTTGGGCTGCGCAGCAGCCCCACAACCAGGCGCTGAGCCGTATCAGGTACACCGCGTTTGGCTGGATTGGGGGCGCTTCGCACCCCAACGCGGGGCAAGCCCGCTCGCCACAGGGATATCACTGTATGTTGTGTTTGATAAGCGCGCTCTTCAGCGGCGGGCAGATCGGTTACTTGTCCTTGAACTCAGGCGCGCGCTTGGCGACGAAGGCGGCCATGCCTTCCTTTTGATCCAGGGTGGCGAAGGCTGCGTGGAACACCCGACGCTCAAAGCGCACACCTTCTGACAGGCTGACTTCAAACGCGCGGTTCACGCTTTCCTTGACCATCATACTGATCGGCACCGACTTGCCGGCAATCAGAGTCGCCACTTTAAGCGCTTCGTCGAGCAGTTCATCGGCCGGCACAATGCGTGCTACGATCCCGCAACGCTCCGCTTCCACCGCATCGATAAAGCGACCGGTCAGGCACATCTCCATGGCCTTGGCCTTGCCCACGGCGCGCGTCAGGCGCTGGGTGCCGCCCATGCCCGGCAGCACGCCGAGGTTGATTTCCGGCTGGCCGAATTTGGCGCCGTCACCGGCTAGGATAAAGTCGCACATCAGCGCCAGTTCGCAGCCGCCACCCAGGGCAAAGCCGTTGACCGCCGCGATGATCGGCTTGCGGCGGTTGGCCACGCGGTCGCTGTCGCTGAACAGGTCGTCGAGGTAGATCTGCGGGTAGGTCAGCTCGGCCATTTCCTTGATGTCGGCGCCGGCGGCAAAAGCTTTTTTCGAACCGGTCAACACTATGCAACCAATGTGTGGATTGGCCTCCAGTTCGTCCAGCGCCTGGTTCAGCTCGCTGACCAGTTGCGCATTCAGCGCGTTCAACGCTTGCGGACGATTGAGGGTAATCAGCCCGACACGGTCCTGCACTTGCAGCAAAATGGTTTCGTAGCTCATTGATTGGCTCCTTAGAGAGTGCGTGAGATGACCATGCGTTGAATATCGCTGGTGCCTTCGTAAATCTGGCAGACCCGCACATCGCGGTAAATCCGCTCCAGGGGAAAGTCGCTCAGGTAACCGTAACCGCCCAGGGTTTGCAAGGCGCACGAGCAGACCTTTTCGGCCATTTCCGAGGCAAACAGCTTGGCCATGGAGGCTTCCACAAGCGCTGGCTTGCCGCTGTCGCGCAGGGCTGCCGCGTAATGCACCATCTGCCGCGCCACCGCTATTTGCGTAGCCATGTCGGCCAGGCGGAACGCCACGGCCTGGTGCTCGATTAACGTCTTGCCGAAGCTTTCGCGCTCACGGGCATAATCGCGCGCGGCTTCGAACGCCGCACGGGCCATGCCCACCGCCTGCGAGGCGATGCCCACGCGGCCGCCTTCAAGGTTGGCCAGGGCGATCCGGTAACCTTCGCCCTCCTCGCCCAGGCGATTGGCCACCGGCACCCTCAGGTCTTCAAACAGGATCTGACAAGTGTCGGAGGCATGCTGGCCGAGCTTGTCTTCGATCCTGGCCACGCTGTATCCAGGCGAATCCGTCGGCACGATAAACGCACTGATACCACGCTTGCCCGCTGCGGGGTCGGTGACCGCGAACACAATCACCACCCCAGCGTTTTTTCCCGAGGTGATGAATTGTTTGCAGCCGTTGAGCACATAGTGGTCACCGTCACGGCGCGCGCGGGTTTTCAGGCTGCTGGCGTCAGAGCCCGCCTGGGGCTCGGTGAGGGCGAAAGCGCCGAGCATGGCGCCACTGGCCAGGGGCGTGAGGAACTGCGCTTTCTGTTGCTCGTTGCCGAACGTAAGGATCGGCACGCAGCCCACCGAGTTGTGCACGCTCATGATGGTCGAGCAGGCGCCATCGCCGGCGGCGATTTCCTCCAGAGCCATGGCATAAGCGAGATAGCCGGTGTCGCAGCCGCCCCACTGTTCCGGCACCAGCATGCCGAAAAAACCCAGCTCGGCCATTTCGCCAATGGCCTCTTTGGGGAAACGGTGGTCGCGGTCCCACTCGGCAGCGAACGGCTTGAGCCGCTCCTGGGCAAATTGCCGGGCAGCGTCGCTGATTTGCAGTTGTTCATCATTGGGCAGCATGGTGCTCATTCCTTAATACAGGCATTCGACGGCCATGGCCGTGGCTTCACCGCCGCCGATGCAAATGGCGGCCACGCCGCGCTTGAGGCCTTGCTGACGCAGCGCCGAAAGCAACGTCACCAGGATCCGCGCGCCCGAGGCGCCAATCGGATGGCCGAGGGCACAGGCGCCGCCGTGGATATTCACTTTGCGGTGGGGAATCTGCAGCTTGCTCATGGTGACCAGGCTGACCACGGCGAACGCTTCGTTGATCTCGAACAGGTCGACTTCGTCGAGGTTCCAGCCGGTCTTGCTCATCAGCTTACGAATGGCCCCTACCGGCGCCACCGGAAACAGCCCCGGTTCATCGGCGAACGCAGCGTGGCCCTGGATGACCGCCAAAGGCTTGAGCCCGCGCTTGTCAGCGTCGGATTGACGCATCAGCAGCAAGGCCGCCGCGCCGTCGGAAATCGAGCTGGAGTTGGCTGCCGTCACCGTGCCGCCTTCGCGGAACGCCGGTTTCAGGCTGGCAATCTTGTCCAGGCGTGCCTTGGGCGGCTGCTCGTCATGCAGGATGGTTTTCTGCTCCTTGCCCACGGTGACCTGCACCGGAACGATCTCGGCGGCAAAGTTGCCATGGCTGATCGCTTCCTGCGCGCGGCTCAGGGAGGCAATGGCAAATGCGTCCTGGGCTTCGCGGGTAAAGCCGTTATGCAGGGCGCAGTCTTCGGCGAACGTGCCCATCAGTCGGCCCTTGTCGTAAGCGTCTTCCAGGCCGTCAAGGAACATATGATCAAGCACCTTGCCATGGCCCATGCGGTAGCCGCTGCGGGCGCGGTCGAGCAGGTACGGTGCGTTGGACATGCTTTCCATGCCACCGGCAATCACCACCTCGGCGCTGCCGGCCATCAACGCATCGTAGGCCAGGATCGCCGCCTGCATGCCCGAACCGCAAATCTTGTTCAGGGTGGTGCAGCGGGTGCCTTTGTCCAGGCCGGCGCCCAGCGCGGCCTGACGTGCCGGCGCCTGGCCAAGCCCCGCCGGCAGCACGCAGCCGAACAGCACTTCATCGACGCTGTCTGCGGCGATCCCGGCCCGCTCCAGCGCGCCCCGAATCGCGGCGGCGCCCAATTGCGGCGCGGTCAGGCCCTTGAGGTCACCCTGAAACCCGCCCATGGGCGTGCGCGCGGCGCTGACAATAACAATCGGATCGTTCATGAGACCTCCTTAGCGGGCTGCCATGCGCAAAGCGCCGTCCAGACGGATCACCTCGCCATTGAGCATGCTGTTTTCAATGATGTGCCGCACCAGCGCGGCGTACTCGGCAGGTTTGCCCAGGCGTGGCGGAAACGGCACGCCGGCGGCCAGGGCATCACGCACCTCGGGGGTCATGCCGGCCATCATCGGTGTTTCGAAGATGCCGGGGGCGATGGTCATCACGCGGATACCAAAGCGCGCCAATTCACGGGCGGCCGGCAGTGTGAGGCTGGCAATGGCGCCCTTGGACGCGGCATACGCGGCCTGGCCGATCTGCCCATCGAAGGCGGCGGCCGAGGCGGTATTGATGATCACGCCGCGCTCGCCGTCGGCATTGGCCTCGGTCTCGGCAATCGCCGCGGCCGCCAGGCGCATCAGGTTGAAGCTGCCGATCAGGTTGACGTTGACCACCTGGGCAAAGCTCGCCAGGCCATGGGGCCCGTCCTTGCCAAGGATTTTCTCGCCGCGCACCACGCCAGCACAGTTGACCAGCCCATGCAGGCCGCCAAACGCGTCGACCGCCGCCTGCACGGCCGCCTGGGCGGCAGCTTCCTGGCTGATATCGGCCACGGCGCTGCGTGCACGCACGCCAAGCTGTTCGGCCTTGGCGGCGACGGCTTCGGCGTTCATGTCCACCAGCATCACGTTGGCACCCGCCGCGACCAGCATCTCGGCCGTGGCCGCGCCTAGGCCCGAGGCACCGCCGCTGACCAGAAACACCTTGTTTTCAATCTGCATCATGGTTTCCTTGAAAAGTGGATCACGCCACGGCCGCCTGGGCCTTGGCGATCTCCTGATTACGCAGGATAAAACGTTGCAACTTGCCGCTTGGGGTCTTGGGCAAGTCGCTGACAAATTCGATTTCCCGTGGGTACGCATGGGCCGCCAGGCGCTTGCGCACATGCAGGCGCAGTTCCTCGGCCAGCTCAGGGGTGGCGCGGTACTGCTCGTTGATCACCACAAAGGCCTTTACCAACTCGGTGCGCTCCGGGCACGGCTTGCCGACCACGGCCGCTTCGACCACGGCCGGGTGCTCCACCAGCGCGCTTTCCACATCGAACGGGCCGACGCGGTAGCCGGACGTGGTGATCACATCATCACTGCGCCCGACAAAACTGATGCTACCGTCCGGGTTCAGCTCCACGGTGTCGCCACTCAGGTAGTACTTGCCGACAAACGCCCGGGTGTCGACGCCGTCGTAACCGGCGAACCAGCACATCGGCGATTGCTCGCGGTCGATGGACAGGATGCCCGGCTGGCCGGCCGGTAATTCCTCGCAGTCTGCACCCAGCACCACGATACGGTGACCCGGTGATGCAAAGCCGGCTGAGCCCACATGCACCGGATGCGCCAGGCCATGGTGGTTGCACAGCACCATACCTAGCTCGGTCTGGCCGTAATGATCGTGAATGGTCACGCCCAGGTTGTCGGCGAACCAGCGGATCACTTCCGGGTTCAGCGGCTCGCCGGCGCTGCTGACGATGCGCAGCCGGCCCTTGATCGACTCGGCGAATTGCTTACCGCCGGCTATCAGTAAACGGTAAGCCGTGGGCGAACCGGTAAGGTTGGTGATGCCGTACTTGTTGATCACCCGGCAGGTGCTTTCCAGGGTGAACGGGCCATCGTAGAAGGTGATAGGGTGCCCCATGGACAACGGCCCGGTCACCCCGAAATAGATGCCGTAGGCCCAGCCCGGGTCGGCGACGTTCCAGAATGCGTCTTCGGGACGCAGGTCCACCGCGTCGCGGGTGTAGCTCTGGAACGCGACGATGGCCTTGAGCGGCACCGACAGCGCCTTGGCCGGGCCGGTAGTGCCCGAGGTGAACATCAACAGGAACGGCTCGTGCGCGCCCAGCATCACCGGCTCACAGTAATTGGCGTGGTTGGGCAGCTCAGCCCAGAAACTGAAGTCACCGCGTACCAGGCCTTCGCCCTTGGGGCCGGTGACCGTGACGATAATCGGGCAGCCGTCAACTTCAGCGAGTTTGGGCCGGTTGACCGCGTCGGTGACCACCAGCGCCGCGCCGGAACTGTTCAAGCGATGCTCGATCGCCTTGGGCCCGAAGGCGGTGAATAACGGCTGATAGACCGCGCCGATCCGCCAAGTGGCGAGTACCACCACCAGCAGTTCGGCGGTGCGAGGCAGCAGGCCCGCGACCTTGTCGCCGCGCCTTACGCCCTGGGCCAGGAGGAAATTGGCGAAGCGTGCGGCCTGGTCCTGCAGGTCACTGAACGTCACCGTGGCGCTGCGCCCGTCCCTGCCCTCCCAGAACAGCGCGATGCGCCCCGGCAGCGCGTGGCGGTCACAGCACTCCACGCAGGCGTTGAGGGCCTGCAGGTTGCCGGCCAGCGCCGCGTCAACGGTACGTGGGTAATCGAACTGGCTCATCGCAGACAGGTAGTCACGCATCGCTTCAAATCCCTCTGTGTTTTTATTTTCAGGGCGTAAACAGCTGAAATAGTGGCGCCAGGGCGCCATGGCGGCAATGGTCAAAGCCTTCAAGATAGTTGACTGGTTTGGCCATTGCGCGCAGGAGCGGACGCGGGTTTGACACCTGCCGTGGTCTGGTCGAAGCTGACGGCTTTGTAACAGTCGCTCACGTTTTCTGGACGCCCGCATGTCAAAGTCACGCCGTTACTCCATCATCGGCCTGTGCGCCCTGCTGTTTATTGTAGTGATCACCTGGTATTTCTCGCGCGCCACCCCGACAGCGGTGCCACCCGCCATTGCCCATGGATATGCCAAGGCGCTGAGGCAGGCGCACAACGGCGAACCGGGTGCGGCGCGAGTGCTGTATCAGCAACTGGGCCGCCCGGACCTGTCGCCGGAACGCCGCGCCGCGCTGCATGCCGAGCTGCCCAACTACCCCAGCCCCCAGGCATTGAAATTGGCCGATAAAGACCTGCTTGACGACTCGCCAGTGGTACGCGAAGCGGCCATTCACAGCATTGTCGGCCTGGTGCCCACCGGCCAGCGCACCTTGCTGCTCGGGCCGGCGCTGGACGATCCGGAGCAGGAGGTTCGTTTTGCCGCAGCCAATGCCTTGCTCGGCCTGTCGCCGGACACGCTGGGCCTGTACTTCGGCCCGTTGCAACAAGTGCTCGATGAGTTCGTGAAAAAGCTGAAGGCCGAGCCCGAAACAGCCGAGGGCTGGATTCAACTGGCGCGCCTCTACATTCACAGTGCCCTGCTGCAGGATGCGCAGAATGCGCTGGAGCAGGCAATACGCCTGCAACCGGATAACCTGCAAGCCGTGGTCGCGCAGATTGAACTGCTGGACAAACAGGGCAAGACCGACGAGTCGCGCCAATTGCTGGGGAGGCAACTGGCGGCGCACCCGGAATCAGCCTACTTGCAGCATGCGCTCGGCATGTGGCTGCTGCATCACGGCGAACGGCCTTATGCACTGCTCGGCCTGTCCAGGGCGATCGAACTGGAGCCGGACAATCAGGATTATCGCTACGACCTCGCCACCACCCTGCACGCCCAGGACGAACTGGAAGCGGCCCAGCGCCAGTTGGAAGAAATCATCCAGCGCCACCCCGCCAACCGCAAGGCGCGTGTACTGCTGGTCAACTACTGGAAGGAGAGCGGGCAGCTGCAGAACGTGCAGGTATTGCTCGCACAGCTTGAGCAACAGAACCCCGACGACCCCGCGTTGCAGCAAGGCCTTTAGAAATCCTCGCGGCCAACGGACCTGTTATGTCGAGCGGGCTTGTTGTGGCGAGCAGGCTTGTCCTGCGTTGGGGTGCGAAGCAGCCCCAAAACCAGACGCTGAGCCGTATCAGGCACACCGCGTTTTGCTGGATTAGGGGCGCTTCGCACCCCACGCGGGGCAAGCCCGCTCGCCACAGTAAAACCTGCTTTCCGGCGTTAGACCTGCTTCACACAGCAAACCCAATTTCCACAGTAAGCCCACTCAACAGCAACCGAGAGTCGCCCACGGCACATAATCGCAAGTTCGCGGAACGGCTACAGGCCGCTACGGTCAAGAGATTATGGCGTGCCAAGCGGGCACGCCCTCTACTTGTACGTGACCTGAGGGCACTTCTTGTCTACATCCAACGAGCTGTTCAGTGAAAAGGCGGCCATCGGCATTGAAGGTCTCGATGACATTCTTTGCGGTGGGCTATCGCGCAGCCACCTGTTCCTGCTGGAAGGCGAACCTGGCACCGGCAAAACCACTGTGGCGCTGCACTTTCTCCAGGCAGGCGCCAGAGAAGGTGAACGATCGCTGTACATCACCCTGTCGGAAACCGAGCGTGAACTGCGCCAGGGTGCCAAGTCCCACGGCTGGGACCTGGATGACAATATTCATATCTTCGAGCTCACCCCGCCCGAAAGCCTGCTCAACGCTGATCACCAGCAGAGCCTGCTGTACTCCTCCGACCTGGAACTGGGCGAAGCCACCCGACAGATCTTTGAAGTGGTCGAGCGCATCAAGCCGAGCCGCGTAGTGATCGACTCGCTGTCGGAAATCCGCCTGCTGGCACAGAGCTCGTTGCGCTACCGCCGGCAGATCCTGGCGATCAAGCATTACTTCGTGCGTTACGACGCCACGGTGTTGCTGCTGGACGACCTCACCACCGAATCCCTGGATAAAACCGTGCACAGCGTAGCCCACGGCGTGATTCGCCTTGAGGAGCTGACGCCCAGCTATGGCGCCGAGCGGCGCCGCGTGCGCGTGGTGAAGTACCGTGGCCAAAAGTACCGTGGCGGCTTTCACGACTTCACCATCATGGAGGACGGCATCCACGTGTTCCCACGCCTGGTGGCGGCCGAGCACCGTGGCGGTTATGTGCGACAGACGCTGAGCAGTGGCATTCCTGAACTGGATGCGTTGATGGGCGGCGGTGTCGAAACCGGTTCCAGCAGCCTGATTCTTGGCCCGGCCGGTACCGGCAAATCCCTGATCTCGATGGTCTTCGCCGCCGCCGCAGTGGCCCGTGGCGAAAAAGCCGCGCTGTTCATCTTCGATGAAGAGTTGGGCCTGTTGTTTGAACGCATGAAAAACATGGGCATCGACCTGGCCGCCCTGCGGGACACCGGCAACCTGCTGATCGAGCAAGTGGATGCCGCCGAACTGTCCCCTGGCGAGTTCTCGCACCGGGTGCGCCGCTGCGTCGACGAGCGCGGCATCAAGACGGTGGTGATCGACAGCATCAACGGCTACCAGGCCGCGATGCCGGAAGAGAACGCGCTGATCCTGCATATGCATGAGCTGCTGCTGTACCTCAACCGCCGTGGCGCCGCGACGTTCATGACAGTCGCCCAGCACGGGCTGGTGGGCGATATGCAAACGCCCGTGGACATCACCTATCTGGCGGATACCGTCATTTTGTTGCGCTACTTCGAGGCGCTGGGCAAGGTTCGCCGGGCGATTTCGATCATCAAGAAACGCACCGGCTCCCATGAATCATCGATTCGCGAATACCGCATCAGTGCTCGCGGGTTGACCGTGGGTGAACCCCTCGACAACTTCCAGGGCGTATTGCGCGGTATCCCCACTTACATGGGCGCGGGCTCTCCCCTGCTCAAGGAAGAGGGCCAGTGAACAGTCTTTTACCTGTCTCCGAGCGCGCAATCATCCTCGCCCCCGTGGGCCGCGACAGTTCACTGGCGTTGATGATGCTCAACGAAGCCGGCTACAGCGGCATCGTTGCCGCCAACCTGAGCGCGCTGTGCGAGGCGCTCGAGCAAGGCGCCGGCCTGCTGGTGATCGCTGCGGAAGCCCTGCGCGGTGTCGACCTTGAACCGCTGCTCGAGTACCTGCATCGGCAGCCCGCGTGGTCGGACCTGCCGATCGTATTGATGACCCACCACGGCGGCACCGAGCAAAATGGTTCGTCACACCTGAGTGGGCTGTTGGGCAACGTGACCTTTCTGGAGCGGCCATTTCATCCGGTCACGCTGATCAGCCTGGTGAGCGCCGCCCTGCGCGGCCGCCGCCGCCAATACGACGCGCGCGATCGCTTGATTGACTTGAGCGAAAGCGAGCAGCGCCTGCGAAGCACCCTGGAAACCCTCGAACAGCAGGTCGAAGAGCGCACCGCGCAACTGCGCAGCAATGAAGAAGCCTTGCGCCAGTCGCAGAAAATGGAAGCGGTCGGCCAGTTGACCGGCGGCATAGCCCACGACTTCAACAACATGCTGACCGGCATCATCGGCAGCCTGGAATTGCTGCGAAGGCGTATTGCACGGGGCAAGCTCGACGACCTCGATGGCCTGATCGACCTGGGAGTGACCTCGGCCAACCGCGCCGCCGGTTTGACCCACCGTTTGCTCGCCTTCTCCCGTCGTCAGTCGCTGGACCCCAAGCCTGTGGAAATCAACCAACTGGTGAACTCCATGGGCGAGCTGCTACAACGCAGCATCAACGAAAGTATTGCCCTCGACATGCGCCTCACCGGCCCGCTCTGGACCGCCGAAGCCGACCCCAATCAACTGGAAAGCGCCCTGCTCAACCTCGTGCTCAACGCGCGCGATGCGATGCCCGGGGGTGGCCGCCTGACGGTCGAGACCTCTAACCGTCATCTGGACAGCGTGTTTACCGCCGCCTACGGCACCTTGCAGCCCGGCGATTACGTTGAATTGAGTGTCAGCGATACCGGCTGCGGCATCCCCGACAGCGTGATAGGCCGAGTGTTTGACCCTTTCTTCACGACCAAGCCGATCGGCCAGGGCACCGGCCTTGGCCTGTCGATGATCTATGGCTTTGCCCGCCAGTCCCGCGGCCATGTGACCATCCACAGTGAAGTGGGCAATGGCACCACCGTCAGCCTGTTCCTGCCCCGTTTTGCTGGCGAGATCGCTGCGCAGGAGGCCAGCAACCCGACATTGCTGCCCTACGCCAATGCTGGCGAGACAGTGTTGATTGTCGAGGACGACCCCGCCGTGCGCGTGCTGGTCAGCGCGGTGCTCAAGGAGTTGGGCTATGGATTCGTCGAGGCCGTGGACGCTGTTACGGCGGTGCCGATCATCGAGTCCGAACAACGCATTGACCTGATGATCAGCGACGTCGGCCTGCCGGGCATGAACGGACGCCAATTGGCGGAGATCGGCCGGCAAATCCGGCCCGGTTTGAAGGTTTTGTTCATCACCGGGTATGCCGAGCATGCGGCGGTGCGGGGTGGATTTCTCGATCCCGGCATGCAGTTGATCACCAAGCCGTTTACGTTCGACCTGTTGACGGCGAAGGTGCGGGAGATGATTCAGACAGAGTCTGCCTGAGAACACCCAATGGCCTATCCGCCAATAAGCGGTAACAACATCACGCGTCGATAATGGAATCCCAGTCGCTGAACCGGTACGAAGAGTTGAAGCCCGAAGTCTGTTTTTTTACTCCCGGGCGGCATCACTACTCTTTTGAGAGCCGGACTTAATGACGATCACAGCTATCTCGCAGCACCCTCACGCCGCCACGCTTGAAAACGAAGAACCATTGGCTGCCGCCAAGCCTGCGCCCATGGTGTCTGCCCTACACGATACTCAGGCCACCCCCTCCCGCGACTTATCTCGCGCCAACGGCGACAGTCAATTGGCGCAAGCCTACGCTAAAGCGCTGCAAGGCTTTACAGGCGCCCCCACGGAGGATTCTTCCGTCACGATTGAAGTGCACCCTGATTCGACATTTGGTCAATGGTGGGCACAGTTGTACCGTGCTGCTGAAACAGGTGACTTCGTGAGCTGGTGCGACAAGGCTGGAGTACGCGCCCAGCCTATCCGGATCAACCCGAAAACAGGAGAGCTTGTTTACCGGAAACGGTCGGACGGGGCCTGGAAGATCGTCGGCAGCGAGGACAGTGGCTGGTCTGCCGTGAGAGGGCCCTTGATCAATGCGGCCAATGTGTTGTCCAGCCAGAGCCGGCTGATTGAGCTCCCGCCACTGGAACACCCCAACCGCGCGCCGGCATGGCTGGTGGGTCGTTTCTACCACGAGAAGCCACTCGCCACTGCGTCGCAAATCCGGCAACGCGCTGCGCAACTCCTGCAAGATAAAGCGTTTAACCAGGAAACTTCCTCACGGTTGCCGCAGATTATCGAGGAGCGCAGCGAAGATGCATTGGAAAAACAAAGAATGGTACTGGGGGACATCGGCAACCGACACAACGCCTTGGCAGCCCTCACGCGCCTTGGTCAACGGCTGACAGAGGGTAATATTCGGGACTCTGAAATATCCGATTACCTGCGTGAGACCCGTATCCTGATCAATGCCAGCTCTTCTTATCAGCGTGACAGGACGTTGCCGGAAGAAGGACGCGTCAGTGTTCTGGAATATTTACAGTACCTCGGCCTGGACGTGCCTGATACCGCCGAGATTGTGCACGAGCTCAGGGCGTTCCTCGGTACCCCACCGCCGCAGTCGCCCCTTCATGGCAACTATGGCGGTGCAATGTCATGGCCCCGTCCGCTGGATGAGCACACCCGACAACAGCTGGCCGCGGCCTTGCTCCATGGCAATGTCGGCAACCTTAACCTGCGCACGCACCGCAGTGTGCTGGCTGCGCTGGTGCAAGGCGTCACCATCACCCCTTTGGAACTGCGCAACCCGCGTCAATTGCTTGATCGGCTCATAGGGTCACCAAGAGGCCAGGCCTTGGGTGAAGCCATACGCGCCAAGTTTGAACGCCTGTCGGTGGCCGGGATTGCCAACGATTGGTTGATGACTGCGCTGAACATGGAATATGTCACGAAGATCACGCGAACTTACAGTGTGAATGACGACGAACACCACGACGGCAATTTCAATCTGAATGACCCCGCACTGAGCGGTAAGTCATTTGCCGATGTGGTTGATAGCGTGGCAGAGCACTTATATAAAATCGGCGCAGTTCCCTCCCCTGAGCTGAGCAGACTCACGGCCTATCTTAGACTGTCGGCACAAGCGCCGGAATTGCTGGTTAAAGAGGTCCCGGCTGCCGTCACCTATGGCTCCATGGCGCATGTCAGACTTGCCGTGAAGGTGGCCTGCATTGAAGCGCACACACCTGGGCGCACTGCGAACATGACTTACAGCGAAGTGATGGTCGATAGCCCTGCCGTGAACGCCGCGCACCAAAACATGGAGCAGGCGGTTCACCTGGATAAAGTCAAGGATTGGGCAATTACAAACGGGATCGCGACCCGTATTGATTCAGCGGATGACATGAAGACGGTAACCGACGCCTACAACGAGCAAGTGGCGCAGTTAAGCGCGGCCTCGCAGGCTCAGCGTGCACCTGTTCCGCCTTCTCGCAAGAAAATGGCGCTCATCGAACTACGCAAGATACTGGGCAATACCATCGACCTGGAATTTAAATGCATAGAACTCAATCATGAGGACGCCCATCGAGCAGGCCCCTATTCGCTACTCGATATGTATATTGAAAATAATCTTCACACCCCTCCCCACAATGTGCATTTCAATCTGAATGAGCGCAAAGTTTCAGAAAGCAAGGGCTGGCGTATCTACCCCTTTCAGGACGCCAAGGATGCTGGCAAGGTCAACTTTACGCTCGACGAGGTGCTGAACAAGGTCAAGCGCTTGCCTGAGATCAATCAACTCTATACCGAGCGGTTCACGGCGTATGGTAAGGAGATTGAAAAAAGTGTGGAAACGCAAGTTAGACACATGCTCGCTGAGTTACCGCTGGAGGATAGAAAGTTTATTGAATCAGGCCAGCTTTCTATATTTAAGGAGATGCAAACCTTTATCAAAGCCGGAGGAGGTCCAGGCAGCTACGAGCAAAAGCCCGTATCGGAAAACACTTTTCTGGTGAAAGTGAAAAACGGTGCCAGTGCACGTACATATGAATTCAATCTCAAGCAGGCAACAGTTAAACAGCGTACCGACCTGGGTGACTTCAATGCGGGTCGTCAGGACGGTACTCGATACGGGTTTGCGCCTGGAACGCAAAAAAAGGTCGGCGTTGGTGAACCCCTGCATGATTTCATGGAGCCCGTCGCACTTTCCCGTCCAGAGCATCAGATACAACGGGTTTCGGGCGGGCCGTTGAACAGCTTTACGAGTGCGCAGACATCAGTCATCGCCACCACACTGGCCAACGCCACCAGCGACTGGAAAAGCCAGGAAATCGCTGGGATCGAAGACACGACGTTCGACCGTGAAAGGCGTTCCCACGAAGCGACCAGGCAATTTTTTCTAAATCTGATCCCGTTCAGATCTGCGATCGTCAATTTTCAGAATGGCGATCTGGGCTCATGTATTCTCGACCTGACGCTCGACGTGTTCGGGTTTCTGACATGCGGGGTCAGTACGGGTGCAAAAGTCTCGAAAGTGCTCGCCAGTGCCGCTACCCGTGCAACCAAAGGGGTGCGCATCGCCCAAACTCTGGGAGTCGGTGTGCTCAGCTCGCTGAACCCGTTGGATGGGCTGCCAGACGCACTTCAGAGCGCTGGACGAGGCGTCGTGCGCGCCGGTAAACGCGTTTTCGCAGAAGCGGCCAATGATATCGGCTACCTGCGGGGGACACATCGCTACGACCTGGTGGCTGCGCGCAAACAATTCGATAGCGCCTCAATAGGCACCTATACAATCGGTAACGCCGTTACTCAGACGCCTGCGGTCTATCAAAAGAACGGCTGGTATGCCTACGACCCCGCTTCAGGTCAGCACTACGGTCCTGCGCTGAAGGATTTCTTGCCCTCCGTCCGATTCGATAATGAGCAGTTTGGAAAATGGGCAACAGCGCAGGATCCAGCCAAAAAGATCGATGATGCCATTGTCAATAATTGGAAAAATGTTGTGGCCACACACCGTAATGGCGCGCAGAAGGCAGCATTTGAACGAGGTTATAACGCAGGGCAATCATATCGTTTCAAAGGCTTGTCCCCCTCAAGCAAAATTGAGGACTTGATGAAGCTCGCCGCCAATCAAACGCTGTCGGCCGAACAAGTGGGTGTCCTCGTCAGGCGATACGATGATTTGGCTTATACGTTTGGCCTGAAGGGTGCACAACGATTCATCCATATCATCGAGCCTCGCTACGGTAGCGTAATGCCCATGCCACAAGTGGTTTACTTCAGCCAGACGGCGCAACTGTCTGACGGGCAATGCGCTGCGCTATCGCGAGTGATGGCAACTGCCATTGAACACGGCAAGGAAAAGCAACTTATTCAAAACATGTTCACGGCGGCTGCGTTTCCAAAAGACCCTGCGTCCAGACGCTTCATAGAGGGGCTGCGTAAACTGCAAACCCAGGTAGGTGGACAAAGCTCGTTCCATGCCGCAAAGCCGGTGCGCCAGCTAAGTCCTTCGAACATGGTCAAGGAGCTGGACGACTCCACGGTTTCACAATCAATCATGATTGACTCGCCAGGCCATGCGATGGCGGCCGGCGTCACAATAGACGCCGGCAACAAACGCTTCTGGTTCTATGACCCCAATTACGGTCACGCCACATTTGCAAGTGCGGCGGACATGAAGGATGGGCTGATCAAGCTGTTTAACGATAAAAAACTGGAGGTGAAGTACAAAACGCACAGTACTGATCCCAACGTCCTGGAGTTCAAGGTTTTCGACCATGATGACGCGTGGCAGCAAAGAAACAGTGTGTTCAGTAAAGATGTGAAGGCCTTGTACGAGCAGCCCCTTGTGCCAACACCTGTAACGCCGATACCAGCATTACCTGTCCAGGCGGATGTGCCACAGCGTATCCCGTATCTCCCGCCCCCTGTCACCGTGGTCAAACGTCCGATAAAAATCAGAGCAACAGCAACACCCGATGAAGTTCAAGCCATCGTTAACAAAAACCAGACCATCAAGGATGTAGGGGGCATCAAGAAAACAGTCTATTCAGGACTGGTATTCCGTGGCGATACGCGACCGCCTTTGGCGAACATTCCGGGCGCTTCGCAAGGCGTGTTCGACACCGGTTTCACATTGCGTACGCCGATCAACGATATACGTGAGGTCAACGGAACGCGGGGGGCATTTGGCGGGGGGCATGATGCTTTAGACCCTGATGGCAAAGGAATCTCAACCTCCGCTTTTTATAACAGGGGTAATGCCGGGGCCTATTTTTACGGGGGCCACAAGGGGGGCCATACTTACCTGGTGGACGGCCGCGACATGGAGGGTTTCCATTTGTACGCCAACCGGCATGCCATAGAGCATCCGGGTGATAAACGCGTGAATCTACTGCCCTGGGAAATAAACTACGGTACCGACATTCCCGGCCACCGAATCATTGGCGCATTCGATTCGGCGGGTACGTTTATTCCGAATCCGAACTACGCCTCCACCTCAAAATGACTGACTGACCGACGCCTAAGTTCAAGCCCGCTGTGAAACAGTGGGCTCACGCCAACAACCGCTGGATATGCGCCTGCAGCGTATCCAGATCGAACGGCTTGGCCAGAATTGGCGCATTGCGCGTGATGGGGCTATCGCAGTCGAGGATTTCCTGCGGGTAACCGCTGATAAAAATAACCTTCAGTTCAGGCCGCACTTTAAGCGCCGGCTCGGCGATCTGCACCCCGGAGATACCGCCGGGCAGGCGGTAGTCGGTGACCATCAGGTCCAGGTGCGGCTTGGTGGCCAGAATCTCAAACGCCTCTTTTCCGTTGACGGCCTTCAATACCCGATACCCCAGGCCTGCCAGGTATTCACCCAGCACAAACATAATGGATTCGTCGTCCTCGACGATCAGTACGACGTCTTGTGCATCTTCACTCATGGGAAGCCTATGTCCGGTCAATTGCTGCAATTACGACCATGGGGTCTGGCAGAGGTTGCGTTGGGCTGACGATTGATTTCATTGCGCTTGCGCAAGGGGCAGGCACACCCGAAACAAGGCGCCCTCGCCTATCCGGCTCTCGACCTCGATGGTGCCGCCATGGGCCGCGACGATCTGCTCGGAAATGAATAATCCAAGGCCCAGCCCAGCGGCTGCATGGCTGGCAGACACGCGCTCGAACTGCTGGAAAATGCGCTTCTGGTTCTCTTCACTGATACCAATGCCGTGGTCGCGCACTTCCACGCGCGCCTCGCCATGTTCGGCATACACACGCACGTGCACCGGGCTCTTGGCGCCGTAGCGCAACGCGTTGGTCAGCAGGTTGGTGACCACCTGCTCAATGCGAAACTCGTCCCAGCTGCCGGCCACGGGCCCCTCGACCACCAGGTGTATCGATGACTCGGCGGCAGTGACCTGTGGTGCAAAATTGTCCACCAGGTTGCTCACCAGGTGCGCCAGGTCAAAATGCGCCGGGCGAATCGACAGTTTGCCGGTACGAATACGCGACACGTCGAGCATGTCTTCGATCAGACGGATCAGGCTGCGGATCTGCCGCTCGTCGCGGTCGACCATCGCGTGCATCTTGTCGAGTGTGAACGCCGCCGCGTTGTCCCGAGCCAGGTGCATCTTGCGCAACTGGGTTTCCAGGATCAGGCCGTTGAGGGGGGTACGCACTTCATGGGCAACGATCGACATGAAGTCATCGCGCATGCGCACCGCCTGCTCAAGCTCGGCCTGGGTGGCCTGCAGGCGCGTCAGCAGCAGTTCCTGCTCGCGACGGCTGCGCTCCAGGGCTTCGACCTGCAGCTTCATGGCCTTGCTCTGGCGGTAAAGATCGACGAACACATTGACCTTGCTCTTGACCGCATGGATGTCGAGCGGTTTGTGCAGGAAGTCGACGGCGCCGCTTTCGTAGCCCTTGAACGCATAGTTCAGCTCGCGACCGGCGGCACTGACGAACACAATCGGGATGTTCTTGGTTTTTTCGGTGCCGCGCATCAATTCGGCCAGCTCGAAGCCGTTCATGCCCGGCATCTGCACATCGAGGATCGCCATGGCGAACTCGTGTTCGAGCAACAGTGACAAGGCCTCGTCGGCGCTCAATGCCTTGTAGACCTGGCGATCCTCGCGCTTGATCAGCGCTTCGAGGGCCAGCAGGTTTTCCGGCAGATCGTCGACGATCAGCAGTTTGGCCTGGACGGTACTTAACATGGGAAAGATTCCAGGGAAGCCAGCAATGAGCCGATCCGGCCCAGTGTCAGAATATGATCAGGTGTGTGCAGGGCCAGGGCCGCCAGCGGCATCACGGCGATGCGTGCTTCAGTGGGGTCCTGCACGACCGTGGTGCCGCCCGATTGCTTGACATGTGCCAGCCCGCGCGCGCCGTCCTGATTGGCGCCGGTGAGCAGGATCGCCAACAGGCCGGTGCCGTACGCATCGGCAGCCGATGAAAACAGGTAATCGATGGCTGGCCGTGAATGATGCACGCGGTCTTCCTGGCTCAGGGACAGGCTGCGGTCCTGCTCCACCGAGAGGTGGTAACCGGGCCCTGCGAAATAGAGGGTGCCGGCCTCGATCAGCTCTTTATCCCGCGCTTCTTTTACCGGGATGCGCAGGCGCCGCGCGAACACGTCGGCCAACTGGCTGCGGCGCTCGTCCGGCAGGTGCAGCACGGCAACGATCGGCAGGCCGAAGTCGGTGGGCAACTCGCCAAATATGCTCAGCAACGCCTCGACACCGCCGGCGGACGCGCCGACGACGATGGCTTCAATCCCGCGAATCGGGTTGGCTGCGGCGTCGTTCATGATTTGCGGTAGATCCGTTCCTGTTTGACCAATGGCTCGAACTGTTTGCTGTAGGCGGAAAAATCCAGGGTTTCCTTGCTGCCCAGCACCAGAAAGCCGCGATGACACAGCGACTCATGGAACAGACCGAATGCACGATCCTGCAATTTTTTATTGAAATAAATCAACACGTTACGACACGAAATTAATTGAGTTTCGGAGAATACACTATCGGTCGCCAAACTGTGATCGGCAAAGGTCACATTCTCGCGCAGCGTCTTGTCGAAGATCGCGTAATCGTAGGCTGCCGTGTAGTAATCGGCAAATGAGCGCTGGCCTCCGGCCTGTTGATAGTTGGCGGTGTAGGCCCGCACGTTTTCCAGGGAGAAGATGCCCTGCTTGGCCTTGTCCAGCGACGCTGGATTGATATCCGTGGCGTAGATGATCGTGCGTTCCAGCAAGCCTTCCTCGCGCAGCAGGATCGCCATGGAGTACACCTCCTCCCCCGTGCTGCAGCCGGCGATCCAGATCTTGATCGACGGGTAGGTCTTGAGCAGCGGCACCACTTCCTCGCGAATCGCGAGAAAGTGCGACGGGTCGCGAAACATCTCGCTCACCGGGATCGTCAGAAATTGCAGCAGTTGCATGAACGCCGACGGATCGTGCAGCACCCGCTCCTGCAGCGCCGAGATGGTCGCGCAATCGAACTGGCGCAACGCATGGGCCACACGGCGCTTGACCGACGCGCCCGAGTAATCGCGAAAGTCGTAGCTGTACTTGAGGTAAATCGCCTCAATCAACAGGCGCAGCTCGATGTCGCTGCTTTTGTCCAAGAAACTGCGCTCCACTTAAATGCGTTCCATCTTCGGCAGCCAGACGCGAATCAACGAGAACAGACGGTCCAGGTCAATCGGTTTGGCCAGGTAATCGTTGGAGCCTGCCGCAAGGCAACGCTCCTGATCGTCTTTCATGGCCTTGGCTGTAACCGCGATGATCGGCAACTTCTTCCAGCGCGGGTCCTGGCGGATCAACGCAGTGGCCTCGTAACCGTCCATCTCCGGCATCATCACGTCCATCAGCACCAGGTCGATGTCTTCCACCTCGTCAAGCCTTTCGATGGCCTCGCGGCCGTTTCGCCCGATCACCACCACGGCGCCCTTGTGCTCCAGCGCACTGGTGAGGGCGAAAATATTGCGTACATCGTCGTCCACCAGCAGGATCTTGCGGCCCTCGAACACCTTGTCGCGGCTTCGCGCAGTCTTGAGCATGGTCTGGCGCTCATGGGACAGCTGGGATTCAACTTTGTGCAGAAAGAGTGTGACCTCGTCCAGCAAGCGCTCCGGCGAGCGTGCGCCCTTGATGATGATCGAGCGCGAATACTTGCGCAGCTCGGCTTCTTCATCGCGGGTCAGGTTGCGCCCCGTGTAGACGATCACCGGCGGGAACGAGCAGATATCTTCGGTGGCCATGCGCTTGAGCAGCTCGTTGCCGAGCATATCCGGCAGTTTGAGGTCGATGATCATGCAGTCATAGACATGGTCGCGCAGCAGGTCGAGGGCTTGCTGGGCAAAGCCCACGGCGGTGATCTCGATATCATCGTCGCCGATCAGGCGGGCAATGCTGTCCCGTTGCAGGTCATCGTCCTCCACCAGCAGCACGCGCTTGACCTTCTGCGTCAGCTTGGCCTCCAGGCGCGCGAACACGTCCTTGAGCTCTTCGCGTGTGGTGGGTTTGACCGCATAACCGATGGCGCCCATGTGCATCGCCGCTTCGACGCGGTCTTCCACGGAGATCACATGCACCGGGATGTGGCGCGTGCCGGCGTTTTCCTTGAGGCGCTGCAACACGGTCAGCCCGGAATGGTCTGGCAGGCGCATGTCGAGCAGGATGGCATCGGGAATCAATGATTCGGCCAGGCTGTAGCCTTCGTCCGCGCCATGAGCCACCAGGCAGTGATAGCCCAGTTCATGGGCCAGGTCGAAGAGGATACGTGCAAAGTTGGGCTCGTCTTCCACCACGAGGATGCAGCGCGTGGTGAACGGCGCCTTGTCGCGGTCGTCGGCAAAGCGCGGGATCTGGCTGGCGTCGGCCACCGGCAGCGGCGAAACCTTGATCGGCGCGGGTGCGGGAACCACCGCCTGGCGCGGCTGCTCGACTGTCGGGGCGTCGGCTTCGCGTTCTACATAGTGCTCAGGCAATACCAGGGTGAACACGCTGCCCTTGCCCGGCTCGCTGGTCACACTGATATAGCCGCCGAGCAAGGCTGCCAGATCACGGGAAATCGACAGGCCCAGCCCGGTGCCGCCGTAACGGCGGTTGGTGGTGCCGTCGGCCTGGCGGAAGGCTTCGAAGATGCTTTCCTGCTGGTCCGGCGCAATGCCGATACCCGAATCGCGCACGGTAAAGGCAATGCCCGCGTCCTGCGCGCGGGACACCGACAGGCTGACCTCGCCCTGTTCGGTGAACTTGATGGCGTTGGACAGCAGGTTCTTGAGAATTTGCTCCAGGCGCTGGCGGTCGGTAAACAGCATGGCCGGCGCACCGGGCTGTACATCCACCTGAAAACCGAGTTTGCGGTCAGCGGCCAGCGGCTCGAACATGCCGCGCAAACCTTCGACCAGACGCGCCACATGGGACGTTTCCGGACGCACCTCGAGCTTGCCGGCTTCGACCTTGGAAATGTCCAGAATGTCGTTGATCAGGTTCAGCAGGTCGTTGCCGGCCGAGTAGATCGACTCGGCGAACTTGACCTGTTCGGCACTGAGGTTTTCCTGAGGGTTCTCGGCCAGCAGCTTGGCCAGGATCAGCGAGCTGTTGAGCGGCGTGCGCAGCTCATGGGACATGTTGGCGAGGAATTCTGACTTGTATTTGCTCGAGCGCTGCAACTCATCGGCGCGCTCCTCCAGCTGCAACTGGGCCTGGTTGAGCTCGACGTTCTTGCGGTCCATGGCGTCGCGCTGTTCGGACAGGGTCTGGGTCTGCTCCGCCAACTGCTCATTGGTCTGCTCCAGCTCCGCCTGCTGGGTTTCCAGGTGGGCCTGGGATTCCTTGAGGATGCGTGACTGTTCTTCCAGCTCTTCGTTGGCGGTCTTGAGTTCTTCCTGCTGCACTTGCAACTCTTCGTTGAGTTGCTGGGTCTCGGCCAGCACCTCTTGCAGGCGCTGGCGGTAACGCGCGGCCTCGATGGAGGTGCCAATGTTGCCGGCGATCAGCTCCAGCAGCTCAACGTCACGTTCATCCACCGGGCGCAGGAAGCCCAGTTCGATCACGCCGTTGACACGGTCTTCGTCATTGGTCGGCACCACCAGCACGCTGCGCGTCGAGCCCTCGCCCAGACCGGAACTGACCTTGAAGTAATCCACCGGTACATCGTCCAGGCGAATCAGGCGATCAAGCTGGGCAGCCTGCCCAACGATGCCTTCGTCGCTGTAGATCGACTGCTCCTGCTGTTCTTGCTCGCGCGAGAAACCATAGGTGGCCACGCGCTTGAGACCGCCATGCTCCTGGCGCACATACAGCGCGGCTACCGCCGAGCCCATGTATTGGGCAAAGAACTGCAGAATATTGCGGCCCAGCATGTTCAGGGTCAGTTGGCCAAGGACCTGCTCGGCCAGTTCGGTCTGGCCGTTACGCAGCCAGGCTTGTTGCTCAAGACGTCGTGCAATCTTCTGTTGTGACGCGAGGTTTGCGCTGTAGCTATCTGATAACGCTACCAAATTTCTTCGGCCAATATAGGCAAGAAAACCGCTCAGCCCCAATACGAATGCCAGGTAGAGCACAACGCTGACAATGGTGGTACGGGTGACGTCCTTGTTGCGTGCAATACGAAACTGCTGCTCCATCGCTACCGCATCTGCGTATTCCTGGCGAATCGCGTCGGTGAGGCCCTTGCCCCTGCCGGCCTTGACCGCCGAGCGGTAATCACCGCTGTTGCGCTGCAGGTCAATCATCGACTGGGCGTACTTGTTCCACTCACCCTGCATCGCTTCCAGACGCTTGAGGCGGTCCACCTGCTGCGGGTTATCCGCCACCAGTTCCTGCAAATTGCGCAGATCGCCAATGATGCGCGGCTTGGCCACTTCGTAGGGATCGAGAAAATGCTCGTCGCCGGTGATCAGAAAACCGCGCAGGCCGGTCTCCAGGTCCACCGTGAGTTTCGACGACTCGTTGAGGTTGTTGATCACCCGATCGGTGTGTTCAACCCATTGGATCACCGACAACAGATAGGTGATCAGGCAGACGAAAAACACCGCGCTGAGTACGCCGACGCTCAGGGGCAGTGCGACATTTCGGCTCAACAGGTTACGGAAGCTCTTTTCATCGACGGATGACGCAGGAGTCATGGGCATGCCTTGGCCAAATACGGAAAAACCGGGAGTTTGCCCGAATACCGGGTGCCGAGGCTATGTTTGTGCGCTTATTTGACGCAAGCGTACGGGCTCGACGCTTAGCCGGTGGAACTGGATTGCACTGACCCGGCACTCAGGACTACGCCTCAGGAACAGGGAAGGTCCAACAGTCAGGCGCCTTTCCTACATACCAAGGTATTCCAAATGAGCATCACCAGCGTAGCGCATCGACCGATGAACCTTGTCACCGAAGCCCCTGAAGCGGGTGCAAAAAAGGCTGGCGCGGTAACAGTGAATCCATCCCCCCAGCACTATTCGCCCGCTGTTGCGACACCTGCAGTCAAAACCGTCCGGCAACTGCTGGCGGACCAGCAGGATATGCTCAGTCTTGCCGATAAGCTTCGCAACCTGACAACCTGGGTGGATCACAAGTTTTCCGACCAGTTGAACCGCGATGTTCTGGTGCCCTTTATAAATTCCTCCGAAACCCTGACCCACACTACTCCACCGACCCTGGCTGCCGTCATCAAGGACCTGGGTTATGAATTGCCGCAGACCCTGGACGAAGCCAAAAAGCTGGCAGACGTATTGGAGAAAAGAGCGTCGGTCCCTCCCCTGCGTGATTTCGGCGGTGGGTTGTCGTGGCCAATACCAATCTCGCAAGCTGACCAGAGTCGTATTGAGCGATTCCTGTACTCCAGCCGCACAGGGGTGTCAGGCTTGCCGCTGCCCCGCTTCTGGGCTTCGGGTGTGCTGGGGTATCTGCTGATGGGCGGTCCGGTGACACGAGGCGATTTGAAAGATCCGGTCACAGCGCTGCAGACATTGCTCGACAGCCCCAAGGCCGTAGAGCTGGGGCAAGCCTTGCAAGCGCACCTTGGCGGTGTGGCCTCGGACACCAGTATTTACGACTACGTACTGGCAGCTATCAACCTGAGACTGGATCCGGAATCTTCCCTGAACAACGTTCGCAACAAGGTAGCCGGTTTCGACTTGTTGGACTCCAGCCATTGGGGGCTCACCCCGTCGGAGGTCGTGAAAAAACTGGGCCTTCATCTAGTGAGCAAAGGGCGGGCAACACAGGACTCGGCCGAACTGGCCAGCCTTCTACTATTGGCCCCAAGCGCTCCCCAGTTTCTGGTTAAGGACATTCCCGACGGCGTCACCGTAGGCTCTGCCATGTGGACGCAATTGACCATTGCCGCCGCCAGGATCGAGGCGCGGACACCTGGTCGGGTGCAGAACATGACCTACGCCGAGGTGATCGCCCAGGCGGAGCCCATTGCGACTGACACTTACGCCAATCAAGTGGCTCAACGCGACGCCCTGAGCGATTGGGCCCAAGCCAATGGCGTGTTGAAACCATCCGAAACCGAACATTCGGCAGCCGAGATGCAACAGGCCAAGACAGCCTATAACGATCGACTTAACGCCTTGGTGAAGTCTTCGTCGTTACTGGAGACACCCGTACCCAGTCGAAAGGACATCGCGTTGGAATACTTGAAAGCTGCATTTCCTCAGGTTGATCCTGCCGTCTTTGAAATTAAGGATTTACAGATCGGCAAAGAGGGCGGAGGCCGCATTTACGCCGCGCATCTTACGCGTCGCTCGATGCTTGATGTCGTGATGGAAGGTGCAAAGCTCGATAGATTTCAACTATGGGTTAAGAAGGACCCGCGCATTCCGATCGCCTCGTTCAATGCTTACGTAAAGACCAAAAAGCATCTTGAGGTCAACAAGCTATTTGGCACGCACTATGAAACCACGATGAAATCCCTGGGTGACGGCCACCATGAACTTGTCAAACAGCTGATTGCCAAGTTGCCACTGGCCGATCGCTTGAACCTTGAATACGGCGACGTGAAGTTTTTTCACACCAATGAGTACAAAATTGCCAAGGATTTCACTTCGCCGCTGGAACTGACAGAGCGTGGGCGCAGGATGCATATAAAGACCACGCTCAACGGTAAAGTCACTATTTATGAAGTCAACACCAGCGCGGGGGTCATTGAAAAACAGGATCATCCGGCCGATAAGTTCAGTGAGCCCTACAGCCCGGAAAAAATGGATGTCAGGCGAGCCAACCTGATCACTCGAAGGTCGCTTCTGGACCCCTACAACGGCGCGCGTGACAACGAAGCCAAAGAGCAGCCTGTTAGCGCTCAAACCCCCGACAGCTATCGCTCCAAGCGCACCGACTTTATTGCCGACATGTACGTCAAAGCGCTTGCGCTGGATGGCGAGGACTTGCTCAATCACGCCAGAGGCATTACCTCCTTTGACAGAGGGCGGGCGCTGGGGAGCGTCATTGATGAATTCTTTCTCAACCTGATTCCGTTGCGATCGGCGATCAATAACTTCAGGCAAGGCAATACCTTTGAAGGGGTCAGTGATCTGGCCATGGACGCATTCGGGCTGCTTACGCTGGGTGCGGGCAAAGCTGCGCAGGCGGTAAAAGTGTTTGGCAAGGGCATGTCGGGTCTCAAAGCCGCTGGCAAGGCTACCCAAGCGGTAAAATTTCTTGGGGCGGCTGCCCTCGAGTTTCTCAATCCCATTGGCGGGGTGGGCGATATGTTGGTGGTAGGAGCCAACCTGGTGCGCAAGGGATTTGCCAAAGGAGCCGATCTGGTCACCGCGCTCAGGGGCGCAAGTGGCAATTACGACCTGCTCAAAGCGGCCAGCAAACACTACGACGCCGCAGCGGCAGGCGCCTTCAAGGTTGACGGGCAGACCGTTCAGGGCACCGCAATACTCCAGGGGCGCCAGTGGTATGCGTATGATCCTGCCAGTGGTGCGTCTTACGGTTCGCCACGCATGGACTTCAATCCCGCGGCCGTCGCCCTGGACGGTGAAATCAGGGCGTTCGGGGATGGCTGGCGATGGATGTTTGGTTCCACGTCTCCTGCCCATAACAGCACTTTTCGCAGGGACTACTCGGCGGCCATCGTCGCGGCGAAAGCCGAGGATAACGCCGCTTATATCAGGGGGCAGAACACCGCGCACCCGCAAGACATAGACGGCTACACCCCAGCGTTGAAGATCGATGACCTCAAACGCCTGGCGGTGGCCAGACGGCGCACGCCTATGCAATTGGGCAGCCTGGTCAGACGCATTGATGACCTCGAGATGCTGCCTGCCAAATTCAAAGCCAAGCGCGACATCGCCGAACTAACCGATGCGGCCGGATTCAAGCGCGGGTACGACGCGGGCAAACCCCAGGCGATCCCCGGGTTTGCGGACACGTTGAACAATAATGAGCTTGCCGAGCTTACGCTGGTGCCCGGACGCACGCCGGAGGAAATTGGCCGGTTGGTCCGGTACATGGAAAATCGCCGGTCCCTTGTCAGCCTGGAGAACTCAAGGGTTTTCAGCGATGAGGTCAAAGCCGCAGGCGGCACATTCATACCCGTTCCGCAAGGCCTCGTGCTCGGCCAGATTGCCTTGATGTCTGAAGGAGAGTGCGCGGCGATATGAGAGTGTCAGATTTTTTGTGTTCGGGCCGGTTACGGCCTGCCGTCAGGCAGGCCCTATCTTTACCAGGTCGGCCTGATAAATCGATCTCCGTACAGAATCGCAAATTGATTCATTGCGTTCTTCCA
>NZ_JYLI01000019.1 GCF_001439785.1 Pseudomonas poae | reverse complement strand
GCGGCGCCGCCGCTCCTGGCCCAAAAGCTCCCCACTCTTGTCGTTGCTATTAGTCATAAACATAACCGTTTGCCTATCCCTTATCGTAAGGGGGAAACGGTGTCCTGTCTTTCATGGGGCTCGTTCAGCCACCACCTCTGAAAAGTCTTTAGGTGTCAAAGTTGCTTTGGGACTCGCTGGCAAAATATTCCTTTCAACCAACGTACCAGCTTCCCAGTCGGTCAGCGCACTGGTTGAGTTCGGATTTTTAGAAACAGCCCCTTTTGCCCCAACAGTATCACCCGACGCGATTTTCGTTGTCTACACGCTCGACGTCAGACGGGGCGCGGCCTGCGCGCAGGTCTGTTCCGGTGATGTCCTGTCGCTGCATAAAATCGCCCAGACGCGGTTTCAAGCACCGTTACGGCGGCCCCCTACGTTATATTAAATTTCTGTCACACGAGTCATTTCCCATGCCCGAGCTACTCACGCCATACGATCCAGCGCACGCCATGACCGACCCGCAAGCGGTGGCCATCTTTCTCACGGATGCGCTTCAGACGGGTGATGCAGGTTATGTCGGCAAGGTACTAGGCATGGCGGCACACGCCAAGGGCATGGGCTTTATCGCCGAAGCGACGGGGTTTACACACGATCAGTTGGAAGGTTTTTTCAGCGCTTGTGACACACTGCGCTTGGACGCACTGCTGGTGATCGTGCATGCGCTGGGCGTGACGTTGACCGTTTGCCCTATCGATGCTGATGAGCCTGCACGCAGTGGCGAAGCACCTGGCTGATGCCCGTTCGGTAGCCCCTGACGATGCGGTGGCGTAGCCGCCGTGTCGGCTGTGGCCAACAAGCGCAGCGCGTTAGGCTTTGGACCTAAAGGGGTGTCGGGGCGCAGCCCTGATCAGGGTTTTGCGGACATCGACTGCGTGCAGGCGGTGGCCACAAAACATTTCCGGTCCTAAAGATGACTCAGGTTTATCGACTCGTAGAGGCGGCTTTCGGGTTTCAAAGGGTTCCCCTTTGGCACCGGATGTATACATCCTTAGCGTGCCTGTATTTTTTGCCGTTGATTGAGGCCGCTTCGCGGCCTGCGTGGCTGTCAGGCGTTTGTCAGGCCTGATCGCTCTCTTCGTACGCTTCGGCGTCCAGAGCGGTTAACAGAGCCTCGACGGGGTCATCACGAAGGGGTTCAGTCATGGTTTGGCTGGCTGTGTTCTGACGGTGCAAACGTGCCGGATGGGGCGCGGTATGAATTTCCTTCAACGCCCGGATACTGACCTGGGTGTAAATCTGCGTGGTGTTCAGGCTGACATGTCCAAGCATGGCCTGGATGAAACGAATATCGGCACCGTTCTCCAGCATCAGCGTGGCCATGGTGTGGCGGAATAAATGGCAACTGCCACGCTTGCCGATGTTGGCTTTTTCGATGTGTTCGCGCACCAGTTGCGTCAGCCGATTGGGGCTGAATCCTTCGCCCTGCTGGGTCAAAAACAACGTGCCATCGTCCTGGCCCAAAACAAAATGGGGCCGGACGTCGTCGCGGTATTTGGTGATGCAAGCCAGAGCCCGTTCACCGATGGGAATCATGCGATCTTTTTTGCCCTTGCCCTGGCGAATCATCACCGTACCGCGCTCGTAATCGATGGCGCTCCAACTCAGGCCAATCAACTCCATGCGGCGCATGCCGGTGCTGTAGAGGGTTTCCAGCATCGCCCTGTCGCGGATGCCGGTCGAGGTTTGGGTGTCCGGCACATTGAGAATACGCTCGGCTTCGTCGCCGCTGAGGATATGCTTTGGCAAACGCTGCTCCATTCTCGGCAAATCAAGGTCAGGAGCATGGTTGTACAAGATGCGATTGGTTTTGGTCAGCCACTTGAACCACACCCGAATCGGCGTGATGCGCACCGTTTGGCTACGCGCTGACAGCGCTTCGCCATCGGCTTTTCGATACAAAAAAAGATGGCGCTGGTAGCGCTCTAAAATCGGTCGGGTGATTTCTTGTGGCCGGGTCAAACCTCGTTCATCACACCAGCGGATAAACGCAATCAGCAGGCTTTCGCGGTTGCCCACGGTGCGCTCGGAATAACCACGTTCGCGCTGGTATTGCAGGAACTGTTTCATCTGAAAATACAGGCTGCCGGGATCGCCTAGCGGGCCAATGATTTGTTCCGAAACACGCTGCTTTTTGCTCTCGCCTTTTTTCGGCATAACCACCTCGACTTAGACGGCGCTGGGGCCGGACGACCGCCTGAAACTTCAGTTTGAGGCCATTTCCAAGCTGGACGACAAAGAGCGCGAAGCCCTGGAGACAGTGATCAGTAGCGCATTGCACATGCACGACGCCAAGCGCTGGACACAAGCTGCGACTAAAAGAGACAGCTTGCCGGGCCAATAAAACGGGCCAACCTTGAAAAAAGGACCAGTTCTGTGGTGCTGCCGCTGTGTATAACAAATGCTATACAACTCACGTCAGTGCTTGCTGGATGAAACACTCGTTTTGTATGACAAATGTATAACAGCACCCAGAAGACAGAAACCGGATAACCAATTGATACATATAGAAAATACCCAACTCGCGAGAGGTGCGTGATGTGTATTGAGATTTTGTTCCTGTTAAGGAGCAAAAAATCATGCTGAAAAAGAGCGTATTGGTTAGGTAGACCGAAGGTCGTCAGGCTGAGGTGCAGAAAGACTACAGAACGGGTGCAACTTTAGTGCAGAAAGGGTGCTGCCAGAGGGCAAACAGGGTGCAAAAAACACCGGCGCAAGGCCGGTGCTGGGAATGTCAATTTAGTGCAGCTAACTTAACTCAATTGATTTTAACTGCCCTTCCTCATCACACAAAATAACTACTGTGCCGTAAGGGCAATCCAGAATTATTACTTTATCCTTATACTCTTCATCAACAATCCCAGATGCCTTGCGAGTAGAGCTGTCAAATCTAATTTCTAGAAAGTAGCCCTCCCCATTATCTTGATTTGGCAAGGAATCTTTATTGCCTTGCGCAAACAGGATTTTTTGAATTTCCTCAATATGAATTGAAGCCACAAGTCCTCCGAAAATTCAAGGTAACGGGACAAATCGCCCTTGTCTAACAAATTTTTAACTTGGTTAGGTCTAATTGGGCCAACAGAAATAATCTTCATCTCGTCTCTTGTTACGGTAATTCGAATCAGCTTCCCTTCAACTTCTTGAATTACATTGATATGCCTTGTCCTTGCGTCCATGAACCGAGTAGCGCTGGGATGATTAGCAAGCTTCTGTAATGCATCGGCATCAAGCTTTCCTGCAAATTTCCCCATTCGAGGATCATTGAGCTGACCAAAGATGCGATCGGCAATTGAGAAGTTTTTTGCCGACCCTGAAGCTTCGCCTATCCCTTTTGTACCAATACTTTAAGACGCAAAAAAACACCCATTCTCATCTATCCAAATTACTCCTGGAATATCATAAAAATAAATCGTTAACTCTCCATCATTTTCAGAATCTGCGCTTTCTGGCCAGCCATCTCTTAGATAAGAAACAATCTCCTTTACAGCTAAATCCCAATGGGCCATCTCATCGCAAATAGAGAGCCTTGGGTGGGGATTATCTGGGGAAACATAACAATCTGCCCCAGGCTTAATAAATTTCCACCGAGAGGCCGAGGCTCTGTTGCTGTGGATGGCGTTGTCCATCAGGTAGCGGAACAGTGCATCGTCGGAATCACCAGGCTGCGATCGATACAAATGTTATGGCACTTGGGATAAAAAAGAGACAGATTTATTTTCCAAATAAAATAAACTTGTCCCTTTTTTCAAAACTTCAGCCACCCCTCATTAATTTTTAAGATTTTTAGCTAGCGTCGCAGACATTAACTGCATTGTTCTGGAAGAGTTCTCAAAGCCGTCAGCTAGGACGTTCAATACATCTTCAACATCAAGGATACTACCAGCCAAAAAAAGTGAATTGATTGACTCTATAGCGTGAATAGCCACACATTCGTCTTCCGCCCTAATCAACTCTAATAGAATATATAGAGCTCGCTCATCATTCACGTCACTTAACGATTCGGCGCAGCGGCCTCTCCACTCTTCAGATTTCATTGACAATGTAGATTTCAACTTACACCAGTCGAAATCATCGAATTTATTTACTTGAGAGCAGGCAACATCGACTCCTATATCAGACCAATAATCTTCAGAACTGATCGATTCTAGAAAAACCTCATACTCTTCAAACATTTTTCACCTATTAGAATTTTGTTGGATCAGTACAGCCTTTACCACAAGGGTAGCCAGCAGTCACTCTATCACCTACTTTAATAACCTCAACCTTAACTCCATTTACCGTCGCCTGGTGCAATGAGGCGCCATCAGCGCGAGTTGCGATTGCCGGCCCATTTCCAGTGGCTCGTACCGCGTTCATAGTCTCCGCGTCCGACCATGATACTGGGAACAAGGTACTTGTCTTAATTTTCGAAATATTTCCATCCGAAAATTGGGCTACCAGTTTTGAATTTCGACTTCCATCTGCGTTGCTTGATAAAACTTCAACAGCGTAATCCGGATGCACATCGCTTATATCTCCTGAATGAGCGCCTATAATTTCGTTTTTTGGATTTCCTGAGGAAGAGATTTTACGCTCACCGTAAAGTATTTTCTGCTCAACTTCTGGAGATATGAAAGTTTTGCTTATTAGTGAATATGGACCTGCGATCTCATTTGAGGTAAGAGGTCCCCTATCATCTACAGTCGCTTCAAGCTTCTGGCTCGGCAATAGAACCGATGCTCTCTCTCCACTCGCAAGTTTCGCGGCTCCTCTGAACAGCGCAATTTCCAAGGCTGCACGTGCTGCCGCCGTTCCATAATCACGCATCGGGTTAACATCACCCGGATAGGTATCTGAACTGAACGAATCCAGTACCTTGCCTCCCTGCGTATATTGGTAGGGTGTAAAGAGCTCACCCGTCGCTTGCATACCATCGTGAAAAGACAGCGCACCGCCCAAACCAGAAAGTGCAGGTACGGCACACCCCACTAATGTCACGCAGGCTGGCGTAGACAATATAGCACCACCTAACCCGGCAGCAGCCCCTATAGCCCCCAGGACGGCTCGGCTCGCATTACCCGAGCGAGTAAGCGCTTTGTCATTCTTAAGCAACGCGTCGTTTGCCTTATCCCAACTGCCGTACTCATCGAAAGCGCCCGTTGCCAATAGTTGCTTTTGAGCATCCTTGAAGCCGTTGCCATCCAACTCAAGATCGCGGACATATTTGTAGTTACGATCATCAACTGGAACGGAAGCACTGCATTGCACCAGGGCGCACGCTGCAGCCTTTAATTTGTAGGCGTTGTTTGGATCCTCCTTTTGTAACGCCTCAAGCGCGATTGTTTCCTTCTGGTGCAACTGGCGGTTGTATTGATCCGCCATTTGCGAGACCCAGGACGCCTTGTTGACATCGCCTCCAGCCAGGCCGGCGGCAGTTAAACCTACAATTTGCGCGAACCCTTGTCTCATTTCAGGTTGCTTGTCGAACGTATCGTTCAAGATCTGCGCCATTGCCTGGCTAGCACCCGCAGCGATTGCGCCAGTCTTGAAATCACCACCTGTAGCACTGGCAACCGCGCCGCCAAATAATGCGTGCATGGAGACACGGGCGGGTCCACCTTCTGCCCAGGCTGCCATACCGTTGATATCACCGGCCGCCTTGGCGGCCTGCCAATGCTCTTGAGCGTAATTGCCTACATAATTGAATGCTGTCGCAGCCACAACGTTTCCAGCCTGCGCAACCAAGCCACTTGTAATGTTTTGGCCTAAGCTTCCACCACCGATCGCAGTCTGGATGGTTCCAGCAGCCACCCCTTGTGCTGCAGCATGAATCGCAAATCCTCCAATCCCTTCCAGCGATTTCAGATCAAATCCTTTGGTCAGGTTATTGAACGGCGCAGTCGCCCCTCCCAAATAGGGATCAATGACACCTGTCGTAAAACCGCCAGTGATCCCCGAAATCGCCGCATTCTTTAAGCTGTTACTGCTGAAGGTGTCCTTGAAAGCGGCCCCGAGGTTTCCTTTGTTGTTAATAACGCTAACCGCACCTGTACCGGCCATTGACGTAAACGCAGCCGTAGCCATCGCATTGCCCCAACCGGCAGCCGTGAACTGAGCCCCAGCGGCCAAAGCCTGTGATGTAGTAGCTGCAGCCATTGTCATTCCGGAGCCAGCCCCCGCTCCCGCAGCACCACCTATCGCCGCACTGGCCGTTCCGGCAGTCAGAACCGTCACGATGATGATGATCGCTAGCATCGCTCCCTGCCCAAGGCTGGAGTTACTGTACTTGTAAGAGTCGTGCGTCTCCTTGATCAGCTTCCAGTCAACATCGCCACGCTTCTCGGCGTCTTTCAACCACGCCATCTGCGGATCAGCCTGCACCATCGCATCAATGGCCTGGCTAACCGTCTGCTGATTCACCTGCTTCACATCAATATGCAGCCCATCCAATGCTTTGATGACAACGTCACCTTTAGCCGCCATCTGCGTTTGCCTGAACGTTTCGTCGGTATTGCCCTTACCGCTCATGCTGTTCCAGGCGAGGCTCGATTTGCTTTTTGAATGGTTCTCCTGATCCAGGTCCTTCACGCCCTCGAAGTTGATTCCTCCACCACTTTGCAGGGTCAGGTCTTCACCGCTTTCCAGCCTGGCCGCTTGATAGCGTTGATCGCCGCCGCTAACCAGCGCGACGGTGCCACCGCCCTTGACCTCGCTTCCCACATTGACGACCTTGGTCACTTCATCGTGCTTGGTCTGCTTACTCCCCCAACTCCCCTTCTTCATGTCATACAACGAATAATCACTGTCCTGCGCCGCCAGCACATCCAGTCGATCACCCGCCACCAGATACGCCTCATCCCCCGCCGTCACGCGGCTGGAAATCAGCGCCATGTCATTCCCCGCGCTCAGGCGGATATCCGCCCCGGCGCTCACGACAGTGCCGACCTGGCTGACGTGATCTTCCTGAGTGGTTTTCTTTTTGCTCTTGGCCAGCGAGTGGTCCTCGTCCGCTGCCGAGGCCAGGTTCATGTCTTCTCTGGCCGACAGGCCGATATCGCGCTTGGCGTCGATCACGCTGGCGATGGCGTTGAGGTCGCGGCCGGCGTTCATCTGCACATCGCGGCCGGCGCTGACGGTCGAACCGCTTTGCGTGGTGTTGGAGGTGTGTTTCCACATGCCCCCGTCGCCGGAGTCGAGGGTTTGCGTGGCGACAATATTGATATCCCGCCCAACATTGATCAGCGTATCCGCACCACTCTTCAGCACACTGCCACTGTTGGTGAAATCGCGGCCCGCCTTGATCGTCAGGTCGTTGGCCGCTTCCACGCGGGCCGCGTCGCCAAAGTAGCTGCGGTTGTCCTCGCCCATGCCCAGCCCGGTGAGGCTGCGTTCGTTGATCACATCGCCCTTCACGGCCGTCAGCGTCACATCCCGCCCGGCGATCACGCCGCCGGACTGGTTGACGATGTGACGTTGTTGCCGGCCAGCAGGTTGACGTCCTGGCCGGCGATGAGCGCGCCGTTGGAGGCCAGGCACTGGTCAGCGCGGCGACCTGTTCGCCGGTGAATGACACGCCCACCGAAAGGCCCAGGCTATGTTTGCAGCCGGCCACCCAGTGCGTAGCCAAAAAAGGGCCGATCTGAAGGAGTGAACCCACTTGCTTGCTTCGCGGCTGCGTATCGCAAAAACTATACGCCATACGTCAATGTTTATTGGGTGAACCTGCATTTTTTATTACAAATGTATAGCAGCATTTAAAAAGCAGTAATAGGATAACTAATTGATACATATAGGAAATACCCACCTCGCAAGAGGTGCGTGTTGTGTATTGAGATTTTGCTCCTGTTAAGGAGCGAAAATTCATGATCAAAAAGGGCGTCTTGAGCAGATAGACCGTAGGTCGTCAGGGGGGGGCAAAAGGGATGCAACTTGAACTGGCCTAATGATTTTGGACACTTCATTCGGGCGCTATGATAGCGCCCAAATTTGAGGTGTTTGGATATGCGTAAATCTTATTCGAGTGAGTTCAAGCTCAAGGCCGCCAGCATGGTGTTGGATGAAGGTCAGCCAGTTACCGAAGTCTGTGCCAGCCTGGATATCGGCCCCACAGCGCTGCGTCGCTGGATCGATCAAGTGCAAAAAGAACGCTTGGGCTCGACTCCCGTAGGGGCCAAGGCGATTACCGCTGATCAACGAGAAATCCAGAGGCTCAAAGCTCTGCTCAGAGAGAAAGACCTGGATATCGAAATCCTAAAAAAGGCCAGTGCTCTCCTGCTTTTGGACGCCAAAGATCATTCACGTTGATCGATGAGCTGGACGAGCAGTACGGCGTTAAAAGGTGTTGTCGGGCGTTCGGGGTCAACCGCAGCAGTTTCTACGCCTGGCGTCAGCGCCAGGGCAGAGCAAATCCTGAACGCGACAAGCTCAAGGCCGCGCTGGTCAGGCACCACAAGGCGTCCAGAGAGTCGGCCGGCGCACGTACATTGTCCAAGGAGCTACAAGCCAAAGGGCATCGTATCGGACGTTATATGGCTCGCAGTTTGATGCGCGAAGCTGGCATCGCTAGTCGTCAACGCAGGCGCCATAAGTACAAGTCGCCGGGCGCGGAGGCCTTGGTGGCGCCACACGTGCTCAAGCGGAAATTTGATGTGACGGCGGTTAATCAGGTGTGGTGTGGCGACGTGACTTACATCAAGGTCGGCAAGCGGTGGATGTACTTTGCCGCCGTTTTGGATTTGTACGCTCGCAGGATCGTAGGCTGGTCGTTCTCGATGATTTCTGATGCCAACCTGACCTGCGAAGCGCTACGCATGGCGGTTGAGCTACGCGGCCATCCCCAGAATGTGTTGTTTCATTCTGACAAGGTTGCCAGTACACCAGTCATAAGTTTCGAAACGAGCTGCTCAAACAGGGTTTTAGGCAAAGCATGAGCCGTAAAGGCGAGTGCTGGGATACGCCCCGATGGAGCGTTTCTTTGGCAGTTTGAAATCAGAGTGGGTGCCTGAGACGGGCTACAAGCTGGAACATGAGGCCCGAGCAGACGTACAGCGCTATGTCTCTCGCTACAACATCAGCAGGCCTCACAGCTATAACGACTACCGGTCGCCGGTCATGAAGGAAAGGTTGGCGGCGTGAACCGTAATCAGTGTCCAAGATTACTTGACCAGTTCAGTGTTGCGCCGTCCATGGTGAGCGACCGTTTAACATCATCTATTGATTTCCCCCAAACGGCGGAAGGATTTTCAGTAATATTCCGAGGAATACCAGCTTGCGCCGCTAAGTCTTCGCGTAACCCGTCCCGAGCCAGCGGGGATGTTGCTGGAATATCGTCTGCTACCTTTCCAGCATTTCCTGCGCCAGTTGCTTTTGCACCAGCTAATCAAGCGAAAATGATGAGAAGTAAAACGACAACTTTTTATCCTCAAGATCACTCAGTTGATAACGCATCCTATCAAAGCCAGAATCAAGCTTACTAACGTTCATGTGCATCAGCTGAGTTAATCCGCCGCCGAAATCACGGGACGTAAATTGGCTAATATCAATGAACCTGATACTAACGTCATCAGCCCCTACCTTTTCAGACACCGAAATCGATAGAGATAAATCATAAGCTATCCCGTCAGCATTCAACTGAATACTAATTGCATGCAAGCAGTTGTGAGCAACAAGCAACTCATTCAACTCTGGAAGACTAATCATTATTGTTCCTCGTCTCTTTCCCGTTGGAGCCATAGCCTGGACCATATTCATAGGTATGCGTGTGGG
Source organism: Pseudomonas poae (assembly GCF_001439785.1). Taxonomy (GTDB): domain Bacteria; phylum Pseudomonadota; class Gammaproteobacteria; order Pseudomonadales; family Pseudomonadaceae; genus Aquipseudomonas; species Aquipseudomonas poae. The sequence goes on along the minus strand of NZ_JYLI01000019.1, from coordinate 106,629 downwards.
GGTCGGAATGATATTCAGCAGGCTTTTCTTGGTTCCCATATCCGTGATTAGTGTAATCCGTTCTTTTAACCTGCCGGCCATACTGGTCGTACTCGATCACAGACTTCTCCAGTTTCCCAGTCGCGGGGTTGTACCTCTCCTGTGTCACACTCCCTATTCCAGGAGTGGTCTGATGCGGTTTCTTCCCGGTAAATACCTCGTCTGGAAACGTTCCTTGCGTTGCAGCACCTTTTGCCCCAACCGCAACGCTTGGCTTGCTCCCTGGAAATCCCAACCCCGCAATCGCCAACGCGCCAGCCAGCAGATTACCTGCCGCGTTCCATCCATCCCCATTGAAGGCCTGCTTGGCACCTTGACCAGCCTGGAGCACCCCATTAGCCGCTGCAGCAATTCGAACACTAGCGCCTAACGGCCCCGAAAGTCCATAGATTGCGGGGCTACCGATATTCGCGAGACCTTGCTGCTCATTGTTGATACGCAAAATGCCTTCGGCATCTCTGTAAACAAGCTCGTTAGCGCTCTTGTCTCTAGTCCAGAAAAATTGCTCCCCCCAACTGAGTTCAGCGCGCGCTGCATCAGCGTATGCGTTCTTCGCATCGGAGGTGCCTGCATAATAAAAGTCTGATGACGGTACAGGTCCCTTTTCAAGTAAATTAGCCAATTCTGCACGCGCTTGTGTCTCGCCCTTGGCTGCAACTTGCTCGTATGTGTAGACCTGCAGATAGGCGGTCAGCTCGGCTACTTCGGCGGCGGATAAAGACCCGGGATCGTTCTTGTAAGCCGCTAACAGGTTATCGCTGCGTTGATCCGCGCCCTCCAGTGTTATAAGGGTTTTGGCTGAGTCGATACGTTGATCCTTTGCAAACGCGTTACGCGCTTTATCCCGCTCAGATGAAGAGTGACCTCCCAAAAAGTTATATTGAGTAGCATTCTTCGCAACCCACCCACCCTGCTCCATGGATTTCGCATCCGCATCCTTCTGCGACGCAGCGGCCAGCACGCCCACAATCTGGGAACTCATCGACAGCAGGTCTTTATCGCCTTTAACCAATGTATCGAGCTGAACGACTAGCGCTTCGTTAATACCCGCCGCCAGCGCACCGGTCTTGAAATCGCCGCCTGTGGCTTTGGAAAGCAATCCTCCCACCATGGCGTGCACGATCACCTTGGGCGGATACCCTTCCGTCAGCACGCCTTGGGTATAGTCGCCAATGGCGTTAAAACTTGCCGCCGCCAGTGTGTTGAACAGCGCGCCCTTGAGCGCATCACCCAGATCCCCGCCTTGCCCCAATGCCTTGCCCAACAGCGTTGAAGTGGTATTTTGCAAGACTTGGTTCGCGGCGAACTGTCCAACGCCGGCCCAGGTTCCAAGGGCGCCAGGCACGGTAACAATTTTGCCAGTGGCATTGACGGTTTCGGTTCCGGTCCAGCCATCGAACAGGCCGGCCGTCAAACCTGCCGTCACGCCCGAAATGAAGTAACCCTTGATCGCATCCGAAGACGTCACATCTTTGAATACTGCCCCCAGGTTGCCACGGTTGTTAATGACACTGACCGTGGCGTTAGTCGCCGCACCCGCGGCAACAGCGCCTGTCGCGGCTGATATCCCGGCAGCGGTTCCTGCCGATAGCGTTCCTGCAGTAACCAGCCCTTCCGTGGCAGTGCCCATCGCACCGGCAGCCAATGGCCCAAGCACAGTCGCCATGACGATCGCGATAATCAGCTGCGAAGCCGGCCCCAGCCCTGAGTTGCTGTACTTGAAGCTATCGTGGATCTCCTTGACCTGCCGCCAGTCAACATCTCCTCGCTGTTCCGCGTCCTTAAGCCAGGCCAACTGCGGGTCAGCCTTTACCATTGCATCAATCGACTGGCTTACGCTCTGTTGATTGACTTGAGTAACGTCGATTTTCAGCCCGTTGACTGCGTGAATGGCGATGGTCCCTTCCGCCACCATTTGCGTCTGACGCTGAGTCTCATCGGTATTACCTTTGCCCTTCGACGATACCCAGAACGCATTGTTGTTGGTCTTCTCGTGACTCTCCTGATGCAGGTCCTTCACACTTTCAAACGCAATATCGCCACCGCTCTGCAGAGTCAGGTCCCCGCCGCTTTGCAATTTCGCGGCCTGGTAACGTTGACCACTGCCGCTGATCAGAGAAACATCACCACCCGCCGTGATCGCGCTCCCAATATTCTTCACATCGGTCACTTCATCACGCTGGGTTTTCTTGCTGCCCCAACTCCCCTTCTTCTTCATGTCATACAACGAATAATCACTGTCCTGCGCCGCCAGCACATCCAGTCGATCACCCGCCACCAGATACGCCTCATCCCCCGCCGTCACGCGGCTGGAAATCAGCGCCATGTCATTCCCCGCGCTCAGGCGGATATCCGCCCCGGCGCTCACGACAGTGCCGACCTGGCTGACGTGATCTTCCTGAGTGGTTTTCTTTTTGCTCTTGGCCAGCGAGTGGTCCTCGTCCGCTGCCGAGGCCAGGTTCATGTCTTCTCTGGCCGACAGGCCGATATCGCGCTTGGCGTCGATCACGCTGGCGATGGCGTTGAGGTCGCGGCCGGCGTTCATCTGCACATCGCGGCCGGCGCTGACGGTCGAACCGCTTTGCGTGGTGTTGGAGGTGTGTTTCCACATGCCCCCGTCGCCGGAGTCGAGGGTTTGCGTGGCGACAATATTGATATCCCGCCCAACATTGATCAGCGTATCCGCACCACTCTTCAGCACACTGCCACTGTTGGTGAAATCGCGGCCCGCCTTGATCGTCAGGTCGTTGGCCGCTTCCACGCGGGCCGCGTCGCCAAAGTAGCTGCGGTTGTCCTCGCCCATGCCCAGCCCGGTGAGGCTGCGCTCGTTGATCACATCGCCCTTCACGGCCGTCAGCGTCACGTCCCGCCCGGCGATCACGCCGCCGGACTGGTTGACGAGGTTGTTGCCGGCCAGCAGGTCCAGGCGGTTGCCCGCTTCGATGCGGCCGCTGTTGATCAGGTCGTTGCCGGCGGCGGCCGAGAGGTTGTTGCTGGCGCGCAGGGTGCCGGCGTTGGTCAGGTCTTTGCCTGCGATCAGGTTGACGTCCTGGCCGGCGATGAGCGCGCCGTTGGAGGCCAGGCGCTGGTCGGCGTTGGCGAGGTAGAGCACCGGCACCAGGACTTTTTCGCCGTTCACTTCGTGCTCTTCCAGCCACACGATGTCGTGGGTCAGCGCGGCGACCTGTTCGCCGGTCAGCGACACGCCCACCGAGAGGCCGAGGCTCTGTTTGCTGTGGATGGCGTTGTCCATCAGGTAGCGGAACAGTGCGTCGTCGGAGGTCTGGCCGTCGAGGAAGCGTTGACCGGTGCGGGCGACCACGGCCTGTTGGATCAGGCGCTGTTCGTAGAGGCCGTCGCCGAGGCGTTTGGCGCTGTCGTCGGGGTTGTAGCCGAGGCCGGCGAGCAGGTAGTCCGAGCTGACGAATTGCTTGAGGTCGGTGAGGACCGGGTTGGTTTCGATCAGGTATTTGTGGGGTTGCGAGGCGGCTTGCGGGGTGGCGAGGCCTTGCACGCGGTTGATGGTTTGGGTAGCGACGGACGTGCTGCTGTCCACGGCCTGCGGGGTGACGCCGGGGATGTTGACCGGCGCGCTGCGGGTGGTGGCGACGGTTGTATCGCGAGACGCGTTCGACAAGCCGGGCTGAGCGGTGGTCGCCGGCGCGGTGATCGGTGTGCTGGCGTCACGCGCGGCAGGCGTCAGGCCAGGCACGTTGAGGTCCGGGCGAGACACCTGGGTGGTGTCGCCATTGCCGTGGTTGATTGCAACGTCCGGGGTACGCCCCGGTTGCCAGGCGCTGCTGTCGGTGTTGCCGGCAACGTTGATCGCGCTGGCGTTGGCGTTGATGCCACCTGCTTCGCGGGCGGTCAGCACGACCTGATGCACGCCGGCGGCGGTTTGCGCGGCATCGGCGATCTGGAAGCTGCGGCCCGATGTGGCGGGCGCAGATTGCTGACGTTGCGCCACGCCGACGCTGGCGCCGCCCAGGGTCCAGCTCTGCGGGCCGGTAGCGCCGCTCACCTGGCTGTCGTTGGCGGCCTGGCCGCTGAGACGGAACAGGCCGTTTTTGCCGGTGGGCAGGCTGAAGCCAGGCAAGGCAATCGGGTTGACCTGTTGCAGGGCAAGGCCGGGCGGCAGCTCACGGTTGATGGTGACCATGACCGCAGTGTTGCCGCTGACCTGGGTGGCGCCGACCCGCGATGCATTGCCGCTGACGGCGACGTTTTGGCGCACCACGCTGTTGGTGAGGTTTTGCGTGGCGTTGATGCTCACAGCGCCGCCGGCTTGAACCACGGCATTGGCGGCAGTCGAGGCGCCGACGGTGGTGCTGTTGAAGGGTCGGGCACCGACCATTTCCCAAGGGCCGTCGGCGGCGCCGATGCTTGGATCCACCGATCGAGCGGTCGCGACGCTCAGCGGGCCGTACTGAGTGGTGCCGTTGGTATCGTCACGACCATTGCGCCGGTTGACCACACGCACGATGGACTCGGTGCCATTGCTGGTCCACACATGGATAGTGGGTGCAGATGCATTGTAGGAAGGATCATGACCACGGTTGTAGTTCATCACTGTCACCATGAAGCGCGACAGGTCGTAGGGGTTCACATCGCCGTAGGTGTAAGAACGGCGCAGCGTGTATTCGCCGACCGAGGCCCCTTCGTTGGTGAAGTTCTGCAAGGCAAAGTTGATGTTGCCGCCGGCGGTGAGAGTTGAGTTCGTGTTGCTGAAGTCGCCACCTGCGACCGTGAAATTTCGCCCGGCCGTCATGGTGGCCGAGGCCGAGTCTGCAACGATCTGCGACTTGAAGTTCTGCGCCCACACCAGGTAACTGTCGGCGGTGCGGTTGGTGTCAATCGACGCACAACTGCTGCACTGCACGCCGATATAACTGGATACCAACCCGCCGGTGGTGGTGAACACATCCTTGCGGTTCTCGATACGCGCCGCCGCCAGCTTCAGGTCGCCGCCACTCTCGATCGTCGCCGACAGGTTGTTGATTGTGCTGCTCTGACCGTCGTTGTCATCCCTGGCGATGCTCACGTTGCCCAGACCGTAAACGTCGGCAAAGCGGTTGGTGAAGGTGTCGATGCGCAGCGCCATGTCGCCGCCGCTGAAAATCAGGCCGTTCTGGTTCAACAGGGTCGAGCCGGCCAGACGCAGGTTGCCGGTGCTGCCCAGGGTGCCGCTGTTGTTGATCGTGCCTGCGCTGACGGTCAAGTCGGTGGCCGAGGTAATCCGGCCTTCATTGGCCAGAGTGTCGCCCACGCTGATACGGCTGCTGCCGCCACTGGCGATGCTTGCCTGTTGCGCAACGCTCAACTGCGCGGCGGTGAGGTCCAGCGCGCCCACGCTGCTGATACGCCCGCTGCCCCCGTAGCCACCGGTCAACTGCAACCCGAGGCTGCCATCGCTGGCAATCAGGCCGTGGTTCGTCCACTGGCCGCCCTTGCCTTCCAGGCGCGATGAGGCCAGCAACTGGCCGGTGGCGGTCTGGGTAAAGGTGCCGACGTTGACGTAGAGGCGCCCGGCCTGGATCACGCTGCTGTTGGTCCAGGTGTCAGCGTTGAGAGTCAGGCCGCCACGGGTGACGATGTTGCCGCCGACGGCGGTGACGTTGGGCAGGGAGATATCAAACTCGCCCTCCCCGCTGTGCAACAACTGGCCGCCGTTGTTCTGGAGCGAGGCAGCCGCGAGGCTCAGGTCGGTGTTGGCGATTTCAACGAGGCCGTTGCGGTTGTCGAACAGGTTGCCGATCTGGAACTGGGTCTTGCCGCTGCGCGCCAGGGCACGCAGTTTGCCGCCCTGGTTGACCAGATCACTGGCCTGCAGGGTCAGGGTTTCATCGCTTTCGATCACCCCTGACTGGTTGTTCAGTTGACCGGTGAGGCCAAGGTCGATGCGCTGGCCGGCGATTTGCCCGTTGCCGTTGTCCAGCGAGGCGCTGCGCACGAGCACCGCACCTTTGGCGTACAGCCCGCCGTAGGCATTGAGCATCCGCGTGGCGCGGATGACGGCGTCGCCGTTCTGCGCAGCGATGCGGCCTTGCCCGTTGTCGACGGTGAGCGCGACCAGGTTGACGCGTTGGCCCTGCACCACACCGGCCGTGTTCTGCGCCAGGCCGTTGAGCAGGCTGGCATTCAAGTTGGCGTCCACCAGCCCGGTCAGGCTGGCCACGCTACCGCCCTGGTTGCTCAGGGTGTTGGCCTTGATCACGGTGTCGCCGGTTTGCGCCAGCAGTTTGCCGCCCTGGTTGTCGATGTCGCCGTTGATGTCGAGGCTCAGGCCGCTTTGGCCTTGCACGGCGCCGCCGGCATTGGTGAGGCCTGCGGTATTGATGTTCAGGTCGGCTTCCTGACTGTAGATCAAACCGTCGGCATCGTTTTGCAGCACGCCGGTGCTGCTGATCGCCACGCGATTTCTCGCGGCGATGGTGCCGCGCTGGCGGTTGTCGAGGCCGCCGGCCAGCAGGGTCAGCAGGCCTTGGCTGACTATCTGCCCGCCCTGGTTGTTGACCTGCGTCGCGCGCTGCAACAACAGCGGGCCGGCGCTGGCCAGTTTGCCGTTGGTGTTGGTCAGCGCGCCCAGCAGGTCGACGGTCAGGCGGTCGTTGCCGGCGACGGTGCCGCCGCTGTTGTCGAGGTCCGAGGCCGTGACGGCCATGGCTTTTTGCGCATTGATCGTGCCGGCCTGGTTGCCCAGGCTCAGCGCTTGCAGGTCCAGTTCGGCGCCGCTGTCGATCAGGCCGCCGCTGCCGTTGTTCAACGCGCCACTCACGCCAAGGCGTTGCCCTGCGCCGCTGGAAAGAATGCCGCCGCTGTTATCCAGGCTGGCAGCGGTAAGGTCCAACCGCCCCTGGCTGACCAGCGCACCTGCGCCAGTGTTGAGCAGTGCGCCGGTGAGACGCACATCCACTGCGCCGTTGCGGCTCGATAGCGTGCCGTTATTGCGGTTGTCGAGGCTGCCGCCCGTCACGCTCAAGCCCTGCCAGCCGGACAGCAGACCGCCCTGGTTGAGCAGCGCCGCGGCGTTCACCGACAGCAACTGGCTGCTGATCAACTTGCCGCCGGTGTTGTTCAGGGTATTGAGATTCAGCGTGAGGTTTTGCCGGGTCGACAGTTCGCCGTTCTGGTTGTTGATTTCGCCAACGCGATTCAGCACCAGCGCGCCCTGGGCGGCGATCAGGCCGTTGCGGTTATCCAGGTCGGTGTTGTTCAAGTCCAGGGTCACGCCCGCGCCGCCGACGATTTGTCCGCCGTCCAGGGTCACGCCGCTGAGTTTCAGGTCCATTGTGCGCTTGGCCGACACTTCGCCGCCGCTGCCGGTGCCGAGGGTGCCTGCCGCGAGGTCCAGAGTGCCTTGGCTGTTGATCAGGCCGCGGGCGGTGTTGTCCAGGGTCGCCGCATTGAGCACAGCGCGGCTGCCGCCCAACAGCGTGCCGCCCTGGTTGTTGAGCAGGCCGTCACTGGTCAGTTGCAACTCGCCCCGGCCGTTGAGGGTACCGCCCTGGTTATTCAGGGCGCCGGCGCGCAGGTTGAGGTTGGCGGCGCCGACCAGGCCCTTGATGTTGGCCAGCGCCTGGCTGATGCGCAGCGTCAGGTCGCCATTGCTCAGCAGCCTGCCGCTGCTGTTGTCTAGGCTTTGCGCGGACAGGGTGAAGGCCTGGTCGCTGGAAATTTCACCGCTCTGGTTGTCGACGCCGGTGAGGTTGCTCAGCAGCAGTGCGCCGCTGGCATTGATCAGGCCTTCCCGGTTAATCAATTGCCCGTTGCTCAGGTCGAGGTTCAGGCCGGCCTGGCTGAACAGCTTGCCGGCCTGCTGGTCGAGGCCGCTCACCGTGGCGCTCAGCGTTTTGACGCTGCCGATGCTGCCGCCGTTGTTCAATTGGCCGGTGGCCAGGCTCAAGGTGTCGCCGCTGGTGAGGTGCCCAGCCTGGTTGTTCAGGGTGCCGGTGGTGACGCTGACCGGGCCTTTACCGCTGATGCTGCCCTGCTGGTTGCCCAGGTTGGCGCTGCGCAGTATCAGGCCGGCGTCCGTCACCAGCTCGCCGCCCTGGTTGTTCAGATCGGCGCGGGTGGTGACGTTAAGGGCCTGGGCGCTGGAGAGGCTGCCTTGGGTGTTGTCGAGGCTGCGCGCATTGACGTCCAGCGAGCCTTCGCTGCTCAGCAGGCCTTGTTGGTTAGTCAGGTCACCGGTGAGGTTCACCACCAGCGGCTGCTGACTGAACAGCTTGCCGCCGCTGTTATCCAGCGCCGTGCCGGTCAGGGTGAGGCGCTGACCGTTCAGTTGGCCGCGCAGGCGGTTGAGCACCTGCTCCACCACCAGGCTCAAGCCTGCGGCGGAGAACACTTTGCCGCCGTCGCTGTTGTCCAGGCGCTGGCCGGTGAGGTCAAGGTCGGCGTTGCTGGTCAGCTCACCGCTGCGGTTGTCGACGTCACCTACCTTCAACGTCAGCGTCTTGGTTGCGCCCAGCAGGCCCTTGCGGTTGTCGAGGCTGGCAGCGGTCATCAGCAGGGTGTCGGTGCTGAGCAACTGGCCCTGCTGGTTGTCGATGCGGTCGGCGTTGACGGTGACCTTGGCCTTGCCCGCCATTTCGCCCGCGCGATTGTCGAGGGTCGACGCCGTCAACAGCACGCTGGCGTCGCCGATCAGGCTGCCACGCTGGTTGTCGATCAGGCCGTCGGCGCTTACGTCCAGGCCGCCACGGCTGCTGAGCAGGCCGTCAGTGTTGTCCAGGCTGGCGCTATGGGCCGTGAGGCCGACTGCACTGATGCTGCCTTTGATGTTGGCCAGCGCCTGCTCGATGCGCAGCGTCAGCGCCTGGTTGCTGATCAGCTTGCCGCTGCTGTTGTCGAGGCTGCGGGCCGCGAGGGTGAAGGCGTTCTGGCTGGAGATTTCACCGTTGCGGTTATCCACGCTGGCGAGGTTTTTCAGCACCAGCAGCGGTGCGTTGATCACCCCGGCGTTGGTCAACTGGCCCTGATGCAGGTCCAGGTTCAACTCGCTGCTGCTGAACAGCTCGCTGCCGCTGGCCTGGGTCAGGCTGGCCAGGTTTGCGGTCAATACGCCGCCGCTGGCAATGCGCCCGCCGTTGCTCAGGTCGGTGGCCGTAAGGTCGAGGCTGTTGGCGCTGATCACGCGCCCGCCCTGGCCGTTGTTGAGTCGCCCGGTGGTCAGGCTGGCGGCGCCCTGGCTTTTCAGCAGGCCCTGGGCGCTGTTGTCCAGGCTGGCGCTGCCCAGGGTGAGTGCCTGGGCGGATTCCACCACGCCGCCCACGTTGAGCAGTTCGCCGTCGCTGGTGAGGGTCAGATCGCCGGCACTGGACAGGTTGCCGACGCTGTTGTCGATCTGCTGCGCGCGCAGTTGCAGGACGCCTTCGCTGCTGAGCTTGCCGTGCGTGTTGTCCAGCGCGCCCGAGAGTTGCAGCGCCAGCACCCGCTGGGCGGCCAGTGTGCCGTCGCGGTTATCCAGGTGCGCAGCCTTGAGGTTGACCTCTTGGGCAAACACCAGTCCCTTGGCCTGGTTGATGACGTCGGCCACCGTCAACTCCAGTGCGGTACCGGCCAACACCTTGCCGCCGCTGTTGTCCAGGCGCTGGCCACTGAGTTGTGCCTTGAGCTGGCCGGAGATTTCCCCGGCGCGGTTGTCAACGCGCTCGACGTTGAGTTGCAGCGCTTTAGTGGCGCCGACCAGCCCACTGTTGCGGTTATCCAGGTCGTTGCCGGCAAGGCTCAGGTTGCCCTGGGCGACAAATTCGCCGCCCTGCTGGTTCAACACGCCGACCGTGGCATCCAGATCGGCCTGGCTGGCGATACGGCCCTTGCTGTTGTCTGCGGTGTCCAGCGTCAGGCGCAACGGCCCGACCGCGCTGATCAGGCCGCCCTGGTTGTTCAGCGATTGAGCGCTGAGGGTTTGCGCCTGCCGGCCGTTGAGCACGCCGCCACGGTTGTCGACGCTGCCGGCCGCAAGACTCATGTCGCCCTTGGACAGCATGCGGCCCTTGGCCTGGTTATCGAGCAGGCCCTGGAGCTGCACCGTCAGGCTGCCATCGCTGACCAGATTGCCGGACTGGCTGTTATCCAGGCTCGCGGCACTGACCTGCAAGCGCTGCCCGGCCCCGAGCGTGCCGCCCTGGTTGAGCAACGCCCCATGGGTGGTCAGGTTGAGGCTGACGTCGCCCATGACCTGCCCATTGCGGTTGTTCAGCGTCATGGCGTCGATCACGCTGGCACCGGCGCTGGACACTTCGCCATTGCCGTTAAGCCACTCGCCAGCCACGGTCAGGCCGAGGTCCTTGGTACTGTTGAGCACGCCGTCAGTGTTATCCAGCCTGGCTGCCTGGGCGCTAAGGCCAGCGGCGGCGATCACGCCCTTGAGGTTGGCCAGGGCCTGGTCGACGGTAAGAGTCAGTGCCTGATCGCTGAGCAGTTTGCCGTTGCTGTTGTCCAGGCTCTGCGCCGCCAGGGCGAATGCGTGTTCGCTGGAGATTTCGCCGTGCTGGTTGACCACGGTGGCGAGGTTTTTAAGCACCAGGACGCCGGGGGTGTTGATCAGGCCGTCGCTGTTGTCGAGCGTGCCGTGGTTCATGTCCAACGTCAGGCCGGCGCCGCTGCGCAGTGTGCCTTGCTGATTCAGCAGCGGACCGGTTAGCAGCAGGTTCAGGTTGCGCCTGGCGTAGAGGTTGCCCTTGAGCTGGTTGTTCAGGCGCTCGACGCTCAGCTGGATGTCGCCGTTGGCGAGTACCTTGCCGCCGCTGCTGTTATCCAGTTGGCGACCGTTGAGCACCACATCGGTGACGCTGGACACTTCACCGGCACGGTTGTCTAGGCCGTCGACCGTCAAAGTCATGGCCTCGCCCGAGTTGAGCAGGCCGCTGCGGTTGTCCAGGCCCGCACCCGCCACACTGAGCTGCCCGGCAGCGGTGACGCTGCCGGCGCGGTTATCGAGTTGGCCGATGGTCAACGCCAGGTCACGCTTGCCGGTGATACGACCAGCGTTGCGGTTATCAAAGCTGGCCGCGCTCGCCTGCAACAGACCGGCAGACGCCAGCAGCCCGGCCTGGTTGAGCCATTGGCCGCTGATCAGCGCACTCAAGGTGCCGTCGCTGGTGAAAGTGCCGCTGGTGTTGTCGAGGCTCGCGGCGCGCACATCCGACGCCTGACCGGCGAGGAGACGGCCGTTGCGGTTGCTGAGGGTGCCTGTGTGGTTGAGGGTCAGGCGCTGGTCGGCCTGGATCAGGCCGTTGCCGTTATCCAGAGACGTACCGCTCAGCACGGTGTTGGCGCCGAGGATCTCGCCCTGGCGGTTGTCCAGATCGGTGGCGATGCGTGCGCTCAGGTCATCGCGCGCGCTGAGTTTACCTGCTGTGTTGATCAGGCTGTTGGCACGCAGGTCCAGGCCGCTGGCGGCGATCAGGCCTTTGCTGTTGTCCAGCGCCTGAGCGATCAGTACCTGCAGCCCTTGCTCACTGAGCAATTTGCCGCCGCGGTTGTCGAGGCTGTCAGCGGTGACGTTCAGCGCCTGGGCGCTGGAAATTTCGCCGCCCTGGTTGTCGACGCTGTTGAGGTTGCGCAGCAGCAATGCGCCGGGCGCGTGGATCAGGCCGCCCTGGTTGTTCAGGTGGCCGTGGTTGAGGTCCAGGTTTACGCCGACCTGACTGTAGAGGTTGCCTTTGAGGCTGTTGTCGAGGCTGGCGGCGCTGACCTGCAGTTGGCCGATCGCACTTAACAGGCCGGTCTGGTTCAGCAGTTGCGCGCTGATCAGTGCACTCAATTGCCCGTCACTGGTCAGCTTGCCGCCGCTGTTGTCCAGGCTGCCAGCGCCGATGGCAACGCCCTGCCCCGCGAACAAGGTGCCTTGACGGTTATCGAGCAGGCCAACGCTGTTGAGGGTGAGTGAGGCATCGCCTTGCATCAGGCCCTGGCGGTTATCCAGTGAGGCGCTGTTGACCGACGCGGTGCGGGCCAGCAGCTTGCCGCTGCGGTTATCCAACGCAGCGTCGACCTGTGCGAGCAGGCCTTCGCCAGCGCTGAAGGTGCCGTTCTGGTTCCCCAGGCTGCCGGCGTGAATATCGAGGCTTTTCGCCGACACAAGCCCTTGGGTGTTGTCGAGGGCGCGGGCGATTCGCAGCGTCAATGCCTGCTCGCTGAGGAGCCTGGCGTTGGTGTTATTCAGCGCCGTGGCGGCCAGGGTGAACGCCCGGGTGCTGGAAATTTCGCCGCCCTGGTTATCGACGCTGTCGAGGTTGCTCAACAGCAACTGGCCGGGGGCATTGATCACGCCGCCCTGGTTGTTCAGGTGGCCGCCGTTGAGGTCAAGGCTGACATCGCCCTGCCCGAAGAACCGACCATCGTTGTGCTGGTCCAGGCCGCTGACGCTGGCCGTGAGCACCTGGCCGCTGCTGATGCGCCCACCTTCGCTGTTGTCGACCTGGCCCGCGTTCAAGCCCAGGCGAGCATTGCCGCGCAGGTTGCCCTGCTGGTTGTTGATAGAGCCGGCCAGTTGCAGCATGAGGGTGTCGGCGAGCAGCGTGCCCTGACGATTATCGAGGCTGCCCAGGCGCAGCCGCGCGTCGCCCTTCGCGGCGAACAATCCGGCCTGATTGAGCAACTGACCGGCGATGGCGGCGCTCAATGTGCCGTCGGTGGTGAGCTTGCCGGCGCTGTTGTCGAGGCTGGCGGCAGTCAGGTCGAACGCGCTGCCGGCGGCCAGGGTGCCGCGCTGGTTGGTCAGCGCGGCGCTGGTGAGGGTCAGCGCATGATCGCCCTGGACGGTGCCGTCACTGTTGTCCAGCGCACCGCTGCCGATGACGAGGTCGGTGGCAACCAGCTTGCCGTTGCGGTTATCCAGGCTGCCGGCGGTCAATTGCATCGACTGGCGCGCGGTCAGGCGACCGCTCTGGTTATCGATCAGTCCTGTTGCGCTCAGGTTCAGCGATTGCCCGGCCGACACCAGGCCTGCCACGTTATCCAGCGCATCGAGTTGCAGCGTGACCTGTGCCTGGCTCGACAGCTCACCGCTGCGGTTGATCAATTGGCCGATATTCGCGGAAAGATTGCCGCTGCTGCTGACCAGGCCACCCTGGCTGTTGATCAATTGCGCGGCGTTGATGCCAAGGCTGCCGGCGCTCAGGATTCGGCCCTGATTCTGGTTGTCGATCTGCGTGGCCGTGATCTGTGCGCCACGCTGTGCACTCAAGGTGCCGCCCTGGTTGACCAGTTCGCCGGTGTTGACGCTGAGGTCACGGCTGGCGATCACCGTCTTGCCGCTGTTGTTAACCGCCTGCGCCGTCAAGCGTACATCGCCCTGGGCATTGCGGCTGTTATCGGCGTTGACGCCGGCCTCGACGATCCCGTTGTTGGCCAGGCGCCCGCCGGCATCCAGCGTGATGCTGTCTTTGGCCGCGAGGGTGTGCTGATTGGTCAATGCGCCCTGGGTGTTGATCGACAAATCGGTCCCCGCGTAAACCGCGCCTTTGGCTTCCACGCTGGCCGCTTTGACGGCAACGGCGGTGCCTGCCGTGGTCGTACCCATGACCACATTGCCGGCGGCATCGATCTGAATATCACCGCCTGCGACCATGTCGCCGGACAACCGCACCCCCACACCTGCCTCGGTGCCGATCAACTTCACCGCACCGACGTACATGCCGCCCAGCGCCGAAGAATCAATCGCCAGGTCCGGCGCCGCGCTGCCATCCGCCGCGCGTGCCGTGGCACTCAGGGTGCGTGCGTCCACGTCGTTGCGACCGGTGACGAGGGTGAGTTTTTTCGCTTGAATCTGCGCGTTGAGGGTGGCGGCGCGGGTGATGATTTCGAACTGGTCGACGTTGGTGGCGTTAAGGCCGGCGCCCTCGATGGCGACGCTGCCCTGGTCGACCTGATAGCGGCTGACCTGGCCGTTATCGATCACCGCTTTACCGGTGGTCAAGGTCACTTGCGGCGTATTGATAAAACCGCAGCCGTTGCAACTGATGCCATAGGGGTTGGCCACGATCACATGGGCCGACTGCCCCGCCACTTCGGTATAGCCGCGCAGTTGGCTAGGGCTGGCGCCGTTGACTTCGTTAAGGATGACGCTGGCGGCGCTGCCCTTGAAGTTCGGGTTGCCGACGATAAGGCCGCCCAGTTGGGTGGCTTGGGTGCGGTCGGTGGCGTTGTTGAGGATGACGCCGTTGGCGCCGACGTTGTAGTCCTGAAACTGGTTGTGAGACAGACCGTTGGCGTTGGGTGCGGCGATGTTGACGATGGGCACGCCATTGCCCGCCTGGCCGAGCGTGGTGCCCGGCGCGCTGACCACGATGCCTTCCGCCTGGGCCAGCAGTGGCTGCCAGAACATCGCGTTGGCCAGGATCAACGCCAGCCCGCGCTTGGGCAACCCGAGGAAACTGGAACGGGTTTTCAGGGCGGCAGAAGGTTGGCGCGCGAGGAAGGCGAACTGGCGAACATCCATGTCAGGTCTCGATGCCCGAAGGCGGTAAGGGTGTTAAAGGAAAAAATCCAGGCGGAAGTAAATCGGCGCTTCACGTTCGGTGATCACGCCGGGTCGTTCCAAAGAGTGTGCAAGGGTCACGCTGGCCGCGACGTTCTTGCCGCGTGCAAACAGATCAAGGGAATTGCTGCTCATGCGCCCGTGCTGGTCGCCGTTGAAGCGGTCGCGGCTGATCACGCCCTGGTCGTAACCCAGGCTGGTGCCGTACTCGCTGAACAGCGGTTGCAGCCAGGCCCAGGTCACCGGGCGGCTCCAGCGCAGGTCGTTGCGCCAGTAGCCGCCGCTGTCGCCGGACAGCATCTGGTCGCGGTAGCCGCGCACCGACGATTGCCCGCCCAGGCTCAGGCGCTGTGGGCTGAAGAGCACGTCTTCGCTGTGCTGGCCGGTCATCAGGCTGCTGAAACTGAAGGCCTCACCCCACAGCTTGAACGGGTACAGGTAACTCACCGTCGCGGTGTATTTGCGGTAGCGCGCATCAGCCTGACCCGCCCGTGGGTTGTGGTTGGCCTGGGCGTCGAAGGCGCCGATGCCGTCCTGCATGCCCAGGTCGATGTTGAGAAACGAGCCGCCGATGCGCCGTCCATGGTTGATGCCGAACTGCGCTTCGCTCAGACGGTTGCTGCTCAGGGCCAGCTTGCTGTCTTCGATGAAGTTGTTGGTGCGCAGGTAAGCCACGCCGGTGCTGAGTGAGGTTTTGCTCAGGGCGTCACGGTGGATAACGCGCTCCAGGCGCAATTGGTGGTTCTGGCTGTCGCCGGTCTGCTTGAAGTTGAAACCGTTGGCCTGGGCCCGGGAGCGGTACTCGCTGTCGGAGTAGCTGTAGGTGAGGTTCCACCAGCCGAACGGCAGGCTGTAGTTGAGCATCGAGTTGCGCGAGGTGCGCTGGTGATCGCTGACCGCATCATGGCCGCCGCGCAACGATAATTGATCGGCCAGACCCAGCGGGTTATCCCAATCCAGGTTGGCGCCCCACTGCTGTTCGCCGGTGCTGCGCTGGCCGCCGTTGTGGCGCGACAGCCCGACGCGCCAGGGCTTTTGCGGGGTGTTCTTGACCAACACTTCGCTGCCGCCCACGGTCTTGCCCGGTGCCAGTTCCATCTGCGCCTGGTTGGACGGCAGGCGGTTCAACTGGTCGACCATCTGCTCGATTTCCCGCAGGTTGAGCAATTGGCCTGGCTTGCCGGGGAAGCTCATCGCCAGTTGACGGTCGGTGATGCCACTGCCCTCAGCGCCTTTCATGCCTTCAAGCCTGCCTTCGACCACCTGTAGCTTGAGGTGGCCGCTGGAAAGATCTTGTTGCGGCAGATAGGCGCGGCTGGTGACCAGGCCCTTGGCGAGGTAGCGGTCGGTAATGACCTTGAGCACCGCGTTCAGTTGCGGCACGCCCAGGCATTGGCCGATGTAAGGTTTGATCAACTCAGCGCGCTCGCCTTCGGACAACGCGTCGGCGCCGGTCAGTTCGATGGTTTTGATCGGGAAGCAACGGCTGTCGACAGGGGTTGTCGGCGTGCCGGACGCTGCGGATTTACCAGGCAGGTCCTTGAGGTCTTCGAGGCGTCGTTGCTGTTCTTCGAGCAGACGGTCCTGGCGGTCACGAATCAGGTCGGTGACACCGGGCGTGTCCTGCGGGGCTGCGGCTGCAGTGAGCCAGAAGAAAACGGACAGCAGGCTGAGCCCGGTCCGGCGTAACAGACGCCACATCGCTAGGTCCCTCTACATGGCTCTATGCCATCAATGGGCGGCGATCTTAGGGTGGCAATATAGTGGCGTCAATTAAATGTACAAATTTGTTCCATGGATTTACCTGAGAGCCAGTCGCACGCGACTGGCTCGGCGGCAAAGGCTGCCAGACACCTACGTTGAGCGACCCTCGCTGCGGTTTTGTTGTTTTTTAACGCCTTTCCCGTTCTTTCGCTCGTATTGATGGTGGATAAACCACGCGACCAGCACCAGACCGGCCACACCAAAAATAAACAGCAACAGCTCTATCGCGGGACCTTCATGTGAAAACATCTTTCGTTCCTCGTCCTGAAGTATCGCGCCGCAAAAACGGGCGCCTCCGAAATTGTTTGTAACAATTCATACATTTCCAGAGTAGACGCCAAAACCGCACGTGACAACCCTGACATCGCCAGAACCCTTGATCCAGACGTGTCAGTCGTCGAAAAGCGTTGCTGTACCCTTGGACCCATTAATCAAAGATGGACGGATAAACGTAGGTAAAACCCCATGAAGAAAAGCGAGCTCCCCGTCAAAACCTGCCTGACTTGCGGCCTTCCCTTTACATGGCGAAAAAAGTGGGCACGTTGCTGGAACGACGTGCGTTATTGCTCGGAGCGCTGCCGACGTAATAAAAATTGAAGCCAAAAAAAGGGGCCGTTGAAGGCCCCTTTGCACACATGAGTCTTACTTGCTCAGCCATGACTCGACAGTGTCGGCGCCATGTTCAGCTTTCCATTCTTTCAAGCCTTTGTGATTGCCACCCTTGGTTTCAATCGTCTCCCCTGTGTGCGGGTTCTTGTAGACCTTCACTTGGCGGGCTTTGCGCGTGCCGGCCTTGGGCGCAGCCACCGGAGCACGTCGGCTGCTTTGCGGATCCAGCAGGTTGATCACATCCTTGAGGCTATAGCTGTACTTGGCGAGCAAATCGCGAAGTTTGGTTTCGAATTCAATTTCTTTCTTAAGGCCGGCATCGCCTTTTAAGTTCTCCAGCGCTTGAAGTTGTTCAGCGAGATGTTTTTCGAGTTGACGGAATTCGGCGAGCTTGGACATGGGTATTTCCTGGAGAGTGAATAATGGTGCGGCACATTCAAATGGACACTTGAATAAGGCAGAAGTATCAATCGAATGCAGCGCGCAGCAACAGCGTTTATTTGCGGCAAGCTGACTTGTTGTAGCGAGCAGGCTTCTTGTGGCGAGCGGGCTTGCCCCGCGTTGGGGTGCGAAGCGCCCCCAATCCAGCAAACGCGGTGTAACTGATGCGGCTCAGCGCCTGGTTTTGGGGCTGCTGCGCAGCCCAACGCAGGGCAAGCCTGCTCGCCACGGGGAATCTGTGCATGACTGGACGCATTAGGGCTCGCCACAGTGAGGGTTTGACACTGACCGGTCACACGACAGTCATAAACCAGACGGAAGGCACACGCGGATGTCTAAAGTTGTGACGCACCGCGCAGATAACCCCTATGTCGTTTACATCCGCAACAACGTTCAAGGACCGAACTCATGACCCCGAGTCAACCCATCCGTACTGCCCTTTCCGGTCATCCGCGTTTTCGTTGGTTCGCTTTCATCCCGGTTATCCCCGCTGTCATCTGGATACTTTCGCAGTCCACCACCCCGGCAAACCTTGCGGCATGCGCCTTATTGGTGTTGCTCGGCCTCGCTGCCTGTGCCTGGAGCGCACGTGCCCAGCGCGGGGCGGTGCAGCGCGCCGTCGCGCTGGCAGAAGATTCAACCGCACAAACCGGCCTGCAGGGTCTGGATTCGCGCGCCCAGCTCGATGAAGTCCTGCTCGGCGCCATGCCGATCTGGGCCAAGCAGGTGGAGAGCTCGCGGCAGCAGACCGAAGACGCGATTGTGAGCCTGGCCAATCGGTTCACCGGGATTTCCGCGCGTTTGCAGGACACCGTGCAAGCCTCGCAGCAAGCCGCTGGCGAGCTGGATGGGCACGCCGCCGACGGTGCGCTCAAGGTGCTGGCCAGCAGCGACAGCGAGCTGAGCCAAGTGATCGATTCGCTCAAGGCCACCCAAACCAGCCGTGACCAGACGCTTACCCAGGTGCGCAGCCTCACTGCCTATACCGGCGAGCTGCGCACCATGGCCGCCGATGTCGCGGCCATTGCCGCGCAGACCAACCTGCTGGCGCTCAACGCCGCCATTGAAGCCGCGCGGGCCGGAGAAGCCGGTCGCGGCTTTGCGGTGGTGGCCGATGCGGTGCGCAGTCTGTCGAGCAAATCCAGCGAGACCGGCCAGCAGATGTCGGCCAAGGTCGACATCATTAACAACGCCATTACCCAACTGGTGCAGGCGGCCTCCAGCAGTGCCGACCAGGACAGCCACTCCGTCGCCGCATCCGAGCAGAGCATCCAGCAGGTGCTCGAACGCTTCCAGAACATCACCGGTCGCCTGACCGACTCCGCCGACCTGCTCAAGCAGGAAAGCTACGGCATTCGCGACGAGATGACCGAAGTGCTGGTCAACCTGCAGTTCCAGGACCGGGTCAGCCAGATACTCAGCCACGTGCGCGACAACATGCACGCCCTGCACGAACACCTGCTGCAGGCCAGCCAGGCGCCGGAACAGGCGCTGGCCGTGGATGCGCGCCAATGGCTGGCGAGCATGGAGGCCACCTACGCCACCGACGAACAACGCCGCACCCACCATGGTGAAGCGGCCGCGTCACAGAATTCTCAAGACATCACCTTCTTTTAAGGAGCACACCATGGCAAAGAATGTATTAGTGGTCGACGACTCCAGCAGCGTGCGGCAAGTGGTCGGCATCGCCTTGAAAAGCGCCGGTTACGACGTGATCGAGGCCTGCGATGGCCGGGATGCGCTGGGCAAGCTCACCGGGCAGAAGGTCCACTTGATCATCAGTGACGTGAACATGCCGAACATGGATGGCATCACCTTCGTCAAGGAGGTCAAGAAGCTGGCCAGCTACAAGTTCACACCGATCATCATGCTGACCACCGAGTCCCAGGAATCGAAAAAGGCCGAAGGCCAGGCGGCGGGTGCCAAAGCCTGGGTGGTCAAGCCGTTCCAGCCCGCGCAGATGCTGGCAGCGGTGTCCAAACTGATCCTGCCCTGACCACCTGACCATGGAGGGCCTTGCCATGCCGATTACCTGCGAAACCGTCGACGGCACCCCGTGCGTGGGCATCGACGGTGAACTGACGATCTACACCGTGGCCGAGCTGGCCGCCGCGCTGCTGCCGCAACTGGGCACGGCACCGCGCCTGGCGCTCGACCTGTCCCAGGTCACCGAAATGGACGGCGCCGGCCTGCAATTGCTCGCGGTGCTTCACCGCGAAGCCGACCACCGCGGCACGGCCCTGAGCCTGGTCGGCCAGAGCCCGGTGGTCGAGCAAACCTTCACCTTGTGCGGTGGCGTCGCTTTCTAGCGCCCGCCGCCCCGTTCAATACGCGACAAGGAGTGTCCAGGTGAGTATCAATCTCGATCAGGCACAACAGACGTTCATCGTCGAGGCACGCGAACTGTTGCAGGCCATGGAGCAATCCCTGCTGCAACTGGAAAGCGAGCCTGGCGATCAGAATGCCATCGGCGCGGTGTTCCGCGCCGCACACACGATCAAGGGTTCGGCCGGCCTGTTCGGCCTGGAGCCGATCGTGAGCTTCACCCATATCGTCGAAGACGTGCTCGACCGCCTGCGCGATGCCAGTGTGGCGGTGGACGCCACGCTGATCGCGGTGCTGCTCAAGTCCGGCGATCACATGCTCGAATTGATCGACGTGGTGGCCAGCCGAGGTGAAGCACTGCAAACGCCGGCGCTGGAACGCGAAGCGGCGCTGCGCCAGGCGCTGAGTGCCTATCAGGGCGCGGACCATGCGGTGGCCGGCGTGCCGATGACTTCCGTGGTCAACGACACCCAAGGCGACGTGCTGTGGCACCTATCCCTGCGATTTGGCGTGGACGTGTTCCGCAACGGCATGGACCCGCTGTCCTTTCTGCGCTACCTCGACACCCTGGGCCGGATCCTGCAGGTCACCACCCTGACCGATCGCCTCCCTGCCCTGGACAGTTGGGATGCCGAAAGCTGCTACCTGGGTTTTGAGATCGACCTGCGCTCGGCGGCCAGCCACGCCACGCTCAATGAAGTCTTCGACTTCGTGCGCGACGACTGTGAGGTGCACATCAGCGCCGTCGACGACACACCATTCGAGACCGCGCCCGGCGGCACCGAGCTGGTCGCGCAACCCGAGCAGCTTGCGCCGGCGCCTCAGCGCGTGGCGACGAACAGCGAGGCAAAACCCCGCGATGGCAACTACGTAAGGGTCAACGCCGACAAACTCGACGAACTGATCAACCTGGTTGGCGAACTGGTGATTGCCAGCGCCGGTGCCAGCCTGCTGGCGCGCTCGTGCACCAACGACCCGCTGCAGGAGGCCACCTCCACCGTGTCCGGGCTGGTGGAAGAGATCCTCGATGGCGCCCTGCACCTGCGCATGATCCCCATTGGCGATACCTTCAACCGCTTTCGCCGCGTGGTGCGCGACGTCAGCCAGGAACTGGGCAAGGACATCGACCTGCTCATCAGTGGTGCGGAAACCGAGCTCGACAAAACGGTGGTGGAAAAGATCGGCGACCCGCTGATGCACCTGCTGCGCAATGCCATGGACCACGGCATCGAAAATGCCACGGCGCGGCGCGAGGCGGGCAAACCGAGCAAGGGCCACCTGAGCCTGAATGCCTACCACGACTCCGGCAGCATCGTCATCGAAATCGCCGACGACGGCGCAGGGCTCAACCGCGAGCGCATCCTCGCAAAAGCCCAGGAGCGCGGGCTGGTCGCCACGGGTGCGCAGCTCACCGATCAGGAAATTTACAACCTGATCTTCGAGCCCGGCTTTTCCACCGCCGAGGCGGTCACCAACCTGTCCGGGCGCGGCGTCGGCATGGACGTGGTCAAGCGCAACATCACGTTGCTGCGCGGCACCGTCGATCTGGACAGCCGCCCCGGCCAGGGCACGGTGGTGCGCATTCGCCTGCCGCTGACCCTGGCGATCATCAACGGTTTTCTGGTCGGGATCGATCAGTCCACCTACGTGATTCCGCTGGACATGGTGCAGGAGTGCATCGAGCTGGACGAACCCCAGCGCCAGTCAAGCCGCGACCAGGGTTATCTGGACCTGCGTGGCGAGGTGTTGCCGCTGGTGGACCTGCGTGAGCACTTCAGCCACGAAGGCCCGCCGGCGCGGCGCCAGAATGTGGTGGTGGTGCGTTACGCCGAGCACAAGGCCGGGCTGGTGGTGGATGACCTGCTCGGCGAGTTCCAGACCGTGATCAAACCCCTGGGCAAGCTGTTTGGCGCACTGCGCGGCATCAGCGGCTCAACCATCCTGGGCAGCGGTGCCGTCGCGTTGATTCTGGACGTGCCCGCCCTGCTCAGCCAAATCGTACAACTGGAAGCCCGTACGGCCCAGGCGCCTCAGTCGCCCTCGGTCGTCGTTCGCTGATGTATCTGCAATTCCATGGAGGTTCCCCGATGAAATGGTTCTACGATCTTAAAATTTCCACCAAGCTGATCAGCTCGTTTCTGGTGGTCCTCGCGCTGACGGCGGGCATGGGCGTTTTCGCCATCATGCAGCTGGGTGCCGTCAATCAGGCCGCTCAGGACATCAAGAGCAACTGGTTGCCATCGGTGCGCGCAGCGGCCGGCATGCGTTTTTATGCCGCCAATTATCGCTTGAAGGAATACCGCCATCTCAGCGCCGAGACCGTCGAGGAAAAGGCACAGATGGAGCGAGAGGCCGCCGAAGCGAACCAGCAACTCGAAACCCGTATGGACACCTACGAAAAACTGATCATCAGCGATGAGGATCGTCAGTTTTTCAACAGCGTGAACACCAGCTGGGATGCTTACCTGGCCAGCAGCAAGCAATTGCTGGAGCTGTCCCGACAGAACCAGGAGACCGCAGCGCGGGCAATGCTCAAGGGCGAATCCAAGCTGCGCTTTGAAGAGGCAGTCACCAACCTGCAAAAAATGGTCGAGCTCAATGACACCGGCGCCAAGGTCGCGGGTGACAAAGGCACGGCGTTGTATGAAAACGCGCGCCTATCGATCATTGCTGCATTGGTCGCGGCGCTGCTGATCGGCCTGTGCCTCGCGCTGTTTATCGCCCGGATCATCTCGCGCCCGCTGCGCCAGGCCGCCGCCGCCGCCGAACAACTGGCCGAGGGCAACCTCAACGCCCACATCGACAGCGGCGCCAAGGACGAAACCGGCATGGTGCTCAATGCCATGCGCAACATGGTCGGCAAACTGGCGCACATCATCGGCGAAGTGCGCAACGCCGCCGATAACTTGGCCAGCGCGTCGGAACAGGTCAGCGCCACCGCGCAATCGATGAGCCAGGCCACCAGCGAGCAGGCCGCCAGCGTCGAGGAAACCAGCGCGTCGGTGGAACAGATGAGCGCCAGCATCAACCAGAACACCGAGAACGCCAAGGTCACCGATGGCATGGCCAGCAAAGCCGCCAAGGAAGCCACCGAAGGCGGCGAATCGGTGCAGCAGACCGTGGTGGCGATGAAGAAAATCGCCCAACGCATCAGCATCATCGATGACATCGCCTACCAGACCAACTTGCTGGCCCTTAACGCGGCCATCGAGGCGGCCCGGGCCGGCGAGCATGGCAAGGGCTTCGCGGTGGTGGCCGCCGAGGTGCGCAAGCTGGCTGAACGCAGCCAGGTGGCCGCGCAGGAAATCGGCGAGTTGTCGTCCAGCAGCGTGGAAATGGCCGAGACCGCCGGCAAGCTGCTCGGCGAAATGGTGCCGTCGATCAACAAAACCTCCGACCTGGTGCAGGAAATCAGCGCCGCCTCCGAGGAGCAAGCCGCCGGCGTCGCGCAGATCAACACGGCGATGACCCAACTCAACCAGGTGACGCAGCAGAACGCCTCGAGCAGCGAGGAACTGGCCGCCACCGCCGAAGAAATGAGCAGCCAGGCTGAACAGCTGCAACAGGCCATGAGCTTTTTCGTGCTTGATGCATCTCCCACGGCCACCGTGCAAAGCAGCGCGGTGGACACCGGCAACAAGCCCAACCGCCAGCCGCCACGCCCGGCTGCACCGGCGCCGCGCAAGGCATTTGCCTACAACATGGCCAGCGCTCCGGACGAATCGGAATTCACCCGTTTCTGATCGCACGCGACGCTACGGGCTCACAGGGAGAATCACATGGGCGCAGTTACCCCTTCCCGTCACACCGCCGTTATGGCCGACGAGGATGCGCAATACCTGACCTTCATGCTCGGCGGCGAGATGTTCGCCATCGGCATTCTGGGCATCAAGGAAATCATCGAATACGGCAGCCTGACGGTAGTGCCGATGATGCCCGCCTTCGTGCGTGGCGTGATCAACCTGCGCGGCGCCGTGGTGCCGGTGGTGGACCTGTCGGCACGCTTTGGCCGGCAGAACTCGGCCATTACCCGGCGCTCCTGCGTGGTCATCATCGAAGCCCGCGCCGACGATGGTCAGCCCCAGGACATCGGGCTGCTGGTGGACACCGTGTCGGCGGTGCAGGAAATCCCGGCGGCACAGATCGAGCCGCCGCCCAGCTTCGGCGCGCGGATTCGCGCCGATTTCATCAGCGGCATGGCCAAGGTGGAAGGCAAGTTCGTGATCGTGCTGGAGGTGGACAAGGTGCTGTCCATCGATGAGATGTCCAGCCTCGCCGAGGCCGGCCAGATGCCGGCGCTCGATGCCGATGCGCGGTGAGGCCCGGTCATGGCAGATACTTCATCACTTGATGACCGCGAGTTCGGTCAGTTCCAGTCCTGGCTGTACCGCGCGGCCGGCATCAACCTGTCGCCGGCAAAAAAGGCGCTGGTGGCCGGACGCCTGTTCAAACGCCTCAAGCACTACGAGTTGGAGAGCTATGGGGAGTACTTCAAGCTGATCATGAGCGACCAGCGCAAGGGCGAACTGCAGGTCGCGCTGGATTTGCTGACCACCAACGAAACCTATTTTTTTCGCGAGCCCAAGCATTTCGACTTCCTGCGTCAGCAGGTGCTGCCCAAGGCGCCGCCGGGCAAGCTGTTTCGCGTGTGGAGCGCGGCCAGTTCCTCCGGCGAAGAACCCTACAGCCTGGCGATGACCCTGGCCGAAGGCCTGGGCACTACCCCGTGGGAAGTGATCGGCTCGGACATCAGCACCCAGGTGCTGGCCAAGGCACGCAGCGGGCATTACGCCATGGAGCGCGCTGGCACCCTGCCCCAGCCGCTGTTGAGCAAATACTGCCTCAAGGGCATCGGGCGCCAGGAGGGCACGTTCCTGATCGACAAGAGCCTGCGCAGCCGGGTCAATTTCGTGCAGGTCAACCTCAACGAGCCGCTGCCCGGCCTGGGTGAGTTTGACGTGATCTTTCTGCGCAACGTAATGATCTATTTCGATCAGCAGACCAAGAGCCAGGTGGTCGCACGCCTGCTGCCGCTGCTCAGGCCCGGCGGTCATTTCATCATCAGCCACTCGGAAAGCCTCAACGGCGTCAATGACACGTTGAAGCTGGTGGCCCCGTCGATTTACCGCAAGCCATGAAAAAGCCCATCGATGCCCACGAAGTGGTATTGGCGCCAGGCCAGGTGAGCTTTGCGACGCGGCCCACGCGCCTGCGCACCCTGCTCGGCTCCTGCGTGGCATTCACCTTCTGGCACCCGCAACGGCGCATCGGCGGCATGTGCCATTTCATGTTGCCGGCACGCTTGCGCAAGGGCCAGCCGCTGGATGGCAAATACGGCGATGAAGCACTTGAGCTGCTGCTGCGTCACGCCCACGCTAACGGCACGCGGGCGCATGACTATCAGGTCAAACTGTTCGGCGGTGGCGAGATGTTCCCCGAACAGCCGCGCCGCCTGCCGGCCCAGGACGTGGCGAGCCTGAATATCCGCGCGGCGCTGGCCCTGACCGAGCGTCATCATCTGCACCTGACCGCGCAGGACATGGGCAGCACCGGCTATCGCACGATTGTGTTCGACCTGTGGAACGGCAACGTCTGGGTCCGGCATCAACCAATGGGAACACTCCAATAAATGCCTATTAAAAAAATCAGCGTGCTGCTGGTCGATGACTCGGCCGTGGTGCGCCAGGTGCTGCTGGCGATCCTCAACGACACGCCGGACATTCATGTGATGGGTGCGGCGTCCGACCCGATTTTCGCCATGGACAAGCTCGCCCGCGAATGGCCCGACGTGATCGTGCTGGATGTGGAGATGCCGCGCATGGACGGCATCACGTTTCTGCGCAAAATCATGAGCGAGCGCCCGACGCCGGTGGTGATCTGCTCCTCGCTGACCCAGAAAGGCGCGGAAACCTCGCTGCAGGCGCTGTCGGCCGGCGCCGTGGAAATCATCACCAAGCCCACCACCGGGCTGAAGAACTTCCTGATCGACTCGGCGGCCGAACTGGTGGCGGCGATCCGCGCGGCGGCCAACTCCAACGTCAAGAACCTCGGCAAACGCGCCGTCAGGCCGCCCCCCGCGCCCGCTCCTGCCGGCAAGCTCAGCGCCGACGCGATTTTGCCCGCCGCCAACGGCCATGCCATGGCCCAGACCACCGAACGCATCGTCGCCATCGGCACCTCAACCGGCGGCACCCAGGCGCTGGAGGCTGTGCTGACGGCGCTGCCGAGGGTGTGCCCGGGGATGGTGATCGTGCAGCACATGCCGGAAAAATTCACCGCGTCCTTTGCCGAACGCCTGAACAGTGTGTGCCAGATCGAAGTGCGCGAGGCGCGCAACAATGACCGCATTCTGCCGGGCCTGGCGCTGATCGCCCCCGGTGGCAAGCACCTGATGGTGACCCGCAGCGGCGCCTACTATCACGCGCAGGTGATCGAAGGCCCACTGGTGAACCGCCATCGCCCGTCAGTGGATGTGCTGTTTCGCTCCGTGGCGCGGTTTGCCGGCAAGAACGCCACCGGCATCATCATGACCGGCATGGGCGACGACGGCGCGCGCGGCCTCAAGGAAATGCTCGACGCCGGTGCCGCCACGGTGGCTCAGGACGAGGCCAGCTGCGTGGTATTCGGCATGCCCAAGGAGGCGATCAAGCTCAATGCCGCCCAGCGCATCATGGCGCTGCAGGACATTCATCAGGCGATTTTATACAAGTGAGCGGATGCGCTGGCGGGCTGCCTGCGGGCGTCTGATCAACTGCTGCCAGACGAGCTGCCCCTGCACCAGGGCAGCGGCATGCAAGACCTTGTGTGTCCAGCGTGCATCCTGCGGGTCAACCACCACCACGCGGAAGCCGTGATCCTCACCTTCAATCCGCACCCCGTCGGAATCATCGACGTGCAGGTCAATGTCGAAGGCCGGCGGGTACTTCGACGGGGCATTCGACAGCCCATGCACCGTCAGGGCACGGTTGTGCAGCACACTGTTGACCACACCGTCGACATGGATGCCATACAGCAACAGCCAGCGGCGGATGTAGGACGGCGTGCGGCCGGACGATGTGTAGACCCACACGCTGCAACCCTGGCGACGCAACTCGCGGATCAGCGCGCGCGTGCCCACGCGCAGCGGCTCGCCCAGCCAGCGATGCACGCAGGCCGGCAGCCGACTGCTTTCCACCGCGCAGTGATGCGCCTGGCAGGCCAGGGTGTCGTCAATATCGAAGGAAATACGCATGCGTGGAAAGGCGCGCATCAATGGCCTCCCTGATGCAGCGGCCGGGGGCGGTCGCCCAGGAAAAACTTGCCTGGGTCGGGTGCCTGATGTTCCAGAAAGGCCGCGTATTTTTTCTTGATCTTGGGCAATTCGTACAACGCCTTGACTCCATGTTTTGCAGAGTTGCGGATCACCGAGGACGGGTTGAAATAGCCCTCGGCGTTCTCCAGCGTCAGCACGAAGGGCGGTAAACCTGCGCGCATGAGCAAATAGCTGACAATCAGCGAACCGCTGCGGTTGTTGCCTTCAATGAACAGCTGCGGCTTGCTGAGAATGCGTACATAGACACCGGCCGCGCGCTTCCACACCGATTCGCTGCGATACGCACAATACCAGTTGAACAGGTCCTTGATCCCGCCTTCAACGTTGTTGAAGAAGTGTTCCTCGGTGGCCGCCAGGTGCTGCGCGTATTCCAGCCGGCGCGCCGGGTCCTTGCCGCACAGCACCACGGCGTTGATCTCCAGCATCAGGTTCAGTTGATGCAGATCGAACAGGTCGACGCCGCGTGCGACATAGTCGTCAATCAACGCATAGCCTTCAAGCACATTGTGCAGCACTTCGTCGGTCAGCGGATCGCGCGGCTCGGTGAAGTGCCGGCTCAGTTCGGCGAAGCGATCCTGCACTTCACGCAGTGCGCGCTCAATGGCCGGCAGGTCCAGGCGATGCGTTGCAAACATTGAAACTCCTTGAAAACGCGAGGTAAGAAAATCTACCGGATGCCCGCCAATTCCCTTTGGCGTTTGCAGGTATGCGGTGTTGATGGGGCGGTGATGCTCAGCTGAACTTGCCGCTGATGTAGTCTTCGGTCATTTGCTCGCGGGGTTTGCCGAAGATCTGCGCGGTGGCGCCCATCTCCACCAGATAGCCGGTGCGTGTGCCCTGGGAAATATCCACCGAGAAAAACGCGGTGGTATCCGCCACGCGGATTGCCTGCTGCATGTTGTGGGTGACCAGCGCGATGGTGTAGTCCTTCTTCAATTCCACCATCAGCTCTTCGACCCGGCGCGTGGCAATCGGGTCGAGCGCCGAGCACGGCTCGTCCAGCAGCAGCACTTCAGGTTCGGTGGCGATGGCGCGCGCGATGCACAGCCGTTGCTGCTGGCCGCCGGAGAGCGACAGGCCGCTGACCTTGAGCTTGTCCTTGACCTCGTCCCACAGCGCCGCGCCCTGCAGTGCGTGTTTCACACGGTCGCCCAGGTCGCCCTTGTAGCGGTTCAGACGCAGGCCAAAGGCCACGTTGTCGAAGATGCTCATCGAGAACGGGTTCGGCTGCTGGAACACCATGCCGATGTAACGACGCACCACCACCGGGTCGACGCCCTTGCCGTACACGTCCTGGCCAAGAAAATGCACATGGCCCTCGAAACGGAAGCCCTTGACCAGGTCATTCATGCGGTTGAGGCTGCGCAGCACGGTGCTTTTGCCGCAGCCCGACGGCCCGATGAAGCCAGTGATCTTGTTTTTTTCGATCGGCACATGGCTGTCACGCACGGCCATGAAGTTGCCGTAGAAAATCTTGTCCAGCTTGCAGTCCATGACCACAGGCGAGTCGGTCACAAACGGAGCAGCAATTTGCGCAGTTGATACGTTCAAAATTCAGATGCTCCCGCTCTTAGTACTTGGGTTTGCCGAAAATACGGCTCACGACATTCACAACCAGCACGATCATCACCAGCACCAGCGAGGCCGCCCAGGCGAGTTCGAGCTGGTTGTCAAAGGGCATGCCGGAGAAGTTGTAGATCAGCACGGCCAACGAGGCTGTCGGGTTCATGACGGCCAGGTTGCCGTCGTGGTAGATCCAGTAGTTGCTGAACAGCGCGGTAAACAGCAGCGGCGCGGTTTCGCCCGCCGCGCGCGCCACGGCCAGCATCACGCCGGTAAGGATCGCCGGCATGCCGGTGGGCAAGACGATTTTCCAGATCACCTGGGAACGGGTGCATCCCATGCCGTACGCGGCGTCCTTCATGATCTTGGGCACCATTCTCATCGACTCTTCGGCCGTGAGTACCACGATCGGCAGCATCAGCACCGCCAGCGCCACGCCACCGGCCGGGGCCGAGTAGGTGCCGGTGGTCATCACCACCAGGGCGTAGGCAAACACCCCGGCCAGGATCGACGGCAGGCCGGTGAGCATTTTTGCGGCAAAGCGCGCCGCGCTCGCCAGCTTGCTGTCCGGCCCCAGCTCGGCAAGGAACACCGCCGCAAGGATGCCGACCGGCACGGCGATGGCCGCCGCGATACCGACCATCACCAGGGTGCCGGCCATGGCGTTGCCGAAACCGCCGCCGGTCTCGAAACCGGTGGGTGGCAGCTCGGTGAAGAGTTCAAGGCTCAGGCGCGCGCCGCCCCGGGTGATCAGCATATACAGCACGGAAATCAGCGGCACGCTGGCCAGCAGCGCGCCCAGCCAGACCAGCGTGGTCAGCACCAGGCTGCGCAGGGCGCGACCTTCGAAGCGGCGTTGCAGGCTGGGCAGCGCGGCGTCGGGCAGAGTGAGGTTGGTCATTGCTTGGTCCCCCGCTGGGCATAAAGCATGAGCATCGAACCTGCCACGTTGACCAGCAGTGTGATGAACATCAGCACCAGTGCTGCATACATCAACACCTCGATCTCGTTCGGCCCGGCTTCAGGAAAGTTCAGCGCCAGCAAGGCCGCCAGGGTATTGGCCGGGGCGAACAGCGACAGGGAAATGTTGTTCGCGTTACCCACCAGCATCGCCAGCGCCATGGTTTCACCCAGGGCGCGACCGAGACCCAGCACCAGGGAGCCGAAAATACCGGTGGCCGCCGACGGCACCATCACCTTGAGAATCGCTTCCCAGTGCGTGGTGCCCATGCCATAGGCCGCCTGCTTGGTTTTCATCGGCACGGCGGTGAGCGCGTCCTGGGACACGGCGGCAATGGTCGGCAGGATCATGATGGCCAGTACCAGCGCGGCCGGGAGCAGGCCCGGGCCGCTCAAGGACGTGCCAAAAAAAGGAATCCAGCCAAGCTCCGTGTTCAGCCATGCAGTCAGCGGCCGGATGGCGGGGATGACCACGTAGATTCCCCACAGGCCATACACCACGCTGGGAATGGCGGCGAGCAGTTCGACGATGGTACGAAACACCGCAGCCAGCTTGGCCGGGAGGAAATCCTGGGTAAGAAAAATGGCCATGCTGACGCCGAACACGCCGGCGATCAGTAACGCGATGAAGGCGCTGTACAGCGTGCCCCAGATCGCTGGCAGAATGCCGTATTTGCCCTGATTGACATCCCAGACGCTGCCCAGCAGCACGTCAAAACCGTGCTTTTCCATGCCGGGGAGCGCCTTGCGCCCTACTTCGAACACCAGCGCGAACACCAGCGCCAGCACCAGCACTACGCCGATGCGTGCAAGCGCACGGAAGGTGCGGTCAACCACGAAATCCTTGGTGGATGGTGGCTGACACGCAGAGTCCGGGTTAACCGGTACGACAAAAGGTGAGTTCATGGGTTGATTCCGCAACAGGGAGGACGCGCTCCCGGCGTGGCTGAGCGCCTGCGCCGGGAGTGAGCTGGCAAGCCTTACTGGATGTTGGCCGACGCTTTGCGAACCTGTTCGACCACCGAAGCCGGCAGCGGGATGTAGCCCATCGAGTCAGCGATTTTCTGACCTTCGGTGAGGCTGTACTCGACCATTTCACGCATGGCCTTGGCCTTGGCCGGGTTGCCGTTGTCCTTGCGGAAGATCATCCAGGTGTAGGACGTGATCGGATAGGACTTGGCACCGTCCGGGTCCGGCAGCCAGGCCACCAGGCTTTCCGGCATTTTTACCGCCGCCAGGGCTTCTGCACCGCTTTCGGCATTCGGCACCACGTACTGGCCGGCCTTGTTCTGCAACTGGGCGAAGTCAACCTTGGCCAGTTTGGCGAAGCCGTATTCGATGTAGCCAATCGCACCCGGGGTCTGGCGTACGGTGGCGGTCACGCCATCGTTCTTGGGCGACTTGATGAACTTGTCGGTGGCCGGCCAGTTGACGGTGTTGCCTTCACCCAGCGCGTCCTTGAACGCAGGGTTAATGGCCGCCAGGTGCTTGGTAAACACGGCGGTGGTGCCGCTGGAGTCCGCACGCACCACCACGGTGATCGGCGTATCGCTGAGTTTCAGGTCCGGGTTGGCGGCAACGATCTTGGGGTCGTTCCACTTGGTGATCTTGCCCAGGAAGATGTCGGAGTACACATCGCGCGGCAGCTTCAGCCCTTTGGGGTTGCCCGGCAGGTTGTAGGCCAGCACGATTTCGCCGGCGGTCATCGGCAGCAATTGCACCCCTTCGGCGACCTTGGCGATGTCTTCGTCTTTCATGGCCGAGTCACTGGCGGCGAAGTCCACGGTCTTGTTGAGGAAATCCTGTACGCCCGCCCCGCTCCCCTTGGACTGGTAGTCCACCGTCACGCCCGCGCTTTTTTTGCTGAAATCCTTGAACCAGGTGAGGTAGATCGGGGCCGGGAAACTGGCGCCGGAACCGGTCAGGCGGATGCTTTCGGCAGCAAACACCGAAGTGGCACTTAGCGAGACCGCGACGGCGAGTGCAGCTGACTTCATCAAGCTTTTCATTCAAGGAACTCCGTGTTGTTTTTCGGGCTCCCGGGACTTTGCAGCAGCTTTGTTACGTTTTTATGAAAAATGAATGGCAGGCGCGGTTTTGTCCCGTTTTACGGCGTCAAACGCTTATTTTCATGTCATTACTTCGTAACAAGATGCGACTAACACTCGATCATCCTCACCACGCGAGTGTCTCCCATGCCTGCAACAGACGACGCCCTGATCCAGCGCATCCGCCGTGAACTGCTCGATCACAGTGACGAAGAGCTGGAACTGGAATTGACCGAAGACGGCCATGACCTCAATGCACTGCTGGACGAACACATCGAGGAAAGCCCCGAGAAAACCGAGCGCAGGGTTTATTTCAGCGAACTGTTCCGCCTGCAGGGCGAACTGGTGAAGCTGCAAAGCTGGGTGGTCAAGACCGGGGCCAAAGTGGTGATCCTGTTCGAAGGCCGCGACGCCGCCGGCAAGGGCGGCGTCATCAAGCGCATCACTCAGCGGCTCAACCCCAGGGTGTGCCGGGTCGCAGCCCTGCCCGCGCCGAACGATCGCGAACGCACGCAGTGGTACTTCCAGCGCTATGTGTCACACCTGCCGGCGGCGGGCGAAATCGTGCTGTTCGACCGCAGCTGGTACAACCGCGCCGGCGTCGAACAGGTGATGGGGTTTTGCAACGAGGCGCAGTACGAAGAGTTCTTTCGCACCGTGCCGGAGTTCGAACGCATGCTCGCGCGCTCCGGTATCCAGTTGATCAAATACTGGTTTTCGATTTCCGATCAGGAACAGCACCTGCGCTTTCTCAGCCGCATTCACGATCCGCTCAAACAATGGAAACTGAGCCCCATGGACCTGGAGTCGCGCCGCCGCTGGGAGGCTTATACCAAGGCGAAGGAAATCATGCTGGAACGCACCCATATCCCTGAAGCGCCCTGGTGGGTGGTACAGGCGGACAACAAGAAGAAAGCCAGGCTCAATTGCATCCATCATTTGCTCAAGCAAATGCCCTACGAAGAAGTCGAGGTGCCGATGATCGAGCTGCCCGAGCGTGTCAGGCAAGAGGATTACCTGCGCAGCCCCACGCCGCCGGACATCGTCATTCCACAGGTTTACTGAGGGCGTTCAAGTGCCCGCGATTGCGTGATCCCGACTCGCCCGCGGCGAGTCGGTTTGCCCTTCCCGGCTTTAGTCCATCACCTGCGCCACGCCGCGATCCTCACCCAGAAACCCGCCACTCTGGTGGTGCCACAGCCGCGCATAGATGCCGTTTTTCGCGAGCAGTTCGGCGTGGGTGCCCTGCTCCAGAATGCGGCCGTCATCCATGACGATCAGTCGATCCATGGCGGCAATCGTCGACAGCCGATGGGCGATCGCGATCACGGTCTTGCCCTGCATCATCTCGTCGAGGCTTTCCTGGATCGCCACTTCGACTTCGGAGTCCAGCGCGCTGGTGGCCTCATCGAGCAGCAGGATCGGCGCGTTCTTGAGCATCACCCGGGCAATCGCGACACGCTGGCGCTGGCCGCCGGACAACTTGATGCCGCGCTCGCCCACCAGGGTGTCGTAGCCGGTGTGGCCCTGGCGGTCACTCAGGCGGCTGATGAACTCATCGGCCTGGGCGTTGACCGCTGCCGTGCGGATTTGCGCATTGCTCGCATCGGGACGGCCGTAGGCGATGTTGTCGCGAATGGAGCGGTGCAACAGCGACGTATCCTGGGTGACCATGCCGATGGCGCTGCGCAGGCTGTCCTGGGTCACCTGCGCGATGTTTTGCCCGTCAATCCGGATCTCGCCGCTGTCGACGTCATAGAAACGCAGCAACAGGTTGATCAGCGTGGACTTACCCGCGCCGGAGCGGCCGACCAGGCCGATTTTTTCGCCCGGGCGAATGTCCAGGCTCAGGCCATCGAGCACCTGGCGTTCGCCGTTGTAGTTGAAACACACGTTGTCGAAGGTGACGGCGCCGCCGGAGGTGACCAGCTCACCCGCGTCCGGAGCGTCCTGCACCTTGGCGCCGCGAGTCAGGGTGCCCATGCCGTCCTGCACAGTGCCGATGCTCTCGAACAGCGAAGTCATCTGCCACATGATCCAGTGGGACATGCCATTGATGCGCAACGCCATGGCGGTGATCGCGGCCACGGCGCCTGCGCCGATTTCGCCCTGGTGCCAGAGCCACAGCGCATAGCCTCCGGCAGCCATGATCAAAGCCACCACCAGCGCCTGGTTGACGATTTCGAACTGGCTGACCAGGCGCATCTGGCGAAAACCGGTCTGCTTGAAATCTTCCATGGCCGCCCGCGCAAAGTGCGCTTCGCGGTTGGAATGCGAGAACAGTTTCACGGTGGTGATGTTGGTGTAGGCATCGGAAATACGGCCGGTCATCGACGAGCGCGCGTTGGCCTGCTCCTGCCCCACTTTGCCCAGACGGGGCACGAAGTAGCGCATGGCCAAGCCGAACAACAGGATCCAGGCAACAAAAGGCAGCATCAGCTTGAGCGCAAAACCGCCGGCCAGCGCGATGATCGCGATGAAATACACGCCGATGCCGGGCAGGATTTCGATCATCGTGAACAGCACATCGCGCACCGCCAGCGCCGTCTGCATCACCTTGGTGGTGACCCGCCCGGAAAACTCATCGGAAAAGAACGACAGGCTTTGCCGCAACATCAAGCGATGGAAATCCCAACGTAGCCGCAACGGCAGGTTGATCGCCAATATCTGGTGCTGAACCATCGTGCGCAGCGCCACCAGGGCGACACTCAACACCATCACGATGCTCATGCCCCACAGCACGCGGCTTTCCTGCGCGGCCGCATCACCGCCGGCCTGCCAGGTCGACAGCAGATCAACGACCTGACCCAGGAAGGAAAACAGCCAGGCTTCGTAGATCGACACCGCGGCGCTCAGCAGCGCAAACGCCAGAATATAACCCCGCGCCCCACGGGTGCAGGCCCACAAAAAGCGCGCCAGGCCCTCCGGTGGCGGGGGGACTTCGTCAGGGGGGAATGGGTCGAGTCTTCGTTCAAACGCACGAAGCATGGTGGTCTCCAAGGCAATCAAGTTGGAGGGGATTCTGCCAGTTAACGATTGCTTTGGGGGATCAGCATGCGGGTTCGTAGCGTTCAGAACTGCGTGCTGAACCGCTGCGCCGCGCGCCGCTCGTACATTGCCGCTTCAGTTTCGGCCGTCGCCCGCTCGCCTTGATGGGTGGGGCTGATAGAGTTTATTGCGAGAAACGTGACGATGATGTCGACTTTGGTGTCGGACATCTGTGGCGAGCGGGCTTGCCCCGCGTTGGGGTGCGAGACGCCCCCAATCAAGGAAAGCGCGGTGTACCTGACACGGCTCAGCGCCTGGTTTTGGGGCTGCTGCGCAGCCCAACGCAGGACAAGCCTGCTCGCCACAGGGAATCTGCGCTTAACTGAACGGCATTGGGCTTGCCCGCTCACCACAGGGGGGAGCAACCGGGGGCTGAGTCGTTTCATTACAATCTGAACGGTATTGACCGCATCAATAAAAGCCACCCACAAGCATTTAATAGGCCTGTATGTACCTTCTTTATTACTCACCCGGTGCCTGCTCACTTGCGGCCCATATTCTTCTTGAGGAACTGGGCGTGCCGTTCGAGCTGCAGTTGCGCTCGGCAGTGAAAGGCATCGGCACACAAACTGCGCAATACTTGAGTATCAACCCGAAAGGTCGTGTGCCCGCTCTGCTCTGCCGGGACGGCTTCATAGGCGAACAAGCCGGCGTGCTAACCGAGTTGCCCGCCATTTTGTTCTACCTGGCAAGCCAGTCTTCACCGCTGCGATTCATCCCGGACACGCCAGGTGAGTCGGCACGATGCCTTGAGTGGCTGAACTGGTTATCAGGGACAGTGCACGGCCTTGCGTATGGGCAGGTGTGGCGGCCGCAACGATTTGTCGACGATGAACGTCTATTCCCTGAGGTCATTGAAAAAGGCCGCAGCAATGTCATGGAGAACTACCGGTTTATCGAGCAGCGCCTTGCAGCGCGAGCTGATGGCGCGACTTACAACATTGTTCATCCAGTGCTGCTGGTTTTCTGGATGTGGGGAAAGTGGATCGATATAGACATGAGCCTGCATTTCCCGCACTGGACTCAACGCATTCAATCCATTATCGAGAGGCCGGCCGTGCAACGGGCGTTGATCACCGAGGGTATTGCCATAACCACCTTCAAGTAAAACAGTGATAGCCCCCGCAAAGGTCCGCAGGGGCTGTCAAAACTCGTCAGCAGGCCCCCGGCGGAATACCGTCCTTGTTGAAGTCCTTCAGTCGCTCACGCTCCTGCTCGGTTGAATGCGCAGGTGTTTGCTGTTCCTGTTCCGGCTGCTTCTTCTTTTCTTCGGTCATCGCGGTGTCCTCTGGGTTGTCTGCATTTCGGCAGCTTGAGCCTCTGGCAGTTCAACTGGATACGGGCGCCGCGCCCAGGCAACAAATTTAGAACTCGCTCCGTTCTTCGAGACTCGGATAAGAAAGCACCGAGAACATTGAAGGATCGAGGCCATGCAGAACCTCAAGATCGCCACATTCAACGTCAACGGCATCGGCGCGCGGTTGCCCAACCTGTTGCAGTGGCTGGACAAAGAGCAGCCGGACATTGTCTGCCTGCAGGAGCTCAAGGCACAGGACAAAGCCTTCCCGGCTGCCGAGCTTGAGGCGGCCGGCTACGGTTGCCTGCACCATGGGCAAGCGGCCTGGAATGGCGTGGCAATTCTCGCCCGCGACTCCGAACCATTGTTGATTCACAAAGGCTTGCCCGGCGCGGAAGACGATTCGCAGTCGCGCTACCTCGAAGCGGCCGTGCACGGGGTGGTGGTCGGTTGCCTGTACCTGCCCAACGGTAACCCGCAGCCGGGGCCCAAGTTCGACTACAAGCTCAAGTGGTTCGAACACCTGATCGAACATGCACGCACGCTGCAAGCAAGCGAACACCCGGTGGTGCTGGCGGGAGATTTCAATGTGGTGCCCACCGACTTCGACATCTACAACACCCGCTCATGGCTCAAGGATGCGCTGCTTCAGCCGCAGAGCCGCGAGTGTTATCAACGGTTGCTGGACCAGGGTTGGGTCGACTCGGTGCGTCACCTGTATCCCGAGGAGCGGGTCTATACGTTCTGGGATTATTTCCGGCAACACTGGCAGAAGAATTCCGGCCTGCGTATCGACCATCTTCTGCTTAACCCGGTACTCGCCCCGCATCTCAAAAACGCCGGTGTCGACGCCTGGGTGCGCGGCGAGGAGCACGCCAGTGATCATGCGCCCACCTGGATCGAGCTTTCATCGCGCAAAACACGCGCAAAGAAGACACCAAAAGCGAACAAGGCCCTGGACGAGTACCACCACAAACGTGATTTCGACGCGACTTCCGAACCCGCAGGCGGCGCGTCCAAGGGCAAGAAACGTACCAAGCCGAACGCCCTGCAGTTCTGCATTCAAAAGCACGACGCCAGCCGTCTGCATTACGACTTTCGCCTGGAACTCGACGGCACCCTCAAAAGCTGGGCGGTGCCCAAGGGGCCCTCGCTGGACCCAAAAAACAAGCGCCTGGCCGTGCACGTCGAAGATCATCCGCTGGACTACGCGACCTTTGAAGGCAGCATACCCGAGGGTCATTACGGCGCTGGCGACGTTATCGTTTGGGACCGCGGCCTATGGAAACCGCTGTCGGACCCGGCGCAAGCCTATGCCAAAGGCCGCCTCAAATTCGAGTTGCAGGGCGAAAAGCTCGGGGGCGTGTGGAACCTGGTCAAGACGCATATGCCGGGCAAGCAGGAGCAATGGTTTCTGATCAAGCATCAGGACGAGTTCGCCCGCGCCGAGAGCGATTACGACGTGGTGAAGGCCGAGCCCCACAGTGTGCTGAGCGAGCGCACCATCGTGCCGAAAAAGACCAGGGCGGCGCAGGCCAAACCTGTCGACAAGGCCCCCGTCAAGCGCGCCACGCCCACGCGCGCGAAGAAGCTGGAGAATGCCGTTGCGTCCGCGCTGCCGCAAAGCCTCAAGCCTGAGCTGGCCACGTTGGTGGATTCTGCGCCGGAGGGTGAATGGCGCTATGAAATCAAGTTCGACGGCTACCGTATCCTGGCTCGGGTGGAGGACGGCAAGGTGCAATTGTTTACGCGAAACGGCAACGACTGGACGCATAAGCTGCCGCGCCAGGCCGAGGCGATTGCCAGCCTTGGCCTCACCTCCGCCTGGCTCGATGGCGAAGTGGTGGTGGCCAACGAACACGGCGTGCCGGATTTCCAGGCCTTGCAGAATGCGTTCGAGCAGGCGCGTAGTGGCAACATCGTTTACTACCTGTTCGACCTGCCCTTTCTCAACGGCATGGACCTGCGTGACGTGCCGGTGGAGCAACGCCGGGGCGCCCTGGCCAAGGTGCTCGAGCGCAGCGACAGCGAAGTACTCAAGTACTCGGCAGACTTCGCCGAAACGCCCGAGGCACTGCTCAACAGCGCCTGCGACATGCACATGGAAGGTCTGATCGGCAAGCGTGTGGGCAGTGCGTACCAGTCACGGCGCAGCGGCGACTGGATCAAACTCAAATGCAAGCGGCGTCAGGAATTCGTCATCATCGGCTATACCGAACCCAAGGGCTCGCGCAGCAAGTTCGGTGCGCTGTTGCTGGGGTTGCATGATGACGACAGCGGTGAGCTGCGCTACGCGGGCAAAGTGGGTACCGGCTTCACCCAGGCGACACTGGCGACGATCTTTGCGCAATTGACCCCGCTTGAAGTCAAAAAACCTGCGGTGGTCAACCCGCCAACGGGGTTCGAGGCCAAGGGCGTGCATTGGCTCAAACCCGCACTGCTGGCAGAAGTCGCATTCGCCGAAATCACTCAGGACGGCGCCGTCAGGCAGGCGGTGTTTCACGGGCTGCGTAACGATAAACCCGCCGAATCGATTATCGAGGAGCGCCCTGCCCCTGCCATCAAACCCAAAACCGCCAGGAAGACCAAGGCGATGACCCAGACTGAACCCGACAAAAAGGGCTCGACCACGCTCAGGCTCACCCATCCCCAGCGCGTGATCGACCCCGCCAGCGGCGCGACCAAGCGTGACCTGGCGGACTATTACATCAGCATCAGCGAATGGATCCTGCCGCAGTTGCTCAATCGACCTGTCGCCTTGGTGCGTGCGCCGGATGGCATTGGCGGCGAGCTGTTTTTTCAGAAAAACGCAGAACACCTGGCGATTCCCGGCATTGAGATCATTGGCAAGGAAGAGACTGGCCACCCGGTGATGCTGATCAACAACATCGAGGCGCTGGTGGGCGCGGTGCAGATGAACAGCATCGAGCTGCACACCTGGAATGCGCTGTCCAAAAACCTGCAAAAGCCCGATCGCTTCATTCTCGACCTGGACCCGGACCCGGCGTTGCCCTGGAAAAGCATGATCGAGGCTACCCAGCTGACCTTGACGGTACTGGACGAACTGGGGCTCAAATCCTTTCTCAAAACCAGCGGCGGCAAGGGTATTCACATCGTCGTGCCGCTGACGCCGAAGGCCGACTGGGATGCGGTCAAAAGCTTCAGCCATGCCGTGGTCAAGCACATCGCCAACCTGCTGCCGGATCGGTTTTCGGCGGTTTCCGGGCCGAAAAACAGGGTGGGGAAAATTTTCATCGACTACCTGCGCAATGGCATGGGCGCCACCACCATCTGCGCCTACGCAGCCCGCAGCCGCGAGGGGCTACCGGTGTCAGTGCCGATCTTCAAGGAGGAGTTGAAAGACCTCAAGGGCGCCAACCAATGGACTGTGCGCAATCTGCATGAGCGCCTGGGCGAACTGGACGCCGACCCGTGGGCCGATCTGCCTGGAACCCGGCAAACCATCACGGCGCAGATGCGTAAGCGCATCGGTTTGACGTGAGTGCGTATCCCGGCACACCGGACGGTCGCTACTTCGTGGTCAAGGGCACGTTGTGGCGGTGCAGTAACCCGTCCTTGCCTGACGACGTCAGGCAGGCGCTGGTCAACCAATTGATGGTCGCGCGCCGCGACGTGAGGGCCGCCAAGGCCTCGGGTGATTCGGGTGAGTTGACCGCTGCGAGGGCAAACGTGCAGAAGGCCAAGGTCGCGTTGGGCGAACGCGGCCCGGTGTGGTGGGACGATGGTGCGCCGGACTTCAACCGGCACAAGGTCGACAACACGCCCTATGCACAGTGGCATGCATCGCTGACTGCCTGAGGTGCCACTGGCACCCCAGGCCACTTCATCACAGCATCGGGGTGCTGCTCACCACCCGCAGCGCCAGCCCTTCATAGGCATCCAGCGTGATGGTGAACTCACCCTCGGCCGTCAAGTCGCCCTCGACCCGCTCATTGATGATGTCCACCACCGGCCCCGGCGCGATATTGGGCAAGTGCAGGGTTTCAGTGATCGGCGTGGCGCCGAAGTTCAGCGCGGTGATCTGCGTGCCCTTGCCGGCTGGCAGCTCGTGGACCATCACCAGCAAACCTGGATGCTCGACGTCCGGCACCAGGATCTGGCGGCTCGCGGCAATGTCATAGGCGCGGCGCACGGCGAGAATTTTTTGCAGTTGGCAGGCGAACGACTCCGGGTCCTGCAACTGGCTGTTCAAACTGCCATACAAGGATTTGGAGCGTGGCATCTGCCCTGCCGACAGCTCGGCCTCGGGGTTCAGGTCCACCAGGTCGTACGCACCGCGATGGATCCAGCGGGTGTCGCCATCCTGCATCAGGTGAGCGACCTCATCGACCGCCAGCGGCAACGCGCCCACCAAGTCCCAGCCAGACAACGCAAACACCCCGGGCTGCATGGCGTTGTACATCACCAGCAGCAAGTGGATCTGACGAATCTGCTGGACATCGGCCGGCGTGATCGCGTCCAGGTCACGAATGCCCAGCGCCGCCGTGATGATGCTGGCGGTGGTGCACGACACCCCATTGGTGACGAACTTGAGGTTGTAGGGCGCATGCTCGCCGGTCAGGCGCTCATACATCTGCTCGCGGATGTGCTCGCGCAGGATATTGCCGGGAAACGTCTGGCCCTGGTACAGGTAGCTGTCGTGGGCGTGCAGCGTCCAGAAGTGCACCAGCTCCAGGGTCAGTTCGTCGTGGTTCTGCAGCGCGTGAATCAGCGAGCCGGGGTCGATGCCCAGGCTGTGCATCTGGCGCAGCATCAGGCGCAGGAACTCCGCATCGCCCATCAGCAAGGCGTGCTGGTAGGCCGGTCGCGTGATGAAGTCGTAAGACAGGTCTGCACCGCCGTGGGACATCGACGCGATGTCGTCCACCGTGAGGTTCAGTTCCTGAAAGCTGAAGCCGCCGGCCTTGCGAATCGCGCCGCCGATCAACTGGTTACCGGTGATGGACAGCGGGTGACTTTCCGACCAGGCGGTGCCGTCCAGCTTGCGTTCGACACCGAGGAAGCCGTTGGCATCCAGGCGCAGGATCTTCGCCCCCATCACATCGATGGCATGCAGGGCGTCGCCGATGATCATCTGCTGCGCGGCGAATGACGGGTCAAGCCAGTTGAGCGATGGCTGGCCTTCCTTGAAGTAATGCAGGTACACCCAGCGCCGTGGTTTGCCGTCGACGCCCAGCACTACCGGCGTGGCACTCCAGTCGGTTTCCTTTACGCCGGGCTCGAAAAAGATCACCCGTTGCAGTTGGCCAACGATGTAGTGCTTGTCGCGCAGGGCATCCACCTGCAGCGGGCTGAGGTTCTGCGCATCACGCCCTTCGGCGACGTCGGGCAGCAAGGACCAGTCTTCCTCGCGGATTTCCACCATGTGGTAAAGCCCCGGATAGTCCTCATACCCCATCTCGGCCAG
Organism: Pseudomonas poae; assembly: GCF_001439785.1. Taxonomy (GTDB): domain Bacteria; phylum Pseudomonadota; class Gammaproteobacteria; order Pseudomonadales; family Pseudomonadaceae; genus Aquipseudomonas; species Aquipseudomonas poae. The sequence goes on along the minus strand of NZ_JYLI01000019.1, from coordinate 65,307 downwards.
GCGGAAATCCGCGCCCTTGCCGGTGTGCGACGGGATCACGTCATCGATGATCACCGCGTTATGCGCGGCGGCCATGCGGGTCAGCGCCTGCAACTGCGCTTCGGTGCCCAGTTGAGGGTCGATTTCGAAGCTGATGCGGTCGAAGTTGCCGTCGATGGTGGGCGTATGGCGGGTGCCGGACAGACCACCGGATTTTTTCAGCGGACCGTTGTGAATGCCTTGAATGCCGATTTTCGACAGCGCATGCCACAGCGCTTCATCGCCCAAAGCCTCCAGCACGGTGCCGTCTTCACGGGTCACGATCGAGGCCGGGTACGCGGTGAACCACACCGACGACAAGGCGGAAGCATCACGCGGCCGCGTCTGGGCGTAAGGCTGCTGCCACAACCGGCCCTGCCCCGAATACAGCCGGGCGCGCTGGCGCGCAGCGTTCAGCATCGATTGTTGTACCAGCCAGTTCACATGATCCTTGTCTGCCGCCGTCATAAGCCCACTACCTGTCTCGTGAAAGGTTATTCGTAGACATAGGAGGGGCAACGGCGCCGATTCGTTGCATCGCGGTACCCAACAGCCGGGATTCTGCGCAAATGCGCGCAAAAAAAATCCCGGCGGCACCGTGAAGGTGCGACCGGGCAACTCAAGCGACCCTTTTAAAAACGCGGTTTTACGCTTGTCCAGTCAGGCTGATAGCGCTGCATCTGTTTCACGTCGTCGCGTTGACGAATACCGCAACTCAAGTATTGGTCATGGAGCTTGCCCAGTTGATCGTGGTCCAGCTCAAGCCCCAGTCCCGGGGCGCGGGTAATTGTCACGCAGCCGTCGACAATGGGCAGCTTGCCGCCCTTGATCACTTCCTCGTCCGGTTCCTGCCACGGGTAGTGGGTGTCGCAGGCGTAATCGAGATTGGGCACCGCGGCGGCCACATGGGCCATGGCCATCAGGCTGATGCCCAGGTGTGAGTTGGAATGCATCGACACGCCCAGGCCAAAGGTGTCGCACATTTTGGCCAGCACCTGGGTGTCGCGCAGTCCACCCCAGTAATGATGATCGGCCAGTACGATCTGCACGCTATTGAGCGCCACGCTGCGGCGAAATTCATCGAAGTCGGTGACCACCATATTGGTGGCCAGGGGCAGCCCGGTGTGCGCGTGCAGCTCGGCCATGCCGTCCAGGCCTGGGGTGGGATCTTCGTAATATTGCAGGTCATCGCCGAGCAGTTGCGCCATGCGCACCGAGGTTGCCAGGGACCAGTTGCCATTCGGGTCAATGCGCAAAGGAACCCCGGGAAAAGCCTCTTTCAGGGCCTTGATGCAGGCCACTTCGTGTTCGGGGTCCAGGGCGCCAGCTTTGAGCTTGATGCTTTTGAAGCCATGGTTTTCGATCATCCGCCGCGCCTGGGCGACGATCTGTTGCGCGCTCAGCGCCTCGCCCCAGCTGTCGGGCTTGTAGGGCGCGTCGATGTGCTGGGCGTACTTGAAAAACAGGTAGGCGCTGAAGGGAATGCGGTCGCGGATCGCCCCGCCCAGCAAATCAACCAACGGCACATTCAGCGCGTGGGCCTGCAAGTCGAGAAAGGCCACCTCAAAGGCCGAATAGGCATTGCTCACCGCCTTGCTGGCATGGGAACCCGGCGCCAGCTCGGCGCCGGGCAGGCTGATGGTCTTTTGCGCGGCCACGGTGGCCTGCACGATAGAGCGCAGTTGGTTGAGGTGCAGCGGATCGAGGCCGATCAACTGTGGCGCGACCTGCTGCTGAATCGCCAGCGCCGGCGCATCGCCATAGCTTTCACCCAGCCCGATATAGCCGGTGTCGCTCTCGATCTCGATGATCGAGCGTAAAGCGAAGGGTTCATGAATGCCGCTGGCGTTGAGCAATGGCGGGTCGCGGAAGGCAATCGGGGTGACGCTGACGCGGATGATTTTCAAGAGAGGGCTCCCTGTTGGCCTGAACGCAAGGTGTGGTGAGCGTCGCGAGGTTGGCTGATGGGCGGTTCGACGGGCGCGGTGCTGGCGGGGACGCCGCCGCGTGGCGCGGTGCGGGCAAAAAACACCACCACTGCCGCCACCAGCGAGGTGGCCGCCAGGCCATAAAGCCCGCCCTGGATGGAGCCGGTGGTCTGCTCCAGAAAGCCAAAAGTGGTTGGCGCGACGAATCCACCCAGATTGCCGACCGAGTTGATCAAGGCAATCACCGCCGCAGCGATACGCGCATCCAGGTAACCCTGGGGAATCGGCCAGAACAGCGCCGAGGCCGCCTTGAAACCTATCGCAGCAAAACAGATGGCGACAAACGCAAACACCGGGCCACCCGTGGTGGACATGAACATGCCGAAGGCGGCAATCACCAGCATCAGCGACACCCAGGCCTGCTGGTGTTTCCACTTGCTGGCCAGAGCGGCAAAGCCGTACATGGCGACAATGGAAATCAGCCAGGGGATCGCGTTGAACAGGCCGACCTGAAAGTCGCCGAGACTGCCCATCTGCTTGATCATGCTTGGCAGCCAGAAGGTCGCGCCGTAAATGGTCAGGGCAATGGAAAAGTAGATAAAGCAGAACAATGCGATCTGTTTGTCGGCCAGCAATTTGAACATCGACGGCCGGCTCACCTGCGCGGCCTCACGTGCCAGCTGTTCGAGCGCAATGGCACCGACCAGTGCCTGTTTTTCTTCGTCGCTGAGCCAACTGGCCTGACGGGGATGGGACTGCAACCAGAACCACACAAACCCGCAGAGCACGATCGAGGCGAAACCTTCAATGAGGAACATCCACTGCCAGCCATGCAGGCTCAGGCCACTCACACTCAGCAGCGCGCCTGACACCGGGCCGGAAATCACCGAGGCGATGGCCGAACCGCTGAGAAAAATCGCCATGGCCTTGCCGCGCTCGCTGGCCGGCAGCCACTGGGTGAAGTAGTAGATGATGCCGGGGAAGAACCCGGCTTCGGCGGCGCCGAGAATAAAGCGCAGCACATAGAAACTGGTTTCGCCCTGCACAAAGGCCATGGCCATGGCGGCCGCGCCCCAGGTGAACATGATGCGGGTCAACCAGGCGCGGGCGCCGTAGCGCTGCAACAGCAGATTGGACGGCACTTCGAACAGCGCGTAGCCGATGAAGAACAAACCCGCGCCCAGGCCGTAGGCGGCCGCACCAATGCCCAGGTCGGTTTCCAGGTGGCTGCGCACAAAGCCGATGTTGACCCGGTCGATGTAGTTGACGATGAACATCACCACAAACAGCGGCAGGACGTGACGCTTGACCTTGGCCGCCGCGCGGGCAAGCACGGTTGGGTCGGGCGAACTCTGAACGGTATTCAAGGGCGACTCCCGTTGATTATTTTTTTAGGGACGCAGGGATGATGGACGCCCGATATTGATCCCGTCTAATCTAACTTGGCATTCGATTGATACCTGGATTAGATCAATGTTCGAGCTGACTCAATTACGTTGCTTTACCACCGTGGCCACCGAACTCAACTTTCGCCGTGCCGCGGAGCGCTTGAACATGACCCAGCCGCCCTTGAGCCGGCAGATCCAGTTGCTGGAGCATCACCTTGGGGTGGAGCTGTTCACCCGCACTACCCGCAGCGTCACGCTCACCGCCGCAGGCCGGGCTTTTTTCGTCGAAGCGCAGAACTTGCTCGAACGCGCCCAACAAGCCGCCGTGACCGCCCGACGCTTCGCCGAAGGGGATATCGGCACAGTGAACATCAGCTTCGTGGGCAGCGCGGTGTATGAATTCCTGCCCAAGGTCATCGCCGAAGCGCGGCTCAAGCAGCCCCATGTGCGCATTGACCTGGCCGAGATGAATACCTATCAGCAGCATGAAGCCCTGCGCGCGCGCCGCATTGACCTGGGTATCGTGCGCGCGCCCCTGCTGGAGCCCGGCTACGCCACCGAATGCCTGGTGCGCGAACCCTTCGTGTTGGCCGTGCACTGCCGGCATCCATTGGCCCAGGCAGAGCACGTCTCGGTGCAGGACCTGGATGCCCAGCCCTTCCTGATGTATGCCCACTCGGCCTATCCGCCGTTCAACGAACTGCTCACGGGCATGCTGCGCTCAGCCCGCGTGGCGCCGGAATACGTGCAATGGCTGGGTTCTTCCCTGACCATTCTGGCGCTGGTCAACGCCGGCATGGGCCTGGCGCTGGTGCCGCGTTGCGCCAGCAGTGTGGTGTTCAAGAATGTGGTCTTTCGCGAGATCGATCTTGGGGAAGGTGTGCAGAGCGAACTGCACCTGATCTGGCGCGAACACAATGACAATCCGGCGTTTGCCATGCTGCTGGAGGCTATTCGCAAGGCGGTGCATGGCGGATGGGAAAGTGGCCACTGAGCGTGATCAGGCGGGTGGTTGCGCACTGGCGTGGTCCGCCGCGTAAATGACGGTTTGCGCAAGGTCGGCCGACAGTGGCCGTCGGGTGAAATAGATATCGCCGTCGTCGGTATGGATTTCGTAATCCACTTTGCGCGCAGAAGGCACTGCCGTGTCGGCATGCTTGATGATCTTGTGCACGCGCTGGAACTTCACCCCCAGGGTGCCGTTCTGGACGGGGCCGGTGAGTACATTGACACTTTGAAACCAACCGTCGTCGCGTTTGTTGGCCAACAATGCGCTGGCCATTGCCTCAAAGCGTTCCAGGCGGGTAAACCCCCACAGTGTCGGCGCCTCGATGGGTTTGCCTTGACCAGCGGCACCGGTGAACACGAATAGATTGATCGTCGGATTGTCTTCGCAAAAAAAGTCATAGGGCACCAGCCCATCGATCATTTTTTTGCCAGAAACAAATCCTTTTTTATGTACCTGGAACATCGCTGCCTCTACTCAACCAATGGCGTTGCCGAGCGCAGAGTCTAATGAGGTGGCAAGTACAGAGCCGTCAAGCGAGTGTAATTTCGCGTAAAGATCGTGCCCTGGGCAGGCAGACTTCCACGGTCAAGCCACCCCCCTGATCATTGCGCGCGACGATGCTGCCCTGGTGCATTTCCAGGGCGCTGTAGGCAATCGCCAAACCCAGGCCAAAGCCGACACTGGTGTCGTCGCTGCCGCGTTCGAACGGCTCAAAGATGCTATGCAGTCGGGTCTCGTCCACGCCCGGCCCCTGATCGGTAATGCGCACGCACAGTTGCTGCGCATCGGCACTGAGCCGGGTGGATACCTGCACCGTGGTCTCCGGCCGGGTGTAGCGCACGGCGTTGCGTATCACGTTCTCGAAGCAGCGGTACATCAGCTCGCCATTGACGCAGGCAACAAACGGTGGGCCTCCCTGTAGCTCAACGCTACAACCTTTGATGTCGGCCTCGAATTGCGCATCTTCAACGATCATCGCCAGCAACTCACTGATGTCGAAAGGTTCGCGATGGATGCTCTCGGGCCGCCCTTGCAGGCGCGCCAGGGTCAGTAGCGCTTCGATCAGGGCATCCATGCGCTCGGACTCTCGCTCGATACGCTCAAGCATGGCCACGCGCTCGCTGTCCTGGCGCAGCAGCCCGATGGCCGCGCGCATGCGCGTCAGTGGTGAACGCAGCTCGTGGGAAATATCGTGAAGCAGGCGTTGCTGGGCTTGCACCAGCAGCTTGAGCTGGTTGGCCATGCGATCGCAGTCGCCGGCCAGGTCGACAATTTCGTCACGACGATTGCCCATCATCGGTTTGACCCGAACATCGAAACGGCCCTGGGCCACCTCACCCATCGCGCGACGCAAGCTGGCCAGGGGCCATGCCAGGTAGTAAGCCAGAAATCCGCTGAACAGGGCGCTCATCAATGTGCCGATGATCAGCGGCACCTGCAGGCGGAGGCCGCTGTGCTCATAGCTGATCGGGTGGGTGGAGCGCAGCGACAGGATGAGACCTTCCTTGCTGATCACCGTCTGCTCATAGGCGGGCGACAGCACAGCCGCGCCGGCCAACAGTTGCCCGGCATTGTCATACACGCCAATGGCCTGATCGGGCGGACGTCGCCAGGTCGACAGCAGCTCGGCCCCCGACTCGACGCCGAATTGGCGCAGCAGCGCGGCCTCGCTGGCCATGATGACCTTCAAGTGAGGGTCGTCCGGCTCGAACGTTTCCACCTCATGCACCCCGACCCCGGCAAAAAAGGTCAGGCTCGTTGCCAGCCAGAACGCCAGGAACAGTTTCCAGAACAGCCGGCTGGGCTTCATCATTCGACAATCAACTGATAGCCGAGACCGCGCACGCTCTGGATCCAGGCCTTGCCGTCGCTGCGCCGCCGCAGCTTTTGGCGAATGCTGCTGATGTGCACGTCGATACGTCGGTCATAGCGCTTCAGCGGGCATCCCAGGGCATTGAGCGACAGGTCGGTCTTGCTCACGACCTGACCCGCGCATCGGGCCAGTTCCTCCAGCAGGCTGAACTCGGTGCTGGTAACACCCAGCTCAGCGCCTTGCCACCGTGCTTCGCGCCTGGCCGGCCACAACACCAGTTCACCGCTGCGAATGACGTCCACCGTCGGGCTTTCCGCCGGCTGCACCCGCCGCATGATGGCACGCAGACGCGCCACCAGCTCTCCGGGGGAACTGGGTTTGGGTACATAGTCGTCCGCGCCAAGCTCCAGGCCGGCAATGCGGTCGATATTGTCGCCACGGGCCGTGAGCAGCACGATCGGTACCTGGCTGACGGCGCGAATGCGCCGCAGTACTTCTATCCCGGACAACTGCGGCAACATCACGTCCAGTACCACGATGCTGTAACGGCCCGACAGCGCCTGCTCCTCACCCTCCTCGCCGGTATGCACGGCGGTCGCGTCAAAGCCTTCACGCGCCAGGTACTGCCTGAGCATTGCGGTGAGGTCTTCATCGTCATCAACCAACAGTACTGAAATCATCGCCAGCTCCCGGGTCAGGGTGCGCACATTATCGGTTTTCGCTGACCAGCGTCATGACCTCAATGCAACCTTTACCTAACTTGACATTGGGTTAACCGCACCATACCCACAGCGCTCTTATGCTGCGCCGTCGATGTGTTCTGGAAAGATTTTGATGATTTCTTCGCGCTTGCTCTGCACGGTTGCGCTATTGCTTGATATTTCATTGCTACAGGCCCAAACCCTGACGATTTCGGATATCCGTATCAACGGCCTGCAACGGGTCTCGGCAGGCAGCGTTTTCGGCGCACTGCCACTAAACATAGGTGAGGAGGCGGACGCCCGCCAGCTGGCGCAGGCCACGCGCGCGCTGTTCAAGACCGGATTGTTTCAGGACATCCAGCTGGCACGGGAAAACGACGTGCTGATCATCAATGTCGTTGAACGACCAACGGTTTCCAGCATCACGATTGAAGGCAACAAGGCAATCGCCACCGACGATCTGCTCAAAGGCATGAAACAGGCCGGCCTGGGCGAAGGCGAGATTTTCCAGCGGGCCACCCTCGAAGGCCTGCGCAACGAGCTGGCCCGCCAGTACGTTGCACAAGGACGATATTCCGCATCGGTGGATGCACGGGCGGTCACCCTGCCACGCAACCGGGTCGAGCTCAAGGTCACCATCGATGAAGGCGCGGTGGCCGCCATCAGCCATATCAACGTGGTCGGCAACACGGTATTCAACGACGAGGAACTGGCCGATCAATTCACCCTGAAGACCAGCAACTGGCTGTCGTTCTTCAGGAACGATGACAAATACGCCCGCGAGAAGCTCTCCGGCGACCTTGAACGGCTTCGCTCCTATTACCTGGACCGTGGCTATATCAACATGGATATCAGCTCCACCCAGGTCTCCCTCACGCCGGACAAAAAGCACGTCTACATCACGGTCAACATCCACGAGGGCAGCCGCTACAGGATTCGCGACGTCACACTCAGCGGCGACCTGAAAATCCCCGAGGACCAGGTGCAGTCACTGCTGCTGGTGCGCAAGGGCCAAGTGTTTTCACGGCAACTGATGACCACCACGTCCGAGCTGATCACCCGCCGCCTCGGCAATGAAGGCTACACATTCGCCAACGTCAATGGCGTACCCCAGGTGCACGAGGACGATCACACGGTGAGCCTGGTGTTTGCCATCGACCCCGGCAAGCGCGCCTACGTGAATCGCATCAATTTTCGCGGCAATACCAAAACCCAGGATCAGGTGCTGCGTCGCGAAATGCGCCAGATGGAGGGTGGATGGGCATCCACGTTCCTCATCGACCAGTCCAAGGTGCGTCTTGAGCGCCTGGGATTCTTCAAGGAAGTCAATGTCGAGACGCCGCCAGTGCCGGGCACGGACGACCAGCTGGACGTGAACTACAGCGTGGAGGAGCTATCGTCCGGTTCCATCACCGCCAGCATCGGATTCGCCCAGAGCGCCGGGCTGATCCTGAGCGGCTCGATCAGCCAGCGCAACTTTCTAGGCACCGGGAATCATGCCAGTCTGGGCTTGACCCGTTCCACTTATCAGAGCAAATACAACCTTGGCTTTACCGACCCCTACTTCACCAGGGACGGGGTCAGCCTGGGTTACAACGGGTTCTACAGCAAGACCGATTACAACAATTACTACGACAATGGACGCTCCTATTACGCGCTCAACAGTTTTGGCCTGGGCGCGAAAATTGGCTACCCGATCAACGAAACGTCACGTTTGAGTTTCGGCCTTACGGCACAACGCGACAGTATCGAGCCGGGGACCTACAGCGCCGATGAAATCTATGAATTCATCGGCCGCGAGGGCAAGGCATTCACCAACTTCAAGGCGGAACTCGGCTGGTCTGAATCGACCCTGAACAAAGGCATCCTGGCCACACGCGGGCATTCACAGAGCCTGAACATGACAGTGACGGTGCCCGGCAGCGACCTGAGTTTCTACAAACTCGACTATGCCGGCCAGACCTTCGTGCCGCTGAGCGCTCAGACCGCCCTGCGCCTGCATACCAAGCTCGGCTATGCCAATGGCTACGGTTCCACCGACGGTCTGCCCTTCTATGAAAACTACACCGCCGGTGGCGAAGGCTCTGTGCGCGGTTTCAAAAGCGGCACCCTTGGCCCCCGCAGCACACCGGCGACCGGAGCCTATTCCCGCCAGGGTCAGGCGTACTACACCGACCGCGACCGCGATGCGCTGGGCGGCAACGTCCTGATCACGGGCGGCATGGAATACCTGTTCCCCGTCCCCTTCGTCAAAGACACCAAATCCTTGCGCACCTCGGTGTTCTGGGACGTGGGCAGCGTCTATGCAGACAAATGCTACGTGAGTACGACCCAGGGATGCGGCACCATCGGGCTCGGCCAGATGGCCAGCTCGGTGGGTGTCGGCGTGACCTGGTACAGCCCCCTGGGCCCGCTGAGCGTCAACCTTGCCTATCCGATTCGCACCCCTGAAAACGCAGATACGCAGATATTCCAGTTCTCTCTGGGCCAGAGTTTCTGAACGCACTACTCATTGAAAAGCTCACCTGGAGGCTTGTCGATACTGACTCGGGGTGAACCCGGTGGAAGACTTGAACTGGCGGGTAAAAGCACTGTGATCGGTGTGCCCGCACTGCAACGCTACCTCGGTGATCGGCAGCTCGGAGTGCAGCAACAGTCGATGAGCATGCTCCAGACGCACCTTCTGGATCATCTGCCGGGGCGTGAGCTGGAACACGCGCTTGCAGTAGCGCTCCAGTTGCGCCACGGAAATTCCGGCGATGCGCGTCAGTTCCACGAGGGGTACACGGCGGTGAAAATGCGCGCGAATGTGTTCGTCAACCGCCGCCAGCCGCTGGTAGGCCGGATGGGATTCGCTGGCTGATTGCAGGTCGACCGAAATACCCGCCAGGCCCATGATCTGGCCGACATCGTTGTACAGAGGCCATTTGTGGGTAAGGCACCAGCCGGGTTCGTGAGTGCCATAGAGGTGCAATTCGAGCTGGTCTTCAAGCACAACGCCCGCTTGCAATACGCGCCGATCCTGCTCGGTGTAGCCAGGCCCCAGTTGTACGGGAAACACTTCGGCGCTGGTCTTGCCCAACAGCGCCTGCATCTGCTTGAGGCCGCAACGCTGCACCAGTGTGCGGTTGGCGAGTACGTAGCGGGCGTCGCTGTCCTTGATGAAAATCGTCGCATTGGGGATCACATCCAGCAGCGGTAACAACTGCGTCACGCCGGCCAGCAAGTGCTCGATGCTCTGGGGGCGACTGCCCTGGAGAAAGGTCGTAAACGCGCTGTGCAACATGACTTTGACCGCCCCTTCATACATCGACGTCCAGCAGATTGCCCCATGCCAGTGGCCTTGTCGAGCACGGCCATTGTGCCGAAATCGTCATGCGCAGTTGAGCAAAACATCAATCGACATGCGGTCAACGCGTTCAGGCTATGCCAGTCACAAGAAAACGCTGCCATGACTTCTACCGGCAACGTGCACTGACGGAGCGCTCCATGAAACGACTGCATGTCATCGACTCCCACACCGGCGGCGAACCCACACGCCTGGTCCTCAACGGTTTTCCTGCACTGGCCGGCAGCACCCTCGCCGCCCAGCTCGACAGCCTGCGCACGCACCACGATCAATGGCGCCGCGCCTGCCTGCTGGAGCCGCGCGGCAACGATGTACTGGTGGGGGCGCTGTATTGCCAGCCGGTGACGCCAGGTGCCACCTGCGGGGTGATTTTCTTCAACAATGCCGGTTACCTCGGCATGTGCGGCCACGGCACAATCGGCCTGGTAGCTTCTTTGCATTTTCTCGGGCATATCGGCCCCGGCGACCACCTTATCGACACGCCAGTCGGAACCGTAACCGCCACGCTGCACACCGATGGCACCGTCACCCTGCGCAATGTGCCTGCCTGGCGCTACCGCAAACAGGTTGCAGTGCAGGTTCCCGGCCATGGCGTGGTACATGGCGATATCGCCTGGGGCGGCAACTGGTTTTTCCTGGTATCGGACCACGGCCAGGCGTTGCACATGAGCAATGTCGAGGCGCTCAGCCATTACACCTGGACGCTGCTCGAGGCCCTCCAGGACCAAGGCATTCACGGAGCGGAGGGTGCGCTGATCGACCATGTCGAATTGTTTGCCGATGACCCCCAGGCCGACAGCCGCAACTTCGTCATGTGCCCAGGCAAAGCCTACGACCGCTCGCCCTGCGGCACCGGCACCAGCGCCAAGCTCGCTTGTCTGGCCGCCGACGGCAAACTCGCTGAGGGCGACATCTGGTTGCAGGCCGGCATTACCGGCAGCCAATTCGAAGGCCGTTATGAATGGGACGGCGAACAGGTGCGCCCGTTCATCACTGGCCGCGCTTATGTGACCGCCGACAGCGTGCTGCTGATCGACGAGCAAGACCTTTTTGCCTGGGGCATCTGCGCCCCGACCCTACTCGTCTGACACAAGGAGTTGCGACAATGACCCACAACATCTTCAGCGGCTGCATGCCTGCACTCATGACGCCCTGCACCCCGGCGCGCACGCCCGACTTCGACGCACTGGTCGCCAAGGGCCGCGAGCTGATCGATATCGGCATGAGCGCCGTGGTGTATTGCGGCTCGATGGGGGACTGGCCGCTGCTGAGTGAAGCCCAGCGTCAGGAAGGCGTGGCGCGCCTGGTGGCCGCCGGTGTGCCAACCATCGTCGGCACTGGCGCGGTGAACAGCCGTGAGGCCGTGGCCCATGCAGCCCATGCCGCCAAGGTCGGCGCCCATGGCCTGATGGTGATTCCCCGCGTACTGTCCCGCGGAGCCTCTGCCACCGCGCAAAAGGGTCACTTCGCAGCCATTCTCGATGCGGCGCCGAACCTGCCGGCGGTGATCTACAACAGCCCTTACTACGGCTTCGCAACGCGTGCCGAGCTGTTCTTCGAACTGCGCCGGCAACACCCGAACCTGATCGGCTTCAAGGAGTTCGGCGGCGCCGCCGACCTGCGCTACGCCGCAGAAAACATTACGTCCCAGGACGACAACGTGTCGCTGATGGTCGGCGTCGACACCCAAGTGGTGCATGGATTCGTCAATTGCAACGCCACCGGTGCCATCACCGGCGTCGGCAACGCCTTGCCGCGAGAAGTGCTGCAACTGGTGGCGCTGAGCAAGAAGGCCGCCCTGGGCGACGCCAAGGCCGCTCGCCTGGCCCGCGAGCTCGAAACAGCGCTGGCGGTGCTGTCGTCCTTCGATGAAGGCTGCGACCTGGTGCTGTATTACAAGCACCTGATGGTACTCAATGGGGATCAGGGTTACGCGTTGCACTTCAACGAGACCGATGAGCTCAGCAATGCCCAGCGACGCTATGCCGAACAGCAATACAGGTTGTTTCGCCGCTGGTATGCCAATTGGTCGACCGAGGTGTCGGTTTAGGAGCGAGCAGGCCATGTGCGACCACACGCCGCCAGACATCGCCATCGTCGGAGCCGGCATTATCGGCGTTGCCTGCGCCCTGCAACTCTCGCGACAAGGACGCCAGGTGCTGGTGATCGACTCGCAGCAACCGGGCATGGGCGCCTCATACGGCAACGCCGGTCACTTGGCCACCGAGCAGGTGTTTCCCATCGCCGACCTGGCGATCCTCAAAAAACTGCCCGCCATGTTGCTGGACCCCACGGGCCCGCTGCGTCTGGACTGGAAATACCTGCCACGTGCCCTGCCCTGGTTCACCCGGCTACTGCTCAACCTGCAAACGGACCGTTATCAACGCACCGTAGAAGGCCTTCGGTCCCTGAATGAAGGCAGCCTGGACGCTTGGCGCCGCCTGCTTGAGTCCATTGAACAGCCACAACTGCTGCGCAACGACGGCTCATTATTGGTATTCGAGCGAACCGCCTCGCGAAACGTCATCGATGCCTTGCAGCAGCGCATGCAACAGCAAGGCGTGCCGGTGACCTTGTGGTCAGGCGATGCCGTCCGAGCCGGTGCGCCGCAGTTGAGTGAGCGCATTCAGGGCGGTTTGTTTTTTCCTGGCACCGGGCACTTTATCGACCCCTACCAAGTGGTCCTCGCGCTGGTCAACGCCGCCACGGCCGGCGGCGTGCGATTTATCCAGCGCAAGGTGCTCGATGGACGCGTCGAAGGCGATAGCGTCACACTGACGACCGACCAGGGCACCCTCACCGCACGGCAGGTGCTGATTGCTTGCGGCGCCCACTCCGCCAAACTGACGGCGGCCCTGACCGGCAAGAAAGTGCCACTGGACACGGAACGCGGCTACCACCTGATGCTGCCCCACGAACACAACCGGCTGCCGTTTGCTGTCACCTCGCTGGAACGCAAATTCATCATGACCCCCATGAGCAGCGGCCTGCGCCTGGCAGGCACGGTGGAATTCGCCGGACTCGACCGCCCCGCCAACATGGAGCGCGCATGGCAACTTCATCGTCTGAGCCAGGGCCTGTTTCGCGAAGACTTGAATCGCCACGACGCCACCCCCTGGATGGGATTTCGGCCGTCACTGCCGGACTCGCTGCCGATCATTGATCAAGTCTGCGAGGGCAAGGTACTGCTTGCGTTCGGTCACCAGCATCTGGGGTTGACCCAGGCGGCGGTGACAGCGCAGATGATTGGGCAAATGGTGTCGCACCGGAATACGCCGCAATGGGCGTCGTACCGTCTTTCAAGGTTCTGAGGAATAAAAATCACAATTAAATTCTGGAGGCGGGCCTTACTGTGGCCAGCAGGCTTGCCCCAATGCCGTTCAGTTAAGCGCAGATTCCCTGTGGCGAGCAGGCTTGTCCTGCGTTGGGCTGCGCAGCAGCCCCAAAACCATGCTCTGCGCAGTCTCAGGTACACCGCGTTTTGCTTGATTGGGGCGCTTCGCACCCCAACGCGGGGCAAGCCCGCTCGCCACAGAGGCCTCGGCCTGCTTAAGGGTTTTGAGTACGGGTGGCGGCAGCCCTGAACAATGCCTCGGCAATGTGTTGAATCTCATCGCGCATCCACAGCTTCTCCATCCATCCGGAAGGAATGCCTTGAACTCCGTAGTGAGCGCCAGCCAATTGCCCAACGATGGCAGCGGTTGTATCGGCGTCATCGCCCAGATTTGCCGCTTCGAGTACAGCGTCGGCGAAACAATGGGTGTGATGGAAGCACCAGAACGCAGCCTCCAGGGAAGCCACTGCATAACCGGAACCCACAATGTCGTCACTCGACTTCGCTTGATATTCACTGCCGGCGATAGCCGACACTTTCGGTGCCGACAGAGACAGATTAGGAAACCGAAGCACATCAGCTTTAGCAGCCCCACTCAATGCATTGCTGATCGCTTCAGCCAGTAACAGACAACACTCAATCGCCTCCTGCGCCGCATGGGTGGTGCGAGAGCTCTCTGCCGTGAATGCGCGGACCTGCTGACGATCAGGAAAGTAAAACAGGGCCACAGGCGCCAAGCGCATCATTGAGCCATTGCCTGCGGAATATGGGTCCGTAGAGCCTGCAAATGGATTGCCATTTTTCTGAAAGTCCGCCAACGCTTGACGAACCGTCATCCCAATATCAAAACATTCGCCTGTGGAGCTCAAATCCCCATGCGCCCACCATTTAAGGTAACGCGCCATCTGATCCGCCGCGTCAAACCCTCCACTCTGCAACAAGCTCTGCGCCAGGCAGAGTGCCATCGATGTATCGTCCGTCCATTGGCCGGGTTTGAGCGTGAAAGGCCCTCCGCCGACCATATCAATCACGGGCGCGAATGAGCCTCGGGACATGAATTCGACCGTCGTCCCAACTGCGTCGCCACAGGCCAAGCCGAGCAAACTGCCACGATAGCGATCCAAAAGCGTTATAGCCATACGTACTCCCTGAGCTAATTCCTCAACGACACACAAGCTACTTCACCAACCGCTTCTCTTTGGAGGGGCGATATCCGAAATACGCGCTGTAACACTTGCTGAAATGACTCGGCGATACAAACCCGCACGCCACCAGCACATCCACTTGGGACAACTCGGTATGCTGCAACAACCGTCGCGCCTCGGTGACACGCAGTTCCATGTAATAGCGCTGCGGCGTGGTGCCCAGTTGCTCCTTGAACAGCCGTTCGAGCTGGCGCCGGGAACGGCCGGCGTAGACGGCAAGCTGGTCGAGTTCGAGGGGTTCCTCAAGGTTGGCATCCATCAACTTGACCACTTCGCGCAGCGGCGCGCTGACGCAGACGTTCTCGGTCGGTTTGATGCGCCGATAGCGTGATTCCTCGAAGGCCAGAATATCTTCGACGCCTTCAACCAACGCCTTGCCATGCAGGCTCTTGATCCAGTCCAGCGCCATGTGGAAGGCGCCCGAAGGGCTGGAGGCGGTGAGCCGGTCGCGGTCGATGACGAAGGGTTCACTGGTGACCTGGGCTGCCTTGGACACTTCGGCAAGTGCCGGCCGATGCTCTGGATGGATTGCGCAGCGATAACCCTGCAACAACCCGGCGCGCCCCAGGAACCAGGAGCCGTTCCACAACCCGGCAAGACTGATGCCTTGTTCAGCGGCGCTGCGCAGCAGATGGATGAAGTCTTCGCTGGCCTTGAGCTCCGTGCGAAAACCGCCGCATATCACCAGCAGGTCCACGTCATGCAACGCCGCCGCGTCGAGTGCGGCGTCGGGACGAATCACCAGGCCCAGGTCACTGATGACTTCGCCCTCACCCCAGCCGAAGGTGCGCGAGGCGAACAGCTCGGGGCGCAGCAGGTTGGCCGTGACCAGGGTATCGAGCGTCTGGGTGAATGCCGGCAGGGAGAAGTGTTCAAGCAACAAAAAGCCGACGCGAGTGACCGATGCCAGTTGCCCGGGGTTTTCGTTGAGGTAACGCAGATTCTTGCCTTTCATGCCGCCGCTGAATTGACGTCTTTCCATCGAGGGGTGGCCCACTTTTATTGTTGATCCCATGGGCGCCATCTTAGAGGCAAATGGGCCGGCTGTCTCAACCGGAACCTGCAGCTTGCCGGTAAACAGGCCCCAGCTCAAAGCCTTGCGTCATTCAACAAACCACAATCTGATATGGTTTTTTATTCGCTACCTGCCTCTGTACTGAAAGCCGCAGCGGACCGACAATGTCGCCAACCCGACATTTCTGTCATCCAACTTTTCGGAGGCCTCATGACCAAGATGGCACTGTTCCTGTTCGGCTTTTTGGTACTGACTATTGGCATTGGCCTGCTGGCGACCATATCGCCGGTGTAAGGATCGTCGGCCTGCTCGCTTGCCGACATCTTCCAACCCTGGCAGTCATTACGCGTTGGGGGCGGTGGCGACATTCAATTGAGGGCGAAAAAATGCCGCCAGTGCGTATTCGGCCATCAAAACGCCATAATCTCTGCTATTGTCCAAAGACCTCATCTCCTCATCATCGCCCGCACGCGATCTTCTGTGAGCATGCTCTGCGGCGTCGGCCTTTTCGATGTCGGGCCTGAATAGCACGGAACGCACAAGCGATGGACACACCGCCACCCACACCGCAGCAATCGCGCGCGGAAAAGATCGTCGAGTTCAAACGCCAGAAAACCCTGCTCAAGACCGGCGCGCTGCAGGACGCCATCTTCAACAGCGCGTATTTCTCCAGCATCGCCACCGACGAAAAGGGTGTGATCCAGATCTTCAACGTCGGCGCCGAACGCATGCTCGGTTATGCCGCCGCCGATGTGGTCAACCGCATCACCCCGGCCGATATTTCCGACCCCGTTGAGCTGATCACCCGCGCCGCCGCGCTCAGCCTGGAACTCGACACGCCTATCACACCGGGCTTTGAGGCGCTGGTGTTCAAGGCCTCGCGCGGTATCGAAGACATCTACGAGCTGACGTATATCCGCAAGGATGGCAGTCGCCTGTCGGCCATGGTCTCGGTGACAGCGCTGCGCAACCGCAGCGACATGATCATCGGCTACCTGCTGATCGGCACCGACAATACCGCACGCAAACAGGAAGAAGCCGAGCGCAAGGGTTTCGAACGCGCCCTCGAAGAAAAGAACCTGGAGCTGGAACACGCCAGCCACATGAAATCCGAATTCCTCGCCACCATGTCCCATGAACTGCGCACGCCGCTGAACGCGGTGATCGGTTTTTCCGAAGCGCTCAAGGATGGGCTGGTGGGCGACATGAGCGACACCCAGCGCGAATACATCGGCGACATTTTTACCAGCGGCCAGCACCTGCTGTCGCTGATCAACGACATTCTCGACCTGTCCAAAGTCGAGGCCGGGATGATGGACCTGGAGCTGGAAGCGGTTGAACTGTCGGGCCTGCTGGCCAACAGCCTGTTGATCGTGCGTGAGAAAGCCGCGCTGCAGCGTATCCAGTTGAAGCTCGACAGCCCGGACGATTTCGGCTGGCTGGAGCTGGACCTGCGCAAGACCAAGCAGATCGTCTACAACCTGCTGGCCAACGCGGTCAAATTCAGCGAGCACGGCAGCTCGGTAACCCTGGCCGTGCGCGAAGTCAGCCGCGCTCAAGTCGGCCTGGTGCCCGGCGACTGGCCGGTGCACGGGTTTGCACTGCCGCCCAGTACGCACACACAGTTCCTCGAATTGAGCGTCAGCGATACCGGCATCGGTATTGCCAGGGATGACATGGGAAAGCTGTTCAAGGCCTTCAGCCAGATCGACAGCAGCCTGGCGCGCAAATTCGAAGGCACAGGTCTTGGTCTGGCGATGGTCAAGCAGTTGACCGACCTGCATGGCGGCAGCGTCGCCGTGGCCAGCCACGCAGGCCTCGGCGCGCGTTTTGTGGTGTGGCTGCCGCTGCACCGAACTCTGGAGGCCACATGGCCGCAATCCTGATCGTCGAAGACAACGAAGCCAATATGCGTCTGGCTCGCCTGCTGTTGGTGAATGCCGGCCACAGCGTGGTGTGGGCCGCAGACGCCGAAAGCGGGCTGACCATGGCGCGCGAGCAACAACCGGCGCTGATTCTGATGGACATTCAACTGCCTGGCATGGATGGCCTGGCTGCCACACGCTTGCTCAAGCAAGACCCACATACCGCGCATATCCCGGTGATCGCCCTCACCGCCATGGCCATGAAAGAGGATCGGGAAAAAACCCGCCTGGCCGGTTGCGACGCCTATGTGATCAAACCCCTGCGCTACAAGGAGCTGTACCAGGTGATCGACACCCTGCTGAACCCGTCCATTACACCTCTAGCATGAGTCCTCTCCATGGCCAGCTCACCCGCAACGCTGTTGATCGTTGACGACGACGCTCACATACGCAAACTCCTGGAAACCCTGCTGCACCACGAGGGCTACCTGACCCTGAGCGCCGCCAGCGGCGAAGAGGCCCTGCACCTGGTGGCCAGCAGCCCGCCTGACCTGGTGTTGCTGGACGTCATGATGCCCGGCATGGACGGCTACGAAGTGGCCAGCCAGCTCAAGGGCAATCCCGCCATCGCGAATATCCCCATCATCATGCTCTCGGCGCTCAGTGAATCCGAGGCCCGGGTCAGCGGCCTGGAAAGCGGCGCCGAGGAGTTCATCACCAAGCCGGTGGAGCGCCTGGAGCTGTGGCTGCGGGTGCGCAACCTGCTGCGACTCAAAGCCCACGGTGACCTGCTCAAACAGCACAGCCTGATGCTTGAACAGCAATTGTTGAAACACACCAGTCCAAGCGCGCAGATGAACGTGCACGACCTGGCCCGTCAAGACCTGGAATATGCCTTGCGTGCGGCGGTTGAACGCAACGAGTTTGCCCTGCACTATCAGCCCAAGGTCGAGCTGGCCAGCGGCGAAGTCTGCGCCCTTGAGGCGTTGCTGCGTTGGGATCGACCCAGCTATGGCCCGGTTTCACCCGCCGTGTTCGTGCCGGTACTGGAAGACCTTGGCCTGATCGTGCCGGTGGGCCGCTGGGTGATCGAGCGTGTGTGCCAACAGATCGCCACCTGGCAGCTCAACGGCATTGGTGCGGTGGAAGTGTCGGTCAACGTGTCGGGGCATCAAGTGATCGAGGGCAACCTGATCGCCGATATCGAGCGCATTCTGGCCACCACCGGGGTCGAGGCTCACTGGCTGGAAGTAGAGCTCACCGAAAGCTCACTGATGGAAAACACCGAGCACACCATCGCCAGCCTGCAACGGCTGCGCACCCTGGGCGTGAAAATTTCCATCGATGACTTCGGCACGGGCTACTCGAGCCTGGCGTACCTGCGACGTTTCCCCATCGACACGCTGAAGATCGACATCGCGTTCATCCGCGAAGTCACCACCAACCCGCAGGATGCGGCAATCACGCGCACGATCATCGAACTGGCCCACAGCCTCAATCTGCGGGTCGTCGCCGAAGGGGTCGAAACCCAGGCGCAGTTGACGTTTCTGAAAGAGGCCGGCTGCGACCAGATTCAGGGGTATCTGTTCAGCCGGCCGTTGCCGGTGGAAACGCTGGAGCGGCTGTTGCTGGACCGGATCAAGTAAGCACAGCAGGTCTGCTTGTCGCAGCAATGCGACCGCCTGAAGCAGGCTCATGTTCGAATCGAAACACAAGGTCATCAAACGCGCGGTCCAGCGAGGGAATCAATGGCGCGGCGGACACTACAGAGGATTGATATCACTCAATCTCAAGGCGCCCTTCATGCAAAGACTCTCCTACCATAACCAGGTGTTCAGTCAGCCGTTGCCAACGTCTACACCCTCCCTCCCGCAGCCACTTTCCAAACAACCGCACGACACCCAGGCGCCGCCCGAACCGAACACTGCCCGCGCCGACGGTGACCGCGAACTGGCCATGCACTACCGCACAGCGCTGCTTTCTGCCGCCCAAAGCAGCACCGCGCCCACCATCAGTCACCTGCCGCCCCACTCCACCTTCGGCCAGTGGTGGGGCCAATTACGTGATGCGTTTCAATCCACCGATGTGCGCCAGTGGATCAAGGACAACCGCATCAACCCGGCCACGATTACGCTTGATCCACAGACAGGCGAAATCGCCTTCATGGTCAAGGGCAAACTGCACACGGTAGGACAGGACGATGCTCATTGGCGTGCGATCAGCGGACCCATTATCGACGCCGCGCGCGTGCTCGACGTGGGTACCGCCTTCAAGCCGCCTGTAACCCAGGTCGATCAACCGGTGCCGTGGTGGATCGTCGGCCGCTTTTATCAAGAGGCCCAGGAGCTGACGCCATTCGAAAAACACCAACGCGCGCAAACCCTCGAGCGTGAAAAGGGCTTCAAACCACTTGACCCGAGCACCCGCCAAGCGTTGATCGGTGCGCGCAGTGAAGATGCATTGCAGACACAGAAGTCAGTGCTCGCCGATATCCATACCCGCCACGTTGCCGCCACCACGTTGCAACACCTGGCGGACACCGTGAAAAAAAATGGCATCAACGATGACGAGCACATCGCGAAAAAATTGAAAGAGCCCGTTCATCTGTCCAGGAACGCCTCCTACTACCCGGATAAAACCGGCACATGGAACCAGGTCAGCCTTTTGCAACTGCTCAAGGACCATGGCTGGGACATTCCAAACAATCATGAGCAATTGGAGAACCTGGCGACAGCCCTGGCCACACCTGCCCTCACCTCACCGGCCCAGGGTAACCTGGGTGGCGCACTGGCCTGGCTCGCCCCCCTTGAGCAAGACAGACAGCGTCAACTCAAGCAAGTCATACACTCGGCTCGACTCGGCACTGCGAAAGTGCCTGCCGATGAAACTGTCCTCACTCACCTGCTGGGTGGCCAATCCGTTTCCCCGGCAGAGCTGCGCGATCCAGGACGGTTGATTGATAACCTGCTCAAGTCTCCCAGAGGCAAGGCACTGGGCGAGGCCATTCAGGCGTTTTTTGAGCGGCTCGCGATCAAGGGCAGCCCCGAAGACTGGCTGCTGGCAGCCATGAACCTGGAGAGCAGCACCGAGATTGAAGGCGAAACCACTCACTCGCCACAGCCCCATATCGAAGGCTACACACTGGTCACCGCGAAAAACGCCGACAAGACGCCCTCGATCATCGTCAAGAAGCTCGCTGAGCACCTGCTCGCCAATGGCAACGCCGAGTCCGCCGACACCGCAACGCTCCGGGCTCACCTGATGCTGGCCAGCCGAGCGCCGCAGTTTCTGGTCAAGGACATCCCCGAACAGGTGAAAGTCGGCTCACACAGCTGGGTCAGCTTTACCACCGCTGTCGCCCGCATCGAAGCAAAAGCGCCCGGAGCGACGGCGACGATGAGCTATGCGCAGGTCATGCTGCATGCCAGCGTCGCCCCCATTAGCGATCACGAACGCCAGGTCGAGTACGCAGCCCAGCAAGCTGCGATCAAGGACTGGGCTGTCGCAAACGGCATGCGCTATCCGTCGACCGAACGTGCGATAACCGAAGTCTGCAACGCCTTCAACAACCAGATACGCGAACTGCGCGAAGCCGCAGAAACGCAGATTCCACCCATGCCCACCACCAGCGCGCTCGCACTGGAACAGTTAAAGACAGCCCTGCCGGACATGGACCCGAAACTGTTCGAAGCAAAATGCATTGAGCTCAAACCCTCCAACAAGGACTTCCCGGGGCCCTACTCGATATTGGATCTGTTTATCGATGGCCGCTTTCTGCGGCACGCGCCGGACGGACATTTGAGCGATGGGGTGTATTGGCTGACACTCATACCTGGGTTGATCTCATTACCGGTCGGCGACAAATTTACGCCCGGCACTTGGAACACCCTGTCAAAAGGGATCGACATCAAGGATGTGCTGGCAAAAATCAAGGATTTACCCTCCCCACGGCAGCCGTTCGAAACAGCATTTGCCGATTACGAGAACGCGGTAAAAAAGACGACCGCGGCACAAATAAAAACCCTGGTTTCAAACCTGCCATTGGAAGACCGAAAAAATCTGGAGTTTGGAAAAATAACCGTCCGTACCGAAATCGACTACTGGCGAAACGATCATCCGTTACCCGTTGAAAAAGGTACTGTACTTGTCGAAACCGTGCGCAACGGCAAATCGGTGACGTATGCCATCAACCGATTGAGGGGCAGCATCACCAAGCGACCCGGCATGGCCTACAAGGAACACCAACCCACCGACGGTTGGTTTCCCTCCAAAGGAAAAAGATACGACGCTGTAACGCCTGGCGGGGAGTTTGCATCCGGGCTGACGGATGAAAAAAAGGGCGAACACGGCGCGCCCTACAGCTACGGCAGTGAACGCACCCGCTACCTCGCCGAGGCGGTGATCGCAGACATGGAGCTGCCTGCGGTAAAGCGCTACGCCAAAGGCGCGACAACCTTTGAAACGCAAGTGCCCACTTACAGAATTGTCGAAGAGATTGTGCTCAACCTGATCCCGTTCCGGTCGGCGATCAAGAACTTCATCGACGGAAAAACCCTTGAAGGCTTTGTGGACCTGGCCTTCGACATCTTCGGTTTTGCGGTCGGCCTGGGCGCGGCCTTGAAGGGAGCAAAAGCTCTGTCAGTCGGCGCTTCGGCATTATCCAGGGTCGTCCATGCGGGCAAAATCCTCGGCCGTGCGACGGTAGGCGCGCTTAACCCTTTGAGCGGTCTTGATGACCTGGCGCGAGGGGCTTTCAAGCTAGGCCGCCATGGCGTTTCCCGCGCGCGCGCAGCGTTGACGAAGGTTGATATCGCCGCACTGACGAAAAAACCGAATATCGCGCAAGGCACACTCAAGGGCGTCAACGGTGCAAGTGATGTTGGCGCACTCGCGCAGCTGGATGAAGTGACCGGTCAATGGCACGCCATCAACCCAGCCACGCAAAAACCCTTCGGGCCACCGCTTCAGAACTTTCAGGCCAAGGTGCTTTCCAGCGGTGAACTCAGCGAAAACATGAAGACGTTGTATAAAAGATTGGATAAGGAGCAAAACCATCTGGACATTTGTTACGCCACCGCATTACGCACCGCTCAGGCCGACAGAAAGATCACTGACACGACGTTCGAGATGATCATTCCCGAGGTGCTCAGTGGCGGATCAGATGCCTATAAACACATGATGAATATTCGCCCGGACACTTTGAAAAGCCGTTTTAAGGCAGCCGACATCACCGAATCAGGCGTCATTACCTTCGTCGGTCGAGGCGGCGACAACAAAAACCAAATAACGCACGCGGTCTATATTCATAAAGCCTCTGATGGCCAGTTGCACCTGTATCACCACAACTCTAATGCACTGGACAGCGCACTAGGCGGCAAAAACATTCAACCGACCACAGCAGGCCGGTCCATTGTCTATACGCTGGGTCCAGACCAACACGCCGGCATTCAACGCTTCATGGACCGCGGCACCGGCTTTGACATGGTGTTCACCCCCTCTACGACCCTGGAATCCAGCATAAGACGTCACGCCAAGTAAAAGCGGGGGTTTTCCCTTCAAAGTGAATGGAATCACTTTGAACCCGCACCCGGGCGCAGCCCTCCAACTTGCATACACCAACGCCCGGTACACGCTCAATGACATTCATTCTATGGTTGGCCGTACTCGGCGCCGTATTGCTCACCCTCGCCCTCACCTCCTCCTACCTGCGCTGGATGCCGGTGACCACCTCGGCGGTGTGTCTGTTGCTGGGCGTCGCGATTGGTCCGCTGGGAGTCGACCTGTTGCACCTGGACATCAAGGGTTCCGCGCGCTGGATGGAGCACCTGACCGAAGTCGCCGTGCTGTTTTCGCTGTTTGTCAGCGGCCTCAAGTTGCGCCTGCCACTCACCCATCGGCTGTGGCGCATTGCGTTCGGCATGGCCGGGCCGGTGATGTTGCTGACCATCCTCGGCACCTGCCTGGCGCTGCATTACCTGCTGCAATTGTCGTGGGGCGTGTCACTGCTGGTGGGGGCGATCCTGGCGCCCACCGACCCGGTGCTGGCAGGCCTGGTGCAGGTCAACAACGCCCAGGACTATGACGCGCTGCGCTTTGGTCTCTCGGGCGAGGCCGGCTTGAATGACGGCACCGCCTTCCCTTTCGTGATCTTCAGCTTGCTGTTCATGCAGCATGGTGGTTTCGACGGCGACTGGCTCGGCGGCTGGGTCCTGAAAAACCTGATCTGGGCAGTGCCGGCAGGATTGCTGGTGGGTTACTGGATGGGCCGAGGCATTGGCCGCGTCACCTTGTGGCTGCGCATCACTAATGACGACAGCACCCTGTCACCCAATGATTACCTGACCCTGGCGCTGATCGCACTGGCCTACGTGGCCGCCGAAGCCATCGGCGGCTATGGTTTTCTGTCGGTGTTTGCCGCCGGCCTCGGGCTGCGCCAGGCCGAATTCAAATCCACCGGCAACGCCAAAACACCCGCCGAGCACCTGGCACTGCCCGTTGTGGGTCATCTGGAAGTGGAGCCGGACCGCGCCCTGCAAGGTGACGTCAGCGACCTGGCCGACACGCAGATTGCAGCAGGCGTGATGATGGGTGACATGCTCTCGTTCGGCAGCCTGGTGGAACGCTCGATGGAAGTGTTTTTGGTGACCGTCCTGGGCATTGTGCTGGTCAGCCATTGGGACTGGCGCGCGCTGTTGGTCGCGGCATTGCTGTTCTGCGTGATTCGCCCGGCCAGCGTATTCGCGATGCCATGGGGCAGCCTGGTCGACCGTCAGCAACGCAGCCTGATGGGCTGGTTCGGGATTCGCGGCATCGGCAGCATCTACTACCTGTTCTACGCCCTCAACCATGGGCTGATCGGCACCGGCAGCGCCGTGGCGGTGAACCTTACCGTGTCGGTGATTGCCCTGAGCATCGTCGTTCATGGCCTGAGTACCCAGCCGATGCTGGCTTGGTATGAACGACGCGCCAGGGCGAAGGGTCAGTCCTGATTCTCAATGTTGCCGACGTCTGCCGCGTCATCCAGATCGTTGAGAGGCACGGTGGCATCATCATTGAGCGGCACGGTGGCATCGTCCATCAACGAGCCCGGGTCTTCATTGCCCGGATCGTTGGGTTCGTCTTCTTCCACATCCAATTCTTTTGACATGGCCTTCTCCTCTAACCGCCTTGGGTGTCGATATCGGCATCGGTTTCAGGCTTGGCTTCGGGCTCAGGCTCGAAATCCGGGCTGAACTCATTCTCCTGCGCCTTGGGGTCTCTGTCGGGCGTTGGGTCCTTGGGCGCATTGACAGCGCTGCCGGGGGCCGGCTCGCCGCCATCGATGGCCGGGTCGTTACGGTTGCTGGTTTGCGGGTCGTTACTGGTGTTCATGGGGCACCTCTTCGCAGGTCTGGGAAAATCTGTACTGCGTAAAACTAAGGTGCCGCAGCGGCGCGCGAAGTTCCTTCCGATTGCTCAGCGGATCGGATTATCGACCTGGATGTAGAACGCATAAATGCCCAGCACCAGCCAGAACACCATGAACAGCCACGGCGCCCGCATGGAGAACAGCAGCGACTTGCGATAGCCCTTGTGGGACGACTCCATTTCGGAAAACAACGGCGAATCATCGTAGGCCATGCCCATCACCGGTTCGCTGCGCAGCAGTTCGCTCTGCTTGTAGTGCCAGTGGTCGATGATTTCATACGCCGCGCGGATGCCCGGCCAGGCGTTCAGCGAACTCAGGATGCCCAGCGCCACCAGAAACACCGGCACCACCAGGGTAAACAGCTTGCCCCACTCCGGGTTGAGGTTGCCCATGCCGGAGACAAAGGCAATCACCAGGAATGACTGCGCGGTGAGGTAAGCATCGGTGCGGTTGGCGAGGATACTGGTTTCGTACTGGATTTCGCGGCGATAGAAGTCCAGGCGGTCCTTGGGCGAACCGAAGATCTTGGCGTTGTGCTCGCTGTGGTCGGTCAGGGCCGATTCCGGGGTATCGGGCGAGATGATGGTGGGCACGACGGTACTCCGCAGATGGTCGAATGCCAATTAGAAGAATCGGGCGTGTGCGAAGTTCAAGTTAGTTACGCACCATTAAAGAGCACTGCGCGGGCGATGTGAGAGTGGAACGCCCCATCGTGGCGAACGGGGTTCCGGGGCAAGCCCGCTCACCACAAGTAATCAACGCCTTGAGGCCATTGCGGCACATGCATTGCTTAACCCTTTCATCTGCCCGTAAACAGGAGCAAGCGTTACTCCCCGACCCAGAGCCACCCCCACAAGAAAGAAAGGACCAGGCCTGTGGCACCCTGCGCCACGGGCTCATAAAAAATTGCGTTTTTAAAAGCGGCAGTGCCACCCATGCACCCTGGGCACTGACAAGGTACCGGAATGGCTCGATCTTTCTTTGACGAAATGAATGACGCGAACGGCGAGTGCCGTGCGCACTACCAGGATTTTTCCCGCTGGCTGGCCAATACGCCGCCGGAACTGCTGGCCCAGCGTCGCCGTGAGGCTGACTTGCTGTTTCACCGCGCCGGGATCACGTTCACCCTGTACGGCGATGAACAGGACACCGAGCGCCTGATCCCCTTCGACATCATTCCGCGCAGCATTCCCGCCAGCGAATGGAGCGTGATCGAGCGCGGCTGTATCCAGCGCGTCAACGCGCTGAACATGTTCCTCGCCGATATCTACCACGACCAGCGCATCATCAAGGCCGGCATCATTCCGGCGGATCAGGTGCTAGGCAACGAAGGCTATCAAAAGGCAATGGTCGGGCTGGACCTGCACCGCGACATCTACTCGCACATCTCCGGCGTCGATCTGGTGCGCGACGGCGACGGCACCTACTATGTGCTCGAAGACAACCTGCGCACCCCCAGCGGCGTGAGCTATATGCTCGAAGACCGCAAGATGATGATGCGCCTGTTCCCCGAAGTGTTCGCCCGACAGCGCATCGCGCCGGTGGACCATTACCCCAACCTGCTGCTCAAGACGCTCAAGAGTTCCAGCCGCCTCGACAACCCCAACGTGGTGGTGCTGACCCCTGGCCGCTTCAACAGTGCGTTTTTCGAGCACGCCTTTCTGGCCCGGGAAATGGGCGTGGAACTGGTGGAAGGCGCCGACCTGTTCGTGCACGACCTCAAGGTGTTCATGCGCACCACCGACGGGCCCAAGGCCGTCGACGTGATCTACCGCCGCATCGACGACGCATTCCTTGACCCGCAGGCGTTCAATGCCGAATCCATGCTCGGCGTGCCCGGCCTGGTGGCTGCCTATTGCGCGGGCAATGTGGTGCTGGCCAACGCCATCGGCACTGGCGTGGCCGATGACAAGTCGATCTACCCCTACGTGCCGGCGATGATCAGGTTTTACCTGGACGAAGAACCGATCCTGCAGAACGTACCGACCTTCCAGTGCCGCAAACCCGAAGAACTGTCCCACGTACTGGCCAACCTCGGCGAGCTGGTAGTCAAGGAAACCCAGGGCTCCGGCGGCTACGGCATGCTGGTGGGCCCGGCCTCCACAGCCGCCGAGATCGAGGACTTCCGCCAACGCATCAAGGCGCGCCCTCACGCCTACATCGCGCAACCGACCCTGAGCCTGTCCACCTGCCCCACGTTCGTCGAAAACGGCATCGCGCCAAGGCACATCGACTTGCGACCCTTTGTCCTCTCGGGCAAGGAAACCCGCCTGGTGCCCGGTGGTCTCACGCGGGTGGCGCTGCGTGAAGGCTCGCTGATCGTCAACTCGTCGCAGGGCGGCGGAACCAAGGACACCTGGGTGGTGGAGGACTGAATATGCTGAGTAGAACCGCCGCAGATCTGTACTGGATGTCACGTTACCTGGAGCGCGCCGAAAACCTGGCGCGCATGCTCGAAGTCAGTTATTCGTTGTCGCTGATGCCCCAGGCCGGGCGCAGCGACGGCCTCGACGAACTGGCCATGTCGCTGCTCAGCAGCGGCACGCTGGAGAATTACCTGGAGCGCCACCAGACCCTGGACGCCGAGCGCATGCTGCACTTCTTCGCCCTCGACGAAGAAAACCCGGCCAGCATCTATAACTGCCTGCGCGCCGCACGCGGCAATGCCCATGCGGTACGCGGGCGCATCACCGCCGACATGTGGGAAAACCTCAACGCCACCTGGCTGGAAATGCGCAGCATCGCCGCAGGCGGCCTGGCGCGGCATGGCATCAGCCACTTCTGCGACTGGGTCAAGCAGCGTTCGCACCTGTTTCGCGGCGCCACCTCGGGCACCATCATGCGCAATGACGCCTACCGCTTCATTCGCCTGGGCACCTTTGTCGAGCGCGCCGACAACACCCTGCGCCTGCTGGATGCGCGCTACGAGATGTTCGGCGAAGAGTCCGAAGAAGTCAGCGACCTGTCGGCACGTGGTTACTACCAGTGGAGCGCCCTGCTGCGCGCCTTGTCGTCTTTCGAGGCCTATACCGAGCTGTACCCGAACGCCCTCAACGCGCGCTCGGTGTCCGAACTGCTGCTGTTGCGCAGCGATGTCCCGCGCTCATTGCACGCCTGTATCGAGGAACTCAGCCAGATCCTCGCCGACCTGCCCGGCAGCTACGGCCGCACCGCGCAGCGCCTGGCGGCGGAGTTCGAGGCGCGGCTGCGCTACACCGGCATCGACGAGATTCTGGAAGACGGCTTGCACACACGCTTGATCGAGTTCATCGACACCGTGCGCGAACTGGCCCGCGCCATCCAGAGTTCCTACCTGGAAGTGGTCTGACGCCCACCTCGAACTCAATGAGGGAGGCTGCGCAGCGCTCCGTGGCGAGCGGGCTTGCCCCGCGTTGGGGTGCGCAGCGCCCCCAATCCAGCAAAACGCGGTGTACCTGATACGGTTCAGCGCCTGGTTTTGGGGCTGCTGCGCAGCCCAACGCAGGACAAGCCTGCTCGCCACAGGGAATCTGCGCTTAACTGAACGTCATTAGGGCAAGCCCGCTCGCCACAACAAGCCCACCCACCACAGGAATGTGGCTGCCTGAAACCATCAGACGCCGGTGGACTGCACTGCCCACCACTTGGGCAACAACTGACGCACCCGCGCCTCGCCAAAGCGGTCGTCGATCAGCATCACCACGCCGCGATCCTGCTGGCTGCGAATCACCCTGCCCGCCGCCTGCACCACTTTCTGAAGCCCGGGGTACAGATAGGTGTAGTCATAACCGGCGCCGAAGATCGCACCCATGCGCAGCTTCATCTGCTCATTGACCGGGTTCAGTTGGGGCAGGCCCAGGGTCGCCACGAACGCGCCGATCAAGCGCGCGCCAGGCAGGTCGATACCTTCGCCGAACGCGCCGCCCAGCACGGCAAAGCCGATGCCCTGGCTGTGCTGGGTGAACTGGTCGAGAAATGCCTGGCGCTCGGCCTCGGCCATGCCGCGCGACTGCAGCCACAGGGCGATCTGCGGATGCCTTTCGGCCAGCAGTTGGGCGACCTGTTGCAGGTAATCGAAGCTTGAAAAAAACGCCAGGTAGTTGCCCGGTTGCGCGGTGAACTGCCGCGCGATCAGTTCGACGATGGGCTCCAGCGACGCCTGGCGATGCACAAAGCGCGTGGAGATGCGCTCGACAATGTGCACCTGCAACTGCTCGGCCTTGAACGGCGACTCCACATCCACCCAAGCGGTGTCCGCTGGCAGGCCCAGCAGGTCGGCGTAGTAATGCCTGGGGCTCAGGGTCGCGGAAAACAGCACGCTGCTGCGCGCGGCGGTCAGCCTGGGGCCAATGAATGGGGCGGGCACCACGTTGCGCAGGCACAGGGTCGAGCTGCTGCGCTTGCCGGTGAGCTGACGCTTGCTGATGTCGAAGATGAAGTGTTCATTGAACAGCTCAGCCACCTTGGCAAATTGCAACGCCGCGAAATAGAAGGTCTGCAGGTCACCGCTGAGGGCCTCGGGGCGCTCGTTGAAGTAGTCGCCCATGGCGCCGACGCACAGGCTCAGTGCCTGCAGCAGCTTTTCCGGCCGCGCTGCATAGGCCTGATACGGCGCGACCTGATCCTTGTGCAGCGCATTCCATTCACGGTTGAGGCGCTGCAAAGGTTTCTTCAAGGGCTCCGGCGCCGTGTCGCGCAACGTCTTGAGGCTGTATTGATCGAGGCTCGCGCTGTACATCGCACGGGCCCGTTCGACCAAATTGTGGGCTTCGTCAACCAGCACGGCGGCGCGCCATTGGTTGAGCTGGGCCAGGCCAAAGAGCATGGCGCCAAAATCGAAATAGTAGTTGTAGTCGGCGACGACCAGGTCGCTCCAGCGCGCCATTTCCTGGCTCAGGTAATAAGGGCACACGTCATGGGCCAGGGCCACCTCGCGCAGGTTGCGCTGGTCGAGCAGGCGCACCCTGGACGCGGCGGCGCGGGCTTCTGGCAGGCGATCATAAAAGCCCTTCGCCAATGGGCACGATTGGCCATGGCAGGCCTTGTCCAGGTGCTCGCAGGCCTTGTCCCGCGCGACCAGTTCCAGCACACGCAGCGATAACTGCGGATGGCTGTCGTACAAGACCTGCGCGGCATCCAGGGCCAGCTTGCGCCCGGGCGTCTTGGCGGTGAGGAAGAACAATTTGTCCAATTGCCGGGGCGCCAGGGCCTTGAGCAGCGGGAAAATCGTGCCGACGGTCTTGCCGATGCCGGTCGGCGCCTGGGCCATCAGGCAGCGGCCGGTGCTCACCGCCTTGTACACCGTCTCGGCCAGCACGCGCTGACCGGGGCGAAACGCTGCATGGGGAAATGCCAGGGCTTGCGCAGCCTGGTTACGGGCCTGGCGGTGTTGCATTTCCAGGCGTGCCCAGTCGAGGAACACGGCACATTGCTGATTGAAGAACGCTTCGAGCTGCACCGCCTGGAAGGGCTGGCTGAGCAGGGTTTCGCCCTCGCCGACGATATCGAAATACACCAGCGCCAGGTTGATCTCGCTCAGCCCCAGCTTCTGGCACATCAGCCAGCCGTACACCTTGACCTGCGCCCAATGCAGCAGCCGATGGTTGGCAGGCTGGGCATCGAGGTCGCCGCGATAGGTCTTTACCTCTTCCAGGCGATTGCTGTCGGGGTCGTAGCCGTCCGCCCTGCCCCGTACCCTGAGCTGCTGGTATTCGCCCTCCAGGGCCACTTCGTTCTGGTAATGCGCACTGCGCCGGGACGCCACCGTGCGGTGGCCGATAATGCCTTCCTGGGCACTGGGCGACGGGGTAAAGCGCAGGTCGAGGTCACCGACCTTGGCCGTGAACTCACACAGCGCCCGCACGGCCACGCTGTAGCTCAAGCGGGTTGCTCCGCCCAGCGCACGTAGCAGACGGTGACCGGCATCTGGTACTCGCCGCAGAATTCCAGCCAGCGCAATTGATTGTCCTGCAAGCGGTCGCCGGGGCCCTTGACCTCGATCATGCGGTAGGTCTTCTGCGCCGGCCAGAACTGGATCAGGTCCGGCATCCCG
Organism: Pseudomonas poae; assembly: GCF_001439785.1. Lineage (GTDB taxonomy): Bacteria > Pseudomonadota > Gammaproteobacteria > Pseudomonadales > Pseudomonadaceae > Aquipseudomonas > Aquipseudomonas poae. Next base: position 34,243 of record NZ_JYLI01000019.1, on the reverse strand, counting down.
GTGCGGTTGGCGCGAATATCCAGCAGCAGGCGTTCGAACCAGTAGCGCAGGTGCTCGGCGGGCAGGCAGGTCAGCGCCTGTTCCAGCAACTCTTCGCTGAGCAGGTTCCAGAACACGAACGGCGACTGGATGCCCCACTTCTCCACATAGCGTTGGCGGATACTGGTTTTGTAGCGCTCATCCTGCAGTTGCTCGAAACACGCGTTGAACAGCGGCGCACGGCGCTGATGGAAATCTTCGCTGTGCAAATCCGCAGGCCCACGCTGGAACGGGTGAAAAAACGACCCCGGCAGCGGCGCGAAAATCACGTCCCAGCAGAGCAAGCCGAACAGTGAATTGATCAGCCCGTTTTCCACGTAATGCACCGGGGCGTCTGGCTCGCTGAGGTGCGCCTGCACGCAGTATTCCACCGACATCACAGGCGTCGGCACCGCCAGCGCCAGGTCCAGCCGCGTGACCGGACGCGGCCTGGCCTTGGGCATCGCCGGCTCGCCCAGTTTGCGGCGCAGGCGCGGCAGCACCCGCAGCAGGTGTTGCTGCTCGGCCGCGCTGTGCGGTGCCTGCTGCGCCAGGCATGCCAGGGCCATGGCCTGAGCGTAGGCCTCCTGGCGTTCCAGCACGCGGATCAGCCGTGCGCGGGCGCCGGGGTGGCTGCACGCCCGGTAGATCTGCTCGGCCAATACCAGTTCGGCGCTGCGCTCGCACAGTTGACCGATCTGGAACAGCAGCTTGGCGCGGCGTTTTTCCAGCCAGGGATTGTCGGTTTTCAGCGTGGCGATCTGCTCCAGCACCTCTTCCACCGCTTCGCCCGTCTCGAAAGCCTCCTGGCATTGGTGCAAAAACAAATAGCCATGCACGTCATCACGGCTGCGCAGGCCTCGTGATTCGTCGCAGAAGGCAACTTTTTCGTAGGTATGAATGCCCAGGTCGGCGAGCACGAACTCGGACCAGTCCTGATGCAAATTGCCGAAGAACATCAGGCGCAGACGGTCGCACAGGTGCATCACGGTGAGGCTGTAGAGGGTGTCGGGCAGCGCCGGGCACCACTGGGCAAAACTGCGGCTATCGGGGAACTGCTCGGCCAGGTGTTCCAGCCAATCGGCCTTGTTGCCCCTGGGGTGTTCGATCCACGGCTTGAACGCCGCGAGCAGTTCGCTTTTTTGCAGCAGGCTGAACAGCACCTCAAACCCCAACGGGCTTCGGTCTTGCACCCAGCCCAGCCCGAGCAATGGCGCAGCCGCCGCATGGGGGCAACCGATTTCCACGTAATTGAGCTTGCCCGCGCGAAAATGCACGCCCTTGCGCATCACCATGCGCACCAACAACGCCTGGGACGGCTGCGGCAACCTGTCGAATTGCTGAATGAAATGCTGTTCGTCGGCATCCAGCAGATCGGCATAGCGTTGCCCCAGCCAATGCAGCACTTGGCGGAAGTTGTGCAGGTAATACAGGGGATCGTCGAGGGGGTTGGCCATGGCGCAAACAATCAAATACTGGTTATGCATACAGAGTGCCGTTGCACAGGCGTTGTTGCAATCGGTAATAGATAAATGGCGCACGCAACTTTTTGTATAAAAGTGATCAGATAGGGGGATCCATGGCGTAGCATTTATGGCCCGCAGCCAGCTGTTGCGGGACTTTTCAGAGTTAAGGTAAGGGTTATGAACATGAAGAATTTGGGTCTGCCACTGGTTGCACTCACTTTTCTGCTGCTGGCCGGTTGCGCCACGCAAACGGTCGTCACGCTGCAAAACGGCACGCAATACCTGACCAAGGACGCCCCCAACGCCAAGACCGCCGACGGTTTTTACGAGTTCACGGATATTGCCGGCAAGCGCATGCGCATCAAGGCTGATGACGTGGCCACGGTGCGCAAGGAAGACTAGCCTCTAGATGCTGTGTAAGCGCGGCACTTTGTGGGAGGGGGCAAGCCCCCTCCCACCTTTGATCCTCATTGCTTTAAGCATTGCGTTCAAAGCTCTTCACACCGTTTCAACCGCATTCAGTCCTTAGCTGATCACAATCCCCTCCCCCGACAAACTCGCCACCCCCACCAGCGTCACCGAATCCCCCCCAAAGCTGAGCACCGTATCGGCGCCGACCACCCTGGCGTGATCGCGGTAATCCGTGCTGCCCTGCACACCGCCGAACACCAGCGTGTCACTGGGCTGATAGCCGATGACCCGGTCATGGCCGAACGACCCGCTGAACAGAAAGGTGTTATGCCCGCTGGTGTCGCGGATTGTGTCATTGCCTTTACCCCCCTCGATAAAGTCCGCGCCCTTGCCACCCTGGATGAGGTCGTTGCCGTCGCTGCCAAGGATGAAGGTGTTGCCCTTGTGCGGTTCGGCATTGCGGTTGAGGTCCTGCACCCAGGTGTTGGCCCGTGCCGGGTCCGACAGGTTGGCGACGATCACTGTGGAGTCGCGCGTCATCTGCTCGTAGAACCCGGACTCCAGGATGCGCGTCATGCCGTCGCCATAGCCGCTGGGCAAGTGCGCGAACCAGGTGGGCAGGTTGGCGATGGAAAACGGCAGCACGTTCCACAGCGTCGAGGCGTAGTGATCATTGAAGTTGACGATATTGTCGGTAGTCGACTCATGGGGTTTGTCGTGCACACCCAGGGACGCGAAGTTGACCGATGAACCGTCCAGCGCGCGGAATACCGGGTCGTTCTCAAAGCCGACATTGAGCACCTTATCGCCGGCGCTCTGGGTCGGTGACGCGTAGGCCACGTAGTGGGCGTCCTTGTAGAAACCTGACCATTTATTGCTGCTCAGGTCGGCCATGCTGTTGACCGCCAACCCGCCCAGGCTGTGGCCACTGACCAGCACATCGTTGCCGGTCAGGCCATGGGCGCCGGCATAGTCGGCGACGTTCTTGAGCAAACCGCCGAAGGCTTCACCCGCATAGTTTTTTGCATAATCCTTGGGACCCAGCGCCGCCAGCAGGTCGCTGACCAGGTCGCCGATGGAGTCGCTGATCAGGCTTTCCCGAGGGCCGGAGGTGCCGCGAAAACCGATGCCGATTTCCAGCAGCTTGCCAGCATCATCGTGCTTGCCCAGCACCTCGACCTGCGCCGTGGTGTAGCCGGCCTTTTCGCCATAGAAAGTGCCTCGGGCGTCGACCTTGCCGGCGTAGCCCAAGGCCGCGGCACTGATCGGCGTCCAGCCGGCCTTGCGCACCGCGTCCAGGGCCGCTTTTTCCGAGTCCGGATTCCACGGGATGCCGGGAATCACTCCCTGGGAATCGGTGCTGCCGAGCAACGCACCCACCAGCGTGGCGGGCAAGCCGAGGCCCAGGCCATTGTGCTGATAGCCCACGGCAAAGCCGTTGTCCAGATTGTGATACGTGTACAACGTGATCGCCATCGCATCGGCGAACAACGCCTTGGAGCCCTCGGTGCCGAGGTTTTTATAGTCAAAGATACCCATCGCTCGTGCCTCTCTTTTGTTGATGTTGTCGAGAAAGCCAATCGATCGCTCCCGCGCCAGGCGCGGGAACGCTTCACGCGTCAGAACGCCCAGTCGAGGCTCAACCCCACCCCGTGGACCTTCTCCTTGCTGGCCAACAGGCCGTTGTAGTCGAAGTTCACTCGCGCATCCTTGCTCAGCGCCAGGCTCACTCGTGCGCCAACCAGCGCTGCATCACGCACCATCGGCGCACTCTGCACCGCAAACGAGGGGCCGCCCGAGGCAAATGCCAGGTGCTGCTCGGAATCGGTGCTGCTGAGGTTGTGCTGCCAGCCCAAGGTACCGGACACCTCCAGTTGCTGGTGATCATTCACATTGAAGGCCTTCAACGCACGCAGGCCCAGAGTGCTCAGCACCAGGTCGCGGGTGTCGTCAGCGCTTTTCAATGCGGCGGCATCGCCCTTCTCGGTAAAACCGTCGCTGTCCAGGTGCACGTAGGCCAGGTTGCCAAAGGGTTCCAGCGCCAGCGCCGGCAGATTCACGCGGTAGGCTGCCTCGGTGAACACTTGCGTGCTGCGGGCATCGACCTTGGCTTTCTGCTTGCCGGCAACGTCGCCGTATTGCAGGTCGCGCTTCACGTCGGCGCGGTGCCAGCTGTAAGTCGCGCCGCCGCTCAAGCGCCAGGCGCCGATCTCATGCCCGGCATAGGCACCGAAGTGGTAGCTGTCGACCGACGCGCGCGAATGGCTGTCACTGCCCATGTTCAGTGACGTGTCGCTGTAGCCCGCCACCAGACCGATGCGGGTGGACTCATCCAGTGCCCCGTCAACCCCGGCGAGCATGCCGCCGATGGACGTGGTGTAACCCGCCGTGTCGCTGCGGCTGTCGGTCTTGCCCCAGGCACCGAGGGCCTTGACCCAGACGTTGCCACGGCTGTCGACGGTGTCGCTGGAGGCGCCCATCTCACCGTTGCGCAAGCGCTCGCCCACGGCCTCGCGCACGTAGCGGCTGTCGTTGACCAGGGCCGTCTCCAACGCCGGGTAGATTTCCCCCGACAGTTGCTGAAAAGCGCCCTGGGCCGACGCGGCGGTTGGCGACAGCAGCAGGCTTTCGTACACGGCATTGCCCGCCCCCAACTGCTCGGCCGCTGCGGCCACGGCACGCTGGTTATCGGTGACACCCACGCTGGCAAAGCTGTTGGCGTTGCGCGCTACATCCAGTTGCACGCCGTTGGCGCCGTAGTTCAGATTGCCGCCGATAAACAGATAGTCGGGCAGTACCGCCGCAAAACGGCCATTGATGCCACCGGCCGCTTGCAGGATGTTGTACTGGCGCCCGATCAGGCTTTGCGCCTGCGCTGTGCTGAGCAGCGTCGGGCTGTTTTCCAGGGCCAGGGTCACGGTGCCGCCGTTGAGCGTGGCGGTGCCGCCGGCCACGATGCGGTCGCTGCGGGTGGGCGACAGTTCCACGGCGTAGGTGGAGCCTGCGTCGAAGGTCACATCACCGGCCACGTTCAGCGTGCCAATGGAGTTGCCCGGCGCCACGGTGCCACCGCTTTTGGCCAGCAGCGAACCGATGCGCCCGGAGCCGCCAACCACGCCGCTCTGGCTGACGGTGACGTCCGAGGTCAGCGAGCCGTTGATTGCCAGCCGCCCCTGATTGACCAGGGTCGGGCCGCTGTAGGTGTTGGTGCCGCTCAGCACCAGGGTGCCGATGCCCAGCTTGGTCAGGCCGCCATGGCCGGCAATGTCATTGCTCCACACGTCCAGCCCGCAATGCACATCGGTGCACACCCGCTGCGTGGGTTTGCCGGCATCCACCACCGCGCCGATGCCCGGCAGGTCGGCGACGAACTGCCCGCTGCCGTAGGCGCCGTCGATGCGAAACTCGGCCGGAATATCCTCGGCGGTCACCAGCATGCCCGGCCCGTTGATGGCCTTGCCCAGGTTGATCATGCCCCAGCCGTACAGCGAATCGATGCCCGGCGCGCCGAGGTCGGTGGCGGTGGTCTTGAGCAACGTGGCGATCTGATCGCCGCTCATGTACGGGAAGCGCTCCATCAGCACCGCCGCACTCCCCGCCACATGGGGCGCGGCCATGGAGGTGCCGTTGAAGTTGGCGTAGTCGGTGGTGAGGTTGTCCAGGTTGGTGCCGTTGATGACCGAGCTGAAGATTTTCGTGCCGGGGGCCGACACGCAGAAGCTCGCCGCATAGCCGCAGCGCGAAGAAAAGGTGCTGATCACATAGGGGTTGGCGCTCGCGGTGTCCGGGTTTTGCTGCAAGGCGGCCACCGACAGCCAGTTGGGCGCAATCTCCGGCACGAAGTACGCCAGGCCCGAAATCGCATCCGGGTTGTTGCGGTTGTAGTCGTTGCCGGCGGCGAAGATCGTCAGCACGCCGCTGCGCGCGGCATCGATCGCGCCCTGGTAGGCACCGCCGGCGATGGTGCCGAGGATCGGGCGGATGTTATTGAACTGCGCCTGGGCTTCATTCACGGTGAAATTGGGAAACGCCGGATCCCGTCCGCCCTTGGCGTATTGATCGCCAATGCCAATCCCCCAGCTGTTGTTGATGATGCGCGCGCCGCTGGCCACCAGGGCATCCCAGCCGGCCTTGTACACGGCGCCATCGTTGCCAAGGATGATGCCGTCTTCGGGGCCCGGGTCGCCGTTCTCGGCGCTGATGATCTGCGCACCGTACGCCACGCCGTGCATCGGCCCACCGTCGCGGTTGCCTGCGGCGATCCCGCCGACGTGGGTGCCGTGGTTGCCCAGTTTGCCGTTGGAACCCAGTGACGGCGTGCCGTCATAGCGGAACGCATCGCCGGCTTTTACCGGGATATACGGGTCGGTGTACTGGCGGATGCCCTCGGTGACAATCGTCAACACTTTGTCGGGGCTGGCAAACTCCGGGTGCGCGGCGTACACCGGCTGGTCGAAAATGCCCAGTTTCACACCCTTGCCGCTGTAGCCGGCGGCATACGCGGTATCGGCATGCACCGCGCCCAGGCCCCAGTCGGCCTTGAACTCAGCGCTGCGCCAACTGGCGGCATCGCCTGGCTTGCCGGTTTCCACATAGGGGGCGGCGTGGGCGGTGCCCAGGCTGGCCAGGCAGCACAGCAATGCGCCATAGGGCGCGCTGCGCGGGTGGCGCAAGGCTGCGTGAATGGCGGTTGTTAACCCTGACTTGCGTGTGTTCACGGTGACCTTCCTTAGTTTTCTTATTGCCAATGTGTAAATCGCTTTTCCATAACAGCGCCGATCCCTGTGGGAACTGGCTTCATGCTGTGCCTTAGAACTGCCAGTTCAGGCTCAGGCCTACGCCCTGGGTTTTCGCCCTGCCGCCCAACTGCCCGTTGTAGTCGAGGTTGACCCGGGTCGCGTTGTTCAGCGCCAGGCTGGCCTGCACGCCCACCAGCGCCGCATCGCGCAGCAACGGCGCGCTGCGCACGGCGAACGACGGGCCGCCGGCCACGAACGCCAGATGTTCTTCGGATTCGACGGCGGTCAGGCTGTGTTGCCAGCCCAGCGATCCAGACAGCTCAAGCTGCTGGTGGTCGTTGAGCGCGAGGGTTTTCAGCGCACGCAGCCCCAGGGTGCTCAGCACCACGTCACGTCGGTCACTGCCACGCTCCAGCGCCGCCGCATCGCCTTTTTCGTGGAAGGAATCGCTGTCCAGATGTACGTAGGCCAGATGTACGTAGGCCAGGTTGGCGAACGGTTCCAGTGCCAGCGGTTGCAGTTGCAGGCGGTACGCGGCTTCGGTAAACAGCTGGGCACTGCGCGCGTCCACCTTGGCCTTTTGCTTGCCGGTGACGTCGCCATATTGCAGGTCACGCTTCACGTCGCCACGGTGCCAGCCGTACGCGCCGCCGAGGCTCAGGCGCCAGGCGCCGATTTCACGCCCGGCATAGGCGCCGAGGTGATAGCTGTCGACAGCGGCGGAGCCATGGCTGCCGTTGCCCAGGTTCAGCGAACTGTCGCTGTAGCCGGCGACCACGCCGACGCGGGTCTGCTCATCCAGCGCGCCGTCCACGCCCAGCAGCAGACCGCCGAGGGAGGTGGTGGAGCCGGCGGTTTCGCTACGGTTGTCGCTCTTGCCCCAGGCGCCCAGGGCCTTGAGCCACAGGTTGCGCTCGCCGGTGACCGGCACATGGCGCAGGCGCTCACCCACAGCGTCGCGCACCTGGCGGCTGTCGTTGATGAGCATGGCACCCACTGCCGGGTAGATTTCTCCGGACAACTGCTGCAAGCCTTGTTGCGCGCCTGCCAGGGAGTCGGAGCGCAGCACGCTTTCATACACCGGGTTGCCCGCGCCAAGCTGCTCGGCGGCCGTGGCCACGGCGCGCTGGTTGCGGTTGGCGGCGACGCTGGCGAAGGTTGCGTCGTTACGCACCACGTTCAGCTGTACGCCCGTGGCGGCGTAATCGAGACGCCCACCGAGGAACAGATAATCGGGCAACACCTGGCCAAACTGCCCCTGAATGCCGCCGGCTGCTTGCAGGATGTCGTATTGGCGGCCAACCAGGCTTTGAGCCTGCGCCGCGCTGAGCAGGGTCGGGCTGTTTTCCAGGGCCAGGGTCACGTTGCCACCGCCAAGGATCGCGCGGCCGCCAGCGACGATGCGGTCGCTGCTGCTGGGGGTCAGTTCCACTGCATAGGTGGAGCCCGCCGCCAGGTTGACGTCGCCCGCCACCTGCAAGGTGCCCACGGAATTTCCCGGCGCCACGCGCCCGCCGCTGTTCACGGACAGCGCAGCGATACGCCCGGAGCCGCCGAGGGTGCCGCTGTCGTTGACGGTGACCGCCGAGGTGAGCGAGCCATTGACCGCCAGCAGCCCGCCGTTGACGACGGTTGCGCCGCGATAGGTGCTGTCGCCGCTGAGCACCAGCGTGCCCGCGCCAGACTTGATCAGGCTGCCTTCATACAGGCGCCGCGCGGCGGCCTGATCGCGTGCCGTGCCTACCGCGTAATCGGTCTGGTCCTGCTGGCTGGCATTGGCGCCCACGCCGTTTTGCCAGCCCTTGTCGCGCAAGGTTTGCTGCCAGGCCGCCTGTTCGGCGCGGTCCTCGGCCTGGCGCTGGATCAGCGCCTGGTCGGAGATGCCATTGCTCCACACATCGCCCTGCCCGGCGGCGAGGCTCACATTCATCGCGCCAAGCAACTGCCCCGGTCCGTGCATTGCCCGGCCCAGGTCGGGCACACCCCAGCCTACGGTGGTGTTGGGCGCCTGGGTGAGCGAACCGTCGAGCTGGGTGGCGGTGGTCAGCAGCACCTGCAGGGCCTGCTCGTTGCTCATGTAGGGGTAGCGCTGCATCACCAGCGCCAGCGCGCCGGTGGCATGGGGCGCTGACATCGAGGTGCCGGATTTGATCCCGTAACCGCCACCGGGAATGGTGCTGTTGATCAGCGCACCGGGGGTGGAAATACACCAGTACTTGGCGACTCCGCATTTGTTGTACTTCTGGTTATTGGCGATATCCAGGCCTGATATGGCCAGCCAGTGTCCTTCCAGGTCTGGCTGGAAGTACGGCAGCGCGGCACGCACGCTGGCGTTTGCGTAGCCGCTATTGCCGGCGCTGAACACATTGATCACCCCAGCCCTGGCCACATCGGCCGCCGCGTCCAGCCAGGTGCCACGGTTGTAGTGTTGGGCATAGGCGGCGTGCAGGTCGCCGAGGGTCTGGTAGCTGACGTCCTTGGGCTGACTGCCCCAGCTGTTGTTGATGGCGCGCACGCCCGAGTCCACCAGGGCGCTGTACACGGTCTTGAAATACCTGGGGTCGGGCGTGGGGCCGAACAGGAAACTGTCGTTGGCGTTGGTGTTGCCCACATAGACCTGCGCGTTGTAAGCCACGCCGTGCATGCCGACGCCGTCACGGGCGGCACCCATGGTGCCGGTGACGTGGGTGCCATGGGAATCGTTGTTGGGGTTGAGCGCGCCGGTGGTGCTGAATGCGCTGCCGTCCAGGTACGTGCCGGTGGCGGTGACCGGGTGAAAGCGATCGGTGGAAGCCTCTGGATGACTGGCATCGAAGCCCGAATCCAGCGCGCCGATCTTTACCCCGCTGCCGTTGATGCCGGCGGCGTAGGCTTCATCGGCCTTCATGCGCCCCAGGCCCCAGTCACTCTGGAACTCGGCGGAGCGCCAGCTGGCGGCGTTGCCGGGCTGGCCGGTCTCGGTGTATTGCGCCTGCGCCGCAACGGACAACAGCAGCAGGGAGCCTGCGGTAAAGGGTTTGAAACGCGACGAATCGGTAATCATCAGAGCCATCCTGTGTGTGTTGTTATGGGCGTTGGTTCACAGGGCCGAAGGCCTCATCCACTTTCGCAAGGTCGGTGTCACGCAAATTGCCCGCGTAGTAATGCAACTTGGTCCAGGCCATCAGGTAGTCGTAACGCGCCTGGGCCAGGTCGCGGCGGGTGCTGTAGAGCTGTTGCTCGGCGTTGAGCGCGTCGAGGTTGACCCGCTCGCCGCCGAGGATGCTGTGCTTGGTCGAGACCACCAGCGCTTCAGCCGACGCCAGGGCCTTTTGATAGGCGCGCAGCTTGCTCACCCCCGACAGGCACGCACTGAACTGGCGCCGCAGTTCGATCAGGGTTTCGCGGGTCTTGCCTTCCAGCTCGTACTCGGCCTGTTCCATGGCACGGCTGGCCTGACGGGTGGATGCCGACACGCCGCCGCCGGCATACAACGGCACACTGATTTCGACGCCGATGGTGTTGGTGTCGTAGCGCTGGTTGTAGGTGTTGCCGCTGTCGGACTCCTGCTGACGCGAGCTGGCATACGCGGTGACCTTGGGCAAGTGCCCGGCGCGGTTGCGCTCCACTTCGTAGCGCGCCACTTCCAGGGACTGGCGCTGGGACGCGAGCGTGGGGTTGTTGCTCAGGGCCAGTTCGTGCCAGGTGTCGTAGTTGGCGGGCGTGAGGGTGAAGGCGCCAAAACCCTGATTCAACGGCGCCAGGTCGTGGATGTTGACACTCTGCACGCCGATCAGCGCGCCCAGCTCGCGCAGGGACGCGTCCTGTTCGTCCAGCGCCTGGATTTCTTCGGCGGTGGCCAATTCGTAACGGGATTCGGCTTCGAGAATGTCCGTGCGTGTGCCTTCGCCCTGCTGGAACAGGTGCTGGTTCTGCTGGAACTGCTGCTCGAAGGCTTTCTTCTTGGCGCGGGCAATGTCGATCTGGTCCTGGGCAAACAGCGCCTGGGTGTAGTAGCTCAGCACGCGCACCAACAGCGCCTGGCTCTTTTCGCGAAAACTTTCGTCGGCAAACAGCGCCTGGGCCACGCCCTTGCGGTAGTTGGCATAGGCTTCATAGTCGAACAGCGGCTGTTGCAGGCTGAAGGTGGAGCCGTAACTGTTGTAGTTGCGGTCGTCGCGATAACTGCCGCCGCGCCCGTCAGGCAGGTGCGCTTCGGAGTTGTTGCGGCCCTTGTTGTAGGTGTAGGACAGCCGCGGCAGCAGGCCGGCGCGGCCAATAGTGCGGTTTTCCAGGCCGGCGTCGCGCTCCTTGATCGCGCCGAGGAACACCGGATCGTTGCGCAGGGCCTGCTCGTACACATCGAACGGGCCCATCGCGGCCTGGGCACTGGCGCAGCTCAACAGCAAAGCGAGGCATACGGGCTTCATGCTCATTCCTCGGTCAACGCGGAGCCGGCGCGGTCCAGCAGCGGCTTGAACAGATAATTGAGCAACGAACGCTCGCCGGTGCGCACGAACATCTCGGCGGGCATGCCGGGCTTGATCACCAGGCCGTGGAGTGTTTCCAGCGCAGCCTCGCTGACGGTGGTGCGCAGCACGTAATACGGCGCGCCGGTCTTTTCATCGAGCATCTGGTCGGCGGAAATCAGGCTCACCTCCCCCGGCACGCGCGGGGTGCGGCTCTGGTTGAAGGCGGTGAACAGAATATCCACCGGCAGGTGGGTGCCGACCTTGTCCACCAGGTGCACCGGCAAGTGCCCTTCCACTTCCAGACGCGTGCCCTGGGGCACGATTTCCAGCAGGGTTTCGCCGGCCCGCACCACGGCGCCTTCGGTGTGCACGCCGAGGTTGACCGCGATGCCATCGGCCGGCGCGTTGATCTCGCTGTGTTGCAGGTCAAAACCGGCGGAGGTCAATTGCTGTTCCAGGGTGAGGCTGCGCAATTGCGCGTCGGCCAGCTGGCTGCGCACCTCCTTCTGGTACTCCTCGCTGTGCTGCTGCAGTTTGAGCCTGGATTCAAGGATGCCCTGCTCCACCCGGCCGCTTTCGCCGCTGTTCTGCGCCAGGTCCTGTTGCACCTGGGAGAGCTGGCGCTGGTAGTCCATTAGCCGGTTGCGCGGGATGTAGCCGTTGTCGGCCAACGGTTGCAGGTTGGCCAGTTGGTCGCGCAGCGATTGGGCCTGGGCGGTCAGGTCGGTGCGAGCGCGGCGCATACCGTTCAACTGCGCGCTGGCGCCCTCGATGTTGGCGCGGATGCCAGCCTGTTCACGGGCGAAGGCTTCGCGGCGGCTGCTGAACAGTTGACGCTGGCCTTCCAGTACCAGGGCCAGCGCCGGGTCGGGGTTGGCGCTCAGCTCAGCGGGAAAGGTGATCGCCGCTCGGTTGTCGCGCTCGCTCTGCCAGCGCGCCACGCTGGCCCAGGCCATGCGGTACTGGGCCTGCAGTGACTGTACGTCGGCCTGGTTGCGGGTCTGGTCGAGCCGAAACAGCGGCTGGCCCCGTTTGACCGTCTCGCCTTCGCGCACCAGAATCCGGCTGACCACGCCGGGGCTGACGCTTTGCACCGCCTTGCGCTTGCCGGACACCACCACCGTGCCCTGCACCGGGATGCCCTGATCGAGGGGTGCCAGGCTCGCCCAGAGGAAGAACCCTCCCGCGCCGACTACCGTCAGCAGCCACCCCATGCGGGTGAAAAAGCGGGCGTCGCGTTGTTCGAACGTAATACTGCTCATGCACCTGGATTCCTTCCGGCTTGGTACTGGCGACTGAAACTGACGCCCGGTTTTTCCTTCGGTGCGTCCTGCTGGCCGGACAACGCGCGCAACACGTCCTGGCTAGGCCCGAACGCCTGCAGGCGTCCTTCGTTGAGCACCAGCAGCTTGTCCGCCTGGGCCAAAACAGAAGAACGGTGCGTCACCAGAATCACGCTGCTGCCCTGGGCCTTCATTTGCACGATGGCGCTGGCCAGCGCGGCTTCACCGACGGTGTCGAGGTTGGAGTTGGGTTCATCCAGCACGATCAGGCGCGGCCCGCCGTACAGCGCGCGGGCCAGGGCGACCCGCTGTTTCTGGCCGCCGGACAGGCCGCCGCCGTTATCCCCCAGCACCGTGTCGTAGCCCTGAGGCAGGCGCAGGATCAGCTCATGCACGCCGGCCTGTTGCGCCGCCTTCACCACCAACGCCGGGTCGGCCTCGCGAAAACGCGCGATATTGTCGGCAATGCTGCCGCTGAACAGCTCGATGTCCTGGGGCAGGTAGCCGATGTGCGGGCCAAGGTCGTCACGGTCCCAGCGGTGAATATCCGCGCCGTCCAGGCGCACCGTGCCGGCCAGGGTCGGCCACACCCCCACCAGCACCCGCGCCAGGGTGGACTTGCCGGAACCCGAGGCGCCCAGCACGCCCAACACGTCACCGGCGCCAAGGGCGAAACTGACGTGGTGCAGCGTTGCCAGACGCAGCCCCGGCGGGCCGGCGCTGACGTCTTCGAAGCTCACCTGACCGTTGGGCGCCGGCAAGGCCATCTGCTCGCCCTCCGGCGGGAAGGCGCGCAACAGCTCATCAAGACGCTGATAGGCCAACTTGGCCGAACTCCACTGCTTCCACACCGCGATCAACTGGTCGATGGGGCTGAGTACGCGGCCCATCAGGATGGAACCGGCGATCATCATGCCGGCGGTCATATCGCCCTTGATCACCAACAACGCGCCCAGCCCCAGCACCAGCGATTGCAGGCACAGGCGCAGGGATTTGCTCAGGGAGGTGATCACCGAACCGGTGTCGCTGGCCTGGTTTTGCAGGCCGAGAAATTGCGAATGCACGGCAAACCAACGGGTGCGCAACGCACCGAGCATGCCCATGGCCTGAATGGTTTCGGCATTGTGCAAATGGCTGGTGGCCAGTTGGGTCGACTGCTGGGAGAAGCCACTGGCCTCGCCCAGCGGCTTTTTGGTCAGGTATTCGTTGAGGCAGGCCAGGCCAATCAGCAACACCGCACCGGCCGTAGCCAGCACCCCCAGCCACACGTTGAACAGGAAAATCACGAACAGGTAGATGGGAAACCATGGCGCATCGAAAAACGCGAACAACGCAGGCCCGGTGATGAACTGGCGGATATGGGTCAGATCACCCAGGGATTGCCCGGCATGGCCCTGCCCGCTGTGCAGGTTGCGTTCAAAGGCGGCCTTGTAGACGCGCAAGTTGAAACGCCGCTCCAGATGACTGCCGATGCGGATCACGATAAAACTGCGAATGACTTCGAGCAGACCAATAAACGCGAAGAAGCCGACCACCATCAGCGTCAACATCACCAGCGTGGTTTCATTCTGGGAGGACAGCACGCGGTCATAGACTTGCAGCATGTAAATCGACGGCACCAGCATCAACAGGTTAATCAAGGCGGTGAAACAACCGATACTGATCAAGATGCTCTTGTATTCACCCAGCGCCTTGAACAAGGGTGCAACGGTATGGGGCTTGGCCATATCTTCTTATCTTCCTTGAAGCAAACTACGCGCACTAGTTGGCGCAACCCTTCATCAGGGCCGGTCAACTAATCAATCAAGTTATAGACTTATAACGGTAACTAAGGTTTGCGCTGCAATACCACAACGCCGCCGGATCGAGTGCGGCCCTCGTACTCACCTTCGCGCTGACGATTCAAGTGGGTAATACCTCTACCTTCGGCATTCATAAGCCAGATTCCGTCCGGGGTGGGTGTCCAGCTCAAGGGCTTGTCGCCCAGCCAACGAGCCACACACGCCACATCGCCACCCAGTGCGTTGGCCTGCTCCAGTAATTCCAGGCTGCATACCTGATCCTGCTGCTTCAATTCCCAGTGCCCCGCCAACTGCGCGGGGGTGGGTAAAACCAGACTGCTCGCCATTGCGTGGGCTCCTGCCGACACGAACATCACCTGTACAACACCGGTGATCAATTTGGAAAACCACTGCATCTTCACGCTCCCGCCCGCAAGCGCGGCGCCGAAGCGCCGCGCCCGTGCATCACGCCACGATGTCGCTGACAGCGGCCTGGCCAACGGTGGTGACGAGGAAATCCGCCACACCCTTGCCGGCGAAGTCGACGGCCAACGTGCCCAGGTTGGTGCCTGAGGCGTAGGTCAGCACCGCATCGCCAGCATGCCCGGAGAACGCATTGACGAAGCTCAGGCCCGCGCCTTTGGTAATGCCGGACAGGTCGATCTTGTCCACACCGCTGGTGAAGTCGAAGATCTTGTCCGCAGCCCCTGGCCGGGAATCGGAACTGGCGCCGAACACGAAGGTGTCATTGCCCGCGCCGCCCCACAACTGATCGGCACCGCCACCGCCGTAGATGAGGTCGTTGCCGGCCCCGCCCTTGATGAGGTTGGCGGCATTGTTGCCGATGATCAGGTCGTTACCCGCCCCACCGAACGCGTTCTCGAGGGTCACGCCCTTGGCAATGGACACGTTGCCCACCAGGCCGCCAACGTCAGAGAACGAGGTCTCATTGAGGTTGATCTTCTGGTTCTGGGTGAACCCGGAGAAGTCCAGGGTATCGTTGCCGCCACCGTCCCAAACCGAGAACACCAGTTTGTCGGCGTTGGAGGTTGCGCTGAGGAAATCACGCCCGGTGTTGGAGTTGAAGCCGTAGGTGGTGTCGGTCGCGCGGGTGGCGAAGTTGGCACCGTAGAGCTTCTGGATCGCCGCGATATCGTCGATCAGCGGGCCGGAGGCATAGGCTTCAACCCCGCCTTTGCTGAAGTTCTGATTGGTGTTGCTCTCGCTCCAGTAGCTCATCAGGCTGTAGCCACGCGTGTCCTGTCCGTAGGTCGCGTCTTTGTAGGACGGGTTGCCGTTTCCGGCGTTGTAGTCGCCAGGATGCGCCAGGCCCAGGGTGTGGCCGATCTCATGGGTCAGGGTCTGCCGTCCGTAATTGTTCAGGTCCGGCGTCTTGTTCTGCGTGTAGCTGCTGTTGGTCAAGTACCACGAGGTGCCGTCGTAGCCTGCGCCGGTGCCGGGCAGGTAGGCGAAGGCCGCTGCGCCATCCTGGCCGCCACTGTAGTTACCGAAGGTCATGTGGCCGTCACCGCCGCTGGCCTTCTCGGTGAAGGTGACCTTGGCCACGTCCGCCCAGGATTGCATGGCGAGCGCTGCCTGTGCTTTCTGCTGGGCGCTGAACTGGCTGAAACCCGAGATCCCGTGTTTATTCAGGGTGCTCGTGGTGGCCGAGGTCAGGAAGGTGTAGGTGAGATCGATCTTGCCGTTGCCATCGGCGTCGCGGTATGCCGCGCCGTCCCGCAGCAGCTGGGTCGCTGCCTGGTCCACGGTGTAGGACGGTTTGCCGTTGACCGTGAGGTTGCCGCCACGGTCATACAAATGGCTGAAGCTATCGATTTGCGAGTAGGCGGTGCTGGCCTGAGCGGCAGAGACAATAGCTTTGTCTTTTACTTTTGACATAAACGTACTTCCTTGTTTGCAAGTGCATCAGTCTTGGGTCGATAGGAACCTCGCGGGCGAGATCGTCCTATCACTCGCCTCTTTTGAAGGCGTAAGAAAACTGACACAACTTGAAATCTTTCGTCTACATCTATTTCTGCAATCAGAATGTGCAGAAGATTCATCCTGCCCAAATAACGGGCAATGTTTATGGGGGGACGTGGTTTTTTGTCCTACAAAATACACCGCGCTGTTATTTAAATATTAAATAGCTGGCACGGGCATCAACTTACAGTGCACAGGAAAATAATGGATCCAATTATTGTCACGGTGTCATTGGCAACATTAAAGAGCCACTACTTATTATTTATCGTGACGATTGCCCCCTATTACCGGGACAAATAACTTAACCCGTTACCTGAGTCGGTTTTACGTGCTGGACCTGCCTGGAGACCTGACCCGGCGTGCGTTGCATGACCCAGGTCAATGCGAAGGTGAAGAACCGCCCAACGGCGCGAAAAATCTCACCTGGCCACCGCAAACGGATGCTATTTTTAAGCTTCTGCGCCATGACCACAGAGAGTTATGGCTCCTGCCGCGAGCTAAAGGAAGTGCTCAATGAACAAGGTGGGCAACATGAACAAAGTAACGTTCCCGAATGCCTGTCAACTGATGCGCTGGCATTTTCATCCAACCGGCTTCGAGGGCAGCATGGACGCGCCCGGCAGCATGGTCGCCCGCCTGTTCGACCGCGCAAGCGGCGAGACGCTGATTGCGATTGCCGGCATTCCCTGCGCCTCGGTGATGAACGCTGCCGATGTAGAGCGCATCATCGAAGCGATCGAGGATGAGCTGGCGTCGTTTGTGCCGCCACAGTCTTTACGGGCGTGAACAGGTGGGAGGGGCTTGCCCCCTCCCACATTGACCAGCTTACTTTCAAATCCGCTGATCATCGAAAAACGCCTTTTTGCCGTCTACCCGCTCGGATGCCCTCGGCACATTCACCGCCGCGCCTTCGGGCTTTTCCACGTACCAGTAGCAATGACTGACAGCCCGGGTGATGCCGACATACGCCAGGCGCAGCACTTCATCTTTTTGCGCCGTGTCATAGGGCTCGTTGTCGCCTGCCTTGCCCAGGCCTGCCATGCGGTACACCTGGTTCTTGTAAGGCGAACTGGTGACGTGCTGACAATCGCCCAACAGAAAGACTGCATCCGCTTGCAGCCCCTTGGCGCTGTGATACGTCAGCTGTTTCAACCTGCGCGCGGGTGCCGGCAAGCTCGAATCAGCATTAACTACCGCCTGAATATGATCCTGAATCAATAGCTTATCGCTGCTTTTTCGATACAGCATTAATACCGAGTCACCCTGCTGATAGTGCGCCTGTAGCTGCTGGCCCAATGCAGCATCGTCGCGGGCCACGACGTGTACGGGCACCAGCGCCTTGGGCGCGCCACTGGCTTTGGCTTTCTTGCCGGGAATAGCCGGCGCGGCGCGCACGATATGCTCGGCGGCATCGATGATGTGCTGATGGCTGCGGTAGTTCTCGCCCAGCATCACCCGAGTGGTGCCGGGCGACGGGAACTCGGTGTTGAATTCCATGAAGTACTTGGGCGAACTGCCGCGCCAGCCGTAGATAGACTGCCAGTCATCACCCACGCACAGCAACGAAGAACGCTGCGCGCCGCGCCCCACATGCATGGCCGGGCCGCGGCTGCGGATTTCGCGCAGGCTGGCGCGGATCCACGAGACGATCTGCGGCGACACGTCCTGGAATTCATCGATCATCAGGTGCGATAGCGGCCGCAACAGCGCGTCGCTGAGCAACTTGAGGTTTTCCGGCATGTTCTCGCCAAACAGCGAGAACATGCGGTTATAGGTCATGATTGGCGGCGATTGTTCGAGCAGGTGTTCTTCCAGGTCTTTCCAGAAAATGCTTAGTGCCTCAAAGAACAAGCGGTCGGGGTCATCCCTGGCGAAGGTCATCTGGCCAACGGCGGTGGGCACGTCCAGGCCGAGGTTCTCGATAAAGCCCGCCGCGGTGACGAAACAGTCCAGCAATGGCGCCGAGGCCAGCTCGCCCTTGACCTTGTAATCGAAGCCGGGTCCAGCTGTAGCCTCACCGGCCAGGCTGCTCAAAAGTCGTCTTGATGATTCGTAGCTATCCAGCCAAATCAATGGCTTGCGGCAGAAAGCTTGAAACAGGGTGCGCTTTACCGCCCACTCCGCACGCACCGACAACTTGGCGTTGGGCCGGCTGATCTGCGGGTTTTCCCGCGAATCGAAGCCCAGCACAACCCAGGCGTCCAGCTCAGGCGCATAGCCGTGACAATGGAACGTGGCGCCGTTGATTTCAAACGTCTGACGGCTGGGCTCGATGCCCTTGATCGGCCAGGCACCCGCGCGAAACCACAGGTCCTCGATCAAATCGCACAGTTCTTCATCACGCTTGGCCGCCAACTCCGTCACCGCAATGCGTTTCTGCACGTCCGGGTGGTCGCGCTCCAGTTCCTTGAGCTGCAGGCCATGACGGGCCAGCGGCGCGATCAATTCGCGAAACCGCGCGTGGCGACCGTGCAGCCGGTGGTAGCAGGCGTTCATCTGCTGGCGCTGGGCGTCGTTGATGCGCAGGTCGAAGGGGTTGCTGTCAGCGTCCTCGAAGCCGGCACTGAGGTTTTCGAACGCCTGCAGGCGCTCAAACCCCGGCAGGCTGCGCACCATCGGCAGAATGCGCGAGTGAAAGGTGCGCACCACGGCCTGCGCTTCTTTCACGCCAAGGGGTTGGCCCCACAGGCCAAGAATGTCCATCAGCTTGTTGACGAAGTCCTTGCGCGACTCACGGGTAAAGGTCACCACGGTCATCGAGCTGAGTTCAAAGCCCAGGTAATGGGTGAGCAGCAGGATGCGCAACACCAGCGAGGTGGATTTACCGGCTCCGGCACCGGCAATCACCGAGGTGGACGGCGTATCGCTGAAGATCATCTTCCACTGCGCGGTGCTGGGCTGGGCATGGGCGGGCAGCAGGCGCGCCACATCGGCCTTGATGCGCTTTTTGATCTCGGCGGTGAGCGGCAGGCGCCAATCGTCGAACAGGCTGTCGTCCACTCCGGGCGCGCGGTGCTCGTCCGGGCGGAAATCACGAATCAGCAGCACTTGGCGCCCTTGCTCGATACCCTCGGCCATGCCCTCGCGGTAACCGTACTCCACGCCCGCCTCATGCCCGCTGCGAAACCCGTCGGCCTGGCCATGCAGCCAGGAGAACCGGTGCTGCGCACGCAGCCGCGTGAGGCCATGGCCAAACAGGCGTGCAGCGAGGCGTTTGAACAAGGGCATTTCTGCCAGCGGAAGCAGATCAGGGGGCAAATCGGGCTTTTGCTGCGGCACGCGAACTCCGGCGAGGATGTTGATTCTGGCGAATGGGCCATGGTCGCCGGAATCGCTGTTCAGTGCCAGCCAATTGCTTTGCCGTCATGCAGTTAGGCGACGAAGTGAAAGTCAAAACCCGGTTAATCCATCTAATCGGTTGATAGGAATCAGGCATTTTTTACGCTTTTTACCGATCAACCGCTCAAGGATGATAGAGCCCATTCAGAGGAGACGATCATGCTTGAACTTCGACCTTTCACTTCCCTGGGCGGCGCTCATCACGGCTGGCTCGACGCCCATCATCACTTTTCGTTTGCCGAATACCACGATCCAAAGCGCATGCACTGGGGCAACCTGCGCGTGTGGAACGACGACATCATCGCGCCGGGCACCGGCTTCCCGCAGCATTCGCACCGGGACATGGAAATCATCACCTATGTGCGCGAGGGTGCCATCAGCCATGCCGACAACCTGGGCAACAAGGGCCGCACCGAAGCCGGTGACGTGCAGGTGATGAGCGCAGGCACCGGGATTGCCCATAGCGAATACAACCTGGAAGCCGCACCGACGAAGATTTTCCAGATCTGGATCATTCCCAATGAAGCCGGGCTGCCGCCGTCATGGGGCGCCAAGCCGTTTCCGCAGGATGGTCGCGAGGGCTTCGTGACCCTGGCCAGTGGCAAGCGCGGCGACAGCGAAAGCCTGCGCATTCGCGCCGATGCGCGACTGGCGGCGGCCAACCTGAAAGCCGGGGAAAGTGCCGAATACCGCCTGGACGGTGGACGCCGAGCCTACCTGGTGCCGGCCACGGGGGTTATTGAGGTCAATGGCCTGCGCGCGCAGGCTCGCGACGGCGTGGCGGTGGAGGATGAGCGGGTGCTGCGGGTGACCGCGATTGAAGACAGCGAGATCGTGCTGGTCGACCTGGCCTGATTTACAAATATCGGACAGCCGCATACCCGGTGGCGAGCAGGCTTGTCCTGCGTTGGGCTGCGCAGCAGCCCCAAGACCATGCTCTGCGCAGTGTCAGGTATACCGCGTTTCCCTTGATTGGGGGCGCTTCGCACCCCAACGCGGGGCAAGCCCGCTCGCCACAATAAGCCCGCTCTACACAGGGCGGTTATTGAGAAATAGCGCCGTCAACCAGCACTTGCGCTTCTTCCACCAGTTGCTTGAGGTGATCTTCGCCGATAAAACTCTCGGCGTAGA
Organism: Pseudomonas poae; assembly: GCF_001439785.1. Classification (GTDB taxonomy): domain Bacteria; phylum Pseudomonadota; class Gammaproteobacteria; order Pseudomonadales; family Pseudomonadaceae; genus Aquipseudomonas; species Aquipseudomonas poae. The sequence goes on along the minus strand of NZ_JYLI01000019.1, from coordinate 13,641 downwards.
TCTTGTAGATATCCTCGGTACCCGATGGCCGTGCGGCGAACCAGCCGTTTTCGGTCATCACTTTCAAGCCACCGATGGCCTGGTTGTTGCCCGGCGCATGGCTGAGGATCTGCTGGATGCTCTCCCCGGCCAGTTGCGTGGACGTGACCTGCTCCGGCGACAGCTTGCCCAGCAGGGCTTTCTGCGCCGGGGTGGCCTTGGCGTCGACGCGAATGGCAAACGGCTCGCCCAGCGCATCGGTGAGGCCACGGTAGATCTGGCTCGGATCCTGACCTTTGCGCGAGGTCATCTCGGCCGCCAGCAAGGCCGGGATCAGACCGTCCTTGTCGGTGCTCCACACCGTGCCGTCCTTGCGCAGGAACGATGCACCGGCGCTTTCTTCGCCGCCAAAGCCCAGCGAGCCGTCGAACAAGCCATCGGCAAACCACTTGAAGCCCACCGGCACTTCATACAGGCGACGGCCGATGTTTGCCGCCACGCGGTCAATCAAGCCGCTGCTGACCACCGTCTTGCCCACGGCCGCATCGGCGCGCCAGTCGGGACGGTTCTGGAACAAGTAGTCAATCGACACCGCCAGGTAGTTGTTCGGCGCCAGCAATCCGCCGGACGGGGTAACGATACCGTGGCGGTCGTGGTCCGGGTCGCAGGCGAAGGCCACGTCGAAGCGTTCCTTGAGCCCGATCAGGCCTTGCATGGCATAGCTGGAGGACGGGTCCATGCGGATCTGGCCGTCCCAGTCGACGCTCATGAAGCGGAAGGTCGAATCGACTTCGGTGTTCACCACCTCAAGATTCAGGCGGTAATGCTCGGCAATCGCCGACCAGTAACGCACCCCTGCTCCACCCAGCGGGTCGACGCCCAGGCGCAGATCGGCGCTGCGGATGGCATCCATGTCGATCACATTGATCAGGTCCGCCACGTAGGTGTTGAGGTAGTCATGGCGATGGGTGGTGTCCGCCTTGAGCGCCTGGGCGTGGGTCATGCGCTTGACCCCGGCCAACTGGTTGGCCAGCAGCTCGTTGGCTTTGGCTTCGATCCATTTGGTGACGTGGGTATCGGCCGGCCCGCCATTGGGCGGGTTGTATTTGTAACCGCCGCTTTGCGGCGGGTTATGGGACGGCGTGATGACGATCCCGTCCGCCAAGCCGCTGGTGCGGCCGCGGTTGTAGCAGATGATGGCGTGGGAAATCGCTGGCGTCGGGGTGTATTCGTCACCCTCGGCGAGCATGACGTGCACGCCATTGGCGGCAAGCACTTCCAGCGCGCTGGCGCCGGCCGGGGTCGACAGTGCGTGGGTATCCAGGCCGACAAACAGCGGGCCATTGATGCCCTGGGCTTCACGGTACAGGCAGATCGCCTGGCTGATGGCGAGCACATGCCATTCGTTGAAGCTCAGCTCGAAGGAATTGCCACGGTGCCCGGACGTACCAAACGCCACGCGCTGGGTGGAGATCGCTGCATCAGGCTGGCCGGTGTAATAGGCCGTGACCAGTCGCGGGATATCCACCAGCAACTGAGCCGGCGCCGGTTTGCCCGCAAAAGGACTGATTGTCATGCATGAACCTCGAAAAGAAGAAGTCGGAAAAAAGCAGTTTACTGGCACTTGGACTACCGCGCGACGGTATCGATCCTACTTGATGGGGAGAAATTTCATACAGCTAGACGCTCTGCCCCTGGCGCAGTGCCTCGCCCAGCGCAGCCAGGGCGTTGTCCAGATTGGGCAGACCGTGGAAGGTATGGCTCAGACGCAGGTGTTGATGATGCAAACCGCTGACACTGAACAGCTCGCCGGGCGCAATAACGACGGCGCGCGCCAGCAGATACTGGAACACCTGGCGCATATCCACCGCTTTGGCCGACTCCAGCCAGAATGTCGCGCCGCCGACCGGCATCCGGTACGTCACCAGACCTCCCAGATGCTGATCGAGCAGTTCACCCATGGCGCTGGCCTGCTCGCGCAATAACGTGCGCAGGCTACGCAGGTGCAGGTCGATGCGACCGCTTTGGTACAACCGCGCAATCGCCCGCTGGCGAATCGCCGATAACCGAAACGAGCGCAGCAGGAACTGGCGCTGCAGGTCGCTGCTCATGTGCCGCGACAGCACATAACCGTAAGGCGCTTCCGGCCCGAGGATTTTCTCGAACGAGGAAAACACGATCAGCCGCTCGGGGTTGACCAGGTCACGCAGCGGGCCCTGAGTCGGCACAAAGCTCAATTCGCCATACAGGTCGTTTTCCAACAGCCAGCAACCGTAATGGTCCAGCAACTGGGCCAGCTCCAGGCGGTCCTGAGGTTGCACGGCCACCCCTGCCGGCAGACTCACCGACGATGACATCAACAGCAGTTGCACGGATTCCTCGCGCAGGGCGCGTTCGAGCGCCCCCAGATCAAGGCGACCCGCGTGCACCCAGGGCAGTTCGATCACTCGCACGCCGGCATCCTGCAGCAGACGCAGGATCAACCAGTCACAGGGCGACTCGACCAACACCGTGGCACCGCGCAACCCCAGCACCTCGATGAGGATGTCGAGCACGCCACGCAGGTCAGCACCCACATACACATCGTCCGCGTGCCAGCAGCGCGTGGGTGATGAGGTGTAGCGCGCCGCCAGCGCCGCGCGCAGCTCCCATACGCCGCACGACTGGGAACTGTGCTGCGACTGACGCGGATACTGGCGCACCAGCTCGCGCTCCAGGCGCAGCAAGGTATCGTCCAGATTGGCCAGTAGCGCCGGTTCATCACCGCTGAGCACCGCCATGGCCGGGCGTCGCGCCGCCACGTACAGACGTTCGAGCAAGTCCCCACTGGCACATGTCGCAGCGCTGTCGGCAAGGGGCCAGGCGTAATACCCCGACTTGGCCACCGAGTACACCCGGCCCTCTTTCTCCAGCAGCGAATAGGCATACTGGATGGTGGAGATCGAGACATTCAGGCGCTGGGACAGCTCGCGCAGCGACGGCAGCTTCACTCGCGTATCGGTACTCACCTCGTTGATCAGATTGATCATGTAGCGATACACCGCCTGGTAGGCGAAGTCCGCTTGTCGCGCGCCACGCAACGTCATCGAGCGGACAGCTGCCGAGCCATGTCATGAGAGGTCAGGTCGCGCTCAAGGGTGTGCTTGCGCGCACTGCTGGCCGGCAGCAGGGTCATTGGCCGCTGACGATACAGATGCTGAAGCAAGGGCAGCGGCAAACCGCTGGCAACCGTCACCCACTGTTGCAGCATCTCGGCGGCCGGCTTGCCCTGCAGCACCTTGTGCAGTTCGGGCAATGCCACGAGCATGCCGGGATGGCACTGGCGCAGGTAGCTTTCCAGCCGTTCACCATGATGGATGAAGGGCGAAAACATCAGGCAGATCATCTGACTTTCATCCAGCCCGAAAAACTGCCGGGCACAGGCGGTGGCCGCGGCGCGCCCTTCACTGCTGCCGGCCTGGGCCAGCAGTTCCAGCGGAATCTGCACATGATCGAGCTGCTCCTGCGCCAGCAACAGAAACTCTTCAACACCTTCCCCATACGGTAATTCGCGCAGGCATTCAGCTTTCAGGCCGCGCAGATGGGCCATCAACAAGGGATTGGCAAACGCCGGGTGGCTGAAATGAAACCCCAAGGGGTCTGGGGTATACGCCATGAACTCGGTCAGCAACGGTGCGCTGGCCGGGTCTATGCCTTCGAGCAGGTCGGCGAAACCGATATACGCCAGGGGACGGTAACCGCCGGCGCTGATGTCGGCCCTGGCCTGATAATGCTCGCCATACAGGTCGCGATAGAAATCCTCGCTCCATTGGTCCATGCGCGCGAACAGGCGGTCCAGAGACAGGGCCCTGTCGGTGCGGCCCTTGTCCGAACCCGCCTGAGCGGCTTTTTTCAGCCAGGCCAGCAGTTGGCTCTGCTTGCGCGCAGAATCGCCACTGACCAGCACGTGCACGCCGCCGTCCCACGCGGTGACACGCTGATAGAAATCCCCCAGGGCCAGATAGGTGTCGTTGCACAAGGTTGCGCAGATATCGCCGCAGCTCAGGTGACCGACCATCAACCGGTTGCGTTGTGCCGCTTCACAGCCCTGGGTCGATACCGGGCGCTGATGATTGAATGGCAGTACCTCATGGTTTTCCACCATCAGCAATTCAACGCGGTCATCGTCATGGAAAAACAGGCGGCTGTAACCATTGTGGATGGTATCGAGTGTGCGCTGGGTCATGCCGGCATGGCGCAGCGTCGCCACCCGCAGTTGGAACGTCATCGGTGATCGCCCGGCGATACTCAATTGCGCAGCACGCAGCATCGCCAACGTGTAGCTGCTGACCTCACCGCCGCCGTGGGCGACCAGCACCTTGTAGTCGCCGATATGCTCCATGCCGCCTGCCGCCACGACAATACGCTGGATCAACAACTGCAGCGCCGTACGTTCCGCACGACTGAAGTACCCGATCAATCGTTGCTGAACTTGCTGGTAAACATACGTCATAGCCTGTTCGTGAATAGCGCTCATAGCTCTACTACCTGAGTTGAAATATAAGTTTCAAACAACTATCAAACCGAGTTGCTTGATCTATTGAATTGCCAGGAAAGTCGTTTGCGGTGTGGTGCCGACGGTGACCCAACACTAGCACCTTGTAAAAAATCGACATTGACTGCGCGAAACGTACGCCCAAGCCTCCATGGCCTCGAACGCCCGCATGCCCGCGGCTCACGCCGGTGCTGATGACTCTCCTAGGAATATTCAGACAATCTCCTACATTCCTTTAACCCCGAATTAAAAGATCCATCCGACAAATTAAATTTGCCAGACACTGCTCCATGAATGTCAGTTGATTGAGCGTCAGCAGGGAAGCGTGCAAGACCTGAGTCCGCCGCAAATGCCGCACTATTAAAAACCGCAGTAAGTACCCGCCGGCGTATCAGTGCATCAATCATTACTCGGTCCTTGAGTTGAAGTAAGAACACAATTATCAAGGCTGGAATAATGATTAACAGATACAGAAGCCGGCCGAAAACCAGTTCAGTTCAGGATCAGACGTCAAGTGGATCACCCACACACGACAACGCCGCGCTGAAATTCAGGGCGGCGTCCGGGGCAAAGGTATCGTTTACGGGACTGAGGGACGGTTGCGCGCATTGGAAAGCGCGCGGGTTAAGCCCTGTCAAATGGCGCTTTTGTCCCATACGCCGAGGGCTCGGAACAGTCGTTTACGAATGTTCCTACACACGAAACAGCTTAAACTTGCAGCGCCACCCGCTCACGGCACGGGCATTCATCCATATAACGGTGCGCTTCAACGAACTGGTCAAAGGCAAACACCGTGGTTTTCAGCGGTACCAGCACACGGTCGGCGGTCAACTGGTTGATATCACGCAATGCACGCTGCATGGCAACCTGGTCCTGGATAATGCCCAACTCCGGTTTGCCGGTGAAATTGCCAATGCAGTGCACAAAGAATTGAATGTTCTTCTGGAACGCCGCACAAGCCGGAAACGGCGTCTGATTACCGCCCTGCAGACCATAGAGCACCAGGCTGCCGCGCGGTGCCAGCACATCGCCAAGCAACGACATCTGTGGGCCGCCGAGGCCATCGAATACCACGTCGACGCCGCGATTGTCGGTGAACTTGTTGATTTGCATCAGCAGGTCCTGCTCCTCGGTGACAATGACCTTTTCCGCCCCGAGGGACATCAGGTAATCACGCTCGGCGCTGTCTTTGGTCGCCGCAATCACCCGCACCCCCAAGGCCTTGCCCAGTTGCACGAAGGACGGGCCGGCGCAATGGCTGGCGTCGGTGACCAGCGCAAACTGGCCGGGTTTGACCCGCGCCAGATCCATGTAGGCGAAGTAGGCGATCAGCAGCGGCGTGTAGTGCACACTGGCTTCAATCGGGCTCAGCACATCCGGGTAACGGGTCAGTGCCGAGCGGGGCAGGATGATCTGCTCGCCATACACCGGGTAATCATTAGGGCTCTCGGCCGGAAAGCTGGCCACTTTGTCGCCCACCGCCAAGTCATCCACGCCATCGCCAAGGGCGACCACCACGCCGGCCATTTCATGGCCCAGACCGGACGGCAGGCGTGCATGGGAAGACGCCAGGTTCTGGCGCCACAGAATGTCATACCAACTGACGCCAATGGCCTCGACACGCACCTGCACTTCGCCCGGTGCGGGCTGCGCGGCTGCATGCTCTTCGCATTTGAGCACCTCGGCCGGACCAAACTTGTGAAAACGGATCGTGCGGGACATCGCAAACCTCGTCAAAGTAACCTCTAATGCCATGAACTTTATCTGGGCTTTGGGGGTAAGGCCACCGGTCGCCATTAATAGTCGACATGCCTGTCATTGATTCCGCGACTAAGCTACAGACCTCAGCTTTCGTAGGAAAACTCAATAATCTTGTGCAGAGTATCAGTCTTTCCCCGTAAGATTCATGCCGGTCATTGTTTACACAGGGCCGCTCTCGTCAAGTTTGCAGACTCTTCCAGGACACAAGATGAACCGTAACGACCTGCGTCGTGTCGACCTTAACCTCTTGATCGTATTCGAAACCTTGATGCATGAGCGCAGCGTGACCCGCGCTGCCGAGAAACTGTTCCTCGGCCAGCCCGCCATCAGCGCCGCGCTCTCGCGCCTGCGCGGCCTGTTCGACGACCCGCTGTTCGTGCGCACCGGCCGCAGCATGGAGCCCTCGGCCCGCGCGGTCGAGATCTTCGCCCTGCTCTCCCCGGCCCTGGACTCGATCTCCACCGCCGTCAGCCGCGCCGCCGAATTCGACCCGGCCACCAGCACTGCCGTGTTCCGTATCGGCCTGTCCGACGACGTCGAATTCGCCCTGCTCCCCCAACTGCTCAAACGCCTGCGCGCCGAAGCCCCCGGCATCGTGCTGGTGGTGCGCCGCGTCAATTACATCCTGATGCCAGGCCTGCTGGCCTCCGGCGAAATTTCCATCGGTGTCAGCTACACCGCCGACCTGCCCGCCAACGCCAAGCGCAAGGTTTTGCGGCGCAGCCTGCCCAAATTGCTGCGCGCCGACAGCGTGCCTGGCTCCCTGAGCCTGGACGACTTCTGCAGCCGCCCCCACGCCCTGGTGTCGTTTGCCGGCGACCTGAGCGGGTTTATCGATGAAGAACTGGAAAAGCTCGATCGCAAGCGCCATGTGGTGCTCGCCGTGCCGCAGTTCAACGGCCTGGGCACGTTGCTGGCGGGCACCGACATACTCGCCACCGTGCCCGACTACGCGGCCGAGGCACTGACCTCAGCCGGCGGCCTGCGCGCCGAGGACCCACCGCTGCCGGTGCGCAGTTTCGAACTGCACATGGCATGGCGCGGATCGCAGGACAATGATCCGGGAGAGCGGTGGTTGAGGTCGCGGATTCAGATGTTTTTTGGCGATCCTGAGAGTCTATAGGCGTTGTCGGGCAGGCTGTTTAGCTGATCATTTCTGCCTTTCCACAAACCATGGAGTTCCATTCACTTCCAGTGGATTGCTACATTGGGGGCACATCTGAGGGCATGCTTTGGATGGTTTGAAAAGGATGCCCCCAGCCCTATACCCAAGAATCCGCTCATGAAATCACTCCAGCCCAAGCCAAAGAGTGGCCTCCGTCCACGCTCCAACCGTCTCAAGATCTTCCAAGGTTTCCAGCAGAATCTTTTCCAAACTCAATGCACAGCATCCTAACAGGCCAAAAGTCGTGGATATTTCAACCCCACTCGGCATTTGCAATTACCAGAGCCATATTTTGAATATCAGCTTGTCTACCCCGCAGCCGATCGACGCCGTCGCGACGTGTTACGCCGGCCCGTCGATAGTGCCGGCAGACAAGATCCGCACCGGCTTTAATGCCGTCTAACAGTCAGCCGGGCCGTCCGTGCCTGGGCAACGTAGTTAAATAGTCATCCATGCGTTGGATAAGTGGATCGGTCAGCTGTTTCATCGAAGGGATGGGAGTGATGACAGGGTGACTTTGCGGATGCTCAAAGTCTTCAATCTGTTTTTTCACTTCGATTTCAATACTCTTATCAGCCAATTCCTTGGCTATGGCAACAAAACCGTTATCTAACGGATGGGCACGTTCACCCGCTTGCACGCCGGGATAGTTAACGGCAGGCTGAAAATCACTGAGGACAGCTATCAATCTGACCGAGGAGTAAATCCACGGCCGAGCTTCAGAAATGAGCGCTCCATATAAATTAATCAGAATGACTCCGCTCAACAGTGCGCCTACCGAATGCCCCTGTGCATCGATAAAGCTGAGCCTGGCTGGCGCAACTTTGCTCCATGCTTTGCGCAGGTACGGCAGCAGATTGAAAATATTCAACAGGTTTGCGATAACAGACAGAGGGATTAAAAGTAATGCTCCTAGCCCGACGCCGATTAAAAGTAGGAACCCCAGCAGGGTAAACACGAAGGCTCCCAAGAGCAGCCATGCAGGAATATAAAAGACAAGTACTAGAAATCCAACCGTAATGTCAAATGATTGCGGTGGCAGCCCCAAGGCTTCAGCCACAACCCATCTTGAAATGGCTGTCGATATCAGCAACACCAACAAGTGCAGCAGGATAATAGGGGTTTTACCAAACGGCTTGTCCCATACAGAGATAAACCAGCGATAGGTGCGTAAACATACAAACATGAAGCCAACAACAAACCCTAGAGAAGCAATCAAGATAGCACTATTTAATATTGCAACACCCATTAGCACTGACAAGAACATCCCAAGCACTGTAACAGCGACAGAAAAACTATAAAAACGCCCCGACCAACTCATGGCTTTTAACTTAACCTTCAACTTCCCGAACTCAAACATCATTCCTCCCGACTATTAATTAACTTTACATCAACCCATTGACGCTTCGCATATGCTCAACCGCTTTACGCACTACTATCCATCTTTATCACAAGTAGGACAGGTACCAAGCGTTCCCGGAGGAGGCTCCAAGCGCTGGAGTGGAGAACAACATAATCGTCGAGGCACTGCTCTCCTCTATCAGGCAGTGTGATACACCAGTACTGAAGCCACCCTTTAGCCCCTTGGTACGTAAGCGTCCGAGCTACACCGCCTTGCAACTCAAACCTTAATCCGTTTAAACCACTGATTCACGCGCTCGCACTCAAATGCCGCTGGATCAAAAACATCTCCATGCCATTCAACCATCGCGTCATGCTCTGGATGATCGGGGTTGGCCATCGCCTCTAGAAAGTCCTCGTAACCAGGCCCGCCACCCACGTCTTCCGGTGGGCAAGCATTGGCCCCCTCGATGCAGTACGGCACCTGAGGACAGGCAATAGCGGGTAGCATTTTTTCGACCTTGATACTGTGATGCCAGCTGTCACCAAAGTCGTAGAGATAATTGAATGTGCGCTTTCCGTTCAGCGCCTTGATCAGCGTTTACGTGCTTCAGGGTTCACCGTCGGCCCCCAGCCATCAGGATCGGGAATACCGTAATTCTCACCGGCAATTTCAAACTCATGCAGATGGCTATCACTCCAGCCCATCACGACCTGGATGACATGGTGCAGTTTGCCCAAGGTGATGTTTTCAGGCACCGCGAACCGACGCCAGATCGTCGGAGTGATCCACTTCAGCTCAATGTGCAGCAGCAACAGGTCGGCGGCGGGTTTGGGTAAACGGACAGTTTTAACCATGGATCAGGCGGCCTCGCAGTGTTCAGTGTGGTTCAAAGAAATGTTCCAGGGCAGCAACTCGCTCACCCGATTGATCGGGTGCTCGGCAATGTGCTCAAGCACGTAGGTCAGATAGGCCTGTGGGTTTAACCCGTTTAGCTTGGCAGTACCCACCAGGCTGTAAATCGCAGCCGCTCGTTCTCCGCCGGCATCGGAACCGGCAAACAGGTAATTTTTGCGACCCAATGCGACGGCGCGCAGCGCCCGTTCGGCGGCATTGTTGTCGATTTCGATTCGGTCGTCATCGCAGTAGCGCATTAAGGCCTGCCACCGGTTGAGGGCATAGAGGATTGCACCGCCCAATGCCGACTTTTTCGACAGTTGAGTCAGCGTCTGATTAAGCCATGCGTGCAGGTGTTCCAGCAGCGGACTGGCCCGGCTTTGCCGAACCGCTTTTCGTTGGTCGGGCGGTTGCCCTCGAATCTCGCTTTCGATGGCATACAAAGCCGCAATCCGTTGCAGTGCCTCGGCGGCAAGGGGTGAAGCCAGGTCTTTGTAGACGTCGTAAAACTTGCGGCGGGCATGAGCCCAACACGCGGCTTCCTCAATAGTGCCCGTGGCATACAGCTGAGCAAAACCGGCGTAGCCGTCAGCCTGCAAGATCCCGCTGAAACTCTTGAGATGAGCACGCGGATGTTGCCCCTTGCGATCCGGCGAGTAGGCAAACCAGACCGCCGCCGGTGTCGAGTCACCCGCAGGTCGGTCGTCGCGCACGTATGTCCACAGGCGAGCCGTTTTGGTCTTGCCGTTGCCCGGCGCGAGCACGCCAATCGGCGTGTCGTCGGCATGGACTTTGTGACCACTCATGACGTGGTGCTCAAGGGCGTTGATCAGTGGTCGCAGCAACTGGCTGCTCTGGCCGACCCAGTCGGCCAGGGTTGAGCGCTCCAGCTCCACGCCCTCACGGGCGTAGATCTCGGACTGCCGGTACAGCGGCAGATGATCGACAAACTTGGAGACCAGCACATGGGCCAACAACCCCGGGCCTGCAAGGCCTCGGGCTATTGGTCGACTTGGCGCAGGCACCTGGGCGATGTGCTCGCAGCAGCGGCAGACCCACTTGGGGCGAACATGGCGGATCACTCTGAAACGTGCCGGAACGTACTCCAGCACTTCGGACGCATCCTCACCCAAATAGCGAAGCTTCCCACCGCAGCCCGTGCATTGCGACTCGGGCTGATGCACGTGAGTTTCTCAAGGCAGGTGTTCGGGCAATGGTTTGCGGCGCGAAACTGCGCGAGGTGCCGGTTCGACTGGCGGTGTCATTTCGGCTTGGCTGACTTGCAGCTCTTCAAGGCTCAACTGAAGTTGATCGATCATCGCGTCCAGTTGCTCGCAGCTGCGACCGAACTGCGTACGACGCAGCTTGGCGATCATCATTTTCAAGCGCTCAATCTCTGCCCGCTGGGCAGAGACCAGAGTCTTCAAGGCTTGAAGATCGTTCGGCAGGGAGTCGGTCACGAGAGTCATGACCGCATGTTACTGGGGCTTTTTTCAGCGCGGCAAGTCAGACCGCGAGGACGGGTGCTGTACGAATTGGCCTGCGCCAATCAATGCCTTCCAACAGCATCGATAACTGCGCAGCCGTCAGCGACACGCTGCCGCTGGTTGCTTGCGGCCAGACGAAGCGGCCTTGTTCCAACCGTTTGCAAAATAGACACAAGCCGTCGCCATCCCACCACAACAATTTGATCCGGTCACCGCGTCGTCCGCGAAAGGCGAAGATCTGACCGGAGAAGGGATCGGCTTCCAGTTGAGTCTGCACCAAGGCCGCCAATCCATCGAAGCCACGGCGCATGTCCGTGACGCCAGCGGCTATCCAGATACGGGTTCGAGCGGGTGGGGCAATCATCGCAATAACTGTTGCAAGACGAGTTGCAGCGTCTGCGGATCTGGCGTGCCCGTGAGGCGCAGCTTGGCTTTTCCTACCTCAACTGCGATCTCGGAATAACACTCTGCCTGTGGCTGGACGACTTGCGGCAGATCCATTGGCGCCTCGATCACCTGGACGGGCAAAAGAGTTGCACTCTGGCTGACCGGGCCGAACAGCCCTTCTTGGTACTGCTGCCGCCAGCGAAAAACTAGGTTGGCATTGACGTCATGTTCGCGAGCGATCAACGACACGGAGGCCCCGGGCTGAAAGGAGGCCTCGACGACTTGGCGTTTAAAGCCCAGCGGAAAGTTGGGGCGGCGACCGGCTCGACGGGCTGGGGCAACTGTATCCAAGATAGTGTCCACTAAAAAATGGTGTCCACTATATTGGCTAATTTAGAGGGCTATCAGGAGAGGGTACTGGCCGGACGGTTACCTTGGTACTATGTCAGAAACCGTATTTGCGATTGCTCGCGCTGGGCGGTCATCCAGGTATGAAACGCATCCATCAGCGGCGCTGCTTTTTCCTGACGTATTCGTCGTCGGACGTCCGGTTCTAAATCACAGACTTCGCGTTCAACTTCACATGAGGCCGCGATGTAGTGATCGGCGTATTTCGCGACTATCCCCTGGGCCAACAAGCCTGCCGTTGGGATACCTTTGTCGATGACCTGGGCTGGCACCGGGGCCTGGGTCAGTGTTTCGCACTCATCGCAAACCCACTTACCCCGAACGTGCCTTTCAACGCTGAACACGCCAGGCGTGTAGTCGAGTTTCTCGCTTACATCCTCGCCGATGCGCTTGAGGGCGCAGCCGCATTGGCATTGAGTGTTTTCAGGTTCGTGATGAATCAGCGTGCGCGGAAATTCGGCAGGCAAGGCGATACGTTTGGGTTGCTGACGGACTGACGATTGCAAGGGCTTCGGTGCCAGGTATAGGCCGTGTTATCGGTTTTTCGCAGCACAGGACCAATACGAATTCCTGTGGTACTACGCGCTCAAGCCACCGTTTTACACCACCTGCTGGACCTGATCCGCTTCAGGCTCTATCGCATCCACAGTAGAGACATGGTTGGTGATGCCGAAAGGAATGTGCACGGATGGAGCAACTGCGCTAGTCGATTTAAGGTGCCCTGATTGGTCATCGAAGAAGATGTGTGGTTTCAATACACCTAAAATTTTTCCTTTCTCGATACCACCTAAGAAGAATGCGTCATTGGCCATGACCCCCCAACTCTTGAGTGTATTCATCGCACGCTCATGAGACGGAGCATTGCGGGCTGTGACGATCGAGACGCGTATGCGGTTTTCGTATTTAGGATTGAGCTTTTTGTGCTTCTCCTCGACCGACTGGATTTTGGATATCCGCACCATGAATTCCTTCAGCGGCCCGGGGTTATGGGGCTGCATGACGTTCTTCACTTCGTGCGCATGGAACTCAGACAATCCAGAGGCCTGCATGATTGTTTCGGACTCATCGCCGGCGAGTACGCCGTCAAAGTCGAATGCGATGCGTAGGGTTTTATCAGTCTCGTCGTCTTCAAATTTTGAATCGAGCACCTGGCCAGCCGGGTACCCGGCCCTGATAGCCGCTTCCACGTCTTTTTTGTCACCCGACAAAAATAAAGCGATATTCAGTGCTGGTATGTATTCATAAGGAGATTTTCCCTGCATGAAAATCGCCCTTGTCATCCCAAGCTCGTAGTGCTCGATAGTCTTCAGTACACGCAGCCCAGTGTCGGGATCATTGCGCGAAAGAAGTATTACCTCGACGAGCGGATCCGTAGGATCGACGCTAAGGTCATTCACTGACAGTAAGCGCTTGATGAAGGGGAACGCTATCCCCTTAGGAAGCGGGACGTGAAGATTTTTTTGCTGAAACTTGCGGTATTCCTCCTCCCCCTGACTCTGAAACACTGCGTCCGATGCCAATGAACGAGCCCCATGAAAGACAGGACACCGTTTCCCCCTTACGATAAGGGATAGGCAAACGGTTATGTTTATGACTAATAGCAACGACAAGAGTGGGGAGCTTTTGGGCCAGGAGCGGCGGCGCCGCTGGAGCCCGGAGCAAAAACTGGCCATGGTTCGCG
>NZ_JYLI01000018.1 GCF_001439785.1 Pseudomonas poae | reverse complement strand
AGTTGAGTGACGTAAGGCCAGTCACACGCCCTGTGAGCATCCGTGCGGCCCGGGGTATTTACGAGGTAGATTTCAGCTTCTAGACGGACGCTGAACATTGAGCAAGATGTGTTGGGCAGACGCTTACGCCCTTCGTGGTCAAGGGTACGAAGATGTGGCGCAAGCTCGGCGCTTGGTTCTGGCTCGCCACGCAGAACCTTGCCGACTTTCCCACGGCTGCGCAGACCATGCTCAACATGATCGAATGGTGGATTTGCTTGAATATGCCGCCCGCGGAGATTGAGGAAATCGCGCGGTTCAAGAAACTCACGCCGGCACAGAAAGCCTTGCTGCTCTCCGCCAGCAAGGAGCCGGGAAAATACACCGAAGGAGTGGTGCTATCGAAGAAACTCGAAACACTGTTTCGGGCCGTGCCGCCTAGTCTTTATCTCGCCCTTGCAATGACTGAGCCAGAGGAGAAAGCCGAGCGCTGGACACTGATGCAAAACACTGGCTGCTCTGAGCTGGAAGCGGCATATCGAGTAGCGGAGCGAATCGATAGAGCGCGAGGAATAGACCCTGTTTAGGTAAATCTATTCAGCGCTCTAAAACGAGATAACGGTTATTGCCGTCCCCCCCGGAGACGCTGCTGAATCCTCAACAAAAATCCGGCTTCGAAGGCATCCTGACAATCACCGAGAGGAAAAGTCTTGCGTGTTTGCGCCAGCTCCCACCACAGCGGAATTTCCCCAGGCGCATCAAGCCAAGCCTGGGCGCATTGCACGCCACGCTCAATCATTGAGGAAAATTCGCTACCCCACGGAGTCAGAAGACTTGGACAACCATCCGCCGCTGGAATTGAAACGTAGTTTTCGTCCATACACACCTAAATTTCTAATTTATTTTCAGACGCAAAGTCCAGCTTCGAAAACATTTAAGCGCTCGCTAACAGATATAAGCCATCAAATGGCATAGATCAGCGCTAATGCAGACTATATCCCGTGGATTGAGAGTCCCTCAAGGCGCAATTTGCGCGCATGACTCACGACTACGAACAGCTGCGTCTGCAACTGGCGGAAAACATCCGCTTGATGCGACGCGTGAAAAACCTTTCCCAAGAGCAGCTCGCGCTCATGGCCGAGGTCGATCGCACCTACGTCAGTCAAATTGAACGATGCACGGGCAATCCGTCGTTGTTAGTTCTTTTTAAGCTCGCGAGCGTTTTCGAAATCACCGCAGATCAGTTACTTGTGGAACCCGAGGTACTGGGTAGCTCCCTTCACGTCAAATAATAGTCTTACGTACCACAAAGCCGATAGATTGGCGTTCATAATTTCCGCTGACAATCTCCAGTCCCTCACCGATTCTGCCCAGGCCATACATATTGAGCCTGGATTATGACTGCCGTCTGCTCGTCAATATCGCCCGTAAAGCTAAGACCCTTGGCACTGAGCATCCTGCTGGCATGCGGCCCGAGCGTGGCTCTGGACACCGGAAGCATCACGTCCTCCGTGCTTTCGCCAGACTGCCTCGAATACAGGGTCGTGGGCATTTGTTTCTGGCTGCTCTGCACGCCATTCGGCTGCACAATCAAAACCTCGACCAAGGTTCGTCATTTCATTCCTGAACTGGTGGTCTCAAGCTACACCACCACGGGCAATAACCCATGGACCGAGATGGCCACCCTCTCCTCTCCCATCAGCGGTTCGGAAGGTGGCGGCAAGGGATACGAGCCAAAAGGACGGATAAGGGTTGGAAGGGAATGGGTGCTCAAGGGTATCCAAGCTGCTCCAGCAAAAAACCGATTCAGTGCACATCCAAATCCAAGATCCTCATTCGGGACTTAAATCGGGACTTAAAAGCACTGGATGGAGCTGGATTTCAGTGGTTCCCGCTGGAACGAAAAAAGGGCCTAAAGGCCCTGATTTCAATCACTTACAGAATTCAATGGAACTCTGCAGCGCAATATTTGGAGCGGGAAACGAGACTCGAACTCGCGACCCCGACCTTGGCAAGGTCGTGCTCTACCAACTGAGCTATTCCCGCTTGGTGACGCGCATTCTATAGAATCCTCGGCGATCGTCAACACCTTGATTCAAAAAAGTTTTATTTCTTTTCGACGGTAGTGCGCAGATGCGGCCAGGCGGCGCGCAGGTATTGGAGCATGGACCACAGGGTCAGACCGGCGGCGATCAGCAGCAAGGCGTAGCCTGTCAGAACCCAGAAGGAGAAGTCCGACGGGTTGGCGAGCAGGATGACCAGCGCAAGCATCTGGGCAGCGGTTTTCCACTTGCCCATATTGGAAACGGCAACATGAGCGCGGGCGCCGATTTCGGCCATCCACTCGCGCAGCGCCGATACCACGATCTCGCGACCAATGATGACCGCAGCCGGCAGCGTCAGCCACAGGTTGCCGTGTTCCTGCACCAGCAATACCAGGGCAACGGCTACCATGAGCTTGTCGGCCACAGGGTCGAGAAACGCGCCGAACGGCGTGCTCTGCTCCAGCCGACGGGCCAGGTAGCCGTCGAGCCAGTCGGTGGCGGCGGCGAAAGCGAACACGGAACTCGATGCCGCATAGCTCCATTCGTAGGGCAAATAGAACAATAAAATGAAAATCGGGATAAGCAGGACGCGTAGTACGGTGATCAGATTAGGGATATTCATCGGCACAACTGGCTACGAGGTGGAAAGGCATTCTATTCGCTGTGCAGGTTTGCATAAATCAGCTCAGCGAGCTTTTTACTGATACCGGGTGCTTTGGCTATTTCGTCAATGCTGGCACGGGACAGCTCCTGCAAGCCACCAAAATGTTTAAGCAGGTCGCGTCGGCGCGTCGGACCTACCCCTGCCACCCCTTCCAGGGTTGAGGTTCGCCGGGTTTTACCGCGACGAGCGCGGTGGCCGGTAATGGCGAATCGGTGGGCTTCGTCGCGGATCTGCTGAATCAGATGCAGCGCTGGTGAATCGCCCTTCAAGGTGAACTCGTGGGCGGCGTCATTCAAGTACAGCGTCTCGAAACCGGCCTTGCGCGTCGTCCCCTTCGCTACACCGAGCAGAATCAGGTCCGGCACCGCCAGTTCGTTGAGCACATCGCGGGCCATGGACAGCTGGCCCTTGCCGCCGTCCACCAAGAGGATATCAGGCAGCTTGCCCTCGCCTTCCTTCAACTTGCTGAAGCGGCGCATGAGGGCCTGGTGCATGGCTGCGTAGTCATCGCCGGCCGTCACGCCTTCAATGTTGTAGCGTCGATAATCGGATTTGATCGGCCCTTCCGGCCCGAACACCACGCAAGAGGCCACGGTGGCTTCGCCGCTGGAGTGACTGATGTCGTAGCATTCCAGGCGCTGCGGTGGTTCCTCGAGCTTGAGCACTTCGGCCAGCGCTTCAAACCGTGCGGCGACGTGCTGTCGATTGGCAAGGCGCGCGCTGAGTGCCTGTTCGGCGTTGGTCACAGCCAATTGCTGCCAGCGGGCACGGGTGCCGCGTACGCGGTGGCTGATGTCCAGCTCGCGACCGCGCAGCTCGTGAATTGCTTCGATCAGCGTGGGGAAGTCTTCGTGCACCACGTTGACGATCAGCTCCGAGGGCAGATCCCGCTCGGGGCTGCTCACGTAATACTGGCCCAGAAATGCGGCCATGACTTCGGCCACGTCTTCGTCGATACCGGTTTGCGGAAAGAAGTTCTTGCTGCCCAGCACCCGGCCACCGCGAACGTTGATCAAGTGCACACAAGCGCCGCCGGGGTTGACGAAGGCGGCGATCACATCGACATCGCCGGTGCCACCTTCCATGCTTTGCTGGTCCTGCACGCGACGCAACAGCGAAATCTGGTCGCGCAGTTCCGCGGCCTTCTCGAAATCCAGGGTGCTGGCCGCCTGCTCCATGGCGCCGGAGAGTTCATCGGTGAGGGCATTGCTGCGCCCTTCGAGGAACATCACTGAGTGGCGCACATCCTCAGCGTATTCCGCAGGCTCGACCAGGCTCACACAAGGCGCCTTGCAACGCTTGATCTGAAATTGCAGGCACGGCCGGGTACGGTTCCTGTAAAAACTGTCTTCGCACTGGCGCACAAAAAAGGTCTTTTGCAAGAGGCTCAGGCTTTCACGAATTGCGCCGGCGCTGGGATAGGGCCCGAAGTACTTGCCCTTTTGCTTCTTGGCCCCACGGTGAATGCTCAGGCGCGGAAAGGCGCCGTCGGATAAAAATACGTAGGGGTAGGATTTATCGTCACGCAGCAGGATGTTGTAGGGCGGCCGCCATTCCTTGATTAGCGTCTGCTCAAGCAGTAGCGCCTCGGTTTCATTGGCGGTAATGGTGGTTTCGACCTGGGCGATACGCGCCACCAGCGCGGCGGTCTTGGTCGCCAGGCCGGTCTTGCGAAAATAACTCGCCAGACGGTTCTTCAGGTTCTTGGCTTTGCCCACATACAGCAGGCGCGCCTCGCTGTCGAACATGCGGTACACGCCGGGGCGGCCACTGCAGGTCGAGAGGAAGGCACTGGCATCAAACGGTGTGGTCATGTCAGGCGCTGGCGTCCACCATGCCGTGACGCACCGCAAGCAGGGTCAATTCAACATCACTGCTGATGGCAAGCTTCTCGAAAATGCGATAACGGTAGGTGTTGACGGTCTTGGGTGAGAGGCACAGCTTGTCCGAAATCGTCTGTACCTTCTGGCAGCCGACGATCATCAGGGCAATCTGGATTTCCCGCTCCGAGAGCGCATCGAAGGGCGAATCACTGGTGGGCTGAAAAGACTTGATGGCCAACTGCTGGGCAATCTGCGGGCTGATATAGCGTTGCCCGGCAAAGACCAGGCGAATGGCCTGTACCATTTCAGCCAAGCCTGCGCCCTTGGTCAGGTAACCGGCGGCACCGGCCTGCAACAGGCGGGTGGGAAACGGATCTTCCTCGCACACGGTGACCACCACGACCTTGATGTCCGGATGGCTGCGCAGCAGTTTGGTGGTGGCGCCAAGCCCGCCGATTCCGGGCATCTTGACGTCCATCAACACCACATCGGGTTTCAACTCCCGCGCCTTGATCAGGGATTCTTCTCCTGACTCGGCCTGACCAACTACTTGCAGGCCGTCGATGTCAGCCAGCATTCGTGTAATGCCTGTACGAACGAGATCATGGTCATCGACTACTAGCCCCCTAATCAAGCAGACACCTCGCGAAATGGTCTTTATACATTGCTGGACACCTTAGCAAAAAACCAAGGCACAGACCTAGTTGCTCGTGTCATAGATGATTTTTTGGTGCAGCAGGTCCGTTCGTCTCATGACGAACGGCGCATTTTCTGGGTAAACAGTCAGGAATCCTGAATCGGCGGCCTGGATTTACCGTTCACTGCAATGGAGTGCTCGGCCAGTGTAGACGTGAGGCGGCGGATCGCATCCTGGTCCTCCTTCAACATCGCGCGGTAGTCGCCCAGCACTTTTTCCTCAATGTGACTCAGGTTTTCCAGTTGAATCGGCGTCGCGATGCCAGTAAGCACGTACAGCACATCTACGCCTTTTTCGGCCACACGAGACAGATAGTCGGCCTTGGGTGCTCGACCGCCACTCTCATATTTGCCTTGTGCATTGGCCTCCACGCCGCCGATTTCACCAAAAATTTTTTGCGACAGGCCAAGTCGCTCTCTTTCTTGCCTTAAACGCGAACCGATTCCACTCATTTGGATGTATTATCCTAATCTGGCACACCCCAAGAGGTGACACACTCATCTCTTCGTTAAACAAACTTGAACGGTTTTGAACTATGCCCGGAATCCGCACTGCTGCACAAGCCAAGGCCTGGCTGGAACATCAAGGAAAGTCTGTGCAAGCCTTCGCCCGCGAACATGGCGTGGACCCGGCAACCACCTATCAAGTGCTCGCTGGGCGCAAAAAAGGGCGGCGTGGAGAAGCCCATAAGGTAGCGGTCCTTTTGGGCATGAAGGAAGGGATCATCCTTGCTGAGGCTGATGGCCAGAACGAAGATCAGGAAGTCGGCTCCTGAGGCCAGTATGCGCTTATTAGAATTTGACGCATGGTTAGCTTGCGCTGCAGACCTGCTCCATTCGCCAGAAACAATTCTCCTCACCGACAATGCTGAAGCCCATGCGCTGATAGAGCCTGCTCGCCGGGTTGGTCTTGAACACGGTCAACCGCAACAGACCTGACGCCTGCGCTTTTAACGCCATCTGTTGCAGCACCCAGCTTCCCGCACCCAGCCCGCGACAGCCCTCGGTCATATGCAGCTCGCGGATATAGAGCGCTCGGCTATCGCGGCTCAGGCTGATAAAACCCAGAACATCGGCGTCCCGGCAAATGAGCCAGTTTTCCCGGTCGGCCCAAGCGGTATCGAAGCCTCTGTCAGACCACAGCAAGCCGTATTGCTGGTAGTAATCGCTCATGGCTTCGTGGGTCAGCGTGCGGGCAAAGGCCAAATCCTGCTGCGTGGCTGCTTGGAGGTAAAAGGCCATTTACAGCGCCACCACACGGCCAGTCCACTGGGCGCCATCGCGATGGGCAATTACCAGTGCCTCACCGATGCCAGTCGCAGCCGCCAGTAAGCTGCCATCCGCTATCCAGACTGCGCTACGCCCGGCACAGGCCCAGCCACCCGAAGGGCCGCCATGGTTGGCCATCAACACCAGCAGTTTGTATTTGCGGGCATAGCCCTGAAGCAGAGCACTGTCACCCGCGTACCCTCTTTCGCTGATCAGCACACTGGCGGCATATACATTGGCGCCTGACTGCGCTGCAGCAAGCGGATGACTGGCGTGGGAAAAGTCTGCGCATACCGCCAGCGCCACTCGGTCGCTCCCCCGTTCCAGAGCGGCACCACCCTGCCCTGCAACAAAAGCCACGTCTTCGCCTGGGTGTAGGTGCTGCTTGGTGTAGAGCGCAAGGCCCCCATCAGCGCCCAGCACCAGCGCGCCGATCAACACACCTCCATGCGGGGTCAATCGAATCGGCATGCCCACCACCGCCGTTATCTGAAGTTCACGCGCCATTTCGCGCAACGGTGACAGCAATGCGTCTTCCGGAGCAATTGCCAGTCCGGCCGCCAACGAAGGCTCATATTCGGTTAACGACAGTTCGGGAAATACCAGCAATTGCACGCCTTGTTCAGCCGCCTCGCGCATGAAAGCCACATGCCGCTGGATATTCTCGGGCACATCGCCAGCAACGGAAATGAATTGAGCAGCAGCAAGAGTAAGGACAGTCATGGTCGCATCCAATCAATCATCAACAGGTGACCAGCATATCGGCACTCACCCCATAGCCGTAAGTACCTACGTGCAATAGAAATTACTGATTGAATCTGTCGGGGCGCCTCTAGTAAGCTCGGCACCATCATTCTGGAGAGCAACCATGCTGCCACTCACCCACATTCAGGTCTGCCCTGCTGCCAGCGCCCAGCGCTCGGTCGTGGCTGCCCGCGTGAACGGTTTGAGCGCACGGGTCAGCTTTTATTTTGGGTATTGGTTCAGCCACTGGCGCGCCTGATACCTGAAATCGGCGCCCACTGTTCAAGGGGTCGCCTACCAGAGAAATCTAACCCCCGGTCGGCTCCCCGACCGGGGGTTTTGTTTTTTCAGCCCTTACCAACTTTGCAAGCACACACAAGGAATCAAGCCATGAACCACGCCACTTATTACCGTTACGACACTTGCACTGCATGGCGATTTAGCCAGCTCCGCTCGGGACAGCCTGCCGCCTCCGATCGGTCACCCGCTGGTGGCAAATCCACACACGTAGCCAATCCGGCCAATTGTCGAACACCCCAGTAGGCCAAGTGCGCGGGAATAGCCCGCCGCTTGCCCAGGAAGCCCTGAATATGAACTCCTCCGTCGCCGCCCTGCCCCTCCACGCCTTGACCTGCGCCAATGAAACCCTGATCCGACGCCTGCCCAGCGCACTTGAGCTCAAGCACCAGTTGCCCCTCAGCCCGTTCCTGAATGAACAGATCCACGCCCATCGCCAAGCCGTGCGCGCCATCCTCAATGGCGAAGACTCACGCTTGCTGGTGATTGTCGGCCCTTGTTCGATCCACGATCCGGAATCGGCCATGGAATACGCCCGCAACCTGAAGAAGCTTGCGCTGGATGTCAGCGATCAGATGCTGCTGGTGATCCGCGCCTACGTCGAGAAACCCCGCACCACCATCGGCTGGAAAGGCCTGGCCTATGACCCGCACTTGGACGGCAGCGATGACATGGCGGCCGGCCTCACGCTGTCGCGCGAGCTGATGCGCGAGATGCTGCGCCTGGGCCTGCCGGTCGCGACCGAGCTACTGCAGCCCATGGCGGCCGGCTACTTCGATGACCTGCTCAGTTGGGTCGCAATTGGAGCGCGCACCACCGAATCGCAGATCCATCGCGAAATGGCCAGCGGTCTGGGCATGCCCGTGGGTTTCAAGAATGGCACCGACGGCGGCGTCGCCATTGCCTGTGACGCGATGCGTTCAGCCGCCCACCCTCATCGCCACTTCGGTGTGGACAGCCAGGGCCACCCGGCGATCATCCAGACGCCGGGCAACCCCGACACCCATCTGGTGTTGCGCGGCGGTCACCGCGGGCCGAACTACGATGCGCAGAATGTGCAACAGGTAAAGCGAGACCTCGCCAACGCCAAGGTGGCCGCGCGGATCATGGTCGATTGCAGCCATGCCAACAGCGGCAAGGACCCGCTGCGTCAGCCGGCCGTGTTCAACGAGGTGCTGGAGCAACGCTTGCAGGGCGACACATCGCTGATCGGCATGATGCTCGAAAGCCATTTGTTCGAGGGCTGCCAGCCGTTGAGCGCGTCGATGAAATACGGCGTCTCGGTCACCGACGGCTGCCTGGGCTGGACCGCCACCGAGCAGTTGCTGCGCAATGCGGCCGAGCGCTTGCGGGTACCCCGCACACTCGCCTGATCGACAAAGATCGAAGTGCAGGAGGGGCTTGCCCCTCCTGCCGTTGATCGAGCCGCCCCACCATTCGTGACGCTCCCTCAACAGTCCTTTGCGGCATCGGCGGTTTTTCCAACGGAACGACGCGCGGATACTCGACTCCATTGTCCACACCCGTTCAGGAGTCTCTAATGTCCCTCCCTACCCAAAAAGTCCCTGCCTTCGGCCTAGGCACCTTCCGTTTGAAAGGCCAGGTGGTGATCGACTCGGTCAGCACTGGTCTGGAACTGGGCTACCGCGCCATCGACACCGCGCAGATCTACGAGAATGAAGCCGAGGTTGGCCAAGCCATTGCCGACAGCGGCGTGCCGCGTGACGAGCTGTTCATCACCAGCAAGATCTGGGTGTCCAACTTCGCCCAGGGCCACTTGATTCCCAGCCTGCAGGAAAGCCTGCGCAAACTCAAAACCGATTACCTGGACCTGACGCTGATCCACTGGCCGTCACCGGAAAACCAGGTGCCCGTCGCCGAGTTCATGGGCCAGCTGCTGGAAGCCAAGCGCCTGGGCCTGACGCGCCAGATCGGCATCTCCAACTTCACGGTCGACCTGATGAAACAGGCGATTGCCGCCGTGGGCGCGGAAAATATCGCCACCAACCAGATCGAGCTGCACCCCTACCTGCAAAACCGCAAGGTGGTGGAATTCGCCCACGCCAACGATATCCAGATCACCTCGTACATGACCCTGGCCTATGGCGAAGTGCTCAAGGACCCGGTACTCGAGCAAATAGCCGAACGCCATCAAGCCACCCCAGCGCAAGTCGCTTTGGCATGGGCCATGCAACTGGGCCATGCGGTGATTCCATCGTCAACCAAGCGCGCCAACCTGGAGAGCAACCTGAAAGCCCTGCAGTTGACCTTGAGCGCGGACGACATGGCGCAAATTGCCAACCTGGAACGGGGCCATCGCTTGACCAGCCCCAAGAGCATCGCACCCGAGTGGGACTGAACTCAGGCAGCCGGCTTGCGGGACAACTCCCGCAGCCACGGCAACACCCGCAGGCCCCGAGAGGCGCCGGGCGGGTCAATGATGTCCATGAAGTGTTCGAGATTGACCGTGTCCGGCGCACCCGGCAAACGAACCAGCAATGTCGGCGTGGTGCCGGCGGCTGATGCCACGTCCAGATGGTCGTACACCAACACATGACGGGCCTGGGGGTGCGGCCCCCTCGCCTGGGCCGCCAGCCCTGCATTGATGATCAATACATCGAAGGGCTCGGCCGGAATGGCCGTCAGGATCTGGACTTCTTCGAAGGTTTGCACCGGCAGGATGCGGTGATACCCCAACTGATTGAGCATTTTCTCGATGTGCAGTCGTTGCAGGTGCTGTTCATCGGCAATCAGGATGGTCAGTGCTTTATTCGGCATGTCGGGTACCTGCGCAGGCGGAGCTCGTCAGTGAGCAGCGCCCATTTTCCAGACATATCCCGCAGACAAAATCAGGCTTGTTCCCCCTTCGCGTAGGAGTTGTCCCAAACTTACCGAATGGCCATCAAACGCCGTCAAGGCTGATTGCAATAACCACTCAAGCCTCGGTACAGATCGTCAATCGCCACGCCTACCGCCTGTACGGCAGCATCCAGGGCGCTGCGCTCCTGGCTCAGGCAAGCCGTCTCCAGCGTGTCGCAGTGCGCGATCAGCACCTGGGCCCTGACCATGCGCGCGCCGCCTTTGACGCGGTGAGCCAGATCATGCAATGCGTGAAAGTCGCGCTCAGTGTGCAGCATCGAAAGCAGCGCGCGGTCAGCCTGCAGGCTGTCGAGCAACGGTGCCAGAAGTTCCAGAAGCGCGGCGCGATCATCCCCGGTCAGCGAGACCAGAGCGCTCAGATCCACCACGAGGTCCGGTTCAGCAGCCGACGGTTGATCGGTGAGCGTGGCCAACGCCGAACGCAAGTCTTCGAGGCCCGCCGGCTTGAACAGGCAACCGTCCATGCCGGCCTGGCGACAGCGTTCGGTTTCTTCAGGTTGCGCATTGGCGGTAAACCCAAGCAGCAGGCATGGCGCCCGGCCGTGTTCGCGTTCATACGCACGGATATCACGCGCCAGTGCGTAACCGTTCTTGAGCGGCATGTTGCAATCGGTGATGACCACATCCGTAGGCGCGGCTTTCCACAGCTCGAACCCTTGGTTGCCTTCCTCGGCAGTGCTGATCCGATGCCCCAGAAAGCTCAATTGCCGCGCCAGCAGCGCGCGGTTGGCCGGATAGTCATCCACCACCAGAATGTCCAATGCCCGAACCGGTTGCGCGCGCGCGACCATCGCCGGGTGCTCGGCGGGCGATATCGCGGTACGGGCCAGCGTCACGAGCAAGTCCACCCGCGTGCCCTTGCCGAGCACGCTGCTCAGGTGCAGTTTGCCCCCCATCATTTCACACAGGTTGCGACTGATCACCAGCCCCAGCCCGGACCCACTGCGCGGCGACTGCTCGCTGTTGCTGCCTTGGATAAATGGGTTGAACAGCCGCTGCTGGTCTTCTGCGCTGATACCGATACCGGCGTCTTCGACCCACAACTTGAACTCCAGTTGGTCTGCATCGCAGGCCGGCGAAACGCTTCCTCCCAACCGCACCTGGCCCTGAGACGTGAACTTGATCGCGTTGCTCAACAGGTTGGAAACCACCTGTTTAAAGCGCAACGGATCAACCAGCACCGGGCAATCCATCAACGGATCCAATTCCACCTGCAGCGCCAGCCCCTTGGAGCGCGCAAGCCCTTCGAACACCCGCGCCACTGACAGCAGCAGTTCATGCACGTTGGCGGGCTCCTGCGCCAGCGAAAGATGCCCGGACTCGATTCTCGCAATGTCCAGAATATCGCCGATCAACTCCAGCATGCCGCGTGATGCCACCGACGCCACCTGCAGGGCATCGCGGTCGGGGCGGCCCTGCTCGGCGTTCGCCAGGGCCAGCTCGATCATGCCAATCACCGCGTTCATGGGCGTGCGAATCTCGTGACTCATGGTCGCCAGAAACGTGGTCTTGGCACGGTTGGCGGCGTCCGCATCTTCCTTGGCCTCCTGCAACTGACCGAGCAAGCGCTGCCGTTCGCTTACATCCACCCAGCCGGCAATCATGCCCACCACATTGTCATCGCCATCGCGGTACGGCAGCATCCATTGGTAAATGGTCAGGACCTTGTCGCCCGGCACCTTGAGGATTCTGTCTTGAATCTGCGGTACGCCGCTGGCCATCAGGCGCATGTAATCCTCATGGAACAGTTGCGCCTGAGGCGGGTTGCCGGTGTCGGTTTCCACGGCGGTCTTGCCGATCACCTCTTCGAGCCTGAAGCCGAACACATCCAGGTACGCGTTGTTGCACGCCATCAACCGTCCCTGGCGATCACGCACGTAAATCGGGTGCGGCGTGCCGTCGATCAATACGCTCATAAAGCGCATCTGGTC
The DNA here is from genome assembly GCF_001439785.1 of Pseudomonas poae. Lineage (GTDB taxonomy): Bacteria > Pseudomonadota > Gammaproteobacteria > Pseudomonadales > Pseudomonadaceae > Aquipseudomonas > Aquipseudomonas poae. Next base: position 116,576 of record NZ_JYLI01000018.1, on the reverse strand, counting down.
GCTCAAGGCACGCTCGGCCTGCACACGCTTGCGGATGAGGCTGCGCAGATAAATCGCCCAGCCCAGGGTGATCACCAGCAGCAGCGCGGCCAGGCCAAATCCCTGCATGATCACATTGCGATGACGCAGCCAGTAACTGTCCTCGATGATGACCTCGTTGCGCCAGTGGCTGATGATTTCATCCATTTCCTGCGGCGTGATACTCAGCAGCGCTTTATCGAGGATCGAAAACAGCTCCAACTGGCTGCGGTTGACCCCAAAGGCGATACGCACCGGGTCCGAGCCGATTGTGCTGGTGACGCGCAAACTGTCGCGGTAAGACCGGGCGATCATAAAGCGCGCACTGAGCAGCGAGTTGACCGCGCCCTCTGCGCCGCCATTGGCCACCAGCGCCAGCGCCTGTTCCGGATTTTCGACGTCCACGAACCGAATCCCCGGGAAATTCTGTGCAATCGTATCGTGCAGGCCACTGCCGCCGATCAGCGCCAGCCGTTTACCCACCATGTCCTCCAACGTCAGCGGGCTGCGCTCTTCGCCACGGGTCACCAGCACCAGCGGGTTGGTCAGGTAGGGCCGGGTGAAACGCACCTTTTCGGCACCCTCGACACTGGGCGTCACCACCGCCAGCATGTCCGCCCCGCCCGCGCTCACCTGGTCGATCTGGCGCGGGATCGAGCGGCCCGGCACCGCATCGAATTTCAGCCCGGTGCGCAAGCTGATACGGGACAACAACTCGGCGCTCAACCCTTCGAACTGCCCCTGGTCATCGATCAGGGACAGCGGCATGAACTGCTCGGGCACCGCGATCTTGACCCGTGGATTTTTCTCCAGCCAACGCTGCTCACTGGCACTCAATTGCAATCGCTCGGCGCCGACGATCCCCAGATTACCGCCACTCCAGCGGCGCAGGATCTCCATTTGTTCACTGGCCGGTATCGCCGCCAGCGCTGCGTTGATAATCGGCAGCAACTGCTTGTTGTCCCGCGTCAGAGCAAAGGCAAACGGGTTGACTTCCAGGGTGGAAAAGTCCGCCATGCGCACGTTGTTCAAGTGGTTGCGGTTGATCAGGTAATTGGTGCTGATGGCATCCCCCAGGTACACATCGGCGCGGCCGAACGCCACCGCGCCGATCGCCTCGAACGTCGAGGAAAACAGCTCCAACCGCGCATCGGGGTAAAAACCACGCACCCTCTCGGGCGGCAAGTAGTGATAAAGCATCGCCACGCGCTTTCCCGCAAGATCGCTGCTTATCGCCTGGCTCTCACCCGTGCGGGTGACCAGGGTCGGCTGGTCGTTGGCGTAGGCGCGCGACATCACCAGTTGCGGGTCTGCAGCTTCATAGCCATTGGCGGAACCAATGAAGTCCACGGTGCCCTGCTTGAGGGCTTCGATCACTTCATCGCGGGTTTCGTAGGATCGGACCTCAATGGTCACGTTCAGGGCCTGGCTGATCAGCGCCGCAAAATCAGCAGTGATTCCCTGGAACTCACCGTTGTTGTTTGTCAGGTCAAACGGGGCATAATCGGGGGCGGAAATTCCCATCAGCAACGTGCGCCGCTCACGCAGCCAGCGCCAGTCAGATTCTTTCAATACCGGGGATGGACCATGAAAACTGGAATGCGCCAACAAGCGCAAGGGGGGTGGTTCGTCAGCTGCCGTCGCCGCTATTGGCGGCCAACCCACCAACAGGGTCATGATAAAGGGGCGAATCCTGACGAACCTCATGGGCAGTCAAATCAGTTGATTGCGCTGGGCGAATTTTGCAATGTGCACCACCGATGACATACGCAGCTTCTCCTTGAGGCGCGTTTTGTAGGTACTGATGGTCTTGTGGCTCAGCAACATCTGCTCGGCAATCTGGTTGTTGCCCAGCCCCAGCGCGAGCATGCGCAAAACTTCCAGCTCGCGATCCGACAGCGACTCCACCAGTTGCAGCTCGGTGGATTGCAAGTCATCACGCCGTACCGAACTGCTCGACAAGCTGGGAAAGCAGCTGTAATTGGACATCACAGCCTTGATTGCCTTTTGCAGCTCGTCCAACTCACCGGTCTTGGCCACAAACCCCATGGCGCCGGCGCGCATGCATCGGGCAGAAAAAAACTCCGCAAGGGATGCGGTCAATACCAGCATCTTGCACGGCAAGCCCAGTGCCTTGACCCGACTGATCACCTCCAGCCCACCCAGTTTCGGAATGGCCAGGTCGAGGATCATCAAGTCCGGACGACCTTCCCGAGCCTTTTGTACCGCGTCCGCGCCATTGCCCGCCTCGTCGATTTCGGTAAAGCCTTCCTGCTTGAGCAGGAACCGGACGGTTTGGCGGATAAACGGGTGATCATCAACGATTAACGCTTTACTCATAACACTCCCCTGAGACGCAAGTACACTCACACATCACACGGGACGCAGGTACCTGTGAGAAATGACAGTCCCGACCAGCGGCACTGCGCTTACTCAACACGGGGTCAAGCCTGGTCCCTTCGATTGAAAGCATTTTCGGATATGCACAGCCGAATCTTCGCTGCCGGATAGCAGTGAGGGCGCAACCTTAGCAACGTAATAACGCCTGGATCGAAGGGATATTCCTGACCAGGCGTAGGACTTATCCTCGCAACGCCTGATGAGGTGGCAATCTGAACGCGCGTTGCGCGCGCCCCGTCAGTCGGTGGTACTCGGGCTCCAGAACGCCTGCACCACCAGGGTCGAGCCGGAAATACGCGCCACCAGCGCGTCCAGCTCGTCACCGTCCACCGAGGTCGCGGCCAGGGTGGCCTCGATCTCCACTTCCTCGCTGCCGAATGGCCGCACATCGATGTCACTGGCCGGGTAGTTGCAGCGCGCCAGCTCGGCTTCCAGCAACACCATCACCGCCTGTTGCTGGCTGCGTCGCGCGATCACATAGAGGATATTGGTCACCTCGGCGGACACCACATCCAACGGTTGGCGGTTGATGTTATTGACGATCGGCCGCAGCAAGGTATTGGCTGCCAGCACGAACAGGGTTCCCAACAGCGCTTCCAGGATCAGGTCGGCGCCGGCACAGGCGCCCACCGCGGCCGAGCCCCACAGCGTGGCCGCCGTGTTGAGCCCGCGCACATTGCCTTCTTCGCGCATGATCACGCCGGCCCCGAGAAAGCCGATGCCCGAGACCACATAGGCAACCACGCGCACCGCCGCCTCCGCACCACCAAGCCGGCTGGCCATGTCGACAAAAATCGCCGCACCCACCGCCACCAGCACATTGGTACGCAGGCCCGCCGTACGCTGGCGGTACTGGCGTTCAAAGCCAATCAGGCCGCCGAAGATGAACGCCGCCGTCAGACTGACCAGGGTATCGATCAGCGAGTCGAGGTTGATGTTATGGATTGCCTGCATAAAAATCTCCCTGTCTGCAGCCACAGATTGAAACCGCCCTGCCCCGGTGAGAACGAACTCCCACAGGGGCAGGCAGTGCTGCCAATAAAGTCTTACTGCCAGCCAAACTTGCGGATGTAATAGCCCTTCACTGCCTGGGTCAGCGCCATGTACGCCAGCAGAATCACCGGCAGGAACACGAAGTACAGCGACGGAAGCGCCTGCAGCTTGAAGTAATGTGCCAACGGCCCCATCGGCAGGAAAATCCCCACTGCCATGATCACCACGGTCATCACCATCAACGGCATCGCCGCACGGCTTTGCAGGAACGGAATTTTCGGGGTACGGATCATGTGCACGATCAGCGTCTGGGTCAGCAACCCCACCACGAACCAGCCGGACTGGAACAGGGTCTGGTGATCCGGTGTGTTGGCATCGAACACGTACCACATGAGGGCGAACGTGGTGATGTCGAAGATCGAACTGATCGGCCCGAAGAACAGCATGAAACGCCCCACGTCCCCCGGCTGCCAGCGTTGCGGTTTGGCGAGCATTTCCTCGTCGACGTTATCGAACGGAATCGCGATCTGCGAAATATCGTAGAGCAGGTTCTGTACCAGCAGGTGCATCGGCAGCATCGGCAGGAACGGGATAAACGCGCTGGCCACCAGCACCGAGAACACGTTGCCGAAGTTGGAACTGGCGGTCATCTTGATGTACTTGAGCATGTTGGCGAAGGTACGACGGCCTTCGAGCACGCCCTCCTCGAGGATCATCAGGCTTTTTTCCAGCAGAATGATGTCGGCCGCTTCCTTGGCAATGTCCACCGCGCTGTCCACCGAAATACCGATATCGGCGGTACGCAGCGCCGGCGCGTCATTGATGCCGTCGCCCATGAACCCGACCACATGCCCGTTGGCCTTGAGCAGGCGCACGATGCGCTCCTTGTGGCTGGGTGTGAGCCGGGCGAATACATTGGTGGTTTCAACCGCCTTGGCCAGCTCGGTGTCGGTCATGTCTTCGATGTCATTGCCCATCAGCAGGCCTTGCTGTTCCAGGCCCACTTCGCGGCAGATCTTGGCGGTGACCAACTCGTTGTCACCGGTGAGCACTTTGACCGCGACGCCGTGGGCTTTGAGCGCCTTCAGCGCAGGCGCTGTGCTTTCCTTGGGTGGATCGAGGAACGCGACATAGCCGATCAGGGTCAGGTTGCTTTCATCCGCCAGGCTGTAGGTATCGCGACCCGACGCCATCGGTTGCGCGGCAACCGCCACCACACGCAGGCCTTCTTCGTTGAATGCCGCAGTCACCTGCCGAATGCGTGCCAGCAGCTCGTCGGTCAGCGCTTCGTTAACCTCACCGTGACGCACACTGGTGCACACCGACAGGATCTCCTCCACGGCGCCCTTGCAGATCAACAGGTGCGGCAAGCCTTGCTCGGCGACCACCACCGACATGCGCCGGCGATTGAAGTCGAACGGAATTTCATCGACCTTGTGGAAGGCCGTGCCCACGTTCAACTCGCGGTGCACGTCGACGTGCTCCAGCACCGCCACGTCCAGCAGGTTTTTCAGGCCGGTCTGGTAGTAGCTGTTGAGGTAGGCCATTTCCAGTACGTCGTCGGAATCCTGGCCCCACACATCAACATGGCGCGCCAGGAAAATCTTGTCCTGGGTGAGCGTGCCGGTCTTGTCGGTGCACAGCACGTCCATGGCGCCGAAGTTCTGGATCGCATCCAGGCGCTTGACGATGACCTTCTTGCGCGACAGAAACACCGCCCCTTTGGCCAGGGTGGAGGTGACGATCATCGGCAGCATTTCCGGGGTCAGCCCCACGGCAATCGACAGCGCGAACAACAGCGCTTCGGTCCAGTCGCCCTTGGTGAAACCATTGATGAACAGCACCGCCGGCGCCATCACGAACATAAAGCGAATCAGCAGCCAGCTGACCTTGTTCACGCCATGCTGGAACGATGTGGTAGCACGGTCGGTCGCCGTCACGCGTTGGGCCAGCGCGCCAAAATAGGTGCTGTTGCCGGTCGCCAGGATCACAGCGGTGGCGGCGCCGGACACCACGTTGGTGCCCATGAACAGGATGTTTTCCAGGTCCAGCGGATTGCGCGTCGCGGCGTCCTGCTGCTGCACGAATTTCTCCACCGGCATCGATTCACCGGTCATCGCCGCCTGGCTGACGAACAGGTCCTTGGCCGTGAGTACGCGGCAGTCGGCCGGGATCATGTCGCCGGCCGACAGTACGATCAGGTCGCCCGGCACCAGTTGCTTGATCGGCAGCTCAATGCGCTTGGGGGCGTCTCGGCGCAGCACGGTCGCGGTATTGCTCACCATTGCCTTGAGCGCGTCAGCGGCCTTGTTCGACTTGGCCTCCTGCCAGAAGCGCAGCAGGGTCGAGAGCACCACCATGGAGAAGATCACCGTGGCGGCTTTCATGTCCTCGGTCAGCCACGAGATCACTGCCAGCAGGGTCAGCAGCAGGTTGAACGGGTTTTTGTAGCAGTGCCACAGATGCACCCACCATGGCAGCGGCTGCTCATGCTCGACTTCATTGAGGCCGTATTGCACGCGCAGAGCGTCGGCGTCCTGGCTGCTCAGGCCCTCGGCATGGCTGCCCAGCGTGCCGAGCAATTGCGCGGCGTCACTGTTGGCGGCGGCCACCAGGGTTTGCGCCAGGGTCGGCGGGACTTCACGGCTGACGCTGGCGTCGGTCACGGTTTCGAGCATGGCCAGGCGGCGAAAATGCCGGGCGATATGGCGGGTCCGCAGAAAGCCTGCGAAGAACTCTTTGAGCAGAGTGAGTTTCATGGTGTTACTCCTGCGCGAGGTAAAAACCCGTCGTGCAGGTACTGCCCTCTGCACCGCGCCCGTTTCACAGGCACAGACAGACGTGGCCCGCCTGCCGTAACAGGCAGGCGCGTCCGTAGCCTCCCACGGTAATGGGTGGCTGGTCAGCGTCGATGAGAGAGGATCGAGGCACGACCAGAACTGGCCGCTACCGGGATGCCGCTTCTCGCTTTTTTGGCGAGACAACGGCATCGAAAAAGAATGCGCGTTACCTTGCCAAGTACGTGCCGGTTAACAAGACCGGCCGACAACTGTCACTCGAACAAGTACCCACTTAGGGTCTCCGCTATTGATGAAAACGCGCGAAGCTTACGCCCCGGTGCCAGCAGAGTAAACCGCAGAAAAGTGTCGAATGGGTGAATACGAAGATTCTTCAGGATGGGTTCAGGAACCGATTTTCAAGCCCCCCGATCAATGAAAGCCCTCGCTGATTCCCCGACCTGGCGCTGTGGCGAGCGGGCTTGCCCCGCGTTGGGGTGCGAAGCGCCCCCAATCCAGCAAAACGCGGTGTACCTGATACGGCTCAGCGCCTGGTTTTGGGGCTGCTGCGCAGCCCAACGCAGGACAAGCCTGCTCGCCACAGGGAATCCGCGGTTAACTGAAGAGCATTGGCAAGACCTACGCGAGAACACGACATTCCCTATCCAACAATCATTCCCGGCTTATTCCCGTCCAGCAGCACCCGCCCTCACCCTTTCAGCAGCGACTCACTACTGAACAGGGAATATCAGAATGACCATCGGCTCCAACTTCAATTACCCAGCAGACATCGCCTCGCAGTCCCATCGAAAAAAACGCTCCGCAGATAATAAGTGGCGAGCAACCTTCCCGGGCCCGCCGGATTTGTGCTTTGACTATCGCGCCTTGGTAGAGCAGGAAAACGGTGTCGCTCAAGCAACGGACACTCAACATAAAATCTGCATCATCGGTGCAGGCATCACCGGTCTGACAACCGCACGAGAATTACATCGATGCGGTTTTACGAACATCACTGTGATTGAAAAATCCCAACGCATCGGCGGCAGACACCTTACCGCTTTTGGGAAAAACAACACACGCACCTATGGCCGTCCCCCGTTTGAAATGGGGGCAATGAGAATGCCATTCTTCAACACCTCAGATGAGCCCCCTAAAAAGGGTCGCTCGCTCATGGCCTATTACGCTGACGCCTTCGAATTAGTGCATTCAGACTTCCCAAATCCGGGCAGCCCGGCAGTTCGATCAACGGGCATCTACCTCAGGGAAGGCAGCGTTGAAGGGTGTGACGAGCCAACCCTACTTATATGGAAGAACGCCGATGGAAAAACACCGCCCCCTGGAACAGCCTTAAGCACGGTTTTCGCAAAATGGAAAATGTTTGCTGAGCGCATGACCTTAACAGTGTCCGAGCATTATGGCGCAGAACGCTGGGATGACATGTGGGCCGCCATTGTCAAAAAATATGAAGGTATTTCATTCCGGGATTTGGTGAAAATGCCCGCCATCGATACATGGAGTCAAGGTGACCCCGGCAACTTTGGCGGGATGGGTATGAACGCTCAGGAGTCGGCAATTTTTTATGCCATCGGTATTGGTGATGGCAGCTGGGGAGCGTTTTACGACGTCTGTTCGCTTTACCCGCTTCGCACCGCAATATTCGGTTTCAGCAGTCATCTACAGCTGATCCATGGTCGCGTGAATGAGGACGGCACCGCGAAAGATTCCCCTTATTTGAATGCCTTGAAGACCGTCGATTCAAGAGGCCTGCCGTTCAGTAAACCCAGCTATATCGGCCTTGGGGCCCTGGCAGAATCATTACTGTTCATAAAGCCTGGCGAGACTCGGCAATCGCTGTACGAGCATTTGATTGACCATCGGCAAGGCTTACTGACCAGCAGCTCAGTGACAAAACTAAAAAAGTTGAACAGCGGAAAAATACGGGTTTACTACGATTGGAACGTCGCCGATCCAGAGAGGGTGAAAAAAGAATTCATCGACGTTGACTCCGTCGTCATGACACTGCCCTCCTGGCTAATAGAAACACAAATAACACTTGAAAATTTCAATCAGAAAATGCTTCCCTTCGAAATAATATCAGCCTACAAAACGGCTCACTGGGAAACCAGCTGCAAGGTTTATGCGCCGCTTAAAAAATCATTTCTTTCGCAGAATACAACTATCCCGCAAACCATCGTAACCGACAGCCTGATACACGATATATACACTTACCGCTATAACAACAACTACACCTATGATTGCATTTTACTCAGCTACACCTGGGAAGACGACGCCACGAAATTATTATTTTTCAGCGATGAAGAGCTGGTTGAAAAGTGCATAGATGAGCTGGACAGAATCCTTCTGAAATCGACCAACATAAACCAAAAAATTTCTCCTTATATAGCGCGTGAACAGGCTGTCGTTCAGCGCTGGATGAACGACAAGCACTCACTTGGCTGCGCAAAGCTTTATCGCGCGGGCACTTACTACGATGCGGTGAGCCTGATGAAATACAACAGGGATTACTCGCACGCTTCAGGGCTCTACCTGTGCGGTGAGTCGTTTTCGGTAGACGCTGGCTGGACGGAGCCGTGCTTCAGGGGGGCGATAGACACGGTGATCAACCTATGCGCAAGGACCCAAGCGTCCTTCAATGGCGGCTTCACCCTGCAGGATTATCCTGAGTATCGGGTTGAGCGTTAAATCGAAAGAAACAAGCCACAACTCGATAGGAATTGTCTGACTTTTATATAAACACATTGTCGCCTCTTATAAACGCCCAACCATTCCGGTTGTATAACAATAAGAGGCAACACCCATGAGCGAAGCAGCCAGCCCCGCCCGCGTAGCAGTGATCCAGTTTGACCCCCAGGTCGGCACCGCCAACCACGCCAACAACCTGCGTCAGACCCTGACGTTGGCCACCGAAGCCGCCAATGGTGGCGCCAATCTGATTGTGCTGCCAGAGCTGTCCAATTGTGGCTATTTCTTCACCAGCCGCCAGGACGCCTTCGATCACGCCGAGGCAGTCCCGGAAGGTGCCAGTGTCAAGGCCTGGATGGATTTTGCCAGTCGATATCAGGTGTATCTGGTCGCCGGATTGAGCGAAATAGACGGTACGCAGCTGTTCAATACTGCGGTGCTGCTTGGCCCGGATGGGTTCATCGGTAAATACCGCAAAGCCCATTTATGGAACAGGGAAAAGCTGTGGTTCACCCCAGGCAATACCGGCTTTCCCGTATTTGAAACGCCCATCGGACGCATCGGCTTGCTGATCTGCTGGGATATCTGGTTTCCCGAGGTGCCGCGTATTCTCAGCCAGCAAGGCGCCGACATCATTTGCAGCTTGAACAACTGGGTGTGGACCCCGCCGCCGCTGTTCGATGAGGCGGGCAAATGCATGGCGTCGTACCTGACGATGACAGCCGCCCATGTCAATAACGTATTTATCGCGGCCGCCAGCCGCATTGGCGAAGAACGGGACGCCCGTTACCTCGGCTGCTCGCTGATTGCCGGCACCAATGGCTGGCCGATCGGTGCCATAGCCTCGGCCAATCGCCAGGAAATACTGTTTGCCGACATCGATATCACCAGCGCCCGCAGTGCGCCGATCTGGAACAGCCTCAATGACCTGCAGCGCGACCGACGCTGCGACCTCTACGGTCAGATGCTCGGGTATGCCCAACACCCTGCCCTTCCACGCTGATCGGAGGGCACAGCATGGAGACGTTATCAACCAAGTCCAGGGCCGCTCGCTTACGGGCCGATACCGTAGCGCTCAGCCTGTTTTTCATCAGCGCATTGCTCGTGCTATGGGTCGCCATCCGCTACGGCGGCTCGTGGCCAGGCTACAGCGATATGACGCAAAGCCTTCCTCACCCGATTGCCTGGCTACGCTGGGTGCTGGGAGATATCAGTGAAGTCGCCTTCTACAAGCATGAGCTGGCCTCCCTTGGCCTGCTGGCCGGCGCGTACCTGGCCTGGTGGGCAAGTACGCGCGGTAAGGCCTGGCAAGGCTTTTCGATTTGCTACGGCAGCGGAGTATGGCCCTGGCTGGTGACCAGCTCACTGCTCGGCCTGCTGCTGAGCAATCTTCTATGGGGCTGGAGCGTCACGGCGCAGACGTGGCAACCGACATTCGCAGCGTTTGTTTCATTACCGGCCGCCATGGTGCTGATGTTTGGCGGCGGCTGGAAAGTGACGATCAATGGGGCGGTAATGGGAGCATTACTGGTAACGCCGATGTGCCTGTTGATCGTGAACTTCGTGTGTGTGCCGCTGGGCCTGCCCGCAGTGATCGGCAACGTGCTGGGGATGGCGCTGGGCAGTGTGGTGGCGTTTGTACTTTGCCGTCACCTGCCCTCGCTGGTGCGCTCGGACTACCTCGCGCCGACCCGACCAACCCCTGCCAAACCGCCCACCTACGGCGTGGCCTGGAGCGCGCGTCGGGTATTGGCGGATTTTTCCGAAGCGCCGTTCTTCGGCAATGAGTGGGCCAGCCTTGGGCTGATTGCGGGCGTGTTGCTGGCTTATGCACTGAACCCAGTCAGCCCGGCCTATGGCTCGGGCCTGGTTCTGCCACTGCTTGGCGCGCAAGCCCTGACATCGTCGCTGGGCGTGCTGATCTGGAGGCAGCAGTGGATCAAGCGCGGCTGGTTCCCCACCTATGTACCACTGGTATCGGTAGTGCCCGCGGCCGTGTTGACCCATGGCGGCAGCTGGATGGTCATCGGCTCCAGCGCGCTGTTGGGCGCGCTGATCGCACCGCCATTGGCCTGTGCAATTGCAGCGCGATTGCCGACACATTTTCATCCGTATATTGGCAATGTGATTTCAATGGCACTGAGTACGCTCCTGGTGGTGCCGCTGGTGGGCTGGTTAAACGAAATGTAAAGACAGCACCACCGAATCCGACATCAACCGCAGACCTCTGTGGCGAGCAGGCTTGTCCTGCGTTGGGCTGCGCAGCAGCCCCACAACCAGGCGCTGAGCCGTATCAGGTACACCGTGTTTTGCTGGATTGGGGGCGCTTCGCACCCCAACGCGGGGCAAGCCCGCTCGCCACAACCGCAGTCACAGTCACAGTCACAGTCACAGTCACAGTCACAGTCAACCGACCTCAATCGTCGCGCGTCAACACTTCCAGCAACTCGATCTCAAAGCGCAGGTTGCTGTTGGGCTTGATGTGCGCGCCCATCGACCGTTCGCCATACGCCAGATGCGCAGGCACGAACAAGGTGCGCACGCCGCCCACCTGCATGCCCATCAGGCCCTGGTCCCAGCTTCTTCAGATGTGACACTGAAAGCTGATATGCTCTCAAGCATCAGGAGAACACATGAAACAAGCTATCTCATATGTACGATTTTCCAGCTTCCGACAGCACGGTGGTAGCTCTGTAGAGCGCCAGACCGCCATGATTGCTGAGTGGCTAACTAGAAATCCCGAATACCTACTGAGCGGGTTGAAGTTCGAGGATTTGGCAAAGTCTGGCTATCACGGCGACCACATCAAAGCTGGAGGTGGCTTCGGCAAGCTGCTAGGGGCTGTCGAGGCTGGAGCCATCAAAGAAGGTGATGTTGTATTGGTTGAAGCCATCGACCGAACAGGCCGGATGGACACCGTTGACATGCTCGACCTACTCACGCCAATCCTTAAAGCTGGCGTCTCTATAGTTACTCTTGATGACGGAAACACATACAACCGCGCCAGCGTAAACGGCTCACACATCTACATGCTGATGGCGAAAATCCAAGCTGCAAACCAATACTCCGAAGCCCTCTCCCGCCGCGTCACAGCCTCATACAGGATACGTGAAGAGAAGGCAAAGGCAGGAGAACAAGTGAAACGCTGGACGCCTGCCTGGCTTACAGTGGATGGCAAAGTGATTGACCGAATTGCCAAGCACGTTAAGACAGCTTTCGAGCTATACGCGGTGGGCGTCGGCAAGGCAACTATCTCCGTTCGCATGCGAGAAACTGGGGAACCAGAGCTAGCAAAATGCTCAAGTCCAACTATAGAGGGTTGGCTACGCAACAGGACTGTTCTCGGCTACTGGAATGACATTCCCAACGCTTACCCGGCGATCATTGAGCCTGACCTTTTCTTTCGTGCCCAACAACGCGGCAAGGAAGCGAAGACAACACGCCCGGTGAAGACGGCAAAACACTTACTCGTTGGTTTGGTCAAGTGCGGACACTGTGGCGGAAACTACATAATGCAAAACAAGGACGGACGCCCCCACAGTATGAGGTGTTTGAATCGTCAGCGGTTGAAAGACAGTGGCTGTGACAACACGCGTACTATTCCCAAGCCCGTACTGGACTACGTCCGTGTAGCTACTACGATGCGAGCAATTGAGACGGCATTTCAACGCCAACAACTCACAATTAGTCAGAAACGAATTCTAGCGATCCAGAGCGAGCTTGAAGCTGTTAAACAGAAAATTACCGACCTTGCTACAGCTATTCAAACGGTGGGAGCAATCCCAGAAATCATTAGCCAACTCAAAGCACGCCAAGCAGAGCGAGAGGCATTAGAAGCTGAACTGCTTATCCAGGAACGCACGGAGAGTCCAATAGACCGTTCCGCAGTTGTCCAAATAGAGGACGATTTGTTAGACAATGATCCTGTGAAGCTCAACGCCTTGCTCAAGGGTGTTGACTACAGAATCACTGTTCATGCCGATGGTCTAATGATCGTAAATGCCCCCGATGAGATATATCCGTGGCTCTATGGCGGGTCAGATCGAACAGCTAAGAAATATCTCCTTCACCATTTGGACGACGTAATAAAAATCGACCCAAAACCTCACTTGACTACAAGGGTGATAGAAACAGTTGAGATGGACGAACTGATCCCAACGCTTCAGCTCTTGAGAAGGTCACTCCGACGCCAACCTTGAGCTTTTTAATGTCGCTCAAGTAAAGTAGGTGGTCGAGCAAACCTTAAGACGGAGTAAATCCCGTATTTCGGTGAGTTTTTAAGGGCAGGAGACGTTTCCAGCTTAAACCCGTGTCCGTGGTTGGTTTTGAGGTTAGCAACGTTTTGAAGGCTAGTTCTTCTGCCTAAACTTTATTTTCAATGTTTCATTCCCACAACTTGCTTAATAATGTAGAATAGATACCCTCGCTCGTTTTTCTTTCGTTAGTGGGCCTTCTCGGGGTTTGGCTAGATACTTGTCCTCAAGAAGTGGATGTACAGTCGCCGTTACAAAGCATGATGGTGCATGCATGAAGTTGCCGACGCAAGTCGGTTCCGGTGAGGCTGCGGGTGATTGAGCTTGTTATGTCAATCAGGGAGCCGGACTACCGCCTAACCTTCTGTTAGGTACAGCCTATAAGCTGTGATCATTCTCGTCTCAAGTGCAGAGCAGTCCTAGCCTGTAGCATTGAGTCAGAAGGTTGTGTAGACCTTGGGGATAAGGCTCTGCTCTTTTGAGTATTCTTATCCCCTTGGGGAAGTTCTACCAATTTTCTGAACTCAGTGCAGAGTATTTATAACAATAGATTAATAACATATGATCTCTACAACCTCTAACATACACATATTAATTTAAATACAACACCAAGTTGTCGTACATATACAACTAGTTGTCGCACTTAGATAAGCAATTAGGCCTTAAGTTTGATATTCTTTATGGACTGGCAGCTTTTAACAAATCAAAGCTTCCGTCAAAACAATTTAGATACTCAAGCCAAACTGTACTGATAATATAAATTCAACTTTGTTTAACTGTATCTGTACAAAATCGGGTTTTATTTTGTATAATAAGATGAGAAAGGGAAGAAAACAGAGATAAAAACCTGTCTTTCTCTTTGGTAGCTAATTTAATTCACCCTATCGCATACCCCTCGTTAGAAAAACATAGACCTGATGGCGCTTATTAGAGTTTGCTACCGCAGGTCAATGTGAGTTGATATTGTTCCTTCTTGCAATGTCACCTCATTAAAAAACTCCTTGAGTTTCAAACCACTGCGGTGGTTTGTTTTATATTTGGATCTTTTATCCACCCACAATTTAAGGTGCTCATTCGCCTTGTTGTGGGTTTTTTGTGCATCAAACTCCTTACTCTTGAATATTCCAAAACAATAATGGACGGCACCGTAACGCCTATGAAGTTGATAAAACAATGCAAATGGTGTGGCAGCGAAATGCTCACCACACGAAGTTCCAAGATCCTTTGTTCACAGAAATGCCATAACCAGTTGCATTACTGGAGACAAAAGCATTACTCCAGTGAAGGTCCAAAGTTAGCCTTTGAAGTAATTAACAATCTGCTAAATGAAGGAGAACATCCTAACCCCGACCACCCTGTAAACGCCAATGATCAAACCGAACAAATTGCTGAACCACTGAGACATACCAACCATAAATGCATCATCACCCAAGGGCATCAACCAGAGGAAAAGCTATGAACTGTGTAATCTGCAACACCCCTTTTGAACCAACCAACAAGAAACATCAGCACTGCGGAAACAACTGCTCTGTGAGCCTATATGCAGCACGGAAGAAAGTTCGTCAAAGCATCAAAGCCGCATTGAAAGCACTCAAGACCCCAGAGGAAGTAAACCAATTTAACCTGTCACTCACCACACTACTAGAAGGAACCTCCCAATGAAACTAGAAACTCGGCTGATCAAAGTAGCTATGCCCTTGGACTTGATTGCTCTACTGGAAGCAGAGGCTGTGAATTACGAAAGCTTCTCCAAGATGATGAATGCAGTAGCAAGGCGTTATTTTCTACATAAATCGCTCCGTGAAGAATTTACGAAACTGGAGAAATAATTTATGCGACCACATCTCAATGAAAGAGCTTCTAATGAACTTTTAGAAATTATGCGACATTACGACCACGGCTCACCCAATCACACACTTAACATTTTGATTTCGTCTCTTCACGACTCTTTATTCAAAACCAAACGTCCTAGCCCATCAGATGAGGTAAATTTCAATGACTACAGCAGCACCGAAATACAATAACAATGCGATTGATGCGGTAAAATCGCGATTTGTACGAATCCCTTCAGATAGCTCTTACCCTAGGTTCCGTGACTTAGTGACGGGCATTGACCAAGGGGATGCAGGCATTATCTCTCACTACTATTCACAGCAAGGCGGTATTGAGCACAATGCATCCTATCTACTTGCGTGCTTACCTTGGGCTTATGGTGAAGGTTTTAAACCTAATGCGGGCACGGTGCTTGAAGGCGGGCTGATTAATCTGTGGAAGGCTCCTGACATTCAACCTACAGGTCAAAAGGTCACTAAACAGCAGATATCTTTGTTCATTGAGTTTCTAGAACGATGGTTTCCGGACGATATCGAACGCCGGTACTTCGGATGGTGGCTTTCCCATGTAGTTCGCAAGCCTGAGCAACGAATCATTGCAACACCTGTGCTACGCAGCCAACACGGCGTCGGCAAAGGCTTTCTAGTAGAAACCCTTCTATCAGGATTGCTGGGGCGTTCATCAGTGTGTGTATGCGCTCTCAAGGACGTCGTAGGCGATTTTAACGATGTGATATCAGGTAAGACTCTCGCCTTGATTGATGAAGTTTACAAGAGCAAGAAAAGCACCACAGACGCCCTCAAGAGCTTCCAGGGTAACGCTACGATTCCCCTTCACCGCAAGCACAAGCCAACAGTGACGATTGATAACTATCTAAACTTCATCATCACCAGTAACGACCATCTCCCTCTTGTTTTGGAAAAAGGAGATCGCCGTTTCTGGATACCGGAATTCATTCGTCATAAAGAATCTATCCAAGAGACCTCAGAATTCATCAATACAAAGCTCAAGCCTTGGCTGATGTATGACGGTGGGATGCAACTCGTTAGAAACTATCTTGAGCAGGTGGACCTTGGTAGCTATCACCCAACTGATGCGCCTCCGATGACCGTCCCGAAGCAAGAACTGATGGGGTTTAGTAGTGCGGACAAGCTGGAAGATCTCCTAGGCGAAGTGGTTGAAAAGAATAAGGTGCTCACTGTGAAAGCTATCAAAGACGCCTTTCTAAGCGAATTCGATCATGGCCTGAGCGACATGGCAGTTGCAAACGTACTTTTGGCCGTGGGTTGCAAACAACGCCGAACAAAAGCACAACGGTACTACATTACCCCTTTCGGCTTTGAAAATGGGCTGACAGTAGAATCCACTCCGAAAGAACTTGAGACTCATATGCCCTGCAATGGTTTTTGAGTGACGGGATTGGTGACAGGGTGACAGGTAGGGTGACACCCACCCATATAAGCCGTCATCACTGTAAGCCCCGCAGCCTATAAGGTTCAGTCAATAGATGACAGGGTGACAGCTTTAGTTAACCTTTTTTAAATAAGATGTTAGTAAGTCAAGGAGCGAAGCGATTTGACGTAGGCAAGCGATAGCGCAGCCGTAAGATATTCTTCCCGCCTATGTAAAGGCATTCCCACTAACAATAGAATCTGCTCCTTAACAAGAGCAAACAACGGGGCAGTCTTGCCCAAAAACCGCCGACGATGGCAACTTCAAAGGAAATAAAAATGGAAAATGCAAAACAACACGTCACCTTGAGCGCATTCACTTTTCAACAAGACGTACTGGATAAGCGAATCGAACATGCCAAATTTCAATTTCTTCGATCTTATGCAGCGGTAGACCGGCATAGCGAACCCGCCGCTATTCTCATGCCAAAGCTACAAAAGCTATTTATAGAAGGCCGTGTACTTTCCGAGCATCACCCTATTAGCACAGCCGCTGGCTTAACTATCTTCCTAGTGAAAGAAAACATTGATGCCTTGCTAAAGGACGTCGCAACTGAGACAGAGAATGCATACCTTGCTGAGCTGGAACTTGAGAAAGCTAAACAACAGCAAATTCTTGAACAACAGCTCTATCAGGCACAAAAGGATCGGGAAGCTAAGAAAGAACACGACAAAGAAGCCAAACTTCGCGCTGATGCGGCTAAAGAGGCTCAAGACTTCTTCGCCAATCTTTCATCTGAAAAAGGTGCTGTGTGATGACCGTCTCCAACACCATATTCAATAAACAGCTAGAGCGTGCTATGGCCCGCAATGCCGCTAAGAAGGCTCCTGAACTAAAGACGGAACCTGCCAAGGCTAAGCTGTCAGACGAGGAACTACAGAGCTACATTGACCTGCTTTTGGAGGCAAGCAAGCCCGTTGAAAGCGTAGACCTTACTAAGCAAATTCTTTTGAAGAGATTCCCTAAACAGGATTAAGCAAGCAGGAATTGATAAAACCGAAGTATGGGAGGCATGAGTCTCCCCTCTTCATTACACCCTGCATGTTTGTTGGGTTATTGACGTAAACTGTTTAGCACGATGCATTTCTCCGCCAACAATGCAATATTATAACACTTGGCGAAATTATAAGTTAAAGTTATAACAATAAGAAGGTTTTAGGATTGAATAACGTAGTAATTGTTGCCCTAGTGGCGTTCGCACTTGTCAGTGCTATCTGTATTTCATTGCTGACATTTGCTTTGACCACAGCGAACGATGACCATAGTAGTGATGATGCGATCCGGCAGAGACTAGACTCACTGGTTAACTACACAGAAAATAAAATAAATAGCAACTTTGAGAGACAAGACAGGATAAATAACGATATGGAAGGACAAATTAGAATTTTAGATACTAGAATCAAACTATTACAGGGACGTATCCAATGACGTATTTCTATTGGTTTATCTTGAAGGCTTCGGCAGACAACCTAGACAGCAACACAAAGCCTTCTATTGGCTCGTTCTCGCCACTTAGAGAGCACTGGCAATACTTAGAAAGGTCTGGACGCTGGTCTGTACAGATTGAATCCGAGGTAATACCTAGCGAGGCTGTAGGTTTATATAACGACTTAACTGCCATTTCCCGTAGTTGGGTAAATGGTGCGGTACTCGTTAAAGGTGAGGCTGTCGGTGGGCCTTGGGACTCAGAAGCATTTCCTGCATTTGTGGCTGGCTACAGCCTCACTTATGCTCATACAACATTAATTGCTTTATGAGTCAAAATGAGGCTCTGGGGATGTCAGAATCCACAGCTAAGCTTAACGTTCTGTTGATTGCGGCCAGGTACCCAGTCAGCGTCACCGCGCATATGTAGTGGAATTCGATATGCGAGCTTCGTTCGCTCCGTCAGCAAGGGGTTTATCTTACCGAACCTTAAATCCCAACCGTCTTGCCAAACGGTTTCTGGACTATCGAATTGATACCGCTTTCCACCGTAGTTAATAAATACAGAGCCTGCAAGTGGTATGCGGCTTTCTGTATCTTCGTTTTTGAACGAAACATCGAGGATCAAAAATTCGCTGTCGGCTGATGGTTTAGGACCAGCACTCTTGTTTTTTAGCCCAAGATCAGACTTAACAGTGCAGCCAAACAAAGTCACTTCAAAGTGTTCGATCCTTTCTGAAGCTGAGTAGGTTGCTCCTTTCTCAGCACTAGTAGATTCATCTGCTTCGTTATCATCATTGTTATAAGGGATTTTGTCGCCGATTTTCCACGCTGATGCGGACTGCTGTGCAGCTTTCAAATTTTCTGAAGAAAGCTTCCGGGCTATGGCATTGCGCTCTGTCTTAGCGTCCGTATCGCCGTTTGCTGCGGAAAGATTAAAATAGACGTGTGCTGCTACGGGATCTTTTTTTACCCCATCTCCATCTCGAAACATCACACCC
Organism: Pseudomonas poae; assembly: GCF_001439785.1. Classification (GTDB taxonomy): domain Bacteria; phylum Pseudomonadota; class Gammaproteobacteria; order Pseudomonadales; family Pseudomonadaceae; genus Aquipseudomonas; species Aquipseudomonas poae. The sequence continues at coordinate 97,721 of NZ_JYLI01000018.1, read as the reverse complement.
AAGTTAAAAAAAGCAGTTTCGTTACCTTGCTTCGCTGCTTTTGCATACAAGCTCCTAGCCTTCTCAAAATCTTGAGGTACGCCCCTCCCATTATAGTAAAGGGTAGCTAGATTATTCTGCGCAGCGCTATCCCCCTGCTCAGAAGCTTTTCTATACCAAGTTACGGCTTTAGCTAAATTTTTCGGCACCCCTTTCCCGCTTTCATATAGCCGACCCAAGTTACCTTGAGATTTTTTATTCCCCTGCTCAGCAGCTTTGGAATACCAAAGAGCTGCGTTGGCATAGTTTTGCTTTGTTCCCCTTCCAAGCTCATATGAAACTCCGAGATTTTGCTGGGAATAGTCGTACCCTTGACTCGCGGATTTTTCATACCACTTAAATGCTTCGACCTTATCAACCTTACGGCCCAACCCATACTCAGCCATGTATCCCATATATGATTGAGCCTCGGCATCACCTTCTTGAGCCAAGGGTAGGAAGGTTGCGGCAGCTTTCTCGTAGTCTTTTGCTTCGTATGCTGCTTTCCCATCTTCCAGGACATCAGCTTGAGCCGCAAAAATCTGGAAACACGCCCCGACCACCAAAGCCGTTACACTCCATCTCAATAACCTTCCCATACTTCCCCCACTTTTTTGATAAAGCATGCGTATTTTGCTCATCGGGACGGTGAACGCTCGGCCGAAATACGCAGCTACTACAATCCTTTTGCCTCAGTAATTTTCTTCAGTTCGTCGTAAATCCCGCTGAGGACAAGCCAGAATCCTGCCATCACCGCCCCTGCTATGAATCCACCGATTGCCCCCCATTCGCCATAGATTGCGTAGCCCGCAAACGCAACTGCGACAATGGCGAAGTAACAAAGGTAATCGTTAAGTCTGATGATGCCGTCCTTCATCCCTGTTTTCCTTCCGCTAGTAACTGAGTAGCTGGTGATCTATTCAGTCAATGTCACGATTAGTGTGTTCACGATTAGAGCACATCAGCCCACGATATGGGAATGTCTCTTCCCTCCCTCCGCCATCGCTTCGGCCATCGAATTCGTGAGCTTCGTCTTGCTACCGGCATGACTCAAGAAGCCTTCGCGGACAGATGTGGGTTCGCCAGAACCTACATGAGCCGCATTGAAACCGGTGGTGCCAACCCAAGCTTAGACGCTATCAAGGTTCTCGCTGACGCCTTGAAGGTTGATCTGTCGATCTTGTTTACTGATATCTAAATCCCCGCCCCCTGAAGGCGAAAACTCTACAAACAGACCGACGAATAACTTCATAACATATCTAGAACGAACGTTTTAGTAATGTTAATATGGATTCCTAGCCCAGACATTCTGCTGCCAAGGAGCCAAGACGATGAACAAGCCAGTACGTGTAATTGCCTACTACCGTGTGTCTACAAAGTCTCAAGGCGACAGCGGATTGGGTCTCGAATCTCAAGAGGAATACATAGAGCGTGCCGCGCTGGCGAACAACTGGGAGGTGGTGGGTTCCTTCACCGATGTGGTGTCGGGCAAGCTCGCTATCGAGGATCGTCCTGAAGGTGCAAAGGCTTTGGCAGCATGCAAAAAGGAAGGAGCTGTACTCGCGGTAGCCAAATTAGACCGCCTATCCCGTTCTGTGCATCACATTGCCCGTCTGATGGAACAGACAAGCTTCAAGGTAGCTACGATGCCAGACGCCACCCCTTTTCAACTGCATCTGTTCGCGGCCCTCGCTGAACAGGAACGCAAGTTCATCAGCGACCGTACAAAAGACACCCTAGCAACTCTGAAGGCCAAGGCAGACAGTGGCAATGCCGAAGCCATGCAAAGTGTTCAGAACAGAGCAGACGCGTTAGCCAAGGGCCGTACAGACGCTAACCGGGCAAAAGCTCAAGAGTCTGTTCAGGCGCGTGTATCCGCCTTTACGGCGTCACTCCACGACCCAATCGAACTCTGCATCCGTCGTGGCGCTACTTCGCTACAACAAGTCGCAGAATGCTTGAATGGCAAGAAGGTTGTCACTGCGCGTGGCGGTGAGTGGTCAGCGATGCAGGTAAGTCGTGTCATGCGGACTCTTGGACTGACTTTCGCCTGATGCATTCTTCCTTATTAATGTTTATGACATAGCACTGATGAAGACTGCCGAAGCATAAGGTGGAGTCCCCTCAAGAACCGTCTGTTCTAGGCGGTTTCAGGCCCTCTGAGGCGTTCTAGCGGCCTCGTCCCTCCTGGGTCAGGGGTAGCCGGTGAGCCGCCCCAAACCTCTCATATTTCCACATTTGCCGAATAGGAGTAGTTCGCATTTGTAGTTGGTCTTAACCGATCAGCCCCCGCGCAGAGAGCGTCACAGTTTGGGAAGCCTATCCTTGCGGTAAAAGCTGTATTCATCAATTGCTCCCGACTCAAGCCCTCGTTCAAATTCTATCCACCCAAATACGATGTTCGCAGGCCCTGCAAGATATCCCGAGTGGGATGTCTGGTGCTGCTGCGGAGTCTGTAGAAAATAACCTGGCTCATCTCCGGAAATGGTGCCGATCAGTCTTTTGTGAAGAAGATACCGGGAGTCAGGATGCTTGAGCTTTTCCGGTAACTCAATTTGCCCGGCTTTCTCCTTACCCTCGATTTCATATCTGTAATAGCACGTAGCCTTTTTATAGTCGTCCATGCGGCAGCCTTCTGATGGGTGGCGGGGGGAGCCTAGACCATCAGAGAGATATTTGTCCTTGGAGCCCGCCAAACAAGGTTGAACACTTGGTTAGCTATGTCTCAGGGGATTTCGTTTGAGAGGGATGGACACAATGTAAAATTGGATACTTTTGAGGGTCACATTGAAAGTTGTTGCTCCCAGCCCTTGATCACACGCCCGGTGCCGATGACGCACTGGAATGGCTTGCCCCGCTGCCAGGACGAATCGAACACCGTGCCGTCCTCCAGGGTGCCGGTGTTTTGGGTAGTGATCAGCGCGCCCTTGACGACGGCTTTGCCGGTGCCCGGTCGTGTGTCGGTAATCTGCAATTGGTCGTTGTTCATGGGGTCCTCATTGACGAATACGTGTGACGAGTACGCCAGCACCGGCGTGGGAACGATCAAGCCATCCGCCTATAACCACCGCCAGAATCGGCTCCACCACCCCCGCCCCAGGTCATCCTTGCACCCGGCGTACTGACGCGCATACATCTGCGAACGCGTTTGCACCTTGCCCGCCACCGGCAGCAGCCACGGCTTGCCCGCGTAGGTGCGCTGACGGTAGCCGCCCCACCCTTCGTGGTAGTTCAAGTATTGGCCGTAGGCATCGTATTTGTAGACGCCATTGATGGTGTAGGTCTTGTCCATGTACCAGCCGACAAAGTCGATGGCATCGTCGAAGTCTTCACGATCGGCGCCGCTGCGGCCGGTGCTTTTGCGGTAGTCGTTCCACACTTCATCCTTGGCCTGGGCGTAGCCGGATGCGGTGGAGACGCGGCCCCAAGGGATGATCCACAGCAGGTATTTACGCGGGGTCTTGGCGTCGTGGCGAAAGCCCGACTCCTGATACATGATGGCGAACGGTACTTCGATGGGCACGCCCCAGCGCTTTTGCGTGACCTTGGCGGCGTCGTACCAGTCGTCCTTTTCGCGAAAGATGGCACACAGGTCGTTGGGACTGCGCGGCGGTGAGGTGCCGCACGCGGCCAGTAGGGAGGTGAGGACCAACAGTCCGACAGCTTTGCCTGCGCTCAAGGGGCACCTTTGCGTGATATGCGAAAGGCGCCCATTTTACGCACTCATTGACGCGAATGCCGACTGCTCATCGCGCCTCCAGCGCCCGCGCCACAAACGTGGAGCGGGCGCTGGCTGGATCAGGCCAGTGGCACGCGACGGCTGGTCAGCGCGAAACGGCCCACGAAGAAGCTCAAGGCAGCGCCCAGCAACAGCATCGCCAAGGTGCTCCAGGCAGCGCGCGACAGTTGCTTGGCGGCCACTTCACCGGCTTCGCGAGCTTTCTGTTCGGCTTGCTGCTTCAACTGCTCAACCTTCTGCATGGCTTGCTGATAAGCCTGGGCATAGTTGTCGACGATCTGGGTGGCTTCTGCCTTGCTCTTGCCAGTGCGCGCGGCAACGATATTGACCAGTGCTTCCTTGTCGGCAGCGTTCAGTGCAGGTTCGCCCGACGCTTTGACGCGTTCGAACCACTGCTTCAACTCATCGCCTGCCTGGGCAGGATTGTTCGCGGCATCGGTTGCAGACTGCTTGCCATCAGCGGCGGCCTGGTCGGTTTTCTGCTCGACGTTGGACGGGTCCAACTCAGGCTTGCCGGTTTGCTTGAGCAAGGTATCGAGTTGACCCTGCAGGCTATTCCAGTCCAGTTGGATGCCTTGCTCGTTCAGTTGCTGCTTGATGCTGTCACCGATGCCCGGTGCGGCGGCGGCGATACCGCTACCGGCAGCCGACAGGCCTTTGCCCATTACATTGCCAGCGGTGCCGACCACGCTCGAGGCCAGGCCTGCCAGCAACCAGGTGGTGAACAGGGTGGTGAGGGTCCAGGTCAGCACGCCATGCAGGCCGCCGCGATCCGGCGCGGTACGCCCGGCCACGAATGCGCCAACAGCGATGGCCACCAGCGTCGAAACAAACAGCCAGATCCCGGCACCGGTGCCGAAACCACTCAGCGGATTACCCGCTTCCATCGGGTTGACGGCACTGGCGCCGATTACGGTGCCGAGCACGCTCAAGACCAGATAGGTCACCAGTGCAATTGCACTACCGGCCAATACCGAGCTCCAGGACACGCGAAACAACGAACGGTTGGTTTCATAGACAGTGGTCATACAAGAGGTCCTTCACAGGTTATAGGAGCAAGGCAATGTGCCTTGATGTTGTGAGTGTGGCGAAACGACATACGTTCAGTCCCGGTCCATCTGCACTAGATTGACTGGTGCATTCGCACCTGCACGGGATGATTTTTTCTGCACGTTCGCGAACCTCCCCTGTCGTAGTTTCATGCACTTAAACATCGGAGAGCTCATGACACAGGACGTTCTTGCCAAAGAAACCAACCGCCGCCAATTGCAGCAGATCATCTCGGGATTGTCCGATGGCGTGATCCTGGCCGAGGTCGACCAGACCATTCTGTGGGCCAACGAAGCCGCATTGGTCATGCACGGCGTCAGCGATGTGATGGGGCTGGGTAGCGACGGCCTGCAATACGCCGAACGCTTTGCCCTGCGCTATCGAAACAATCACCCGCTGCAGGCGGACAACTACCCCCTCGCCCGCGCCGCCGCAGGCGATGAATTCAGCGACGTGGTGGTCGAAGTCACGTCCACCGCCGACCCGGACAAAACCTGGGTGCACCGCCTGCGCAGCCTGGTGATCGCCGATGCCAAGGGTGAGCCGGAATTGCTGGTGCTGATTCTCAGCGACGCCACCGAGTGGGCCAGCGCCGAGCAGCGCTTCGAAAAAACCTTCAACGCCAACCCGGCGCCCGCCGTGATCTGCCGCCTGAGCGACCTGCGCTACATCAAGGTCAACCAGGGCTTTCTGGAAATGACCGGCTACACCCGCGACCAGGTCATCGGCAAGTCCGTATATGAACTGGACGTGCTGGAGCAGGCCGAGCGCAAGGACCTGGCGATCCAACGCCTGGGGGAAGGCGCGACCATCCCGCAGATGCAGGCCGAACTCAAACTGCCCGAAGGCGGCAGCAAACTGGTAGTCGTCGCCGGGCAGCCGCTGGACATGAACGAGGAAGACTGCATGCTGTTTTCCTTCATGGACCTGGAGCCACGGCGCAAGGCAGAAATCGCCCTGCGCCAGAGCGAGGAACGCTTCGCCAAATCCTTCCGCCTCACGCCCGTGCCGACACTGGTGTGCAACGCCGACAACCGCCAGGTGGTGGACGTCAACGAAGCGTTCATGAACATCACCGGCTACATCAGCGAAGAGCTGATCGGCAAAGCCATAGAAGAGATCGACTTTATCGACAGCGCCTCGGCCGGCGCGCAGTTGTTCGCCACCCTGGAAAAAGTCGGCAACCTCGACGGGCAAGAGTTGAAAGTGCGCAAAAAGGGCAATGAAGTGATCGACTGCGTGGTGTCCGCAGACACCGTGAGTATCGAAAACGTGCCCTGCTACCTGCTGGTATTGATGAACATCACTGAACGCAAACGCTCGGAGCTGGAACTGGTGGCGGCCATCGAAGAGGTCATGCAGGATGCCTCGTGGTTCAGTCAGACCCTGATCGAGAAGCTGGCCAACGCCAAAAGCGTCAACAGTCCCAATCTGCCGAACGTGGCCTTCACCGACCTCACCGCGCGCGAACGCGATGTGCTGGGGCTGATCTGCGAAGGCCTGGCCGACAAGGAAATCGCCTCGCGCCTGAAGCTGGCACCCAACACGGTGCGCAACCACGTGGCCACGGTGTATTCCAAACTGGGGGTACACAGCCGCAGCGCGGCGATCGTCTGGGCCCGTGAGCGCGGGCTGTTTGCCGGAGAATTGCGCCTGAAAAACAAGCCTTAGGCATGCAAATGCACTAGTGCTACTAGTGCGAATTCGCCTTCTGACGCAGGGGCGCGATCAATAACCTTGAAGGGACCGCATTGAATGCCCTGAAGGAAACTGCATGCTCACCGTCTCTCAATTGCGCAATTGCATCGAGGAAGGCCTGTTGCCGTTAACCTGTGAGTTCACCCTGTGCCGGGATGCGTCTCTGACGCTCAAGGTCTACGACGCCGAAACGGGCCGCGTGGACCTGGTCGTCACCGGGATTACCACCAACCGGCTGCACACCCCGGAGGAAGTGGCCAGGATGGTCGAAGAGTTGCGTTACGAACTGCAAAGCAACAACGTGGGCAAGCTCACGCTGGACGATTGGCCCTCACTCACGCCCCGATAAACACCCCCCTCTCCCGACGATAAACCCCCTCATCTGTACGAAGGTAACGCGACCCTGCCGGCCGGTTACCTTGATGCAGAACGCTGCGCGCGATTATTTCTTCGCCGGGGTGATCTCAAGAATGGTGCCGTTGGTGGTCTTGAGCAGCACATACTTGTCGGCTGCCTTTGCCCACTGGTTGTCTTCACCTGGGTTCTTGAGGCCACGTTTTTCCCAGTCTTTTATGGCCGACTCCTTGCGCATAAGGATATCCGGCGCGCGGTCGCCCTCTTTCAAGTCACGGGCATTGATGCTGGAAGGCTGCACGGTTTCCTGGGGGGTATCACCGGCCTGGGCGACAAAGCTGGCGGTGGACAGGCTTGCAGCAACGAGAACACAGGCAACTAGGGATCTGGACTTCATGGGGGTGCTCCTTCAATTAATGACGCGTACCTAGATTCGGACCTCAGCCGCGTGGAATCATTCAGGCCATGTTCTTGCGGCAAGCCCAGCCCTGATACCGTTCAGTTAAACGCAGATTCCCTGTGGCGAGCAGGCTTGTTGTGGCGAGCAGGCTTGTCCTGCGTTGGGGTGCGAAGCGCCCCCAATCCAGCAAAACGCGGTGTACCTGATACGGCTCAGCGCCTGGTTTTGGGGCTGCTGCGCAGCCCAACGCAGGACAAGCCTGCTCGCCACAGGACGGTATTGATCCATGGTACTTGTTGCCGGTATGAAATTTATCCTGTAATTTTTCATGAAATTTATCGACATTAATTTCATGAGCCAACAAGAAGAACTCGCCACCCTCGCCGCCCTGATCCACGACCTGCGCAAACACAAGAAACTCACCCTTGTGCAGCTGGCGCAAAAGATCGAGCGCTCCGTGGGCTTTCTGTCCCAGGTTGAACGCGGCCTGTCACGCCCAACCGTGGCCGACCTCACCGCCATCAGCCATGCCCTCGACGTGCCCACCACCTATTTCTACAGCCTGCCCAAGCCCAAGGCGGTGGACTGGGTCACGCGCCCCAATGAGCGGCGCACGGTGTATTACGCCAATGGCATCACCGACATCCTCGTCTCGCCGAGCATGAACGGCGCCTTCTCCATACTCGACAGCCTGCTGGCGCCCGGCGCCAACAGCGGTGAACAGACCATGAGCGACCGCGCCGAGCAGGCCGGCTTCGTGCTCGAAGGCGAGCTGACGCTGTGGGTGGAGGGCGAGGCCGACAGCGTCACCCTCGGCCCGGGCGACAGTTTCCATCTGGCCAGTTTCGCCCACTGCCGCTACGCCAACCTTACCGATGTGCCTGCCCGCGTGCTGTGGGTGTACAACTAGGAGCAACCCCTGTGAAAACCCCGCCCTGTGCGTTGCTGGCCGAAGTCCGCACGTTTCGCCAGAACCACCCCGATGTGCGCTATGTCGACCTGATCGCCCTGGACATTCCCGGGCATTTCTACGGCAAGCGCTACCCCGTGGAGATGCTCGAAAAAGTCGCTGCCGGCAGCCCCTTGAAGCTGCCGCAGAACGCTGTGCTGCTGGGGGTTCAGGGCGGGCTGTTCAAGATCGGCGATTACTGTTTCAACGACGGCGACCCCGATGCCAATCGCCGCCTCGTGCCGGGCACGCTCAAGCCGGTGAGCTGGGAGTCGCAGCCCCTGGGGCAAATGCTGATCACCTCCGACGGCACCGACGCGCCCATCGAGTTCGAGCCCCGCGAGGTGCTGGCCAGGGTGCTGCAGCGCTTGCAGCACAAGGGCATTCACCCGATGGTGGCGTTCGAGCTGGAGTTTTACCTGTTCGATAAAAAGCTCGCCGACGGCCTCCCGCAATTCCCCCGTGATCCGCTGAGCGATGATGCCGACGACCAGCCCAATCTGCACATCGAGCGGCTGTCGCGCTTCGGCGCCGTGCTCGACGACATGGCGCAAACCGCCAGGGATCAGGGCATCGACAGCACGGTGATCACCGCCGAGTTAGGTCCCGGCCAGTTCGAGATCAATTTCAGCCACTCGGACGACGCCCTGCGCGCCGCCGACTGGGCTGCCCTGTTCTGCCGCAGCACCCGCGGCGTGGCGCTCAAGCATGGCTACCGCGCCAGTTTCATGGCCAAGCCCTACCTGCAATTTCCCGGCAGCGGCATGCATGTGCACATCAGCCTGTACGACGGTGCGGGCAACAACCTGCTGGCGGCGCATCAGCAACAACCACTGCGCCACGCGGTGGCCGGCTGCCTGCAATTGCTGCCCCACTGCATGCCGATCTTCGCCCCCAACCACAACGCCTTGCGCCGTCTGGGCGGCACGGTCAACGCCGCCACCCGCGCCAGTTGGGGCTTCGAAGATCGCGACGCGTGCGTGCGCATCCCCGAGTCCGACCCGCGCAACCTGCGCATCGAACACCGCCTGGCCAGCGCCGACGCCAACCCCTACCTGGTGCTGGCGGCGATCCTGGCCGGACTCGAACACGGGCTTGAAACCCGGCAAGAGCCCATCGCCCCGCTGAACGACGACCGCAGCAGCGGTACCGACTTCCCCGTGGAGATGCTCGATGCCGTCCGCGCCATGCAGCATCACAGGGTCGTGCGCGACACGCTGGGCGCGGAGTTTGTTGACGTGTACTGCGAGAACAAGCGCCAGGATCATCTGGCGTTTCAGCAGGAGATTCATGCGCGGGAATATCGCTGGTTCCTCTGAACCTGGCGTTGTTCTTCAGGGACGAAAATCACCTTTTCAAGCGCTTACAGGCTTGTGGCGAGCGGGCTTGCCCTAACGCCGTTCAATTAAGCGCAAATTCCCTGTGGCGAGCAGGCTTGTCCTGCGTTGGGCTGCGCAGCAGCCCCAAAACCAGGCGCTGAGCCATATGAGGTACACCGCATTTTGCTGGATTGGGGGCGCTTCGCCCCCCAACGCGGGGCAAGCCCGCTCGCCACAAGAAATGTGCTCGCCACAGAGGCTGCAACTGGCTGCACGACAGCGCCAAGCTTCCCGCATTTTTTACCCGGTTTAGTCAGTAGACGCGCCGAGCAACAGCGCTTGCTCCCGTGCGCACAGTTCCACCACGTAATCCCACAACACCCGCAGCCGCACCGATTTATGCAGTTCCCGGCGTGAGCTGATCCAGTAGCTGCGCTGAATGCCTTCCTCCGGCAGCAGCGCGACCAGGTCCGGGTCGTCGGCGGCCATGAAGCAGGGCAGGACGGCGATGCCCAATCCCGAACGCGCCGCCTGATGCTGGGCGATGACACTGGTGCTGTGAAACACCACTTTGGGGGTGCGGCAGAAGCTGCTGAGGAACTTGAGTTCCTGGCTGAACAGCAAGTCGTCGACGTAATCGATCCAGGCATGGGCCGCGAGGTCTTCGCGCTTTTCAATCGGCGGGTGGCGGTCCAGGTAAGCGCGGCTGGCGTAAAGCGCCAGGCGGTAGTCGGTGAGTTTGCGGGTGACCAGTTGGTCGACGCTGGGGCGCTCCAGATGGATGCTGATCTCCGCCTCGCGGTTGAGGATGCTGACGAAGCGCGGCACCGCCACCAGTTCCACTTCCAGGCCTGGATAACGCTCAAACAAGCCGCCCATGCGCCCGGCAAGGAACATCACGCCCAGCCCTTCCGCCACGCCCAGGCGAATCTTGCCCAGGGGCGCGGCGGCATGGGTGAGTTCGTCTTCGGCCAGCAACGCAAGGTTTTCCATGGCTTCGGCGTGCTTGAGCAACGCTTCGCCGGCAGGCGTCAGTTCATAGCCCTGGGCATGCTGCACAAACAATGCGGTGCCGAGGCTCTTCTCAATCGCTTCGATATGCCGGGCCACCGTGGCGTGCGTGGTTTTCAGGCGCTGCGCGGCGGTGAGCAGGCGGCCGCTGCGCTGCAACTCAAGAAAAAACCGCAGGTCGTTCCAGTCGAACATGTCGCCTCCATTGCGTGGCATCGGGCAGCACTGTTTAAAAACGCACAGCAGCTGGGCAAAAACTAACATTTTTAAGACGAAAACTAACAACTAGGATGGAACCAATAAGAAAAACAAGCGAGACCCCAGATGCCTCTTGCAACTGCGCAATACGATTACGTGATGGTCGGTGCCGGCCCCGCAGGCTGTTTGCTGGCCAATCGACTGTCCGCCAACCCAGCGCACCGCGTGCTGCTGCTGGAAGCCGGCGGCCGCGACAACTATCCCTGGATTCACATTCCCGTCGGCTACCTGTTCTGCATCGGTAACCCACGCACCGACTGGTGCTTCAAGACCGAAGCCCAGGCAGGCCTGCAAGGCCGTGCACTGAGTTATCCACGGGGCAAGGTGCTGGGCGGCTGCTCGTCGATCAACGGCATGATCTATATGCGCGGCCAGGCCCGGGACTACGACGGCTGGGCGGCCGCAGGCAATCCCGGCTGGGCCTGGAAGGACGTACTGCCGCTGTTCAAGCATAGCGAAAACCATTTTGCCGGTGGCTCTGAGTTCCACAATGACGGCGGCGAATGGCGCGTCGAGCAACAGCGTTTGCACTGGCCGATCCTCGATGCCTTCCGTGATGCGGCGGCGCAGAGCGGCATCGCACCGGTCAGCGATTTCAACCAGGGCGATAACGAAGGCTGCGGGTATTTCCAGGTCAACCAGAAGGCCGGGGTGCGCTGGAACGCGGCCAAAGCATTTCTCAAACCCGTCCGCCAGCGACCCAACCTCACCGTATTGACCGACGTGGAAGTTGATCGCGTGATACTGGAAAACGGTCGTGCGTCAGCCGTGGTCGGCCGTCAACATGGCCAGCAGATCACCTGGAAAGCGCACAAGGAAATCGTGTTGTGCGCAGGTGCCGTGGGCTCGCCGGGCATCCTGCAGCGCTCGGGCATTGGCCCCTCCAGCGTGCTCAAGCCGTTGGGCATCGAGGTACTGCACGAGCTGCCGGGCGTCGGCGGCAACCTGCAGGACCACCTGCAACTGCGGCTGATCTACAAACTGGAAAACGCCCGCACCCTCAACCAGATCGCCGGCACCGTGTGGGGCAAGATGGGCATGGGCCTTCAATACCTGTATGACCGCAGCGGCCCGCTGTCGATGGCGCCCAGTCAGCTCGGCGCGTTTGCCCGCTCGGGGCCGGAGCAGACCTCGGCCAACCTGGAATACCACGTGCAGCCGCTGTCCCTGGAGCGCTTTGGCGAGCCTTTGCATGGGTTCCCGGCGTTTACCGCATCGGTCTGCGACCTGCGCCCGCAGAGCCGCGGGCGTATCGATATTCGCTCGGCCAACCCGGCGGACGCGCCGCTGATTCAGCCCAACTACCTGAGCCATCCCGAGGACCTGCGCGTGGCCGCCGACGCCATACGTCTGACCCGACGCATCGTCGCCGCACCGGCGCTGAGCCAGTTCAAACCGGTGGAATACCTGCCGGGCGATGCGTTGCAGACCGAAGAACAACTGCACGAAGCCGCCGCCCGTATCGGCACGACGATTTTCCACCCAGTGGGCACCTGCCGCATGGGCAGCGACAAAGACGCCGTGGTCGACGCACAACTGCGGGTGCACGGCGTACCAGGGCTGCGCATTGCCGACGCCTCGATCATGCCGCGCATCACCTCCGGCAACACCTGCTCACCCACGCTGATGATTGCCGAGAAGGCCGCGCAGCTGATCCTTTCACCGCCCACAAGGAGCCTCGCCCCGGAGAAAGAACGGGTTTACGCAATCTGAACAGCGGCGTCGCCTTTGACGCCGACAGTGGAACAACAATAAATAATCACTGTGAGGACTACCCGATGTCAGACCATGCTCAACCGCTCGGCGCCGCACTGCCTGCCAGCGCCGGCAACGACTCCAGAAAAGTCATCTTCGCCTCCTCCCTCGGCACGGTGTTCGAGTGGTATGACTTTTTCCTCTACGGCGCCCTGGCGGCCGTGATCAGCAAGCAGTTCTTTGCCGGGGTCAACGACACCACGGCGTTTATCTTTGCCTTGATGGCGTTCGCGGCGGGCTTTGTGGTACGCCCGTTCGGCGCGTTGGTGTTCGGCCGCCTGGGCGACATGATCGGGCGCAAATACACGTTTCTCGTCACCATTATTCTGATGGGCGTGGCCACGTTCTGCGTCGGGCTGTTACCGACCTACGCCAGCATCGGCATCGCGGCGCCGATCATCCTGATCCTGCTGCGCATGCTGCAAGGCCTGGCACTGGGCGGCGAATACGGCGGCGCCGCAACCTACGTGGCCGAGCACGCACCCGCAGGCAAACGCGGCCTGCACACCAGCTGGATCCAGTCCACCGCCACCCTCGGCCTGCTGCTGTCGCTGCTGGTGGTGCTGGCCTGCCGTTACTTCACCGGCGATCAATTCGAAGTGTGGGGCTGGCGCATTCCGTTCCTGTTCTCCATCGTGCTGCTGGGCATTTCCACCTGGATCCGCATGAGCCTGCATGAGTCGCCAGCGTTTCTGAAGATGAAGGAGGAAGGCAAGGCCAGCAAGGCGCCGATCCGTGAGTCGTTCGGCAAATGGGAAAACCTCAAGGTGGTGCTGATCGCCCTGTTCAGCATCAACGGCGGGCAAGCGGTGACCTTCTACGCGGCGCAGTTCTATGTGCTGTTCTTCCTGACCCAGTTCCTGAAAATGGACCCGGCCCTGGCCAACATGCTGCTTATCATCAGCGTGGTGATCGGTGCACCGTTCTTTATCTTCTTTGGCTGGCTCTCGGACAAGGTCGGGCGCAAACCCGTGCTGATGCTCGGCCTGCTGCTGGCAACCGTGCTGTACTTCCCGATTTTCAAAAGCCTGGCGCACTACACCAACCCGGCGATGGACCAGGCCAGCCGACAGGCGCCGATCACCGTACTGGCCGACCCTGCCACCTGCACCTTCCAGTTCGACCCGGTGGGCAAGGCGCGGTTTGATAGCCCCTGCGACAAGGTCAAGACCTTCCTCGTCAAGCAGGGCCTGCCCTACACCAGCGCCGCCGCACCCGCCGGCAGCCCGGTGCAGGTGAGCGTGGGTGACGTGCGTATCGATGGCTTCGACGAAGCCGCCCTGCGCGGCGCGGTAACCCTGGCCGGCTACCCGAGTTCGGCGGATGTGGCCCAGGTGAACAAGGTGATGGTGGTGGTGCTGATCGTCGCGCTCATCCTGATCGCGGCCATGTGCTACGGCCCGCTGGCGGCGCTGATGGTGGAGCTGTTCCCGACGCGCATCCGCTACACCTCGATGTCCCTGCCGTATCACATCGGTAACGGCTGGTTTGGCGGGTTTCTGCCGACAGTGTCGTTCGCACTGGTGGTCTACACCGGGGATATTTTCTATGGGCTGTGGTACCCGGTGGTGGTGACGGGTGTGAGCCTGATTGTCGGGATGCTCTGCCTCAAGGAAACACGCCACGTGGACATCGATAGTAATTAGGAGCTGCATGGGGCGAGCGGCAAGCGGCAAGCAAGAGCGGATCGGCGTTGTCTGTGCTTGCAGCTTGAAACTTAAAGCTGTACATCCATACAGATAATGGTTGCTCAATTGCTCTCGACTCAGCATCCTGCAAGGCATCAATCCGATCTGATGTGATGACCATGCGGCTGTACCTCTGTGAAAAACCCTCTCAGGCCAAGGATATAGCGGCCGTGCTCGGCGCCAGTCGCCGCGGCGACGGTTGCTGGCTGGGCAACGGGGTTACCGTCACCTGGTGCATCGGCCATTTGCTGGAAACCGCCCCGCCCGACGCTTACGACGCCAAATACAAACGCTGGGTACTGGCCGACCTGCCGATCGTCCCGCAAAAATGGAAAATGCTGGTCAAGCCCAAGACCGCCAGCCAGTTCAAGGCGGTCAAGCGCCTGCTGGGGGAAGCTCAAGAGCTGATCATTGCCACCGACGCCGACCGTGAAGGCGAGATGATTGCGCGTGAGCTGGTGGAGCATTGTCGTTATCGCGGGCCGATCCAGCGGCTATGGCTGTCGGCCCTGGACGACGCCTCCATCCGCAAGGCCCTTGCCGCGCTCAAGCCCGGCGCTGAAACCTTCAGCCTGTACCACTCGGCCCTGGGTCGCTCGCGTGCCGACTGGCTGATCGGCATGAACATGAGCCGCCTGTTTACCTTGCTCGGCCGTCAATCCGGTTACCAGGGCGTATTGCCGGTCGGTCGCGTACAAACCCCGACCCTGCGCCTGGTAGTGGACCGCGACCGCAGCATCGCCGATTTCGTACCGGTGGCTTACTGGGCCATTGATGTCGACCTGCGCCACGACGCCATCACCTTCACGGCTCAGTGGCGCGCCGCTGAAGATGCCTGTGACGACCAGGGCCGCTGCCTCAACCCGCAACTGGCCCGTGATGCCGCCCAAGCCATGACCCAGGCTGCCAGTGCGCGGCTGGTGAAGCTGCGCACCGAGCGCATGCGTGAGGTAGCCCCCCTGCCCTTTGACCTCGGCACCCTGCAGGAAGTCTGCTCGAAGAAGCTCGGCCTGGGCGCCCAGGAAACCCTGGATATCGCCCAATCCCTCTACGAGACGCACAAGGTCATCACCTACCCGCGCAGCGACTGCGGCTACCTGCCGTTGAGCCAGCACAGCGAAGCGCCAAAGATTCTCGCGGCGCTGGGCCGCGCGGATGCCGCAGTGAACGAACTGATGCCCCATATCGACCCCCAGCGCCGCTCGCGGGCCTGGAACGACGCCAAGGTCAGCGCCCACCACGGCATCATTCCCACCGGGGCCGGCAAGGATCTCGGGCAACTCGCCGGCAAGCAGCGAGCGGTGTACACGCTGATTCGTGCGCGCTACCTGGCGCAGTTCCTGCCCAATCATGAATATGATCGCACCCAGGCCGATTTCGACTGCGCCGGCCAGGCGTTGCGCGCGGTGGGCAAGGTGGTGATCGAGCCGGGATGGAAGCGCGCACTGCCCGAAGCACTGGCCCCCGCCAAAGGCCGCGAAGCCCCTGCGCCCCAGGCGTTGCCGACGTTGGCGCAAGGTCGGGACTACGTGGTGGCCAGGGTCAACCTCAAGGACCTGTGGACCCAGCCGCCCAAGCCGTTCACCGAAGGCGACCTGATCAAGGCGATGAAGAACGTCGCCAAACTGGTGCAAGACCCACTGCTCAAGCAAAAACTCAAGGACACCACTGGCATCGGCACCGAAGCCACCCGCGCCGGAATTATCCAGGGCCTGCTGGACCGCGGTTACCTGGTTAAAAATGGCAAGGCGCTGTCGGCCACGCCGGCGGCGTTCAGCCTGATCGACGCGGTGCCCCGCGCCATCGCCGACCCCGGCACCACCGCCATCTGGGAGCAGGCGCTGGACATGGTGCAAAGCGGCGAGATGAGCCTGGAGGAATTCGTCGCCAAACAAGCGGCCTGGATGAGCAAGCAGGTGGCCCGCTGCAACGGCATGCGCATGACCATCACCGGCCCGGCCAGCCCGGCAGGCCGGGGCGCCACGCCCTGGAAAAACAAACGCAAGAGCGCCCCGCGCAAGTCGGGCACCCACGTCAAACGCGCGAAAAAGCCACCCACTGCGGGGTAAAACACAAAAAAATCCGGCGAATGACGTTTTTCGACGGGTTTAACGCCGCTTTGGACCTTGCCCGGTTGCGGGCCGTCTAGGATTCTGTAGGACCCTGACTAAACAACAACGATATCGGAGTGGCCGCCATGAAAACCGTTGCACAACTGCTCAAAGCCAAGGACCAGAAGCATCACGACGTGCATACCATTCAGTGGGACCACACCGTGTTCGAAGCACTGGTACGCATGTCGGAAAAAAACGTCGGGGCCTTGCCGGTCGTCAAGGACGGTGCGGTGGTGGGGATCATCAGCGAACGTGACTACGCACGCAAACTCATCCTCAAGGGCCTGTCCTCGGTGACCACACGGGTCGATCAGGTCATGAGCTCGCCGGTCATCACCGTTGAGCCCCATAAAAGTGTCGATGAGTGCATGAACATCATGACCGACAGTCACCTGCGCCACTTGCCGGTGGTAGAAGATGGCAAGCTGCTGGGCTTGCTGTCCATTGGCGACCTGGTCAAGGAAGCCATTGCCGAACAGACAGACCTGATCAGGCAACTGGAGCAGTACATTCGCGGCGAATAGGGGAACCCATGCTCGACACGCTGGAACATCTTGCCGATCAACTCGACACCCTGCACCGGGCGATGAGCGAACGGCGCTTTCTGGTACTGACCGGCGCAGGCATCAGCACCTCATCGGGCATTCCCGACTATCGCGACAGCGAAGGCGTGCGTCGGGGCAAGGCGCCGATGATGTACCAGGAATTCCTCGCCACACCCCAGGCGCGCCGTCGCTACTGGGCACGGGCGATGCTGGGCTGGCCGAAGGTGCACATCGCGCAGCCCAACGCGGCCCACCTGGCACTGGCCACCCTGCAACACCGCCAGCGCATCAGCGGGCTGATTACGCAAAATGTCGACACCCTGCATGATCAGGCCGGCAGCCAGGATGTGATTGAGCTGCATGGCAGCCTGCATCGTGTGCTGTGCCTGGATTGCCAGCAGCGCAGCCCACGCGATGGAATCCAGCGCCAGATGGAGATCGACAATCCCTACCTCGCCCAGGTACACGCCGTGCAGTTACCGGATGGCGATACAATGCTCGACCCCACATTCGAAGAACGCTTCCAGGTGCCTCGATGCCCCCGTTGCAATGGCGAGCGGCTCAAGCCCGACGTGGTGTTTTTTGGCGAGAATGTGGCACCGGTTACAGCCGCCAGGGCCATGACGGCGGTGGAGCATGCCGATGGGCTGTTGGTGGTGGGGTCGTCGTTGATGGCCTATTCGGCGTTTCGCCTGTGCAAGGCGATGGTTGAACAGGGCAAGCCGGTGATCGCCATCAACCTGGGCAAGACCCGCGGCGATGAGCTGTTGCAGGTGAAGATTGAAGCGTCCTGTGAACATTTACTGCCCTTGCTTGCCGAGCAATTGAGCTAGCAAAAACACCCACCAAAAATGCCCTGTGGCGAGCAGGCATTGTCCCAATGCCGCTCAGTTAAGCGCAGATTCCCTGTGGCGAGCAGGCTTGTCCTGCGTTGGGCTGCGCAGCAGCCCCAAAACCAGGCGCTGAGCCGTATCAGGCACACCGCGTTTTGCTGGATTGGGGGCGCTGCGCACCCCAACGCGGGGCAAGCCCGCTCGCCACAAAATGGGCTTGCCGCAGAGGCGACCCGCCACTCCAAAAGTGACGCCCAGGTCACGTTTTTACGCATTCTCCCGTCGCCAAAGCATTTTATGTAGTGATCAAAAATAATCACTACATAATCGTTGACGCCGCGTTTTTGTCCTTGCATGATCTAGACGTCTCCCGCATCGGGAGCGTTGGTAACACGCGTTTTGAAAGCACTCGTCTGACCGCCGAGCTGTTTTTTCCGGATGTGCACTGCCCACAAGGCAGATTGATGAAGCTGACCTGCCCCGAAAGGGATGGGTACAGGCGCTCAAATGCTGCCTGTCTTCGTTATGAATGCATTGCGTAGCAGTTCATCAGCAAGACTACATGCATCAGTTTCAAGACCCTGCCCGTACTTGGCAGACCGTCACTGACGCCCGGTTTTCGAGCCGGAGACAACTAAGCAGTTTTAACGGAATTAACGGATAGATCACCAACTGGTCAAGGGGCTTACACATGAATCTGAACAACCAACCCACTATCGATGAATTGGCTGAGATGTTCGCCGCGCAAAAAGACACACTCGACGACCATATCCTGTGGGTGGAAAAGTCGGGCGAAGTGAAAATTGATCGTCTGGCGCCTCACTCCGAAGAAGCCGAGTTCGACCGCAACCACCGTGAACTGGCGGCGCGCCTGAAGATGTACCGCCGCGGCCAGGGTTATGTCGGCAAGAAAGCCGCCGCCGATCGCAACTTTATCGAACAGGTATTCGACACGATCAACAATGCCTGGCGCTCTTTCAAAGACAGCTCGCAAGTTAAAGTCATTGATCGTTACTACTAACCAAGTGCAACTTCAGGGCGCCGGTTTGCCTGCTCCCTGAAGTTATTGTGCAGTCACTCAGACCGTTGGGAACCTTCCCTTCCCCGCCTCGTCCCGAAAAATATCAAACAGCACTTGCGCCGCCGCCGACAGCTCATGCCCCGGTTTGGTCAGCACACCGATCGGCCGCTCAATCACCGGGCCGGTCAAGGTGATGCACCGCGCTCCCGCCTCCTCCATCTGCCCTCTGCATAACGCAGGCACGGCGCTCACGCCCAAGCCACTGGCGACCATCTTGCCCACCGTCGCCAGTTGATGGCTTTCCAGTGCCACCGGCAGCTTCATCTGCAAAGCACCCAGATGTTCTTCCAGCATCACCCGCACCGTGGAGGGTCGCTGCAAAGTAATGAACGGGTGTGCGAGCATGGTTTGCCAGTTGATGGATGTTTGGCGCGCCAAGGGTGAGTCGCCCGGCACCACGGCAACGAAACGGTCCAGATACAGGGGCGTAAATGACAACGCCGAACCTTCGCCAGGCTCGAACGCCACGCCCAGCTCCACCTGGCGGTCGCGGACCATCTCCAGCACCTGCTCATTTATCAGGTCATGCACGGTTACGTTCACTTGAGGGTAACGCGCGCGGAATATCTTCAGGATCGGCGGCAACAGGTTGCCGGCAAACGATGGCATGGCCGCTACCGTCACCCGTCCGCGCTGCAAGGTGAAACGCTGACGCAATTCGTCTTCGGCATTGTCCCAGTCGGCGATCAATCGGCGTGCCAGTGGCAAGAGTGATTCGCCCTCCGGGGTGAGCGCCACATTGCGCGTGGTGCGGCTGAACAGACGCCCCCCCAGGCCTTCCTCCAACCCTTTGATAGTGAGGCTGAGCGCCGACTGGGACAGGTGCAGGCGCTCACACGCGGCGGCGAAACTCAGGCTTTGGGCCACGGCCAGGAATGCGCGTATCTGTTTGACGGTCATGGAAAGCTCCAGGCTGCAAGTTGAAAGCTGCAAGTGATAGCGCCGCCGGACGCAGCTTTGAGCGTGCGGCTTGAGGCTGATTATGCTGTTTTTCAAACCAATCAACCTAAAAAAACAACTTAACAAATCAATCTACCAGCGCAACACTCGGCTCATTGGCTGGCCCACACATAATAAAAGAGGTGCGTATGGCAGGTTTCGATAAACGCGTGGCGTCCTACGAGGAAGCCCTGGCAGGCCTGGAAGACGGCATGACCGTCCTCGCCGGGGGGTTTGGCCTGTGCGGCATTCCGGAAAACCTCATCAATGAGATCAAGCGCAAGGGCACCCGCGACCTGACCGTGGTCTCCAACAACTGCGGTGTTGACGGTTTCGGCCTGGGCGTGCTGCTGGAAGAAAAGCAGATCAGCAAAGTGATCGCATCCTACGTGGGTGAAAACGCCCTGTTCGAGAAGCAACTGCTCAGCGGCGAAATCGAAGTGGTGCTGACCCCACAAGGCACCCTCGCGGAAAAAATGCGCGCAGGCGGCGCCGGCATTCCAGCGTTTTTCACCGCTACCGGCGTCGGCACCCCGGTGGCCGAAGGCAAGGAAACCCGGGAATTCAACGGTCGCCCGTACCTGATGGAAGAGTCCATCACCGGCGACTTCGCCATCGTCAAAGGCTGGAAAGCCGACCACTTCGGCAATGTCATCTACCGCCACACCGCGCAGAACTTCAACCCGCTGGCGGCCACCGCCGGCAAAATCACCGTGGTGGAAGTCGAGGAAATCGTCGAGCCGGGCGCGCTGGATCCGGCGCAGATCCACACCCCTGGCATCTACGTCGACCGGATCATCTGCGGCACTTTTGAAAAGCGCATCGAACAGCGCACCGTCCGCAAATAATCCGACCCCTGGCCCTGACAACAAGGACTCATAAAATGGCGCTTACCCGCGAACAAATGGCTCAACGTGTCGCCCGCGAAATGCAGGACGGTTTCTACGTGAACCTCGGCATCGGCATTCCAACCTTGGTGGCCAACTACATCCCCGACGGCATGGAAGTGATGCTGCAATCGGAAAACGGCCTGCTGGGCATGGGCCCGTTTCCTACCGAAGAGACGCTTGATGCCGACATGATCAACGCCGGCAAACAGACCGTGACCGCGCGCATCGGCGCCTCGATCTTTTCCTCCGCCGAGTCCTTCGCGATGATTCGTGGCGGCCACGTCGACCTCACCGTGCTCGGCGCGTTTGAAGTCGACGTGCAGGGCAACATCGCTTCGTGGATGATCCCCGGCAAGATGGTCAAGGGCATGGGCGGCGCCATGGACTTGGTGGCCGGCGCGGAAAACATCATCGTGATCATGACCCATGCGTCCAAGGACGGTGAATCGAAGTTGCTCAGCCAATGCAGCCTGCCGCTGACCGGTGCCCACTGCATCAAACGTGTGCTCACGGACCTGGCTTACCTGGAAATCGACAATGGCGCGTTTATCCTCAAGGAACGCGCACCTGGTGTCAGCGTTGAAGAGATTGTGAGCAAGACCGCCGGTAAACTCATCGTCCCGGACCATGTTCCGGAAATGCATTTTCAGTGAGGACCGCTTCCATGCAAGACGTCGTGATTGTTGCTGCCACCCGCACCGCCGTGGGCAGCTTTCAGGGTTCGCTGGCGAATATTCCAGCACCGGAACTTGGCGCCGCCGTGATCCGCCGCTTGCTGGAGCAGACCGGCCTGGACCCGGCCCAGGTGGACG
The DNA here is from genome assembly GCF_001439785.1 of Pseudomonas poae. Taxonomy (GTDB): domain Bacteria; phylum Pseudomonadota; class Gammaproteobacteria; order Pseudomonadales; family Pseudomonadaceae; genus Aquipseudomonas; species Aquipseudomonas poae. Next base: position 76,268 of record NZ_JYLI01000018.1, on the reverse strand, counting down.
AAGTGATCCTCGGCCAGGTGCTCACCGCAGGTTCGGGTCAGAACCCCGCGCGCCAGGCCTCTATCCTTGCCGGCTTGCCCCACGCCGTGCCGGCCCTGACCTTGAACAAAGTCTGCGGCTCGGGCCTCAAGGCCCTGCACCTCGGCGCGCAGGCGATTCGCTGCGGCGATGCCGAGGTGATCATCGCTGGCGGCATGGAAAACATGAGCCTGGCCCCCTACATTTTGCCGGCCGCGCGCACCGGTTTGCGCATGGGTCACGCCACAATGATCGACAGCATGATCACTGACGGCCTGTGGGATGCGTTCAACGACTACCACATGGGCATCACCGCCGAGAACCTGGTGGACAAGTACGGCATCAGCCGTGAAGCCCAGGATGCCTTCGCCGCCGCGTCCCAGCAAAAAGCCGCCGCGGCTATTGAAACCGGGCGATTTGTCGATGAGATCACGCCGATCCTGATACCCCAGCGCAAGGGCGACCCCGTGACCTTCACCGTGGATGAGCAACCGCGCGCCGGCACCACTGCCGAGTCCCTGGGCAAGCTCAAGCCCGCGTTCAAGAAAGACGGCAGCGTCACCGCCGGCAACGCTTCCAGCCTCAATGACGGCGCTGCCGCGGTGTTGCTGATGAGTGCGGACAAGGCCAAGGCGCTCGGGCTGCCAGTACTGGCGCGTATCGCCGGCTACGCCAACGCCGGTGTCGACCCGGCCATCATGGGCATCGGCCCGGTGTCGGCGACCCGCCGCTGCCTGGACAAGGCCGGTTGGACACTTGCCGATTTGGACCTGATCGAAGCCAACGAAGCCTTCGCCGCGCAGGCGTTGGCGGTGGGCAAGGAGCTGGAGTGGGACGCCGACAAGGTCAACGTCAACGGAGGCGCCATCGCCATCGGCCACCCGATCGGCGCCTCAGGCTGCCGCGTGCTGGTGACCCTGCTGCATGAAATGATCAAGCGCGATGCAAAAAAAGGCCTGGCCACCCTGTGCATCGGCGGCGGCCAAGGCGTAGCCCTGGCCCTCGAACGCAACTGATCTAAAAGGCCAACACAGTCCAACTGTGGGAGCAAGCCCCCTCCCACATGTTGATGTTCATCATGGCTCGAAAGCTCAGCGCTTCATGCAGCGCTGATAACGCTCATCCACCCGTTTGGCAAACCACGCCGTGGTGAGGTTACGGGTGATCTTCGGGCTCTTGAGCACGATGCCCGGCAGTACGGCACGCGGCAGCGGTTTGCCGGCAGCCTTGTCGGCCAGGGCAAAAACGCGTTTGTAGAGGGTCGTGTCCTCGAAATCCAGTTGCTCACCCTGTTCCAGCTGGCTGCGGATGCTGGGATTGCGCATGTCCAGTTTCGCGCCCAGCGAGCGCACCGCCAGCTCGGTGGTGCCGGGCAGCAACGAGCCGTAACGGATCAAATCCCCATCCAACGCCAACTCAGTGCCGGAGACGCGGCTGACCGCCGCCTGGAACGCGGCATTGCGGCTTGCGTACCAACCCGCATTGAAATCGGCAAAGCGATAAAGCAGCTGGTCATAATTGACCGGATAACCCAGCAAATGAGCGATGCCGAAATACATGCCGCCACGGCGGGTGAACACTTCGCGGCGAATCGTGCCATCCACCGTGTAGGGATAATCGCGCGCCTGCTTCTGCGCAAACTCGATGCTGACCTGCATCGGGCCTGCGGTGTGCACCGGGTTGAAGCCGCCGAACAGCGTGTTGCCCAGGGGCACCATGCTGATGAAATCGTCAAAGATGCCACTGAGGTCCTTCTCGGTACGCGCAGCATTGAGGCGCTCGGCGTAGGTCTTGCCGCCAGGCGAGCGCACCTGCAAGGCGCTGCGCACCACAAACGCAGGCACATGCACCTTGCCGGCACGGCGCAGGATTTCATCCTGGGCGATCTTGCCCATATTCGGTACGGGCGGGTCGACCTGGTAGGTGGATTCCTGCTCGGTCACCGCCAGCACGGCGCAGATATTTTCGGTGCTGGGGTAGATGTGCTGGGTGTCGAACGCGGTGTAGATGTCCTGGGCCCAACCATTGCGATCGGCGACTTTGGCGGGCAGCAGGCGCACGATCTGCGCCTTCACGTCGGCCTCGCTGCGTTCCGGCTGCTGCGGGCCGCGTGAAGTTGCGCAGCCGGCCAGCACCAGCAACGTCGTGAGGCTGAGGATCAAGCGTGTTGAGTACATGGAGCTTCCTTGGATAACAACGGGCCAGGCAGTGCGGATATCGACAGGCAAGTCTAACGCGGGTTCGCCACTCTGCCCTGCGCCATTTGAAAGCGGATGCATCCTGCTGAAATCTCCCACATGAGCCTCGGATAACCTCTACTCCCCTCCTACTCCGACCTCGGCAAAGTCCTTCGCCTGATCACACAGTGCGAGGGATTGCAGATGGATTTGTTCGTTAAGGCCCTGATCGCCGGGGCTGTCTCATGATCAACCCTACCAGCCAGGCCATTGGCTTTCTGGTGCTGGCCGCCATGGACGCGAAGACGCGGGACGTCGAATCCGTTCTCGGCGATTTCCGGCGCTGCCTCAATTCCTACGATCTCTGGGCACAAAGCTATTTCAGCTTTTCGGCGCTCGATATCGAACAGGTATTCAAGGTCGGCGACCAGGTGGTGGTCGCGCCGATCGACCGTTCCCTCTTCCCCAGCAGCACCGTCGCCGCCTGCCCCGCGGACGGCACGCTGACGCTGGTGCATATGTTCGAGAGTTCACGCTTTGTGCCCATTGGCAATACGCCGGTGGTGTTGCAGCGGATTGACCCGAACGGCGGACCGCTGGGCGAGCCCATCCATCACACCATCGGGCCCAGCGGCATTCTTGAGGTCAAGGAGTGTGATCGCAACCAGCGTTACCGCATCAGTTTTTACCCCAACGTTTCCAAGGACCATTTCAAAGCGCTGTACGCCTCCTATCAGTCGGTGATCGCGCCCCTCGAACTGTGGCTGCGCGGTGAATGGCGCGACACATTCGAACCCTTGTGGAAGGGCTATGCCGAGGCGAACTTTCTCAAGCGCTATCTCTCGTTGGATCAAGCCTATGCCCGGGGCTTCAGCGAAGCGCTCTATTCATTGTGGGACGACATCAAGCAACTGTTCGAATGGCTTTCAGCTCCGCTGGCAAATGCTGAAAAGCTGCTGCATTACCTCTCTCAGGCAGAACTTGACCAGTTACTGGCGTTGAGTGCCGAGACCCTGGCCAAGGGGTTGCTGGTGCTCAGTGATGAGCCCTTGCTGTTCGTGTATCTGGCGGCGCTGGTCAGTTGGATGCGCCTGCTGCCGCCGCCGTACATGAACGAAATGTTGGGAGAGATCGGCGCAGAAATACTGATCAATTTGTTGCTGGGGATGGCGACGGCCGGGATGGGCATGGCGGTGCGCATCAGTACGAAAGTGCTCGGCCGCATCAAGTCTCACCGTACACGCCAGTGGTTGCAGCAGATAGCCAGTCAGTTTGGCAAGGCGCATGTGGACGAGCATACAGAGACGCTGAAGCCGGTGTTGTTAGCCAGCGCGGCCACGCCAATCAAGGCGGTGGCGCCGCTGAAGGTGGGCGAGGCACTGGTGCCGAACGCGGTGCCGACGGTGCGAAAAAAGACGCAGCGCACGGCACTCGTGCACGCATCGCCCGTTGATGACGTGCCGGTGTCGGCAAAAAACCCGGCGGGGGAAGCGTCTGCGTCTGCGGACAAGACCGTCACCCACGGCTGCCCGGTGTCGATGGTCACCGGCGAGGAATTGCTCACCCTCGCCGACGGCATCCTCGACGGCATTCTGCCGTTCGAGTGGACGCGGGTATATCGCACCAGTGCGGTGGAAATCGATGTCGGGCTGGGGTTTGGCTGGAGCCATGCCCTCGCCCAGCGGCTGCAGATGTCCGGCGATTCGGTGGTGTGGACGGACCATGAAAATCGTTCGACCACCCTGCCCTTGCCCACCGTTTCGCGACCGGCAATCACCAACAGCCTGGCGGAAGCAGCGATTTTTTTGGGGGACTTGCCCGATGAGCTGGTGCTGGCCCAGGCGTCGCGGTTTTATCACTTTCGCGATGGCGTGCTGGTGGCGATCAGCGATGCGTACGACAACCGGCTGCGCATTTCCCGCGACGTGCTGGGGCGCATTGAGCGGCTGGACAATGGCGCCGGACGCTCGCTGTGGTTGCGCTATGCGCAGGGTCGAATTGCGGCGGTGGACTATCAGGTTCATCGCGCCAAGGGCCGTGAACCCTACGACTGGGTGACTGAACAGACGGTGGTGTCCTACGCCTACGACGACGCAGGCCGACTGGTGTCGGCGACCAATGCCGTAGGTGAATGCGAGGTTTACCGGTACGACGAGCAGCACGTGATTCTGGAACGTGGGCTGGCCGGTGGCGCGAGTTTCTTCTGGGCGTGGGAACGGTCCGGCAAGGCGGCGCGCTGTGTACGGCATTGGGCCAGTTTTGCGCAGATGGACACGCGCTATGTGTGGGGCGATGACGGGCGCGTCACCGTGCATAACGCCGATGGCAGCCAGGAAGTGTACGTCCACGATCAGCGGGCACGCCTGGTGCAGCGGGTGGATCCGGATGGCGCTCAGCACTTCAAATCCTACGATGAACAAGGCCGACTGACGGTTGAGCAGGACCCGTTGGGCGCGGTGACGGCGTATCAGTACGACAACGCGGGGCGCTTGGTGGCGCTGTTTCCCGGGGACGATGAGCCGACGTCCTACGAGCATGACAACGGGTTCGTAAGAGTGGTGCGCCGGGGTGAGGCGGTTTGGAAATACGAGCGTAATGAACAAGGCGACGTAACGCGCAAGACCGATCCTGACGGCCATGTCACGGACTACAGCTACAACAAACAGGGGCAACTGATTGGGGTGTGGTATCCCGATCACAGCTGCCAACGGCTGGTGTGGAATGAGCGCGGGCAACTGCTTGAGGAACAGTTGCCCAGTGGCGGGATCAGGCGCTATCGCTATGACGACCTCGGGCGACAGGTGGCCCGCGAGGATGAGCATGGCGCGCTGACCCAATACCAATGGGACAGCGTGGGCCGCCTGACTCGCCTGATATTGCCGGGCGGTGCATGCAGGGAATACAGCTACAACGCCTACGGAAAAATCACCGCCGAACGCGATGAACTGGGGCACGTCACCCGCTACGAGTATGCCGATAGGCTGCACCTGATCAGTCGGCGCATCAATGCCGACGGCACGCAGGTCCAGTATCGCTACGACAACGCGCGGTTATTGCTGACCGAGATCGAAAACGAGGTCGGCGAGACCTACCGGCTTGCCTATCACCCCAACGGCCTGATCCAGCAGGAAATCGGCTTTGACGGCCAGCGCACCGCCTACGTTTATGACCTCAACGGCCATCTTCAGGAAAAGACCGAACATGGCGACGATGGCAGTCAGCTCATCACCCGTTATGAGCGAGACGCTGCCGGGCGCCTTGTCAGAAAAACCCTGCCTGATGGCGCCGTTGTTGACTATGCCTACGACCGCCAGGGCAATCTCCTCAGCGTCGAAGACGGCCACTGGGCGCTGGCCTACGAATACGATCGACAAAACCGCCTCACCGCCGAGCATCAAGGCTGGGGCACCTTGCGTTATGGCTATGACGCCTGCGGTCAACTCCAGCGCCTGCGCCTGCCGGACAACAACCGCGTCACGTTTAACCACGATAAAGGCGGCCACCTCGGCACCGTCGAACTCAACGGTGAAGTGCTCACCTCGCATCTATTCAAAGCGGGCAAGGAGCAGCAACGACAGCAAGGCCAACTGCTCAGCCATTACCACTACGACGACCAACACCGCCTCCACGCCCACGCCATCACGCAACAGGAAAACCGCTACTACCGCCGCCAATACGACTACGAAAAATCCGGCAACCTCGCCCGTATCCTCGATACCCGCAAAGGCGAACATCACTACGCCTACGACCCGCTTCACCGCCTGACCCGCGCCGATCACTCGCAGGACCTGCAGGAGCGCTTCGGCCACAACCCGGCCGGCAACCTGCTGATGCACGACCGCCCCGGCCCGGACATCGTCGCCGGCAACCGCCTGCTGATCCAGGGCGACCGGCATTACGACTACGACGCCTTCGGCAACCTGATCCGCGAACGCCGTGGCAAAGGCCAGGCACTGGTCAGCGAATACCGCTACGACTGCCAGCACCGCCTGATCGCCGTCAAGAAACCCAACGGCCAAACCGCCCGCTACCGCTACGACCCCTTTGGCCGGCGCATCAGTAAAACCGTGGATGACAAAACCACCGAATTCTTCTGGCAAGGCGACAAACTGATCGCCGAACACCACGCCGACCGCCACCGCAGCTACCTCTACGAACCCGACAGCTTCCGCCCGCTCGCCCTGCTGGATGGTTTCGGCCCCGAAGCCACCAGCCCCTACCACTACCAACTCGACCACCTCGGCACGCCACAGGAACTGACCGCCCCAGACGGCGAAATCGTCTGGTCCGCCCACTACCGCGCCTACGGCCACATCAGCCGCCTCGACGTCGACAAAATCGACAACCCGCTGCGCTTTCAAGGCCAATACTTCGATGAGGAAAGCGGCCTGCACTACAACCGACATCGCTACTACAATCCGGATGTTGGACGCTACCTGACGCCGGATCCGGTGAAGCTGGCGGGCGGGATCAATGCTTACCAGTACGTGCCGAATCCTACCGGGTGGGTAGACCCACTAGGCCTAAGTTGTAAGATTGGAAAATGCCCTGGATCAGAAGCTGATCCCGACCAAAGAATTGCGGCCGACGGTGTAGTTGTTACTCATGAAAAAGCAGGGGGGCACCTGATTATGAAACACGTGGGCCAAACCGATACCCAGTTATCTGAACGACTTAAGGCTGAGCCAAATATACCGGCAGCCTCCACATTCAAATCCTTGGAAGACGCAGAATCACTAGTTTCTAAAAGTTTAGCCTCTCGTCAGCAGGAAATAACCAACTTCCTGCAGGGAACAAAGAAAAAGCATATTATTAGAGAGCAGTCGAACCAAGCTGTAGGATTGAGTTTTTTGAGAGACGCATCTGAAGCAGTACCCGTTAATAAATTTCTTCTCGTCTTGATCCGAAAACCTGAAATGCCAGATGGCTACTTATTACTTACAGGATTCCCAATAAAAACATGAACGAGCAATTAACTGAACTTCAACAATTTTTTGGCGCCTATTTCCACCAGGATTGGATGGAAGAACATGCTACAGCGGATGAAGTAATTGATAGTTTCTTACTGGACTCATCTAAAGATACGATCATGACTGTGAGAGAAGAGATATTGCAGCTAGCGAAATCATTCACAACTGAGTCAGAGTTTCAGCAGAACCTATTTTACAAACAGTATTGCAATTATTACTACCCCAACCAGTGGCCATCGGGGCTGATATGGCTGAATTATGTAGTGGAAAAGTTCGACCACTGTTTACTCAAAAAATAAATAGCTAGAACATTCTAAAACATAAAAACTGGTGAACATGAGCTGTGGGCTGCTACGCAGCCCAACGCGACCAAGCTCGCTCGCCACAAGAGGTAATGGATGCCTCAAATCCCCGCCAACGCCAACTCCATCGCAAAATACGTAAAAATCAAATCCGCCCCTGCCCGTTTAATCGATCCCAACGTTTCCCGCACAACCCGATCTTCGTCAATCGCACCCGCCTGGGCACCGAACTTGATCATCGCGTATTCACCACTGACCTGATACGCCGCCACCGGCAAACGCGAGGCTTCGCGTATGTCGCGGATGATGTCGAGGTAGGCGCCTGCTGGCTTGACCATCAATGCATCCGCGCCTTCCTGTTCATCCAGCAACGATTCACGCACGGCTTCGCGGCGGTTCATCGGGTTCATCTGGTAGCTTTTGCGGTCGCCTTTGAGGGCGCTGCCGCCAGCTTCGCGGAAGGGGCCGTAGAGAGCCGAGGCGAATTTGGTGGAGTAGGCCATGATCGGGATGTGGGTGAAGCCGGCGTCATCCAGGGCGCGGCGGATGGCCTGGACCTGGCCGTCCATCGCGGCTGACGGGGCGATCACATCGGCGCCGGCGCGGGCGGCGGCCACGGCCTGTTTGCCGAGGTTGATCAGGGTCGCGTCATTGTCGACGTGGGCGCCATGCATCACACCGCAGTGACCGTGGTCGGTGTACTCGCAAAAACAGGTGTCGGACATCACGATCATGTCCGGCACGGCGTCCTTGATGATTGACGACATGCGCGAGACCAGACCGCGTTCCTGCCAGGTGTCGCTACCGTTCGCGTCCAAGTGATGGGACACGCCAAAGGTCATCACCGACTTGATGCCGGCGCGGGCGTATCGCTCGATTTCACCGGCAAGTTTCTTCTCGGGGATACGCTGCACGCCCGGCATGCTGGTGACCGGCACGAAGTCGTCGATTTCTTCCTCGACGAAGATCGGCAGCACCAGATCGTTGAGGGTGAATTCGGTTTCCTGGAACAAGCCACGCAACTGGGGTGAGCGGCGCAGGCGGCGGGGACGGGACTCGGGGAACTGGCTGGTCATGGAACTCCTGAAAAACGGCAGAAACAGTGGGGCAAAAGCTTATGCCCCTTGATTGCATGGAACAAACGCCGAAGACCCAATAGTCTGTTGCATGGCCTGTAACAATGCGTTTTTCTAAAGCTGCAGACGTCCGTCGATACACACCGTAACGGCACCGCCGACCCAGATTTCATCGCCCTGACGTTCGACGCGGATGCGCCCTGCTCTGCCCATCGCCGTGCCCTGGCTGACCACGTAGCGATCAGGCGCCAGCCCCTCACTGAGCAGCCATTGTGCGACACCCGCGTTCAGGCTGCCGGTGGCTGGATCTTCCGGAGCGCCATCGCCCGCGACAAAGGCGCGCACCTCAAACTGAGCGTCGCCCGTATCGCACGGCGCAATCACGCCGACCGCCAGGCCGAGCAATTGCGCGTAATCGGGCCGCAGGTCCAGCACGGTCTGGCGGTCGGCCAGCATCACTGCCAGCCAACCGGCGCCATTGTCGACCCACTGGCTGCGCAGGATGGCACCGGGTGCCAGGCCCAACCCCAGGCGAACGCGCTCCAATAATGAAGCCTCCACCTCGCCGGCACGCAGCAACGGCGGTGCGATAAACGCCAGTTCGTCGCCCTGGCGCCGGATACGCACCAGACCGATTTCACATTCCTGAATGATCTGTTCGCCCTTCGGCACGCCACCCGCCTGCAGCCACGCATAACAGCTGCCCAGGGTCGGGTGCCCGGCGAACGGCAGTTCCTGCAGGGTGGTGAAGATGCGAACCCGGTAGTCCGCCCGTGGATCGCGCGGCGTCAGCAAAAACGTGGTTTCGCTGAGGTTGGTCCACTTGGCGAAATCGGCCATCTGCTGGTCGGTCAGGCTGTCAGCGCCCAGTACCACCGCCAGCGGGTTGCCCTTGAGCGGCACACTGCTGAATACATCCAGTTGCTTGAAATCGAAAGTCGGCATGGGTCAGCTCGGTATGCTCAGGCCACGGATTACCGCTGGCCGGGCGACGAAGCCATCCAGCGCGCGCAGTACATTGGGGAAGTCGGCGATGCCCACCACGTCGCCGGATTCATAGAAGCCGATGAGGTTGCGAATCCAGGGGAAGGTCGCGATGTCGGCGATGCTGTAGTCGTCGCCCATGATCCAGGTGCGGCCCAGCAGGCGTTTTTCCAGCACCTCGAGCAGGCGCCGCGATTCAGCGGCGTAGCGGTCGCGGGGACGCTTGTCTTCGTAAGCCTTGCCGGCGAACTTGTTGAAGAATCCGAGCTGACCGAACATCGGGCCGATGCCGCCCATCTGGAACATCAACCATTGCAGGGTTTCGTAACGCGTGGCCGGGTCTTCGGAGAGCAACTGGCTGGTTTTTTCCGCCAGATAGATAAGGATCGCGCCCGACTCGAACAACGCCAGCGGCTGGCCGCTGGGGCCATTGGGATCGATGATCGCGGGAATCTTGTTGTTGGGATTGAGCGACAGGAACTCGGGGGAAAGCTGGTCATGGGTGTCGAAACTGACCTTGTGCGCCTCATAGGGCAGGCCCAGCTCCTCCAGCATGATCGAGACTTTGACACCGTTGGGCGTGGGCAACGAATACAGCTGCAGACGCTCGGGGTGCTGGGCGGGCCATTTGGCGTTGATCGGGAAGGCAGCGAGTGGATTCATCGGGAAACCCTTGGGCAGAAACTCACCATCATAGTCATCTGACCGCCTTCGTGCATGGGTCATCATTGCGCAACATTGGTGCGCTAATCTGCCGCAAGCGCGAACCAAAGTGCCCAGATGCACTCTTAAGTGCGCCCTCATGGGTGAATGGAGGCACCTTGCTATATCGACAAGGAACACCGCAGCAGGCGCCAAGCGCCACTGTGGCCGGGCCTGTCGGCCTTAACCTGACGCACGAAGACTCGAACCTATCATGAAGATCAAGCCTCTGCGCCTAGTGCAACGTTTCAAGCGCTATTCATACATTATGTTACCGATGCTGCTGGTGAGCGGCGCCATGGTCGCCGCTCTCGATGCCCGCGAAAGCCGCGCGCAGCCGGTGGACGGCGTGCAAACCCTGGTGTTTCTGCGCCACGGCGAAAAACCTGCAGGCGGCCTCGGCCAACTCAATTGCCAAGGCCTGAACCGAGCGATGAACCTGGCCACGGTGCTGCCGGAAAAATTCGGCAAGGCCAACTACGTATTTGCGGCCAACCCGACGCGCAATATCGAAGAAGGCGAGAAGGACAATTCATACAGCTACATTCGCCCGCTGATGACCATCAGTCCCAGCGCGATCAAGCTCGGCCTTCCGGTCAATATCAAGTTTTCGGCCAACGACACCAGCGCCCTTGCCGACGAGTTGGTGGAAGACAAGTACCACAACGCGACTATCTACACCGCCTGGTCCCACGGCTATCTGCCGGAGCTGATCAACAAGGTGGCCAGCGAGGCGGTGGGCGAGAAGCACACCATCACCGAAGACTGGTCCGGCAGCGATTACGACACCCTGTACGTACTCACGCTGACCTGGCACAACGGCAAGGCGTCGTTGTTGAGTCGCAACTATAAGCAGGGCCTGAACAACGGCGAGCAAAGCTGCCCGGAAGCGACGCAGGTCAGCGCAGATATCTGAAGGTTGGGCGGCAGGGGCGTATGATGCTGCGCTATCGACTCCTCTGCGGATTATCAGCATGTCCAACCTCATCTCCACCCAGCCCAACCGGGGCTGGTCCTTCTGGTGGAAGCCGGCGCTGTTTCTACTGGTGGCCTGCGTCGGCCTCTACTATGTGAAGTGGTCGCCCTACTACTTCAAGGCATTTGTCGCGGCCGACAGCCACAGCATTGGCGCCTCGATTATCAATGACCAGCAAAGCTCGCCCCTGGCGGCAGCGCTGGCCTATGCGCAGGTGTATTTCCTGGCGATCTGGAAAGCGGCCGTGCTGGCGGTGATTCTTGGCTCATTGCTGCAAGTGCTGATCCCCCGTGACTGGTTGCTGCGCCTGTTCGGCCGTGCCGGGCTCGGCTCGACCCTGCGCGGCGGGCTGTTCGCCTTGCCGGGGATGATGTGCAGTTGCTGCGCCGCGCCTGTCGCGGCGGGCATGCGCCGTCAGCAGGTCTCGGTGGGCGCGGCGCTGGCGTTCTGGATCGCCAACCCGGTGCTTAACCCGGCCACGCTGGTGTTCATGGGCTTTGTGCTGGGCTGGGGCTTTACCGCGTTGCGGCTGGTGGCAGGGATTGTGCTGGTGGTGGGCGTGTCCCTTGTCGCGCAGCGTATCGCACGGCCCGAACAGGTGCCGGAAGCCGCGCTGGAGGCTGTGGCCGATGCGAGCACAGTGGACGCGCAACCGTTTCTCGGCCGCTGGCTGCGTACCCTGTGGCAGCTGTTCTGGAGCACCATCCCGGTGTACATCCTGGCGGTGCTGGTACTGGGCGCGGCGCGGGTGTGGCTGTTCCCACACGTGGACGGCGCAATGGCCAACAGCCTGGTGTGGCTGGTGCCGCTGGCCATTGTCGGCACGTTGTTCGTGATTCCTACGGCGGCGGAGATTCCTATCGTACAAACCATGATGGCCCTGGGCATGGGCACCGGGCCGGCGGTGGCGCTGCTGATGACCCTGCCCAGCGTGAGCCTGCCGTCGCTGTTGATGCTGCGCAAGGATTTCGACGCGCGGGTGCTGGTGACAGTGGCCGGGTTGACCATGCTGGTGGGGGTGGTGTGTGGTTTGATCGGGGCTTTGATTCTCTAGGGGCTGGGTGAGGCTGAGGGCCTCATCGCAGGCAAGCCAGCTCCCACATTTGACTGTATTCACCGTTCAAAATGTGGGAGCTGGCGTGCCTGCGATAGCGGTCACATGCTCAACCCCTCAGCTCAGCCTGGTCAACCTTTCGCGCAGATACTCAACCACAGCCCCCTGCTCCCCCGCAAACTCGATACGCGCGCCCTTGCTCTCGCGCTGGAAGGCATACATCGGGTCGTAGTATTCGCGCAGTAACCCCTCAATCCATACCCGGTGCAAGTGCACCACGCCACTGCGCGCCTGTTCCGCCAGGGCGTCCTGCAAAACCGCCTGCAACCGCTGGAAGCGTTCGCCGCCCAGGCGTTTGTGGATATTGGCCAGGCTCTGGGTCAGGCGTTCGGCAAACAGCGCCTGGCCCTGCTCGCCAAACAGCGCAATGAACTCGGCACACAGGTCCACCACGTAGTCACGCAGGATCCGCTCCACGCGCCCTTCCACGCTGTCTTCCAGCCACACCATCGCAAAACTCTGCATGCCTTTGTGCAACGCCAGCGGCAGCGCACAGCTGCCGATCATGCGGCTCTCGTCCTCGACCACGAATTGCTCGACGCCGGCAGCGCGTTTTTTCAGCAGGTCCACCGCCAGATGGTTCTCGAAGTCGATGTTGGACGGTTGCGCCGTGGCACGCTTGCCGAAGCTGGAACCGCGATGGTTGGCGTGGCCTTCCAGGTCGAGGGCGTTGCGCAACTGGCCGAGCACTTCGGTCTTGCCGGTGCCGGTCATGCCGCCGAGCAGCACGAAATCACACTGGACGGTTGCCTGCTCAATGGTGTCCACCAGGAACGTGCGCATGGCCTTGTAGCCGCCGCCAACGCGGGGGTATTCGATGCCGGCTTCGCTCTTCAGCCATTGCTGGACGATCTGCGAGCGCAGCCCGCCGCGAAAACAATATAGGTAGCCATGGGGATTGGCCTCGGCGAAGTGCGCCCATTGCTGGATACGCTGAGCCTTGATCGCCCCGGACACCAACTCGTGGCCCAGAACGATTGCGGCTTGCTGGCCCTGCTGCTTGTAACAGGTGCCGACCCGCTGGCGCTCGTGGTCGGTCATCAGCGGCAGGTTGATCACGCCGGGGAACGCGCCCTTGGTGAATTCGACCGGCGCGCGCGTGTCCATCATCGGCCGGTCGTTCAGGAAAATGTCGCGGTAATCGGTGATGTCGGCCGCCATCAAATCACCTCGACCGCGTTGGTCTGTCGCTCAAGCAGTTCACCGATTGGCGCAAGGCTCAGGCCCAGCTCCGCCGCCACGGCATGGAATTCGGCGTCGCCTTCAGGCGTGACGGCGATCAGCAGGCCCCCGCTGGTTTGCGGGTCGCACAAGACGCGCTTGTGCAGCTCCTGCACGCGCCCCAGCTTTTTGGCGTAGCTGTCGAAATTGCGCAAGGTGCCGCCGGGCACGCAGCCTTGATCGAGGTAGTATTCAACTCCTGGCAGGCGTGGGACCTTTTCGTATTCGATGCGCGCCGTGAGACCACTGCCGTCGGCCATTTCCACCAGATGGCCCAGCAGGCCGAAACCGGTGACGTCGGTCATGGCGGTCACCCCGGCCAACTTGCCGAAGCGGCTGCCCGGTTTGTTGAGGGTGCACATCCAGTCCCGGGCCAGGCCGATATCCGCTTCGCGCAGCTTGCCTTTCTTTTCCGCCGTGGTGAGGATGCCGATGCCCAGCGGCTTGGTCAGGTACAGCCGGCACCCAGCGGTGGCAGTGTCGTTACGCTTCATGTGGCGCTTTTGCACCAGGCCCGTGACGGCCAGACCGAAGATCGGCTCGGGCGCGTCGATCGAATGCCCGCCCGCCAAAGGAATGCCGGCGTCGTCGCACACCGAGCGGCCGCCACGGATGACTTCGCGAGCCACCTCCGGTGCCAGCACATTGACCGGCCAGCCAAGGATCGCGATGGCCATCAGCGGATCGCCGCCCATGGCGTAGATGTCGCTGATGGCATTGGTGGCGGCGATGCGGCCGAAGTCGAAAGGGTCGTCGACAATCGGCATGAAAAAGTCAGTGGTGGAGACCACGCCACGCTCGTCGTCGATGGCATACACCGCCGCATCGTCGCGCGAGGCATTGCCCACCCACAGGTTGGGGTCGAGGTTCTGCGCGCCGCTGCCGGCAAGGATCACTTCCAGCACCTGGGGCGAAATCTTGCAGCCACATCCCGCGCCGTGGCTGTACTGGGTAAGGCGAATCGGCTCGTTCATGGGAAACCTCAAGCTATCAAGTGGGGCGATTCTAGCAGACAGCAAAAGGCCGGCTGGGCTCTTGTGAGCACAGCCGGCCTGTTTGTGTCAGCGCTTACTGGCGGGCAGCGAGCAAACGCTTGTGGCGGTTACGCCGGGCGATGTTCAGGCATTCGATCACCGCCGAGAACGCCATGGCCGCATACACGTAGCCTTTGGGCACATGGGCACCGAAGCCTTCGGCGATCAGCGTCATGCCGATCATGATCAAAAAGCCCAGGGCCAGCATCACCACGGTCGGGTTGTCGTTGATGAACTTGGCCAGGGGTTCAGCCGCCACCAGCATCACGATGACCGAGGTCACCACGGCAATGATCATGATCGGCAAGTGTTCGGTCATGCCCACCGCGGTGATGATGCTGTCGATGGAGAACACCAGGTCCAGCAGCAGGATCTGGCCGATGGCCGCGGCAAAACCGATGGTAATGGTGTTGCCGGCGCTGGTCTTCTCTTCCGGCTCCGGGTCCATGCTGTGATGGATCTCGGTGGTCGCCTTCCACACTAGAAACAGACCACCGGCGATCAGGATCATGTCTTTCCACGAAAACGCCTGACCGAAGATTTCAAACACCGGCGCCGTCAGTTGCACGATGAACGCGATGGTGCTCAACAGGCCCAGACGCAGGATCAGCGCCATGCTGATACCGATGCGGCGCGCCTTGGCCCGATGTTTCTCGGGCAGTTTGTTGGTAAGGATCGAGATGAAGATCAGGTTGTCGATGCCCAGCACGATTTCCATGACGATCAGCGTCGCCAGGGCGATCCACGCGGTGGGGCTGGCGGCCAGTTGTAAAAGGTAGTCCATAGGTCAGTCCTGAGGTTGTGCCGGGAAGTTAGGTGTCTTGGGTAGTGGAGTCTGACTCGTTTTTCTCCTGATCATCCTTTTTTTGCGGGCTGATCAGGCCTTGTGTCGCTTCACTCAATGCCTGTTCGGCGGCCTTGTGGGTGTCATCGATGGCCTGCTTGGCCGACTCGGTGGCTTTGCCCAACACCTGCTGCGCACTTTTCTCGACCTGATCACACCCGCTGATCATCACCAATGAAAGCGCTAGCAAGGACGCCGCGCCCAGGGAATTGAGTTTCATCATGCCTTCCTCGTTAGAACCAATGGGTCCAGATAGTGGCCCCGCGATAGCGAGGCATTCTATGCAGGCGAACAGTTCAGTAAAATTCGTATTTTTCTCACGTATACTTCGGTTTTCACGAAGTGTAGGTTGCCATGCTCAATTACCGACAGCTGCATTACTTCTGGGTGGTGGCCAAGACCGGCAGCATCGTGCGCGCCTGCGAGCAACTGAACCTCACGCCCCAGACCATCAGCGGGCAGATCAGCCTGCTCGAACATACCTATGGCATCGCATTGTTTCAGCGGGTAGGACGTCAGTTGGAACTCACCGAGGCCGGGCGCAAGGCCCTGCCCTACGCCGAGCACATGTTCCAGACCGGCAATGAACTGGAGGCGATGCTGCGCGCGCAACCGGATGAACAGCAGATCCTGTTCCGGGTCGGGGTGGCCGATGTGGTGCCCAAATCCATCGTTTACCGGCTGATCGCGCCCACCATGGAGCTGAGCGAACCGCTGCGCATCACCTGCCGCGAAGATAAACTCGAACGGTTACTGGCAGACCTGGCGATCCAGCGTCTGGACTTGGTGATCTCCGACAGCCCGATGCCGACGCACCTCGACATCAAGGGCTACAGCCAGAAACTGGGCGAATGCGGCATCAGTTTTTTCGCCACACAGGCCTTGGCGGACCGGTATCCCGGCGCTTTCCCGCAGTGCCTGCAGGGTGCGCCGTTGCTGATTCCGGGCGCGGAGACAGTGGTGCGCAGCCGTTTGCAGCGCTGGTTCTCCGAGCAGCACATTCAGCCGAAGATCATCGGCGAGTTCGACGACAGTGCCCTGATGCAGGCATTCGGCCAATCCGGTAGCGGCATATTCATCGCCCCCAGCGTGATAGCGGACGAGGTGGTGGGCCAATACGGCGTGGCATTGATTGGCCAGACGGATGCGGTGACCGAGTCGTTTTACGCGATTTCGGTGGAGCGCAAGGTCAAGCACCCCGGCATCGTGGCGATTACCGAAGGCGCGAGGCGCGAGTTGTTTACCGCCCTGCCCTGATGAGCGCGGGTGACGCAACGCCGCAGCCATCAAGACACTTCCTGCAGCGTGCTAGACTTCGCGCCTGCTTCCTACAGTCTTTTCCATCTGCACTATGCGCCCTACTAAAAAAATCAGAGACAACCCTTCATGACTGCCGCTCCTTCCCCCCTGCAACGACTTTTGCGCATCAGCCTGGTCACCCAAATTGTCATCGGCCTGGTCGCCGGCATCCTGCTGGCCTTGGTGTGGCCCGAGGCTGCACGGACTGCCGGTTTTATCGGCAAGGTGTTTGTCACGGCGCTAAAGGCGGTCGCGCCGATCCTGGTGTTCGTGCTGGTGATGGCTTCCATCGCCAACCATAAACACGGCCAGCAAACCCATATCAAGCCGATTCTGTTTCTGTATTTACTGGGTACATTTGCAGCCGCCGTGGTTGCCGTGATTGCAAGCACGCTGTTTCCGTCATTCCTCGTGCTCGCCACCCACGACGCTGCAGTGACAGCGCCCGGCGGCATCGGCGAGGTGCTGCAAAGCCTGGTACTCAGCGTGGTGGACAACCCGGTCAGCGCACTGATGAACGCCAACTTCATTGGCATCCTGGCCTGGGCCATCGGTATGGGCGTCGCGATCCGACGCGCGGGTGAAACCACGCGCACGGTGGTGAACGACCTGTCCAACGGTGTGACGCTGATCGTGCGCGTGGTGATCCGCTTCGCGCCGCTGGGGATCTTCGGCCTGGTCGCGTCGACCCTGGCCACGTCGGGTTTCGACGCGCTGCTCGGCTATGCGCACCTGCTGTTGGTGCTGATCGGTTGCATGCTGTTTGTGGCGCTGGTGATCAACCCCGCCATCGTGTTCTGGAAACTACGTCGCAACCCTTATCCGCTGGTGTTGATGTGCCTGCGCGAAAGCGGTATCACCGCGTTTTTTACCCGCAGCTCGGCGGCCAATATTCCGGTGAACCTGGCGTTGAGCAAGCGTCTGGGGCTGCATGAGGACACGTACTCGGTGTCGATCCCACTCGGTGCCACCATCAATATGGCCGGTGCGGCGATTACCATTACCGTGCTGACCCTGGCCGCAGTGCACACCCTGGGTATCGCCGTGGACCTGCCCACCGCCGTGTTGCTCAGCGTGGTCGCGGCGATCTGCGCCTGCGGCGCCTCGGGCGTGGCCGGTGGCTCGCTGTTACTGATTCCGCTGGCGTGCAGCCTGTTCGGCATCCCGAGTGAAATCGCCATGCAGGTAGTGGCGGTAGGCTTCATCATTGGGGTGCTGCAGGACTCGGCGGAAACTGCGCTCAATTCGTCGACGGATGTGTTGTTTACAGCGGCGGCGTGCCTGGGCCAGGAAGAACAGAGCGCCTGATACGGCGGACACAAAAAACCGGGGTGGTTCATTGAAGAACCACCCCGGTTTTTTTGTACTGGGGGTGCTTAGAACGCGCCCATGTAATCGCGCTTGCCCACTTCCACGCCATTATGACGCAACAACGCGTACGCAGTGGTGACGTGGAAGAAGAACTGCGGCAGGCCGTAGGTCAGCAGGTAGGACTGGCCCGTGAAGCGCTTCTCTTTCGGTGTGCCTGGGCGGGTGATGATCTCGATGCCTTCCTTGCCGTCGATCTGCTCGGGCTTGAGGGTGTCGATGAAGGCCAGCACCTTGGTGATCAGCGCTTGCAGGTCGGCAAAGGTGACTTCGTTGTCTTCGTACTTGGGCACGTCGATCTCAGCCAGGCGCGCCGAGACGCCCTTGGCGAAGTCGACGGCGATCTGCACCTGGCGCACCAGTGCGAACATGTCCGGGAACAGGCGCGCCTGCAGCAGCGCGTTAGGCTCGATATTTTTGGCGGTGGCGTGGGCTTCGGCCTTGTTCAGCACATCGCTCAGGGCGTTGAGCATTTGCTTGAAGACCGGAATTGAGGCGGCGTACAGGGAAATAGTCATGACAGTCTCACGGTTATGGCAGGGTTTGAACCAGCGGCGATTATAGGCATGCCAGCCGCTTGTCTTTTATTTTTTCCGGCATAGGCTAGTGCGCTCACTGCATAGGGAAAGCGCGATGACCGCCGAGCACGACACCGACACCCCCGAGCCGCGCCTGAACAGCACGGAAATCCGCCTCCTGGGCTGCCTGATCGAAAAACAGGCGACCCACCCGGAAACCTACCCTCTGACCCTCAACGCACTGGTGCTGGCCTGCAACCAGAAGACCAGCCGCGAGCCGGTGATGAACCTGAGCCCGGGTCAGGTCGGCCAAAGCCTGCGCGTGCTCGAAGGCCAGGGGTTTACCCGGCTGGTGATGGGCAGCCGCGCCGACCGGTGGGAGCACCGCGTGGAAAAGGCCCTGGAACTGGTGCCGGCCCAGGTGATTCTTATCGGCCTGCTGTTTTTGCGCGGGCCGCAGACAGTCAACGAGTTGCTGACCCGCAGCGGGCGCATGCATGCCTTTGAGGACGCTGAGCAAGTGGTGCATCAGTTGGAGCGTCTGATTGCGCGCGGGCTGGCCGTGCTGGTGCCGCGCCAGGCGGGGCAGCGGGAAGACCGTTATACCCATGCACTGGGCGATCCGGCGGATATCGAGGCGATTATCGCGGCGCGGGGGAACCCCGTGGAGCGCGGGTCGGCCGGGGTTTCCATGGACCGTATTGAAGAACTGGAAGCGCGGATTGCGGCGCTGGAAGAGCGCCTGGCGCAGCTGGAACAAGCCTGACACGAGCAAACACTGTGGGAGCGGGCTCGCTCGCAAATGAGGTGGTTCAGCAAACTATCGGGTGGCTGACACACCGCCTTCGCGAGCCAGCCCGCTCCCACATTTGGGGCTGTACACACTTCTAGCTTCGGGCGAAGGCCACAGCCGCCTGAAACTGCTCCTGCGTCGGCCGCACGCCGGTATACAGCACAAACTGCTCCAGCGCCTGGATCGCAATCACCTCCAACCCTGTAATCACCCGCTTGCCCTGGGCACGGCCTCGTACGATCAACGGTGTTTCGGCGGGGATCGCCACCACATCGAACACAGTTTCCGCGTTATCCACGGTATCCGGGTCGAACGCCAACTGGTCTGCTTCCGCGCCGCCTGTCATGCCGATTGGCGTCACGTTAACCAGCATCTGCGGGCGCAACGCGCCCAAGTCTGCTTGCCATTCATACCCCAAATTGCTCGCCAGCGCCCTGCCCGCCTTTTCATTGCGCGCCACGATCACGCCATTGGCATAGCCGCCATCACGCAAGGCACTGGCCACAGCCTTGGCCATGCCGCCGCTGCCACGCAGGGCGAAGGATGATTCCTTGGGCACGGCGTGCTTTTTCAGCAGTTGCTCGATGGCGATGTAGTCGGTGTTGTAGGCTTTGAGATGGCCATCGGTGTTGACGATGGTGTTGAGGGAGTCGATGGCTTGAACCGACTCGTCAAGTTCGTCCACCAAGGCAATGGCGGCCTCCTTGAACGGCATGGACACCCCGCAACCGCGCACGCCCAGCGCCCGTATGCCGCCGATCGCGCCGTGCAGATCGCGGCTGCTGAAGGCCTTATAGTAGAAATTCAGGCCCAACTGCTCGTACAGATGGTTATGGAAACGCAGGCCGAAATTTCCGGGACGCGCCGACAGTGACATGCACAGCTGGGTGTCCTTGTTGGGGTGCATCTGCATGGGTAGCTCCTTGAAGGTAAGCAAATCGGTACAGACCTTACACAACCTTTACCTGGCGGCTGTGCTGTTTTTCAGAAATACGTTGTCTTAAAAGTATCCCCGCGACATTACTTGAGTCTATTGATTGCAGACCACAAGCGCAGGGGCTAACCGAGGAATGACCATGATGCGTAAACTCCCCAGGATCGCCTTGCTTATCGGCGCACTCGCAATGGCCGGCCAAGCCTCCGCCCACGGTGGTGGATGGGGTGGCCCTGCCGTCTTGGGTGCGCTGGTCGGCGCCGCCGTAGTAGGCTCCGTGGTGGCCAACCAGCCCCGTGAAGTCTATGTGCAGCAGCAGCCGGTGTACGTGCAACCGCAGCCGGTCTATGCGGCGCCGCCACCGGTGTACTACGCTCCGCCGCCACCGGTATATGTGCAGCGCGAGGTCTACTACCGCCCGGCGCCGGTCTATTACGGCCCACCGCGCGGCTACTACGGACCTGCCCACTACTACGGCCCTCCCCATGGCTATTACGGCCGTGGCTGGTAAGCGTCAGCACGTTGCATCAACAGGCCCCGCCCACACGCGGGGCCTTTTTTTGCGCGCAATTCACAGGGCACCGTCCGATTCAGTCGCGCAAGGGTCGCTCTGAGGACAGCGACCAAGGCGTAATCCCACATCATGGAGATCAAAAGTCCACTTGCTTGACCGGGGCCGGCGCTGGCATGTTGGTGCCCACTCACACGCTCATCACTGCGCCTGTCCACCCAATAACAACATAGGACGACTGACCATGCCCACGCAGAACCCCCATCGCACCGCCGGCTTGTGCACATCCAGCAAGGTCTACAACGCATTGACCGAACTCAAGCACCTGGAAGGCCACCGCAACGCGAAGTTCCTGGCGTTACTGGCGGAAAACCTGGTGCGCAAAGGCGTGCTCAGTGAAGCGGAAGTGGTGCATATGCTTGATCAGGTAGTGGACTGACGCCTGACGTTGATGACGACTATCGAGACAGATGATTTTTCCCGCCCCATCACACGCCTTAAGGTAGCGCCATCACGTTTGGAGGTACTTATGCCCACAATTCAAATCATGTCCGTCGTCGGCACCGCCGTTCCCGCCCCCCTGCGCAACCTGGGTCTGCTGGCCTGCTGGTACCTGGTCAGCGATGGCGAGCCCATCAGTGGCCCGCTCATGTCATTGTCCGACGCAAAACAGCAACTGCAAAAAACGTCGCTTCACGCTTAAGGCAACGGCAACTTGACCCGCGGCTTGGTCTCCACGAACAGCGCCCAGCTGGACATGAACAGCGCCGCCACCAGTGGCCCGATCACAAAGCCATTGAGGCCAAACACCGACAGACCGCCCAAGGTAGAGATCAGGATCAGGTAGTCCGGCATCTTGGTGTCCTTGCCGACCAGAATCGGGCGTAGCACGTTGTCCACCAGGCCGATCACGAACACGCCGAACAGGCCCAGCACCACGCCCTGCCAGATCGCCCCACTCAGCAGGAAGTAAACCGCTACAGGCGCCCATACAATCCCCGCGCCAACCGCTGGCAACAACGATAGAAACGCCATCAGCACGGCCCAGAGCAGCGAGCTGGGAATGTCGAGAAACCAGAAAATCAAGCCGCCCAGCGCGCCCTGAGTCACCGCCACCAGCACGTTGCCCTTGACCGTCGCCCGCACCACCCGGTTGAACTTCAATTGCAGGCGACGCTTTTGCGGCTCGGCCAGCGGCACCGCGGTGCGCACCTTGCGCACCAGCTCCGGACCATCACGCAGCAGAAAAAACAGCAGATACAGCATGATGAAAAAGCTCACCAGGAAATCAAACGTGCCCTGGCCGAAGCTGAACGCCTGGGATGCAAAAAACTGGCTGCCCTGCATCGCGCCCTTGACGATCTTTTCGCGCAGGCCTTCCAGATTGCCCATGCCAAAACGGTCAAGCAGATGCTGGAAGTAAGGCGGCAGGAAGTTCTTGAACTGCTCGATATAACCGGCCACATCCAGCTTGCCGCTTTCAATATTCTTGTACAGGGTGGCGCCCTCCTGCACGAGCAAGGCGCTGGTGATGATCACCGGCAGGATCGCGATCACCAGGCACGCCGTCAACGTGGTCAGGGACGTGAGGTTGCGGTTCCAGCCGAATTTCGCCTGCACGCGGCGCTGCATGGGCGCAAAGATGATGCCAAGTATCACTGCCCAGAACACCGCGCCGTAGAACGGCAGCAATATCCAGATAAACGCTACGGTCACCAGGACCAGCATCAGCAGCAGGGTTTTGAATTGAAGGTTGGTCGCGTTCATGTCCGGTCCGTGTGAAAAAAGCGGGGTGCATCCTGCTGCTTAGTCCGCAGCGAATCCTGCGAGTGCCATCTTTGTTGCGCTGAGCGTAGCCGTTGTAAAACGGTAGAGAGCGGCGTTCGTCTCAGAGGGTCATCGCCGCGACCCAGCCAAAGGCCAGCAACGGGATGTTGTAGTGCAGAAAAGTCGGCACCACGGTGTCCCAGATATGGTGATGCTGGCCGTCGATGTTCAGGCCCGAGGTTGGGCCGAGGGTAGAATCGGAGGCCGGCGAACCGGCATCGCCCAGCGCCCCAGCCGTGCCGACGATGCACACGATAGCCAGCGGGCTGAAGCCCAGTTGCACGCACAGCGGCACGAAGATCGCCGCGAGAATCGGCACCGTGGAAAACGACGAACCGATGCCCATGGTCACCAGCAGGCCCACCAGCAGCATCAACAACGCTCCCACTCCACGGCTGTGGCCGATGAACGCTGCCGAAGCTTCCACCAGCGAGCGCACGTCACCGGTGGCCTTGAGTACTTCGGCAAAGCCCGACGAGGCGATCATGATGAAGCCGATCATTGCCATCATCTTCATGCCTTCGGTGAACAGATCATCGGTTTCGCGCCAGCGCACGATGCCCGATACCGAGAAAATCAGGAACCCGGCCAACGCGCCGATGATCATCGAGTCCAGCCACAACTGAATGATGAACGCCGAGGCAATCGCCAGCCCGGCCACCAGCAGGGTCAGCGGGTTGTACTGCACGGCCACCTGCTCGACGCGCTCGATTTTCTTGAGATCGTACACGCGCTTTTTGCGGTAGCTGACAAACACCGCCACCAGCAGGCCGACCACCATGCCCATTGCCGGCAGGCCCATGGCGTGGGTGACGTTGACCTGGCTTATGTCCACGCCGCTCTTGGCCACATTGGCCAGCAGGATCTGGTTGAGGAAAATATTGCCGAAGCCCACCGGCAGGAACATGTACGGCGTGATCAGGCCGAAGGTCATCACGCAGGCGATCAGGCGGCGGTCCAGTTGCAGCTTGGTCAGCACGTACAGCAACGGAGGAACCAACAACGGAATGAACGCGATATGGATCGGCAGGATGTTCTGCGAGGCAATCGCCACCCCCCACAGCAGGCCGATCAGCAACCATTTGACGTGGCTGCCACCGGTGGCGTCCTGGCGGTCGACCAGCATCAGCGCCTTGTCCGCCAGCGCATGGGCCAGGCCGGATTTGGCAATCGCCACCGCGAAAGCGCCGAGCAAAGCGTAGGACAAGGCCACGGTCGCACCGCCACCCAAACCGCCGTTGAACGCCTGAAGCGTGGCCTCGATGCCCAGGCCACCGGTCAAGCCACCCACCAGGGCGCCGATGATGATGGCGATGACCACATGCACGCGGGACAGACTGAGCACCAGCATTGTGCCGACCGCGGCGATGACTGCGTTAATCATGGTTACCTCAGGCAGAAACATAAAAAGACAGGCATGCCCGCGCGCGCAGCCAATGAATAGGGCGGCCGGCGAACAGGCGTCAAGGAGGTCTTGTTAGAGGCCGCGCACTTTGCAGCAGGCGGAGCCGCATGTCAAAAAACGGCGCCGTTTTCAGGTTTTGATTGATCGTTTGAATAAAGAAGCGCTTACCGCAGCCGACACAGTAGTTCTCTGTGCCTTCCGGTTAAGGATGCTTTTTGATGTCCCTTAGACAGTTGTCCATTCAATGGAAAATCACCCTGCTCGCCGGCTTGTGCCTGCTGGGCATCGTCACCCTGCTCGTGGGCCTGTCGCTGTATCGCATGGAACACAGTTCGGCACAGGTCAAGGCTGCCAGCATGCAAATGCTCGACGAGGCGGCCCAGGCTCGCATCGAGGCACAGGGTGAAGGGCAGGCACTGAGCATTCGTCGGCAGTTCATGGACGCCTATCAGTACGGCCACGGTTTCGCGCGTCAGGTGTTGTTCCTGCGCGAGCAGGCCGAAAAACGTTTTCTCGACGCATTTGATACCCGCGAAGACCTGACCCGCCAGGTCAAGGCCGCATTGCAGGCCAACCCCGATCTGCTCGGCCTGTCCCTGGTGTTCGAGAGCAATGCACTGGATGGCAAGGATGAGCTGTTCGCCAACCAGGCCGAACTGGGCAGCAATGAAAAGGGACGTTTCGCGCTGTACTGGTCGCAACCGACGCAGGGCAAGATCACCTCGATGGCGCTACCTGAAAGCGACATGGCCGACGCTTCCGTCGGTCCCAGCGGGGAGAACGCCAACGCCTGGTTCACATGCCCACGCGCCACCCTTAAACCTTGCGTGATCGAGCCGTATTTTTATGTGATCGACGGGCAGAATGTGCTGATGACCAGCATCGTGTTCCCGCTGCTGGTCGATGGCAAGGTCGTCGCTTCACTGTCGGTGGACATCAACCTCAACAGCCTGCAGGCGGTGAGCCAGCAGGCCAGCCAGAAGCTGTATGACGGCCAGACCCAGGTCAGCATCCTCAGCGCCACCGGTTTGCTCGCCGGCTACAGCGCGGATGCGAGCAAACTCAGCCAGCGTCTGGACCAGGTCGACCGTACCAGCGGCGCGCAACTGATCAGCGCACTCGCCGGTAGCACCCGGGTGCAGAGCCTGCGCGCCGACCATCAACTGAAAGTGCTCGCGCCGTTCACCCCCATTCCAGACGGCAAACCCTGGGGCGTGTTGCTGGATGTGCCGGAAAAAATCCTGATGGGCCCGGCCGAAGCGCTGAAGGCACAGTTGGATGCCGACAACGCCCGCGGCACCTGGCTGGAGCTGAGCCTGGGCCTGCTGGCCGCCATACTCGGCTTGATGCTGGTGTGGCTGATGGCTCGCAGCGTGACGCGGCCGATCCTCGGCGTGGCACGCATGCTGGAGGATATCGCCAGCGGCGAAGGCGACCTGACCCGCCGCCTCGCCTACGCCAAACACGATGAGCTGGGGCAACTGGCCGGCTGGTTCAATCGTTTCCTCGACAAGCTGCAACCGATTATTGCCGAGGTCAAACGCTCGGTGCAGGACGCTCGCGGCACCGCTGATCAATCCGCCGCGATTGCCACCCAGACCAGCGCCGGTATGGAGCAGCAGTATCGCCAGGTCGACCAGGTGGCCACCGCCTCCCATGAGATGAGCGCCACCGCGCAGGACGTGGCCAGCAGCGCCGCCCAAGCTGCGCAAGCTGCACGCGATGCCGACCAGGCGACCCGCGATGGCTTGACGGTGATCGACCGCACCACGCGCAATATCGGTGAGCTTGCCGCCGGCATGAGCGCCACCATGACTCAGGTCGAAGGCTTGGCCGTCAATAGCGAAAAAATCGGTTCAGTGCTGGAAGTGATTCGCGCCATTGCCGAGCAGACCAACCTGCTGGCGCTGAACGCAGCCATCGAGGCCGCCCGCGCCGGTGAGGCCGGTCGCGGCTTTGCAGTGGTGGCCGATGAAGTGCGCAACCTGGCGCGACGCACTCAGGAGTCGGTGGAAGAAACCCGCCAGGTGATCGAACAGTTGCAAGACGGCACTGAAACCGTGGTGGGCGCCATGGGCAGCAGCTATCGCCAGGCCCAAGGCAGCGTCGAACAGGTCGGCCAGGCAGTGACCGCGTTGCGTCAGATTGGCGAGGCGGTCACGGTGATCAGCGACATGAACCTGCAGATCGCCAGCGCCGCAGAAGAACAAAGCGCGGTGGCCGAGGAGATCAACAGCAACGTGGCAACGATCCGGGATGTGACCGAATCCTTGTCGGAGCAGGCCAATGAGTCGGCCCGAGTGAGCCAGGCGTTGAACAGCCTGGCTAATCAGCAGCAGGGGTTGATGGACCAGTTCAGGGTGTAAGCCTCGGGAAGTGGCGGCTGCACCAGCAGCCTCCGTGGCAAGCCCGCTTGCCCCAATGCCGTTCAGTTAAGCGCAGATTCCCTGTGGCGAGCAGGCTTGTCCTGCGTTGGGCTGCGCAGCAGCCCCAAAACCAGGCGCTGAGCCGTATCAGGTACACCGCGTTTTGCTGGATTGGGGGCGCTTCGCACCCCAACGCGGGGCAAGCCCGCTCGCCACAACAAGCCCGCTCGCGACAGGGATGAGGTCGCCTGAAATAACGCGTACGCAGTCAATACTTCGGGGTGAAAGCTTGTTCCCTCACCCACATATTGGTTTTCGACGCTCAGGCATGGCGTTTGGGCAGCTCGATCAATACCTTCAGGCCACCCAATTCGGATTCCTGCAACTGCAGCATCCCGCCCCACACCTCGGCGATGTCACGCACGATGCCCAACCCCAGGCCGTGGCCGTCAATCTGTTCGTCCAGGCGAGTGCCACGACTCAGCACTTGCTGGCGCTGGTCCTCGGGAATGCCTGGACCGTCATCTTCCACTGCCAGCAGGTACGTCTTTTCAGTCTCGCTGATCGTCAGCCGTACGTCGGCATCCGCCCACTTGCAGGCGTTGTCCAGCAGGTTGCCGAGCAGCTCCAGCAAATCTTCGCGGTCCCACGGCAGTTGCAGGCCGGGGGCGACGTGATAACTCAGGTCCAGGTGTTCGCCGTGGATCATGTTCAAGGTGGCGAGCAGGCCCGGCAGCTCTTGTTCACAGTCAAACAACGCCCCCGGCAGGGTCTCGCCGGCCAACCGAGCGCGATTGAGTTCACGGTTGAGGCGTTGTTGCACCTGTTCGAGCTGGTCGCGCAGCAGCCTGCTTAACTGCGGGTGCTCCTTGAGCGCCTCGCTCGACGCCGCACTCAGCATCACGGCCAACGGTGTTTTCAACGCGTGGCCAAGGTTGCCCAGGGCATTGCGTGAGCGCTTGAGGCTGTCTTCAGTGTGGGCCAGCAGGTGGTTGATCTGCGCCACCAGCGGCTCCAGCTCCAGCGGCACCTGGGTGTCCAGTTGCGAGCGCTGGCCCTGTTGCAACTGGGCGATCTGGTTGCGTGCGGTTTCCAGCGGCCGCAAGGCGCGACGCACCGTGACTCGCTGCAGCACCAGCACCAGCAACAAGGCTGCCAGCCCCATTACAAGACCAATCTGACGCATCAGGCGAAAGCTTTCGCGTACCGGCGTGTAATCCTGGGCCACGCTGATGGAAATCGACTGGCCAAAACGTTTGTAATCCGAACGCAACACCAGCAGTTGCTGACCTTCCGGACCCAGTTGCAAGTTGCCCTTGAGACCGGCTTCGGGCAGCCTGGGCAGTTCCTGATCCCACAGTGACCGGGAGCGCCAGTGGGTGTCGGCAAAATCGATACGGAAATAATGCCCCGAAAACGGCCGCTGGTAGGCCGGCGACAAGCGCTGTTCATCGAGTTGCACACCGCCCGGCCCGCGTACCAGCGCCACTAGCAGGTTCTCGCTGTCGTTGCGCAGACCGGCTTCCAGGTAGCGCTGCAATCCGGCCTCGAACAACCACAGGCTGGTTTGCGCCAGCACCACGCCGACGATCACCATCACGCTGATCAACCCCAGGCTCAGGCGCCGCTGGATCGACCTCATGCAGGGCTGGCGCCAAACCGGTAACCCTGGCCGCGCCGGGTTTCGATCACGCTGCGTCCCAGTTTGCGTCGCAGATGATTGACATGCACTTCCAGCACGTTGGAGTCGCGCTCCGTCTCACCGTCGTACAGATGCTCGGCCAGATGGCTTTTCGACAGGATCTGCTCCGGGTGCAGCATGAAATAGCGCAGCAGACGAAATTCCGCAGCGGTCAGCTGGATTTCCTCGCCGTCGCGCAGCACGCACTGGCGCCCTTCATCCAGGTGCAGACCGGCCGCTTGCAGGGTCGGCTGGTTCGCGTGCCCATGGGAGCGGCGCAACAGCGCCTGAATGCGCAGGTGCAGTTCTTCGGGGTGAAAGGGTTTGCTCAGGTAATCGTCGGCGCCGGCCTTGAGCCCTTCGATGCGTTCGGCCCAGGAGTCGCGGGCGGTGAGAATCAGCACCGGGATGGCCAGCGTCGCTGCGCGCCATTGCGCCAATACGTCGAGCCCGGGCAGGCCCGGCAGGCCAAGGTCGAGGATGATCAGGTCGTAAGGTTCGCTGCGGCCTTGATACACGGCGTCGCGCCCATCGGCCAGCCAATCGACCGCGTAACCCTGACGCTGCAGGCCGGCGAGCAGCTCATCGGCCAGCGGTACGTTGTCTTCCACCAATAGCAGGCGCATCAGTCTTCCTTATCCTTGATCAGCACACCGGTGGTGGCGTCGAGTTTGATTTCGCGCACCACGCCTTCTGTCGTCACCAGTTCGACTTCATAAGCGTACTCGCCGTGCTTTTTCTCAAGCTCCGCTTCAAGCAGCCTGGACCCGGGATGCCGCGCCATGGCCTGCTGCAGCAGTTGCTCCAGCGGCAGGATCACTCCCTGCTGGCGCAGCGCCAAGGCTTCGTCCTGGTTGAGGTCGCGGGCGGCCAGGCTTGAGCAGAAGGCCAGGAACACCAGCACTGCCAGACTCGCGACGCGTCGATATACCGTCATTACGTATCCTGATGATTCTTGAGAACATGCCCGGAGAGCGCGTCCAGTTCAACGTCCCACTCGACGCCATGGGCATCCTCGAGCTCGACCTCATAGATGTACCTGCCGTAGTGCTCGTCCAGGTCGGTGTCCAGCAGGGTCGAACCCGGATGCAAAGCCAGCGCCGTGGCCTCGAGCTGATCGAAGGCGACAATGGTAACAGCGCCGGGCACATTCGGTGGTTTGTCGGGGTTCACTGCCCACGCCTGCACCGCAAACGCAGCGATGATACCGGCGGCGACCAGCGCTGTGAGGCGCTTCATGATGAGTCTCCGTTTCAGGATGTTTTTCCTACATCTGCGAAGGTACGCGCCGCAACTTAACTCAAACTGAATTGCCACCATGGCAATTTTCAATAAGAAAACTCCTGTTGATACTCTGTTTATTCCTCATACACGCGTTATCGTTGACCTTTTTCTCGAGCGAACCCGCTCCTTCAGTTTGAGACGTGTATGGCCGCTATTCATGTCAAGTTTTGCGCCCTGACCCTCAAGGCCGGCAAACGTGCGTTCACCCGTATTCGTGAGCAAGGCCTCGCGCCTGCCGAGGTCGGCATTCTGCCGGGCGCGGCTGGCGGCCCCAAGGCCCTGGGCATCCAGGGTCTGGACCTGGCGCTGTTCGGCGACTGGCTGCGCCGTGCACCCCGTGAGCGTGCACTGATCGGCGCGTCCATCGGTTCCTGGCGGTTTGCCAGTGCCTGCTTGCCCGACCCGGTGCAAGGCCTGCTCGACCTCGGCCGCCTGTATAACGAACAACGCTTTGCCAAAGGCGTGACCATGGCCGAGGTCACCCGCAGTTGCCAGCGCATGCTCGACGACCTGCTGGCCGGCCGCGATGCACGGGTGCTGGACAACCCCGACTATCGGCTGAACATCATGGTGGTCAAGAGCCACGGCCTGCTCGCCGATGACCACCGCGGACGGCTGGGTCTGGGCCTGTCGTCGGTGATTGCCGACAACCTGCGCGCTCGCGCACGGCTGTCACGGCATTTCGAGCGGCTGATCATTCACGACCCGCGCCAGGCGCCGCCGGTGCATGCCTTGAAGGATTTCCCGTCGCGCTTCATTGAGCTGGGCGTGGGCAACCTGCGCCAGGCCCTGCTCGCCTCTGGCTCGATCCCCATGGTAATGCAAGGTGTGCGCGACCTGCCCGGCGCCGGTGCAGGCACCTACCGTGACGGCGGCCTGCTGGATTACCACCTCGACCTGCCCTACCACGGCGATGACATCGTGCTGTACCCGCACTTCACCGACCGGGTCATTCCCGGCTGGTTCGACAAGGGCCTGCCATGGCGCCGCAGCAGTCAACAAGGTTTGCAGGATGTGTTGCTGCTGGCCCCCTCAAAGGACTATCTCGCTCGCCTGCCCCACGGCAAGCTACCGGACCGCAGCGACTTCAAGCGCTTCCTGGGGGATGACGCGAGCCGCCACAAATACTGGCAAACCGCGATGAGTGAGAGCCGGCGGCTGGGGGATGAGTTTCTGGAATTGGCGGATAACGGCAGGTTGGGCGAGCGGCTGTTGGCTCTCTAATGCGCTACTGCACGAGGGACGGTATGCGCAGTGCGGGGTCAAGCTGTTAAACTCGCCGCCTGCCAGATACCTGACCGAGCTGAAAATACCGTGGAAATCTTCAAAGAGTTTACGTTCGAATCCGCCCACCGCCTGCCCCATGTCCCCGAAGGCCACAAATGCGGGCGCCTGCATGGGCATTCGTTCAAGGTGGCGATCCATCTGAGCGGCGACCTGGATCCCCATACCGGCTGGATTCGCGACTTCTCGGAGATCAAGGCGATTTTCAAGCCGCTCTACGAACGCCTCGACCACAACTACCTCAACGATATTCCCGGTCTGGAAAACCCCACCAGCGAAGTGCTGGCCAAGTGGATCTGGACCGAACTCAAACCCCTGCTGCCGGAACTCAGCGCGATCCGCATCCATGAGACTTGCACCAGCGGTTGCATCTATCGCGGCGAGTGAGCGGTTGATGAAAGCAAAGCCACCTGCGGGTGGCTTTTTTGTGCACGACCACATGCGACTCATTTTTCGACGGAGCCCGCAACAATGATACGCACCGCTACCGCCCACGATGTCGCTGCCATTGAGCTGATTGTCCAGGCTGCCTACGCGCCGTACATAGAGCGCATCGGTCGTAAACCCGGCCCGATGCTGGAGGACTATCACCAACGGGTTGCCTGCGGCGGAGTGCATGTGCTGGACAATGCCGGGCGGGTTCAGGGTTTTATCATCCTCGTCGCCGCCAGTAATGCGCTCTTGCTGGATAACCTCGCCGTCGACCCGAACGCCCAGGGCCTCGGGTTCGGGCGGCAGCTGATGGACTTTGCCGAGCGGCAAGCTGTTGACTCGGGCTATTCGAACATCATCCTCTACACCAATGAAGCCATGACCGAAAATATCGCGCTCTACACTCGCAGAGGCTATGTAAAAACCCATCATTGCGTCGAGAACGGTCTGCGCAGGGTGTATATGAGCAAACAACTCTGACTCGCCGAGCGATCCAATTTGTCTCACCGCTGCACCGCTTTCGCGCTGGGTGAGCACAGGTTCTCTCAGATGGCTAAAAGTGCGGTGCAGTGATCATTGACCGCCTGCAGGTTTGGCACGCGCGGTGCAACAACCCCTGCGTCAACCATCAGGGAGCAAGTCACATGACGCAGCACGAACCGGGCAACGATTACCCTCTCAGCGAAGTCCCTCTGCATGCGCGCAAAGGCCTGGCGTCCACCGCAATGGTGCTGCTGGGGTTCACTTTTTTTACGGCGACCATGTTTGCCGGCGGCAAGCTGGGTGTGGCGTTCAGCTTCGTCGATATGCTCGGTGTCGTGGCGCTGGGTAACCTGCTGTTGGGCATCTACGCCGCGGGCCTGGGTTACATCGCGTTCAAGAGCGGCTTGAACTCGGTGCTGATGGGCCGCTTCTGCTTCGGCGAGATGGGCAGCAAGCTCAGCGACCTGATCCTTGGTTTTACCCAGATCGGCTGGTATGCCTGGGGTACCGCCACGGCAGCCGTGGTACTGGGCAAATATTTCGCATTGAGCCAGGGCAGCGTGCTGGGTTTGATGGTGCTGTTTGGACTGATGTTCTGCGCGACGGCATACGTGGGGTATCGCGGCCTTGAGATCCTGTCGTATATCGCGGTGCCGGCGATGGGCATTCTGTTGTGCCTGTCGATGTGGGTGGCAACAGAAAAAGTCGGCGGGCTCGATGGCCTGCTGGCGGTGGTGCCGACGGGTGAGTTGAACCTGTCCACGGCGATCACCCTGGTGTTTGGTACCTTTGTCAGCGGGGCGACCCAGGCCACCAACTGGACGCGATTTTCCCGCTCGGCCAGAGTCGCGGTGCTGGCCAGCCTGATCGGATTTTTTGTCGGCAATGGCTTGATGGTATTGATCGGCGCTTACGGCGCCATCGTCTATCAACAACCTGACGTGGTGGAAGTGTTGCTGCTGCAAGGCTTTGCCATGGCAGCGATGGCCATGTTGCTGCTCAACATCTGGAGCACTCAGGACAACACCATTTACAACTTCGCCGTGGCCGGTTGCAACCTGTTACGCACTCGCCGCCGCAAGACCGTGACCCTGACGGGCGCAGTGATCGGCACCCTGCTGGCCTTGCTGGGCATGTATGACATGCTGGTCCCGTACCTGATTCTGCTGGGCACCGTGATCCCCCCAATAGGCGGCGTGATCATGGCGGATTTCTTCTACCGCTATCGTGGACGTTACCCGCGCCTGGCCGTTGCACGCCTGCCCGCCTTCAACTGGCCGGGATTGACGGCCTATGTCGTCGGTACAGTGCTTGCGTTCAGCTCGCCCTGGGTGGCACCACTGGTGGGGATAGTCGCCGCTTCCCTGACCTACATGCTGCTCACTGCGGTACTGCGCGTACGCGAACCATTGGCTGACGCACAGGCATGAGCCCTACCCTCGCCGGTGGTAATCTGTCGACCGCCTGATTGTTTTTAGCCAAGAGGAACTTGCCCATGCACATCATCAATGCCCGCCTGCGCAACCGTGAAGGCCTGCATGATCTGCACCTGGAAAATGGCCGGATTGCCAGCATCACTGCACAGACCGCCGTGCCTGCGTTGATGGCCGACGACCTGGACGCCGCCGGTCATCTGGTGATACCGCCCTTTGTCGAACCGCATATCCATCTCGATGCCACCCTAACGGCCGGCGAGCCACGCTGGAACATGAGCGGCACGCTGTTCGAAGGCATCGAGTGCTGGGGCGAACGCAAGGCCACCATTACCGAGGAAGACACCCGCACCCGCGCCCACAAGACCATCCAGGCCCTGGCCGCCCACGGCATCCAGCATGTGCGCACTCATGTCGATGTCACCGATCCGGATCTCACCGCGCTCAAGGCCATGCTGCAGGTGCGCGAGGAAAGCGCGCATCTGATCGACCTGCAAATCGTCGCCTTTCCCCAGGAAGGCATCGAGTCCTACCGCAACGGCCGCGAGCTGATGGAAGAAGCCATTCGCCTGGGGGCCGATGTGATCGGCGGCATACCGCACTTCGAGTACACCCGTGACCAAGGCGTAAGCTCGGTGAAATTTCTCATGGACCTGGCCGAGCGCACCGGCTGCCTGGTAGACGTGCATTGCGACGAAACCGACGACCCCCACTCGCGCTTTCTCGAAGTGCTCGCCGAAGAAGCGCGCAGCCGCGACATGGGTGCCCGTGTCACCGCCAGCCACACCACGGCCATGGGCTCCTACGACAATGCCTACTGCGCCAAGCTGTTCCGCCTGCTGGGGCATTCGGGCATCAGCTTCGTATCCTGCCCCACCGAGAGCATTCACCTGCAAGGGCGCTTCGACAGTTTCCCGAAACGCCGTGGCGTCACGCGCGTCAACGAACTGCTGGAGGCCGGCATGAACGTGTGCTTCGGCCAGGACTCCATCGTCGATCCGTGGTACCCGCTGGGCAACGGCAACATCCTGCGCGTACTGGAAGCGGGTCTGCATATCTGCCATATGCTCGGCTACCGCAACCTGCAAAGTGCCCTCGACCTGGTCACCGACAACAGTGCCAAAGCCATGGCCCTGGGTGACCGGTACGGCCTCGCGCCTGGGCGACCGGCCAACCTGCTGATTCTTTCGGCAGACAGCGACTATGAGGTGATTCGCAGCCAGGGCCTGCCGCTGTACTCGATCCGCAATGGCAAGGTGCTTATGAAGCGCCAACCCACGCAGGTGGAGTTTTTTGCACGCTGAGGGCTAGACGATTGAATCGATATCCAGCGTGTGCGCCCTCCCCCGATCGTCGAGAGTGGGCGGCGGAATGCTGGCAACCTGGGACAATTCGCGGTTCTCGCGATGGCTGAACCAACGTTTGAGGCTGGCTTGCAGGTGCGGCGCGTCGGCATGACTGCCATAGACGTCGCGCGCATCCAGGCGGCGCCAGCGCAAGCTCTGCAGGCGCTCGCGGCTGGTGCGCAACCGGTCGATCTCGGCACTCAAGGCCTGGCTGTGCGAGTGCGCGTGACTGCGCTGGTTGGTTGGCCGACGCCGATCAAGTTCGCGGTTCTTGTCACGCAGTTGCTGGCCCATACGCTCAAGTGCTCGGTCGATCCATTCGAACTCTCTTGGCGTAACCAACGTACCCTGGCTTTCCAGGGTCTGCTGCCAGCGACGCAAGGTGGCCCAGGCAGCCGGTATGTAGCTGGCAGTCATGAAGTGCTGGCTGGCTTGGAATAGCTGTTTCAACAAGTTGTCACGCGCGGGCATGTCGCCTTGCAGCTGCAGGGCGCGATTGCAGGCTGCCTCCTGAATGGACTCACAACCGGGCTTCCACAACACCGAAGACTGCGTGCCATCCGGCAGCTTGATCGGCATGAAATGCCGTTGCTCACCATGATGCTGATAGGGGTTGCCGCCCACGCGCACCAGCCCGGCAGCGAACAACAAACCGCCGGGGCCGGGGGCACTGAATAATGCGACGGCACCAGGAATCCACAGCTTGGCGGTGGTGTTCATCCATGTCGCCGGGACGCTGGGCACGGGGTCGTTGTGGTTGACGATGCGGTGGTGCACCAGGCTGGACGCACCGGCGACGAATTCGGAGTCGGCGGCACGGGGGGCGCCGTAGGTGTAGAGGAGTGGGTTGTAATCGCGGTAAGGGGCACGACGCAATCCTTCGGCCAAGAGCAAAGCAATTGCACCACCCAGGCTGTGACCGCAAATGATGACACGCTGCCCCCTATGAAACAGGCTGAGATATCGCAATACAAAATCGCGCATGGCACGGTATGCCTGGTAAAAGCCCTCATGAACGTTGCCGACACCCTCGGAAAAGGACACCTGGTGAGCATTGGCATCCCTTAATCCATCAGGGGTACTGGCGGTGCCGCGCACAGCAATCAAGACGATCTCATCGTGATGGCAGATAAAGGCTTGGGTATCAGTGCCGAACGCCTCATCGTCAAAAAAATGCAATTTGGCGGGATGTTCCTGGGCCGTCCCCAAGTCTGGAGAGTTTTGCGAATACAACTCAGGGTCGAAGGGCAATATTTCAAAACGTTTGGAGTACGGCACCTCCTCATACAAGGGATAAAAGCGCTGCACCTGCCCAACGTCAAATTTCCAGGCCTGCTGATACCCTGAAAGCTTTTGTGCAAAGACATTTCCCACACTGGGCTGCAACGGGAAACTCACTTCATCCACTGGTTTATCCGCAGGTTCCTGACCAAAACCGCAGTAACTCAACGTAGACATCAGCGCCAGTTGGTAAAGGTTCAAGGCGCTGAACTGATCATCACTGGAAAGCATGGGCCGTAGCGCACGCAATGGCCGAACCTCAAGAACGGTATGCCGATTGGGAAACAACACGACGCCTGAAAGGGTCGGCTCGGAAGGACCGAAACCCAACTCGGCCACCATTTTCAAAGCGTGTCGTTGGGTACTATGAATGCCTGGGATTAAAGGAGGTAAATGGGCACCGTGTCGAACCAGGTCACGCACTTCAACCTGATAATAATGATCTCCCTTCTGCCAGGCCGGGTTTTTCTCATTACGCTTAGCTCCAGGATCGAGAAACCGCGTTTTTTCTGCTCTGACCTGGAGGTCGGTAATAAGCAATGGATAGCTAATGCGCTTCTGCAAGTGCTGATACAAGCCCTCTTGCGCCTCATAGAGTGCATTGAAAATCAGCACGACAGGACCTCTGCATTGATCCTCCAGCCGCACAAAGCCATTTCCGTCCAGATACCCTTTGTGTCTCTGCCCGGCACTATCAATCACCTCGTACGCAAGCCCTCCATAGGCCTTTCCATCGCCTGATGCCTCCACAAGACGAAAGCTCAGCCAATCACCACGTAACGCACAAGCAGGCATTCTTTCGTTAAAAAAAGGCTGCTTCCATTGCTCGATTGCCATGCTGGATATCCTTATTCAGTACAGGTTGGGTAAACAGTGCATCTACGTCCATCGGGCATTTTGAAAGACTTGAAGTCCACCGTGTTTCCGGCGCAAAACGCGCTTTGATCCTCCAGACTTTCTCCCCGGCAGCGCTTCCAGCCTTGTGGAAACTGGACCCAGTTATCGCCCATGTAAGGTCGCTCTTCGCCGATGACGCCTATGACAACCCTGAGGGTTTTCTTCACAAGCTGGTCCCGTTCAACCGCTACAGATTTTCTCCGCTCATCCTCCTCATCGTTTACCGACTTGCATTTAAGAACCTTGATGATTGCGTGCTGGGGCCCTGCGGTTCGAAACAACCACTGGCATTGCCGACGTAACACCTGAACACCCGAGCCCATTTCGGATGAAGCGTTCTCCGTTGCGCCATCACCGATAAAGATGCTCGTGATATCTCCCGCTACATCCGAGTACCGCGCGCCCCACTTTGCATAAATATCAAACTCCACATCGCTTAATACCAAGGGACATCCGTCAGCCGTTTCGGTCAGAGGAAGCTCATAACTCACTCGACTCGCTACCGATGCGTACTCAGAAAAAAACACTTTTCGTTCGGGTCTTTTGCCTCGACGCCTGGGCAGCGTGCAGGTCTCCCCCCTCGCAGGTCGATAATTGGCAGCCGTCTTAATTTTAAATTCCGCCGGCAAATCCACCTCCAACGTAAACCGCTCCGCCGCCCTCCCCGCACACCCATAGAGCCCTGTCATCACACAGACAAATAACGTCACCCCCAACCACTTACTCATCCCTGCGCCCCGCCCTGTGCCACTGCCCCGCTAGCCGTTCAAAATGCTCTTGCGGCGCCTCGCCTGTCATCGGTTGCCAATGAACAACGCTGCCTCGGGTCGCTTCCTCAAGCCTGCGCACCACCAGAAACTCCAACTGTTCCGTGCCCCGCCATTGCCAGGCACGTGCCTGTTCCAGTACTTGCGTCAGCCAGATTCTGGGGTCCTGGAATTCAAACAGCGCAACGAGGTTTTCGCTGTGTTCGGCCAACAGATAGCGCAGGATGTTGGCGTGCAGGATCGCCTCAGCCTGTGGGTTTGGGACGGCCAGCCACGGGGCCGGGTCAGGCACCGGATATTCTCCAGGGGCGGGGTTCTCAGCTTGGCGCCAAGTGCCCTCATGCCAGTAGCACACGCTGATCAGAGGACCGAGAAAGGGCGGCCAGTGCGTTTTCGGTAGACAAGCCAGGGCACGGGCGAAGGTGCGATTGTCATGGAAACGGTAAAGCGCCTGACTCCCCGCCGGTCCCATGAGCAAACGCTCGCGCCAATGTCGCGTCACGCTGGTCAGGTCTTCATCGGGCAGGCTGCCCAGCCAGCCCCAATGAGCCTCGGGACGTTGCAGCAGGTCGACCAGAGCGGGCTCGTTCAAATGCTCCAACAGCAGGATCACGGGACCTGCGTTCGCCAGTTCCGCCGCAGCGGTCTCGCCGTAAAGGCAGCGATAGTTCAGCGGTTCACGCACGGCCAGCAGTGGCCGACGCGCACAGTTGTTTCCTTCGAGCATCAGGCACAGACGCCGCCCCGCCTGTTGTTGGCGGGCCATCCATTCACTGGGCAGGTTTTCCATCAGGCGGCCCTCATGTCGCACAGGCCTTCGCTGCAGCGCTCGCACAGTGGGCAGAAATCCGCGTCCAGTTTTCGAGCAAGGCGCATGATCTGATCCTGTGCCGGGGAGATGCTCGGAGCAGTTGTCGGCGCAGCACTGATCGAGCGTGTGACGGACGGCGCCCCGCCCGCAGTGATGGGCCGGCTGCTGAAAATACCCCCAGCCTGGATCACCAGGTGCTCTCCCCCCGCCTTCAGGCTCAGTTGCGCACCCGCATCGATCACCAGGATGGCTCCGGCCTTGAGGTGCAGTTGCTGACCGGCCTCGACCACCAGGGCCTGACCAACATGGGTCAGGCTGTCGCCGTGTACTTTGAGGTGGTCGTGCGCCTCCAGCACCACCTTGCGATCACCAACGACATGGCGATGGTCCTCGTCTTCCAGGCGCACCGTGTTTACTCCGCGAATGACTTCATGCCGCTCTCCGGCCACCTCAAGCCGACTGTCGTGACCGACCTGTTGCTCCAGATCACGTTGAGCGCGCAGGAAGATCAGTTCTTCGCCGCGCCGGTCTTCGAGGTGCAACTCGTTGGCGCCGTCACCGCCGGGTGAACTGCAACTGCGCAATACGCTGCGCGTTTTGTGTTGTGGCAACGGATAGGTGGGCAGGTGCGACGCATTGGGCAGGCATCCATTGACAAGTGGCCGGTCTGGATCACCCTCGAGGAACGTCACCAGCACTTCCATTCCCACCCGTGGAATCATCATTGCGCCGAAGCCATTACCTGCCCATCCCGACGCCACCCTCACCCAGCAACTGCTCTTGTCGTCGCTCTTTTCCAGGCGATCCCAATGAAAGCGGACTTTTACCCGACCATAGGCATCGCAATGCACATCCTCCCCGGCAGGCCCGGTCACCGTTGCGGTCTGACTTCCGTTGATGGTTGGCTTGGGATGTTTGAGGGCCGGTCGGTGTGCGGCGCGCCAGGGTGTCGCGGTGAAGCGGTTGCGATAGCCACGGAACTTGCCTGCTTCGAATACCGCCTCCTCCAGCACCTGCGGTTGGTAACCTTCATGGTGCACGGACGTGAGCAACCACAGGTCGTTGCAATCCGGGTCGGAGTGATCCTGCAACGGGAGGAAGTGACCACTGCGCAGCGCAGGCTGATCGCTTTTGCCAAGTGCGCGATGCCGATCGCTTTGATGGCGCTCCAGGCCACGTCGCGCCAGTTGCAAACCCCTTACACGGCTGGTGAAACCTGCGGGGTAGTGATAATCCTGGTGGGGTTGTGCACCCGCGTCTCCTGCGGTGTTCTGCAGGCACAACGAAGGGTGCTCGAAGTCATGATCACGACGTACGGTTTGCCGGCTGCGTGTCGCCAGCCGCCGGTCGAAACGCTGGACCACTCGAGCGCCCTGAGGCAGCGGGTCGGCTGACGCGCTGTAACGCTGTGCGGGCAGGTGCTGGAACACCGTCTGGTCATCACCGAACACCAATAGGTGGTTGTCCGCAGTGTGGCGAAAGTGGAAGTGGATGCCCTCTTCTTCGCACAGCCTCTGGATAAAATGCAGGTCTGTTTCCGCGTATTGCACGCAG
Source organism: Pseudomonas poae (assembly GCF_001439785.1). GTDB lineage: Bacteria > Pseudomonadota > Gammaproteobacteria > Pseudomonadales > Pseudomonadaceae > Aquipseudomonas > Aquipseudomonas poae. The sequence continues at coordinate 36,576 of NZ_JYLI01000018.1, read as the reverse complement.
AACGTGCGCGGCGGATACACCACCGGCCCAAGTTCGAAAGCGTAGGCGTCGGCGAGGATGCCGTGGTGTTCAAGCACCGATGCAATGATCTGCGGCACGCTGCGTTGCTGGAAAATGCGCTGGTCGCAGCGATGGGCCAGGCACGCCAGGCGCGGTGCCAGGGTGAGGCGGTAGCGCGTGAGCCGCGTACCCCGGTCATCGCGCCCGATGCTGTAGACCTGCCCATGCAGCCCTTCATCGACTTCGCCCAGGCAAAGGAAGACGGGCTGGTGAAGCAAGGCCTCCAGGTCAATCGAGGGATTTTCGCTGACTAACTGCACCTCAATGAAGTACGGCTGATCAATGGCCTCGCTGCCCTTGAACGCCGCTACTTGAAAGTCTGTATCCAGACTTGAAAAGATTAAATTAAACCGTGAAGAAACAAACGCATCAGCCATCGTAGGTAACCGCCAGTCAACTTCCTGATAGAAAATACTTCCCCTCGCCACTGCTCGCTGGGTGGCGAAAAAAAGTGCCTGAACGCCCTGAAGCTTAGCGATTTCAGGAAAAATTCGGCCTTTCAGAAATAAAAAAGAAGTTTCGTACGGCGAGGATGGAAGTGTCTTTTACAAAATAATAAATAAGCTCAGAAGAGCTGACTGGCTCCAACAAGAAATTTCGTACGGTAGTTCGTAGGCACATAACTAAAAAGTTGTAGGCACTGTTCACAAAACTATTGGCTGATTACAAAAAATCGACCCCATGGTTGGCAGACTGGAAGAGGTAACTCCCTGCAAGAAATCCGGGGTTCAACCTTTCTCGCAGGGACTGCACACCTTCCAGGCTCCCTCCCACAGGCTCGATGGCTTGTCTGTGGTCAGTGATGCGCCGAGCGTTCCCGCATGTGTAAAAATAATATTCACGACCGGCGCTTTTTGCCTTGAACGGTGACGCAACCGCGCTCGCTCGGCACGGCCTGATGTGCAAGGATGTCGCGCAGGACATCGTTAGCTGAACGTCAAACCAAGGACTCTGCATGACTGCCATCCCCACCCCAGCCCCCGTGATTCCCGGACGGCTGGAGCAAATGTCGACACGCATCGCCTTTTTTATCGCCGGTTTTGGCATCGCGGCCTGGGCCCCCCTGGTGCCCTATGCCAAGGCGCGGGCGAACCTCAATGAAGGCACGCTGGGACTGCTGCTGTTGTGCCTGGGGGTCGGGTCGATCCTCGCCATGCCGGTGGCGGGCTTGCTGGCATCGCGCTATGGCTGCCGACGCGTACTGACTGCCGGCACTGTCATGATCTGTCTGGCGCTGCCCCTGCTCGCTACGGTCAGTTCGATTCCGCTGCTGATGGCTGGGTTATTTCTCTTCGGCGCGGGTCTGGGCACAGTGGATTCAACGGTCAACCTGCAGGCGGTGATCGTCGAACGCGCCAGTGGCAAAACCATGATGTCGGGTTTTCATGGGTTGTTCAGCCTGGGCGGTATTGTCGGCGCGGCGGGTGTCGCGGGCCTGCTGGGGCTCGGTTGCTCGCCACTGCAGGCGACGCTGGTAGTGATTGTGATCATGGTCGTGGCACTGCTCAAGGCCGGACCGCACCTGTTGCCTTACGGCAGTGAGAGCTCGGGCCCCGCGTTTGCGATTCCCCATGGCGTGGTGCTGTTTATCGGCTGTCTGTGTTTTATCGTGTTCCTGGCCGAGGGCGCGGTGCTGGACTGGAGCGCGGTGTTCCTCAGCGATGAGCGCGGCCTGGATGAAGCCTATGCGGGCCTGGGCTACGCGGCCTTTGCCCTGACCATGACTGCCGGGCGACTGACCGGTGATGCCATTGTGCGCCGCCTGGGCGCAACTCGCGTGATCGTGGTCGGCGGCGCGCTGGCGGCGGCCGGCATATTCCTCGCGACACTCTCCCCTGCCTGGGAAATGGCATTGCTCGGTTATGCACTGGTGGGCGCCGGTTGTTCAAACATTGTCCCGGTGCTCTATACCGCGGTTGGCAAGCAGACCGTGATGCCGGAACACATTGCCGTGCCGGCCATCACTACCCTGGGCTATGCAGGGATTCTGGCAGGCCCCGCCCTGATCGGCTTCATAGCCCACGGCAGCAGCCTGGCGACCGCCTTCATGCTGATCGGTGTCCTGCTGGCAGCGGTGGCGGTCAGCGGAAAAATACTGCGCGCATGATCAGGCGCGACGGGACAAAAGGTTCCTGATGCTGGCGAGCAGTGAACCCGTGGAGCCGGACCCAGGCTCTTGCGCCTGTGTTTTCGAACCTTTATCAAAGTCCTCGGCCGTAGGCGCCTTGAAGCTGAATTTAGGCGTGGAGGTAAGGTTGAGACCCTGCGGCAGCGGCGTGTCATGCTTCTGGCCCTCGCATGCAGCAGAAGGCAGGGGCGTTAAGGTGTACTGGGCTTGACGAGATTCGAAAGATGGCGAGTTCATGATCCAGACCTGTTCCAGTAAATGAAAACACCCACGGGCAAACAACGACCGATGGATGTCCTGTTCGTGGTAAACCGTCGAAAAATGGTTCCCGCATAACCCGATCGCGTGCCAGACAAGAGTCTTCATCAGCGCGCCTTTCGCGCTACGTCCTGCTCAAGCCAAAGATCAAGACACAAGTTGCCAAGATAGCCCGGCGGACAAAACCTGCCCAACAGCTGCATGGAGTTGGCAAGGCGCAGTGAAGAAAGCAAGCCCGGTCTGTTAACGAGATTGATGGCTGTGTATACGCAGCGCTCGCTGTATTCAGGCATCAGCATGCCGGTAGACGGTTCCGCCACCGGCTTGCCATTGTTATCGAGCTTGTAAGGATCCCGCATGACGTCTCTGAGCTTTGCGATTTCCACGTACTGAAGCTCCCAAAACAGAAACTTGAGATCCTTGGTCGGGTCCCGCAAACCTGCGAACTCTTCTTTAAAGCTCAGCACCACCTCGTGATTACCTTTGCCATGAAACGTGTCCAGGCTGAATAACGACGGAGAACTGCTGCCCTGCATTACCGAAGCGGCAGCTCTAAGGCTGTCGCGGGTAATGTAACCATCGGGCATCGAGATCGCATCCACCAGTCGCGGGCGTTTAAGGATTTCACCGACTATCTGGATCAAGCGGTTACGTTTCTCGCAATCACCTTGGGGTTGAGCAGCAAACTGGCGTAATGCTGACAGGGGTAAGCGGCCCATCTTCAAAAGGGCCATAACAGATGAAAGTGTTCTTCCAGCGACGCTGCCAACTTGCTATCGGTAGTCGTCGCGTCAACCTTGAGCAAGCTTGCTCGTCCAGAGGCAGGATTCTGCAACGCTCGGTGATGCAACCCTGGCGGCGATCCACGCAACCGGGAGGGCTGGCGAGGGATCTGGGCTGCGGTCGCGAGCTGGTTTTCGCGCCAGGCTTCAGGGGGAGACAACGGCTTTGGCGCGACTGGCCGCGTAGCCGTGGTGTCCAGCGCGGGAGGTCGTGCGTAAGGTAATACACCCTCGATACTCATGAGCTTTCTCCAACTCTTTCAAATAGAGGCCTGCCTGGAGAGCGTCAACTTGATGACCCCGGTCATCAAGCAAACTCAGGTCAGGCAAACACCTGATATGTGGCCGGATGAGGGTGCCAGTTCCGAGCGTTCGGGAAATACCAATGACAGCATGTAAAAACCCGTGCGCCATGGCGGGCAGCCAACCCATTACCCAGGCGCCACGAAGGGTGGGTGGCGCCCGGGCAGTTGTCAGCGAGACAAGTGGTAGAGCGCTGACAGGCTGATAATGTCGCCGTTGGACCCGAGTTGAAAGTCATCAATATTTTCCAGCAACCAAGTACGCTTGAGGATTTCACGGGCCATCTGAATCAGGTCATCCTGATCACCTTTGCCCATCAGAGGTGCGGCCGCCCACCTGGCCAGATCGCTGATCCGCAGGTCCTGCGCACCGGGCGTTTTGAGTTGGTTGAAGTGCTGGAATATCGATCCGACCAGCTCCTTATCGCTCCTGTACTTGAAGAGGGTGTCGCCCCGACTGACAGCGGCCAGGTTTTGCCAACTGATCAGGCCATCCTGCGCGCCCGTTGCTCCATGCTGATCGAGACCTCTCATGAGCGCCGGGCGCTTGAGCATCTCTCTGGCCAGGAGGATGTTCTGGTTCATGACCGGATCGCTGGTCCACGCTTTTTTCGCCATCGTTCCAATACTGTCGAGGCTGACATAATTGGGCCTCTTGGGGTCTCTGAAGGCGTCGAAATTATTGAGCAGCATCTGCGCCAACTGTTCGTTGCTCTTCGTCGACAAGCCCGTCAGCATCGGTGGCCGGGCGAACCCTAACAGGCTCATCAAGTTATTGACCATTGCCAGCAACCCCCACATCGAGGGCGCAGGGCGCTGCGGCTCGGCGTGCTGATGCTGATGGGGCGCTGTGGTTTGCGGTTGCCCGAAAACCGGTCCAGCGTGATCTTGATGAAAATGAAAGCTCACATTGGCCGTTTTTTGCCCGTTGACGGGGGACGCAGCAGGCGAAGAGCGTTGGGCGGCTTCATCAGGCCGGGTATTCGCGTGCGAGTGGCCATGGAAGGATGAAGTGGATACGGATGGATCAGTCGTCGATACCGACATGGGGTTCTCCAGTGAACGGGGCGGTCTGCAGTCGAGAGAGGCGACCTGCGGTCGAAACGCATCAACTGACCACCTGTGTGGCGCATCCGTCGTGATCAGTTCCTGGCAGGCAATCAGGCATGGCCCTGAACTTCCGGCGCTGCCCGCCAGTCAGCACAAGGGACGTTCAACAATCAGCGGGTGGGCCATGCAGATCACATTGCAGCAACAAGTAGCGCTGGTCACCGGTGCCAGCTCCGGCATCGGCGCAGGCGCCGCCAAGGCCCTGGCCGACGCCGGCGCGGCGGTAGTGCTCAATTACAATTCCCAGGCGGCGCCGGCCGAAGCCCTGGCCGCGCAGATCAATGCGAGCGGCGGCCGCGCCATTGCCATCGGCGGCGACGTGTCCAAAGAGGCTGACGTGGAGCGTCTGTTTGCCCAGACCCTCGATGCGTTCGGACACCTGGATATTCTGGTCGCCAACTCCGGCCTGCAAAAAGACGCCAATCTGGTCGACATGACACTCGACGACTGGAACACCGTAATCGGCGTCAACCTCACCGGGCAGTTCCTCTGCGCTCGTGCAGCGGTGCGCATTTTCAACCGCCAGGGACTGCGCGAAGGTGTTTCCCGCGCAGCCGGCAAGATCATCCACATGAGTTCGGTGCACCAGTTGATTCCCTGGGCCGGCCATGTGAACTACGCAGCCTCCAAAGGCGGTGTGGACATGCTGATGCGCACGTTGGCCCAGGAGGTCAGCGAACAACGCATTCGCATCAATGGCATCGCGCCGGGGGCGATTCGCACCGCGATTAATCGCGCAGCCACCGAAGGCGCGGCGGAAAAAGAGCTGCTCAAGCTGATTCCCTACGGCCGGGTCGGCGATGTGGAAGACGTGGCCAATGCGGTGGTGTGGCTGGCCAGTGATGCATCCGATTACGTGGTGGGCAGCACGTTGTTCATCGACGGCGGCATGAGCCTTTATCCGGAGTTCCGTGGCAATGGTTGATTTCAAAAACGAACCCCAGAGCGCGATCGATGCTCACGGCATCATCGGCGACATGCGCAGCGCCGCGTTGGTGAACGACAAGGGCAGCATCGATTTTTTCTGCTGGCCGGAATTCGACAGTCCGTCGATCTTCTGCGCGCTGCTCGACACCCCCGACGCCGGTACTTTCCAGCTCACCCCCGACCTGCCCGACGCCCGTCGCGAGCAGATCTACCTGCCCGACACCAATGTGCTGCAAACCCGTTGGTTGAGTGACGAGGCCGTGGTGGAGATCACCGATTTGCTCACGGTCAGTGAAAACGTCGATGACCTGCCGCTGTTGATTCGTCGCGTGCGCGTGGTCAGCGGCAAGGCGACCATTCACCTGCGCTGCGCCGTGCGCCATGATTATGCGCGGGCTACCACCCGCGCCGAGATTGCCAATGCAGGCGTGGTGTTCAGCGCCGCCGACCAGCCCGGCCTGCGCCTGATCGGCAGCCATCCGCTGACCCTCGAAGACGATGCCGCCGTCGCCAGCTTCAGCCTGGCCCAGGACGAAGGCGCCGAATTCGTGCTCGGCGGTGAGGATGATCCGCGCGTCACCAACGCCTGCACCGACCTCTACCTGGAACGCACGTTGAAGTTCTGGCGCGGCTGGATCAGCCAATCCAACTACCGAGGCCGCTGGCGCGAGATGGTCAATCGCTCGGCCCTGGCGCTGAAACTGCTGACTTCGCGCAAACACGGCGCAATCATCGCCGCCGCCACCTTCGGCCTGCCGGAAACTCCCGGCGGCGAGCGCAACTGGGATTATCGTTACACCTGGATCCGCGACGCGTCGTTCACCGTCTACGCGTTCATGCGCCTGGGTTTCGTCGAAGAAGCCAACAGCTACATGCGCTGGCTAAAAGGACGGGTGAGCGACTGCTGCGGCCAGTCGATCAAGATCAATATTCTCTACGGCATCGACGGTCGCCAGGAGTTGCCGGAAGCCACCCTGGACCACTTGAGCGGCCACGGCGGCGCCACGCCGGTGCGAGTGGGCAACGAAGCGTTCGATCAGATCCAGTTGGACATCTACGGCGAGCTGATGGACGCGGTTTACCTGGTGAACAAATACGGTGAAGCCATTTCCCATGAGGGTTGGAAACACACGGTGGACGTGGCGAATCAGGTCTGCGAAATCTGGGACACCAAAGATGTGGGCATCTGGGAAATGCGCGGCGAACAGCATCACTTCCTGCACTCGCGGCTGATGTGCTGGGTGGCCCTGGACCGCGCGATTCGCCTGGCCTCAAAACGTTCGCTGCCGGCCCCGTTCGCCCGCTGGGACCAGACGCGCCAGGCGATCTACGCCGACATTTGGGAAAATTTCTGGAACGAGGAACGCGGCCATTTCGTGCAGCACATTGGTAGTACCGCCCTCGACGGCTCAATGCTGCTGATGCCGCTGGTTCGCTTCGTCGCCGCCACCGACCCGCGCTGGCTGTCGACCCTGGCCGCGATCCAGAAAAGCCTGGTGCGCGACGGCATGGTCTACCGCTACCGCAACGACGACAGCCAGATCGACGGCCTGCAAGGCACCGAAGGCGCCTTTGCGGCCTGCTCGTTCTGGTACGTCGAATGCCTGGCCCGCGCCGGCCAGTTGGAAAAGGCCCACCTGGAATTCGAACAGCTGCTGCGCTACGCCAACCCGCTGGGCTTGTACGCCGAGGAATTCGACACCCAGGCACGGCACTTGGGCAACACGCCCCAGGCGCTGAGCCATCTGGCGTTGATCAGCGCGGCGTCGTTTCTGGACAGGAAGTTGAGTGGGGAGAAGACGGTGTGGCAGCCGTGAGAGATGGATCAAGATAAGTAACTAAAGGTGCCCATGTTTAAAACAGGGCACGTAGCAGGCCATATCATTCCTTCCTTAAGTGCGGGTAATGTCGGGGCGTTTGGCAATCAGTGGAGAAGACTGGTATATCGATACCACTGATCTACAACCTTATGAGTATTCAAGGAGAGAATATGCCCGCACGCATTCAACAAACCATTCGTACGGAGCTTCGGTCAGCGTTGAACTGGAGTGAGACCTGGGAGGGTAAAGACAAAGGTTTAATAAAGTGCTGGGAGGTTGGCCGCGAGCTGGCAGCTAAGCGTCTTGACCTTGTGGAAGCCTGCTTGGCGAACGAATTGCCCGCGCTTGGCTGGAAAGGCGGCGTGAGCCGCAGCCTGAAAAAGCGTGAAAAGTTCGGTTCACTCAACTATCTCGCCCAGTGGCAGGGGCTTCGCGGAGAAGATCTGGATATCGATCCGACCGTAGATATCGTCAAGACCTGCTCGCGCACTCACATGATCGTGACGTTTACGCCGGAAAAAGCCAAGTACATCAATCAAACGGCCGAAACGGAAGAGTGAGGAGCAACGCGCATGGTTGACCTTTATCAGGAATTCGAGCGAAGCCGCTTCTTTCACAAAGCACGCATTGATCGGCGCTCTGCCGATGCGTTGGTTGGAATAACGGCAGGTTTGACGGCTGACGGAAAAATCAACCAGCTTGAAGCTGAGTTCCTTAAAAGCTGGATAGAAACTCATCTGATCCATCTGGAAGATCCGGTGGTAAATATTCTTTACCACCGACTCGCCGACATGCTCAGCGATGGGGTGCTGGATGAAGAGGAGTCGATAGAACTGCTGGAAACATTGCACCAGTTTGCCGGACTTTCCGTAGGAGCGCCGAAGCGCGCTACGAACGTCAGTAGCCTTCCGCTGAATGATCCGGTTCCTGATCTTGCTTGGCCTGACCGGGTATTTCTTTTTACCGGTGTCATGGCTCTCGGCCCCCGCAAAGAATGTGAATCGCTGGTGATCGAGCGCGGTGGGATGATCGGTAATTCGGTGAACAAAAAACTGCACTTTCTAGTGGTAGGCAGTATCGGTAATGAGCAGTGGTTGCATAGTTCCTATGGCACCAAAATCAAGAAAGCCGTCGAGCTGCGAAACAGCGGCGTTCCCATTGCAATCATCAGTGAGGACCACTGGACACAAGTGTTGTTTGGTTGAGACCTATCGTTTCTATTCTCAATGTTCCTCTATCGACAGGCACCCACGATGAACCGCCCTGCCCCGCTGCTTTACGTGCGTACCTCCATGCTCGACGTGGCGTATGAAGCCCACGGCCCCGCCAGCGGCGAACCGGTGATTCTGCTGCACGGTTTTCCTTATGACCCGCGCAGCTATGATGGAATTGCGCCGGTCCTGGGCGAGCTGGGCTATCGGGTGTTGGTTCCCTATCTGCGCGGCTACGGACCGACGCGGTTTATCAATGCGCAGGTGATGCGCTCGGGTCAGCAAGCGGCGCTGGCCAGGGACTTGCTGGACTTCATGGATGTGCTGTCCATTGCGCAAGCGACGCTGGCCGGTTACGACTGGGGCGGGCGCGCGGCCTGTATCGTCGCGGCGCTGTGGCCAGGGCGGGTGCGTGGACTGGTCACCGGGGATGGCTACAACATTCAGGACATTGCCCACGCCCACGAGCCTCAAGCGCCTGCGACGGAGCATCGATTGTGGTACCAGTACTATTTTCACACTCCACGCGGCGTGGCGGGGTTGACGGCCAACCGCCGCGAACTCTGCCAGTTGCTGTGGGCGCTTTGGTCGCCATCGTGGGCAGCGGGGCCGCGCCTGTATGAGCAGACCGCGCGTTCATTCGATAACCCGGACTTTGTCGAGGTGGTGATTCACTCCTATCGCCATCGATTCATGTGTGCGCCGGGTGATCCTGCCCTGGAGCCCATTGAACAGGCGCTGGCGCAACAGCCCCCCATCTCAGTGCCGAGTATTTCGTTGTGCGGTGCCGACGACGGCGTCGGGCCTGCGTCGGAAGAAGATGACGACCTCGCGCATTTCAGCGGATTTTATCGACGCCAAGTCTTACCCGGTGTGGGCCACAATATTCCTCAGGAAGCACCGCGAGAAACCCTGGCTGCGCTGCTGGAATTGCTGCGCCGATAAAAGAGTCATGCCCCGCCGGATAAGGTTTGCGATACGGGCATTGCGGTCCGGCAGGCACACCGCAGTGATCCCATCGCAGCCTCGCTGAAGCTCGACAGCTCCTACAGGAGCCACCTGTTATGGCTGTGCGGGCGCAAAGCGCTCTCGGTATGCCTGAGGTGTCACCGATACTGCGCGAAGAAAGCTGCGACGCAGAGTTTCTTCGCAACCAAATCCACACTGCACGGCAATGCGCTTGATCGACGCTGCGCTGTCCGCCAGTTGCCGGCGGGCGGTTTCGACGCGGATCAGTTCAACGGCGCGGGCCGGGGTCTGGCCGGTTTCGGCGCGGTAGTGGCGCACGAAGCTGCGCTCGCTCATGCCGGCCTGGGCTGCCAGAGTGGCAATGCTCAGGTCCAGCGTCAGGTTCTCCGCGATCCAGGCATGCAGTTCGGCGAAACGGTTGCCGCCGTTTTGCAACGACAGGGTGACGCTGAATTGCGACTGACCGCCTGGGCGTTTGAGGAACACCACCAGGTGTCGCGCCACCTCCAGGGCCACGGCGCGGCCCAGATCTTCCTCGACGAGCGCCAGGCACAGGTCGATACCGGCGGTCACACCGGCCGACGTCCACACGGCGCCCTGCTGGATGAAGATCGGGTTGGGCTCCACCGTCAACGCGGGAAACTTGCGCGCCAGTTCCTCGCAACGTGTCCAGTGGGTGGCGACGCGGCAACCGTCGAGCAGGCCGCTGGCTGCCAGCAGAAAAGCACCGGTGCACACCGAGGCCATGCGCCGCGCGTGCCGGGCTTTTGCGCGTACCCACTGCACCAGCGTCGGGTCCTCGGCGGCACCGTAGACGCCCCAGCCACCAGCGATGACCAGGGTGTCGCACGGTGTGTCGACCGTCGGCAACGGCTCGGCCACCAGCGCCAGACCGGCCGAAGTCATGACCGGCTCGGCCTGGGCCGCAACCACCGAAACGCTGTACGGCAACGGCTGGCCGCGCTGACGGGCCAGGTCATTGGCCGATGCGAACACCTGCAACGGCCCGGTTACATCGAGCACTTGGGCGTTATCAAAAGCGAGTACGTGAATAATCCTGGGCATGATTGGCGCGATTTGTGGGTTCAATGGCGTATACGCCAGAGCCTAGGCTTCTACAGTGCAGTCGTCTACTTCTTCAGAGCGGAGTTTCATTCATGACCTTGCAGATCGGTTTCCTGCTGTTCCCCGGCATTCAACAACTGGACCTCACGGGGCCTTACGACGTGCTGGGCTCGCTGCCGGAGGTGAAATTACATCTGGTGTGGAAGGACCTCGCACCGGCCACCTCCAGCACTGGCCTGGTGTTCACACCGACCATGACCTACGCCGACTGCCCCAACCTGGATGTGCTCTGCGTACCCGGCGGGGCCGGCGTCGGTGCGCTGATGGAAGATGTCGACACCCTCGACTTCCTCAAGGCCCAGTCCCTCACCGCGCGTTACGTCACCTCGGTGTGCACCGGCTCGCTGGTACTCGGCGCAGCGGGTTTGCTGCGCGGTCGCAAGGCCACCACCCATTGGGCCTACCACGACATGCTCGCCCCGCTCGGGGCAATCCCGGTACAGGAACGCGTGGTGCGCGACGGCAACCTCTTCACCGGCGGCGGCATTACTGCGGGGATCGACTTTGCGCTGGTGCTGGCAGCGGAGCTGTACAGCGAAGCGGCAGCGCAACTGGTGCAGTTACAGATCGAATACGCGCCCGCGCCACCCTTCGACGCCGGGCGCCCGGACACTGCGCCGCAGCAGGTGCTGGACGAAGCCCGCAAGCGCACCGCCGAGTCACGCAGAGTGCGGGGTGAAATCACCGCACGCGCCGCCGCGCGATTAGGCTGACATCGCAGGATCCATGTAGGAGCGGGCTTGCTCGCGAAGGTGGTGTGGCATTCGCTGAATCCGGTGACTGGCACAGCGCTTTCGCGAGCAAGCCCGCTCCCCATTTCTTACCGAGTGATGCCCCGCCCCGTCGGGAACAAGCACCACTCTTCAAACTGGTCGCTATCGTCCTTCAAATAACTTTTTTTCATTTATTTTTGAAGTTAAAAAGACAACTTCCACGCCATTAAAACCCCGCAGCCACGGCACTTAGTCGTAACTTCGACCTTGTCCCTGTCCCCCTTTCCCACCGCCTTTTGAAAAACCTTCGCTGTTGAGCAGGAAAAATTTCACTTTTGTTCCTACACTCAAAAACACACCCTCCTCTAACCAAGTATCTGGACAAGGAATGTCAATAAAATGCCTCAGAAAACCTTGCTTAACACCTTTAGAACGCTGCATCCGCACCATCGTCAATTCGTTGACTAAGCAACCATGAGGAACACTTCCTTTAGCCACTGCCCCGCAAGGTCCCTTCAAATGGATTTGTTGCATTTGGATTGATTAGTTGCGATTTATCCAGCGTAGCCGAGTTTAATGCACTACTAACGCATACCGGCTAAAGCGCATGGAGTGCAATGAGGGATGTTTTATGCGAGAAAAGTCATCAGTCGATAGCTTGTTTTTAACGCGTGCCGGTTTTGTTGAGTTTTTTGTTGTTTTTGTCAAATTCATCCATGGTTTAAGTGCGATATTACCCCCGCTGGTACTGGTTTTTTTCATCGATCCGATGAACCCAGAGATGCGTTCGCACTTCCTTGGTCTGCTCGTATTTTTTGCGTTTCTGACCATCATTTTGTTTCAGGCATTGGGCATTTATTCGGAGGAATTGTTCAGCAACCGTCTCCGCTTGAAAACCAAGGTCAAGGCCTGGTCAGCCGCCTTCTGCATCCTGCTGTTCATGTATCAGATATTGCAATTTTTTCCACAATTGACGCCACGTAACCTGTTGACCTGGTACTTCGCCAGCCTTGGGCTGTTTTGTCTCGAACGTTTGTTGATGCTGCGCCTTTACAGCAGTTTGATGCGCAAGGGTAAGTACCTGCAGCGCACGGTGATCCTTGGGTTTACCGACACCGCCGTGCACGTTGCCGACCATCTGCAACGCAACGGCGATATCCGCTCCGGTCTGATCGGCTTCATTGATGATCGCACCGAGCGGATCCCCAAGGAGTTGAGCAATCTGCCGTTGCTGGGTAACACCCGCGACCTGGAAAAGCTCATCCGCGCCGAGCAGGTCAACCAGGTGATGATCTGCCTGCCCTGGGCTGCGGAGCAGCGCATCCATGGGTTGGTCAATCGTCTGCGACAGTTGTCGGTAAACGTGATGCTGGTGCCGGACATGGCCGCGCTGCGCTACGGCCATAGCAAGATCACCGACGTGGGCGGCATCCTGATGTTCAACACGTCGCAGTTACCGCTGCGCGGCTGGTCGCCGGTGATCAAACGTCTTGAGGATTGTTTGCTGGCGAGCCTGGCGCTGGTGGCGCTGTCGCCTGTGATGATCATCACGGCCATCGCCATCAAACTCGACTCTAGGGGCCCGGTGTTGTTTCGCCAGAACCGCTTTGGCTACAACGACAATGAAATACGGGTGTTCAAGTTTCGCTCGATGTACACCGACCAGAGCGATTTCACCGCGCAGCAACAAACCACCCGGCACGACCCGCGCATTACCCGCGTCGGGCGCATCATCCGCAAGACCAGCATCGATGAGCTGCCGCAGCTGTTCAACGTGCTGCTGGGCAACATGTCAATGGTCGGCCCGCGCCCGCACGCCACTGCCACCAAGGCTGCCGGCGTGCCCTTCGAGGTGGCGGTCAGCGAGTACAGCTCAAGGCACCGGGTCAAGCCGGGCATTACCGGCTGGGCGCAGATCAATGGTTACCGGGGTGAAACCGACACTCTGTTCAAGATCCAGAAACGTGTCGAGTACGACCTGGAATACATCTCCAAGTGGTCGGTGTGGTTTGACTTGTACATCGTCTTCATGACGGTTCCCGCCGTTCTATCCACCAAGGAAGTCTATTGATGAATACCCTCAACGGATTAATTCCCTGCATCATTTCCGGTGGGTCGGGCACGCGGCTGTGGCCGGTGTCACGCCAGAACATGCCCAAGCCGTTCATGCGCATGCGTGATGGCCAGAGCCTGTTGCAGAAAACCTTCCAGCGTGCCGCGCGCCTGCCCGGTGTGGAGAGCGTGCTGACGGTGACCAACCGCGAGATGCTGTTTCGCACCCTCGATGACTACCGGTTGGTCAACCCGTCACGCCTGCCCCTGGACCTGCTGCTGGAGCCATTCGGTCGCAACACAGCCGCCGCCATTGCCGTCGCGGCGCTGCATGTGCAGGAACATTTTGGCGACGACGCACAACTGCTGGTAATGCCCGCCGACCACTTGATCCACAACGAGACCGCGTTCGCCGCCGCCGTGACTCAGGCCCGCAACCTGGCCGAAGCCGGCTTTCTGGTGACCTTCGGCATCCAGCCCGACCACCCGGAAACCGGCTTTGGCTATATCGAAAAAGGCGAGGCGCTGAGCACCGGCAACCGCGTGCAGCGCTTTGTCGAGAAACCGGACCTGGCCACCGCGCAAGCCTACCTCGACGGCGGCAAGCATTTGTGGAACGCCGGCATGTTCTGCTTCAAGGCCAAAACCCTGGTGGACGAACTGACCACTTACGCGCCCGAGGTACTGCAGGCGGCCCGCGCCGCCCTGGAACACAGCCAGCACCTGCAGAACAAAACCTCGCGCCAGCGTGAACTGGATTCGGAGGCCTTCGGCAGCGCGCCGGACGTGTCCATCGACGTGGCGCTGATGGAGAAGTCCACGCAGGTGGCCGTGGTGCCCTGCGATATCGGCTGGAGTGACATCGGCTCGTGGGAAGCGCTGCGCCAGCTCACGCCGAGCGATGCCCATGGCAATCAGGTCAACGGCGAAGCCATTTTGCATGACGTGCACAACTGCTACATCGACTCTCCCAAACGCGTGCTTGGCGCCGTGGGCGTGCGCGACCTGATCATCGTCGACACCCCTGATGCCCTGCTGATTGCCGACGCTCACCGCAGCCAGGATGTGCGCTACATCGTCGCCGAACTCAAGCGCCAGAACCATCCGGCGTACAGCCTGCACCGCACCGTTACCCGGCCTTGGGGCACCTACACCGTGCTGGAGGAAAGCAGCCGGTTCAAGATCAAGCGCATCGTGGTCAAGCCCCTGGCGTCGTTGTCGTTGCAGATGCACCACCACCGCAGCGAACACTGGGTGGTGGTCAGCGGCGCCGCGCAGATCACCAATGGCGAGCGCGAATTTCTGATCAACGCCAACGAGTCCACTTACATTCCCGCCGGGCACAAGCATCGTCTGACCAACCCCGGCATCATCGACCTGGTGATGATCGAGGTGCAGAGCGGCGAGTACCTGGGCGAGGACGATATCGTGCGCTTTGACGACATCTACGGGCGCGCGCCTGCCGACGTGAAGAAGTGACATGCGCACCTCGCTGATCATCCCCACCCGCAACGCCGCCGGCCATCTGGCGCGGCTGTTGCCTGCGCTGAAGATGCAGACCCTGCAACCGGACGAGATGCTGGTGGTGGACAGCGCCTCCAGCGATGACACGGTGACGCGCTTTCGCGAGTTCGGCGCCCGGGTCGAGGTGATCGACGCCCGCGATTTCAACCACGGCGGCACGCGGCGCTGGGCCAGCGAACAGGTGAGCGGCGACGCCCTGATCGTGATGACCCAGGACGCAATTCCCGCCGACCCCGAGACGTTCGCCCACCTGCTCGAAGAGCTGCAGCAGGACCCGCTCAACGGCGTGGCCTACGGTCGCCAATTGCCGCACCCGGACGCCGGCGTACTAGGCGCGCAGTCGCGGCATTTCAACTACCCGGCCCAAAGCCGCAGCAAAAGCCTGGCCGACGCCCCGCAACTGGGGATCAAGACCTGCTTCAGTTCCGATTCGTTTTCGGTGTACCGGCGCAGCGCATTGCACGCCGTGGGTGGCTTCCCCGCCGATGTCATCGGCAGCGAGGACGCCTACGTCGCCGCGCGGATGCTGCTCGACGGCTACAAGGTGCGCTACGCCGCCTCGGCGCGGGTGTACCACTCCCACGATTACCGTGTCATGGATGAATTTCACCGCTACTTCGACATTGGCGTGTTCTACGGTCGCGAACCTTGGATCCGCCAGGCCTTTGGCGATGCTGGCGGTGAAGGTAAACGTTACGTGCTGGCAGAGTTGGCGGCGCTGCGCAAGGCCGGTGCAGTGCACCGCATACCGGAAGTGCTGGTGCGCAGTGCGTTCAAGTTGCTCGGTTATCGCCTGGGCCACCTGGAGCGCCGCCTCCCCATTGCCCTCAAGCGTCGCATCAGCATGTTCCCCGGCTATTGGAAGTGAGCATCATGACCTACAGGAAGTCACCTATGATGAAACGAATCTTGCTTGTTGTGGCGATGCTCGCCCTGGCCGCGTGCAACACACCGGCCCGTATTGTTGCGCCGCATGACCAGGCGGTGGAGGAAGGCAAACGCGCCCTCGACCAGTTGGCCCAATTGCCACCGGCGGTGGAGCGCATCCGCGTCGGTGACCAGTTGCGTATCGTGCGCGATGCGGGCGAGATGCCGACGCTGTCGGCGTTCAACGTCAGCACCATCTACGAGCTGACGCTGTACACGGTGCAGACCGACGGCAAGATCAACTATCCGTTCCTGGGTCCGCTGCAGGTCGCGGGGCGACAGCCCTCGGAGCTGGCGGCCGAATTGAGCAACAAGCTGGCCCCGGTCTACCGCGAACCGCGGGTGACGGTGAATATCAACCAGGCACCGAGCAACTCGGTGATCGTCGGCGGCGCGGTGAATAACCCGACCTCGGTGCAGATCGGTATCGCCAACACGCTTGAGCAGGCGATTGTAGGCGCCGGCGGCGTGAACCCCGCGGGCAACGCAAGCATGGTTGCGTTGCTGCGCGAAGATGCCGAGGGCACCTACCGCGCCTACTTCCTGGACTTCAGCCAATACCTCAAGACCGGCCCCAACGGCCGCAAACCGGTGCGACTGCAACGCGGTGACGTGGTGTTCGTACCCAAATCCAACGTGGGCGAGCGTATCCAGGGAGTGGACACCTACTTGAACCAGCTGATTCCGTTCACCAAGTCCATCGGGGTTGGCTACAACTACTCCCGAACCAGCGGCGGCACCAACTAAAGGAGCGACATCCCATGATCGAGATCCGTTCTTTTCGTGATCTTCTGCGCCTGTTTTTCATCTTCCGCCACGAGTTCAAACTGGCGGCCATCGCTGCGCTGGTCATTATCCTGCTGGGGGCGTTCCTGCTGCCGGCCAAGTATGAATCCACCGCGCGCCTGCTGGTGAAACCGGGGCGTGATTCGACGCTGCCCATCGAGATCAGCAACCGTCAGGCGCTGGTGATGCCCAGCACCCAGCGCGACCCGATTGTCGACGAAGAGCGCCTGCTGACGGGGCGTCCGATTGTGCGGGCGGTCGCCGAGCGCTACCTGGAAGTGATGGCCAACCAGCCGCCGCCGGAGGGCATCTGGAAGTTGGGCAAATACCATGTCAAAAATGCGACCGGCGCGATCTCCGACGCCGTGCGCATAGTGTTCGAATCCCTGGGCGTGATTGAAAAAACCACCCCGGTCGAGCGCCTGGCCGCAGGGCTGGAGCAAAGCTTCGAAGTCAGCCACGCCGCCGGTTCCACGGTGATGGACATCACATTCAAGTGGGGCGACCCGCAGATTGCCCAGGCCGTGGTCAAGAGCTGGGTCGAGATCTATATCAACGAGCGCACCCAGGCGCTGGGGCGTAAAAGCCTCTACGCATTCTATGAGGGCCAGGTGTCCAACAGCGCCACCGAGATCAAGAGCTACAAGGAGCAGATCCTCACGCACTTGAACGAAATCGGCGCGGCCAGCATCACTGATCGTCTGGAAGATCTGTCCGAGCGCATCAACGTGCTGCGCGGCGAAACCTTCAACACCACCCGCCTGATCGCTTCCTCCGACAGCGCCATCGAGAGCACACGCACCCAGCTCAAGAGCCAGCCCAAGGAAGTGACCACGGTGCGTCAGATTGCGCTCAATCCGCAGCAGCAGGATCTGCGCCGCCTGCTTAACCAGAAGTTGCTGGAACGCGCCGACATGATGCGTACCTACACCGATAACGCGCCGCCGGTCAAAGCCCTCGACGCGTCGATCCGTGCCATGCAGGTGCAGGTGGCGGCTGAAAGCAACACCGTGCAGAGCTCGGAGAACCGCGCGCCGAACACCCTGGAAATTCACTTGCAACGGGTGCTGCTGGATGAGTCCAGCAATAACCTGGCGTTGCGTACCCAACTGATTCAGCAGCAGAAACAACTGGTCAACCTGGAAGCCCAGCGCAAGCAGGCGCTGGAGATTGAACCGGAGTTGACGCGCCTGTCCCGCGAGCTGAGCGCCACCGAGCGCAACTACGCGCTGTATGTGGACAACCTGGAAAAATCGCGCATCGACCGTGAACTGGACAACAGCCAGATCAGCAACATCGCCGTGATCGAAGAAGCCACCCTGAACCCGGGACGCATCTTTCCGAAAACGCTGGTGATGCTGACGCTGGCGATCCCGTTCGCCATCGTCGTCGGCCTGCTGGTGGTGTACCTGTGCTACCTGCTCGACCAGCGCATCCACGATGGGGGCCTGGTGGAACGCAAGTTCGGCCTGCCGTTGTGGACGACCCTGCCGGAGCTGGACACCAGCACCGCGCAGAGCACCAACGCATTCAATGCCAGCATCTATCGACTCTATGGTTTGCTTGAGCCCGAGCGCATAACCGAGCAAGGCATGACCCTCGGCCTGACCTCGGCGCGCCACGGCGAAGGGGTGAGTTTTGTGGTGGGGCAATTACGACAACTGCTTCAGGAAAATGGCATCACGGTCCGCGTCGGAGGTGCGCGGACGGCCTCGCCGGGAGAAGTGGTGCTGCTCGATGCCTCAGCGCTGCTGGATAACCGCGATGCCTTTGTCAGCCTCAGGCGGGCCGATCTGATCGCATTGGTGGTGGAGGCCCAGAAAAGCACGGTACCGGTGGTGGAACATGCGCTGTCGATCCTCAATACGGCCTTTGGCAAGGTGGACGGCATCATTATCAACCGACGAAAATTCGAGGTACCGGCCAAAGTGCTCAAGACCATTGCCAAATACCGGGGGGTGTTCTGATGCGCATTGCCCTGCTGGCTCCCTTGCCACCCGAGAAAAACGGCATCGCCGACTACGCGAACCATTTCAAGCTGGCGCTGGAACAGTTGGGGGTGACGGTGCTGACACCGTTGAGCGGCGTCGAGGGATCGAGCGCGGCGATCAAGCGGGCCATCGGCACGTTCGACTGGCACAGCGTGGACTTGGTCCATGGCGAGCTGGGCGGCGGACGGCTGGGGGAATTTCTGGCCCTGCGTGAACTGCACAAGGCCTACCCTGCCCTGCCGCTGACCGCCACGGTGCACGACCCGGAGCGCATGGTGTGGCGCCGCGAACGCCTGCCGTTTCCACTGCAACTGCTGGAGCGATTGCCCAGCCCGTTGCCGCAGGCGGCGGTGGTGTTGGCAGATCCGCTGACGTTGCGCGAAGAGCGCCAGGTCGCCGCCGGTTTGACCCGGCTGGTCACCCTGACGCGCCTGGGGGCCGAGTGCCTGAGCCAACGCATGCGCCTGGCGGCCGGCAAAGTCGCGGTGATCAACCACGCCAACCTGGCGATTGCACCGGCGCCGTTGCCACCGCTGGACACGCTGCGCCTGCTTTACTTCGGGTTCATATACCGGGGCAAAGGCATCGAGGACCTGCTGCAGGCACTGGCCGACGTGTTCAGGCAAGCGCCCGAGTTGCGTGGCCGCGTGCGGTTGACATTGGCCGGTGGAACGGCTGCGGAAATGGCGTTCGGCGCCGGGGGGAATTACCTCGACCAGTTGCACAGCCAGATCGCCGACCTCGACCTGGCCGACGCTATCGACTGGCGGTTGAACCTGCCGGCTGATGAGATTGCCGGGACGATCCAGGCCCATCATGTGATGGTGTTGCCCTACCGCGAGTCGAAAAAACTCGGCCTGCTGGGGCGCCAGCGTGGTACCAGTGGAGCGTTGTCGTGGGCGGCGGCGTGCGGGCGCGGGGCGATCACTTCGGATGCGCGGGCGTTCGCCGAAGAGGTCGCCAGTGGCAACGGCGCGATCTATCCCCAGGGCGATGTGGCCGCCCTGAGTGCGCAACTGCTACGCCTGGCCCGTACACCGACATTGGCGCGGGATTGGGCCGAGCGCGCCGGGGAAATCGGGCGCGAACGTTTGTGGCCGTCGACCGCGCAGCAGTTCAAGCAACTTTTCAAGCAGGCAATGATGGGAGGTCCCCATGGTGCGTAGGGGCGCGTACGTTTTGACGCTTGTGCTGGTTGCGGCGCTGGGCCTGGGTGCCGTGCTGTGGGGGCGTCAGGCCGATGCCGAGAGCCATGTGCTCAAGGGCAGCAAGGTGCTGGTGTGGAAGGATTTCCTGGGCGTTAACGCGCAGTTCCTGTGGTTCAGCCCCGAGCGCTACCAGAAGCAGATCGACCGTCTCAAGGCGCTGGGCCTGGAATGGGTGCGCCTGGATCTGCACTGGGATCAGCTGGAGCCGGTACAGGGCCACTACCAGGTGGCAACCCTCGACCAGTTGGTGAACAAGCTGCAGGACAACCAGCTCAAGTCGGTGTTCTACCTGGTCGGTTCGGCGCCCTTCGCTACCACTGCGCCGACGGGCGTGCCGTATCAGGACCAATACCCGCCCAAGGACCCGCACGTGTTCGCCAACCGCATGGCACTGCTGGCCGAGCGATACCCCAGCGTGGATGCCTGGCAGGTGTGGAACGAGCCTAACCTGCTCGGCTTCTGGCGCCCGGTGGCCGACCCGGCAGGTTACGCCACCCTGTTGACCACCACCGCCGCCGCGCTGCGCGCCATGCGCCCGGACAAACCGGTGGTGGCCGCCGGCATGGCGTTCTTCAGTGAGATGCCCAACGGTCAGACCATGTTCGACGCCCTGGGCGCACTGGGTATCGCCAGCCTTAATACGGTGATTGCCTACCACCCCTACACCCAATTGCCTGAAGGCAACGACCCGGCCAACCTGGACTTTATCGCCAAGACCACCGCGCTCAACCAGTCCCTGCGTGCAGGCGGCGTGCAAACGCTATGGACCACCGAGTGGGGCTGGTCCACCTATACCGGGCCCAAGGACGCTCAGGACATCATTTCCCTGCAAGGCCAGGCCGACTATGTGGTGCGGCGTCTGGCGCTGATGAGCGCGCTGGATTACGACCGCACGTTCCTGTTCACCTTGAGCGACCTCGACCAGCGCGCCAGCGTGCGCGACCAGTCCTATGGCCTGCTCGATATAGACGCCAACCCCAAACCTGTCTACACCGCCTTGAAGTATTTTCTCGACGTGAGCGGGCCGAGCCTCACCCCCGGCGACCCACCCAGCGCCGACCAATTGCCCGACGGCCTGTTCAGCATCGGCTGGACCCGCGCCGATGGGCGCAAGTTGTGGTTTTTCTGGTCAGCTCAGGGCGGCAACGCGCACTTGCCGGGCCTGGCCAGCGCGACGCTGTACGACCCACTGCGCGGCACGCAAACCCCGGTCAGCGGCACCGCTGGCTTGACCGTGCCGGTCAAATCCAACCTGCAAATTCTGCTATGGGATTGAAGCCTGCCATGCGCATTTTATGGATCCTGCCCTATTCGCCCTGGCCGGCCACCAGCGGCGGCAAGACGCGTCAGTTCCACCTGCTGCGCAGCCTCGCGGCGCGCGGGCACCGGATCACTCTGCTACTGCATGACAAGCACCCGGTGTCGCCCGCTGATCGCCAGGTGCTGGAGGCTTTTCTTGAACGCTTGATCGTGCTGCCACGCCGCCCACTGCGCAGCCTGAAAACCCTGCTGGCCGGGCTGTTTGCGCCCTACCCGCTGCTGGCAAGCGTGAATGGCCTGTCCGCGCCCTTGCAGACACGTTTCAACCAACTGCTCAACGAACACTGGGACGTGGTGCAGATCGAACATACCTACAGCTTCCAGCCCTACGAAGATGCGCTGGCGCGCACGGCTCAGCCCTTCGTGCTTACCGAACACAACGTGGAATCGGCCCTCGGCGCCGCCACGTACGATCGCCTGCCGAACTGGGCGCTGCCGTTTATTCGCTACGACCAGTGGCGCTACGGTCGTTGGGAACACCGGGTGATGCGCCAGGCGACGCAGGTGGTGGCGGTCACCGACAGCGACGCGCAAACCTTGGCAAAGATCGCCGGCAAGCCGGTGCCGGTGGTGGTCAACGGGGTGGACTGCGACCACTTTGCCGGCGCCCGCCCGGACGCCTCGAGCCGCCGCGTGCTGTTTTTGGGCAACTACGAATATGCGCCGAATGTGGACGCCATCGAATGGGCGCTGGATGAGATCTTGCCCAAGGTCTGGGAGCGCTGCCCGCAGGCGCGCATGAGCGTGTGCGGCTTCGGCATGCCCGACAGTTGGCGTACGCGCTGGCCGGACCCGCGTATCGAGTGGCAGGGTTTTGTGCCTGACCTGCTGAGCCTGCAATCGAGCTGTTCAGTGTTTCTGGCGCCGTTGCGCCACGGTGGCGGCTCCAAGCTCAAGGTACTCGAAGCGCTGGCAGCCGGCCTGCCGCTGGCGAGCACCGAACAGGGCGTGTCCGGCCTGGACCTGGTGGAAGGCCTGGATTACCTCGGCGCCCAGAGTTCTACCGGCCTGGCCGATGCCGTGGTGCGCCTGCTGCAGTTTCCCGATGCCGCCACGCCCATGGGTGAAGCCGGCCGCGCCTATGTGCGCCGCGCCCATGACTGGAGCGTCGCCGCCAGCCAGTTGGAGCGCGTGTACGCCAGCCTTTCGCCGCTCACCGAAAAGGAACCCGCATGCGTGTAGGCCTTGATTACCGCACCGTCGGCACCTCGCCGCAATCGGGCATCAGCCGCCAGGTGTACGCGCTGGAAAGCGCCTTGCACACCTTGCCGGGCATTGCGCTCGAACGCTTTACCGTGGCGCCGCTGGGGGACGAAACGCGTCTGCAGGCGCACTGCCCTGCCTGGGGCTGCGCGAAAACCGCGATGCACCAGCCGCACAATCGCCTGCGCTTCGAAGCCGGCTTTTTGCCACGGGCGCTGCGCGAGCAGCATATCGATTTGTACATCAGCACCTTCAACATGGGCTTGCCGTTGCCGCCCAGGCCCAAGGGATTGCGCACCGTGGTGCTGCTGCATGACCTGTTCCAGATCACCCTGAACAACTACCACGCCAACCGCCTGAAAGCGTCGATCTACAAGACCAGCGATCGCCTGTCGATTGCCTACGCGGTGCACAGCGCCGACCGCGTGTGGACGCCGTCGCAGTACAGCGCCGATGAAACCGTGCGCCTGTTTCCCAAAGCGGCGGGCAAGGTTCGCGTACTGCCCAACCAGGTGGACAGCTTTATCGAATTGGCGGCGGACCTCACGGCGCGGCAGTTGCCCGAGCGATATTGGCTGCTGGTAGGCACTCGCGAGTTGCGCAAGAACGTGCCGTTTCTGGTGCAGGCCTGGCAGGAGGCGCGTCGGCTGTGCCCCGCCGTGCCGGAACTGGTGCTGGTGGGCAGCCTGGATCATCTGCCCGAGGCCCAGCGCACCGTGCCGGGGATTCGTGCCCTGAGCGGGGTGTCGGATGCCGAGCTGCATGCCCTGTACCGCCGCGCCGCGCGCCTGTGGCAGCCGTCGTATGCCGAAGGGTTCGGCTTGCCGGTGATCGAGGCGCTGAGTGTCGGTACGCCGGTGGCCGTGGCCAGCGGCACGTCGCTGGATGAAATCACCCCGCCCTCGGCGCCGCGTTTTTCGCCCACCGATGGGCCGGCGCTGGTGCAACTGATGGTAAACCTGAGCGAGCGGCCGGACGAAGAATCACCCGAGCTACGCCGGCAGTGGGCACAGCGTTTCAACCACCAGGCCTACCGCCAGCGTCTGGCGCAACTGATCGAGGAATTGCAATGAGAGACTCCTTGGGCGCCCCTGTCGCGATCCTGTTCGGCCTGTTGTTCGGCGTGATGGCGCTGGCGCTGTCACCGGCCAAGGCGCTGCTTGGCGTGGTGGGTCTGGCGGCGGCGGTGACCATCCTGCGCTTTCCGCTGTGGGGCTTGTTGCTGTTCGCCCTGATCGCGACGTTCATGCCGTATTCCACCATCAACCTGGGGATTCGCAGCACGGTCAGCGAGGCGATCCTGGCGCTGACCTGGGGCGCGGTGTTGTGGCAGACGTTTCTCTCGCGCCTGCCGGCGGCGCCAAGCCTGTGGCGCAGGCCCACCGACCAGATGCTGCTGTGGCTGATGCTGTTCAGCGTGTTCCCGTTCATTGTCGGCCAAGTGATCGTCGCCGATGTCGAAACCAGCGGCGTGGCCAACTGGTTGCGCTGGTTGCTGAGCCTGTCGGCGGTGTTTCTGTGCGCCAAACTGCTAGTGGAACCCAAACAGCGGGAGTCGCTGGTGGTGGCCCTGCTGCTGGGCACGCTGGCAATGCTGGTGATGTCGATTGCGGTGTTCGTGCGCACGCGGTCCGGAGCAGGCATTGCACCGATCCTGGCCCTACTCAATTACGGCAACTTCGACATGCTCAAATTCGGCCTGGAAGCGATGTCTTCGCGCATGGGCTCGCCGTGGATGCACCCGAATGCCATCGGCGGGATCATGGCGCTGCTCCTGCCGTTGGCGTTCTGTTTCGGCATGACCGAGCGCGGTTGGAGACGCGCGCTTGGGCTGGGCGTGGCCTGCCTGGGCGCGGCGGCGCTGCTGCTGGCCAGCAGCCGTGGCGCGATGGTCAGCCTGGCGCTGGTGCTGATGTGGATGGCCACGCGCCGCGTGCCGTACACCGGACGCCTGCTGATGATCGGCGCGGCGCTGACCGTGGCGCTGGTGCTGGCGTATCCACCGTTGCAGGAGCGGCTGGCGACGATATTTTCGTCGGACAACGCCAGTACCGAAATCCGGTTCGACGAGTACCGCATGTTTCCCCAGGCGGTGGCGGCGTACCCGTTCGGCATCGGCTTCAAGGTTGACCCACCGGTGCCAGGCACGCAGTTTCTGGGGATCTCCAATCTGTGGCTGAACTTCATCTACAAGACCGGCATTGTCGGCATGCTGCTGTTCGTCGCGGTGACCGTGCGTTGGTGGCGTGAGGCACGCCCGGAGCGCGGCCCGATCCGTCTGACCAAGGACAATGCGCTGTGGCTGGGCAGTACCGCCGGGATCCTGGCGGCGCTGGTCAGCGGGTTGTTCGACCACTACTTCAGCTTTGCGGTGGTGATGGTCGCGCTGTTCTGGCTGATGGTGGGGCTCAATGTGCTGGAAGCGCGCCGCCTGTTTCCGGCGCGCGTGCCGCAGATCAAGACCGCGGCGTATCGCAAACCGCTGCCTGATGGCGCGCGTCCCTGATGCTCGGCTCTGCCGCCTGGCTGACGCTGGCGACCCTGCTGGGCCTGTGCCTGGGGTTTGCGCGTGAATGGCTGCTGGTGGCGGCCTGGGGCGCGGGTGAACGCAGTGATGCATTCCTGATCGCGCTGTTTTTGCCGGAGGCGCTGCGCATGTCGTTGGCCGGTGGCGTGCTGAGTGCCGCAGCGTTGCCGCTGTATCTGCAACGCAAGGACGCTGAACGACTGGGCTGGCTAGCCGTGTTGTTCCCTGCCTTGATGGCGATTGCGCTGGTTACCAGCCTGCTGCTGACACTGTTGGCTCCGTGGTTGGTGCAACTGCTGGGGCCGGGGTTGGCGGACAGCGCCACCGCACTCGCCGCCGGCAATCTGCAGGTGGTCGCCTGGTGCGTGCCGGGCTTGATGCTGCACGCGCTGTTCAGCATTCCGTTGCAGGCCAGTGAGCGTTTTGTGCTGGCGGGGCTGGGCTCGTTGCTGTTCAACCTGCCGCCGGTGACCTACCTCGCCCTGGCCGGAACCGCGACCACGCCGCACACCCTGGCCCTGGCGTGCCTGGCCGGCAGTGCGCTGATGCCGCTGGCGCTGTTGCCGTCGATCTGGCGCCAGGGCTGGCGACCGTGGCGCTGGGAGTGGTCGGCGGCGCCGTTGCGGGAGCTGGGCCAGCGCATCGGTCCCCTGTTGCTGAGCAACGGTGCAAGCCAGGGCCTGGCGTTGATCGAACGGCTGGTGGCGTCGCTGTTGGGCGAAGGCGCGGTGACTTGGGTCAACCTTGCACGCAAGCTGATGAATCTGCCGCTGATTGCGCTGATGAGCCTCAATCAGGTGTTGCTGGGCATGATGAGCCGTCGCGAGGGTGATGCGCGTCTGGCCCTGCTCAAGCGCGGCCTGGACACCGCGAGCATGCTGACCCTGCCCGCCGGCGTCGGCCTGGTGGCGGCGGCGCCGAGTCTGGTGGCGTTGCTGTTGCCCCGGCAGTCGGCGGACTCACCGCTGCCGCTGCTACTGGCGTGGTTCGCGGTGCCACTGGTGTTTGGCGCCTGGAACGCGTTGCTGGCGCGTTATGCCTATGCGGCCGGTGACACGCGCCAGCCCCTGCGCTGCGAGCTGCTCGGCAGCCTGGTCAATGTGCTGTTGCTGGGCGCCCTGCCCTCTGCGTTTGGCCTGGCCGGTATTCCATTGGCGGCGCTGGCAGGGGTGATCTGCACGGCGCTGTTGTTGATGCAGCGTCAGACGCTGCTGGGCGCGCTCCCCTGGGCCAGGCAGTGGCTGCTGAGCGCAGCACTGATGCTGCTGGCGGCGGTGCTGTTGTTTGCAATTGACGGCGTATGGCTGCAACTGGGGCTCAGCACCCTGGCCGGAGCTGTGGTGTTGCTGGGCATGGGGCTGTGGCTCAAGCCGTGGCGCAAGGCATGAATGATCGATCGGGAAGACGCGCATGAAACATCGTTGGATTCAAATGGATATTGCCAAAGGCATCGGCATCCTGGTGATCGTGTTCGCCCACAGCTGGTTCGTCGCCAACTCCCGGGAACTGATGTATCCGATACTGGCTTCGTTCGTCATACCGCTGTTCTTCTTTTTGTCAGGGGTGTTTTTCAAGCCGGAGCAGCCGTTTGTGGAGATGGCCGTGCGCAAGGCCGATGGTCTTCTCAAACCGTTTTTTTTCACTTTGCTGCTGTATGTCAGCCTGCGTGCGCTGCTGCGCGACCAACCCTTGCTGCCGGACATCGGCGGCGTGCTTTATGCCTCGGTGGACACCATTCCGTGGCAGGCCATGTGGTTTCTGCCGCACATGTGGGTGGCGATTCTGTTCAGTTGGGTGATGCTGCGCCTGATCCTGCGGCTGAACCTTGCGCCGTGGGCCAGTGGCCTGCTGCTCACCGTGCAGTTGCTGCTGGGGATCTGGATGTTGCCGCTGTTCTGGCAACTGCCGGTGACACTCGGCGAGCACACCTGGATACTGCCGGGGCTGCCGTTCAGCCTGGATATCACCTTGATCAGCAGCGCCTGTTTCGTCGCCGGCTACCTGCTGCGCGACTGGCTGCGCACGCACCCTGGCAGTTGGCTGACGCTGTTGATCGCGGTGGTGTCGTTCGCGGTGGTATTCGACTTGACCTGGGACACCATGGACCTGGCGCAACGGCGCTATGACCACTGGCTGTGGACCAGCCTGCTGGCAGTGATTGGCATGTATGCAAGCTGGGCGCTGGCGAAAGTGTTGACTGTCTCGGCGCTGGTGACGCGGGCCATGACTTACATCGGTCAGTCGACGCTGATCCTGCTGATTTTTCACGGGGAGATCCAGCACAAGACCTTCGACCTGATGCAGCGCCTGGGACTGCATGCGTTCCTGGCGGCGAGTGTCGGACTGGTGGTGGCAGTGGTGGGGCCGTTGCTGATCGGGGAAGTGATCAAGCGGGTGGCGGCTCTGCGGTTTTTCTATTTCCCGTTTCCGGTAGCAAGGCAACGCTGAATTGCCTGGTGGGGCGGCCTGCTCGCGAAGGTGGTGGGTCAGCTTGCTTGTGTACCAGCTGATCTACCGCTATCGCGGGCAAGCCCGCTCCCACAGGGAGTGGTGAGTTAGTCGTCGAGTTGTTGTGGAGCGGCTTTGGCGCCCGGCTTGCCGGGTTTGCCCTTGGCCGGCGCGGGTTCGGCTGGCGCGGCCTCTGCGGGGGCGGCGGCCTCTTTTTCGGCCATGGGCATCTGGTCGATGGTGCTGAAGAACTCCTTCAAGTCGAGGGTATCCGGAGGCACGGTCTTCTCAAGTTTCTTCTCGCCGTCCTTGCCGATCAGGATCACCTTGGTGCCGCTGCCGGCGCCCAGCTTGAGGGCACGGATCAGCGCGTTGGTTTCAGGCGGCGTGAGCTTTTTGTTGTCCTTGGCCTCCTTGGCGAATTTTTCCCCTTCGGCGCCGATGCTGCCGAATTTGACGGTGTAGAACACCATGTTGCGCTCTTCGAACGACTGCTTGTTGGCAGGCTCCTCCAGCTGCTTCTGCAGCGTGGACAATGTGGCGTTACCGGAATCGAGCTCCACCACCACCAGCGGACGGGCTTTGCCCATATCCTGCTTGAGCGGGTTGATATCATCCGCGGCCAACAGCGGCCCCGTAAAAGCCATCAAGGTAGCCAGGGTCAGCGACCGGATGAGCATGCGCACCTCCTTTGAATTGCGTGCAGGTTCTTGAGTTTCATGTGTGCGACCGTCAATTTCAAGGATGATTCCTACGCCGGGTTCTGAAAGCGTAGGTGATGACGCCCGCCGCGCAAGGGATCAGGGTGGCTGGGCGGTGATTGTTTCTTCTGATTGCACAAACCTCAGAGGCCATTCCAGTGTGGCCAATGCCGAGCAAATACGGGGGCCACGATCAGGTCAGCATCCACCTGCGCCAGGGTGTGGGCAAAGCCAGGGGCCAATGCGCTCAACGCTTCCCGCGCACCGTCCCAGCGCGACACCGCCGCCGCCATGATGCCTAAAGCGTTCGGCGTATGGTTGGGCGTGAACAACTGGTCGGCAAACTGCTCGGCGAACACCACCCAGGCCTGGTGCAGGTAGCGCCGTGTGCCGGTGACCAGGTGCGCCTGCAGCGCCTGATCGGCATCGCCCAGCCAGCGTTGCGGGTAGTCGATGATGCCGATGGCCGAGTAGCAATTGGCGGCGATGTACAGCAGGCCGCGCAGGATCTGCCCACGGTTGCCTGCCAGCAGACCCGCGTCGGGAAACTCCAGGCCCAGGTGGATCAGAATGGCCGCGCTCTCGGTGAGGACTTGACCATCGGGTGTCACAACAGTGGGGATCTGTTTGAGCGGATTGATCCGCGCAAGCGCTTCGCTGCCCTCGCCCTCATGCCAGGAACTGGCGTCCACGCGGTGCCACGGCACGGCGCAACGTTGCAGGGCAATTTCGATCATGCACGAGCCGGATTCGTCGGTGCCGTAGAGCGTGTACATGGTATTGCCTCCTTTTAAAACAGCCCCATTTGCCCGCCAACGAGGGTGCTGAAGTCGTCATTCACGAACGGCAGGATCGCGTCCGCCACCGGCTGCAATTGTCGCGTCACGTAGTGGTCATAGTCGATCGGCGCCTGCCGCACTTCCAGCGGCTCCGGGCCGTTGACGCTGATGACGTAGCTGATCCAGCCGCCACGCTGGTACTGGCGCGGGCGGCCGAGGCGGTCGTTGTAGTCATCGGCCAGGCGCGCGGCGCGCACATGGGGCGGCACGTTGCGCTCGTAGTCGTCCAGGCGTCGACGCAGGCGTTTGCGGTAGATCAGGAGTTCATCGAACTCGCCGCTCAAGGTGCGTCGCACGTAGTCGCGAATGTAATCCTGGTGGGGCTGGCGGTGGAAGACGCGCTGGTAGAGTTCCTGCTGGAACCGTCGGGCCAGGGGCGACCAGTCGCTGCGCACGGTTTCAAGGCCTTTGTAGACCATCTCTTCGCTGCCGTCGATGCGCACCACCAGCCCGGCGTAGCGTTTCTTGCTGCCCTCCTCCGCGCCGCGGATGGTCGGCATCAGAAAGCGTGTGAAGTGGGTCTCGAATTGCAACTCCAGCGCACTGTGCAGGCCGAACGCCGTCTGCAGGTGCGCACGCCACCACTCGTTGACGTGCGCCACCAGCGCCTGGCCGATGCGGCTGGCGTCCTCCTGGGAATGGGCGCTGCCGAGCCAGACGAAGGTGGAGTCGGTGTCGCCGTAGATCACTTCATAGCCCTGGGCTTCGACCAGCGCGCGGGTCTGGCGCATGATTTCATGGCCACGCAAGGTGATCGACGAGGCCAGCCGCGTGTCGAAGAACCGGCAACCGCTGGAGCCAAGAACGCCGTAGAAGGCGTTCATGATGATTTTCAGCGCCTGGGACAGCGGCGCGTTGCGCTCACGCTTGGCCACTTCGCGGCCTTCGGAAACCCGCGCGACGATGGCGGGCAGGCAGTGCCGGGTGCGGGAAAAGCGCGCACCGCGAAAGCCTTCCACCGAGTCGCTGTCGTCAGGGTGCTTGAGGCCTTCGACCAGGCCCACCGGGTCGATCAGGAAACTGCGGATGATCGACGGGTAGAGGCTTTTGTAGTCCAGCACCAGCACCGATTCATACAGGCCAGGGCGTGAATCCATGACAAAGCCGCCGGGGCTGGCCTGGGGTGGTTTGTCGCCCAGGTTCGGCGCGACGAAGCCCTGACGGTGCATCAGCGGCAGGTACAGGTGTGTAAAGGCGGCGACCGAACCACCGTTGCGGTCGGCCGGTAACCCGGTGACGCTGGCCCGCTCCAGCAGGAACTTGAGCAGCTCGGTTTTGGCGAAAATCCGTGTGACCAATTCGCAGTCCTTGAGGTTGTAGCGCGCCAGGGCGGGCTTGTCCTCGGCGAACATACGGTTGATTTCGTCCATGCGCTGGTACGGCGTGGAGATGTCCTTGCCTTCGCCGAGCAGGGTTTGCGCGACGTTTTCCAGGCTGAAGGACTCGAAACTCCAGGTGGCCGAGCGCAGGGCTTCGATGCCGTCGATGATCAGGCGCCCTGCGGCGGCGGCAAAGTAATGATTGCGGCTGCCATGTTCGCGCCAAGCCATCGGTTCATCGCCACGGCCAAGCATCAGCGGCACGTTGAGGCGCTGGGCATGTTCGTGGAGCACGCGCAGGTCGAACTGCACCACATTCCAGCCGATGATCGCATCGGGGTCATGGGTGGCGAGCCAGAGGTTGAGGGCTTCGATCAGTTGGGCGCGGGTGTCGCAGTAATCAAGCTTGAAGTCCACCGCGCAGGTGTTGTTCGGCGGGCCGAGCATGTACACCTGGCGCTCGCCGCAGCCTTGCAGGCCAATGCAATAGAGATCGCCCTGGGCAGTGGTTTCAATGTCCAGGGACACCAGCTTGAGCGGCGGGCGGTAGTCGGGGGCGGGTTTCATCTGCGCGTCGAGCAAGGTGCCGTCGGCATCGGGTGTGCCACCGAAACACACCGGCGCGGTGATGAAGCGCTCCATCATGTAGCGCTCGGGCGGGCGCACGTCGCCTTCGTAGACGTCGACGCCGGCGGTGCGCAGGCGCTTTTCCAGGTCCATCGCCTGGCGATGCTGGCGTGTATACAGGCCAAGGACGGGGCGGTGATGAAAATCGCACAACTGCAACGGCCGCAGCTCGATCTCGCGCTCGTCCTTGAGCAGCCAATCGAGCGGCTTGCGATGGGCTTCGGGGATGAACATCACTGAGGTCTGCACGGGCAAGCGGATGAACCTGGGCCCCTGGTCGGTGGCCAGCCAGAAGCTGACCTGCGTGCCTTCCGGGGTGTCGCGCCAATGCCGGGTCAGGACAAAACCCTGCTGTAAATCCACCGTACCGCACCTCAGCCATTGCCTTGAGCGTGTGATTCTACCCGGCATCCGCTCAGGTGCGGCAGGTTAACGCTCGCGCGGACCTTAATCTGACAAATTTGTTGCAATACGCTAATAACAATTACTATCATTTGCATCGGAGTCGTATCCGCGCAGTGAGGACGCGCAACGCTGTTGCCCTTTTTCCTCACATTGACGGTTCTCCGTCAGGATCGACCATGCCCACCCGTAACCAACTCGCAGTGCCGTTGCGCCCTACCCTGCTCGCTCTTTGCTGCTCCCTGAGCCTTACCACCCATGCCGCCACCCCGGCCGATACGAGTACGCGCCAGGACGGCAACACGCTGGAGTTGGGCGCTACCAACATCAGCGCTGACGCCCTCGCACCAAACACACTGCCCTCGGCGTACAGCGGCGGCCAGGTGGCCCGCGGTGGCCAATTGGGTGTGCTGGGCAACCAGGACATCATGGATGTGCCGTTCAGCATGGCGTCCTATACCGAGCAATTGATCCGCGACCAGCAGGCCGAAACAGTGGCGGATGTGCTGCTCAATGATTCATCAGTGCGTCAGGCGTCGGGGTATGCGAATCAGGCACAGGTCTTTGTGATTCGCGGCCTGCAACTTAATGGCGACGACATTTCCTTCAACGGCCTGTACGGCATCCTGCCGCGCCAGATCATGTCCACCGACGCGCTTGAGCGTGTGGAAGTGTTCAAGGGCCCCAATGCCTTTATCAATGGCGTCACACCAGGCGGCTCGGGAATTGGTGGCGGTGTGAACCTGCAACCCAAGCGCGCCGATGATGTGCCGCTGCGCCGTTTCAGCACCGATATCAACAGTGATGGTCGGGTTGGCGAACATCTGGATGTCGGCCAGCGGTTTGGTCAGGACAATCGGTTTGGCGCGCGGGTGAATATTTCCCAGCGCGAAGGCGATACCGGCATCGATGACGAGAACCAGCGCGCCAAGCTGTTTGCCGTCGGCCTGGATTACCGTGGCGGTGCCCTGCGTTTATCGGGTGATTTCGTTTATCAGAAACAGCGCGTCAACGGCGGCCGTAACTCGGTGTTCCTCGGCACCGGCGTCACCCGCATTCCGGATGCGCCCTCGGCCGACACCAACTACGCGCCGAGCTGGAACGCAACCGATATCGAGGACACGCTGGGCATGCTGCGCGGCGAATACGACCTCAACGACACCTGGACCGCCTACCTTGCCGCCGGCGCCAAACACACTAATGAAAGCGGGCGCTATTCGTCGGTAACCCTGACCGATAACCTCGGCACGGCCAGGGTGACGGGTTCGCGCATCGCCCATCAGGAAGACAACACCAGCCTGATGACCGGCCTCAATGGCAAGTTCCAGACCGGTGCGGTCAGCCACCAACTGAACGTCGGTCTGACCGGCACCTGGACGCAGGTGCGCAATGCCTACGAGTTCGACTTCACGCCCAATGCCAGCAATATTTACCACCCTTCGAGCGACATTGCGCAACCAGTGCGGGGCACGGTGAACGGTGGTGACCTGGGCGACCCCGGCATCACCGCCAAGACCTTCGTGCGCAGTGCGGCCATCTCTGACACCTTCGGCTTCCTGGACGACCGTCTGCTGTTCACCGCAGGGCTGCGCCATCAGGAAATGGTCATGCAGAACTATGCGTATGGTTCCGGCCCGCGCAGTTCCAATTACACAGCATCAATCAATACGCCGGTTTACGGCATCGTGTTCAAACCCTGGGAACATGTGTCGCTGTATGCCAACCACATCGAAGGCTTGGCCCAGGGGCCAACGGCACCGGTGTCGTCCGGCGGCCTGACGGTGACCAATGGCGCACAAGCCTACGCGCCCGCCCGCTCGAAGCAGACTGAAGCGGGGATCAAGCTGGACATGGGCACCTACGGCGCAACGCTGGGCGTGTACCGTATCGAGCAACCGAGTGATGGCTACTCGATCCAGACCGGCGCAACCACCGCGACCTATGTGCGCGAAGGTCAGCAAATCAACCAGGGGGTGGAACTGAACGTCTTCGGTGAGCCGGTGAGTGGTGTGCGTTTGCTCGGCGGCGTAACGGTGATGAAGACCGAACTCAAGGACACGCTCAATGGCGCCAACGACGGCAATCGCGCGATCGGTGTGCCTTCATTCCAGCTCAACGCAGGGGTGGATTGGGATGTGCCGGGGCTGCAGGGCGCGACCCTCAGCGGTCGCATGCTGCGCACCGGCGGCCAGTACGCCGATGCGGCCAACAACCTGAGTCTGCCGGCCTGGAATCGCTTCGACCTGGGTGCGCGCTACACCTTCAAGGTGGATCAACGCGATGTGACGCTCGGCGCCAATGTGGAGAACGTCGCCAATGAAAAATACTGGGAGTCGGCGTTGGGGGGCTACCTGAGTCAGGGTGAACCGCGCGTTGCCAAGTTGTCGGCGACCATTGATTTTTAATCGCTTCGAAACCGGGCATCGTTATCGATGCCCGTTTGCGTCACGCCTGGCGAGCGGCACCTAGGTAGCTTTCGATGTTGCCCATCTGGTCGTCCCAGCCACGGGAGTTCATCTTGAACGCTTTCTGACGCCGGGCTTCAGGGACCTTGTCGAAACCGGATTCGACAACCCTCAGCAGGATGCCCGGCGCACGGTCCTCAATGGTAAATTCCACAAGCGTCGGCGTTTCGCTGTCGTAGTCCACGCCCTCCAGCACCGCGAAGGGATGCCAATGGAAGGAGAACAGGGTTTGCGGCAGGATGCGTTCAATTCTGGCTTTCCAGACCACGTGTTCGTAGCCTGGATAAGTAATCGGCGCTTCGACGGTTTCCCCCTCGACAAAGCGCTTGCCTTTGAGAGCAACGCCAAACCAGGCGCCAAACTGCTCGGCGTCGGTGAGCGCTTCCCACACCTTTTTACGTGAAGCGTTGAGCAGAATTTTCCGCTCGATGCGATCCAATACGTGCATAAGTCACCTCCTCCATTGACCTTAGGTGACATCGACAGATGCGCAACCTGGGTTGCGCGCGCTGATGTCCCGTCCTTGACCAAGCCAATGGTTATGACTGACCCGTTGCAGGGAAGTTGCTTTTGTAATCGGCGCGCTAACGGCTTGATCTAGACATGCGGGTCGCCTGGCGCTTTGCTCGGTGTCGCGTACTGCGGCTTCAGATGGCCGTCCTGGTCGAGTAACCAGGCGTCCATTATTTGCCTGACCACCGGGCCAGCCACTCGCCCGCCGGCCTCGCCGTTTTCAATCATCACCGAGATGACGATTTTCGGATGCTCGGCGGGCGCGAAGCCAACGAACAAGGCGTTGTCGCGATGGCGCTCCAGGGTTTTGTCGCGGTTGTAACGCTCGCCCTGCTTGATCGCTACCACCTGCGCCGTACCACTCTTGCCGGCGATGCGGTATTGCGCACCTTGCGCGGCTGCTCGGGCGATGCCGCGCGGGTCGTGCATTACCAGTTGCATGCCGTGGTTGACTTGCTCCCAGTCACGCGGGTCCTTGAGGACGACATTGGGCATCGGATTTTCATCCACCGGCGGCACACCATTGATGGTCTTGGCCAGATGCGGTCGATTCCACACACCTTTGTTGGCGATCAACGCCGTGGCCTGCGCCAATTGCAACGGCGTGACCTGCATATAGCCTTGACCGATGCCGAGGATCACGGTTTCGCCGGGGAACCAGGGCTGGCGTCTGGTAGCGCGCTTCCAGGCCTGGGATGGCATGAGACCTGCGGACTCCTCAAACATGTCCAGCGAGACTTTCTGGCCAAGGCCGAATTCGGCCAGGTAGTCATGCAGGCGGTCGATGCCCAGCTTGTGGGCGAGGTCGTAGAAATAGGTATCGTTGGAGCGCATGATCGCCGCGTCCATGTCCACCCAGCCGTCACCACTGTGGTTCCAGTTGCGGTATTTGTGATCGAAATCCGGCAGTTGGTAGTAACCCGGATCGAACACACGGGTTTGTGGGGTGACGACTCCGCTGTCGAGGCCGGCGATGGCCACTTCCGGCTTGATGGTTGAGCCCGGGGCGTACAAGCCCCTGAGGACGCGGTTGAACAGCGGTCGGTCAATGGAATCGTGCAGTGCGGCGTATTCCTTGAAACTGATGCCAGTGACGAACAGGTTAGGATCGAAACTGGGTTTGCTGACCATGGCGAGCACTTCGCCCGTTTGCGGATCGAGAGCGACCACCGAACCACGACGGTCGCCCAGGGCCTCTTCGGCGGCTTCCTGAAGATGAACGTCGAGGCTCAGGACAATGTTTTTACCGGGAATCGGATCGGTGTGCTTGAGCACTCGTAATACGCGGCCTTGGGCATTGGTCTCAACTTCTTCATAGCCGACATGACCATGCAGCTCGGATTCGTAGAAGCGTTCAATGCCGGTTTTACCGATGGACTGGGTGCCGCGGTATTCCACCGAGTCCAGGGCCTTGGATTCTTTCTCGTTGATACGACCCACGTAGCCGATGGAGTGCGCGAAGTGCGCTCCGAGCGGGTAATGCCGGACGAACTGCGGCTCGACGTCGACCCCGGGCAGACGGAATTCGTTAACCGCAAACAGAGCGATCTGTTCTTCCGTCAGCTCGTAAAACAATGTGACAGGGACGAACGGATGGCGTGCCTGCTTTAGTGCCTTGTCGAATACCGCGCGGTCCTCGGCGGGCAAGTGAAGCAGGCTGACGATGGCGTCCAGTTCACCCTTGAGGTCAGTAGCGCGTTCACGGGTGATGGTGAGGTTGTAACTGGGACGGTTGTCAGCCAGCACCACGCCATTGCGATCATAGATCAGGCCGCGGGTTGGGGTGATAGGCAGAACATGGACACGGTTATTTTCAGAGATCGTGGAGTGGTAATCGAACTGCACCACCTGCAGGAAATACAAGCGGCCCACCAGGGCACAGGTGATGCCGATCACCAGCAGGGCGCAGGCCAGCAGGCGCTTGTTGACCAGGCTGTTTTCTTTTTCGTGATCTTTGATCGGTATGGGTCCGGGCATTTCTACAGCATCTCGTTGAAGAAGGTCGACGCCGCGTCCTGCGGTAAGAGATCAATCCTTTGGAAAAGGTGCTGCACCATACCAAAAATGCGGAAACACTTTGCATCGATTTCCCGAAC
Organism: Pseudomonas poae; assembly: GCF_001439785.1. Lineage (GTDB taxonomy): Bacteria > Pseudomonadota > Gammaproteobacteria > Pseudomonadales > Pseudomonadaceae > Aquipseudomonas > Aquipseudomonas poae. Next base: position 223 of record NZ_JYLI01000018.1, on the reverse strand, counting down.
GGCAGGCTGGCATTGGTCATCAGGCGATGACCGAGACGGTAAGCGATTTTTGAAACTTTCCGATCGCCCAAAACAAAACCCCACCTGCTTTCGCAGATGGGGTTTCGGAATTTAATCTTGACGATGACCTACTCTCACATGGGGAAACCCCACACTACCATCGGCGATGCATCGTTTCACTGCTGAGTTCGGGATGAGATCAGGTGGTTCCAATGCTCTATGG
>NZ_JYLI01000017.1 GCF_001439785.1 Pseudomonas poae | reverse complement strand
GGCACGAGGGTCGTATTGCGGTGCAAACCAGTGATACGCGTTGGTGCTCGGACGGCTTTGAGTTCCGCTGTGAGGACGGCGCCAAACTGAGCGTGACCTTCGCCCTGGATTGCTGTGACCGCGAAGCCATCGGCTGGGTCGCGAGTCCGACCGGGTACAGCGGCGATGACATCCGCGACTTGATGCTGGAGAGCGTAGAGAAACGCTTCGGTGATCAACTGCCTGCAACGCCGGTTCAATGGCTAAGCGACAACGGCTCGGCGTACACCGCCGAACAGACACGCCTGTTTGCTCGACAGATCGGTTTGCAGCCGGTGACCACCCCGGTGCGCAGCCCGCAGAGCAACGGCATGGCCGAGAGCTTCGTGAAGACGATCAAACGTGACTACGTTGCGCACATGCCCAAGCCGGATCGAGAAACGGCGCTGCGCAACCTGGCAATTGCCTTCGAGCATTACAACGAGCAGCATCCGCACAGCGCCTTGAACTATCGCTCACCGAGGGAGTTCAGGCGCTTGGCAGCAGCATCAATTTGACGGGGAGTTGGTGTCCGGTTTTGTAGGGGCAAGTCCAGATATCAAACAGATAGATCAGAACACGGTTAGCCAGACGATTGATGTGATGGTCAACCGGGTAAAAGCGGCGGTGAAGTCTACTATCCGCAAGGGACAGATCCCGCGAAAGGAGAGCACATACGGGTTATGCCCCCTGGATCGTCATCTGTTCCAGGTTATGAGAATGGCTACTGGCGCTGGCAAAATTCAGGGAAGCAGCCGATGAATCCTGCGACTGGGAAGCCTGGGATCGGTCAGGGAGACACGCATATTCCGCTTCCTCCTGATTCTTCACCCCCCGTTCGTCGCTGAACGTTTATAGATTAATTTAGAGGGACGTATGAGCACTTTGTCAGATGATTTTGATTTTTCTCTGCTTTCTGGCTGTTATCTGGAAATGGTTTGTTTTGGCGTGCGTATCACGAGGTTTGATTTTTCAAGACCGCAGACATTCGCTGGTGTGTCGCCCTATAAAGTTTCATTCTGTGTAGAAGCCGGGTTGAAATATGAAATTGACGACATCGTGGGGCAGCGCGAATTTAATGACTCGTCTACCAGTGCGCCTTTATTAGATTTTTTATTAATGGACGTTGAGTCTGTTGAGGAAGTCGAGCCTGATACATTACAAATAATATTCAGCACGGGAGCGAAAATTACTATGGAGCCGGATGTTGCAGATGGTTATGAGTCTTATTCGATATATTTGGATTCCGGTGACATCATCGTCGTCTGAACGGGTAAGAGCCGAGGAAAGGAGGCAGATTTATTCGAGTTCGAGGTGACAGTAAAAAAGCCTCATAAATCTTTCCTCCTCATTTTTAAATAAGGCAAAAAGTGCAAAATAGGACAAATTTTTTAACTTGAGCTGGGAAAGCGCTTTAAATAACTGCGTCGACCTTTATTTGATCATTTGTTTAAAGGCGGAATTAATGGGTAATTTAATTAAAGTTATAAAAAACCTGCCTTCGATTTAGAAGGTCAGAAAAACTGCTCAAGGATTGGCATTACTAGACGCGGTAATATGCCGCAACGGGAGTGCAAGTACTTTTCTTTCAATTATAATTGGGATGGGTGAAGAGATGATGGCATCCATGAAGAACGGTGAGGGGGGGGAATATTTTATGCACTTTACTTGTGAAGTAGCTGTAGGTAAAGTTCTAGATGAAAATCCATTGTCGAATCCGCACGAGTATTTGGATGACGTGCCCGAAAATTTCGAGCTTTTAAAGATAAACTAGCATTTTTCAAAAATAATGCAAGTTTTTTCTGGAGGGAAATTAATCAAAGCTCATGGCAGGCATTACCGGATAAATTGAAGCGGCTTCAGCTTATGGGTTTCTTCCAAGAAGGTGCTGTTACCTATAAAAGTTTGCTGAAAACTATTATGAAAGAAAAATTGATATCAATATTGTTGAGACAGTTCTCGAATCGTTGATAGTAACGACAGAACAGTTGACTGTACTTGATTCTGAACTTGGTTTCGGCGATTTAGATGATGATTTTCAAGAGATTTTAGATGGTACAATTTGATTGAAGATGTCTAGGTTGTTAATTTTATATATGCGCTCTTTAAAAACTTACCTATTTTGATTGGGTTTAGGTGTTCTCAAGTAGGGCGGTTGAAAACCGCCCATTTTTTATTATGAAGTTTGCGAATTAAATTTCCTTCCAATTGCATCAAAAGAGCATTAATGGGCAATCTGTGAGTGCGCAGCATTATCCGCCTACAGGTGCAGAATTGAAGAGTGGGAAATAATGTACACACAAAATGATCTTGCTAATGATCTTGAAAAAAATTATCCGCAGGGTTCGACGTATTTAGGATTTCTAAATTTGCGTTTGAAATTTATCAGCGCCATGGATTAGAAATCACTCCTCCGATGGATCGAATACTTTTCTCATTGATGGCAATGGACGAAGGGGAAGAGTTTGAGCTGACAGAAACTGAATTTTTAAATTTGCTCTCAGAGCTTAGAATTATGGATTGACAGAGCTCAAAATGGAGAAAAGGGGACAGATTTATTTAAAGAGTTAAAAATCGTGTTAAATAAATCTGTCCCCTTTTGTTGAGGTCTAGCCGAAGAGTTCACGTTCACCCCGGTTGATATCAAGGTTCCACGGGACGCGATGCAAACTGCTGCTGGGAAGACCGGAAGAGAAACTGATGTAGGCGGACACGCACAAGCGTGTAGTCAGGGGGGGACATGCGATGGTTACAACTTATTCGCCCAAGATCAGAACTTCAATAGCTCAGCGTATAAGGTGTTTTACGAACACAAAATCAAGAGCGCTTTGAACGATCCAAATAAAGTAGTAGGGCCGACAACTATAAAATTTAATCGCGAAGATCCTCGATCGTTGCGCCCTGATACGTTGGATGTTACTTATACAATCTATGGAAAGCGTCAAACTGTTCGATTTGAAAATGAAGCTCGCAGAATACCGGAGCATAAAGAATGATTACCAAAGATATAGAAATTGTTAAAAGTATTTTTGAATTGCTTCAGTCAGGAATTGTTGAAGATTATGATGCATTCAAGTATGAGACTGAGGTGTGCGATGGATACATGATCGAAGAAATCTCCATTGAGAAAAATGGCGTGGTAAATGAACAGCCGCAAACTGATTTCAATGGTGCTGTTTTGTATCGATTAATTAAGGAGTTGAAGGCTAGCGCAGCATCGCGGGGTGAGAACTGGAGTTCTTTTGTGATGAGTTATGATGTTGGTGGGCAAGTAAAGACGAATTTCGTTTATCCGTGAGTAAAAATGTGAAAGTTATTTTTTGAATGTGGGTTATTGTCAATTTGGTTTGTGTCAAGAGGAGGGCTATATAAAAGGGGTGGGTTTATTTGAGAAAAGGGGAGAAAACGTGAACGAAATTAGCGTAATAATGGTAGTTGTATTTCTGATTGCGGGTTGCGCGCCGTCATGGTCTGCGTGGGTATCCAGTAAAGATGGATGGTAGGTACCAATTTTGAATCTCACGTATACAGCATTTGCTCGCGCACGCCCCATACATGTACTGAGCCATTTTGGTCCCCCGCTAACAAAGAAAAAACGTTCGATAGGGTAGTAAAAGAAAGCAGCGGGACGCGCTACTACATAACCTGGATCAGGGATTGCCGCTATTCGGTACTTGTATCTTCGGAAAGTAAGGTGGTTTCATGGAAATATGAAATTAATAATTTAAAAAGTTGCTTTGTTTTTTTTGTGTGATAGGTATAAAGAAAAGGGGTGTGGACTTATTTAAATTTGCGCTGGGAAAGCTATTAAATAAATCTGTACCTTTTAAAGGTTAGAACGCTCAGGTCAATATCTCCAGTGTTGCAATCAGGAAGAAGTATTGAATGAGGTCGCTATGATTGTCCAAGCGCCAGGGAGATAGCTTGTTAGAGTGTTTAGTATTTATTGGGTAGATGGTGAAAGATTTTATTGAGCGACTCCCTATGAGGGTTATAGGGGCCTAATGACACTCAGTCATAAAGACGTCTCCTGTAATCGATGGTTCTTTATCAAGTGATTTATTTATTTGTAAGGACGCTGCTGGGCAAGACATGATTATGCGTTGGGCTGCAGACGATATTATTGATGATTTAGCTGATCGCAATCCCGTTGCCTTGGCAGATTTTTGAGGATTCATAACTGGTCACTTAGATAATATCTTCAGGAAAATGGCTGCGTGACTCTATTTCACACCGGAGGTCCTAAAAAAACGAGAAAAAATCCCAGCTAACAATGTGAGTTGTCAACGAAAACGTGACTATGGTTAATTACAAGATCAGTTTTGATTTTGGTTGCAACTTAATATTTTGTGACATCAACCAGGAAGTTGCACCATGACGTTAAACGCCTATCCTCGAATAAAAGTTTTTTTCGCATTCCTGCTATACCCTCTTTTTTCGGGATTAGTAGCTGTGCCTTTTATATTAATTTCGATAATGGTTACTGTACTTGGAAATTCATCATTAATTGGAGAGGTGAGAGGAGCGGAAGTCTTCTCACTTTTTGTTACCGTGCCCATAATGGCTCAGTTGATCTTTCTTTTTCCGGCATTAGCATTAGCAATTTCACTTGTTTTCCTCAAGGTTGAGCGTAAAGCTAATGTGCACTGGGTAGTATCAATTGTAGCCGCCACTGTTTCGGCTGCATGGATGTTTGGTATTGTTTTTTTCTTTATAGGTAAGGTTGAAGGATATGGAGTGATGAGGAATATGTTTCCTGTATTTTTGAGTTTTGTGTTGGGAGGAATATCTACATGGGTGGCTGCTTATTGGTCCCTTCCGCAACGGCAATCCAGTGAGTGATCGGCGAGATTGGAGAAGCTGGTTTTCTTTTGAAGTTGGCTGCGTTTGTTGATAGTGAGCAATAATGTAATCGAGTTGCTATTGGTGTATTTCAGCTTTCAGATATTCAGGAATATAAAAAATGAAAATTCTTTTCTCCGCTTTTTGTACGTTATTTCTACTGAGTGGTTGTGCCACCAAAGACCTGAGTATTGAGAACCGCCAAAAGATTAAGACTCTCGCTGTCTTGCCTGCCTCTTTTCCTGAACAGCAGTTCAAGTACACCAGCATGGATCAGGCATGGGGCGCAGGCCTGGGTGCTGGTACCGGGGTGGCTGTGGGAATGGCGTCGGGTGCGTCCAAAGTCGCAACCAGTGCAATGGCTGGCGCGGGTTTGGCAATGGGCGCGAAAGTAGCAGATGGCGGGGCTTTAAGTCCTCGTCAGGCAATTTTGTTGAACTTGCAGCGCAATCAAATAGATCCGGGGCAATTGTTTAAGCAGCAATTGGAGGCTCGGATCACAGCTGAGCAATTATTCAAGATTGTTCCAGACGGCAGCGGAGCGGACGCCCATATGGAATTTGTCATATCGGAGTGGGGCTTTGCCCTGAAAAATTATAGCTCAGAGCTTTATCCCACTGTTGGCGTTGTTGCGACCATGAAGCGCGGGGACATGGCCGTCTGGAGGAATTTCGAAACGATCACAGCTTTCAGTGACGGAAATACCTTGGCGTACACACCTCAGCAGTACGCAACAGACCCTGAAGTTCTCCGTGGCGCTTTGCAACATGCTTTCGAATTAGCGATAGAGAAGCTAATGGCTGATTTAAAACAATAGAAATTATGACGGAAAGCGTAAGTCCATTTTATTGAAAGGCAGAACTTTATTATTTCCCCGAGGCGGGTGTGCTGCCTAAGTTGATAACGCAGCACGCGACAGGGCACAGATTATTCAGTCGTGCAGTTCACGCATAAAACGGGCGACACTACGGCCGCCCGACTTTCACTCAGGCCGGATCCCCATTAAGCCTGCGACTGATCACATCCAACACATCACACCCATCGCGCAGCGGAATTGCCAGCAACTGCGCAAAATCTTGCAGCACCACCGCATCGCTGCTCAATTGATCGCGAAACGCCAGGTTCTCCAGCAATTGGGTAACAGCGCGGATGCGGTATACGGCGGCGTCGTGCAGTACATCCAGCGGTGCCTGGGTGTCGATAATCAGGGCTGGGACGGTGCAGTCGTGGCCGGTAAGAGGCATGTATCTATTCATGTGAAGTCTCGTTTTGATGGTATGAAAGCCATCACCCCATCGTCGCCAAACGAGTCAGGTGGCAGCTGTGCGCAGGTTGGCGAACCGGAAACGAGTAACCGGCAGACCCGAAGGTCTCCCGCGCACAGCCGCCATAACACGACTTTGCGGGTGCAAAAATGCCTGCAAAAAAAACGCAGACCGTTTTTGCACTCGTTTACGGATCGCCAAATCCCATCGCTCTGTTGAGCGACGGCGGGACTATAAGCCGCCCGATCAAACCCGCGCAAGGCATCAAAGGTCGCGTCACGGGACTTCCACTATTTGCGACCCGTTTCACAATCCCCCCAAGAACTTTTCCAACCTTCCCGGTACTAACCTATCTCGACGGCAGTTTGCTGGCTAAATAATGGCAACTGATGATCCGCGCTCAAACAAACTGCCCTCAATACAGCTGCCGCTTGTCGGAATAACCCGTCCAACAACCGGAATTTCATCTTTACGGTGATGTGAAGTTGTTATTAATCAAAAAATTGCGTGCCCAGTCGCTCGGCCCTGCACTTAACCCGGCAAGTTCGATGCCTGTGTGCTACCCAATAAGTTTCGACGGATCGAACAGTCTCTATCGCCCCGTCGCCTTGAGATTTTGAATATGGACGCTCGCCCCGCTTTTGCCCTGAAACGCCTGTGCCAACGTGGCTTGGCTTTGATCCTGGCCAACGTGCTGTTCTGGCAGCCGTTGCTGGCCCAGGCCGAGGGGATTGTGGTGAACGGCCCCGGCACTACGGTCGGCCAGGCGGGCAATGGCGTGCCGGTGGTGAATATCGCCACGCCCAATGGCAGCGGCCTGTCCCATAACCAGTTCAGCGACTACAACGTCGGCCCCAATGGGGTAATCCTCAACAACGCCAGCGCGCCGCTGCAGAACACGCAGTTGGGCGGCATCATTGTCGGCAACCCTAACCTCAAGGCCGGCGCGGCCAATGTGATTCTCAACGAGGTCAACGGCGGCAGCCCCAGCCAGTTGCGCGGTTACACCGAGGTGGCGGGGCAGTCGGCCAAGGTGATCGTGGCCAACCCGTATGGCGTTACCTGCAGCGGCTGCGGTTTTATCAACACGCCGAACGTGACGCTGACCACCGGCAAGCCAGTGCTCGATGCCAGCGGCCAGTTGCAGCGCTATCAGGTCGACGGCGGCGCGGTGACCATCGACGGCCAAGGCCTGAACGCGAGCAATGTCGACCGTTTCGAGATCATCACCCGTATCGCCAAAATCAACGCGCAGATCAATGCACGCGAGCTGAACGTGATTGCCGGGCGCAATGACGTCGACGCCAAAACCTTAAACGCCACCCCGCGCGCCGATGACGGCAGCGCCAGGCCCGAGCTGGCCATCGACTCGTCGGCCCTGGGCGGCATGTATGCCGGCGCGATCAAGCTGGTGGGCACCGAAGCCGGCGTGGGCGTGAAGCTCGACGGCACGCTGGCCGCCAGCGGCGGAGACATCCAGCTGGATGCCAACGGCCACTTGAGCATGGCCCAGGCGGCGGCCAGCGGCGCGGTGAACATCAACGCGGCCAGCCTTGAGACCAAAGGCGCGGTTTACGCCGGTAGCACGCTCAAGGCGCAAACCCGCGGCGAGCTGAAAAACAGCAAAACCCTCGCCGCCCGCGACAGCATCAGCCTGGCCAGCAACGGCCAGTTGACCAACAACGGCATCGTCGAAGCCGGGGTCAACGCCGACAACACCCGCAATGCCAACGGCGACGTCACCCTTAACGCCCAGCGCATCACCAACACCGGCACGCTGATCGCCAACCGCGCACTCACCGCCACGGCCGCCCAAACCCTCAACAACCAGGGCGGCACCCTGAGCGCCAAACAGGCGCTGACGGTGAACGCGGCGGCTGTGGATAACCAGAACCAGGGCCGTCTGCTCAGCGATAACGCGCTGGTGGTCAACACGGCCCTGCTCGACAATCGCCACGCCGGCATTATCTCCAGTGACGGCGCGCAAACCCTCAACGTCAGCGGCTTGCTCGACAACAGCGCCGGCGGCTCGATCGACAGCAGCGGCGCCATCGCGCTGCACGGCCAGGCCCTGGACAACAGCGTCGGCAGCTTCACCAGCGGCGCGGCCATCACCCTCGACCTGCTCGGTGACCTGATCAACCGCAACGGCAAGCTGGCCAGCGCCGGGCCGCTGCTGATCCAGCGCGCCGGCCATGTCGACAATCAGGGCGGCAAGCTCGCGAGCCAAGGGCTGCTGAGCCTGTTCGCCAACAGCCTCGACAATCAGAACAACGGCACCCTGGCCGCCAACGACGACGTGACGGTCACCACCAGTGGCCTGCTGCAGAACGGCAGCAACGGTTTGATCCACAGCGAAAACGCCGGCCTCACCCTCAGCGCCGGCAGCCTGGACAACAACGGTGGTCGGCTGTCCTCCAGGGCCGGGGACGTGTTGATCGACGCCGGCCAGTTCAGCAACGGCACCGGCGCGGTGTTCGCCGGCAATCGTGTGTCGTTGCGTGGCGGCGATGTTGACAACGCCGGGCAGATCGCCGGCCAGGCCATCGACGTCAGCCTGCGCGGCGCACTCAACAACCGCAGCCTGATCGAGAGCGCCACCACGCTGGATGTGAGTGCCGCCAGCCTGAGCAATAGCGCCCAGATGCGGGCACTGGGGAGCGCCGGTCAAACGCGTTACGTCATCGGCGGCCTGTTGAACAACAGTGGCTCCCTGGAGGCGGCCAACAGCGGGTTGAGCCTCGCCGCCGGCTCGTTCCAGAACACCGGCGGCAGCGTGCTGCATGTGGGCAGCGGCGTGTTCGACCTCAGCGGCATCAACCTCGATGAGGTTGGCGGCAGCCTGGTCAGCCACGGCGACCTGACCCTCGACAAAGCCCGTTGGACCAACAGCAGCACGATCCAGGCCGAGCGCCTGACCGTCAATGTCGGCACTCTCAACCAGACCGCCAGCGGCAAACTGCTGGCCGGCACCCGGCTGGTGGGCAGCGGCCAGGACTGGACCACCGCCGGCACCGTGGCCAGTAACGGCAGCCTCGACCTCACCTTGGGCGGCACGCTCAACAACAGCGGCCGCATGACCGCCGCCACCGACCTCAGCCTGCGCGCCGCAGCCGTCAACAACCTCGGCACCCTCGGCAGCGGCGGGGTTACAACTGTCACCACCGCCAGCCTGCTCAATGACAATGGCCTGATCTTCAGCGGCGGCGACATGAGCCTGCGCGTCGAGCGCCTGAAAAACCTCGCCGCCAACATCTATGCCCTGGGCAACCTGCGCATCGACCGCGACGGCCAGGGCGGCCTCGCCGACAGCATCGTCAACAGTTCCTCGACGATCCAGACCGACGCCAACCTGACCCTCGCCGCCAGCACCCTTCAGAACATCCGCACGCTGCTCACCAGTGAATCGGGCATCTACAGCGCTTCCATCACGCCTACCGCATGCATCTTCAATGTCACGGGCGGCGACTGTGACGGCGGCAAGGAAAACCGCCCGTACCTGATTGCCCAGCGTGAGCACTTGATCGTGACGCAAGCCAGCGCGGCGTCCAGCATCACCTCGGGCGGCAACATGCTGCTGACCGGTGGCGAGCTGCTCAACAGCAGCAGTAGCATCGCCGCTGGCGGCAACCTGACCGCCGTCGTCAATCAGTTGAACAACGTGGGCCTGGTGACCCACGACACCCTCAGCGAACGTATTTTTGCCTCCGAGCGCAGCCGTCACCCGGAAATCTGGGCCGAGCCTGCGGCCGCGTTCAACCAGCGTTATTCCATCGGCGGGGCGAATTACGACCCCAACGACATGAGCGGCGTCGAAGCCGCCATGGCTGCCTTTATCGGCACCATGGAGCGCGAGTGGGTGCCCCTCAAGACCACCGAGCTGGCGCCTTCCGACCAGCGTTACGCAGCGGTGATCCAGGCCGGCGGCGCCGTCAATGTGAAAGCCCAGGCCGGCATCGACAACAGCGTGGTGCGCGGTGGTTACACCTACGTGGGCAGCGGCATCAAAACCGACACCCGCGCGCCGGGTTACTCCACCTTGGTCAGCCTCAACCCGCAACTGCCGCCGGATGTCGCCCAGCAACAGGTCAACCCGCTCGGCCTGCCGGGCTTTGGCTTGCCCACCGGGCAGAACGGCCTATTTCACCTCAACGACGGCACCAGCGCCAGCGGCCTGCCCAGCAGCCAGTTCGCGGCCAACCCGCAAAAGTACCTGATCGAAACCAACCCGGCGCTGACCGACATGCGTCAGTTCCTGGGTTCGGATTACCTGCTGGCCAAGCTGGGCTTCAACCCGGACCTGGCACAAAAGCGTCTGGGTGACGGCTTCTACGAACAACGCTTGATCCAGCAAGCCGTGCTTGCCCGCACCGGCCAGCGGTTCATTGATGGCCTGACCAGCGATGCCGCCCTGTACCAGCGTTTGATGGACAACGCCGTCGCCAGCAAAACCGCGCTCAACCTGGCCGTGGGCGTGAGCCTCACTGCCGAGCAGGTCGCGGCGCTGACCCACGATATTGTCTGGCTGGAAAACGCCACCGTCGCCGGCCAACAAGTGCTGGTGCCCGTGCTGTACCTGGCCCAGGCCAACAATCGCCTGGCGCCCAACGGCGCGTTGATCTCCGGCAACGACCTGAGCCTGATGGCCGGCGCCGACCTCAACAACGTCGGCACCCTGCGCGCCACCAGCAGCCTGTTCGCCAACGCCGGCGGCAACCTCACCAACAGCGGCCTGATGCAAGCCGGCGGGCGCCTCGATCTGCTCAGCGGCAACACCCTCAGCAACCGCGGCGGCGGCATTCTCGCCGGCCGCGACGTCAACCTCGCTGCCGGCGCCGACCTGCTCAACCAGCGTACCGTCACCACCCACCAGAGCGCCAGCGGCTACCGCACCGAACGCAGCGACTTCGTCGACAACGCCGCGCGCATCGAGTCGGCCAACGCGCTTACCCTGCAAGCAGGCGGCAATATCAACAACGTCGGCGGCGCACTCAAGAGCGGCGCCGATACCATCGTTCAGGCCAAGGGCGACATCAACGTCACCGCTTCGCAAACCCTGAACAGCGGCAACATTGGCAGCCGCTCGAGCTTCAGCACCCTCGCCCAGCAGGGCTCGGTGGTCGAGGCGGGCCGTGATCTGCATCTGGTGGCGGGGCGCGATATCAGCGCGGTGGGCAGTCAGCTCAATGCCACGCGTGATTTGGCGATGGCGGCGACGGGCAATGTGAACCTCGGCGCGGTCACCAACGAGCAGCATTCGGCCTCCAATTCGAAGAAGGTCACCAGCAAAGAGGACCACGTTCAACAGGTGGGCACCTCGCTGGTGGCGGGCGGCGACCTGTCCCTGAGCGCCGGCAACGACCTGATCGCCACGGCCAGCCGCGCGAGTGCCGGCCAGCAAGCGTACCTGTACGCCGGCAATGACCTGGCGCTGAAGGCCGCGCAGAACAGCGACTACAGCTATTACCGCAAAACCAAGACCAGCAACGGGTTGCTCTCCAGCAGCCAGAAGACACGCATCGACAGCAGCAACCAGATCGCCCAGCAAGGCTCTTCCATCAGCGGCGACACGGTGGTGGTGCGTGCCGGTCGAGACATCGGCACCACGGCCAGCGATGTGGTGTCCACCCACGCCACAAGCGTGCAGGCCGGGCGCAACGTATTGATCGACGGCGCCACCGAAAGCTTCGAGCAGAGCCATTCGTCCTCGGTCAAAAAATCGGGCTTGCTGAGCACCGGCGGCATCGGCGTCACGCTAGGCTCCAGCAGCAACAAAAACACCACCACCAGCAGCACCGAAACCACCCGCGCCAGCAATGTTGGCAGCGTGCTGGGCAGCGTGAACATCCAGGCCGGCAAGGACCTGACCGTACGTGGCTCCGACGTGGTGGCCGGCAAGGACATCAGCCTGGCCGGGCAGAATGTCAGCATCCTGGCGTCCGAGAACAACAACCGCAGTGAGCAGACCGCCAAGAGCAAATCCAGCGGCTTGACCCTGGCGTTGTCCGGCACCGTGGGCAGCGCGGTGGACAGCGCATACCAGACCGCCAAACAGGCCAAGAACGAGGACGACACTCGTCTGTCGGCGCTGCAAGGCGTGAAGGCCGGCTTGACCGGTGTGCAGGCGTGGCAGGCGGCGCAGAAGGACGGGGGCATCAACAGCGGCAACGTCGCGCAGTTCGTGGGCATCAGCCTCTCCCTGGGCTCACAAAAGTCCGAGTCCAAACAGACTCAGGAACAAACCCTCAGCCAGGGCAGTAGCCTCACCGCCGGCAACAACCTCACCATCGTGGCCGACGGCAACGGCACGCCCGGGGACGCGGGTGATATTCGTGTGCAAGGCAGCAAGCTGCAGGCCGGCAACCAGATGCAACTGGCCGCCGAGCGCGACATTCGCCTGGAAGCGGCAGCCAACGACCAGAAGCTCGAGGGCAACAACAAGAGCAGCGGCGGGGCGGTGGGCATCAGCTTGGGCGTGGGCTCCGACGGCGGCGGGCTGAGTATCTTCGCCAATGCCAACAAAGGCACAGGCAACGAAAAAGGCAACGGCACCACCTGGACCGAGACCACGCTGGACGCCGGCAACCAGATCAACCTGACCAGCGGGCGCGACACGACCCTCAAAGGCGCCCAGGTCAGCGCCGACAAAATCGCCGCCACCGTCGGTCGCGACCTCACGCTGCAAAGTCTGCAAGACACCGACAACTACAAGTCCAAGCAGACCGATGCGAGCGCCGGCGTCAGCTACGCCATCATCGGTTCAGGCGGCAGCGCCAACCTCAGCGTCAGCAAAAGCAAGCTCGACTCCAAATACCAAAGCGTGCAGGAGCAAACCGGCCTGTTCGCCGGCAAGGGCGGTTACCAGATCGACGTGGGCAACCACACTCAACTCGACGGCAGCGTGATCGCCAGCACCGCCACGCCAGATAAAAACCGTTTGAGCACCGGCACCCTCGGCTGGAGCGTGTTGAAGAACAAGGCCGAGTACAGCAGCAAACTGCAAAGCGCCAGCGTCAGCACGGGCAGTGATGGCTCCGGCGCCTTTATCAGCAACATGCCCACCGGCACCCTGATCGCTTTCAACCACGGCGACAGCGACAGCGGCACCACTTCATCGGCCATCTCCAACGGCACCCTCGACATCCGCGATCCTGCCAAACAACAGCAGGACGTCGCTACGCTCAGCCACGACGTCGAACACGCCAACGGCAGCATCAGCCCGATTTTCGATAAGGAGAAAGAGCAGAAACGCCTGCGGCAGGTGCAGCTTATTGCGGACATTGGTACGCAAACGGTCGATATCGTTCGGACCCAAGGTCAGCTTAATGCCGATAAAGAGGCGCGTGCTGAACTTGATAAGCGTGGCATCAAGGAACCTGAAAAAGATGCCAATAAAGAAGACGTCGAACGCTACAAGCAACAACTCATTGCCACTGACGCTTATCAACGAATCATGGCTGACTACGGGGTCGGCGGTAATTACCCCCGTGTAGCACAGGCGGTGACAGCAGCATTGCAAGGCCTTGTGGGGGGCGATATTGGCTCCGCCATCGCCGGCGCGTCGGCGCCGTACCTGGCACAAGTGATCAGGAAAACCACCGGGGACAATACCGCGCTGAATACCATGGCGCATGCCGTACTGGGCGCGGTGGTAGCGCAGGCACAAGGCAACTCCGCACTGGCCGGCGGTGCTGGCGCGACGACGGGTGAGTACATTGCGCACCAGATGTATCCGGGTGTGGCAACGGCGGATCTGACGCAGGAGCAGAGAGAGACGGTGGTTGCGCTGTCGGGCTTGGCCGCAGGGTTGGTTGGGGCGGGTGCTGGTGGTGACCTCAGTGGGGCGGTGACCGGGGCGCAAGCGGGAAGCAATGCGGTAGAGAACAACTCGCTCAGTGACCTTGCTGAAGCACTCGCGGCAGGCAAGACACCTCAGCAGTTGGCTGGAGATCGTGTCGAAGCACAAAACGAGCAGTATAAAAAAGAAAATTGTGCCGGGATGAGCGCGGAGGCCTGCTCGGTCAAGATGTATGATCAGCGACGTGAGGAACTGAAAGCTACCCTATTGCAGGGAGCTGATTTTGTGCCGGTGGTTGGTACAATCAAAAGTGTTGTAGAAGCAGAAAGTGCGCTTGACTATTTGGAGGCATCAGCGGCTCTTATACCGGGTGAGCGGATTGCTGCTGCTACCCTGAAAATGGCAAGGAAAGCGCTGAGTAGGGGCGATCTCAGCGAAGCATCGAAGCTGATTAGCAACGCCAGCAATGAGATTCAGAATGTTAAGCCTCTTGATGTCGGATCATATAAGGATCTTAAAAAAGGGGAAGTTGTTGGAGACGGATTAGAACATGATCACATTCCGTCTTTCTCCGCTTTGAGAAAAGCGAAGGAAAATGAGTTGGGCAGAAAACTGACTCCAGCAGAAGAAAAAATGCTATATCAAAATGCCACCGCTGTGGAAGTTCCGAAAGATGTTCACCAGGCGGGGCCAACCTATGGAGGGAAGAATACAGCAGCTCAGGTTCAGCAAGATTCACTGGATCTTTGTGGTGCAGTATGTCGTGATACAGATGCGTTGAGGATTAACATGCTAGAGCGAGGTTATGATCCCAAGCTAGTTGATGAAGCAATAAAGAAAATTGTTGATAGAAATCGTCAGGCGGGGGTGATTAAGTGATGCGGACGTGGGATGGTTTTGTTGAAGTATTAGGGTGCTCGGAGGCGGATAGTAAATTCGTTCGCCTTCCTCAAACTCTTAATGAGTTGCCTAATTTTGAAGAGGGTGTTCTAGGCGATAGAAGGTATTACTCATTTTTTAGCTCGGGTATTCTTCTCTTGTTAGAAAACAACAGAGTAGACCAGGTCGTTTTTTATACTAGGGCGGATGAAGGGTTTTCAATGTTTAAGGGGCAGTTGCCAGTTCCTCCTGATAGTTCAGAATCAAAAGTGATTCATCTATTAGGCACGCCTTCATCTTTGGGTGGGGGGAAGCTGGATATGCTACTTGGTTATATTGATCGCTGGGTGAAATATGAGATGGGCAGCTACACTCTACATTTTCAATTTGATAAAAAAGATGTTTTGTCTAGACTAACGTTGGGTTTAAAGTAGCCAGCTCCGCTTTTGAGGTAAGGGAGTTAAGGTCAGGTTTTGGGGAGTAGAGGGCTGACCCTGAGGAATCCAGATGAACGATGTCGTGAAAACAGCCAGGGCGGATGCAGGAGTCAACAAGGAATTTATTTACGTCAAAACTTACTCTGGCTATCGGAGTGTGGAATAGTGGAATAGGGGGTCAGACCACGTTTTTGCGTTTTTTAGAGTTCATCAGAGTTGCTCTTTAAAAATATGATTTATTTTTTGTAGAAGAATAGTGTTCAGCCCCCTATTTTGCTGGACGGCCGCAACCAGATCAACCTGACCAGCGGGCGCGACACGACCCTCAAAGGCGCCCAGGTCAGCGCCGACAAAATCGCCGCCACCGTCGGTCGCGACCTCACGCTGCAAAGTCTGCAAGACACCGACAACTACAAGTCCAAGCAGACCGATGCGAGCGCCGGCGTCAGCTACGCCATCATCGGTTCAGGCGGCAGCGCCAACCTCAGCGTCAGCAAAAGCAAGCTCGACTCCAAATACCAAAGCGTGCAGGAGCAAACCGGCCTGTTCGCCGGCAAGGGCGGTTACCAGATCGACGTGGGCAACCACACTCAACTCGACGGCAGCGTGATCGCCAGCACCGCCACGCCAGATAAAAACCGTTTGAGCACCGGCACCCTCGGCTGGAGTGTGTTGAAGAACAAGGCCGAGTACAGCAGCAAACTGCAAAGCGCCAGCGTCAGCAC
Source organism: Pseudomonas poae (assembly GCF_001439785.1). Taxonomy (GTDB): domain Bacteria; phylum Pseudomonadota; class Gammaproteobacteria; order Pseudomonadales; family Pseudomonadaceae; genus Aquipseudomonas; species Aquipseudomonas poae. Next base: position 119,437 of record NZ_JYLI01000017.1, on the reverse strand, counting down.
GGGCAGTGATGGCTCCGGCGCCTTCATCAGCAACATGCCCACCGGCACCCTGATCGCCTTCAACCACGGCGACAGCGACAGCGGCACCACCTCATCGGCCATCTCCAACGGCACCCTCGACATCCGCGACCCTGCCAAACAGCAGCAGGACGTCGCCACGCTCAGCCACGACGTCGAACACGCCAACGGCAGCATCAGCCCGATTTTCGATAAGGAGAAAGAGCAGAAACGCCTGCGGCAGGTGCAGCTTATTGCGGACATTGGTACGCAAACGGTCGATATCGTTCGGACCCAAGGTCAGCTTAATGCCGATAAAGAGGCGCGTGCTGAACTTGATAAGCGTGGCATCAAGGAACCTGAAAAAGATGCCAATAAAGAAGACGTCGAACGCTACAAGCAACAACTCATTGCCACTGACGCTTATCAACGAATCATGGCTGACTACGGGGTCGGCGGTAATTACCCCCGTGTAGCACAGGCGGTGACAGCAGCATTGCAAGGCCTTGTGGGGGGCGATATTGGCTCAGCTATTGCGGGGGCATCGGCGCCGTACCTGGCACAAGTGATCAGGAAAACCACCGGGGACGATACCGCGCTGAATACCATGGCGCATGCCGTACTGGGCGCGGTGGTAGCGCAGGCGCAAGGCAACTCGGCACTGGCCGGCGGTGCTGGCGCGGCGACGGGTGAGTACATTGCGCACCAGATGTATCCGGGTGTGGCAACGGCGGATCTGACGCAGGATCAGAAGGAGACCGTGTCGGCGTTGTCCGGTTTGGCTGCGGGATTGGCCGGGGGGGTTACGGGAGGCGATCTGGGTGGGGCGGTCACGGGCGCGCAGGCGGTGACAAATGCGGTTCAGAACAACTATCTGAGCGAGGGGCAGAAAGCTCAGCGTGATGCGGAAATGGCAGCTTGCCCGGGTGCGGGATGCCGCACAGGCACCGCTACCAAGTGGCTGGCAATCGATATTTCGCAGGATGCCGTCTTTACAGCAGGTGCACTCTCAGGTGCGGCTATTGGGTTGAATGAATCCATCGACAGCATTGTGCACACGGCTGGTAACTTTACAGAGACCATCAGGGCCCTGAAATCCGTTGTCGAGAGCGGTGGTGTTTGGGATTCGGTCAAGCAATCGTACATCGACCGCCTTGATAAATTGCAGATGCACTACGAAGAAGCCGGGGCCAGTGGTTCATACCTGGCCGGGGTTGAAACCGGTAAGCTTTTGATTGATATGGCGAGCGTTCTCGCCGATGGCGCCGGGCTGGTGAAGGGTGGTGCCTTGCTGGCGGAGAAGGTTACGGCCAAGGTTGCCAAGGCTGAGTTGGAGGTGGCGGCGAAGGGCTCGGCGGGTACGCCTCCATGGTTCAGCGCTGAGGGGGAGTTTAGCGGAAGGCTTTCTGATGGTTATACGTCGGGTACGACTACGACTACGTTTAATGAGGTTGTTGTAGAGAACGCTGGGGATTTTAGCGGCGGGATTGGTCCAAAAGGGACGGGCCAGGTTATCCCTGATGCAATAAGCCCCCCCAAGCTCAGTTCGGTTGAAGACCTGTTTGGGCAGACATTTGAAAGTATCCCGCTGTCGCACCTTCCCAATTGGAAGACCGGTTCGCTTGTAAATGATGGGGTGTTGGGCGAGCAACTGGCCCTGCAAACCCTTAACGAGAAAACCGGCCTCAATTTCAAACCTCTGCAAAACAGTAGCAACCACGGCTGCGATGGCTGCGCGGTGGCGATCAATGGCGATACGATTACCGTGGTGGTGATGGATGCGAAGTCTTCGGTGAATGGTGTGAGTAAGGCCGGTACGCCGCATGGGGACCCGAGGACGCGGTTGGAGGGGTGGCTGGGTAATAGATTAATTGCAGACTCTGATCCTGCTTTACGCGATGCTTTGCAAGCGGCGTTGGATTCAGGAAAAGCCAAAGTTCAAGGTGTAACAGTCAAAGTCGGTGTTCCCGCCCCCAGTAAAACAGGTGTAGCAGAATTTAAGGTGGAACCATGGACCAAGAAGTAATTCAGTGCGAGCGCTCGGGCGTAAACCCGAAATGGCCCTCCTACAAAAGTGTACTGGGGCGCATAGCCAAGGGGCCATACGTCTCAGATGACTACGAGTTTAATGGAATCCGTGAATATGTTGAGCGCGGCGATGCATTTGCGAAGCCATCAATGCCTGTACCGAATAGTGACAACGTTACGCGTAGTAGCTCCGAATGGATGGCCGTCACACGAGCCCACAAGGTAATGGCAACCGCGCCAGATAACCCGCAATGGCTTCTGGAATTGGCCCATTGGCTGCGCTATTACCAAGTAGGAATTTGGCAGTTGTTCTTCTGGGCGGGCCAGTTCGACATTATTGCCAAAGCGGCAGGCAATGATCGACGCCGCCAAAACTACAGCATCCAAACCGCCACCAATATGATGGCCGCCATGGCGATCCTAGGCTGGAAGGATGCCGTCATCCATCAGGGCTATCTCACCCATGCGGCTCTCAACCGTGGGCATCAATTAGTGATTGAGTACGAAGAGCAACACCGCCGCGCCCAAGCCTTTATGCTGCGTGTGTTTGCCGATTGGGTGGGCGATGTCTCGCATCAATGGCCTGCTTATGCTTACGACGAACCCATCTACGAAGCCTTGTTGGCCAATTGGCGCACTCCCAGCCCCGACGACCTGATGCCCTGCCTATTGGCCGCGTGTGACCGCCACACTTGGCAAACCGGCAAAGAGAGCCAGAAGAATTCCTACGACTTCAATCAGGACTGGCACTTGGAGCGCGTGCCGGTGGAAATTCTCTATATCCTGCGCCTGCGCCAGTGGGAAGGTTTAGCCAATCCGCAGAAGATTGATCATCCGCTGCTGGCCGCGCCCTTTGACCAATTGCCGTCCGAGCAACCAGTGCCTGAGTTGGACGAGTTGATGCAAGGTGTGCTAAAGCGCGCAAGGGAAGACTGGCCACAATACGATGAAGTGCTGTCTTTGCCAGCATTGAAGAGTTGAATAAACACCCAAAACACCAAGGGACTGCCGTGAAAAACCTCCTCCTCATTCTCCTCACCACCCTCATCCTCGGCGGCTGCGTCAGCCATCCGCTCACACCGGAAAATCGCGCGCAGGTTAAAACCGTGAAAGTGCTGCCCGTGAAGTGGGGCAAGAACATGGTGTACTTCGGTCGTGAACAAGCCTGGGGCGCGGCGCTGGGGGCCGGGTTGGGTGCCGGTGTGGGCATGGCGAGCGGGGCGTCCAGGGTGGGGACTGCGGCGTTGAGCGGTGCCGGGTTTGCCGCTGGCATGAAGCTTGGGCAGTTGGCTGAAATGTCGACGCCAGCGGCGATATTGACGGTGATGGACGCCGAAAACATCGACGTGGGTGTGTTGCTCAAACAAGGTTTTGTCGATGCGCTGGGCAAGACGTCGACGCTCAAGGTGGTGGGTGACGATGAGCCCGCCGATGCGCAGATTCAGTTGACGGTGACTGAGTGGGGGTTTCGCCTGACCCAGGGTTTCAGCAGCGTGATCTACCCGACCATTTCGGTGATTGCGCAGATGGACCGTGGCGACCAGATGATCTGGCGTACGTTCGAGACGATCACGCCGTTCAATGGCCAGAATGTGTATGGCTACACGCCGCTGACCTACCGCACTGACCCCGAGGCTTTGCGCCGGGCGCTGACCGGGATCACGCAGATCTCCGGCCAGTATCTGGTGAAGGAGCTCAAGTAAGCCTGGTGGAACTTCATGTTCTGCAGGTTGTGCAGGGTTCACATATCCGCGCGAAACAACTTGAGAACCCCCCTTAACTCCGTAAAATGCGCCAGCCGTTGCGGCACTACAGATTCAGGGATGAATGCAGACGCACGTGTTGCTCCTCCCGGAATCGCCGCAGGCCTTAGCTCTGCCGATTTCCCATTTCAGGAGCAATACGTGAACACACTCTCCAAAATCCTGCTGTCTGGCCTCACCGCCGCAGCGCTGTTGACCGTGGCCGGTTGCGCCACCGAGAGCAACCGCGCGATGCCGGTGGAGCAGGTCGCCAGCGCCAAGATTGCCTATTCCGGCGTGCGCGTGCCGATTGCCGTGGGCAAGTTCGATAACCGCTCCAGCTACATGCGCGGCATCTTCTCCGATGGCGTCGACCGCCTCGGTGGTCAGGCCAAGACCATCCTCATTACTCACCTGCAGCAGACCAACCGCTTCAACGTGCTGGATCGCGACAACATGGGCGAAATCTCCCAGGAAGCCGCGATCAAAGGCACCGCGCAGAAGCTCAAGGGCGCTGACTACGTAGTGACCGGCGATGTGACCGAGTTCGGCCGCAAAGAGACCGGCGACCGCCAGCTGTTCGGCATTCTCGGCCGTGGCAAAACCCAGGTGGCCTACGCCAAGGTCGCGTTGAATATCGTCAACATCAGCACATCCGAAGTGGTGTATTCCACCCAGGGTGCCGGTGAGTACGCGCTGTCCAACCGTGAAGTGATCGGCTTCGGCGGTACCGCCAGCTACGACTCCACCCTCAATGGCAAGGTGCTGGACCTGGCCATGCGCGAAGCGATCAACCGCCTGGTCGACGGCATCAATGCCGGCGCCTGGAACCCGCGCAACTGATCAGCCACACCACAAGGAGCAGTACACGGATGAGCAAGGCAGTGAAGTTGGCGCTGATGCTGACAGCAATCGCAGCAGTCGCCGGGTGCCAGACGGCGCCCCAGCCCCTGTATCAATGGGAAAGCTACCAGCCGCAGGTTTACGAGTACTTCAAGGGTGAGCCCAAGGAAGCGCAAGTCGAGGCACTGGAACGCGATCTGCAGAAGATCAACGCCAGTGGCCGCAAGGCGCCGCCGGGTTACCACGCGCATTTGGGCATGCTGTACATGAGCATGGGCAAGGATGACCAGATGGTGCAGGAGCTGCGTACCGAAAAGGCGTTGTTCCCTGAGTCCGCCCCTTACATGGATTTTTTGCTTAAAAACGCCAAGGCCGGAGTTGCCCTCAAATGAACCTCTTGAAACTCACCGGCGCCTTGCTGGCCCTGGCTTTGCTCGGCGGTTGCGCGGCGCCCAAGACCATTGATTACACGGCCTACAAACAGGCGCGGCCCAAGTCGATCCTGGTACTGCCGCCGATCAACGAGTCGCCGGAAGTGCAGGCCTCCTACAGCCTGGTGTCGCAGGTGACTTACCCGTTGGCCGAAGCCGGCTACTACGTGTTGCCGATCGCCCTGGTGGATGAAACCTTCCGCCAGAACGGTCTGACCACTGCCAACGATATTCAGGCCGTGCCGCCCACCAAGCTGCATGACATCTTTGGTGCGGACGCAGCGCTGTACATCACCGTTAGCGAGTACGGCACCAAGTACATGCTGATCTCCAGCGACACCTCCGTGACGGCCTCGGCCAAACTGGTCGACCTGCGTACCGGCACCACCCTGTGGACCGGTGCGGCGCGTGCGTCCAGCGAAGAAGGCAACAACAACGGCGGCGGCCTGGTAGGCATGCTGATCACGGCGGCGGTCAAGCAGGTGATCAACAGCTCCACCGATGCGGCGCACCCGATTGCCGGGATTACCAGCGCCCGCCTGCTGTCGGCAGGACAACGCACCGGCATTCTGTACGGCCCGCGTAATCCGAAATACGGCACCGACTGAGGTGTTTGAAAGCCCTGCTGGCCGCATGGTCAGCCAGGGCTTTTGCGACCTCAGTTCACCAGGATGTCCTTGGGATTGATCAATTGCGTGCTGTTGACTCGGAAGCTCGGCTTGCCCGTGCCAGTCAGGTCGATGGCGACGAAATAGCGATTGATAGCCGGGTCGAAACTGACGATGGTTTCGCCTGCGCGCCCAGTGAAGGCAGTGACGAGTTTGAGGTGTGTATTGGCCTCGTTCTCCAGGCCGCGCAGGTCCATTTTGTCGACCCCGGTGGAGAGGTCCATGATTTCGTCCGGGGCTTCAGGCGTGGAATCGCTGGCGCGTTTATAGACGAACGTGTCCGCGCCTCTGCCGCCGCGCAGCCGGTCTGCGCCGCCCCCACCCGTGAGCCGGTTGGCGGCGTCGTTGCCGATCAGTGCGTCATGGCCTGAGCCGCCAATGGCATTTTCGATGGCGCAGTCGCGCGCAATAGAGACATTGCCTCGCAAACCCCCCACATCCGAGAACGAGCCCGCCCTGAGGTTGATGACCTGGTCGTTGCCGTACCCCGAGACATCCAGCGTGTCGTTGCCCGCGCCGTCCCAGATGCAGAACGCCGCGCTATCCCGATGGTTTTCGAGGGAGTAGTAATCCCTGCCGCTATTGGAGTTGAAACCGTAGGTGTTGTCTTCCCGGCGAATGTGATGATTGGCCCCATACCTTTTTTGCACCGCACTGATGTCGTCCATCATCGGCGCTTTGGGCGGTTCGCCAAGCTGCTTGCCGCAGTGTTCGGCGTCGAAGTAACTCATGACGCTATGCGCTCTGGAGTCCTGTACGTGGTCAGGCGCGCTTGCCCCGTTCCAACCGTCGTAATGGCCTGGATGAGTCAGGCCCAGTGTGTGACCAATTTCGTGGGTCAGATCGTGGCGTGTCACCCGGCTTGGGTTGTAAAGCGTGTTGCCGCTGCTCCAAAACTGTCCGGGGAAAAAGCCCACTGCCGTGTGGACTTGGCTGGAAACACCGAAGCTTAATCGACCTTCTGCCTGGCGGCCGTTCTCAGTGAAATCCAGATTGGCGACATCACTCCAGGATTGCATGGAGCGTCGAGCGTCCCGCTTTTGAGCTTCGTTGAACCGTTGTGCATGGGTGTTGAACGTGTAGGAAATTTCAGTCTTGCCATTCCGATTCCAGTCATGCCACTTGTCCGTTTCCCGGGTGAGTTGCTCAACGGCTTGCTGCTTGTCAAACGAGCGCTTGTGGATCCTGGCTGCGTGTGGATCGTCCCGGCGCAGCGTCTCGTCGTAGTTGGCATGGCGAGTACTTCTGGCTGGAGGATGCAGAAAGCGATTTGACTCGACGTAGTGTGGTGGCGCCTTGCGCACATAGCGGTGCGGAATAGGCGGTTGGAGAAATGGCCGAAGGAGTGTTCCAAGCAACCGGTTGAACGGTCGCAGAGCAGGTTGAATGTACGGCTGATAGGCATATAAGGGCGCGCTGAAATTTATTCTCACGGTAGTATTTTCCGCTGGGTGCTGTCACTTTCCTTACTTGAACGACGCCGCAGGTTCCGTTTGCAGGGGGGGGTAAAACTGCCAGTCCGGGAAAGCGTTTCCAAAGGTGGATATGTGTCCGAACAAGACTTTTTTGAGCGGTGGGCCGAGGACGTAAATGTTTATGCAGTGTTTAATTTCAGCCCTCGACCCCGTCGTTGCTGGCCGTGCCACCCAGCTCGTGAAACTATCCAGATTGACCGGCGAATGAACCTACTTCACGGACTCCTGCGTCTGACCCAAGTGAGCGAATCATTCACACGCTCGGTTAAGCCAATCCCTCGGCCCTCCACAATCAACTGTGGGAGGGGGCTTGCTCCCGATAGCGGTATGCCATTCACTAAATGTCCTGACTGACACGCTGCGATCAAAAGGAGCCCGCCACGCACATGCCCACCCCGGCTGCCTCACCCAGCGACGAATCGCTGCTGGCCCGCTACCGAACCGGTGACGCCGCCGCGTTCGAAGCGCTCTACGCACGTCACCGCCAGGGCCTTTACCGATTTCTCGTGGCCCTGTGCAACAAGGCCGAATTGGCCGAAGAGATCTATCAGGAAACCTGGCTGAGCCTGATCCGCAGCACCACCCAGCCACAGGGCCGCGCGAGTTTTCGTACCTGGCTGTTCCAGATTGCCCGCAACCGCCTGATCGATCACTGGCGCAAGCACGGCATCCACAGCCCGCTGCACGACAGCTACGACGAACAACTGCACGCCCAGCCCGCCCACGACGCCGGCCCCGAGCAGCAACTGAGCCTGAGCCGCGACCAGGCCCGCCTCGACGCCGCCCTGCAAGGCCTGCCCGACGACCAGCGCGAAGTCTTCCTGCTGCGCCTGCACGGCGACCTCGACGTACCGCAAATCGCCGCCCTCACCAACGCCCCGCTGGAAACCGTCAAAAGCCGCCTGCGCTACGCCCAGCAGAAACTGCGCCGCCTGCTGGGCGAGGAGATCACCGCATGACCGATAAACGCGCCAAACCGGATCCCGATGACATGCTGCAGCACTATCGCCAACACAGCCCAGGCGAACCGCCTGCAGCCCTCGACGCCTTCATCCTCGACACCGCCCGACGTGAGGCCCCAGAGCCGCAGATGAGCGTGTGGCAGCGCTGGCGCAACATCTGTAAACAACCGCGCTGGCAAATGGCATTCGCCACGGTGGCCGGGCTGGCGTTGATGGTGGGTGTGGTGATGCGTGAGCCGGTGGCGCATAACGAAATATCTACCGCTACGTTTTCTGTGCAGGCACCGATGGCTCGGATTGCGATGGCGCCCAGGGATGAGCGCGCTGGGGCGATGGTGGGCCAATCTGCAGCCGAACGAATCACTAAACGCGCGCCAGTGCCAGGGCCTGCGTTGGAGGAGGGGTTGCGGGAGATTGTCGCGCTACGTGAGGCGGGGGAAAGCAGGGCGGCGGATGAGAAGCTGCTGGCGTTGCATGAGCGGTTTCCGCAGGAGGATTTGCCGGGGTTGTTGGAGGGGGTGAGAAGGCGTTGATACGAAAAAGCCCCAGACCTTTCGGTTTGGGGCTTTTTCACTAATCTGGTGCACCCGGCGGGATTCGAACCCACGACCCCTGCCTTCGGAGGGCAGTACTCTATCCAGCTGAGCTACGGATGCTTGTGCGGGCGCCATCATACCCATGTCGACCTTGGGCGTCCATGCTGGGTTTGGCCGCTGGATCGTGGGAAACCTTCCCGCCAGGGCTCTGCATCGGGGGCCGGTGGTCGATGGGGTGGAACGCTGTTCGTCCACGCTGATCACACTTCCCGAACACGCAGGCGCTTTACGTTCTTTTTTTCGAACAGACTATTGCCCTGTACCCCCATTGCTCCTAGGATTCGTTTGAGATTTCAAACGCTCTGTCTCCCGTGCGCCGTTTCACTCACGTTGCGTGCTGGGGCTGATTTCCCTGACGGCAGCCCACAAGGCGCCTTTCTACAACTCTAATTCGCTCCGCGTGCGCGCGGTGCTGTTAAGGAAAGCCGACATGCAGCTCAAAGATACCCAGTTGTTCCGCCAACAAGCCTTTATCGACGGCGCTTGGGTCGACGCGGACAACGGTCAAACCATCAAGGTCAATAACCCGGCCACGGGCGAGATTCTCGGCAGTGTGCCGAAGATGGGCGCCGCGGAAACCCGCCGTGCCATCGAGGCTGCCGACAAGGCGCTGCCGGCTTGGCGTGCCCTTACCGCCAAGGAGCGTGCAAACAAGCTGCGCCGTTGGTTCGAGCTGCTGATCGAAAACCAGGACGACCTTGCTCGTCTGATGACCCTTGAGCAGGGCAAGCCGCTGGCTGAAGCCAAGGGCGAAATCGTCTACGCCGCGTCCTTTATCGAGTGGTTTGCCGAAGAGGCCAAGCGCATCTACGGCGATGTGATTCCTGGCCACCAGCCCGACAAGCGCCTGATCGTGATCAAGCAGCCGATCGGCGTGACCGCTGCCATCACCCCGTGGAACTTCCCCGCCGCGATGATCACCCGTAAAGCCGGCCCGGCCCTGGCCGCCGGTTGCACCATGGTGATCAAGCCGGCGTCGCAGACGCCGTTCTCGGCCCTGGCGCTGGTTGAGCTGGCGCACCGTGCCGGTATCCCGCAAGGGGTGCTGAGTGTGGTCACCGGCAGCGCTGGCGACATCGGTGGCGAGCTGACCAGCAACCCGATCGTGCGTAAATTGTCGTTCACCGGTTCCACCGAAATCGGTCGCCAGCTGATGGCTGAATGCGCCAAGGACATCAAGAAGGTGTCCCTGGAACTGGGCGGCAACGCGCCGTTTATCGTGTTCGATGACGCTGACCTGGACAAGGCCGTCGAAGGCGCGATCATCTCCAAGTACCGCAACAACGGTCAGACCTGCGTCTGCGCCAACCGCCTGTACATTCAGGATTCGGTGTACGACGCGTTCGCCGAAAAACTAAAAGTTGCCGTGGCCAAATTGAAGATCGGCAACGGTCTGGAAGATGGCACCACAACCGGCCCGCTGATCGACGAAAAAGCCGTGGCCAAGGTCAAGGAACACATCGCTGATGCCCTGAGCAAAGGCGCGAAGCTGTTGACCGGTGGCAAGGCGATGGAAGGCAACTTCTTCGAGCCAACCATTCTGGTGGATGTGCCGAAAAACGCCGCCGTGGCGAAGGAAGAAACCTTCGGTCCGCTGGCGCCGCTGTTCCGTTTCAAAGACGAAGCCGAAGTGATCGCGATGTCCAACGACACCGAGTTCGGCCTGGCGTCCTACTTCTACGCCCGCGACCTGGGCCGTGTGTTCCGTGTGGCGGAAGCGCTGGAATACGGCATGGTCGGCGTCAACACCGGGTTGATCTCCAACGAAGTGGCGCCGTTCGGCGGCATCAAGGCGTCGGGCCTGGGCCGTGAAGGCTCCAAGTACGGGATCGAGGATTACCTAGAAATCAAATACCTCTGCCTGGGCATCTAAGCCCCGGTTTGGCATTGCAGCAGACGCAAAGGGCACGAGAGCGCTGACCCTTTGCGTGTTTCACACCGTTATTCGCAGTGGCCGGGAACGCTGTGGCAGTCGATCATCGCATGCTGCCGCAGTTGCCTCCCCGCCACGTATTCCTTGAGCCGCGCCACCCGATGAGTGGCGAATGAGGACTTTATGAGCAAGACCAACGCTTCCCTGATGAAACGCCGCGAAGCCGCTGTACCACGCGGTGTGGGCCAGATTCACCCGATCTTCGCCGAGTCCGCGAAGAACGCCACCGTGACCGACGTTGAAGGTCGCGAGTTCATCGACTTCGCCGGCGGTATCGCCGTGCTGAACACCGGCCACGTGCACCCGAAAATCATCGCGGCCGTGACCGAGCAACTGAACAAGCTGACGCACACCTGCTTCCAGGTGCTGGCGTATGAGCCGTACGTGGAGCTGTGCGAAAAAATCAACGCCAAGGTGCCGGGGGATTTCGACAAGAAAACCTTGCTGGTCACCACCGGTTCCGAAGCCGTTGAGAACGCCGTGAAGATCGCCCGCGCTGCCACCGGCCGTGCCGGCGTGATCGCCTTCACCGGCGCTTACCACGGCCGCACCATGATGACCCTGGGCCTCACCGGCAAAGTCGTGCCGTACTCGGCCGGCATGGGCCTGATGCCCGGCGGTGTGTTCCGCGCGCTGTTCCCGAACGAACTGCACGGCGTGAGCGACGACGACGCCATCGCCAGCATCGAGCGCATCTTCAAGAACGATGCCGAGCCGCGTGATATCGCCGCCATCATCATCGAGCCGGTGCAGGGTGAGGGCGGTTTCTACGTCGCGCCCAAGTCCTTCATGAAGCGTCTGCGCGAACTGTGCGACAAGCACGGCATCCTGCTGATCGCCGACGAAGTGCAAACCGGCGCTGGCCGTACCGGCACCTTCTTCGCCATGGAACAGATGGGCGTTGCCGCCGACCTGACCACCTTCGCCAAGTCCATCGCCGGCGGTTTCCCGCTGGCCGGTGTGTGCGGCAAGGCGCACTACATGGACGCCATCGCCCCAGGCGGCCTGGGCGGCACTTACGCCGGCAGCCCGATTGCCTGCGCGGCTGCGCTGGCGGTGATGGAGGTGTTCGAGGAAGAGCACCTGCTGGACCGTTGCAAAACGGTGGGTGAGCGTTTGGTGAGCGGCCTCAAGGCGATCCAGGCCAAGTACCCGGTGATCGGTGAAGTGCGCGCCCTGGGCGCGATGATCGCGCTGGAACTGTTCGAAGACGGCGACAGCCACAAGCCGAACGCCGCAGCGGTCGCCGCCGTGGTGGCCAAGGCGCGGGACAAGGGCCTGATCCTGCTGTCCTGCGGCACCTACGGCAACGTGTTGCGCGTGCTGGTACCGCTGACCTCGCCGGACGAGCAACTGGACAAGGGCCTGGCGATCATCGAAGAGTGCTTCTCCGAGCTCTGACGCGATAGAAAAACCAGTGGGAGGGGGGCTTGCCCCCCTCTTATCAAACAAAAAACAGCTTGTTGATTTCAAAGCCTGAAATTTCAGGTAACCCCATCTCTGTGGCGAGCGGGCTTGCCCCGCGCTGGGGTGCGAAGCGCCCCCAATTCAGCAAAACGCGGTGTACCTGATACGGCTCAGCGCCTGGTTTTGGGGCTGCTGCGCAGCCCAACGCAGGACAAGCCTGCTCGCCACAGGTTTGGCGAAGCCTCCCACTTTTATTTTGCGCCTGGCGTCAGTCGGCGATGACGCGGTTTTTGCCCAGGCGCTTGGCCTCGTACATGGCGGCGTCGGCGCGGGCGAACAGGCTGTCGAGGGTCGAGTCGCTTTCGCGCAGGCTCGCCAGGCCCTGGCTGACCGTCACGTTGAAGGCGCGGCCGTCATAACTGAAGCTCAGCGCCTGGATCTCTTTGCCCAGGCGCTGCGCCACTTGCAGCGCCATCTCCGGCGCGCAACCGGGCAGCACGGCGGCGAACTCTTCGCCTCCGATGCGTCCAAACAAGTCGCCACGGCGCAATACACCTCGGCCACTTTCGGCGATACGTCGCAGCACCTGATCGCCTTCCAGGTGGCCATACGTGTCGTTGATGTCCTTGAAGTCATCGATGTCCAGCAGCAGGAACGCCAGCGGCGCGCCCTGGGCAGAGGCGACGTCGAAGGCCTGGTTGGCGCATTCGAAAAAGTGCCGGCGGTTGCTGCTCTGGGTCAGTACGTCGGTAGTGGCCAGGCGGTGCAACTCCAGCTCCAACTGCTTCTTTTCGGTGATGTCCTCGGCGATGCCCACTACGATCAGCGGCTTGTCGGGCGCGGCCTGCTGGTTGATGTAGCACTTGTCACAGAGCCAGCGAATTTGCCCGTCGGCGGTGATGATGCGGTATTCACGGTCTTCCACGGCGCCAGTGGTCAGCACGCGGGCCAGGCTCTGTTCGGCGTAGTCGAGGTCTTCGGGGTGAATGCTGTTGCGCCATTCGCGGTGGTCGGCGAGCAGCAGGCTTGCCGCTCGTCCAAACACCCGCTCGTAGGCCGGGCTCACATAGAGTACGCGACGGGTTTCCCAGTCGACAGCCCACAGCACCGCATTCACGCTCACCAGCAGCGAACTCAGCAACTGCTCGCGCTCACTCAGACGCTCGACTTCACCCTGGGCATGCATGAGTGCAAGCAGGGTGGCAGCCGCCGCCGGGTGGGGCGGTTCAGCGGTTGGAAGGTCAGGCGAAAGGGGCTTTTCGTGAACCATCGGCACAACTCTCTCTGGGCGCGCCGCAAGGTGGAGCAGCGGTCACAACAAGGGGCCACCATGATGGCGAAGTGTTCTTTGAGAGAGGGTAAATGCGTCGAAGTTCCATGAACGGCACGGATTGGCGGTGCCCGGAAAATGACGTCAGAAACAGGATAAGTGGGAGGGCCAGCCCTCCCACGGCACCGTCAGACCGTCGCCGGACGCAGCGAGTAGGTCTTCAATTGGTGGGCAAAATCGCGCAGTGACTGGATACCGCTGGCCTCGGCCTCGTGTACCCATTCCTTGATCGCCGCCAGCATGTCGTGACCGTTAGAGCTGGTCTTGACCCAGATCTGCTGCAGCGCCAGGCGCTTCTCGTAGATCACTTTCAGGGCCTGGCTGTGTTCCAGCAGGCTCTGGATACGCAGGTGATGGCGATCGTCCAGCAGGCTGGTTTCACGGGACAGCAGGCGCTTGGCGCGGTGGAATTGATGGCGCACCGAATGGTCGACCCTTGCCAGCTCCTGCTTGACCAGCGGGCCGATCACCAGCTTGCGGTACTGGGCCATGATCTGGAAGCGGTTGTTGAGGATCGCCATGGCGGTGTCCATGTCCAGATGGCCCTTGCCTTCGACACGGTGGGCAATTGGCGCAACCCGCTGCACCTTGGCCAGGCGCAGGAAGCTGAACACCTTGATCCAGGCCCAGCCCATGTCGAACTCCCACTTCTTCACCGAGAGTTTGGCCGAGTTGGGGTAGGTGTGATGGTTGTTATGCAGCTCTTCGCCGCCGACGATGATGCCCCACGGCACCAGGTTGGTGGCGGCGTCGCGGCATTCGAAGTTGCGATAGCCCACGGCATGCCCCAGGCCGTTGATGACGCCGGCGGCCCAGAACGGAATCCACATCATCTGGATCGCCCAGATGGTGATGCCGATGGTGCCGAACAGCAGCAGGTCGATCACGCCCATGATCGCCACGCCCAGCAGCGGGTAGGGCGTGTAGAGCTTGCGTTCGATCCAGTCGTCCGGGCAGTTCTTGCCGTAGATGCGCAGGGTCTCCGGGTTTTCCGCTTCGGCGCGGTACAGCTCCGCGCCCTTGCGCATTACGGTGGACAGGCCCTTGATCACCGGGCTGTGCGGGTCATCGACGGTTTCGCACTTGGCGTGATGCTTGCGGTGGATGGCGGTCCACTCGCGGGTGTTCTGCGCCGTGGTCAGCCACAGCCAGAGACGGAAGAAGTGTTTCAGGCCGGCATTGAGCTCCAGGGAGCGATGGGCTGAATAGCGATGCAGATAAACCGTGACCCCGACAATGGTCACGTGGGTCATCAACAGGGTGACTGCCACCAGTTGCCAGGCTGACAGATCAAGAAAACCGTTGTACCACATAGGCTGTATGGCCCTCAGATAAAGAAAAGAACAGCTCACGCATTATCACTAAGCCTACACAGAAAACCAGACACCCTTTCAGATAGGAGTGACTGGATGTTTCTTATTCTATAATCCGTAACCTTTGTAGGGCGATGCTGTTTTTTGGGTAAGGATTACTGGGCATATGCTGTTTTCGTACCGAGGTGCCCTGTTGACGGGGCTGGTATACCTGTTGATTTCCATCGCGTGGCTGCTGTTCAGCCCCCTTTTATTGATCAACTTTCTCGATGAACCACGGGTATTGCAGTACGGCTTTCAGGTGAGCGGCTACCTATGGGTGGCGCTGAGTGCGCTGCTGATCTGCCTGATCGGCGCCCGCGCCGCCAGCGCCAATCGTCTGCTGCGACCCTTGAAGGAAAATCGCGAGCGCCTGCGTCAGGCCGCCGCCGTCTTCGATTGCACCCGCGAAGGCGTATTGGTCACCGACAGCGAAGGCCAGATTGTGCATGTCAATCGGGCCTTTATCACCATCACCGGCTATTGCGGCGAGGAGGTCCTGGGGCGGCAGCCGAGTCTGTTCAAGTCCGGGCGCCATTCGTCGAATTTTTACCGGCAGATGTTTCAGACTCTCGAACAGGACGGTGAATGGAGCGGTGAGATCTGGAATCGGCGCAAAAGCGGTGAAGTTTATCCACAGTGGCAAACCATCCGGGTCATCCATGACGACGACGGCCGCATTAGCCATTACGTCGCGGTGTTTTCCGACATCAGTGCCATCAAGGACTCCGAGCACGAATTGGCGCACCTGGCCCATCACGACCCGCTGACCGACCTGCCCAACCGCCTGCTGTTCAGCGACCGTGCCGAGCAGGCCCTGGCCTCGGCGCAGGTGCATAAACGCGGCTGTGCGTTGCTGCTGCTGGACCTGGACCACTTCAAGATCATCAATGACAGCCTTGGTCACAACGTCGGTGACCAACTGCTCAAACGCGTCGGCGAGCGGCTGGCGGGCCTGTTCGGTCCCGGCGTGACTCTGGCGCGCCTGGGCGGAGATGAGTTCGCCGTGCTGGCGGAACATTGTCCACAGGTGACCCAGGCGGTTGCCCTGGCGCAACGCATGCTCGAGGCGATGAAAGAACCGTTCGTGTTCGATGGCAACCAGCTGTTTATCAGCGCCAGCATTGGCATCAGCCTGTTCCCCGGCGATGCCCTGAGTGCCGAACAACTGCTGCGCAACGCCGATTCGGCGCTGTTCAAGGCCAAGAGCGCGGGCCGCGAAGGCTTTGCGCTGTACACCGAAGAGCTCACCGCCCACGCGCAAAACCGTGTGGAAATTGCCGGCGAGTTGCGCCGCGCCCTCGACGGCGACGAACTGCGCGTCTACTACCAGCCGGTGCACAACCTGCAGGACGGCCGCCTGATCGGTGTCGAAGCGCTGGTGCGCTGGCAGCACCCGGAGCGCGGCCTTGTGCCGCCCGGTGAATTCATCCCCATCGCCGAGCGTACCGGGCTGATTGCCGATATTGACGGATGGGTGATGCTCCAGGCCTGTCGGCAGATGGGCCAATGGCTGGCCGAGGGCCGGCCGCTGGGGTTCATGGCGGTCAACGTCTCCAGCCGGCTGTTCGCCCGGCGCGAGCTGTACGAACACGTCGCGCGGGTGCTGCACGACACCGGCCTGGACCCGGCTTTCCTGGAGCTGGAGGTCACCGAAAGCGCGGTGATGGACGATCCGGACAGGGCTCTGGAGCAACTGCACCGTCTGCGCGAACTGGGCTTGCGCCTGGCCATCGATGACTTTGGCACCGGCTATTCCTCGCTGCTGCGCCTCAAGCGCCTGCCGGTGCACAAGCTCAAGATCGACCAGGGGTTCGTCGCCGGGTTGCCGGGGGATGAAGATGACGTCGCCATCGTGCGCATGGTGGTCGCCCTGGCCAAAAGCATGGGCTTGCAGGTGCACGCCGAAGGCATCGAGCAGGTCGAGCAGGCGCGGTTTTTGCTGGCGCAGGCGTGCGATATGGGCCAGGGATATTGGTTTGGAAAGCCCAAGCCTGCCACAGACATTGAATGGTCCAACTCCCCCACGATTCGAGCTTGAAACACAGTCAACTGTGGGGGGGCTTGCCCCCTGCCACAATTGCCTCTTCATCCAGCTTGATTTTTAGTTATATAAACATTCTTAAATAGTCTTTTTAAGAATATCCGCGCTTATCTACTATCGCTCCCACGCCGCAAGCAGTTTCGCCACTGCCAGGCACTATTCATTTCAGGAGCGAGACCATGAGCGCATCTCTTCGCAGCGTCGACGCCCAGGACGAAGCAGCCATTTTGCGTGAGATCCAGAGCGCGTTGCGCGATCTGCGGTTCGGCGCGGTGGAAATCACTGTGCACAACGCACAGGTGGTACAGATCGAACGTAAAGAGAAATTCCGTTTGCAGAACCCGGGCAACAAGCCGAGCTAGGCAGCAACGGCGATTCGCAGCACCCGCAACCATAAGAAAAAGCCAACACCAGAATTCTAGGAGCTTCCATGTCGTCGATTCGCCGTTATGCCCTGGCCGCGCTGGCCAGTGCCGTGTTCGCCGGTTCCGCCGTTGCCAAGGATTACGAGTTGCTCAACGTCTCGTACGATCCTACCCGTGAGCTGTACCAGGACTACAACGCGGAGTTCACCGACTTCTGGACGCAGTCCCACCCCGGCGACACCGTCAAAATCCAGCAGTCCCATGGCGGTTCGGGCAAGCAGGGCCGTGCTGTCATCGACGGCTTGCGCGCCGACGTGGTGACCCTGGCCCTGGCCGGCGACATCGATGAAATCGCAAAATTGGGCAAAACCCTGCCGGAAAACTGGCAGACCCGCCTGCCGGATGCGAGCACGCCTTACACCTCGACCATCGTGTTCCTGGTGCGCAAGGGCAACCCCAAAGGCATCAAGGACTGGGGCGACTTGATCAAAAAAGACGTGTCGGTGATCACGCCGAACCCGAAAACCTCCGGCGGTGCGCGCTGGAACTTCCTCGCCGCCTGGGCCTATGGCCTCAAGGCCGGTGGCAGCGAGGCCAAGGCCCAGGCGTACGTGAAAGAACTGTTCAAGCACGTGCCGATCCTCGACACCGGCGCGCGCGGTTCGACCATCACCTTCGTCAACAACGGTCAGGGTGACGTGTTGCTGGCCTGGGAAAACGAAGCCTTTCTGGCACTGAAGGAAGACGGCGGCGCCGACAAGTTCGACATCGTCGTGCCGTCGCTGTCGATCCTCGCCGAGCCGCCGGTGGCCGTGGTTGACAAGAACGCCGAGAAAAAGGGCAACACCGAGATCGCCACCGAGTACCTTAAGCACCTGTACAGCCCGGCTGGCCAGGAGATTGCGGCGAAGAACTTCTACCGCCCACGCGATGAAAAAGTCGCCGCCAAGTACGCCCGGCAGTTCCCCAAACTGGACCTGGTGACCATCGACAAAGACTTCGGCGGCTGGAAAACTGCCCAGCCGAAATTCTTCAACGACGGTGGCGTGTTCGACCAGATCTACACGGCGCAATAACCCAGGAGAGCGCTCTTCTGTGGAGCTGGCTTGCCCGCGATAGCATCACCCTGGAGTGACTGACACACCAAGGTGCCTGCATCGCGGGCAAGCCCGGTTCCCACAGGAAAACCAGCTCCAGAAAGCGCGCTTCTACAGTGGTTTCCACCCTTTAACCAAGGACTCTTATGTCGCGTCGTATCTCCCCCGTCATACCCGGCTTCGGGCTGACGCTGGGCTACACCGTGGTGTACCTCAGCCTGATCGTACTCATCCCCCTGGCGGCGATGTTCGTGCACGCCGCTCAACTCACCTGGGATCAGTTCTGGGCCATCATCTCCGCCCCGCGCGTATTGGCGGCGTTGAAACTGAGCTTCAGCACCGCGCTCTACGCCGCGCTGATCAACGGCGTGATCGGCACGTTGCTGGCCTGGGTGCTGGTGCGCTACAGCTTCCCCGGCCGCAAGATCATCGATGCGATGATCGACCTGCCGTTCGCCCTGCCCACCGCCGTGGCCGGTATCGCGCTCACCGCGCTGTACACGCCTACCGGCCTGGTCGGCCAGTTCGCCGCCGACCTGGGCTTCA
The DNA here is from genome assembly GCF_001439785.1 of Pseudomonas poae. Lineage (GTDB taxonomy): Bacteria > Pseudomonadota > Gammaproteobacteria > Pseudomonadales > Pseudomonadaceae > Aquipseudomonas > Aquipseudomonas poae. The sequence goes on along the minus strand of NZ_JYLI01000017.1, from coordinate 100,621 downwards.
AGATCGCCTACACCCCCTTGGGCATCACCCTGGCGCTGACCTTCGTCACCCTGCCCTTTGTGGTACGCACGGTGCAGCCGGTGCTCGCCGACATCCCCCGGGAAATCGAAGAGGCCGCCGCCTGCCTGGGCGCCAAGCCGTTGCAGGTGTTCCGCTACATCCTCGTGCCCGAGCTGCTGCCGGCCTGGCTCACCGGCTTTGCCCTGGCGTTTGCCCGGGGCGTGGGTGAGTACGGTTCGGTAATCTTCATCGCCGGCAACATGCCGATGAAGACCGAGATCCTGCCGCTGCTGATCATGGTCAAGCTCGACCAGTACGACTACCGCGGGGCCACCTCCATCGGTGTGCTGATGCTGGTGGTTTCCTTTGTGTTGCTGCTGCTGATCAACTTGCTGCAGCGGCGCATCGAACGTCCATAAGGAGGCGCGGAACATGTCCCAATCGTCTATTTCCGCCGCGTCCTCGGCCAATGCGGCCCGGCGTGGCAGCGCAGTGTCGCGACGCATCCTGATCGGCCTTGGCTGGCTGGTGTTTGCGCTGTTTTTGCTGCTGCCGCTGTTTATCGTGGTGTCCCAGGGCCTGAAGAACGGCCTCGGCGCGTTCTTCACCGCGATCCTGGAGCCCGACGCCTTGTCGGCGCTGAAACTCACGGTGATCGCCGTGGCGATTTCGGTGCCGCTCAACGTGGTGTTCGGCGTCAGCGCGGCCTGGTGCGTGAGCAAGTACTCGTTCCGTGGCAAAAGCATTCTGGTGACGCTGATCGACTTGCCGTTCTCGGTATCTCCGGTGATTGCGGGTCTCGTCTACGTGCTGATGTTCGGCGCCCAGGGCTTCTTCGGGCCGTGGTTGCAGGAGCATGACATTCAGATCGTGTTTGCCTTGCCCGGCATCGTGCTCGCCACCATTTTCGTCACCGTGCCGTTCGTGGCCCGTGAGCTGATCCCGCTGATGCAGGAGCAGGGCACCCAGGAAGAAGAGGCCGCGCGCCTGCTTGGCGCCAATGGCTGGCAGATGTTCTGGCATGTCACCGTGCCGAACATCAAATGGGGCCTGATCTACGGCGTGGTGCTGTGTACCGCGCGGGCCATGGGCGAATTCGGCGCGGTGTCGGTGGTGTCCGGGCACATTCGTGGCGTCACCAACACCCTGCCGCTGCACGTCGAGATTCTTTACAACGAATACAACCACGTTGCCGCGTTTGCGGTGGCCAGCCTGTTGCTGATCCTGGCGCTCTTCATCCTGCTGCTCAAGCAGTGGAGCGAGAACCGTATCAACCGCCTGCGCAACAGCGCCGGTGAGGAATAAGTCATGTCGATCCAAGTCCGTAATGTCAGCAAGAACTTCAACGCCTTCAAGGCCCTGAACAGCATCAATCTGGACATCCAGAGTGGCGAGCTGGTGGCGTTGCTGGGCCCGTCCGGCTGCGGCAAGACCACCTTGCTGCGCATCATTGCCGGGCTGGAAACCCCGGATGACGGCAGCATCGTGTTCCACGGCGAAGACGTCTCCGGCCACGATGTGCGCGATCGCAACGTCGGCTTTGTGTTTCAACACTACGCGCTGTTCCGCCACATGACCGTGTTCGACAACGTCGCTTTCGGCCTGCGCATGAAGCCGAAAAACCAGCGTCCGACGCAAAGTCAGATTGCGGCCAAGGTCCATGAGCTGCTGAACATGGTGCAGCTCGACTGGCTGTCGGATCGCTACCCGGAACAACTCTCCGGCGGCCAGCGCCAGCGCATCGCCCTGGCCCGCGCGTTGGCGGTCGAGCCCAAGGTGCTGCTGTTGGATGAACCGTTCGGCGCCCTCGACGCCAAGGTGCGTAAAGAACTGCGCCGCTGGCTGGCGCGCCTGCACGAAGACATCAACCTGACCTCGGTGTTCGTCACCCACGACCAGGAAGAGGCCATGGAAGTCGCCGACCGCATTGTGGTGATGAACAAGGGCGTGATCGAGCAGATCGGCTCACCGGGTGAGGTCTATGAGAACCCGGCCAGCGACTTCGTCTATCACTTCCTCGGTGACTCCAACCGCCTGCACCTGGGCGAAGACCAGCACGTGCTGTTCCGCCCGCACGAAGTGTCGCTGTCGCGCCATGAGCTGGAGGATCACCACGCGGCTCAAGTGCGTGATATCCGCCCGCTGGGCGCAACCACGCGAGTGACGCTGAAGGTCGAGGGCCAGGGCGAACTGATCGAAGCCGAAGTGGTGAAGGACCACGACAGCCTCACCGGCCTGGCGCGCGGCGATACCCTGTTCTTCAAACCCAAGGTCTGGCAGAAAGCCTGACAACCCCCGCCATAACCCATCTGGAAATCGGGCCAATGTGGGAGGGGGCTTGCCCCTCCCACATTTAGATCCCGCTGGGCTTGAGATCGCGGCGTGCCACCGGGCCTGAGCGGTGTTCGATCTGCTGCTTCAGCTCCTGGCGCAACCCCAGCAAAAACGCCGCCTCTGCCACCACAAACAACGGCCCCACGATCAGCCCCGACACGTCATCCACAAACGCGGGCTTGCGGCCTTCCCAGTAATGCCCGACAAACTGAATCACCCAGCCCACCACGAATAAACCGACGCCGCTGCTCAACCACACCAGCGTGCTTTGCGCCGCCAGCACATGGCCGGCCCACACTGACAAGCCCATCAGCATCGTCATCAGCACGCCCAAGGCCAGTTCGAGGCGCAGGTAAAACCATGCCGAAAACAACGTCAGGATCACGGCCGGTGAAACCCACAGGCCACCGACGGACCATTCGGGGCGTGAAAGCAGCACGGCCACCGCCACCACGATCAGCGGGATACCCACAAAATGGCTGGCGATATTGCGCGGGTCGCGGTGGTAGGCGGCGTATTGACTGAGGTGGTCGACGAGGCTTTTCATTGTTGTTCCTCCTGTAGGATGCTCGATCATGCCCTGTCAGCCGGCGCCTGACTGTCAGCTGGGCGACAATCTTCGGAGTTCTCATGGATGCAGAGAAATGGCACGCCCGTTTGGCCTGCGGCCACTGGTTCAGCCACCTGCCTGTCGAGCTACAGCGTAGTCTGCTGGCGGCGGCGCGGGTGCGCTCGCTGACGGCTGGGCAATACCTGTTCAAGCGCGGCGATCCACCCTGCGGGCTTTACGCGGTGCTGGACGGCGCGGTACGCATCAGCGCGGTGAACGCCCAGGGCAAGGAAGCGGTGTTGAGCCTGGTGGAAACGCCTTACTGGTTCGGCGAAATCTGCCTGTTCGACAGCCTGCCGCGCACCCACGATGCCCTGGCCACCGGCCTATGCACGCTGTTGCAGGTGCCCCAGGCCGCCATGCTCGACATCCTCGAACACCAGCCGGCGTATTGGCGCGATGTGGCCCTGTTGATGAGCCACAAACTGCGCCTGTCGTTGATCAATATCGAGCAAATGAGCCTGATGCCCGCGTCGGCGCGCCTGGCCCATCGGCTGCTGATGATCGCCGAGGGCTACGGCGAAATAGACCAGGCGCGCCGCACATTGCAGCTGCCTCAGGAGGACTTGGCGGCAATGTTGGGCCTGTCGCGCCAGACCACCAACAGTCTGCTCAAGGCGCTGGAGCAGCAGGGCACCCTCGGTCTGAGTTATGGCGCGATTGAGATACTCGATCTCAAAGGCCTGCATCAGGCTGCGGGCCTATGAGCCGCGATAGGTAGAGAACCCATACGGGCTGAGCAACAGCGGGATGTGGTAATGCTGGTCGGCCTGTTTCACCTGGAAAATCACCGGCACTTCGGGGAAGAACGTCTCGCGGTTGGCCTTTTTGTAATAGTCACCGGTCTTGAACACCACACGGTATTCACCCGGCGCCATGCTGCGGCCGGCGGGGAACAGCTCGGCGATGCGCCCCTGCGGGTTGGTGACGCCAGTGGACAGCGACTGCCATTGATCGCCCACGTGCTGCTCCAGGGTGACGTTCACGCCAGCACTCGGCAGGCCGTTTTCCAGGTTGAGCACGTGCACGCTCAGCGGATTGCCGTCGGCCAGGGCCAGGTTGCACAAGCTGCTGAGGCTGAGGGCGGCGAGGGTCATGCTTAGGGTTTTCATCGAGAAGTCCTTTTTGAGGAAGGTGGAATCAGAGGGAAGTTTTCAAGCCCAGTTGCTCGGCGGCCTGTATTGCGCAGGACTCGTCCTGTGCTGCGCCGCCGGCACCGGCGATGCCCAGCGCGCCCACCAGTTCAGCGTCGGCAAACAGCGGCACGCCGCCACCGAGCAACAGCAACTCGGGCAAGCTGTTAAGGTTGGCGGCTTCGGGGTTGTTGCGCGCCCGTTCGGCAAACAGCCGGGTCGGGGTTTTGGTCGAGAGCGCCGTAAAGGCCTTGCGCTGGCTGGCGAGGCTGTTGTGCGGGCCGACGCCGTCGGCCCGCAGGCCCAGCAGCAGGTTGCCGCCACGGTCGAGCACGGTCAGCGCAGCGCTGCAATGGGTGAGGCTCGCGTCGGCCAGTTGGCGCGCGGTGTGCAAATCCAGCGTGGCATGGCGGGGCAGTTGGGGCGTCGCCAGGGCTGCGGTGCAGACGGCGAGGCTGAGGAACAGGGCAGTGCGATGCATGGTGATGGCTCCAGAAAGCAGGCCGTCACGGTAGCCAGTGAACGTGGTCAGAAACCGCACAATTTGATGACAGGTTTGTAATCAAACCCAGAGGTAAGGCATGCAGGTGTTGTTAGTGGAAGACCAGCCCGAGCTGGCGCAGCACATGGCCCAGGGCTTGAGCGAGGCAGGCTTCGGCGTGGAAGTCGCGGCCAACGGCATGGCGGCCCAGCGCTTTGTGGAAAGCACCGTGTACGACCTGGTGATTCTGGATGTAATGCTGCCCGGGCTGAACGCCTGGAAGCTGCAGCAGGCCATTCGGCAACGCGGCGAGACGCCGGTGCTGTTCCTCACCACGCCGGGCGGGATTGAAGATCGCCTGCGCGGGTTGGAATTGCATGAGGATGACTACCTGCTCAAGCCGTTCGAGGCCAGGGCGTTGGTGGCGCGGGTGAGGAAGCTGTTGCGGCGTGATCGTGGGCGCTGACTGATCCGGCATTTGCAGTGCCTGCACCATTGCTATCGGGGGCAAGCCCTAATGCTGTTCAGTTATGGAAAATGTGTGGGCTTATTGTGGCGAGCGGGCTTGCCCCGCGTTGGGGTGCGAAGCGCCCCCAATCCTGCAAAACGCGTGTACCTGATACGGCTCAGCGCCTGGTTTTGGGGCTGCTGCGCAGCCCAACGCAGGACAAGCCTGCTCGCCACAGGGAATCTGCGCTTAACTGAACGGCATTAGGGCGAGCCCACTCCCACATGCTGAAATGCGTTCCCCTGTGGGAGGGGGCTTGAACCCGATGAGACCATTACCCTCTCCCCACATCTCCCTACCGCAACCCATCCCTGAACTGCCCCGGCGTCACCCCCGTCCACCGCTTGAACGCCCGATTGAAACTGCTGGTATCGGCAAACCCCAACAAATGACTGATCTCGGCCAACGAGCACTGCGGGTCCCGCAAGTGCTGCAGTGCCAGGTTCTGCCGGCACTCATTGAGCAGCGCATCAAACCGACAGCCTTCATCCGCGAGGTGCCGCTGCAAGCTGCGCAAACTCAAGTGCAGCGCCTGGGCAATCCGTTCGGCGCCCGGCTCGCCGTCGGGCAATTGCGCCTCGATGACGGCGCGTACCCTGCGCTCCCAGGTCAGCGGTTGCAGTTGCGCCAGGGTGCGCTTGAGCACGGTTTCGTTGTGCTCGGCCAGTGCCGGGTTGGCGTCGTCCAGATGGCTGTCGAAATCGTGGGCGGCAAACTCCAGACGGTCCTCTTCAGCGCCAAAAAACACCGGCGCGCGGAACACCGTGTGCCACGGGCCGGCATCGGCCGGTTCGGCGCGGCGCAGATGGACGGCCAACGGCGCATAGTCGCGGCCCAGGCGGTTGCGGCAGGTGCGCACATAGATCGCCGCAAACGCATCGATGGCTTCCGGCGCCGGTGCCGGGCTGCCTTCGGGTTGCAGCAGGCGAAAGCTGTAGTGATCGTCGTGACGGGTCAGCTGCGGACTCAGCGCATCGCTGACCACTTGGTGATAACGCACGATGCGCTCGAACACCTCACGCAGACTGCCGCTGGCCACCAGTGCGTAACCCAGTGCGTGAAACGTGGTGGGGCTCACAAACCGTGACACCCGCAAGCCAATCGCCGGGTCACCGCTGGCCTGTACCGCCAGCGCCCACAGGCGCGTGGTGGCCGACAGCGGATAGCGCGCTTCGGGGTCGTCCATGTGCTTCGGGTCGAGCCCTGCCTGCGCGCACAGCGCGGCGCTGTCCAGGCCCAGGGCATCGAGTTGCTTGCGCAGGGCGCGGGTCCAGCTTGCGAGAGACGTGGGTTCGGTCATGGTGATTGGCGCTTGCGGTCAACAGGTTGGCGTGTGGGGCTAGCGTCCTGCCTGATCGCATGGGGCAGGATGTACGCATCACAGTTCTCAGAGAATGGAAGCATGGACGGTAGTTCTGCAAGCCCCCGGCAGATGAACGCGCAACAGCGTGCGGCGTATATCCGTGAAGTGGTGCTGGCCGAAGGTGTGCGCCTGCGCCGGCAGCACCCCTGGCTGTTGCATCAGGACGCGCTGGGCGCGGGCATCCTGGCGTTTGCCCTGCTGGGCATGCTCGGTTCGGCGGCGCTGTATATCACCGGGCATATGGCCTGGTGGGCGTGCCTGCTGCTCAATGCGTTTCTCGCCTCACTGACCCATGAGCTGGAACACGACCTGATCCACAGCATGTACTTTCGCAAGCAGCGCCTGCCTCACAACCTGATGATGGGCCTGGTGTGGCTGGCGCGGCCCAGCACCATCAACCCGTGGATACGCCGGCACCTGCACCTCAATCATCACAAGTTCTCCGGCACCGAGGCCGATATGGAAGAACGCGCCATCACCAATGGCGAGCCCTGGGGGGTGGCACGCTTGCTGATGGTGGGCGATAACCTGATGTCGGCGTTGATCCGTCTGATGCGCGCCAACACCTGGGGCCATAAACTCAAGATCCTCAAGCGCGTTGTGTTGGTCTACGCGCCGTTGGCGCTGCTGCACTGGGGCGCGTGGTATATCTTTCTGGGTTTTCACGCGGTCAACGGCATCGCCAGTCTGCTGGGCACGCCGGTCGAGTGGTCGGCCGGCACCTTGCAGATGATGCAGGTGATCGACATCGCCGCCGTGGTGATCATCGGGCCCAATGTGCTGCGCACGTTCTGCCTGCACTTTGTCAGCTCCAACATGCACTACTACGGCGATGTGGAGCTGGGCAATGTGATCCAGCAGACCCAGGTGCTCAACCCCTGGTGGCTATGGCCGATGCAGGCGTTCTGCTTCAACTTTGGCAGCACCCACGGGATTCACCATTTTGTGGTGAAAGAGCCGTTCTACATTCGCCAGATGACCGCCAAAGTGGGGCATAAGGTCATGGCCGAGATGGGCGTGCGCTTCAATGATTTCGGGACGTTTGCGCGGGCCAATCGGCTGGAGCCGCCTGCGCACGCTTGAAGGTCTTATTGCCGCAATGCATGTGTGGCGAGCGGGCTCGCCCTAATGCCGTTCAGTTAAGGAACATTTGTGGGCTTATTGTGGCGAGCGGGCTTGCCCCGCGTTGGGGTGCGAAGCACCCCCAATCCAGCAAAACGCGGTGTACCTGATACGGCTCAACACATGGTTTTGGGGCTCCTGCGCGGCCCAACGCAGGACAAGCCTGCTCGCCACAGGGAATCTGCGCTTAACTGAACGGCATTAGCGCTCGCCACTGGAAGATCAGTTGGCCGTTAAAGGTCCATCCGCACAGCTCGCCGGGCTGAACAGCCGCGTCACCAGCAGCATTGCCAGCACCGTCACGGTCAGCACGATCCAGGCGCTGACAAACTGGCCGGTGAGTTCGCGCAGCCAGCCGGTCAGCCACGGCGAAAGCGCATTGATCAAAAAGCCCACACCTTGCACGAACGCGGCCAGTTGCCCGGCCTGGCGCGGATCGCGGTGATGGTCCAGGGTCAGCAGCAGGCTCAGGGCAAAACAGGCGCCCAGACCGAAGCCGCACAGCGCCACCCACAGGTGCGGCAAGGCATGCGGCGCGAGGATCAATCCCAGATAACCGATGGCCTGTGCCGACAGGCTGATGCCGAGCAGCGGTCGACGGTCGCTGCTTCGTTGCGCGAGCACCGGCATCAGCAGCGCGGCGAGTACCTGGAAGATCGTCATGAACGCGAGCAGCGAGCCGCTGGGCAGCACGTCCCAGCCCAGTTGCTGATAGTAGGCCGGCAGCCAGGCCACCAGGCTCATGTAGCCGCAATTGACCAGGCCAAAATACAGCGCCAGCAGCCAGGCGCGACGATTACGCAGCCCTTTGAAGGCCGGACCCACCTGCATGTTTTTCGCCGCACCCAGGGGCAGCCATGCCCACAACAGCAACGCCCCCAGCGCCGGCAACAGCCATACGCCAAGGCCCGCCTGCCAGTGCTGGAAATGCGTGGCCACCACCGGGCTGAGCAACGCCGCCAGCCCGCCGCCGGCCATCAGCGAGGCCGAGTACACACCCATCGCCACCGGCACGCGCTGGTGAAATTCACGCTTGATCATCGCCGGCACCAGCGTCTGGATCAGCGCCACCCCTGCGCCGCCCAGCAGTGCCGTCACCAGCAGCGCCGACGCCTGGCCCAGCAGCCAGCGTGCCAGGCATGCCAGCAGAATCATTATCAGGCCCAGGGCAATCCCGCGCCGTTCACCCAAACGCGCCTCCACACGCACGCCCACCAGCGCCACCAGGCCCATGCACACCACCGGCAAACTGGTGAGCAGGGCGCTGCTCTGAAAGCTCAAGCCCGTTGCCTGGCGAATCTCACCGAGCAATGGGCTGATGGAGCTGAGAATCGGCCGCAGATTAAGACCCAGCACTACCAGCAGGCCCCAACCGGCCAGTCGACCCGCGAATGAAGAATTAAGCGTCATGCAGATCCGTCCCTGAACTCCAAAACACCCAGTATGAAGAGCCCCGCCTCAACTTGCAGCTTGAAGCTAAAAGCTCGAAGCTGCTTTTCAGTTATTAATAAATAGCTTCTTATTCCTTAACGGATATAAATCGCGTCCCTATACTGTCCAGCAACGCTAAATGCTGCAGGAGGGCACGCCCATGCACAGCGAGTCGATTCGTTACCTGATCGTGCCGGGCTGGCAAGGATCGCCAGAAGAACATTGGCAAAGTCACTGGCAGAACAGCCTGCCCAACAGTGCGCGGGTGGAGCAGGCCGACTGGCTGACCCCGCGCCGTGAAGACTGGGTGGCTGCGCTGGCCGAGGCCATCGCGGCCGACAGCACACCGGTGATTCTTATCGCCCACAGCCTGGGCTGCATTACCGTGGCCCACTGGGCGGCGACCGCGCCCCTGCACTTTTTGCGGCAGGTGCGCGGCGCCTTGCTGGTGGCCCCGGCGGACGTCGAACGTCCTGCCTGTGCGCCGGCCCTGCGCAACTTCGCGCCGATCCCGACCGACCTGCTGCCGTTTCCCAGTCAGGTGGTCGGTTCCGACAACGACAGTGCCGTCAGCGCCCCGCGTGCGCTGGAGCTGGCCCGCAACTGGGGGGCCGAAGCGGGCATTTTGTCCGGTGCCGGGCATATCAACGTGAAGTCCGGTCACCAGCGCTGGGAGCAGGGTTTCGCCTACCTCTATCGCCTGCAAAGCCGCCTTGAGCACCACGCCCGGCGTAGCGCATAAAATTTTTCAACGCCCCGTCCCTGAGTGGATTGGGGCGGGAGCCTGCCATGAGTCTGCATGAAACGTTCGGCCAGCCATTGCTGACCTTCCCCGACGCCGAAAAAAGCCCGCTGAGCATCCGCGCCAAGGCGCTGGTGTTTGTCGATCCGCGTTCGCGGCAACTGCGCGAAGACCTCGAAAGCCTCGCCCCACGTGCCTTGCCCGTGTTGATTCGCGGCGAGACCGGCAGCGGCAAGGAACTGCTGGCGCGGCATATCCACCGAGGCAGTGATCGCAGCGGGCTGTTTGTGTCGGTCAACTGTGGCGCGATCAGCCCGACTTATGCCGACGCCGAACTGTTTGGCTATGCCGCCGGCAGCCACAGCGGCGCGGTGAGCAGCCGCGCCGGCTGGTTTGGTTCGGCCAATGGCGGCACCTTGTACCTGGATGAGATCGGCGACCTGCCGTTGCCTATCCAGGTCAAGCTGCTCGCGGCCCTGGAGAACCACGAAGTCACCCGCGTCGGCGCCCAGCAGCCCAGCCCGGTGGACGTGCGCCTGGTGGCGGCCACCAGCATCGACCTGGCCCAGGCCGTGGCGGCCGGCAAATTCAATGAGCGGCTGTTTCATTACCTGAGCGAAGGCAAGCTGGAGTTGCCGGCGCTGCGCGAGCGGGTGGGCGACATCCTGTCCCTGGCCGAATATTTTCTTGGCATCTACAGTCAACGCCTGGAGTTGCCGGTGCCGTTGATCAGCGAGGCCGCCCAGCGCGTGCTGGAACAGCACAGCTGGCCGGGCAATACCCGTGAGCTGGAAAACGTTATTCACTTCGCGTTACTGGTGAGCAGCGGCGACGAAATCCTGCCGGAGCATCTGAACCTGCCGGTGGCCGGTTCACCGCTGGAGCAACTGCGACGGATTTACCAGAACGCCGGCCCTGCAGAACAGGAAACCTTGCGTAAATTCCTGCATGAGCAAAATGGCATATCAACGTGAATAAAAGATATTGTTCGGGAATAAAAAATATCGGTATTGTCCGCTTCACGCAGCGATAGCACATCGCTGGCACCTTACCCAAAACGGTCGTCAGAGACGCCCCGCACTTTCGATTAAGGACACTGCATGAAAAAGGTTTTGCTGTTTACCGCACTGGCGGCTGCCCTGACTGCCGGCTTTGCCCAGGCCAACGAGAAACTGGTGGTGGCCGCCACCCCGGTGCCGCACGCCGAGATCCTCGAGCTGGTCAAGCCGACGCTGGCCAAGGAAGGCGTCGACCTGCAGGTCAAAGTCTTCACCGACTACGTACAGCCTAACGTGCAGGTGGCCGAGAAGCGTCTGGACGCCAACTACTTCCAGACCCTGCCGTACCTGGAAAACTTCAACAAGGGCAAGGGCACCAACCTGGTCACCGTGATCGGCGTGCATGTCGAACCCTTCGGCGCCTACTCGAAAAAAATCACCAAAATCGAAGACCTCAAGGACGGCGCCACGGTTGCCATTCCGAACGAGGGTTCCAATAGCGGCCGTGCCCTGCTGCTGCTGCAAAAGAACGGCGTGATCACCCTCAAAGACCCGACCAATGCGCTGTCCACACCAAAAGACATCGCCAGCAACCCGAAACACCTGAAGTTCCGCGAGCTGGAATCGGCCCTGCTGCCACGCATGCTCGACCAGGTTGACCTGGCGCTGATCAACACCAACTACGCCCTGGAAGCCGGTCTCAACCCGGCCAAGGACGCGCTGATCATCGAGGACGCCAAATCGCCGTACGTGAACTTCCTGGTAGCCCGTCCGGACAACAAGGACAGCGACGCCATCCAGAAACTGGCCAAGGCGCTGACCAGCCCGGAAGTGAAAGCCTTCATCGAGAAGAAATACGGCGGCGCGGTGTTGCCGGCGTTCTGATGTAACGCAATACCCCTTCAAGGTTTCAACGCCGACGGCTTCTACAGCGCCGGCGTTTTTTTGTTTAAAGCCCAATCAAAACGGTGGGAGGAGGCTTGCCCCCGACGAGGCCTGTACAGGCCAAAACTACTCCGGCCAATGCCACGCTGGCGCATCCAGCATCCCTTCCCCGACAATTTGCGTCTGCCCCATCACCTTCTCCAACACAATCGAGTTACACCCCTCATCCTGCTCCAGTGCGGCAATCAACCGGCTGGCATGGGACACCACCCACACCTGGCACCGCTGCGATGTCTGGATAATCAAGCGTGCCAATGCCGGCAGCAAATCCGGATGCAGGCTGGTCTCCGGCTCGTTCAGCACCATCATGCTCGGCGGCCTTGGTGTCAGCAGCGCGGCGATCAGCAGCAGATAGCGCAAGGTGCCGTCGGACAACTCCGCCGCCGACAATGGCCGCAGCAACCCGTCCTGATAAAACTCGATGGCGAAGCGTCCACCCTGCAACGGCTCGATATTCAGCCGCGCGCCGGGAAATGCATCACTGATCGCGCGCTGCAACGCCTCGGGGTCGCCGATCTCGCGAATGGTTTGCAGCGCCGCCGCCAGATCGCGGCCGTCGTGATGCAGCACGGGCGTGCGTGTACCCAGTTGCGGCTGGCGGACCGGCGCATCCACGTCACTGCGAAAGTGATCATAAAAGCGCCAGCCGCGAATACTCTCGCGCAGCAGCAATACCTCCGGCGAGCCGCGCAAACTACCGACCTGGTCGAACAGGCTCTGGTAATTCGGCGTGTGCTGGGCCAGCACATCCCAGGCCCGGCCTTCACGGGCGCGCACCATCGGCCCCGAGCGCTGCACCAGCAAGCTGGCCGGGCGGTAGATATGGCCGGCCCAGATGCATTCCTTTTTCACTTGCGGGTCCAGCGAGAAATACGACGCACTGGGTTCAGGCAGCCCTAACGAGATGGCATAGCTGAAATCCTCGGCGGTAAAGCCCAGGCGCAGGCGTTTGACGCCCTGGCGCACGCTGGGCTCGACCGCCACCTCGCCACTGCGCATGCGCCGGCTGATAGTCTCCGGCCCGGCCCAGAACGTGGAATCCAGTCCACCCTCGCGGGCCAGTGCATTGATCACCCCGCCCTGCGCGGTTTCGGCGAGCAGGCGCAAGGCTCGATAGAGGTTGGATTTGCCGCTGCCATTGGGCCCGGTGATCAGGTTCAAGCGATCAAGCGGCACCACCAACTTATTGATCGAGCGGTAGTTGGCCACCGCGAGGGTCTTGAGCATGGGGATTCATTCGGCGTGGGAACCATCGGAGTATGTAAGCCTCCATGCAGATAAGGAACCCTGAACTACGCTCACAGTCGCATACACACTGGCAAGTCGGCATCACGCAAAAGGAGCCTGCATGGGCGGTCGTATTTCCACCTGTATTTTCGGATTCGGTCTACTGGCCCTATTGAGCGGCTGTAGTGAAGAAAACGCCGAGCCCAAGCAGCATTCCCGGGTCTTTGTGCAAACCGTTGCGCCTGCGGATTTCGCCGCAGCGGTCACCCTGACCGGCGATATCCAGGCCCGTGTGCAGACCGACCTGTCCTTTCGCGTCGGCGGCAAGATCATCCAGCGCATGGTCGATGTGGGCGACCGGGTCACGGCCAAACAAGTGCTGGCCAGGCTCGACCCCAAGGATCTGCAGACCAATGTCGATTCGGCCCAGGCTCAGGTGGTGGCCGAGCAGGCGCGGGTCAAGCAGACCGCCGCCGCCTTCGTGCGCCAGGAAAAACTGCTGCCCAAGGGCTACACCAGCCGCAGTGAATACGATTCGGCCCAGGCCGCCTTGCGCGGCAGCCAAAGCGCATTGGCCGCCGCCCAGGCGCAGCTGGCCAATGCCCGTGAACAACTGAGCTACACCGCGCTGATTGCCGACGCCCCCGGTGTGATCACCGCGCGCCAGGCCGAGGTGGGTCAGGTGGTGCAGGCCACGCTGCCGATTTTCAGCCTGGCCACCGATGGCGAGCGCGACGCGGTGTTCAACGTTTATGAATCGCTGCTGGTGGAGCCGGCGCCCCAGACGCCGATCACCGTGAGCCTGCTCGACAACCCGAGCATTCAGGCGGTGGGCAAGGTGCGCGAAGTCACCCCGGCCGTGGCCGCCAATACGGGTACCGTGCAAGTCAAGATTGCCCTGCAAAGCCTGCCCGAGGGCATGCGGCTGGGTTCTGTGGTGAGCGCGACCGCCAAGGGCAAGGCCGCGCCGAGTGTCGAGCTGCCTTGGTCGGCCCTGACCAAAGACATCAACGATCCTGCCGTATGGTTGGTGGACGGCGACGGCAAGGCGCAGTTGCACAAGGTCAGCGTTGCGCGCTACCTCACCGGCAAGGTGATCATTGGCGACGGCCTCAAGGGCGGTGAAAAAGTCGTGGTGGCGGGCGGGCAGTTGCTGCACCCCGGCATGCTCGTCGAGATCGCCCAGCCAGGAGCGCAGCCATGAAGCGCCTGACCGTTCTGCTCGCCGCCGGCCTTTTACTGGCGGCCTGTTCCAGGGAAGAAGCGCCGCCCGAGCCGGTGCGCCCGGTGCTGTCAATGCAAGTGAAGGCGCAAGACCAGGAAACCCTCGGCCGCTTCGCCGGCACCATCCAGGCCCGCTATGAAAGCAACTTGGGCTTTCGCGTGCCCGGCCGCATTGCGCGGCGCGCCGTGGACGTGGGCGCCGAAGTGGAGAAGGGCGCTCTGCTCGCCGTGCTCGACCCCACCGATCAGCAAAACCAGCTGCGCGCCGCCCAGGGCGACCTCGCCCGCGTGCAGGCGCAATACATCAATGCCCAGGCCAACGCGCGCCGTCAGCAGGAGCTGTTCAACCGTGGCGTCGGCGCCCAAGCCCAGTTGGATGTGGCCCAAACCGACCTGAAAACCACCCGCGCCACCCTTGAGCAAGCCCAGTCCTCGGTCAACCAGGCCAGGGACCAGCTCAACTACGCCGAGCTGCGCACCGACCATGCCGGCATCGTCACCGCCTGGAACGCCGAGGCGGGTCAGGTGGTGACGGCCGGTCAGCAAGTGGTGACCCTGGCCCGCCCGGACGTCAAGGAAGCAGTGATCGACCTGCCGGCGGGCCTCGCCGAGCGTCTGCCAGCGGACGTGGTGTTTATTGTGGCGGGGCAGCTCGACCCCAACGTCAACACCACCGCCATCGTGCGCGAGATCGAACCCCAGGCCCAAAGCGCCACGCGCACCCGTCGCGCGCGGCTGACCCTGGCCGAGACGCCGCCCGCCTTCCGCCTGGGCACGGCGATCAGCGTCACCTTGAGCAGCGCCATTGCGCCGCGTATCGAGCTGCCGCTGAGCGCCTTGCAGGAAGTCGACGGCGCCACCCGCATCTGGCTGCTCGACACCCAGAGCCAGACGGTGCAGCCGCGCGACGTCACGGTGCTCAGCCGTGACAGCGACAGCGCCCTGCTCAAGGGCGGGGTCAAGCCTGGCGAGCGCATCGTCATCGCCGGCGTGAACAGCCTGAAACCCGGGCAGAAAGTCAAAATCGACAAGGACAGCCCGCGATGAAACGCAGCTTCAACTTATCTGACTGGGCCCTCAAGCATCAGTCCTTCGTCTGGTACCTGATGTTCGTCGCGCTGCTGATGGGCGTGTTTTCTTACATGAACCTGGGGCGCGAGGAAGACCCTTCGTTCACCATCAAGACCATGGTGATCCAGACGCGCTGGCCGGGCGCGACCCAGGAAGAAACCCTCAAACAGGTCACCGACCGCATCGAGAAGAAACTCGAAGAACTCGACGCCCTCGACTACGTGAAAAGCTATACGCGACCGGGCGAGTCCACGGTGTTCGTGTTCCTCAAGGACACCACCAGCGCCAAGGACATCCCGGACACCTGGTACCAGGTGCGCAAGAAGATCGACGACATTCGTGGCAGCTTCCCCCAGGGGTTGCAGGGGCCGTCGTTCAACGATGAGTTCGGTGACGTGTTCGGCTCGGTGTATGCCTTTACCGGCGACGGCCTGTCGATGCGCCAGCTGCGTGACTATGTGGAGCAGGTGCGCGCCGAGATCCGTGCGGTGCCTGGGTTGGGCAAGGTCGAGATGATCGGCCAGCAGGACGAAGTGATCTACCTCAATTTCTCCACGCGCAAACTCGCGGCGTTGGGGGTTGATCAGCGTCAGGTGGTGCAAAGTCTGCAATCGCAGAACGCGGTGACGCCCGCCGGGGTGATCGAGGCGGGGCCGGAGCGGATTTCCGTGCGCACCTCCGGGCAGTTTGCCTCGGAGAAGGACCTGGCCAACGTCAACCTGCGCCTCAATGACCGCTTCTACCGCCTGGCCGATATCGCCGAGATCAGCCGTGGCTACGTCGACCCCGCGCGGCCGATGTTCCGCTTCAACGGCAAACCGGCAATCGGTCTAGCGATTGCCATGCAGAAGGGCGGCAATATCCAGTCGTTCGGCAAGGCGCTGCACACGCGGATGGACGAGCTGACCGCCGACCTGCCGGTGGGCGTGGGCGTGCACAAGGTGTCCGACCAGGCTGAGGTGGTGGAAGAAGCCGTCGGCGGCTTCACCAGCGCGTTGTTCGAAGCGGTGATCATCGTGTTGGTGGTGAGCTTCATCAGCCTCGGCATGCGTGCGGGCCTGGTGGTGGCGTGTTCGATTCCGCTGGTGCTGGCGCTGGTGTTCGTGTTCATGGAATACAGCGGCATCACCATGCAGCGCGTGTCGTTGGGCGCGCTGATCATCGCCCTCGGCCTGCTGGTGGACGACGCGATGATCACCGTGGAGATGATGATCACGCGCCTGGAAAAAGGCGAAACCAAGGAGCAGGCGGCGACCTACGCCTACACCTCCACGGCGTTCCCGATGCTCACCGGTACGCTGGTGACCGTGGCCGGCTTTGTGCCCATCGGCCTCAACGCCAGTTCGGCGGGGGAATACACGTTCACGCTGTTCGCGGTGATTGCCGTGGCCATGCTGGTGTCGTGGGTGGCGGCGGTGCTGTTTGCGCCGGTGATCGGCGTGCATATCCTCAGCGCCAATGTGAAGCCGCATAACGGTGAGCCGGGGCGTATCGGCCGCGCCTTCAACGGCGGCATGCTGTGGGCGATGCGCAACCGCTGGTGGGCCATCGGCATTACCGTCGCGCTGTTCGTGGCGTCGGTGTTCTCCATGCAGTTCGTGCAGAACCAGTTTTTCCCGTCGTCGGACCGTCCGGAAGTGCTCGTTGACCTGAACCTTCCGCAAAACGCGTCGATCAACGAAACCCGCAAGGCCGTCGACCGCCTTGAGGCGATCATCAAGGACGACCCGGATATCGCGCGCTGGAGCACCTACATCGGGCAGGGCGCGATCCGTTTCTACCTGCCCCTCGACCAGCAACTGGAAAACCCGTACTACGCGCAGTTGGTGATCGTCAGCAAGGGCCTGGAGGAACGCGGCGCGTTGATCGCGCGTCTGCAAAAGCGTTTGCGTGATGACTTTGTCGGCATCGGCAGCTATGTGCAGCCGCTGGAAATGGGCCCGCCGGTGGGGCGGCCGATTCAGTACCGCGTGTCGGGCCAGGACATCGACCAGGTGCGCAAGCACGCCATCGAACTGGCAACCCTGCTTGACCAGAACGATCACCTGGGCGAGATGATCTACGACTGGAACGAGCCGGGCAAAGTGCTGCGCATCGACATTGCCCAGGACAAGGCGCGGCAGTTGGGGCTGTCGTCGGAAGACGTGGCGCAGCTGATGAACAGCGTGGTCAGTGGTGCCTCGGTGACTCAGGTGCACGACGACATCTACCTGATCAACGTGGTCGGTCGCGCCGAAGACGCCGAACGCGGTACGCCCGAAACCCTGCAGAACCTGCAGATTGTCACGCCCAACGGCACGTCGATTCCGCTGCTGGCGTTCGCCACCGTGCGCTACGAGCTGGAGCAGCCGCTGGTGTGGCGCCGCGACCGCAAGCCGACCATCACGGTCAAGGCCTCGGTGCGCGATGAGATACAGCCGACCGACCTGGTCAAACAACTCAAGCCCGAGATCGACACGTTCAGCGCCGGTCTGCCGGTGGGCTATAAGGTCGCCACCGGCGGCACCGTGGAAGAAAGCGGCAAGGCCCAGGGCCCGATTGCCCGGGTGGTGCCGTTGATGCTGTTTTTGATGGCGACCTTCCTGATGATCCAGCTGCACAGCGTGCAGAAGATGTTCCTGGTGGCCAGCGTGGCGCCGCTGGGGCTGATCGGCGTGGTGCTGGCGCTGATTCCCACCGGCACGCCCATGGGCTTTGTGGCGATCCTCGGCATTCTGGCGCTGATCGGCATCATCATCCGCAACTCGGTGATTCTGGTGACGCAAATTCATGAATATGAAGTGGCCGGCTACACGCCGTGGGATGCGGTGGTGGAAGCCACCGAGCACCGGCGCCGGCCGATCCTGCTCACGGCTGCGGCGGCCAGCCTGGGCATGATTCCGATTGCGCGGGAAGTGTTCTGGGGGCCGATGGCGTACGCGATGATTGGCGGAATCATCATCGCCACGCTGCTGACGCTGTTGTTTTTGCCGGCGCTGTATGTGGCCTGGTACAAGATTCGCGAGCCCAGGCAGGACCAGACCTGATGCGGATGTGTGGCCTGTGAAGCCGTCATCGCAGGCAAGCCAGCTCCCACAGTTGGAATGCATCTCTCTGTGGGAGCGGGGCGAGCCTTAATGCCGTTCAGTTAAGGAAAATGTGTGGGCTTATTGTGGCGAGCGGGCTTGCCCGCGCTGGTGGTCTTAAGCTTTGCGCCAGACGCTCGCCAGCCACGGTTGCTGATCGCGGGGTAGCCCGGCCGGGCGGTAGTAATGTTCCAGTTCCACAAAACCGGCTGTGGTCAGCAAGGATTGCCACGCCTGCAGGTCGTGATAGGAACCATAGCGCGGCCCATTCCAGCCTTCACGGTTGTTCCCGCGCGGGTTGGAGCTGAACAACACGCCGCCCGGCTTCAACGCGCCATGCAACTGCGTGAGCACGCGCGGCAATTCCTGCTTGGGGATATGAAACAGCACCGCATTGGCGAAGATCCCGTCGAAGCGTGCGGCGGGCAGCTCCAGCTTGAGGAAATCCTGCTGATAGACCTCGCAGCCGCTGTCCTCGCGCGCCATCTGCGCAAAGCGCTCGGACCCGTCCAGGCCGACGGCGACATGCCCCATGCGCGTAAACGTCTGCAGATCCCGCCCCGGCCCGCAGCCAAAATCCAGCAGGGTGAACGGCGCATTGCCCTGGATGTGGCGCAGCAGCGCTTCGATATTCTGGCTCACATCGTGGTCGCGGGTGCCTTCGCGAAAGTCCTCGGCCACCTGGTTGTAATGGCCCAGGGTGGTGGAGGTGATCTGGTCGAGGTCGTCAGGGGCGAGTTTCACGGTGGGGGCTTCGGCGTGGTGGCTAAGAGCGTGACTATACGCCACGGCGGCGCCCTAAATAAAAACGGAACAGCCTCTGCGCCTGTTCCGCTCAAATGCATCGAGGTGTCGTCACGTTGAAAAGCTAGGTTCGCTCCACCACAAAGTTGCGCAGGACGTAGTCATTGCCGACGCCGCTATCCTGGTCGCTGACATACATGAGGTCAATGTCGGTACCTTGAGCGACAAAGGACAGTGACATCGACTGGAAGTAGGGGTAATCCGTCGTAATCGTCAGTGGAGTGGTCTTCTCGCCCTGGCTCGTTTGCAGAAAACCAATCGGGTAGGCGAAATCTTCACTCCACCGACTGACTTGCACACTGAATACATAGGTGGTGCCTGCACGAAGATTCGTGAAGCGCTTTTTAAGCAAGACACCCGCCGATTTATTAGTGAACGTATTGTTGAACAGGATCAGCTTTCCATTATCGTTCACGAATTTCAGGTTTCGTGGGTCCGCTCCTGCAGGGCCCCGCTCCCAGCCGGCATAGGAACCGTCGGCAAACGTACTGGTGTCGTTGACCAGTTCTTTACCTTGAACCTTCAGTTGCTGGTTGCCCGACACGGATGTTTTGATGTTCGTCGTCACTTCGTAACTCAAGTTGACAACCTGGCCCATGCTTTGAGAAATAAGTTGCGGGCTGATGTTGAAGAGAACAGTACCGCTGGCGTTGCCCGTCTGCACCGGAATAGCGGCGCTGGAACCATTGGCAAAGGTCCAGTTGAGGCTGATCACGTGGGTAGAGTTCATGCCCTGGTACTTCACTGCCACAACGGCACCGTTCGGATAGTTCTCCGGGGCGATCGTCCGAGGCCCGGGCTTGTTTTCGAACGCGGGTGCCGGGAGAACCAGTGCAGCGGTGCCCACGACCCTCACCACTGTGCTGCCCGAGCGATTCAGCAGCGTGCCATCAGCGGCTTGCCACTCGACAAACATGCGCAGGGTGCCGTCGGTCATCGAGGCGATGAGGTCGGTGGGGATCGCGAGGATTTCCGAGCCCTGGTTCTTGTCGGTAACGGCAGGCAGGCGCACGGTGCGCGAGGACGTGCCGGATTGGGTGTTCTGCGTCACCGTCACGACCAGTACGATCTGGTTAGGGGGGGTAGGGGCCAGAGGGTCTACAGGCAAAGTGACCTGTGCTTCGTAGCGCTGCGCGCTGGGTTGATCAAGGTCGACCGTGGACTTTACGACACCGTCGAGCATGAACGCCGGCGGCCTGAGCAGAGTGACGTCCAGCTCACTCTCCAGAATATAGGGCTTGGAGTACGCGTACGTCTCCCCGGAGACGTTGTTCACCACGTCTCGTACCATGAACGCCACACCAACCGGACCGAACTGATTGCCCTGCTTGATCACCTGTGGGCTGATAAAGATGCGAATCGGCGCCGTCCCCGCGGCCTCGGCGGGGCTGACAATATGATCGATGGTGGATGCGCCATAGGCGACTGTAATGGTGTCGTTCTTGCGAATGTTTTCGTACGGTTTGATCAGGCACCACAGCCCGATCTGGGTATTGGCCTGATTAATGATCGAGCCATCCGGCAAACCATCGATCGTCAGGTGCAACCCGCGGTGGTAGTGCTCTGAAGCCCAGAAAGTGAGTCCGCCGGGGCGCTGGGTCTTGACCAGATAAAGTTGAGGAAATGAAGCTTCCAGTTGCCCGCTGGCAGCGCGCGTTACTTCGCCAACTACATCGGATTCGCCTTCGGGAATTTTTGTACCTGGGATCGTCAGGTTATAGCGATTGGCAATGTTCTTGACGATGTCCTGAGCCACAGGTATCGGCGAAGTGCCCCAATAGATCGCGAAGCTGTCGTTTGGAACGGACGCCTGCCAATTTTCAAAGGCAAACAGGGCATTAGGGTCCGTCTCGCGCCGGCCCAGACCCCACTCCGAGGCTTCCGGGTAAGGGGTAGCGGTTAACGGTATGGCGGGATAGACCGAATAGGGCGGCGTGGGGAGTAATTGAGTTGGAGTGGTCATAACCATCACCTTGCTGGGTTGAGTCGCGCACTGGCTGCGCAACGGGCAAGGTGAATGAAGCGCTTGTGAGGTTAATTGAATCTACTGTCAGAATTGACAGTGGCGACGAGTGGTTGCATCGCCCACAAGGCGATGCAGACCCTTGCCATTCAGCGCTTGTCGAGCACCCGCGCCAACCGATCTCCACCCAACTGAATCACCGTCACCAGCACCACCAGCAGCACAATCACGGTCAGCATGATCTGCGTGTCAAAGCGCTGATACCCGTAGCGGTAGGCAATGTCGCCCAAGCCACCGGCGCCAATCGCCCCGGCCATGGCCGATGAGTTGATCATCGTCACCAGGGTAATCGTGAACCCGCCGACGATGCCCGGCAACGCCTCCGGCAACAGCACGTGCCGGATGATGTGCCAGCGCCTGCACCCCATGGCCTGTGCGGCTTCGATCAGGCCGTGATCGACCTCACGCAGACTCACCTCGGCGATCCGTGCAAAAAACGGCGTAGCGGCGATGGTCAGTGGCACCACGGCGGCCCAGACGCCGTAGGTGGTGCCGACGATAAGGCGAGTGAAGGGGATGAGCGCCACCATCAGAATCAGAAACGGAATCGAGCGGAACAGATTGACGAACGCCCCCAGCACGCGGTTCAAGGCCGGGGCCTGATAGATCCCGCCCTTGTCGCTGGTCACCAGGAACACCGCAAGCGGAATGCCCACCAGCAATGCGATCAGTGACGACACGCCGACCATCAACAAGGTGTCGATGGCACCCTGCACCAAACGATCAAACCACATAGCCCAGCACCTGCGCCTGTTGCGCCCAGTTCGCGGCGCGGTTACGCAGTTCTTCGGCGCTATGAGCCGAGCCATTCACCGCCAGCAGCAATTGCCCCAGGGCATGGCCCTGAATTCGCTCCACGCCGCCCTGCAGCAAGCGCACGCGCCCGCCGAGGGCGCCGAACAGCGCGGCCAGGTCCGGTTCGTCGGTGGCGCTGCCGGTGAACTGCAAACGCAGCACCACGGCCGCGTCTGCCGATACCTGCGTCGGTTGCAAACGGCTTTGCAGTTCCTGCGGCAAAGCATGCTGCAACGGCGCCAGCAGGGTCTGGCTCACCGTATGTTGCGGGCTGCCGAACACTTGCCACACCGGGCCTTGCTCGACGATTTTGCCGTGCTCGAGCACCACCACGCGGTCGCAAATGTCGCGGATCACCGCCATTTCGTGGGTGATCAGCACAATGGTCAGGCCCAGGCGGCGGTTGATCTCACGCAGCAGGGCGAGGATCGACTGAGTGGTTTCCGGGTCGAGGGCCGAGGTGGCCTCGTCGCACAGCAGTATCTCGGGGTCGTGCACCAGCGAACGGGCGATGCCCACGCGCTGCTTTTGTCCGCCGGACAGTTGCGCCGGGTAGGCCTTGTGCTTGTCCTGCAAGCCCACCAGTTCCAGCAGCTCGCGCACCTTTTGCTCGCGCTGCGGCTTGGGGATACCGGCCACCTTGAGTGGCAGTTCGACGTTCTGCCACACGGTCTTGGCCGACATCAGGTTGAAGTGCTGGAAGATCATGCCGATGCGCCTGCGCAGCGCCACCAGGCGGTCTTCGTCGAAGTCGCCGATGTCCACCTGATCGATCAGCACGCGCCCGCTGCTTGGCTGTTCCAGACGGTTGATGGTGCGAATCAGCGAGGATTTGCCGGCGCCGCTGCGGCCGATGATGCCGAACACCTCGCCGTGCTGGATCGCCAGGTCGATGCCGTGCAGGGCCTGCACGGTGCCGTCGTAGGTCTTGCCCAGGTTGATGAAACGCACATGGGCGCGGTTCAGTTCAGGGTGCAGCTGGGTCTGTTCGGCGTCCCTGGGCGGTATGTCCAGGTCGCGAAGTCGGGCATTGGCGGCGCTCATTGTTTACCTTCCCAGCCTACCTGGTAGAGCGTGCCGAGGGATTTATCCAGGGCGGCGCGCACCACGGGCGAATGCTGGTAAATGTCGACGACCTTGATCACGCGCGGGTCGGTTTTGCTCTTGGGCTGGATCACGAACTGGATCACGTATTCCGGGTGGTCCAGGCCGTCGAACAGCAATGCCGACTCGGCATCGAAGGTCTTGGACAGGCGGATATACGCCGGGTAGCCCTGCACCAGGTCGGCGTCGTCATAGGCGCGCACCAGTTGCACGGCTTCCACTTGCAGGATCTTCAGCTTTTTCGGGTTGCTGACGATGTCTTCTTCGGTGGCCTTGTAGCCTACGCCCGGCTTGAGGGTGATCAGCCCGGCCTTGGCCAGTAGTTGCAGGCCACGACCGCTGTTGATCGGGTCGTTGGCAATCGCCACGCTGGCGCCCTGGGGCAGCTCTGCAATGGTTTTGTATTTTTTCGAATACAGCCCGACATTATTGATGATGCCCGGCGCGTACGGCACCAGGTCGAAACCTGCGGCGGCCTTGGCGTTTTCCAGAAAAGGAATGTGCTGGAAGTAGTTCACGTCGATGTCGCCGGCGGCCAGGCTGACGTTGGGCGCGATCCAGTCAGAGAATTCCACCAGCTCGACGTTCAGACCCTGCTTGCCGGCTTCGGCAACGGCGGCCTCAAGGGGAATGGCGAAGGCGGCGGTGGTGCCGACCTTGAGCGGCGTATCGGCGGCGAACACTGTCGAGCTGATCAAGCCGAAGGCCAGGGCCAGTGCTTTGACTGGGTGGGAGCGCAGCGTTTTTTTCATGGTCGATTTCCAGTCATGAGGTGTAGGTGCAAACAATGAAGATCTACTGTGGGAGGGGGTCTGCCACCTCCCACATTTCCAATTCAGTGGCGGTAGGTGGAGCCGGTGTGTTGTTTGGGAAGGCGGGCGCTGGCGTGGAAGACTTTTTCGCGCAGCGTGCCGGTCTCGTATTCGGTCTTGTACGAGCCGCGCTTCTGCAACTCCGGCACCACCAGGTCAATGAAATCCACATAGCTTTCCGGCGTGACGATTCGGGTCAGGTTGAAACCATCCAGCCCGGTTTCGCTGATCCACAATTCCAGCTCATCGGCCACCTGTTCCGGCGAGCCCACCAGGGTGATGTAGCGACCGCCCAGAGCGTGCTGCTCCAGTAACTTGCGCCGGGTCCAGTCGTTGTTCTGCAGGGTTTTGCTGGCCGACTGGATGGCGTTGCTCTTCACGTACTGGATCGGTTCGTCCAGTTCGTATTCGGCAAAATCAATCGCAGTGGACGCGGCGAAATGCGCCACGCCGGCCTCCGCGCTGGCGTAGCTCAGGTACTCGGCGTGCTTGGCCCAGGCCAGCTCCTCGGTGGCGCCGACGATCACATTGAGGCCCATGAACACCTTGATGTCCTGCGCATTGCGCCCGGCTTGCACCGCACTGGCGCGCACCTTGTCCACCTGCGCCTTGGTCGCGGCCCTGGTCTGGCCGCTGATGAACACGCACTCGGCATGGCGCCCGGCGAACAGCAGGCCACGGTCCGAACTGCCAGCCTGGAACAGCACCGGCGTGCGCTGCGGCGACGGCTCGCACAGGTGATAGCCTTCCACCTGGTAGAACTCGCCGTGGTGCTCGACCTTGTGCACCTTGCCCGGCTGGGCATAGATCCGTTGCGCCGGATCGTTGAGCACGGCGTCGTCTTCCCAGCTGCCTTCCCAGAGTTTGTAGAGCACTTGCAGGTACTCATCGGCCTGGTCGTAACGGCGGTCATGCTCGACCTGTTCAGTCAGGCCCATGGCCTTGGCCGCACTGTCGAGGTAGCCGGTGACGATGTTCCAGCCCACCCGGCCACGGCTCAGGTGATCCAGCGTCGACATGCGCCGGGCGAACAGGTACGGCGGCTCGTAGGTGAGGTTGGCGGTGAGGCCGAAGCCGAGGTTTCGGGTGACTGCCGCCATGGCCGACACCAGCAGCAACGGGTCGTTGACTGGCAACTGGATCGACTCCTTGAGCGGCACGTCGATGCAATGCTGGTAGACGTCGTACACGCCAACGATATCGGCAATGAACAGGCCGTCGAACAAACCGCGTTCCAGGGTTTTTGCCAGGTCGGTCCAGTACTCGATGGTTTTGTAGTGGGTGGAGGTGTCCCGTGGATGGGTCCACAGGCCGTGGTTGATATGCCCGATGCAGTTCATGTTGAAGGCATTGAGCAGGATCTTTTTCTTCGCCATCAGAGGGTCCCCCGCAGCGGCGGGTTTTCATCGTTGAGGTAGTAATTGCCTACCGCGTGATACTTCCAGCGCACCGGGTCGTGCAGGGTGTGTACCCGCGCATTGCGCCAGTGACGGTCAAGGCCATGCTCGGCCAGGGTGGCCTGGCTGCCGGCGAGCTCGAACAGGGTGCTGCCGGCAGCCAGGGATATTTCTGTGCTCAGGGCACGCGCTTCGGCCACCGCAATCGAGGCGGCGGCGACCGTCTCGGCATTGCTGTCGGCCTGGGCGCGGTCGAGGCATTCGCCGGCCCGTTCAAGCAGTGCCTCGGCCGCGTGCAGGCGGATGCTCAGGTGGCCGAAGCTCTTCAAGGTCAGTGGGTCTTCGCTGGCCTTGTCGTTGCCGGCGTCGATCCACGGGCGGGTCTTGGTGCGCACAAAGTGCAGCGCATCTTCAAAGGCAGCGCGAGCGATGCCGGTGTCGATGGCGGCGTGAAGGATCTGCGCCAGCGGGCCGACGGTGGTCGGGCGCTCGAAGGCGCTCTGGAAAGGGATGACGTCGCGGGCGGCGACCCACACGTTATCGAACACCACCGAGCCGCTGCCGGTGGTGCGCTGGCCGAAGCCGCTCCAGTCGTCGATCACGCTGAGGCCCTGGCTGTCGCGTGGCACAAAGGCCAATTGCTGCACGCTGTGCTCATCCACCACGGAGGTGGGGATGCGCTGGGCGTAGAGCGCGCCGGTGGCGTAGAACTTGCGGCCGGTGATACGGAATCCGTCGCCGTCGCGGGTGAGCCGGGTGACGCGATCATGGGCGGTTTTGGTGCCCAGTTCGGCCAGCGCGTTACCGAAACGCTGGCCGGCCAGCACCTCGGCGTACAGGCGTTGCTGCTGCTCGGGGCTGCCATTCACGCGCAGCACTTGCAGCGCATAGAAGTGGTTTTGCGGAATCTGGCCCAGGGAGGCATCGGCCTGGGCGATCAGCGCGATAACCTTGGCCAGGGTGACATTGGACACGCCCGCGCCGCCGTACTCGCGGGGCACGCTGATGCCCCACAGGCCCGAGCGCGAGAACGCGTCCAGCTCGGGCAGCGGCAGGCGGCGTTCGCGGTCGCGCTGGGCGCTGTCGCGGCGAAAGTCTTCGGCCAGGTCGCTGGCGACAATCAGGGCTTGCTCGTCGCTGGTGATGACCGCGACGTGATGGGAAAGGGTCATGGTCAAATCCAGGAGTGGCGAGCCGGCAGGGTGCCGTTCAAGCGATAGGCGCCGATGGCGTGGTACTTCCAGCGCACCGGGTCGTGCAGGGTGTGCACCCGGGCGTTGCGCCAGTGGCGGTCAAGGTTGAATTCGGCCAGCGTCGCGCGGCTGCCGGCCAGTTCAAAGAGCTTTTCGCTGACCAGCAGCGCCACTTCGGTGGTCAGCACTTTGGCCTCGGCCACTGCGATGGACGCGCGTGCGGCGGACTGCGCGGTGATCGGCGCGGCGCTGACTTCATCCAGCACCCGGCCGGCTTTGCGCAGCAGCGCTTGGGCGGCGTGCAGTTCGATTTTCAGCTTGCCGATATCGGCGATCACGTACAGGTCGTCACTGGCGCGCTCGACCTTGGCGTCGATCCACGGCCGCGAGCGTTCGCGTACGAACGCAATGGTGTCGTCGAGCGCACCCCGGGCGATGCCGGCATCGATGGCGGCCTGGATCAGTTGCGAGACAGCGCCCTGGATATTCGGGCTTTCGCCGATGCGCCAGTTGTCGATGACCAGCTCAGCGTCCACTGCCACCTCGTCGAGCAATACGGTGCCGCTGGCGGTGGTGCGCTGACCAAAGCCGGACCAGTCATCGATGATGCGCAGCCCTTCGCTGCCACGGCGCACAAACGCCAGAACCTGTTTGCCGTCATCGTTCAGCGCCTTGATCGCGACCCAGTGCGCAAACAGCGCGCCGGTGGAATAAAACTTCTGCCCGCTGACCACGTAGCCGTTGCCCTTGGCGGTGATGCGCGCCTTGAGTTCAAGGGTGTTTTGGGTGCCGCGTTCAGGGCCGCCGTTGCCGATGCGCCAACCGTCGAGGACGCTCTGGAACAGCTGCTTTTTCTGCGGCGGCGTGGCGGTGCCCTGCACCAAGTGCAGGATGCCGAAATGGTTCTGCGGGATCTGCCCCAGGGCCGGGTCGGCCGCGCTGATGATCGCGAACACTTCGGCCAGGGTCACGAAGGACACTTGGGGGCCGCCGTATTCGCGGGGGATGGAAATACTGCCCAGGCCACTGCGGGTGAACTGTTCAAGCTGCGCCCACGGCAACTGGCGTTGTTGGTCACGCTTGGCGGCGTGCTGGCGCGCCGCCTGGGCCAACGTGTGGGCGGCGCTCAACGCCTCTGCATCGTTGCGCAGCACGGCGGCCGGCAACAGCAGGGGGGCTTCGTCCAGATCACTTTGGGGGGGTGTTGCAGCCAAGTTAGACATCAGCGCCGCTCCTTGGCTGCACGTAATGCCCTGGCGTTACGCACCGGGGTAATCTTGATCATACCGACCTCGCATTCAATGAAATAAAACAGAAAAATCAGGAATGTCCGGTGGTCCGGTGCATATACCCTAAACTTGTTAAATATTTAAATAAACTAACTTTTGGGAATATGCATAGAAGGGCGATCACAAGGTTTGAGGGTTAGCCGAGCGGCCGGGGCTGATAGACCGGCGTGGCCGTCGCCGGGCGGGTGGGCAGCAGCGGGGCAATGCGCAGAGTGCGGGTGGGGGCCCAGCGCGAATTGTTGCCGACGCGGTCCAGCACGCAGTAGGTCACCTCCAGCCGGCAGTCGTCGCCGCCTTCGATAATCACGCTCGACGGTACCCACACCTGCACGGCCAGGCCGACGCCCTTGGCGGTGACTTTGGGCAGGTCCATGCGCACGTCGCCCCAGCGGAGGGTGATCGCATCGCCGCTGCTCATGTTGGGGTACGGCTCGATGGTCAGGGGAACGCCGCGGTGCACCTGGCGGCTGTTGACACCCTGGCGACGGATCGTCTCGGGCAGGCCGACCGGGGCGAGGTTTTGGTTTTCGTCGCTGTATACGGCGGGCGGTTGTCCACCTGGGCAGTCGGTCTTGACGCGTACCTGGGTGGTGGCCGAGCGCGCCGGGCCGTGGCCGATCTGCATGACCTGGTAATGCACGTGTGCGGGGCCATCGAGCACGAAGCTTTGCGGAATGCGCAGGCGGGTGGGCTGGCCGATGCGGCATGCGGTTATCCGTCGTGAGGCGGCGAAGCAGTTGTTCCAGAACAGCTCGATCAGGTCACCTTCCTCCATCCCGGGGTAGGGGGCGATATCGACCTGCAGTTGGGCGGCGGCGTGGGCATTGATGCCGTTTCGAAGAGCCTGGGGCAAGGTCGGGGCGGTCAGCATGGCCGGGGTTGCGGTGCGCGTCATAAGTCATCTCCTTGATGCAGCCAGCAGCGATCGTTCCGAGCCATTGGCGCGGGTGCGCAAGCGGGCCGAAAGGAACGATTCAGTAAATAGCCGGGATAGGATCCAATCCTCTGGGCGTTAGATAAGAGGGTTGGGCAAGGCCAGTCAATGGAGGCAAAAGGCTAAACGGCGGGGCGCTGCGGATTCAGAAGGGTCTGACCGGGATGGGGTTTTTTGCGTGGATGCGGCGGGGTGTTTTACCCAGAGGATTGTAGAAGCGCTGTAGGGTGCGAGGCTGCACCAATGTGGCGAGCGGGCTTGTCCCAATGCGGTTCAGTTAAGGAAAAGGTGTGGGCTTATTGTGGCGAGCGGGCTTGTCCCGCGTTGGGGTGCGAAGCGCCGCCCGTCCAGCAAAACGCGGTGTACCTGATACGGCTCAGCGGCCTGGTTTTGGGGCTGCTGCGCAGCCCAACGCAGGACAAGCCTGCTCGCCACAACAAGCCTGCTCGCCACAACAAGCCTGCTCGTCACAGGGATGGGATTGCCTGAGCGTGTCAGTGGGCGAGGAATTTGCTCAGGAACTGGCGGGTGCGTTCTTCCTTGGGGTTGGCAAACAGCGCCTTGGCTTCGCCCTGTTCGACGATCACGCCCTTGTCGAAAAAAATCACTCGGTTGGCCACATCGCGGGCAAAGCTCATTTCGTGGGTGACGATGACCAGTGTGCGGTTTTCTTCGGCGAGGCTGCGAATGGTCGCCAGTACTTCACCCACCAGTTCCGGGTCGAGGGCCGAGGTGGGTTCGTCAAACAGAATCACTTCCGGCTCCATGGCCAGCGCCCGTGCAATCGCCACGCGCTGTTGCTGACCGCCGGACAGGCGCCGTGGGTAGGCGTCTTCCTTGCCTGCCAGGCCAACCTTGGCCAGCAGCGTGCGGCCCAGCTCGGTGGCAGCCTCCCGTGGCATCTTTTTGACCACGATGGGACCTTCGATGACGTTTTCCAGCGCTGTGCGGTGGGGGAACAGGTTGAAGTTCTGGAACACGAAACCCACGTGCTGACGAAGACGTCGCACCAGGCCCTGTTGCTGATTGAGCGGTTTGCTGCCGTCGATCTCGACGTCGCCCACCTTGATACGGCCGCTGGTGGGTTCTTCGAGGAAATTCAGGCAGCGCAGAAAGGTGGTCTTGCCCGAACCGCTGGGGCCGATGATGGCCACGACTTCACCGGCCTTGACCTCAAGGTCGATGCCGTTGAGCACCACCTGAGCGTTGAATTGTTTGGTCAGCTTTTCAACCACGATCATGTTTCAAGACTCCAGGTCATGCCGGTTGACCCGGTCTTCCAGGCGATTTTGAAAATGCGCCAGGATGCTGGCCAGTATCCAGTAGATCAGGGCCGCGGACAGGTACATGGTGAAGATTTCGAAGGTGCGCGCCGACACCAGTTGCGCCTGGCGAAACAGCTCGGGGACCTGGATGGTGGCAGCCAGCGCGGTGTCCTTGACCAGCGAAATGAAACTGTTGCCCAACGGCGGCAAGGCGGTACGCATCGCCTGCGGCAGGATGGCCCGGCGCAGGGTCTGCGCGCGGGTCATGCCGATGCTGGCGGCGGCCTCCCACTGGCCCCGCTCGATGGACGCAATGGCGGCCCGCAGGATTTCACAGGCGTAAGCGGCCATGTTCAGCGAAAAACCGATCATGGCTGCGGGGATCGGATCCAGCTCGATGCCCACTTGCGGCAAGCCGTAGTAGATCAAGAACAGCTGCACCAGCAAGGGCGTGCCGCGAAAGAACGACACGTAGACGCGGGCAGTCCAACTGAGCAGCTTGAAGCGCGAGAGGCGCATCAAGGCCAGGCCGAAGCCCAGCAGCAAACCGAAGAACATCCCGCCCAGGCTGAGAATGACCGTGTAGTACGCGCCCTTGAGCAGAAAGGGCGCGGAGTCCAGCGCGAGTTGGAAACCTGCTTCCATTATTGAGTGACGTCAGCGTTGAAGTACTTCTCGGACAGCTTTTTCAAGGTGCCGTCGGCGCGCAGCTTGTCGAGGGCGGTGTTCACTGCCTCGAGCAATTCAGGCTCGCCTTTGCGCAGGGCAATGCCCGACTCCTGGCGCGAGAACGCATCGCCCGCAGCGGCGGTGTCCGGGGCTTTCTTGGCATATTCCAGCGCAGCCAGGCGGTCGATCAGGATCGCGTCGATGCGGCCGATGCGCAGGTCCTGGAACTTGGTTGGGTCATCGTTGTAAGTCTTGATGATGGCTTTGGGTTGATTGTCCTTGAGCCATTGTTCGTAGTTGGTGCCCAGGCCCACACCGACTTTCTTGCCAGCCAGGTCGGCGGCGGTCTTGATCTCGCCGGCGTTCTTCTTCAGCACCAGCGCCTGGATACCGGAGATGGTGTAAGGCTTGGAGAAATCGTATTTTTTCTTGCGTTCTTCGGAAATGGTCACCTGGTTGACCACGGCGTCCAGGCGTTTGGATTCAAGGGCGGCGAGGATGCCATCCCATGGCGTGGCCTGCAGCTTGACCTTCACGCCCAGCTCTTTGGCGAGGGCTTCGGACAGCTCAACCTCGAAACCGGTGAGCTTGCCGCTTTCATCGACAAAACTGAACGGCGGGTAGGTGCCTTCCAGGCCGATCTTGATCTCGCCCGCTTTCTTGATGTTGCCCAATTGCTCACCGGCAACCGCCTGGCCGAGCAGACCGGCGCCCAACGCCAGGCCCAAAGTGCCAACCAGTAATGTGCGACGCAATGCGGAAATAGTCATGAAGAGCCCCTGTGTTTTTATGGTGAGCGAAGCAGGTGACGCAGTGGTCGTATCCTGCCTTAAAGCGCGCGACTATAAGGCCGGTTTTTAAGACTTGAAAATAATATAAATCAATCCAGATATTCTATTTTTGAATATAGAAAATTTTAAAGTGGACTCAATCAAATACGCAGTCATAGGCAAACAGCGCCGGTGCCCCGCCGGTATGCAGGAAGATGATCGGCCCGTCCTCAAACCGTTGGCGCCCGATGCCGTCCAGCAAGCCGGCCATGGCCTTGCCGGTGTACACCGGGTCTAGCAACAGACCTTCCTGGCTGGCCAAAAGTTTGATCGCTGACAACGTGCCCGCATTCGGCTCGCCGTAGCGCGGGCCGAAATATTCGTCCCACAGGATCACTTTGAACGCGTCCGGCAAAGCCACACCCAGCAACTCGGCGGTGCGTTCGGCCAGGCCCTGCACTTTCGGGCGTTGGGTTTCGTCGCTGCGCGAGACGGTCACACCGACCACCGGCAGGTCAGGCAAGGCTTCGCTCAAGGCCAACGCGAGGCCGCTGTGGGTGCCGGCGCTGCCGGAGGCCAGCACCACGGCGGCGAAGTCGATGCCGCTGGCGTCGATCTGCGCGGCCAACTCCAGACCTGCCCTAACGTAGCCCAAGGCGCCCAGCGCGTTGGAGCCGCCGATGGGCACCAGATACGGCTTCTTGCCATTGCTGCGCAGGCGGTCGGCGAGGGCATTGAGTTGGTCGTCGACGTTATCGAGGTTTTCAACCAGCTCCACCTTGGCGTCGAACAGTTCGAGCAGCAGTCGGTTGCCGTTGCCAAGGTAGTTGGGGTCTTCGGTGCCGGTGGGGTTTTCCAGCAGGGCGACGCAGCCCAAGCCTAGCTTGGCGGCCAGTGCGGCGGTCTGGCGTACGTGGTTGGACTGAATGGCGCCAGCGGTAACGAGGGTGTCGGCGCCCTGGGCGATGGCATCGGCGGCGAGGTATTCGAGCTTGCGCAGTTTGTTGCCGCCCATGGCCAGTGGTGTGGTGTCGTCGCGCTTGACGTAGACGTCGCGGCCAAGCCACGTCGACAGCCGTTCGAGTTTCTCCAGGGCGGTGGCGCCGCCCAGCAGGTCCAGGCGGTTAAAGCGGTCGAGCTGTTGCTTGATCATAAGTGCGCACGGTTGCTGTGGGATGGGCCGACTATAGGCAGGCACTTTTGCGCAGGCAACCGTCAATCGCTTATAGCCGATAGTGCTTGGCATCACACCATTGGTTCTTAAGGGCGGGCGGTGCGCATACCGTAAAGTGGCGGCCATTACGTAAGGAGTGAAGACCGTGAGTGAGCGTTCCAGTCATTGGCAATTACAGACCATCGTCAGCCAGCTGCGCAGCGCCCGCGACCAGTGGCGCACGCGCAATGGCCGGTTGAGCGGCGAGCATGGCGGGCGTGAACTGCCGTCGCGCGAGGCGGTGGCGCAGATCCTCGAAGCCTTGTGCGGTGCGTTGTTTCCGATGCGCCTGGGGCCGGTGGATCTGCGTGAGGAAAGTGAAGATTTCTACGTCGGTCACACCCTGGACGTGGCGCTGAACGCGTTGCTTGCGCAGGCGCGCCTCGAGCTTCGTTATGCCGCGCGCCAGGGCGGGCAGGACGACAGCCAGATCGATGCCCATGCCATCCGTCTGATCCAGGATTTTGCCTTGGCCTTGCCGTCCCTGCGAAGCCTCCTGGACACCGACGTGCTGGCCGCCTACCACGGCGACCCGGCCGCACGCAGCGTCGACGAAGTGCTGCTGTGCTATCCCGGCATTCTGGCGGTGATTCACCATCGCCTGGCGCATCACCTATACCGCGCCGGTTTGCCGTTGCTGGCACGGATCAGCGCAGAAATCGCCCACTCGGCCACCGGCATCGACATCCACCCCGGCGCGCAGATCGGCCCGAGCTTCTTTATCGATCACGGCACGGGGGTGGTGATTGGTGAAACTGCAATCATCGGTGAGCGCGTGCGCATCTACCAGGCGGTGACGCTGGGCGCCAAGCGCTTTCCGGCGGACGAAGACGGGCAGTTGCAGAAAGGGCATCCAAGGCATCCGATCGTGGAGGACGATGTGGTGATCTATGCCGGGGCGACCATCCTGGGACGCATCACCATCGGCAAGGGTTCGACCATCGGCGGCAATGTGTGGCTGACGCGCAGTGTGCCGGCGGGGGTGAACATTACTCAGGCCAATCTGCAGCATGAGGATGGGGCGCAGAAATAGAGAATTCAGTACAAATCCCCTGTAGGAGCGGGCTTGCTCGCGAAGGCGGAGTGTCAGTTGCTGGATATGTTGCTGACCCACTGCATTCGCGAGCAAGCCCGCTCCACATTTTTGACCGCATTCCATTTTTGAGCCGTACTTAACGCGGAAATCGCTGAACGATTTACCTCGCGCACCCGTCATACCAATCCCTGAGCTAGTGTAGGAATGACCTACCACTCAGCCCTGCGATTAGTCCCCGACCGCCCATCCATGTTTAAATTGAACGCTCGTTCAAGTTAAACCGGTGGTTCGCTGCCCGCTCACAACAGGAGGCTTACCTTTGCTGAGTCCGTTATTTACAGCCACATACCCAACCCTCGGGGTGCACCGTTCATGAGTGCCTCGTCCACCCCCTCCAGCGGCCTGGTGCGCATGAATGCGCCCGTCTTCTACTTTGCCGCGACGTTCATTCTGCTGTTTGGCATCACCGTCATCGCGATCCCGCAACAGGCCGGTGCCTGGCTGCTGGCGGCGCAAAACTGGGCGGCCAATACGGTCGGCTGGTATTACATGCTGGCGATGACGCTGTATCTGGTCTTCGTGGTGGTCACCGCGTTATCGGGCTACGGCAAGATAAAACTCGGTGCCGACCACGACGAGCCCGAATTCAGTTACCTGTCCTGGGCCGGCATGCTGTTCGCCGCCGGCATCAGTATCACGCTGTTCTTCTTTTGCGTGTCCGAGCCGCTGACGCACCTGGTGCAACCGCCCCAGGGCGCGCCGATGAACGCCGATGCCGCGCGCCAGGCCATGCAGATTCTGTTTCTGCACTGGGGCCTGCACGGTTGGGGCGTGTTCGCCTTTGTCGGCATGGCCCTGGCCTACTTCGCCTATCGGCATAACCTGCCGCTGGCGTTGCGTTCGGCGCTGTACCCGCTGATCGGCAAGCGCATCAACGGCCCCATCGGCTACGCGGTGGACGGATTCGGCATTATCGCCACGGTGTTCGGCCTGGGTGCCGACATGGGCTTTGGGGTACTGCACCTCAACTCCGGGCTGGACTACCTGTTTGGCATTGCCCATACGCAGTGGGTCCAGGTCGGCCTGATCACCCTGATGATGGGCGCGGCGATTCTTGTGGCGGTGGCCGGCGTCGACAAGGGTGTGCGCGTGATGTCCGACATCAACATGCTGCTGGCCTGTGCGCTGCTGTTGTTTGTGTTGTTCGCCGGCCCCACCCAGCATTTGCTCAATACGTTGATCCAGAACATCGGCGACTACCTCGGCGCCTTGCCGACCAAGAGTTTCGATGTGTACGCCTACGACAAACCCAGCGACTGGCTGGGCGGTTGGACAGTGTTCTACTGGGCCTGGTGGATCGCATGGTCGCCGTTCGTGGGCCTGTTCATTGCACGGATTTCCCGTGGCCGCACCATCCGCGAATTCGTGTTCGGTGTGCTGCTGATTCCGCTGGGCTTTACCTTGGCGTGGATGTCGATCTTCGGCAACAGTGCCATCGATCAGGTGCTCAACCACGGTATGGCTGCACTGGGCCAGTCGGCTATCGATGACCCGTCGATGAGCCTGTACCTGCTGCTGGAAACCTACCCTTGGAGCAAGACGGTGATCGCCGTCACGGTGTTCATCAGCTTCGTGTTCTTTGTCACCTCCGCCGACTCGGGCACCGTGGTGCTGTCGACGCTGTCGTCCAAGGGGGGCAACGCCGATGAAGACGGGCCGAAGTGGCTGCGGGTGTTCTGGGGCGCGATGACCGCGCTTGTCACCAGCGCCTTGTTGTTTGCCGGCAGCATCGATTCGCTGAAATCGGCGGTGGTGCTCACCTCGTTGCCGTTCTCGATGATCCTGTTGTTGATGATGTGGGGGCTGCACAAGGCGTTCCACCTGGAATCACAAAAGCAGATCGCGCAGTTGCATTCGCTGGCGCCGGTGTCGGCTTCGCGCCGGGGCAAAGGCGGCTGGCGCCAGCGCTTGAGCCAGGCGGTGCACTTCCCGTCGCGGGACGAGGTGTACCGCTTCCTCGAGTCGACGGTGCGCCCGGCGATTGAGGAAGTGACGGCGGTGTTTGTCGAGAAGGGTCTTTCGGTGGTCACCCAGCCGGACCCGGCCAACGACAGCGTCAGCCTCGAGATCGGCCATGGCGAGGAACACCCGTTCATCTACCAGGTGCAGATGCGCGGTTACTTCACGCCGTCGTTCGCCCGTGGCGGCATGGGCTCCAAACAGATCAACAACCGTCGCTACTACCGGGCGGAAGTGCACTTGAGCGAGGGCAGCCAGGACTACGATCTGGTGGGCTACACCAAGGAGCAGATCATCAACGACATCCTCGACCAGTACGAGCGGCATTTGCAGTTTCTGCATCTGGTGCGCTGATGCCCTGTGATCGTTCCCATGCCCTGCGTGGGAACGATCATCGGCAGGTCCACTCTGTTGTTAAATTGCTGTAAAAGGGAAACCACGCCCAACAGCCCAGAGAGGATTCGATGACGTACATTGCTGCCGAAAACCGCTATGAATCTATGCCGTATCGCCGCACAGGCCGCAGTGGCTTGGTGCTGCCGGCCCTGTCCCTGGGGCTGTGGCACAACTTTGGCGACAGCACCCCGATCGCCACGCAGCGCGCGCTGCTGCGTACCGCGTTCGACCTGGGGATCAATCACTTCGACCTGGCCAACAACTACGGCCCGCCCTACGGCAGCGCCGAGATCAACTTCGGCCGCCTGCTGCGCGAAGACTTCAAGCACTACCGCGACGAACTGATCATCTCCAGCAAAGCCGGCTGGGACATGTGGCCCGGTCCTTACGGCCAGGGCGGTGGTTCGCGCAAGTACGTGCTGGCCAGCCTCGATCAGAGCCTGCAGCGCATGGGGCTCGACTATGTGGATATTTTCTATTCCCACCGTTTTGATGCCGACACGCCGCTGGAAGAAACCGCCAGCGCCCTGGCGACTGCCGTGCAGCAGGGCAAGGCGCTGTACATCGGCATCTCGTCGTATTCCGGGGTGAAAACCCGTGAGATGGCGGCGCTGCTCAACGAGTGGAAAGTGCCGCTGTTGATTCACCAGCCGGCCTACAACCTGCTCAATCGCTGGGTGGAGAAAGACCTGCTCGACACCACCGATGAACTCGGCGTCGGCGTGATCGCGTTCACCCCGCTGGCCCAGGGCCTGCTCACCGACAAGTACCTCAACGGCGTGCCGGCCGACGCGCGGGTCAACCGTCCGGGCGGTGGTTCGCTGCAGGCTGGTCACCTGTCCGAAGCCAACCTCGCCCACGTGCGCGCCCTAAACGAAATCGCCCAGCGTCGCGGCCAGAGCCTGGCCCAACTGGCGCTGGCCTGGACGTTACGTGACCCACGGGTGACCAGCGCGCTGATCGGCGCGAGCCGGCCGGAGCAGATCATCGAGAACGTCGGGGCATTGAAGAATCTGAGTTTCAGCAAGGAGGAACTGGCGCAGATCGATCGGTTTGCGCAGGAGGGCGGGATCAACCTGTGGGAGAAGCCGTCCAGCGCTGAGTAAGCTGAGGGTGGGAATCGGGCTTGTTGTGGCAAGCCCTCTTCCGCACTTATAGCCAGGTCAGCCTTTGTTCAGTTGCTGATGGCCAGGATGCTCGCCTGATACGACCCGACGAACACATCAAAGTCGCCCACTTCGGTTTGCTCCAGCTCCGCCTGTTGCGCCAGCGACTTGCGCGCCAGCTCTTCAAAGTGCGCCTGTTCGTCAGTTGCCAGCGGATCCTTGCGGAAATACTCGGCATGCAGCTGGCTCTGGTGCAGGGAGAACTGCGCGAAGCTCTCTTTGCGCTCGGCCATTGCTGCCAGTACCTGGGCCGACGGGGTCAGCGACGGGTC
Organism: Pseudomonas poae; assembly: GCF_001439785.1. Lineage (GTDB taxonomy): Bacteria > Pseudomonadota > Gammaproteobacteria > Pseudomonadales > Pseudomonadaceae > Aquipseudomonas > Aquipseudomonas poae. The sequence goes on along the minus strand of NZ_JYLI01000017.1, from coordinate 63,210 downwards.
CTGGATTTTTGCCAATTGGGCGTCCAGAGCCTGGCTGTGTTCGCTGATGCCGTGGCTCTCGTCGAGCAGGGCGGCCAGTGGCGCAATCTGCTCCAGCAGCTCGGTGGCCCATTGCTTCATGTCCACCGCCGCGCCGTCGCGCTGCAACTCCAGGCCCGGACGACGGCCTTCCTTGACCACGCTGAGGAAGTTGGCGCTGGCGTTGCCGCATTCATTGTTGGCGAACAGCGGGCTGTCGTTGAGTGCGCAATACAGCAGGAACGCGTCGAGAAAGCGCGACTCCGGCAGGTCGATGCCCATGGGCAGGAACGGGTTAATGTCCAGGCAGCGCACTTCGATGTACTGGATGCCACGGGCCACCAGCGCCTGGATCGGCCGTTCGCCGGTGTAGGTCACGCGCTTGGGGCGGATGTTGGAGTAGTACTCGTTTTCGATCTGCAGGATGTTGGTGTTGAGCTGCACCCACTCACCGTCCTTGTGCGTGCCGACTTCGACGTACGGCGCGTAGGGCGTTGCTACCGCCTGGCGCAGGCTATCGGTGTAGCTTGCCAGGTCGTTGTAGCACGGCGTGAGGCCGGCCTGGGCGTTGCTCTGGTAACCCAGGTCGCTCATGCGCAGGCTGGTGGCGTAGGGCAGGTACAGCGTATCGGCGTCCAGCACTTCGAGCTGGTGCGAGCGACCGCGCAGGAACCCGGCGTCCAGGGCCGGCGAAGCACCGAAGAGGTACATCAGCAGCCAACTGTAGCGGCGGAAGTTGCGGATCAGCGCGATGTAGGCCGTGGACTGATAGTCACGCTCGGTCCCGACGAAGCCTTCGGTGTCCTTGAGCAGCGGCCACAGCTGTTCCGGCAGGGAAAAGTTGTAGTGAATGCCGGCGATGCACTGCATGGTCTTGCCGTAACGCAGCGCCAGGCCCTTGCGGTACACGTACTTGAGCTGTCCGATGTTGGAAGTGCCGTAATAGGCAATCGGGATGTCTTCCTCGGCCGGCAACGGGCAGGGCATCGACGGGCTCCACAGGTATTCGCTGCCGAGCTTGGTGTAGGCAAAGCGGTGGATCCTGTCCAGGCTGCTCAGGGTATCGGCCGGGTTGGGCAGGGCCGGGGTGATGAACTCCAGCAGCGATTCCGAGTAGTCGGTGGTGATCATTTCGTTGGTCAGCGCGGCGCCCAGGGCTTCGGGGTGCGGCGTTTGTGCCAGGCGACCCTCACCGGTGACCCGCAGGCATTCGCGCTCGATGCCGTGCAAGCATTGCTCCAGCAGGGAGAGGTGTTCGCGCTTGCCGAGCAGAGCCAGGCGGCGGTTGAGAAGTTCGCTCAAGTTGGATTCCTTCACGCGTCAGTCGCCCCAATATGGGGGTGGGCAGGACGGTCTACAAGGGTGAAGTGGAAACTGGCGTTATCGCCTGGTTTTGAATCGAGGTGACCTGCATTGAAAAAGCCTCCATCGCTCCATGAATTGGGCTACAGCGCATCAAGAAAATTCCGACGCTGTGATTGCAGCGCCGAAATTAACTCAAATCGAGGGTGGGGAGCTATAGGGCAACGAAGGTGCCCTGTGCTTTTGCGACAAGTCTTGCGCGCGGGTACGCGCACGACTTTGATTTGACCCCTAGCGTTTCTTCAACTGCTTGGCGTTGGCGAACAGCGAGGCCATGGCGTTGTTGGTCGGCGCCGCGGTTGCGGTTTCCTTGCGCGGTTGGCTGTTTTCCGAGCGATTCTGCGACTGACGCGGTGCCGAGCCCGGACGCGCGCCGCGTGCACCGTCGACTTTCTCGCCGGGGGTGTCGCTCATGCGCATCGACAGGCCCACGCGTTTGCGCGGGATGTCGACTTCCATGACCTTGACCTTGACCACGTCACCGGCCTTGACTGCTTCGCGCGGGTCCTTGATGAACTTCTCCGACAACGCGGAGATGTGTACCAGGCCGTCCTGGTGCACACCGATGTCCACGAACGCGCCGAAGTTGGTCACGTTGGTCACCACGCCTTCGAGGATCATGCCCGGCTGCAGGTCTTTGAGGTCTTCGACGCCATCCTGGAATTCGGCGGTCTTGAACTCGGGACGCGGGTCGCGACCGGGTTTCTCCAGCTCTTGCAGAATGTCGGTGATGGTCGGCACACCGAAGGTTTCGTCGGTGTATTTCTTCGGGTCCAGGCGCTTGAGGAACGCGGCGTCGCCGATCAGCGAGCGAATGTCGCGGTCGGTTTCGGCGGCGATGCGTTGCACCAGTGGGTAGGCTTCCGGGTGGACGGCGGACGAATCCAGCGGGTTGTCGCCATTCATGACGCGCAGGAAACCGGCAGCCTGTTCGAAGGTTTTTTCACCCAGACGTGCGACTTTTTTCAGCGCGGCGCGGGTTTTGAACGCACCGTTCTGATCGCGGTGGGTGACGATGTTCTGCGCCAGTGTCGCGTTGAGGCCGGAGATACGTGCCAGCAGCGCCACGGAGGCAGTGTTCACGTCCACGCCCACGGCGTTTACGCAGTCTTCCACCACGGCATCCAGGCCGCGCGCCAGTTTCAGCTGCGACACGTCGTGCTGGTACTGGCCGACGCCGATGGATTTGGGGTCGATCTTCACCAGCTCCGCCAGCGGATCCTGCAGGCGGCGGGCGATGGACACCGCGCCTCGGATCGACACGTCGAGGTCCGGGAACTCTCTGGACGCCAGTTCCGACGCCGAGTACACCGACGCACCGGCCTCGGAGACCATGACTTTGGTCATCTTCATGGCCGGGTATTTTTTGATCAGCTCGGCGGCCAGCTTGTCGGTTTCACGGCTGGCGGTGCCGTTGCCGATGGCGATCAGGTCCACCGAATGCTTTGCGCACAGTGCGGCCAGGATGGCGAGGGTCTGATCCCACTTGTTGTGCGGCACATGCGGGTACACGGTGGCGTGGTCCAGCAGCTTGCCGGTGGCGTCGACCACCGCGACCTTGCAACCGGTGCGCAGGCCGGGGTCCAGGCCCAGGGTGGCGCGCGGGCCGGCGGGGGCGGCCAGCAACAGGTCGTGCAGGTTGTGGGCGAACACGTTGATCGCCTCGGTTTCGGCGCCGTCACGCAGTTCGCCCAGCAGGTCGGTTTCCAGGTGGGTGTAGAGCTTGACCTTCCAGGTCCAGCGCACGACTTCACCGAGCCACTTGTCCGCAGGACGGTTCTGGTTCTGGATACCGAATTGTTGCCCGATCATGCCTTCGCACGGGTGCATGGTGCCCGGCAATTCGTCGCCGACTTTGAGCGCAGAGCTGAGAATGCCTTCGTTGCGACCGCGAAAAATGGCCAGCGCGCGGTGCGACGGCATGCTCTTGAGCGGTTCGTCGTGCTCGAAGTAATCACGGAACTTGGCGCCTTCTTCCTCTTTGCCGGCGATGACGCGGGCGCTGAGCACGGCTTCCTGCTTGAGGTAGTTGCGCAGTTTTTCCAGCAGGTTGGCGTTTTCGGCGAAGCGCTCCATGAGGATGTACTTGGCGCCTTCGAGAGCGGCCTTGACGTCGGCGACGCCCTTGTCGGCATCGATGAAGCGTGCGGCTTCGGCTTCCGGGCTCAGCAACGGATCGTTGAACAGGCCGTCGGCCAGATCGCCGAGGCCGGCTTCCAGGGCGATCTGGCCCTTGGTGCGGCGCTTTTGCTTGTAGGGCAGGTAAAGGTCTTCGAGGCGGGTCTTGGTGTCGGCGAGCTTGATATCGCGCTCAAGTTGCGGGGTGAGCTTGCCCTGTTCCTCGATGCTGGAGAGGATGCTGATGCGCCGTTCGTCGAGTTCTCGCAGGTAGCGCAGGCGTTCTTCCAAGTGCCTTAGCTGAATATCGTCGAGGCTGCCGGTCACTTCCTTACGGTAACGGGCGATGAAAGGCACCGTGGAGCCTTCATCCAGTAGAGCGACGGCCGCTTCGACCTGTTGGGGGCGTACGCCTAGTTCTTCGGCGATGCGGCTGTTGATGCTGTCCATAAAACCACCTGAAATTCTGAAAAGCAGCGCGCAGGCCCGCAAAACAAGGCCCGGCAAGACTGGTTGAGCGGCCCGACCGGCACCGCTGCCTGGGTCAAGAGGCAGCCAATTGACCCTCGAAATCTAAAAAGTCGCGTCAAGCGGGTAAAAAAAGCCGGCAGTAACCGGAAACGATCTGACGTTGCCCTGCAAGACGGCGCCGCATTATAACCAGCGTTCTGTCCTTGAGGGGTACTGCGCCGGTGGTTGTAGGACGCGGGTCCGCTGGTGGTCGAGGAAAAATCTGCTAACAATGCACACGGTGCGTATAACGGCAGCTAGGCCATAATGCGCGCCGAGATAAGAGGAGCATCTAATGAGCAGCACTGCACAAACTGCTGAAGGCGAAAAAATTCTCATCGTTGATGACGATCCGGGGCTGAGCAGCCTGCTGGAGCGCTTCTTCAACTCCAAGGGCTACCGTGCCCGTGCGGTGCCGAATACCGAGCAGATGGACCGCCTGCTGGGGCGAGAAGTATTCAATCTGGTCGTACTCGACCTGATGCTCCCCGGCGAAGACGGCCTCACCGCCTGCAAACGCCTGCGTGGCGCGAACAACCAGATTCCGATCATCATGCTCACCGCCAAGGGCGACGAGCTGAGTCGCATCAAGGGCCTGGAACTGGGTGCAGATGATTATCTGGCCAAGCCGTTCAACCCTGACGAGTTGATGGCCCGGGTCAAGGCCGTACTGCGGCGTCAGGCCCCGCCGGTGCCGGGCGCTCCGGGCAGCGAAGACGAAAGCGTCACCTTTGGCGACTACGAGCTGTCGCTGGCGACCCGTGAACTCAAGCGTGGCGACGAAGTACACATGCTCACCACCGGTGAGTTCGCGGTGCTCAAGGCCCTGGTGATGAACGCGCGCCAGCCGCTGACACGCGACAAGCTGATGAACCTGGCCCGTGGCCGGGAATGGGACGCTCTGGAGCGCTCCATCGATGTGCAGATATCCCGTCTGCGCCGAATGATCGAGCCGGACCCCTCCAAGCCTCGCTATATCCAGACGGTCTGGGGTGTGGGTTACGTGTTTGTGCCGGATGGCACTGCGACCAAGTGACCGATGATTTGCAGGCGCGGGTATCCCGGCGTTTGATCCCTTGAGGGTCGACGGGGTGCTCGGCGTCTGCAATTCCGCGAGCGCTGCTTTTTCCTGCCAGGTGTCCAGCTGTCTCTTATGAAAACCCCATTGTGGTTCCCACAAAGTTTCTTCTCGCGCACCCTTTGGCTGGTGTTGATCGTCGTTCTGTTTTCCAAGGCACTCACACTGGTTTATCTGCTGATGAACGAGGACGTGCTGGTTGACCGGCAATACAGCCACGGCGTCGCGCTGACGCTGCGTGCCTACTGGGCGGCCGACCCCGAAAACCGCGAGAAGATCGCCAAGGCCGCCACGCTGGTGCGTGTTGCCGGTGCGGGCGTGCCGGAGGGCGAGCAACATTGGCCCTACAGCGAAATCTATCAGCGCCAGATGCAGGCCGAGCTCGGTGAAGACACTGAGGTGCGCTTGCGCATGCATGTGTCGCCAGCCCTGTGGGTGCGTGCGCCGAGTCTGGGTGAAGACTGGCTGAAGGTACCGCTGTATCCGCACCCGTTACGCGGGCAGAAGATCTGGAACGTGCTCGGCTGGTTCCTGGCGATCGGTTTGCTCTCCACCGCCTCTGCGTGGATTTTTGTGCGTCAGCTCAACCAGCCGCTTAAACGCCTGGTATTCGCCGCCCGCCAGCTCGGCCAGGGACGCAGCGTGCGCCTGCCGGTGAGTGACACACCCAGCGAGATGACCGAGGTGTACGGCGCGTTCAATCAGATGGCGGAAGACGTCGAACAGGCCGGGCGCGAGCGGGAGCTGATGCTGGCGGGGGTATCCCATGACCTGCGTACGCCGCTGACGCGTTTGCGGCTGTCTCTTGAATTGATGGGCAACCACACCGATCTGACGGACGACATGGTCCGCGACATTGAGGACATGGATGCGATTCTGGATCAGTTCCTGGCGTTTATCCGCGATGGCCGTGATGAAGTCGTTGAAGAAGTCGATCTGACCGACCTGGTGCGTGAAGTCGTGGCGCCCTACAACCAGAACGGCGAACAGGTACGCATGCGCCTTGAGCCGATCCAGCCCTTCGCGTTGCGCAGGGTTTCGATGAAGCGCTTGCTCAATAACCTGATCGGCAATGCCTTGCACCATGCTGGTTCCGATGTGGAGGTGGCGGCATATGTGTCCGGGGATAGCACGGCGCCCTACGTGGTGCTGAGCGTGATGGACCGCGGCGCCGGTATCGATCCCGCCGAACTGGAAGGCATTTTCAACCCGTTCACCCGTGGCGACCGTGCCCGTGGTGGCAAGGGCACCGGGCTGGGACTGGCCATTGTGCGGCGAATTGCGTCGATGCATGGCGGCAATGTTGAGCTGCGCAACCGTGCGGACGGTGGGCTGGAGGCACGGGTGCGTTTGCCGCTTGGTTTGATGCTGCCCCGAGATGCGGTCTAACCAACAACACTGATTGAAAATGTGGGAGAGGGCTTACTCCCACATTTGGTTTTATGGTGTGTCAGAGGAGGAGGGGTTTCAGCCCTTGCCTTTGGTCCGGGTCATATTCGGTCCACCATTCTTTTCCAGATGTTGAATGATGATCCCCGCCACATCCTTGCCCGTGGTGGTTTCGATTCCCTCCAGGCCTGGCGATGAGTTCACCTCCATTACCAGGGGGCCATGGTTGGAGCGCAGGATATCCACACCCGCCACGGCCAACCCCATCACCTTCGCTGCGCGCAATGCGGTCATGCGTTCTTCCGGGGTGATCTTGATCAGGCTGGCGCTGCCGCCACGGTGCAGGTTGGAGCGGAATTCGCCCGGCTTGGCCTGGCGCTTCATCGCGGCAATCACCTTGTCGCCCACCACGAAGCAGCGAATATCCGCGCCACCGGCTTCCTTGATGTACTCCTGCACCATGATGTTCTGCTTAAGGCCCATGAACGCCTCGATCACCGACTCTGCCGCAGTCGCCGTTTCGCACAGCACCACGCCGATGCCCTGAGTGCCCTCCAGCACCTTGATCACCAGCGGTGCACCGTTGACCATCTCGATCAGGTCGGGGATGTCGTCGGGCGAGTGGGCAAAACCGGTGACCGGCAGGCCGATACCCCGGCGCGACAGCAGTTGCAGTGAGCGCAACTTGTCCCGCGAGCGGGCAATGGCCACGGACTCATTCAGGGGGAACACCCCCATCATTTCAAACTGGCGCAGCACCGCGCAGCCGTAGAAGGTCACCGATGCGCCGATGCGCGGGATCACTGCGTCAAACCCTTCCAGGGGCTTGCCCCGGTAGTGGATCTGCGGCTTGTGGCTGGCAATGTTCATATAGGCACGCAACGTGTCGATCACCACCATTTCGTGGCCACGTTCGGTACCGGCCTCAACCAGGCGGCGGGTGGAATACAGACGCGGGTTTCGCGACAGCACAGCGATCTTCATGCAGCACCTGGGACAGAAATAGTAGAGACCGGGAACACCGGCTTGTCTTGAACGTACTTGACGCCGGGACTGACCACCAATTGGCCGTCAATCAGCGCCTTGGAGCCCAGCAACAGGCGGTAACGCATGGCCTTGCGGCAAGCCAGGGTGAACTCCACCCGCCATACCCGATCACCCAGCGCCAGCGTGGTGCTGATCACGTATCGCACCTGCGCGTGGCCGTTGGAGCTCTTGATGGTCTTCATGGTCACCAGCGGCGCCTCGCAGCGCCGATGACGCAGTTGCACGACCGTGCCCAGGTGCGCGGTAAAACGTACCCACTGCGCACCATCGCGCTCAAACGGCTCGATATCGGTGGCGTGCAGGCTCGAGGTACTGGCACCGGTGTCGATCTTCGCGCGCAGGCCCGCCACTCCCAGGTCGGGAAGGGCCACCCATTCACGCAGACCCACAACGGTCAAATGGTCAAATGTCTTCAATATAGATAACCGGTCAATTCGCCCAGGCTTGAGGAGCAACCTTGGCCAGGGCGTTGAATGCGGGCCTGGCGAACCAGTAGCCCTGCATCAGAAATATTCCACAGTCGGACAGGAAGTCGCGCTCGCCGGCACTTTCGATGCCTTCAGCGATGACAGTAACCCCCAACTGCTCACAGATTGTGACAATCCCCCGGACGATCACCTGACGGACACGGTCCTTGTCGATATCGCGGATCAGCGCCATGTCGAGTTTGATCAGGTCAGGTTGGAAATCGGCCAGCAGATTCAGCCCCGAATAGCCCGCGCCGAAATCGTCGATGGCGGTCTTGAAGCCGAATTCGCGGTATTCACGCAGAATATTCGTCAAATGGCGATAGTTATCGACGTACTCGCTTTCCACCGTCTCGAAAATCAGCCGGTTTAGCGGGAAATTGTGCGCCCGGGCCGCGTCCAGAGTGCTGCGAATACACAGCTCAGGGCGGTACACGGCGTTGGGCATGAAATTGATTGAAAGATTGCTTTGCATATCCAGCGCCGCAGCGCGGGCGATGGCCTGGGTGCGGCAGCGCTGGTCGAAGCGGTAGCGATTGCTGTCATTGACCTGGTTCAGTACCGAGAGGGCGCCTTCACCCTGAGGGCCTCGCACCAGCGCCTCGTGGGCAAAAATGGAATGATCGCGCAGGTCTACGATAGGCTGGTAGGCGAAGGCAAAGTCAAAGCTCAGTGGTTCGCTTTGCTGGCAACCCACGCAACGCTGGTTGGGCGAGGTGAGTGAAGTGGGGAAGTCGGTCACAGCGTATCCTCGCGAAAACAGGGTGCTACCCGGCGTATCTTAGGTGAGCCTTGGGATTTATGCGTCGAAGGGTTTCGACGGTAAGGTTGCGACATTTTTCAGAGCGGGGAATTCAAGTGGCTCAGAAGCAGGAAGAGGAAGAAAAGGTCCGTTTGGACAAGTGGCTGTGGGCGGCGCGATTCTATAAAACCCGCGCCCTGGCCAAGGCTGCCATCGAAAGCGGCAAGGTGCACCATCGCGGCGAGCGCTGCAAGCCGGGCAAGGAACCGCGTGTTGGCGACGAGTTTCAGATTCGTACAGGGTTTGATGAAAAAACCATTGTGGTGCAGGCGCTTTCCATCGTACGTCGTGGCGCTCCCGAAGCGCAGGCACTGTACGCCGAGACCGAGGCCAGCATCGCCAAGCGTGAAAACGCTGCAGCCATGCGCAAGGCCGGGGCGTCAGGCCTGACCACGGATGGCAAGCCGAGCAAGAAGCAGCGTCGCGATCTGTTCAAGTTTCGCGGCAGCGGCAATGACGACTGATTGCGCTGATCTCGTGGTTCAAATGTGGGGGAGGCTTGCTCCCGATGGCGGTGTATCAGTCACCTATGCATGCACTGACAATCCCTCATCGGGAGCAAGCCCCCTCTCACATTACATACTCGGCGTTACGCAGTTTGTCGTATGACACTCAATCGCCCGATCACCGGCAGCTTACCCAGCAACCCGAAGATCGGCGCCGTCACGCGCAGCAACGCCCCCGACACCTTCGCCGCAAACGGTGTGTAATAGCCCCACCCCAATGCCAGCAACGCCAGCAACACGCCGCCGATATAGTCGTCCTGCCCCCAGTGCGCGCCCGCCACTAGGCGCGGCATCATGAACAGCAGCGCCAGGCCCCAGATCACCAGCACCTGGCCGATGCTGCGGGCAAACACGGTCATGAACATGCCCCAGATCAGCAGCACCGACGCATGGTCCCCCGGGAAACTCTGGCTCGAACGGTCCTTCAGCTCCCAGGTTTTCTCAAGCCCTGGGAAGTAGTCGCTCATCTGCACGGCACCGCCGATCACCATCGACGGGCTGCTGTGCTGCCAGCCCATGTGCGCGGCGAGTTTGGAAAACAGCATGCGGATAAACAATAGCAACAGCAGAATGCCGAGAAAGCCAAAGAACGCCTGGCGTACCTGCACCGCCTTGAATACCCAGTCACCGCGAACCAGCAGGGCCAGCAAAATCAGCCCAACCACCGCATCAAACGGGCGCAGACTGGCCACGGCCCACACATGCAGCCAGGTTGCGCTGGTCGCCAGCGGATCATTGAGCAGGTGAAACAGCCATTCGTCGAAAAACACACATAGCATCTGGCCCGTGGGCCACAGCCAAAAACACAGCAGTCCGATAGCGAGTAGATTGCAAAGAGCCCATCGCCGGAGGTTCCACTTGGCTTGGAACAAACCCGGATTGTTCATAAACTGTCCCTCTTCGCTCTAGTAAGTTCTCTGTTTCCAGGAGAAAACCGCACCAAGATGGTGCTAAAGCGTTTAATTTTATAAATTTTGTAATCATTTTGTCATCAATTCAGATACCCAAACCTATGACTGATCTACCGGATACCGACTTCACTCAACGCTTCATCTTCGACGAGAGCGACGCCCGCGGCGAACTGGTCTCGCTGGAGCGCAGCTATGCCGAAGTCCTCGCCAAGCACGCCTATCCGGAGCCGGTTGCGCAACTGCTCGGTGAGTTGATGGCGGCCGCGGCGTTGCTGGTGGGCACCATGAAGTTCGATGGTTTACTGATTTTGCAGGCCCGCTCCGATGGCCCTATTCCCTTGTTGATGATCGAGTGTTCCAGCGAGCGCGACATCCGGGGCCTGGCCCGTTACGACGCCGACCTGATCGCCCCTGACGCCACGCTGAGCGACCTGATGCCCAACGGCGTACTGGCGTTGACGGTGGACCCGACTGTGGGGCAGCGTTATCAAGGCATTGTCGACCTCGACGGCGACACGCTGTCGGACTGCTTCACCAATTATTTCGTGATGTCCCAGCAAGTCGGCACCAGGTTCTGGCTTAACGCCGACGGCAAGCGCGCTCGTGGCCTGCTGCTGCAACAACTGCCGGCCGATCGCATCAAGGATGACGATGACCGTGCCGAAAGCTGGCGCAATCTCACCGCCCTGGCCGGCACCCTCACGGCTGAAGAGCTGCTGGGCCTGGACAACCCGACCATCCTGCACCGCCTTTATCACGAAGAGGCCGTGCGCCTGTTCGACCCGCAAACCCTGCGCTTCCACTGCAGCTGCTCGCGCGAGCGTTCTGGCAACGCGCTGGTCAGCCTGGGCCTGGAAGATGCACAGAATCTGGTGGTCGAACACGGTGGCCATATCGAAATCGACTGCCAGTTCTGTAACCAGCGTTATCTTTTCGATGCGGCCGATGTTGCTCAATTATTCGCCGGCGCAGGCATCGACACCCCTTCCGACACCCGCCACTAAAACGTTTAAGCACAGGTAAATCACCTGAGAAATGCCGAGATAGCGCTGTTCTGACGGGAGGGCCCTACTCTTTTTGGGCTTTTCTGGCATAATCCGGCCCACTTTTTTCGCGGTAGTAGTGCGCAACTTTCTACTACAAAACGTTTGGAGCACTCGGCCATAGGCCGACGGGGAACCTCATGACGCAAGCCAACAACGCCGTATACACCGATCTGAGTGTTGACGATCTGGTTAAAGAAGCCCTGAGCCGCGGTGAAGGCGAGCTTGCCGATACTGGCGCGCTGGTCGTACGTACCGGTCACCGCACCGGCCGTTCGCCGGTCGACCGTTTCATCGTTGAAGAGCCTTCCACTCAAGACGCTATCGCCTGGGGCCCGATCAACCGCAAGTTCCCGGCCGACAAGTTCGATGCCCTGTGGAGCCGCGTAGAAGCATTCAACAACGCGCAAGAGCACTTCGTTTCCCATGTTCACGTAGGGGCCGCAGAAGACCACTACCTGGCCGTGAAAATGACCACCCAGACGGCCTGGCAGAACCTGTTCGGTCGTTGCCTGTTCATCAACCCGGCGCAGTACAACCCGGCCGGTCGTGAAGAATGGCAAGTGCTCAACGTGGCCAACTTCGAGTGCGTGCCAGAGCGTGACGGCACCAACTCCGACGGTTGCGTGATCCTCAATTTCGCGCAGAAAAAAGTCCTGATCGCCGGCATGCGCTACGCCGGTGAAATGAAGAAAGCCATGTTCTCGGTGCAGAACTTCCTGCTGCCGGCCTCCGATGTGCTGCCGATGCACTGCGCCGCCAACATCGGCGAAGCAGGCGACGTGACTCTGTTCTTCGGCCTGTCGGGCACCGGCAAGACCACCCTGTCCGCCGACGAAAGCCGTTACCTGATCGGTGACGATGAACACGGTTGGGGTGAAGGCGTGGTGTTCAATATCGAAGGCGGTTGCTATGCCAAGTGCATCGACCTCTCCGAGAAGAACGAGCCGGTGATCTGGAAAGCCATCAAGCACGGTGCGGTGCTGGAAAACGTCGTGATCGACGACGCCAAGCACGCCGACTATGCCGATGTCAGCCTCACCCAGAACAGCCGCGCGGCCTACCCGCTGGAGCACGTTGCCAAGCGTTCCGAGAAGAACCTGGGTGGCGAGCCTAACGCTGTGATCTTCCTCACCTGCGACCTGACCGGCGTACTGCCGCCCGTGTCGATCCTCAGCGAAGAACAAGCGGCCTACCACTTCCTGTCCGGCTACACCGCGCTGGTGGGTTCGACCGAAATGGGCTCGGGCGGCGGCATCAAGTCAACCTTCTCCACCTGCTTCGGCGCGCCGTTCTTCCCGCGCCCGGCCGGCGAATACGCGGAGCTTCTGATCAAGCGCATCCGCGGTTTCGGTTCCAAGGTTTACCTGGTCAACACCGGCTGGACCGGTGGCGGCTACGGCGTTGGCAAGCGCTTCAACATCCCGACCACTCGCGGCGTGATCGCAGCCATCCAGAGCGGCGCATTGATCGGTGCCGAGACCGAGCACCTGGACACCATCAACCTGGACGTGCCGTTGGCGGTGCCGGGTGTTGAGACTGGGCTGTTGAACCCTCGCAATACCTGGGCTGACAAGGCTGCTTATGACGAAGCGGCGAAGGCGCTGGCAGGGTTGTTTGTCGAGAACTTCAAGAAGTTTGAAGTGAGTGATGCAATCAAGGCGGCGGGTCCCAAGTTGTAAGACTCGATCGGGCACAAAAAAGCCGCCCTTATCGGGCGGCTTTTTTGTGCCCGATCGCCAGGTCGTTAGGGATCAGGTGTGGAAGGGAGCTTGCTCCCGATAGCGGTATGTCATTCAAATGTTCGCGGACTGACACTCTGTCATTGCGAGCAACCCCCTCCCACAGTTTGTGGCGCACTTAACTCAGGTTTTCCAGCGTCTGCGTGTCCCAGCTGTGGGTCTTGATAGCCAGGTAGAGCATGCCGATGGTCAGCGGGATTTTTTCCCCACGGCCTTTGGCGCGGTGTTTGAGGAAGACATCAAACACTGGCGGCTGGAAGTAACGGTAGGCATCGTAGTCGCCCAGGTCGACGGCGAAATCCTGCTCCAGCGTCTCCATCAGTTGCCTGGCTTCGCCGCCATCGCAGCCCAGGTCGAGATTGATCGCGGTTTGCAGGCGAAGGGTTTTATGTTGCGGCAATCCGATTTCTTCGTGCAGCAGTTGCAGGAGTTGCTGCATATCGGAGTCTTCGGGGAAGTTTGGGGCCAGGTTCATGTTGGAGGTTCGCAGAAGTGGGTGAGCATGACGTCGTCGACGATATATGGCTCGTGTGATCAAGGCAGAAATTACCAGGAAGAGAGCCAGACTGATCCAGAAGCTATATTCAGTCATTGAAGCAGCCGCCCCGGCGTTGCCGGATCATCCTTGAAGGGAGAATCACGGCAAATTTGAAACCGTAACGGCCGTTGTGTTGAGTCCTTTCGATGTTCACGGGCTTTACCGAGAAAGTGGAGAGGGCGTTAGTTTCGGTCAGAAAGAGGGATATTCAATAGAGGGGTAAGCAGGTTTTTTTTGCAGTTTGGGAAGCGGATTGCGCGGTATTTCGTCCTTTCCTACAGTGATTGCCGGCATCTTCAGCTTGGCGTCGATCTTTCGATCAGCACTGCCCAACCATGGGAACGATCATGGCGTTGCCGGTGTGCTTATGCAGCGCTTGAAAATCGTTTCCAGCCCCCTGTAATCACACGCCACCGCGTCGATGTTCGCAGGTATCCACGCTGCGTCTTTTACCAGCCACCAGTTCACCGAGAATCCCGCATTTACGATGATTTGTTCAAACAGGATCCGTTGCGCCCGGCCATTGCCTTCGCGAAAAGGATGGATGACGTTGAGGTCGCCATAAACTTCAGCGATTTGAGTCACCAGGTCAGCCTGGGTGGCGCCGACAAACCAGTTCGCCTCTTCCATATGCCGAATAATCTTTTCCGCTTCCGGGGCGATACGCTCGGGCGTGCAGAATAGCGTGTCGCCTTTCTGGATATTGACGCTGCGCAGCTCACCGGCCCAGTCGTAAATATCGCCAAATAAAGTGCGGTGGATGTTTTGCAGGCGATCAAGGTCGTAGGGCGGCGGGAAGAGGGGAAGATTACCTATGGCGATTTCGGACAATTCCCGCTCTGCTTCATGCAAGCGTACTTCATCGAGCAAATCGAGACGGTTGCGCAGGACGCTGCTACCGGGATAGCAGTAAGGATCCTGGCCCACCCCGTATTTGTCGAGCATCAGCGCGGGGTATTGCGGTACTTGGCAAGGACGGCTTCGCGAGTGGGCAGCGGTTTGTCGACGTCCGCCGGCTGAGTATCGAACCCCTCCAGGCGCAGGCTGGCCAAGTAATTGGAACGGCGGATCTTGTGGTAGTGATCCTGTTTTTGCTCAAACGTCAGTTCGCTCATCGCAGCGTACTCCTAGATAGCAAGGCTTGATTGTAGCGCAATGCGTCTGCGCGAAGGCAGTCTTTGGATAGGCAAGATGTGGTAGTTGTTCCTACAAGCTTGCGCGAATAGTCCTGCTTTCCACCACGCTGTGTATCATCCTGTCTCTTTTTTTCCATGCGACCTTTCTCGATTCGCTGACCCGGGTGAGCTACGTTTTTAAGCCACCCTCAGCGGTCAATGGAGTGACAGCCTATGCACGACACCCTCCAGCAGGTCTTTGGTTATACACAGTTTCGTTTGGGCCAGCAGGAGGCAGTGAGCGCCGTGCTGGCCGGGCGCTCGGCGGCTGCAATTTTCCCCACCGGTTCCGGTAAGTCCCTGTGCTATCAGCTGTCGGCGGTTCTGCTCCCGCACCTGACGCTGGTGGTTTCACCGCTGCTGGCGTTGATGCAGGATCAGTTGGGCTTTCTGCAGCGCCACGGTATTTCAGCCGGTAGCATCGATTCGGCGCAGAGTCGCGAGGATGCCAATGAGGTGATGGCGCGGGCGCGCTCCGGTGAGCTGAAAATCCTGATGATTTCCGTAGAGCGCTTGAAGAACGAGCGTTTTCGCAACTTTCTGCAAAGTGTGCAGATCTCGCTGCTGGTGGTGGACGAAGCGCACTGCATTTCCGAGTGGGGCCATAACTTCCGTCCGGACTATCTGAAGCTGCCGGACTACCAACGCCAGTTCAATATCCCGCAAGCCCTTCTGCTGACTGCTACAGCAACACCCGAGGTGATTGCCGACATGCAGGCCAAGTTCGCCATTGCGCCGAGCGATGTGATTACCACGGGCTTCTATCGGCCCAACCTCAACCTGCTGGTAGAGCCGGTCAGCGGCGTGAACAAGCGCCAACGTCTGGTGCAGTGGATGAGCGAGCGGACCCGCCAGCCGAGCATCGTCTACGTCACCCTGCAAAAAACCGCCGAGCAGATCGCTGAGCACCTGAACCGCAACGGTATCCAGGCCGAGGCGTATCACGCCGGGTTGCCGCACGATAAACGGGAGGGCATCCAGCAGCGATTCATGGGCGGGCGCTCCAACTGCATCGTCGCCACCATCGCGTTCGGCATGGGCATCGACAAGAGTGATATCCGCAACGTGGTGCACTTCGACCTGCCCAAATCCATCGAGAACTACAGCCAGGAAATCGGCCGCGCAGGACGTGACGGGCAGCCATCGGACTGCCTGGTGCTGGCCAACCGTGACAGCCTCAATGTGTTGGAAAATTTTGTGTACGGCGACACGCCGGAGCAAGAGGGAATCCGCCGTGTGCTGGAGGAGTTGCAGGCTTCACGCAGCGAGGGGCAGTGGGAGTTCCTGCTGCGCTCGTTGTCGGACCATAGCAATATCCGTGAGCTGCCGCTCAAGACCTTACTGGTACAACTCGAACTCAAGGGCGTGATCGCGCCGCGCTATGCTTTTTATGCAGAGTACCGTTTTAAATACCTGATTGAGCCGCAGGCTTTGCTGGCGCGTTTTTCCGGCGAGCGGCAGCAGTTTGTCGCGGCGATCATCCAGGTGTGTAAACGCGCCAAAACCTGGGCGACGGTGGATTTCGACGTGCTTTATCAACAGCACGGCGCTGAGCGCAACCGGGTGGTGAAGGCACTGGATTATTTCCAGGAGCTGGGGCTGATTGAACTGGAGAGCAAGCAGATGACCGAGGTCTACAGTTTGCTGAACACGGATTTCGACCCGCAGGTATTGAGCGCCGAGTTATACACAGGCTTCAAGCAGCACGAGGTAACGGAAGTGGGGCGTATTCACGCCATGCTTGATCTGTTCGCCACCGAACATTGCCTCGGTCATCGTTTGGCGCAGTATTTTGGCGATGACCAGGCGCCGCAACGCTGTGGAAACTGTTCGGTGTGCCACGGCCATATCGCGCATTTGCCACCGCCGCCGAGCCTGCCGGCGCTTGTGGATAAAAACTTCATGGGCCTGTGCGGTGATTTTATCCACAGGCACCATGAAAACACCGGCGACTTGCCGGGCGCCGAACGGCTCGTGCGCTTCCTCGGCGGAATCAGCGTGCCATTGTTTACCCGGTTGAAGGCGCGCAGCATTCCCGGGTTCGCCGCGCTGGAGGACTATCCCTACGCAGAGGTACGCAAGTGGGCCGAGGCTCATTTGCAGGACCTGTAAACAGACACCTTGAAGAGACTTGCCAATGCCTGACTCAGTGCCGCAACGCGCCGATTACGCTCACTTCCAGCCGATCATCACACGCTGGCACGACAATGATGTGTATGGCCATGTGAACAACGTCACCTACTACAGCTTTTTTGACACGGCGGTGAATACCTACCTGATCGAGCAGGGCGGGTTGGACATTCACGACGGCGAGGTGGTGGGTTTTGTGGTGAGTTCAGCCTGTGATTATTTTGCGTCGATTGCCTTTCCCGAGCGCATCGAAATCGGCCTGCGGGTGGGCAAGTTGGGCAACAGCTCGGTGCAATATGAGTTGGCGGTATTCAAGGCCGGCGAGGAAGAGGCCTGTGCGGCGGGGCGGTTCGTGCATGTCTTCGTGGATCGGGCTTCGAACCGGCCTGTGATGATCCCGCAGACGCTGCGCGAGGCGCTGCAGCGTTTGCTTGCTTAGGCGAAACACCCTCTAGGCGGATGTGAGAGGAAGCACGCTCCTCCCACATTGGATGTGCGGTGGCCTTGAGCCCTCAGCGGTGGCGATGATGATGCTTGCGATGCCCATAGGCATGGCCACGGCCGCGATGGTCATCACGGTCATAACGACGGTTATCGCGTCCACGGTAACGACGATCATCGTTATCGCTCTTGTTGCCCATGTAGTTGCCCAGCGCGCCCCCGGCACCACCGCCGGCGGCTGCGCCCACCAGGCTGCCGGTGTTGCCGCCTACACTGCGACCTACCACGTTGCCACCGGCCGCGCCCAATGCACCGCCGATGGCGGCTTCGCCACGGCTGCGTTTGTCGGCACCCACGGCGCTGCCGCCTGCGCCGCCCAAGGCTGCACCGATGGCCGAACCTGTGTTGCCGCCGATCTGCTGGCCTACGACCGAACCCAGAACCCCACCCAATGCGCCGCCCACACCGGCTTCGGTGGTGCCACCCGCCATGGCTGCGCCGCTGACGAGGCTAAAGGACAGCAAGAGAATCGAGGAGAACTTCATAGGGAGACCTCAAGAGGATGACGCCGCGATCCTGAGGTCGCAGGAGAATGCTGACAATCGAAATCCGACCAGTGGCAATAGTTGTATACAATTCGCTAACTTGCTGTTTTGTATAGGGAACTTAAGTCGTTTTGACCAGTCTCTATCTACTTCGGAACGGCCGCTTTTATGCAAAAAGCGGCCTTTTTTGTGCCTGTAATTTATGCAGTGCGGGCCATGATCAACCCGTTGTCACTCGCCGCTTCCAGGCGGATCGCCACGAATTTCGAGGTCGGCGTATGGCTGCCGTCCCCGGTGCTTTCCAGCGGCACCAGCGGGTTCACTTCCGGGTAATACGCGGCGGCCTGACCCGCCGGAATATCAAAGGCCAGCAGAGTGAAGCCCTTCACGCGGCGTTCACGGCCGTCTTCCCACAGCGACACAATGTCGGCCTTCTGCCCCGGCTTGAAGCCCAGGCGGATGATGTCTGCTTCGTTGACGAACAGTACGTCACGCTGGCCCTTCACTCCGCGATAACGATCATCCAGGCCATAAATGGTGGTGTTGTACTGATCGTGGGAGCGCATCGACTGCATGATCAGGTCCGGCACGCGGCCTGTGGCGTGAGTGCGTTCGTGGATCAGGTCTTTGGGCAGAATGTTGGCGCGGAAGTTGGCGCGGCCCAATGGGGTGTTCCAGCGACGTGCGCCGGCCGAGTTGCCGAGGTAGAACCCGCCTGGGTGCTTGATGCGTTCGTTGAAATCCTTGAAGCCTGGAATGGTGTCGGCGATCAGGTCGCGAATGCGCCCGTAATCGGCCACCAGCCAGTTCCAGTCCACCGGCTTGCTGCCCAAGGTGGCGGCGGCGATGCCAGCGATGATCGCAGGCTCCGACTTCATCAGCCTCGACAGCGGCTGCAACTGGCCATTGGAGCCGTGAACCATGCTGAACGAGTCTTCCACCGTCACCGCTTGGGGGCCGTCGGCCTGGATGTCGATGTCGGTGCGGCCCAGGCACGGCAAAATCAGTGCGTCCTTACCGTGCATCAAATGGCTGCGGTTGAGCTTGGTGCTGATCTGCACCGTCAGGTCGCAGTTGCGCAGCGCTTCGAAGGTGCGCGAACTGTCCGGCGTGGCCTGGGCAAAGTTACCGCCCAGGGCTATGAAGACTTTGGAGCGACCTTCGAGCATGGCGTGAATCGCTTCCACCACGTTGTGGCCGTTGGTGCGCGGCACCTGGAACTGGAAACGCCGCTCCAGGGAGTCGAGGAAGGCCACCGGTGGGCGCTCGTTGATGCCCATGGTGCGGTCGCCCTGCACGTTGCTGTGGCCACGCACCGGGCATAGGCCGGCGCCTGGGCGGCCGATGTTGCCGCGCAGCAGCATCAGGTTGGCGATTTCCTGGATAGTCGGCACCGAGTGGCGATGCTGGGTGATGCCCATCGCCCAGCACATGATCACGTTCTTGCCCTTGGCGTACATGCGCGCGGCTTGCTCGA
The DNA here is from genome assembly GCF_001439785.1 of Pseudomonas poae. GTDB lineage: Bacteria > Pseudomonadota > Gammaproteobacteria > Pseudomonadales > Pseudomonadaceae > Aquipseudomonas > Aquipseudomonas poae. The sequence continues at coordinate 43,911 of NZ_JYLI01000017.1, read as the reverse complement.
TCTCGACCAGGGTAAGCCCTGACTGCTCGACGATTTCATCCCACGAGGTGTCGTCGATCTTGCCCAGGTAGTCGAGCACGTTGGCGGTGTGTTCGTTGAGGAAGTCATGGTCGAACACCGCTTCCTTGCCTTCGGCCTGCGCCTGGCGTTCCCACAGCAGCAGGAACTTGGCCATGCCGCGCAGGATGGCCATGTCGCCGCCCAGCGCCGGGCGGAAGTAAGCAGTGTTGGTGGGCTTGTCACCGTTGGTGAGCATTTCCAGCGGATGCTGCGGGTGCTGGAAGCGTTCGAGGCCGCGCTCTTTGAGCGGGTTGATGCACACCACCTGGGCGCCGCGTTTAACCGCTTCACGCAGAGGTTCGAGCATGCGCGGGTGGTTGGTGCCGGGGTTCTGGCCCCACACGAAGATCGCATCGGCATGTTCGAAGTCATCGAAGGTCACGGTGCCTTTGCCGACGCCCACGCTTTGCGCCAGGGCCACGCCGCTGGCCTCGTGGCACATGTTCGAGCAATCCGGGAAATTATTGGTACCGTAGGCGCGCACGAACAGCTGGTACAGGTATGCCGCTTCGTTGCTGGCACGGCCCGAGGTGTAGAACTCGGCCATGTCCGGGCTGGGCAGGGCGTTGAGGTGCTTGCCGATCAGGTCGAATGCCGCTTCCCAGCTGACTGGCTGATAGCGGTCGGTTTCGGCGTTATAACGCATCGGCTCGGTCAGGCGGCCCTGGTATTCGAGCCAGTAGTCGCTCTGCTCCAGCAGCGCGGTGACGCTGTGCCTGGCAAAGAATGCCGGATCGACACGGCGCTTGGTGGCCTCCCAGTTGACCGCCTTGGCGCCGTTTTCGCAGAACTTGACCATGCCGCTTTCCGGCGAGTCACCCCAGGCGCAGCCAGGGCAGTCAAAGCCGCCGTTCTGGTTGGTCTTGAGCATCATGCGCAGGTTTTTCAACGCATTGTCGCTGGTCAACCATGCCTGGGCTACGCTGATCAGCGCGCCCCAGCCGCCTGCCGGGCCTTTGTAGGGCTTGTAGCGCGGGGTCGGGGTTTGGTCGGCTTGATGATGATTGCTCACGGCTGGTTCTCCATCGCGGGGCTGTAGACCCGCGGCGCACTTTTCTGCGGCAGGTGGATGAGATTGAGGTTATGCCGGCGTGCCCATTGCAGGGCCAGTCCGGTGGGCGACGACAGGCTGACCAGGGTCTGGATGCCTGCGCGCAGCACTTTTTGAATCAATTCGAGGCTGCAACGACTGGTGACAATCGCCAGGCCGCCGTCAGTCGGAATCTTTTGGCGAATCAGTGCACCGATCAATTTGTCGAGGGCGTTATGCCGGCCGATGTCTTCACGGCCCAGCAGCAACTCGCCCTGGCCGTTCATGAACACTGCCGCGTGCACGGCGCCGCTGTGCTGGCCCAATGGCTGAAATGCGTTGATGCGTTGACGCAGGCCGTCCAGCCAGTTAGCAGGCGGTAACGGCGCGCCCGGCAGCACGTTGAGGTCCGGCAAGGCTTGTTCTACCGCTTCGACGCCGCACAACCCGCAGCCGCTGGTGCCGGCCAGTTGTCGGCGCTGCTGCTTGAGGCTCCAGAACGCACGGCTGGAAATCTGCACCTCGGCGTACTGCGCCGAACCCGAGCCACTGAGTTTGAGGTCATAAATGTCGCTGACGTCGGCAATGATGCCGCTGCCCAGGCTGAAGCCGACGATAAAGTCTTCCAGGTCCGTTGGCGTCACCAGCATCACGGCTTGGCTGATGTCGTTGTAGGCGATGGCCAACGCCACTTCTTCGGCCAGCGCGGTGCTGGCCACTTCTGTGTGTTCAAGATTGCAGAACTGGTAGCTCTGGCTGGCGACGGGCGCAGGCGTGTCGAGAGCGGGCGCCGCGCAGACCGGGTGCTTGGCGTTCATGGGGCAATACCATCGGCGGATTGGTCAGTGCTTAGACTAGGCGCGACAAAGCGTCGCGTCTAATCGCCAGTACTGATCTGTCGATAGATGGCGTCGATCAAGAGGCTGTCGGCGATTTCTGAAACAGTGCGAAGCAGGCCTCTGCCAAGGCCGATCGCGGTGCACTGCGCCGCATGATCAACCCCAGGCGCGCGAGGGTGTGGGCATCTTCGATAGGTTGCAGGCGCAAATGCTCGGTGAGCGCATCCAGACCGCCCTCCAGAGGCATCACCGCGCAACACAGCCCGCCGTGCACCGCTTGCAGCAACTGATGAACGGCGTCGGTCTGCAACAGCGGTTGTGGGTTGAGGCCGCGGCTGTGGAAGTTGTGGTCGATGGACTGGCGAAAGTGCATGCCGCTGGTAAGCATGCCCAGGGGCAGTTCTATCAGCGATTCCCAGCTCAACGGCGTATCGCCGAAGCTGAAGAAACGTTGATCGTAGAGCAGACCCATGCGCGTTTCGCCGAGGGCCAGGGAGTCGAAGCGTTCGGTGTCCAGACGCTCCAGGTACGACACGCCAAGGTCCAACCGATTGTTCGCCAGTTGCTCCAGGATCTGTTCGGAGCTGAGGGCCGACAGTTCAAAACGCAGGCTGGGGTGTTCCTTGTGCAATTGCTGCATCAGCGCCAGGGGGTCAAAGCTCGACAGCGGCACCACGCCCAGACGTAGCGTACCCACCAGATTGCCTCGACAGGCCGCCGCTTCGGCCTGCAAGCCGTCATACGCCGCCAGCACGGTACGGGCCCAAGCCAGCACACGTTCGCCGGGGGCGGTGAAGCCTTCGAAACGCTGCCCGCGATTGACCAACGGCAGGTCCAGCTCTTCTTCCAGGCTGCGCAGTCGCATCGACAGGGTCGGCTGGGTGATGTGGCAACGCGCCGCCGCTTGGCCGAAGTGACGGGTTTCGTCGAGGGCGATGAGGAATTTCAGCTGTTTGATGTCCATCTTCGCTCCGAGGCTTATTCCAATGGCGGGGGGATTCTAGCGCGTTTGGGTCTGTGCTCGGGCCGGAACCCATGTCGGCAGGGCGGGTCTAGTCTTGGGCATCTGGAAATCAAATCCCGAATCCCAAGGAGAGCGCACCATGAGTCTTTTAAGCTTTGTCAAGGAAGCAGGCGAGAAGTTGATCGACCTGCTGACGCCCGGTAATGCCAACGCCAGCGAGCAATTGAAAGAGCATGTGGCCAAGGTCGGCCTGGGTAATCCCAACGTGCAAACCACGGTAGACGGCGACAAGGTAACCGTGACGGGTGAGGTGGCGACCCAGGAAGAGAAAGAAAAGATCCTGCTGGCATTGGGCAACATTGCCGGTGTGGCGAGTGTGGATGATCAGATCACCGTATCCGGTCCGGTGGTGGCTGCCGCCCGTTTCGTTGTGGTGAAAAAGGGCGACACCCTCAGCGCGATTTCCCTGGCGGTGTACGGCAACGCCAACCAGTACAACAAAATTTTCGAGGCTAACAAGCCGTTGTTGTCGCATCCGGACAAAATCTACCCAGGCCAGACCCTGCGTATTCCCGAGTAATACGCAAATCAAAAAGGTGGGAGGGGGCTTGCTCCCTCCCACAGTGGTTTAGAGCCCGGCGATGAGGTCGCGGTAGTCTTCGACTGCAGAAAATTCTGCGGTGTCCTTGGGCCCCTTCTTGCTGTCCGGCTCTTTCACCGCCAGCAAATGTCCCACGCCGAAATCCCGCGCGCTGCGCAGAATCGGTAAGGTGTCATCGATAAACAGACTGCGGGCAGGGTCGAAGCCGATGTCGGCCTGCAAGGCGTCCCAGAACTGCGGGTTTTCCTTGGCGAAACCATAGTCGTGTGAGCTGATCAACCGCTCGAAATACGGCGCCAGCTCGATGCGCTCCAACTTCAACGATAACGAGTCACGATGGGCGTTGGTGATCATGATCACCCGCTTGCCGGCCTGTTTGATCGCCGCCAGGAAGGTGTCGGCATCCGGGCGCAGGGCGATCAGGTCGGCGGTTTCCAGCTTGAGTTCGCGCACCGGCAGTTTCAATTCGGCGCTCCAGAAGTCCAGGCAATACCATTGCAATTGTCCGGCGTTACGCTCGAACAACGGCTGCAGCTCCATCTCGGCCATGGCCCGACTCACCCCGTGCAGGTCGGCGTAGCGTTGTGGCAGGTGCTCCATCCAGAAGTGGTTGTCGTAATGCAGGTCGAGCAGGGTGCCGTCCATGTCCAGCAGGACAGTGTCGATGGCGTGCCAGGGTAAAGCGGGCATGGGGCGGTCTCATGTAAGTAAAGATATCCGACACAGACAATCGGAAAAGCCACGGTATAGTAACCCGATCACGCCAAGGAGCCTCTCATGCGCCAGAAACCCACCGTCCTCGCCCGCGAAATCGTCGCCAGTAGCCGTTTGTTCCGCGTGGAGGAAGTGCAATTGCGCTTCTCCAACGGCGTTGAACGGACTTACGAGCGTCTGGTCGGACGCGGCGCCGGTTATGGCGCGGTGATGATCGTGGCGATGATCGATGCGGATCACGCGCTGCTGATCGAGGAGTACTGTGGCGGGACTGACGAATATGAGCTGTCGTTGCCCAAGGGTCTGATCGAACCTGGCGAGGACGTACTGGCGGCGGCAGATCGCGAGCTTAAGGAGGAGGCGGGCTTTGGTGCGCATCAGTTGGAGCACATCACCGAGTTGTCGTTGTCGCCTGGCTACATGAGCCAGAAAATTCAGGTGGTACTGGCCACCGACCTGTACGAAGAACGCCTGGAGGGCGATGAGCCCGAGCCGATGCGTGTAGACCGGATCAACCTGCGCGAGCTGTCGCAACTGGCGCAAAACGAGCAGTTCAGCGAAGGCCGCGCATTGGCCGCGCTTTACCTGGTACGAGACCTCTTGACCCAGCGAGGAGCCTTCAGCGCATGAGCGAACTGTTTTTAGGTCACCCGTTGATTGCCCCCGTGATCGAGCTGGCACGCCAGGCCGGCGACGTGATCCTGCCGTATTGGCGCGCCGATGTGGCGGTCACTGCCAAGGCGGATGAATCGCCGGTGACGGCGGCGGACCTGGCCGCTCACCACCTGATTCTCGCCGGCCTGACTGCGCTCGACCCCAGCATTCCCGTACTGTCCGAAGAGGACGCCGATATCGACCAGAGCGTGCGCGCGGGTTGGCAGCGCTGGTGGCTGGTGGACCCGCTGGATGGCACCAAGGAGTTCATCAGCGGCAGTGAAGAATTTACCGTCAACGTGGCGTTGATCGAACAGGGTCGCGTGGTGTTTGGCGTGGTGTCGATGCCTACCAGCGGTCGTTGCTACTTCGGTGGCGCAGGCCTGGGCGCGTGGCGTTCGGATGTAAACGAAGCGCCCCGGCAGATCCAGGTGCGCAAGACCCCGGCTGCGGGCGAAGCGTTTACCGTCGTCGCCAGCCGCCGCCACAGCAGTCCCGAGCAGGAGCGTTTGCTGGATGGCTTGAGCCAGGACTTGGGTGAGTTGAAGCTGGCGAATATCGGCAGCTCGTTGAAGTTCTGCCTGTTGGCTGAAGGCAGCGCCGATTGTTACCCACGGCTGGCGCCCACGTCGCAGTGGGACACGGCGGCGGCCCAAGGTGTACTGGAAGGCGCGGGCGGCGAGGTGTTGGAGTTGAGCGGCGAGCGGTTCAGCTATCCGGCGCGGGAATCGTTACTGAACCCATTTTTTTTGGCGTTGCCGGCGCAGGCGGCGTGGCGTGAGCGCCTGTTGCGCCTGGCCAGATCCTGAATCCTCTGAACAATCAAAATGTGGGAGGGGACCTGCTCCCTCTCACAGGGATTTTTTGGTGGGGCCGCTAGCGGTGCAGCACGTACTGGCCGGTAAACGCCACGGCCCGCTCTTCACTGCCTTCGTTCAACACCCACGTATCCAATGTCAGCCGCGCCCGCCCGTGGCGTTTGTAGGTCGCCAGGAAGCGCTGCCACACCTTTTCCTCCGGCGGCCCGCACACTACGGTCGCGTCCCGGGTCACCGGCAGTGGATAACTGATCTGCCCCTCCTGAATCACGATATGCCCGTCTTCAATGCCATTACGGCGCAATTGCAGGTGCAGCCAGCCCCAGCCCGCCAGCACGGCGCCGCAGTACAGGCTGCCGCCAAACATGGTGCTTTTGTGGTTGATATTGGCCTGCAACGGCATGTGCAACCGTAGTTGGTCCTGTTGCCAGTCGACGACCTTGAGGCCCATTTCCCGAGTGAGCGGGATGTCGTGGTGCAGGACGGATTCCAAATAACTGCTATCGCTTGGCATGTCAGCCTCCTGGCGGTTGGGGCGGGTCATTCGTCGTCGGTGCTGTGGCTGGCGCTGTCGGCGAAGTTCAGGCCGTGCTTGCGCAGTTTGTCGTGCAAGGTCTTGCGCGGTAAGCCCAACGCTTCGGCAAGGCTGCGCAGGGAGCTGTGGGGGCGGGTGAGTTCGGCGGCGATCAGGCTTTTTTCGAACTGCTCGACCTGTTCGCTCAATCCGCCCGGTGTGGACGTCAGCACGCTAATGGCAGGGTTATCCGGCGTGTTGTCCAGTGCCAGTTCCAGGCCCAGGGCGAAGCGCTCGGCAGCGTTCTGCAATTCGCGCACGTTGCCCGGCCAGCTATGGCGCAACAGCAACGCGCGTTGGCCCGGTTGTAGTTCGTGCAGCGGCAGGCCGTGGCGGCTGCTGGCCTCATCGGCGAAGTGCTGGAACAGCATCAACGCATCCTCACCGCGCTCGCGCAGCGGCGGAATGCGCAGCGGCGCAACATTGAGGCGGTAATACAAGTCAGCGCGAAAGCGCCCCTGGTCGGCGGCTTGGCGCAGGTCTTCCTTGGTGGCGGCGATGATGCGGATGTCCAACGGGATCAACTGGTTGCCGCCCAGGCGCTCGACCACGCGCTCCTGCAACAGTCGCAGCAGCTTGACCTGCACATCCAGGCTCATGCTCTCGATCTCATCCAGAAACAGCGTGCCGCCGTTGGCGAATTCGAACTTGCCGATCCGGCGTTTCTGCGCGCCGGTGAACGCGCCCGGTTCATGGCCGAACAGTTCGCTTTCAACCACCGATTCGGCCAGGGCCCCGGCGTTGATCGCCACGAACGGCCCGCTGCGCCGGCCCGACAGGTCGTGCAGCGCGCGGGCGACGACTTCCTTGCCGGCGCCGGTTTCGCCAAGGATCAGCACGTCGGCACGGGTCGCGGCCAGGGCGCCGATCTGCTCGCGCAGGCGCAGCATCTGTGGCGAGTGGCCGACCAGACGCGTGCTCAACTGCTGACGGTCACTGAGGGCCAGGCGCAGGCTGCGGTTGTCCAGCACCAGCCGGCGCAGGGCCAGCGCGCGGCGCACGCTGTCGAGCAGGGCGTCGCTGGCAAAGGGTTTTTCGAGAAAGTCATAGGCACCCGCGCGCATGGCTTGCACCGCCAGCGGCACATCGCCGTGGCCGGTGATCAGCAGCACCGGCAGGTCCGGGTCCTGGCCGTGCAGTTCGGCGAGCAGCTCCAGACCGTCCATGCCGGGCATGCGAATGTCGCTGACCACCACGCCTGGCCAATCGCGGGACAGGCGTGCGGTGAGGCCATTGGCTTCGCCCAGGGGCAGGACATTCAGCCCGGCCAGGTCCAGGGTCTGGCACAGAGCCTGACGCAGGTGTGGATCGTCGTCGATCAACACCACCTGGATCTGGTTATCGATACTCATACACTGCGGTCCTCGGACGGTTGCAGACTTACGCCCGGCGAGCCGGCGCGCAGTTTCAAGGTTAACAGCGCGCCGCCTTCCTTGTGATTGGCGAACAACAGTTCGCCGCCAAAAGCACGCATCAGGGTTTCGCAGATCGCCAGGCCCAGGCCGAGCCCCTGGGTGCGCGTCTTGGTGGTGTAGAACGGCTCACTGGCTCGGCCCAGGGCTTCCATGCAAAAGCCCGGGCCGTTGTCGCGGATGTATAGGTTGACGCCCTGCGCAGTGGTTTCGGCACTCAGCCACAGTCTGCGCGGCGGGCCCTTTTCGGTGAGAGCGTCCAGGGCGTTGGCCAGCAGGTTGCCCAGTACCTGGCGCAAGCGGGTTTCGCCGGCCTGCACCCACAAGGTTGCTTCCGGCAGGTCGCGGATCAGTTCCACCTCCATGGACCGACGCCGCTTGGCCAGCAACGCCAGTGCATCGTCGAGCGCCGGCTGCAGGGCCACACTCTCCGGCGCATGACGGTCGCGGCGGGCGAATGCGCGCAAATGGGCGATGATCGAGGCCATGCGCCCGGTCAGTTCGCTGATTAGCTTGAGGTTGCCACGGGCATCGCTGGTGCGTTCGTGATCAAGCAGGATTTCGGCGTTTTCCGCATAGCTGCGAATAGCCGCCAGGGGCTGGTTGAGTTCATGGCTGATGCTTGCCGACATAGTGCCCAGCGCCGAGAGTTTGCCGGCCTGCACCAGGTCATCCTGGGCGCGCACCAGTTCCTGCTGGGCGTGTTCGCGTTCCAGCACTTCCTGTTTGAGGCGCCTGTTCAGGCCTTCAAGGTCACTGGTGCGCTCCACCACGCGCATTTCCAGTTCGCGGCGCGCCTTGGCTTCGAAGGCAATGCGCTCCAGGTAATGGCGACGGCGCTGCATCAGCAGCCCAAGCAGGAGCATCAGCACCAGCAGCGCGGCACCGCCCACCGCCACCACGGTGCGTACCGGGCGGTCGATCAAGGATTGCGGCGCGAGGATCTCCACGTTCCAGCCGGTCTCGGCGATGGCGGTGGACTGGCGCAGCCAGGCCGTATTGCTGAGGCTCAGCGGCTGCGGGTCGCGCGTGGGGTAGGGTTGGATGGCGCTGATGGCCTGGCGCTCTTCGGCGCTCAAGGGCCGCGTGGCGCGAAAGCGCCATTGCGGACGCGACGTGAGAATCACCACGCCGTTGTGGTCGGTCACCAGCAGTTGTTCCGGGGTGTTGCCCCACAGGCTTTCGGTGTGGTCCAGGTCGACCTTGACCACCAGCACGCCGATGACCCTGTCGCCATCGCGCACGGCGGCGGCGAAAAAATAGCCGCGCTTGGCCGAGGTGGTGCCCAGTCCGAAGAAGCGTCCCAGGCGCCCGGCCATGGCTTCACTGAAATACGGGCGGAACGAGAAGTTGCGCCCGACGAAGCTGTCCTGTTTGTCCCAGTTGGACGCGGCGAGGGTCTTGCCGGACGTGTCCATCAGGTACATCACTTCCGCCCCGGCCTGGGCGGCGACGTCTTTGAGCAGCAGGTTGGCGCCGGCCAGGTTGGTGCTGACCTCTGGCGCATCCAGCGCGGTACGCAAGGCCGGCAAGTCGCCGAGGATCTGCGGCAGCACCTCGTAGCGATGCAGCGTACCGAGCAGGTTAGCGACATAGAGGTCGAGGGTCTGACGGTTCTGCCCGGCCAGTTCGTTGCGGTAATAACGCTCGGCCAAGTGCTCCAGCGGCCACAACAGCGGCGCCAGGCACAACGCCAGCAGCGCCAGGCTGCGCCAGCGGGGTCTTCGCGGAAGGGGTGGAGTCATGTGAACTGTGCGCCTGTGGGTACAGGCGCATTATGCCTAGTGCTGGCCGGCAAGACACTCGCGCAATGCATCCTGCCACTGCGGTTGGCTGACCTGCCACTGCTGCTGCAGGCGGCTGCAATCGAGGCGCGAGTTCAGCGGGCGCCTGGCGGGTGTCGGGTAGGCGCTGGAGGGGATTGCTTCCAGCTCGGCGCAGGTTTTGCCGGCGGTCTGCAAATGCTCGGCAATGGCCTGGGCAAAGCCGAACCACGATGTTTCGCCCCCTGCCGTCAGGTGATACACGCCCCAATCGCCCACCTGGCCGGCCTGCCAACGCTCGATCAACCCGCGCGTGCTGTTGGCGATGGTCCCGGCCCAGGTCGGCGCGCCGATCTGGTCGGCGACGATGCGCATGTGCGGCTTCTCTTGCAGCAGCCGCTGCATGGTCAGCAGGAAGTTTTTACCGGTGCTGGAATAAACCCAACTGGTACGCAGCACCAGATATTCGCCGCCAACGGCCGCGATTGCCTGCTCACCTGCCAATTTGCTCTGGCCGTAGACGCCCAGCGGGTTGGTCGCGTCGGCCTCGGTGTAGGGCGCAGGCTTGCTGCCGTCAAACACGTAGTCGGTTGAGTAGTGAATCAGCGGGATGCCCAGCGCCTTGGCTTCCTCGGCAAGCACGCCCGGCGCTATGGCGTTGATGGCGAAGGCTGCGTCCGGCTCGCTTTCAGCCTGGTCGACCGCCGTGTGTGCGGCTGCGTTGATGATCAGGTCGGGGCGGTGGGTGCGCACTTGCTGGCGGATCTGCTCAATGTTGGCCAAGTCCAGTTGGTCGCTGCCCAGCACGATCAGTTCGCCGAGGCCCTGGAGCTGTTGCTGCAGGGCCTGAGAAACTTGGCCGTGTCGGCCGGTGATCAGGATTCTGAGAGCGCTGCTCATGGGAACACGTCCGCATCTTTCAGGCTTTTGCCGTTCTGGTCTTTGGCAGACAAGGTCGGCGCACCGCTCAATTGCCAGTCAATGCCCAGCTCTGCGTCGTCCCAGCGAATGCAGCGTTCAGCTGCAGGCGTGTAGTAGTCCGTAGTCTTGTAGAGGAACTCGGCATGGTCGCTGAGAACTACGAATCCATGGGCAAACCCCGGCGGGATCCACAATTGGCGACGATTTTCGGCAGACAGCCGCACACTGGTCCACTTGCCAAAATTGGGCGAGCTGCGACGAATGTCCACGGCAACATCCAGCACTTCACCTGCGGTTACACGCACCAATTTCCCTTGGGCGTGTTCTATCTGATAGTGAAGGCCACGCAACACGCCTTTTTGCGAGCGTGAGTGGTTGTCCTGTACAAATTGCTGTTCTAGCCCTGCGGCACGGGCGAAATCGCGAGCATTGAAACTCTCGTAGAAAAAACCGCGTTCATCGCCGAAAACCTTGGGCTCGATGATCAATACACCCGGCAGCTCAGTGGCAATCACATTCATTTATTGGCCCCTGCGAGTGTATACAGATACTGGCCGTAGCCGGTTTTGCCAAAATATTTGGCACGCTCAAGCAAATAATCACGACTGATCCAGCCGTTTTCATAGGCGATTTCCTCAAGGCACGCCACTTTGAGACCCTGGCGATGCTCGATGGTCTGCACGTACGTCGAAGCTTCAAGCAGGCTGTCGTGGGTGCCGGTGTCCAGCCAGGCAAACCCGCGGCCGAAGCGCTCCACGTGCAAGTCGCCACGCTTGAGGTAAGCATTGTTGACGTCGGTGATTTCCAGCTCGCCCCGTGGAGAAAGCTCGACAGCCTTGGCGATCTCGATCACGTCGTTGTCATAGAAATACAGGCCAGTCACCGCATAAGACGACTTGGGTTTGGCCGGTTTCTCTTCGATGGACAGGGCACGGCCTTCCTTGTCGAAGTCGATCACGCCGAAACGCTCCGGGTCCTTGACCCAATAGCCGAATACTGTAGCGCCAGAAGGACGCTCGGCAGCCGTGCGCAGCTGCTCACCGAAATGCTGGCCGTGGAAGATGTTATCGCCCAGGATCAGGCACACCGGGTCAGTGCCGATAAATTGCTCACCGATGATGAACGCCTGGGCCAAGCCGTCCGGCTTGGGCTGCTCAGCGTAGGTGAAGCGCACGCCAAACTGGCTGCCATCGCCCAGCAGATTGCGATACTGCGGCAAATCAACCGGTGTGGAGATGATCAGGATGTCCTTGATGCCGGCCAGCATCAGCACCGAGATCGGGTAGTAGATCATCGGTTTGTCATACACCGGCAGCAGTTGCTTGGACACACCCAGGGTGATGGGGTGCAAACGAGTGCCGGAGCCGCCGGCCAATACGATTCCCTTCATCATGCGATCAAATCCTTCACGTCGGTGTTGCCCAATCGTTCACCCTGATAACTGCCGTCCTGGACCCTGCGGCACCATTCCAGATTATCGAGGTACCACTGCACGGTTTTACGCAGCCCTGTTTCAAAGGTTTCTTCCGGGGTCCAGCCCAGTTCACGTTCGATCTTGCCGGCGTCAATGGCATAGCGCTGGTCGTGGCCGGGGCGATCCTTGACGAAGGTGATCAGGTCGGTGAATTGCGCTACACCGGCCGGGCGCTGTGGCGCCAGTTCTTCGAGCAGGCCGCAGATGCCGCGCACCACGTCGATGTTCTTTTGCTCGTTGTGCCCGCCGATGTTGTAGGTCTCGCCCACCACACCTTCGGTCACCACTTTGAGCAGCGCGCGGGCATGGTCTTCGACGAACAGCCAGTCGCGCACCTGCAAGCCGTCGCCATACACCGGCAGCGGTTTGCCCGCGAGAGCGTTGAGAATCACCAGCGGGATCAGCTTCTCGGGGAAGTGGAACGGCCCGTAGTTGTTCGAGCAATTGGTCAGCAGCACCGGAAGGCCGTAGGTGCGCTGCCAGGCGCGGACCAGGTGGTCTGACGCGGCCTTGCTGGCCGAATAGGGCGAGCTTGGCGCGTAGGGCGTGGTTTCGGTGAACAGGTCGTCCACCCCATGCAGGTCGCCATACACTTCATCGGTGGAAATGTGATGAAAACGGAATGCACTTTTGGCAGGCTCCGCCAGCTTCTGCCAGTAGGCTCGGGTGGCCTCCAGCAGGCTGTAGGTGCCGACGATGTTGGTCTGGATGAAATCCGACGGGCCGTCGATGGAGCGGTCGACATGGGATTCGGCCGCCAGGTGCATGATGGCCTGCGGCTCGAAACGCGTCAGTAACGCGCTGACGGCGTTCTGATCGATGATATCGGCCTGCACGAACTCATAGCGGCTGTTGGAGGCGATGCTGGTCAGCGATTCCAGATTGCCGGCGTAGGTGAGTTTGTCCAGGTTGAGCACTTCGTGCTCGGTGTTTTGAATCAGGTGGCGAATCAGGGCGGAGCCAATAAAACCGGCGCCGCCGGTAACGAGAATGCGCATGTCGGGGGCCTTTTCCTTAGACGGACATCAAGCAAATGAAGCATAGCTTGAGTGGTGGCGTCAGGCGGCGCAAGCGCGATGTGTGCACTGGGGTTACGTGACTCTCCTGCACAATCGCGATATACACGCCTGAAAAGCCGAGGTCGTCAGAATGCTACGTGCCATATTGATCCACCGACACGCAGTCGAAGGCGCTGCGTAAGTAGTTGCAATTAACCCGATTGTTATCGGTTATTTGATGTTCTCTTTGTCGCCTACCCTTTTTTATCCCTGTCAAAGCCGATTTTTATCCGTTATAAAGTCGACCTTCACCCCATTCGGAGCCATGATCGCCATGACCACCCTGCTCAGCAAACCCCGCGCCGATGGCTTCCATATGCCTGCCGAATGGGCGCCACAAACCCAGACCTGGATGATCTGGCCCGAGCGCCCGGACAACTGGCGCCTGGGCGGCAAGCCGGCGCAAGCGGCTCACGTTGCCGTGGCCAAGGCCATCGCGCGATTTGAACCGGTGACGGTGGCCGTGTCCGCCGGCCAGTACGAAAACGCCCGCGCCCGCCTGGATGTGCCGAATATTCGTGTGGTGGAAATGTCCAGCGACGACGCCTGGGTTCGCGACACCGGCCCTACATTTGTCATTAATGACAGTGGCGAAGTGCGCGGTGTGAACTGGGATTTCAATGCATGGGGCGGTTTTGATGGCGGTCTTTATGCGCCGTGGAACCGCGATACGCAGGTGGGTGGCAAGATCCTCGAGATCGAACGCACGCCCCGTTATCGCACCGAAGGTTTTGTGCTGGAAGGCGGCTCCATTCATGTCGACGGCGAAGGCACGGTGATTACCACCGAAGAATGCCTGCTGAACCGCAATCGCAATCCGCACATGGACCGCGCGGCCATCGAGGCTGTCCTCAGCGACAACTTGGCTGTGGACAAGATCATCTGGCTGCCGGACGGCCTGTTCAATGACGAAACCGATGGCCATGTGGATAACTTCTGTTGCTACGTGCGTCCAGGTGAGGTGTTGCTGGCCTGGACCGACGATCCGCAAGACCCGAACTACACACGCTGCCATGCCGCCATGGATGTACTGCAAAGCAGCACCGACGCCAGGGGTCGCGCGTTTATCGTGCACAAAATGCCGATTCCGGGGCCGCTGTATGCCACTGAGGACGAGTGCGCCGGCGTGGATCCGGTGGATGGCAGTCAGGAACGCAACCCGACCGTGCGGTTGGCCGGCTCCTACGTAAACTTCCTGATCGTCAACGGCGGCATCATTGCACCCAGCTTCGACGACCCGCTGGACAGCCAGGCCAGGGACATCCTCCAGGGCCTCTTCCCGCAGCACGAAGTGGTGATGGTGCCGGGACGTGAACTGTTACTCGGCGGCGGCAATATTCACTGCCTGACTCAACAGCAACCAGCGCCGCACAAAAACTGAGTGCCGTTGTAACAGTGATGGAGTGCACGCATTAAGGCCATCACTTCAACGTGCTCATGCAAGCCCGCGCCCTGGCAAGGTCGCGGGCTTTTTTGTGTCTGCGTGCCTGCAATCCGCAGACATTGGCATAGCTCTTGTATCGCTGTCGTAACAGTGGCCCCCGGTGAATGACGGTGACGTTCTGTCATAAACCTTGAGTAAGTTAGCCGCTCACGCAGTAGGGAGAGCGCGAAAATGAATGCTCACAGCAATTCGTCCAAGACGTATACGCATCACCCGGCGCGGGTGAATGGCGATGCAATTCATGCGCTGGCGCAGTGGTTGAAGGCAAACGACTCACGTCAGCCCGACCTGCGCAGCGTCTTGAATGAGCGCTACCCGGCAGGGCTGTTCAGCGAGGATGAGATGACGGCGCTGTGTGACCTGGCACGTAACTGAAGAACGCCGGAATCAAAAAATGGGGTTGGCCCAAAATGTCAGCCCAAGCGGTGTAGCTGGCCGTTTAGAGTTTTTTCTTCTGAGCTCAGAACATTCACGAAATTGACATAAAGTTCAGCGCGCGACTAGGATTGCGCCCAACGCCTGTGGCTAACCGCCATGACTCATCCAATAAAAAAAGGCCCGCGGCAGTTCAGTCGTCCGCGGGCCTTTTTTGTTCTGGAAAAAGTCGACACCAGAAAAAGCGATACGGGGCCTGGTGTCACAGCGCGTACTCAAACAGTAATAAGGAATATAAGAAATGTTGAAGCAACGGATGAGTCTGGTCGCTCTGGGGATTTTGAGCGCATCGGCAGCCATGGCAAACGATCAGGAGCAATCCAAGGGTTTTGTCGAAGACAGCCACCTGAATATCGCCGCACGTAATGCCTACATCAGCCGTGATTATAAAAACGGCAAGCAGGACAAAGCCGAATGGGGCCAGGGCTTTATCGGCAAGCTGGAATCGGGTTTCACCCAAGGCACCGTGGGCGTGGGTGTGGACGTGATTGGCCAGTACGCCATTCGTCTGGATGGCGGTAAAGGTCGCGCCGGCGCCGGCGGTATCGATTTCTTCAAACAGGGCAACGGCACCACCGATAACCCTGGTTCCGCCCCCCATGACCTGGCCAAGGGCGGCGCTGCCGTGAAGTTTCGTGTGTCCAACACTGTGCTCAAGTACGGGGACCAGTTTCCGGCCGTGCCGGTGTTGCAGTACGACAACTCGCGTTTGCTGTCGGAAACCTACACCGGTACTTCCATCGTTTCCAAAGAGATTGCCGGCCTGCAACTGGACGCCGGTCATTTCACCAAGGAAGCGCGCAAGAGCGCCGAAGGCACCGACAGCGGCCGCCTCAAAAACATCGACTACATCGGTGGCAGCTACAAATTCACCGAAAGCCTGTCGGCTGCGTTGTATGCCTCCCACATGCAGGACGTGCTGAAGAAGCAATACGTCAACGTCAACTACGTACTGGCCCTGCCAGAGAAGCAGTCGCTCACCTTTGACTTCAACGGCTACAAAACAAAGCTGGACCGCAGCTTCGCCCTGGAAAACCAGAAAGACGCTGACGCCCGCGACAACAAGATCTGGAGCCTGGGCGCGACCTGGGCCGTTGGCGCGCACAGCTTCACCGTCGCTCACCAGCGCAGCACCGGCGACACCGGCTACCTGTATGGCGGCTACCGCAACGCCGGCGGTATCGGCGATGGCGGCAACACCATCCTGTTGGCCAACTCCTACTGGTCCGACTTCAACGGCAAGGACGAGCGCTCGTGGCAAGTGGGCTACGGTATCGACTTCGCCACCTTCGGCGTACCGGGCCTGACCTATAACGTTGCCTACGTGCGCGGCACCAACATCGACGACGGCACCGGCCGTGGCGATGGTACCGAGCGCGAGATCTGGAACCAGTTCAAGTACGTGGTCCAGGGTGGCCCGGCCAAAGACCTCAGCCTGCGCGCGCGCGCATCCTGGCTGCGGGTGTCGAACAACGCCGACCAGTACAACGTGGGCGGCAACGAAATCCGCCTGTTCGCCGACTACCCGATCAACGTGTTCTAAAGTGATTTGGCGTCGCGCCTGATTCAAGGCGATAAAAAACCCCGACTGGTTCGGGGTTTTTTATGCGCGTCGTTTCAGCGTCAGGCTTTTTGCGGGGCGAGCTTCTTGCAGTTTTCCTTGCGCGTCGGGTATTGCTCGCACTTGCGCAACACGGTTTGCACCTGCTGCGTGTCCTTGAGCTGCTGGTTGGCCAACAGTTTCTCGGTGATGAACAGCTCCTCCGAGCCCAGGTTGCGCTCGGCCTTGTCGATCATTGCGAGCGCCGCCTGGCCGTCGCCACGCTTGAGATGGTAGCTGATGATCAAGTCATAGGTGGAAGGGCCGGCCAGGGACCAGTCCTTGATCGCCTGCAACTCTTTCACCGCCTCGCTGCCTTTGCCCTGGGCCAGGCGCACGGTGTACGCGGTGCGTCGAATGCCCGGCTGATCCTTGACCGGCGACGCCAGCGCCTTGCGGACAAACGCGTCGGCATCGGACACCTTGTTTTTTTCCAGGGCGTCATTGGCAAAGTACGCGTCCTTATAGCCCTGCAGCGCCTTCGCCACCTGCGGCGTGTTCTTCATCGTCGCCCAGCTTTTAGGGTTGACCCGTGCGCGGCGTTCCTTTCGATATTCGCGTTGCAGGTACTGGCGCAGCTCGGTGTCGCGGTCCATCGCGGCCATGTGCGAGCGGTTGAAGTACTGCGTGGTGGCGGTGATGCTGGTGGCCAGGCCGTCCTTGATCAGCACGTCCAGCTCCTTTTGGAACTGGCTGAGATTGAACTGCTGCAACGAGTCCTGCATGGCATTCTTGCGTGCGGTGAGAAAACCCGCGAGCAACGGCTTCTGCTTGCCCTGGAAATCGTTGAGACGTTCCAGGCTGTGGGTGGCCGCGCGCGGGGCGTAGCCTGCGCGAATCATCAGATCGGTGCCGAGCAGGTCAGCCTGGTCCTCCTGGCTGCGGCCCCAGGCGGTGCTCCACACGTGATCGGAAAAGGTATTGGCCAGCGCGGTGTAGAGCACGGTATTGCCGATGGTCTTCTGGGTGCCGGCCGGGTCCTTGCTGAACACCCTCATGGTGCCGGAGCTGCGGTCCACACGAGTGTCGGCGGCCATGGTGGCCAGGGCGACAGTGGACGCTACAGTGGTGAACATGTCTTTCTGCTGCTGGAATGCGGCCATGCGGTCATGGTGATGCAGCAAGATGTGGCTCATCTCGTGGCCCAGCATGGCGGCGATTTCGTCTTCGCTGGCGACGTTATCCAGCATGCCCAGCGGCACGAACAGGTTGCCGTAGGGGTCGGCCGCAGGCCCGAAGCTGTAGCTGTCGGTGATCTTCACCTGCAAGGTCGGCAGCTCGCCCGGCCAGCCCTTGGACAGGCGCGTGACGATGCCCTGCAAATACACCTGCAGCATCGGGATATCCACCAGGTTCTGCTGGCGCGCTTCCGCTGCCGGCACTGCGCGTCCGTCGTAGCTCAGGCGTTGCTTGCTCTGTCGCTGCGGGTCGAGCTTGTAGTACTGGCGCACGTCAGTGTTGTCCACGTAGTGGCCCTGGACCCTGGATTGAGTCGACGGCCCCACCAGGTTGAGGAACGCCTGGTCGGCGCCCTTCAAGGTTGCGCAACCACTGAGCAACGCGCTTGCCAGCAGGCTGGCTGCCACGAGAAATCCCTTCACCCTGACGCTCCTTTGTTATTGATTGCAGCCGGCACCGAAACCGATGGTGGAATGATTGCGGCTGCTTTTTGCCTGGCTCTTGGTCAGGCCTTCGCAGGGCAGGCCCACCACCTTCAGGGGCGGCTCGATGCGCAGATCCATGGTATCCAGCCACACCTTCTGACCGGCCAGTTCCACCTGTACGATTTCCAGTGCCGAGTTGTACTGCAGCACCGTCAGCGGTTGGGTGGGGGCGTCTTTTTTCGCCAGGTCGCGCTGAGGTGCACCTTGTTCATCCAGCACCGTCACCGGGTCGGCGAGGAACGCGTTGATGGTGTGGGTTTCTGCCCAGGCGCCCTGAGTAAAGAGGGCGGTGAGCAATACGATGAGGCTTCTGTTCATCCTTGGGTTCCTTGAGTTGAATCACGCAGCGGTCGGTCAGAGCGCTCGCCATCGAAGAAGGCTTCGATGCGCTCGCTGAACAACACCAATGACAGCGAAATGATGCCCAGCACGTTGACCGGGGTGATGCTGTTACAGCTCAGCACAATGCTCAAAGCAATGAGCAATGACATCACCAGCAGCCAGGACGGATAGGGTGAGGAGAAAAACCATGCTTCCTGGCGTCGGCAAAAGGTAAAGGTGCTGTGGCCCGCCTGCATGCGCCTCTGAAGCTCCTTGAGCAAGGCAATCAGCGCCAGCAGGCTTAGTTCCAGCAGGTCCAGCCCATTGACAGGCAGGCGGGAAAGATTGGCGGGTTCGTGGTTGTAGTCCATGCCCTTGTTGATCAGGTTATCCAGGGCCATGGCATGCAGATACACGCCGGGCAGTTGGCCGTGTACGGGTGACTCCACCAGGTCGCCGGTAGACTCAATACGGGCACCGACCAGTACCAGGCGACCGCGCAGCAGTTCGGCGATCAGGGCCTGATCTTCGGGGCTGGTGACTTCCAGGTCGCTGGCGGTCAGCGTTAACGTGTAGGGGTAGACTTGCTGAGCCGAGTCATCCAGTTTCCAGAACACCGCCTGGAAAAACTGCATCACCGCGTCCAGCAGAAAATGTCGCGGCGGCTTGGCGTCGGCGATGTCAGCGATACGCGCCTGGTCCGGCGACAACTTCAGCCCCCATTGCACCGCAATCGGCTGGCGCTGCGCGGCGGCTTCGGCGTCCACGGGGGGCGTGTCGCAGTGCCGCGTTGCGCAGAACACGCGATACAGCGCCAGCGCGGGCGTTTCCATCAGGCCCACCTGTGTGTGCACCGCCAGCGGGTACTGGTCGTCCACGTCTTCCCACTTCACCAGCGCCGGGCGGCTGACCTGCGTGAAGGGGGCCAGCGTGTTGGCCTGGCCTTCTTCACCACGCGTCTGGCCGGTATTGGCCAGCCACAACGGAATGCCCTGACGCTGATAGCGCTCAAACACATTGGCCAGCAACTGACTGCCGCGCGTGGGATCGCCCAGCGAGTGATCATGGCTGTAAAGCAGGTCCGCAAACACCGCCTGGGGCTTGTAGGCGAGCAAACGCTTGAACAGCTTGCTCTGCTCACCATAGGGCATCGGCCACGAAGTGCCGTTGCGCATCAGGTAGTCATCATCGATCAACACCACCGCCACATGCTGCTGCCCAACGCTGGGGTAACTGCTGGAGAGCATGCGGTTGAGCCACTGCGCCGACGCCTTGTCGCTGGAACTGGCCAGGCCGAAAGGGTCGAGAATCGCGAGCGCTACGATGATGACCGCCAGCAGACAGCGACGTTTAGTGAACAGCCAGAGAGTCGACAACATCCATGTCTCGATAGGAAAGCAAAAGCAAGGCGGGGTTTTTAACGGAGTGGGGCAGGGGTGTCAATTGAAAAAAGTGGCGAAGTGCCACGATTTGGGCTGCAACGCATCGCTTATGTGGGAGCCTCCGCCAAATCTTCGACTTAGCGCTGTCGCGCAGCAAACCGGAGCCTCTGTGGCGAGAGCGGGCTTGCCACAGAGATGTGTTTATCTGAAAGTTATTTTTTATAAGAGGGGCTCAGCGCACGTTTGCTTAATGTTTGATATGGCTGCGCGACTGCAATTCCTTCATCACACCATCAATCACCGCCTTGCTCATCTCCGCTGACGTGGTGCAGGTTGGAGTGAAAGAAGAAGGGTTGTTGGCGCCGAGCGTGGGGTACTTGATTTCTGGATGTGGACGTTTTGACGAAAACGGGATATCAACTGTTGAGGAATTCCCAAACCCCAGAAACCACAAAGCCCCGCATTGCGGGGCTTTGAGATATGGTGCGGCACCAGGAGTCGAACCCGGGAACTACTGATTACAAGCCGTTTGCTCTGAGGCTTCGCCCCGCTTCATCGAGTATCACTTGTTTTGCTTGGTCTAGGTTTTACTTGGTCTGTAGCCAATTCGGTGTCTTTCTATGTTTCACCTGTTAGCGTACCTTTGCATGAGAAACGGGGAACGGATGGGGAAAACGGGGAAAGAATGGCTAAGCGTACTCGAATGACCGAGATGGAAGCCTATGCGGTAAAGACTCGTCAGTCGGAGCCGGTCGGCTCTCGCGGAAAGGGGACTTTGCTGCTCGAACGTAAAGCTTCCGGAGCTATTCAGGCCTACTATCGGGAACGCACATCTGACAGCGACAAGCGTCTGCCTCTCGGGACGCTTGCGAAGAAGCCGCGCGTGGGTACAGACGAGCAGAGCTTGGATGGTATCCGGGGTGAGGCTTTGCGAATTTCAGTTGAGGCGGCTGCCGCTGGCGGTATTGCCAAGTACTTGGAGCACATCTCGGTGCAACAAGTAGCGGCCGCGGCTAGTCGTGCAGCCACAGCCGCATTGGAAGAAGCGGAACGGCTAGAACGTTTCCGCCTCGCCGAAATTGAAGCGGCCCGCGGAAGCTTTCACGATTTGTTCTTGGATTACATTGAGTCGCGCCGCGTGAAGGCGACACCTGGCGTCGTGAAGGAGTTGGAACGGCTGCTCAAGACGAACATGCAAGAGCCCCACCCTGAGGTAATGCGGATGAAGGCCCGAGATATTAGGGCTGACCACATCCTCACCATTCTCAACCCGATCTGGGAGCGCGGCTCCAAAGTGCAGGCGGATCGTATGCGTTCGTTTCTGGTGGCGGCATTCAACCATGGGCTCACGGCTGAGAGTGTGGTTGGTCGCTCCAATGCGAAGACCTATAGCCTTGAGATCAACCCTGCAGCAATGGTGAAGGTCGATAAAGTCTCGGCCCCTGTCGAACGAGCCCTGTCTGATGCTGAGCTTAAGCAATTCTGGGAGACGGTTCAGAGTACAGACGGAATTGGTCCGGTAATGGCGCTGCTATTCAAGTTTGTCATATCAACTGGCGGTCAGCGGATCAAGAACCTGATCGAAACCACTTGGGGGGACTACGATCTAGACGCGGGCACGGTGCTATTAATTCACCGCAAGGGGCGAGGTGGTCAGACCATGAGCCGGCCGCATTTGGTACCGCTCTCCGATCGAGCCATTGCCATAATGCGGCAAGTACGGGAAATCAATGGTGATCATCCATGGCCCTGGACTACACACGGTAAACAGCCCTTTGTGATCAGTAGTCCGACCCATGCCGTTGCAGATTGGCTGGATTCCAAGCACGCGTTAATCGCTGGTGCGAAGATCCCGACGTTCTCCCCGAGAGACCTGCGCCGGACCTGCACACAGCTGATGCAGAAGCACGGTGTTGATGATCGTTTGTCAGATCTCCTTCAGGCTCATGGCCAGACAGGTGTCGTTTCTCGGCACTACCGAAACAATCCCGAAGCGGCGCTGCCAGAGAAACGTAAAGCTATCGAGCTCTTTGACCGAGCTTTGGCTAAGGCTTTGGGGGAGGTCACTGATATGGGCAACGTGCTTTCCATCTCGCGCCGGAAAAAGAAAAACCCCGATGCAATGTCGTGAATGTCGTGCAGCTGACCCGAATCTGAAAAAGAAAATCCCCGCCCCCATGTCCCAATCTTGTCGCACGCAGGGCACCACCGCAGTCCGCTGATGAATCCCCGTAGTACGCGGCCTACAGCACTTTTCAGTTCCGAAAACTCTGCTTAAAACACGCTGAAACTGCGAATAAGCGGGAATAAACAACGTTTAGTAATACGGTACGTTGTTAGTTTGGAATTTTGAGCTGGCGAGATATGTCGCGACACGATTTCTTAATTCACGTTTTGTGTCGCGACACTGCGATTACAAAGCGCGGGTGCGATTTCCGCGCCACGTTTTACTTAGTTTGTGTTTCGTGGCGCGCACGACAAAACACTGGTGCAATCATCGTCAAAATATCACCGTCAAATCTATGCATGATCATTGCTGGAACCTATTGAGGCCCTCATACGCCCCCCCTGAGACCCCCATGCTTAGGGCGTTTCGAGCGGTCAGACAAACGGTAGGGTGATATCTTTTGCGCTTTCCCCAATACATAGTCGAACGTAAACGGACGTGTTGGTACGTGTTGGTACATGTTGGGCAGTAGTTGGGAGAATGTTCCATGTGGAACAGTGCAAGTAATCCACACATAGCCGGCAAAAAACTGTTTGGTGTTTTTTTGGTGCCCCGTTACCATGCGACCACGCCTAGAGCTTTCTACCAACAAATGAAACGCCATCGAACATTGTTGGTTAGAGTTTGCTGTTAGAATCGCTGACAGTTGGAATTGCAGACAAAAGAAAGCCCCTGGTCTTCGACCTCCAGGGGCTGCTCGGAAAAGGACGCTCTAACGTCCTCTGCATACCGGCTAGGCCAGCACGCAACGCCGAGGGAGAAGCATTTTGACGGGCTTCGATGAATTTACCGTAAAAGGTAAACTCGGGCGGACTGTAGTACCGGAGGGAATAATGCGCTACTGGTTTTTTATGCAGTGGTGCTCTTTCCGATGACTTGCCACCTTTTGACCTGTTCACAGGTACGGGTGGTCTACAGGACGATCCTCTCGGTTTTTCAATTCGGTTTATTGAGAAATCACCAATGACATCAAATGTCGCCCGCATCACTGATGTACCCAACCTGCCGATCCCTGGCACTCGCGCAACCGCAGCTCAGCTCTGTGCCCGCTATCAGGTCAGCCGTTCCACTTGGTGGCGCTGGTCTAAAACTCCAGGCTTCCCTGAACCGATCCGTTTTGGTCGTTCAGTCCGCTGGGAGCCTGAGTCTGTGGAATCCTTCCTGCTCAGTCAGGAGGCTTAACCCATGATGACCAATCAACTCTGCGCTGACGCGGGGACAGGATCGCTTTGTCTTGAAAAAGCGGCTTTACCCCTTCCTGTACCCTTAAACACTTTGGTGCTTAATCGTCGTTTAGTTTGCCGCCATCAATTCGTCCATCCCGAAGCTGACTCTGATAGTGGGGTGGCCTGACATGGAAAAGATCCTGCATTCCGAGAAGAGTTGCTCGGCGCAAAGCATTAGCGACACCAGTGGTAGTGCCCAGCGCATGCGCCTTTTGGCTTACCTGCATCTGCATGGTTCGATCAACACCTTCCAAGCCATCATGTTTCTGAACATCCTGCGCCCTGGTGCGCGAATATCTGAGCTGCGTGCGCAGGGGCACGGCATCGTTACCCACCTGGGTACGCTGAAGGATGATCAAGGCCGCGATCACCAGAAGGTTGCGACCTACTACCTAAGTGTTGGCCCAGTGCAGAAGGTGGCCTCATGACGACCAAGATCATTGAGCCGATGGGTGAGGGTGATCCGGGAAATCCTCACATTGCCGTGACTGATTACCAGGGCGAACCTCGCGTGGATAGCCGCCAGCTCGCGAAGCAACTGGGAACCAAGCACAAAAACCCAATGGCGCTGATCGAGCGCTACCTGGCGAAGTTTGAAGAGTTCGGGGTTGTTCCGTTTCAAACGGAGAAACCCTTGGCCGGAACTGCTGGTGGTAGGCCAGAGCGCTTCGCCTTGCTCAATGAGGATCAAGCGTTCTTCCTGCTGTCGTTGTCCCGCAATACCGATCGTGTTGTGGAACTGAAAGCGAGCCTCATCATGGCGTTCCGCGAAGCACGGTATGGACACGCCTGCCAGACGCTGGAGGCTCGCAAGAAGGAAGCCAGCAGCAGTGGTCGACGCCTGGCCCACTGGCGCTATGACAAGCCAGGCGTATACGCGCACGTCGCTCATTTGAGGGAGCAACTGAAGCTGCCGCTCGGTTTTGAGGACTTCCGCCCATGACAGCTATGCTCATGATCAGCGATAAACGGTCGATAACTTTTGTTGCAAGCAATCACGCCCGCCGGTATGGTTCTTCCCGTCACATTGCTGACAACGACCTTGGCGGGTCGAATGATTTCAGGCGCAACAGCGCCCCCATTACGATTGCAGGCGCTTTTTTTGTGTCCGCATTCTCGTTTTATGGCGGGTTGTGCAGGAGCACCCTCGGGTGCGCCGGGTTCCTGAATCACCGGTCCGCCAATCCTGTGCAACTCGCCACCCTTCTCTGCTTGGCGGCAGGCCGTGGTGGTTCCCATGATTCGGGAGCTACACCCATGAAACACGCCCTAAATCCGTTCGCGATTCGCGCATTTGCTCACCGCCGCATGGCACTGAGCGCCCTCCGCGCAAACTCCAGCCTCGCAACCCGCCTCAAGCGTTATTCGCACCACATGACCATTGCCCGTTCCCTGGAGTCGGCCGGGAGGACGCAATGAAAACTCCCGCCCGCACCATCCAAGAAATCGCCCACGACACGCTTGAGGATCTCGAAAGCGCCCATATCGCCCTGCGCAAGGTTGAGGCCGTTCTCTATGCCGCATTGGCAGACAAGGGCACGAGTCAGCACGTCCGCAATCTGGTAGATGTCGCGTGGAACCTAGCCGCTGACGGCGCCAACACCGCCGACTGCAACCGCGAGCAAATCGTCGCCGCGCTGTCCGGGTGTGTTGCGCTGGGCGCCGGGGGTGATCAATGAGCCGCTCCTACAAGGCAATCGCCGAGACTGCCGTCCAGGATCTGTACGAAGTGACCAGCGCCTTCGATAGCGTGCGCGCAATCTTCACGCTGATGCTTGAGACCTTCCCCGAAGACAGTACACCTCACGCTTTCGCACAGTTGGGCACCCTCGAGATAAGCGACTGGAACACCAAGGTTTATCAGTGGTGCGAGTGCATGGAAAACGAGCTGGATGATGCGAACGCCGAGGCGCAGAAGGCATCGCCATTGCCCCACTACCTGCTGGACCAGCGCAGCAACGAAGTGGCCGAGGTGATTTCTGCCGAGCGCGCGCACGCTACCCGGTGGTGGACGCACTTGAACGAGATGCGGCGCCGCAAGGAACTGCCTGACTGGGCGGCGGCGGGCGTCGGCACGCACGATGAACACGATCTGATGCTGGAAAGCCGGAAGGCCGTCAATCAAGCCCTATTCGGATCGGACGACCTGGGCGGCGCTCAGCAATACCGCGAGGTCGCCCTATGAACCAACACATGCGTTCACATTCGATCTTTTTTATCAGCCTCACATTTTGCCCAAAGCCGACGCGTACTCACGCGAAGCGCCGACACCCTGACCTAAGAGGTTAAGCATGAAAATTCAAAACGGCGCATCTGCGTCGACGGGATCGGCTTGCCCGAAAAAAGCCACAGAGCTTTGGTTCGTCACCCACCCGAAGGTGCCCAAGGCTTTGCTAGGGCCGTTCTTGAGCGAGGCCGACGCAGAGTGCGGGCGCGTAGTTATGCGTAGTGCTGGCGCTCACGTAACGGCCTGTCTCGTTGATGGGATCGACGACATCACCCGCTGGCATGGCGTGAATAACGGCCAGGTTTGCCGGGCCTTTGCTGGCGCTGATCGCCGGGAGGTCGGCCATGGGTAGTGTGACCCCAATCAAGCGCAAGGGCAGCGGCATACCGCCCACCACGGGCGCCCACATCGACAGCACCAGCTATGCCCTGCTGGTGGAAACACTGATCGGCTTCCTAGAGCTGCGCATCTCGGAAGGCGACCAAGGCCGCCACTGCGATGAGCTGGAACGCCTGACTCAGAAACTGGAGAACTTGGCCAAGCGGTTTACCCCGCCGAAGGGGGCCGCATGACTGACGCAACGATCCTATTCCGTGATGCGCTCCAGGCCGTCTATGGCCCTCTCGAGTGGCTCCCCTTGGCCGACGGCACCATTCACCGGTTTCACGTTCCAGGCGACAAGGCTGGCTCCTTCAATGGCTGGTACACACTGTTTACTGACGGTATCGCGTCCGGCGCTTTCGGCAGTTGGAAAACCGGTGGCACCAGCACGTGGTGTAGTCGCGAGCCAGTGGAC
This sequence comes from Pseudomonas poae, assembly GCF_001439785.1. Classification (GTDB taxonomy): domain Bacteria; phylum Pseudomonadota; class Gammaproteobacteria; order Pseudomonadales; family Pseudomonadaceae; genus Aquipseudomonas; species Aquipseudomonas poae. The sequence goes on along the minus strand of NZ_JYLI01000017.1, from coordinate 17,707 downwards.
GCCCGCGAAGCGGCTCAAATCCGCGAGCGAGTCGACCAGGCCCGGCGTCAGCGCGAAGCCGAGCAAAACCGGCGCCAGCAGCAGGCCGCCGAGAAGGCTAATCAATGGTGGCGCAATGCACGCCGGGCCGCGCCCGACCACCCGTATTTGGTTGCCAAGGCGGTTCGCTCCTACGGCCTGCGCCAGCGTGGCGCTGACCTGCTGATCCCGCTGTACCTGGATGGCCGCTTGGTCAACCTGCAAAGGATCGGGCCGGACGGTGACAAGCGCTTCCTGTTCGGCGGCCGGATCAAGGGCACCTATTCGCCGCTGGGCATCATCGAGCCAGGTTCTGTGCTTTGCATCTGCGAAGGGTGGGCGACGGCCGCCAGCCTCCACCAGCACGGCGGCTATGTCGTTGCCGCTGCCATGAACGCGGGCAACTTGATCCCGGCGGCGATGGCACTTCGCGCTCGCTACCCGGGCCAGCCAATCGTCATTGCCGGCGACGACGACCGGCTCACCGATGGCAACCCGGGGCGAGCAGCGGCAAACGCAGCGGCGGCGGCCGTGGGTGGCCAAGTGGCTTTCCCTGAATGGCCGGAAGGCGCCCCCGATGACCTCACCGACTTCAACGACCTCGCCAACTGGAAACTCGCCCATGTCCAAGCCTGACACCAACGTGATCAACCTTCGGCCGGACGCCGCGACCATTGCGCCAGATCGCCCCTGCTGGGCGGTGTATGAGCATTGGGTAGTCAATGAGAAGGGCCGCAAGCTGCGCCCGGGCGTTTACTGGCATAGCTTCAAGCGCGCCAGCGCTGACCAGGACGACGCCGAAGGCGATACCGGCGACCGGCCTATCACTGATGAGTGGATCTCCAGCCCCGTCACCGTCGTAGCCCGCACCACCAACAGCGACGATGACAGCGAAGGGCGATTGCTGCGCCTGGTCACCGAGGGCGGCATCAAGGAATGGATCATCGCCATGGAGGTGTTCGGCGGCAGTGGCGAAGACGCCAGGCGCGCCTTGTTCGGGATGGGCGTCATTATCGCCCTCAAGAAACGCGGCACGTTCATGGAGTACCTGCTCGACCAGCATCCTGCAGAAGTGTTTGCCACCACCAGCCGGCCGGGCTGGCATGAGTCGGGCGCGTTCGTGCTGCCTGGGCGAACCATCGGCAGCGCCAATGTGCGGTACCAGGCCAGCAACAAGGCTCAGGTACTTTTCAGCCGGCGTGGCGAGCTGGCGCTGTGGAAATCAGAGGTGGCCGCCAAGTGCGCGGGCAACCCGGTACTGACGCTGGCGATCGGCTGCTCGCTGGCAGGCCCGTTGCTGAGTTTGGTGGGTGTGCTGGGCGGTGGTGTTCATCTGGTGGGCGACAGTTCAAGCGGCAAGTCACTGGCGCAGCTGATCGGATCGTCGGTATGGGGCGACCCGGGCGTGTTCGCCGCCAGTTGGGACATGACCAAGGGCGGCCTGGAGATCGAGGCATCGAGCCGCAATGACACCATCCTGCCATTGGATGAGATCAAGCGCGCCGACCCCAAGCGCGTACAGGAAATGGCATATTCCCTCGCCAACGGCCAGGGCAAAGGCACCATGACCCGCGAGCGCGAAGGCCGCGCCAAATTGAGCTGGCGCCTGCTGACACTCTCCAGCGGCGAGCGCTCACTCTCTGAACACGCGGCCATATCCGGCAATGCCGCACACGCTGGCGCCGAGTTGCGCATGGTCGACGTGAACGCCGGCACCCGGACACACCGGGCCTTTGACGAATTGCACGGGCTTGAGGGAGCGGACTTTCACCGACAACTCACCGTAGCCGTCGGCGCCCACCATGGCCACCTTGGGCCAGCCTTTGTCGAGAAGCTGCTCGAAAGCGACGACCGAACGGGCCTGCTGGAAGACTTCGCCGGCGTTCGCGCCAGCTTTGTAGAAGACAACGCCCAAGCTGGCCGCGTAGCTGATCGGTTCGCGGTGATCGCACTGGCCGGTGAAATGGCAATCGCGTATGGCCTGCTGCCTTGGGTGCCGGGTACCGCCCTCGCCGACTGCCGTTTGCTGTATGGCGAATGGCTCAGCCGGGTTGGCAGCGGCAACGCCGAAGACCGTCAGATCCTGGCCGGCATCCTGGACTTTATCGACCGCCACGGTAGCAGCCGCTTTTCAGATGTCGACGATCAAACGCCTGACACCAAAGTTTTCAACCGGGCCGGTTACTGGGAGCTGGTGGGCACCAACCGCCTGTACCTGTTCAACAAGCCGGCGCTCATCGAGGCCGCGCACGGATATGGCCTGTCTCGCATCATCAAAGCATTGGAGGGCGCAAACGTCCTCGCACGCCGTGACAATGAGCGTAAAACCAAAAACTACCGACTCCCTGGCGGTGGCCAGGCGCGCCTCTATGTGATCGACCCAGACATCATGGATCGTGAAGGCGGTGGCGTATGAACGTCAGTCAAAGACCAGCAATCCAGATTGCCCAAGTTCACAGGAACCTAGAATCACTGGCAACAGTGGCAACACCGGCAACGGCCTTGTGGGGCGTGGCTTACAGCCGTTGCCACCCTATAAAAAAAAAGGCAACAACTGGCAACGCACACCTCATTTTCAACATAAGAGACCCGCACTTTCCCTTCATTTGGTTATCACTGTTGCCGGTTAAAAACCGGTGGCAACAGTTTGGCAGCATCGGCAACATCTGGAGGCCACGGTTTGCGGGGCTGTTGCCATTGTTGCCGCTGTTGCCGGTGTTTTTGAAATCACAGGAACACTGGATTACCAGCGATCAGGCCGAGGTGACGGTATGAGCCTCCTTTCCGGCCTGCTTGATCACTTGCCGCCAGCCATTGCCGGGGTCGACTCGCCAAAAGTGGATAGCCAGCCTCGCCCACGCCTGGTGCTGGCCAACCCAGTCGAGCGCACTCCCCGGCTCATCATGAGCCCACACGCAAGCGCCGCCACCGCCACGCCCGAATGGCGGCAAGCCCGTGACCAGTACCTCAACCACATCATGGTTTGTCGGAGCTGCTATGCCTACCAGTCAGAAGTTCCTGATGGTGCGACACTGGCAGTTAGTCGAGACAACGGTTTTTGGGCGTCTGGCGGTTGCTTGGCCACCGTGCTCATCGACGGAAAAAAGGTCGCCCGCATCGACACCGGCGAAATTGTGAAATTCAAGGTCAAGCCAGGTCGGCATATCGTTGGCATCGCTGGCGATGAAGAAGGCAACGGCCTCTGTGCAATGCAGATCGGTCAGCCAGTGAAGGAAACGGCAGCCGAGGTCAGCTCAGGAGAAACCCAAAAATTCAGGATTTCGGGTACTCAGAATGGAACGGACATCCGCCCAAGTTCCATTTAGCTGACTGGTCGAAACAGACGATATGGTCTCACTCAGACCAAATCGTCTGTTTCGCCACTACCTCGCGGATCGTTGGTAACCACTCTGGTAACCACCAAAAGTAACCATTCAAGGACGTTGAAAATGAGTGCGGATGAACGGAGTGTAAAGCTCCACCAAAGCGCGAGCACTGAATCTGCAAACTTTGATCGCTTCGTCCTCGGAGCCTCAATGGCTGCTTGCGCCTATCTCGCGCAGACAATGCCCTTCGGCCCCATTGGCCTTAACGTGTCCACGATGTACCTGGCGACCCTATTCATGATGGCGCTGAGCGCAGTATTCGGATTCCTCCGGATTGAGTCGACGATCTCAACTATGAACGCCAACTCGAGCTATTTGCACATGATTGAGATGGAGCAGCTGAATGACCTCTCAATGCGCCAAATGGCAAGGAATGCAGTCGACAAGGTGGCCGAGCGCACGAAGACGATGTATGTGCTGCGAAATTACACGATGCTGTTTTCGTTTTTCGGTTACGTCGTAACAAAGGTGTATGCCACGTACCCCGTGTGACGCCTCGCGCTCCCAAGCTGACGACTGTTTGCATGCCGTCAGCCTAATCCCCAGCATCTATAAGCTCGTGACGTAGCCCAACTTCCAGCCAACCAATGAGAACAGAATGAGTACAGGAACCCATACATCAATCCGCTTAACACTCTTCAAACATAGCTCAGGATCATTCCTGGCAGCATTAGATGCGGCCCAAATCCCGCATGAGCCCATCCATATGTTTTCGACTAACCCCCAAGGCTCGGGACTGGTTGAAGCGATCACTGCCCTATCAGAAGCAATGCCCTGGAATGCCATAGCGAAGGTTGTGGTTGCATGGATTGAAGCAAGGAAAAGCCGTGAAGTAATCATCCATACAGAGACTGGGCAGTCGATCCAAGCAAAAGGCTATTCGGCTTCTGACGTTCAAAAGCTGCTTCAAAACTCCACAAACGTGATCGTAATCGATACGAAGCCCGTAGATGCCCCATAGACGTTCAATTATCGCAAGCTCATACCAAACATAGCCACGCAAGGATCATAGGACATGATGACCGCGTTAGAGGTACTGGATTCAGCGGTAAAAATTGGTCTTGGCGCGCTGATTGCCGGCCTATCGACATTCTTCATCGGGCGCTACCAACATGTTCGGGAGCTTGAGAAGGAACGCATAAAGCGCGAGTTTGAAGTGCTTAAACAAACCGCCGAACAAATCGAGCTTTTCACCCACGTAGCTCCCAAATATTGGGCACTGATCGTCGATTGGGGGAGATTTAAGCGAAACGATAGATCCATGCCTGAGAAACGCTCCTCCGCATTGGACGCATGCGCGAGCGAACTATTCTCATCGTTTAAAGAATTGAGTAATGCAGAAGCAAAACTATTACTTCTCGGGTACAAGTCGGCTCAGGTCAAATCCCGCCATTATGGAGAGCTGGTGAGCTCCTTCAGGCGAGAGGTTAACCGCGATTCTCATCCACTGACAGAGGACCAAGCCCAAGCGTGGCGCGCTAGGCTGCTAGCTGCCAGGGAGGAGCTTTTTGATGAACTGAGTAGCTGCTATCGAAAACTTTCACCCTGAGAGGCCTGGGAGCCTCTCTTCTCTGGCGTGCATCAACCCTCAGCCAAGTGTTGATAGATGGCTAGTGCCTACCAAAGCCGATAGGTAACCACTCCGGCAACCACCAAAAGTAAGCACCCTGCCCGGTTACCATTCGTCACAGGGATCTCCGTCACAGAGTCGTCCGGCGCCCGCCAACCTTGATAATTGTTAACAGGGTGACGGGTTGGACAACCTCTTACGGAGCTGATATTTGCTAATAGGAAGCGAGTTTGCCATCGGCCCCAGGTCGAAAAAACTTCACTGACACGCCGCGCTCCACGCAAGTGGCCTCAAATCTCGCAGAGAGGCGGTGTCCGGCTGAGGAGTACCTTACAGTGCAGGGACACAAAATGAATGTTGAAGACGAAAGCCTCGACGGGTTCCGACTAATTGAGGCAGGGATAGTCGGTGCAGGACATAAGCATTACATTGGTGAGCGATTCATCTGCCGCTTCTGCGGGCTAGGCCGTGAGTCTGTGACTTTCAAAAATAAGGCTCATGCCATTCCTGAGTTCCTCGGCAATCACCAGCTCATACTCAATTCCGAGTGTGACAGTTGTAACAAGCACTTCGGCAATACAATAGAACCACACTTGGAAAAGTACACGCATCCATTCAGAGCGCTGAATGGAATCACGAATAAGTCTAGGAAAACGCCAAAACACAGTGATGAGAAAATTGGCGCGTTTCAGATGGACCGCCACACCAATAATATTTCTATCACGCTTAACGTAGACGATGCGCTCGTCCATCACGAGGATCGCAATCACGTTTCATGGGAGATGCAGAGGAAACACTTCGTACCCTACATGGCCTACAAGGCACTCTGCAAAATAGCTGTATCAGTCGCCCATGAAAGATACCTGCCCCTCCTTAAGCCCACTCTCGAATGGCTGAACCCGCTTACTAATCGGGAGATGAGTATCAATCCGGCCATCGTAATCGAAACACTTACGCCGGGAACAAGGTACACATCGTGTGTCTACAGGCTCTATCTTCGAAATACTAATACGATCCCACACTGCCTATTCTGGATTGCCTTTGGCAGCTTTTCGCTAATGACACTTGTCCCAACTGGGCTGGACTTCAAAGCTGGTGTAGCCCTCCAATCCGAACTGCCTTACATGCCCGACACCCGATCGGAAGAAGATATTGCAATATACGGGCACCAACTACACATTGAGCGTGACTTCTCCTCTAAAGAGCCCATCAGCTTCCCGCACGAAGTTCACATACAATTCGAGGCAGTTAAAAAAACTAGCCCTCCCAAAAAAGAAACGACCTAACTTGAATATCTCACTATTGATGCTGAGCAGACGCAAGACCTCGAGTCGCGGCGAAAGCCAGATGCCCGATTTAGCCGATGGGAAGCCTTCGTGATCACACTCAGCACCACCTAACACAGGTCATTACCCACAACACACAGTTTGCGAAACAGCCCCATGGAAGGCTCGCGTCACGTGGAGGTCGGCGCATGTTGCGCAGTGCTTCGCGCACGCCCGTCGCGCACCCGGTCAATGCGCGAAGCCCTCCGCCAGCAAGGTTTCACGCACCCTTCACGCAGCATATTCACGCACTGGGCTGCGTGATGCCCTGGCGGACCGCAGATGCTCAAGCCTCAGCAACGGCCTCTGGACTGCGCAGTAACTGCGCAAATTGCGCACAGCAATTACGCAGATCGGTACGCACGGTTGGTACGCATTCTGGGCGCGTACCGGCAGCAGGTTCGCACTGAGGTTCGCACCTCTGGTTCGCACCCTCTTACGCGAACCTGGTGCGAACCCGGCCAGCGGCTACCACGCTGGTTACCACGGGAAGTTACCAAAGCGAGCGGTTGCCAGGTGCTGGTTTCCACTGTGGTTTCCAGACTTTTTCAGTGTTTTCCACTGGCAACCTGGCTAGGCCCAGACCAAACCCACGGCGCGGGGGTCGACTCGCCGGCGCGCACGATCCACGCCAGCATTGAGTGTTGAATTCAACTCACCGTGTAGATCGCAACACGCTGGCGCCGACTATTACTTTGACCACACTTTGACGGAATGCGAGACAGGCATCAGACCAAAACCACGCCGGGTGGGCGTCTGAGGCTTATCGCGTGGCCAGCCCGTCAAACAAGCGCACCGTGGTCACTGATACCCCTGACAGACCCCAGACGGATACGGCGCTTTCGGCCCGCCTACTTTTACCTGGCCTTTACAGAATCGCTGGCGAATGTGAGACAGGCATGAGACGAATTCGGCGGGCGTGGCCGCCTGAGAACGCCCATCGGCCAATGCGGGCGGGGCTCACGCATTAGATGCGGGGAAATCCCGTATCACATCGCCAGGGCACTTTGCCGCCGGCAGACGCAAACCACATAAAGGTGATTCCGGGCATTCGCGGCGCCGGTGCTACGCTCTCCCGAAACACGGAGAGCCACCATGACGGAAACCAAACTGATTGCCAGCCTGTTCGACCGCCTCAACCAAAACCAGCTCGCCCTGGGCGCAGCGGTGGAGGAGCTTTCCAACTGGGTCGAACAGCGCGGATCGGCAGACATTGCAAACAACGTGCGCGGCGCTCTCGAAACGCTCGATGAGAACCTGGTATTCATTCGCCAGGGCATTGCTGAGCTGACCGTCGCCGGGAGTCTGGGCCAGTCGTGACGCTGGTTAGGATTCTGGACAGGCTCTGGACGGCTGGAGAGGCCGCAGTTCATCCAGCTCGGCACATGGGCCAAAGCCTGCAAGGGTTGGTGGCAGATCGGGTAGGCGTCCGGATAGCTACCTTGTCCAGAAACGGGGCGAGCCGCGACAGTCACTTGCGGGACAAGTGGCACACCGTCGAACCGGGCAAACGCGGCCATAATCCTTGACCAGCCTTGACAAAATTTTAGACAGGTCTTGACGGATTTATCTGGCGCCACCAGCGGCGGGAACGCTCAAAGCCAAGCAGGACAATGCTTTGCGGGCATTCGCTTGGCTAGACCAGCACCAGCCTCGTCTAAAATTCGAGAGGCGGCCGTAAAGGTGGGTGCTCGATCAATATCCTGGCGCGATGGGGTGGTGAAATAACGGGCCAGAAAAATGCTTAGTGCGCCAGGCAATACTAGACAGGCCCTAGACGGATTCAGGTCGGCAAAATACCAGTGAAGAGTCGGGCGTGTGCGTGGTGCGCGGCTTCCGGCGGGGACGGCGTGCCGACGCGCTGCTGGCCTGTCTAATATTTTGGGGGGCCTTGGCTCCTGACAGCAGGCCGGAGCAGGCGGCTGGAAACTACCGAGGATTTCTCGGTAGTTCGATTGCGCACTGATAACATCTGCAGATCATCGCTGGCGCCGATCCGCTCCAGCGCCAGCATTCCGCGAGCCCGAGGACAGCGCCGTGTCTGTGATCGATTGCGATTACCTGCCAACCGAGAAAGTGAAGATCCCCGCCGAGCTGGCGCTGCTGATCGTCAGGAAGGCCAGCGCAATGGCGGCTGCATTCGAGGAGCAGGCGCTCGACCAGCTCACGAAGGATGCCCGACGCGCTCTTTCGCGGGGAGCTGAGCCAAGACGCGTAATCAGGGAAATGCGCTTGTAGGCGGAAGAGGGAACAGCCGGGATCTCGTTGGCTTTTCCGGCACCTGCCATACCGAAATGGGAGGCCAGGTACAGGCCGAGAATTCCGGGTAAGCGAAAGTAAGCAAAACCGGCTGGGTTAAAGCAATCTGCTACTGGGCGGGAGGCCATTCCTTCGACTTTTCAATATCGGCCCAGGGCCATGGTGATGGATGGCTTCGATAACGAGCCCAAATCAGAAGTTCGACTGCGTCGGCTTTGTCCTCAACGCCGAGCAGCCGGGCATTCTCTAACGCACAAACAAACCCGTGGGCGAACAGAAACTGCCTTTCACGCTCTGACGGACTTTTCTCTCCTCGAATCGCCTCAAGCAAGCTCAACCAACGATCAGCGCAACTTTCTGGAAAACGATCTTCCAAAGTACGGGTGTAGAAATCGGTCGACATAAGGACAGCTCCGAACATTTGCTTTAGAGCCCAGAGCCTAGCAGCCGTATTCCCTGATCGCTATCGACGGCTACGAAAGCACCCCGCCCAGGCTGAGGCAAAGCGCGCCTAACCGACTTGGAATGACCCCGCTACGGAAACACCCCATGAATGACCACTACCCTGATCCGGGGTGGTGACCTTAAGAGGTATAGATGATTGAGATGGCTTTTTGCGTGGATGACTGACGAGGGTGGAATCACCAGCCTTTTAAAGAAACGGGGAACGAACGGGGAAAATTTTTACTAAAAGAGGCCCAAAACGAAAAAGGCCCACCGTGAGGTGAGCCTAAGTCGTTGTTCTATATGGTGCCGGCACCAGGAGTCGAACCCGGGACCTACTGATTACAAGTCAGTTGCTCTACCAACTGAGCTATACCGGCGTGTTAGGGCGACGATTATAGCGATTGGCGAGATCCTGTAAACCCCTGAAAACTGACTATTTTTACAAAATCCTCAGTTTCCCCCAATTCCCCACCTACACCGCGTAAATCCTGCGCCATCAACGCTCGTGCAACGCCTCGGCCCGCGATTTGATGATTGGCTTGAGCAGGTAGCTCAGCACGCTCTTCTTGCCGGTAATGATGTCCACCGACGCCACCATCCCCGGGATGATCAGCAATGGTTTCTCATCGGTGCCCAGGTGGCTGCGTTCGGTGCGCAGTTTGATGACGTAGAAAGTGTTTTTCTTCTCTTCATCCTGCACGGTGTCGGCGCCGATCTGTTCCAGTTTGCCTTTGAGGCCACCGTAGATGGTGTAGTCGTAGGCGGTGAATTTGATCATGGCTTCCTGGCCCGGGTGCAGGAAGGCGATGTCCTGCGGGCGGATGCGTGCTTCCACCAGCAGGGTGTCGTCCAGTGGCACCACTTCGGCGATGTCGCTGCCGGGCTGGATTACGCCGCCCACGGTGTTGACCAGCATCTGTTTGACGATGCCGCGCACCGGCGAGGTGACCATGGTGCGGCTAACGCGGTCTTCCAGGCCTTTGGAGGTGGCTTGGGCCTTGCTCAGGTTGGTGCGTGCTTCGTTGAGCTGGGCCAGGGCTTCGCTGCGGAATTTGCCGCGGGTTTCGTTGATCTTTTGCTGCACTTCGTTGATAGCCGCCTGGGCGCGCGGGATGGCCAGGGTGGTGCCGTCGAGCATGCCGCGGGTTTCGACTTCCGAGCGCTTGAGGCGCAGCACTTCCACTGGCGAGATCGCGCCCTGCTGTACCAGCGGTTCGGACATGCCGATCTCCTGGCGCAGCAGGCCCAGGCTGTTGCGGTACTGTTCCTGCTTGGAGCTGAATTCACGCAGCTCCTGCTGACGCTGCAGCAGTTGCTGTTGCAGCCCGCCAATCTCGTCGGCCAGTTGCTGGCGTCGGCTCAGGTACAGCGATTCTTCGTTCGAGGCCTGGTTGGGGACGGCCTTGCGGGCATCTTCGGTGATGTTCAGCGGGCGGTTTTCCACCTCTGCGCTCAGGCGCTCGACGCGCAGTTCCATGGCCACGCGGTCGGCTTCGGTTTCGCCGACGTTGGAGGCAAAACGCGTGTCGTCCAGGCGCACCAGCGGCGCGCCGGGCTCGACGATCTGGCCTTCGTGCACGTAAATCTGCGCGACGATACCGCCTTCCAGGTTCTGGATTTTCTGGATGCGCGATGACGGGATGGCCTTGCCTTCGCCTTTGGTCACTTCATCGATGATCGCGAAGTGCGCCCACAGCACGAGGAACACGAAGAAGCCGATCACGCCCCAGATAGTCAGGCGCACGATGCGCGGTGCGTCGTCGACCAGGGCTTTTTCCACTTCGGGCAAGGGCTGGTCGTCGAGGGAGTCGGTGCCTCTGAAATAACCGACGATGACGTCTTTGAGGCGACGTGGTCCGGATTTAAGCGACACTGATCTGCCCCTTTTTCAGCGCTTCCATAACGGCCGCTTTCGGGCCGTCTGCGAGGATCTGGCCGCGGTCGATCACCAGCAGGCGGTCGACCAGGCTCAGCAGCGAAGCACGGTGGGTGACGAGAATCACCGTCTTGTTTTCGATCACCGACTGCAGGCGCTGCTTGAGACGCTCTTCGCCGGTGTTGTCCATGGCGCTGGTCGGCTCGTCCAGCAGCAGGATGGGCGGGTTGAGCAGCAGCGCACGGGCCAGGGCAACGTTCTGGCGTTGGCCGCCGGACAGGTTTTGCCCACGCTCGCCCACTTGCAGTTCGTAGCCTTGCGGATGCAGCCTGGCAAACTCATGCACGCCGGCCAGTTCGGCCGCTTGCAGTACCATTTCATCGTCAACGTAGCGCGCACCCGACACCAGGTTGTCGCGCAGGGTGCCGGCCAGCAATTGGATGTCCTGAGCCACATAGCCGATGTTGTGGCGCAGTTCGCTGACGTCGATCTGGCGGATGTCCACGCCGTCCACCAGCAAAGAGCCGGCGTCCGGCTGATACAGGCCCACCAGCAGTTTGGCCAGCGAGCTTTTGCCCGAGCCGCTGCGGCCGATGATGCCGATCTTCTCGCCGGGGCGAATGTTCAGGTTGATGCCGCGCAACGCCAGGGTCTGCTGATTCGGATAGGTAAAGTCGACTTCACGGAACGCCATCGCGCCTTGCAGCGCTTTGCGACTGAGCGGGCGCTCGTCGTAATTGCGCTCTTGCGGCAGCTCCATCATCTCGTCCACCGACACCATCGTCACCTTGGCCTGCTGGTAACGGGTCAACAGCCCCGACAGCTGGGCCAACGGCCCCAGCGCGCGGCCACTGAGCATGTAGCACGCCACCAGGCCGCCCATGCTGAGGTTGCCGTCGATGATCTGGTACACGCCGAAAATGATCATCGCCACGCCGGCCACTTGCTGGATCAGCAAGGTGATGTTCATGGCCAGGCCCGACAGCACCTTGACCCGCAGTTCGAGCCGGCTGAGGGTGCCGATGGTCTGTTCCCACTGGTACTGGCGCTCGCTCTCGGCGTTGTTGACCTTCACCGCATCGAGCCCGGCGAGGGTTTCGATCAGGCTCGACTGGCGCTCGGCGCCCAGGGCCATGGTGCGTTGCAGGGTCGCCGTCAGCGGCTTTTGCAGCATATGGCCGATACCCAGCGCCAACGGGAAGGCGATGATCGGGATCCACACCAGGTGGCCGCCGAGCAGGGCGATCACCAGCAGGATGATCAGGGTAAACGGCAGGTCGATCAGGCTGGTGAGGGTCAGGGACGTGAGGAAGTCGCGCATTCCCTGAAACTCATGGATATTTTGCGCGTAGCTGCCCACCCGGGCCGGACGCACTTTCATCGCCATGCCCACGATGCGCTCGAACAGCGTCGCGGAAATGATCAAATCGGTTTTCTTGCCCGCCAAGTCCAGGCACAAACTGCGCAGGCTCTTGAGCAGCAGGTCGAACAGGTACGCGCCACAGATGCCGATGGCCAGCACCCACAGAGTGGCGGTTGCCTGGTTCGGCACCACGCGGTCATACACGTTCATCACGAACAGCGGCGCGGCCAGGGCGATCAGGTTGATCACCAGGCTCGCGGCGATGGCGTCGGCGTACAGCCAGCGTGAGCGTTTGAGGGTGTCGCGAAACCACGAGCGCGCACGCGGGATCAGCGTGCCGTTGGTGACGTCGAACTTGTGCTGCGGCTGAGCGAAGAACACCCGGCCGCTGTAGTCCTGGCTCAACAGCTCACGGCTGACCTGAACCTCGCCGCCGTCACTTTCGCTCAGCAGCAGGCGCGCCGTGTCCCCGTCCCAGCCCAACAACACCGCACTGCGCCCTTCCTTGAGCAGCAGCATGGCCGGCAGGGCAATCGTCGGAATCTGTTCCAGCTTGCGCTGCAGCAATCGCCCCTGCAAACCCGCGCGGGCGGCTGCGCGTGGCAGCAGCTCGGCGCTCAGGCGTTGCGCGGCCAGGGGCAGGCCGGTGGTCAGCATTGCCCGGCTGGCGGGTTTGTAATGCAGGGAACAGAGGGTCAGCAGACCATCCAGCAAAGGATCGTCGTGCTGACTGCGCGGGTCATGATTGAGCTGCGCCACATCGATATCAGAATTCAAGCTGACTCTCTCTTAATGCGTTGAGTGCTCCAACTCCGTAAAAAATCAGTTCATCCCTGGCAGGTTCACTTTCGTTTTGACTTCGTTTTGCACGACCGAGGCCAGCGGAGCGACGATGCCCTGGCTTCTCAGCAGTTGGCCCATGTCGGCCTTGATGCGGTATTGGGTGTACAGCTGCAGGTTTTTGATCTGCGCCAGACGCTGCGACGCGGTGAACAGTTCGTTCTCGCTGTCGAGCAGGTCGAGCAGTGTACGCTCACCGAGGCTGAACTGCTGCTGGTAAGAAGTGCGCACGCGGGTGCTGCGGTCCACGTATTCCTGAGCGATCGGTACCTGCGCCGCGGCGTTGTTGTAAGCGTTCCAGGCCAGGCTCAGTTCCTGGTTCAGCTCGCGCAGGGCGTTGTTGCGAATATCCAGCGCCTGGGAGGCCTGGGAGGCCTTGGACTGCAGGTCGGCCTTGTTGCTACCGCCGGAGTACAGGTTGAACTGCATGCGCAGCATGGCCGAGTAGCCGTTGTCATGCCCTTCTTCGCCGCCGACATTGTTGTTGGCCGAGCGCTGCAGTTCGGCGTCGAAGCGCGGGTAGAAGGTCGACTTGGCGGCTTCGTACTGCTTTTCGGCAGCGGCGATGTCCGACTCGGCCGAACGCAGTACCGGGCTGCTCTCGACCATCTGGCGCCGCGCTTCTTCAAGATTGGCCGGCATCAGGGCGACAAAACCTTGCGGCCGTTCCAACTGATCGGGCTCTTCGCCGACGGCGCTGATGTAATTGGCCTTGGCGTCTTCGAGGTTGGTCTGCTCGGTCAGCAGGTTGTTACGCGCCTGAGCCAGTCGGGCTTCGGCCTGGTCCATGTCCGCCATTCTTCCGACGCCACGACTGGTGCGCAATTTGATCTGGTCAAAGATGCGTTCGTGGCTTTTCAGGTTGTCTTCTGCCAGTTGCACCATCTCGCGACGGGTCAGCACATCCAGATAAACCTGAGCGACCGTCAGGGCGGTGCGTTCGGTGGTGTTGAGCAGCGCATAGCCACGGGAGTTGGCGGTGGCTTGCTGGCGGCTGACTTCATTTTGCGTGCCGAAGCCCTGGAACAGGTTCTGTTGCAGGCGAATGCTCGACTCACCCCGGTTCAGGGTTTTCCAGTCATGGCTGTTGCTGGCGGCGCGAGTGGTGGTGTTGTCGGAGCTTTCGCGGCCATAACCGCCCAGCAAGTCCACTTTAGGCAGATAGCCGCCTTGGGCCGCTCGCACTTGATAGTCGGCAGCGATGCGCGCATTCACGCCAGCCTGAATCTCCGGGTGCACGTCCACCGCCTTCTGCATGGCCTCAGAGAGGGTTTGGGCCTGCACGAAACTGGCGGCGAGAGCGAACGGCACGGCGATGAAAAAGTGCAAACGCATTCTGATGTTTCCCCGGAGATCTGGTTGCCTGCAAAGCTGCAACAAATTTGGAATATTGCATGGGAGTGGCAGCTCGAAATGCCCGTTTTTAGTGGGCGCCGGAGGGCGCAAACAGAAAGTCGCGAGGCCGCTTAAATATCAATGTGACATTACGGGGCGGATTGTTTAGGATGGCGCCCGATAGGTCAATACCTTGACGGAAAAGTAATTATTCCGAAAAAACATCAAAATATTGACGCCAAAATTTTTACGCAAGCATTCAAGTACTCCAGCTATTGAATCGGCACCAGCGTTAGGGCCGGTCTCCTTGATGGATGCCCCCTGAACGGTATTTCGGAGATTTTTTTATGAGCAGCGTTGCGGTCGTCAAAAGCATTGTCGGTCAAGTGTTTGCGGTATCCCCGGAAGGGATTCGCCGCCTGCTTGTAGAAGGTGATCGCCTGTTCGCCGGAGAACAGGTCGATACCGGCCCTGCTGGCGCCGTATCGCTGGAGCTTGCCGATGGCCGTGTGATTGACCTGGGCCGCGACAGCCAGTGGAGCGCCGACGCGCCCGACTCGTCCACCGACCTGAGCGCCGCCACTGCCCAGGCCGCGCCGTCCGTTGCCGAGTTGCAGCAAGCCATCGCTGCCGGCGCCGACCCGACGCAGGACCTCGAAGCCACCGCCGCCGGTCCGAGCGCCGCCGGTGCAGACGGCGCCGTTGGGGGCGGGCACAGCTTCGTGGTGCTGGACGCGACCGCAGGCGTGGTCGACCCCACCATCGGCTATCCGACCAACGGCCTCAACGCTGCAGATGCCGGCGCTGCGCCGCTCACCGCCGGCAACACTAACAACGGCGCCACTGCGCAAAACGTCACCGTCACCCTGACCGCCACGCCGACCATCACCGAAGCCGGCGGCGTGGTGGTATACACCGCATTCGTCACCCAGGCACCGACTGCCGACCTGACCGTTACCTTATCCAACGGCCTGGCCGTAGTGATCACTGCCGGCCAGACCTCTGGCGCGCTGAACGTCACCTTCGCCGGCAATGACACGCCGTACCTGGATGCCTCGTCGATCTCCGCCACCATCGCCGGCACTTCCGGCGGCGGCAACGTGGTCGTCACCACGGACCCGACGCCTGCGGTGACCCAAGTCAACGACACCATCGACACCACCACCGTGACACTCACCGCCGCCGCCTCGGTGGATGAGGGCGGCAAGATCGTCTACACCGCCACCGTGACCAACGCCGCGCAGACCGACGTCACCGTCACGCTGTCCAACAACACCACCATCACCATTGAAGCCGGCAAAACCACCGGCACCGTCAGCGTCGACACCCCGGCGAACCTGGCCGATGGCAAGGACCTGACCGTCAGCGCGAGCATCACCGCCGCCAGCGGTGGCAACTACGAGAACCTCGCGATCAACCCACAAGCGGCGACCACCACGGTGGTGGCTGTGGATAACCCGAGCGTACTGGTGGCCGACACCGCCACCCTCGCCGAAGATGGCGTCGCCTCCGGCAACGTGCTGAGCAATGACAGCGATATCGACAATGTGCTTTCGGTTGCCACCTTCAATGTAGGCGGCACCACCTTCAACGCCGGCCAGACCGCGACCATTGCCGGCGTGGGCAACATCACCATCGGCGCCGATGGCGCGTACACCTTCACCCCGATCAAGGACTTCAACGGTGATGTGCCGCAGATCGGCTACACCACCAACACCGGATCCAGCAGCACGCTGAATATGAACGTGGTGGCGGTTGATGACGCGAGCGTGTTGAAGGCGGACACCAGCACGGTGCAGGAAGATAACGTTGCGACAGGCAACGTGCTTTCGAATGATGTCGATGTCGACAACGTATTGAGCGTCGCGACTTTCAGCGTCAACGGCACCACTTATAACGCTGGTCAGACCGCGACTATTGTGGGTGTGGGCTCAGTTACCATCGGTGCTGATGGTGCTTATGTGTTTACGCCGGTCAAAGACTTCAATGGTGATGTGCAACAAATTGGTTACACCACCAACACCGGTTTGAGCAGCACGCTGGATGTGAAGATTGATGCTGTAGATGATGCGAGCGTTCTCAAAGCCGATACCGGTAGCACGCTTGAAGACAACGTTGCCACTGGCAATGTGCTGAGCAATGACGTCGACGTCGATAACGTGTTGAGCGTTGCGACTTTCAGCGTCAACGGCACCAGCTACAACGCTGGCCAGACGGCCGTAATTTCGGGCGTGGGCAGCATCACCATCGGTGCAGACGGCGCGTACGTCTTCACGCCAGTCAAAGACTTCAACGGCGACGTTCCGCAAATCGGCTACACGACCAACACGGGCTCAAGCAGCACGCTGGATGTGAAGATTGACGCGGTTGACGACGCGAGCGTCCTCAAAGCCGACACCGGCAGCGCCCTGGAAGATAACGTTGCTACCGGCAACGTCCTTTCAAATGATGTGGACGTGGACAACGTCCTGACTGTTGCCACGTTCAACGTGGGTGGCACCACTTATAACGCAGGCCAAACCGCCGTTATCGCGGGCGTCGGCTCAATCACCATCGGTGCAGACGGCGCCTACGCCTTCACGCCAGTCAAAGACTTCAACGGCGATGTACCGCAAATCGGCTACACCACCAATACCGGTTCGAGCAGCACGCTGGACGTGAAGATCGACGCGGTTGACGACGCAAGCGTTCTCAAGGCGGATACCGGCAGTGCGCTGGAAGATAACGTTGCTACCGGCAACGTCCTTTCGAATGACGTCGACGTAGACAACACATTGACTGTTGCCACGTTCAGCGTGGGAGGCACTAGTTACGCAGCCGGCCAGATCGCTGTTATCGCAGGCGTTGGCTCAATCACCATCGGCGCTGACGGCGCATACGCTTTCACGCCTGTTAAAGACTTCAACGGCGATGTGCCGCAAATCGGCTACACCACCAATACCGGTTCGAGCAGCACGCTGGATGTGAAGATTGATGCGGTTGACGACGCGAGCGTCCTCAAAGCGGATACCGGTAGTGCGCTGGAAGATAACGTTGCTACCGGCAACGTCCTTTCGAATGACGTGGACGTGGACAACACCCTGACTGTTGCCACGTTCAATGTTGGTGGCACCACTTATAACGCCGGCCAAACCGCGACCATTGCTGGCGTCGGCTCAATCACCATCGGTGCAGACGGCGCCTACGCCTTCACGCCGGTCAAAGACTTCAACGGCGACGTTCCGCAAATCGGCTACACGACCAACACGGGTTCGAGCAGTACCCTGGACGTGAAGATCGGCGCGGTTG
>NZ_JYLI01000016.1 GCF_001439785.1 Pseudomonas poae | reverse complement strand
TACGGGTCAGTTGGAAGGAATAAACAATCGAATAAAGGTCATCAAGCGGATGGCGTACGGTTACCGGGATAGCGAATTCTTTTTCATGAAGATCAAGAACGTCTTTCCCGGTAATCCGTGAAGAACCAATAAAAAGCCCCGCCTGCATCACTGCAGGCGGGGCTTTCGGTACAGGGGGTAAGGCTGGCTTACATCATGCCGCCCATGCCACCCATGCCGCCCATGTCAGGCATACCGCCGCCAGCCGCGCCTTCAGCCTTCGGCTTGTCAGCAATGGCGGCTTCGGTGGTCAGGATCAGGCCACCGATGGAGGCTGCTGCCTGCAATGCCGAACGAGTCACCTTGGTAGGATCCAGGATGCCCATTTCGATCATGTCGCCGTAGACGCCAGTCGCAGCGTTGTAACCGTAGTTACCTTTGCCGTTCTTGACTTCGTTGACCACAACGCTTGGCTCGTCGCCGGAGTTGGCAGCGATCTGGCGCAGCGGTGCTTCAACAGCGCGACGCAGTACAGCAATACCGACGTTCTGGTCAGCGTTGTCGCCGGTCAGGTTGGTCAGGGCTTCCAGAGCACGGATCAGCGCAACGCCACCGCCAGGTACCACGCCTTCTTCGACGGCTGCGCGGGTTGCGTGCAGGGCGTCTTCAACGCGGGCTTTCTTCTCTTTCATTTCAACTTCGGAGCCAGCGCCAACCTTGATCACTGCAACGCCGCCGGACAGCTTGGCCAGACGCTCTTGCAGTTTTTCACGGTCGTAGTCCGAAGACGTTTCGGCAACCTGGGCACGGATCTGACCGATGCGCGACTGGATGTCGCTCTCAACGCCAGCACCATCAACGATGATGGTGTTTTCCTTGGAGATGGTCACGCGCTTGGCGCTGCCCAGGTTTTCCAGGGTGGCGCTTTCCAGGCTCAGGCCGATCTCTTCGGAGATAACGGTACCGCCGGTCAGTACGGCGATGTCCTGCAGCATGGCCTTGCGACGATCGCCGAAGCCTGGCGCCTTGACGGCGGCGACTTTAACGATACCGCGCATGTTGTTCACGACCAGCGTCGCCAAGGCTTCGCCTTCAACGTCTTCGGAAACGATCAGCAGCGGACGGCCGGCTTTGGCAACGGCTTCCAGCACTGGCAGCATTTCGCGGATGTTGGAGATCTTTTTGTCGACCAGCAGGATCAGCGGGCTGTCCAGCTCGGCAACCATGGTCTCAGGCTTGTTGACGAAGTACGGGGACAGGTAGCCACGGTCGAACTGCATGCCTTCTACAACCGACAGTTCGTTTTCCAGGCCGCTGCCTTCTTCAACGGTGATCACGCCTTCTTTACCGACTTTTTCCATGGCTTCGGCAATGATGTCACCGATGGAGCTGTCGGAGTTGGCGGAGATGGTGCCCACCTGAGCGATGGCCTTGGTGTCGGCGCATGGCTTGGACAGGTTTTTCAGCTCGGCAACAACGGCGATGGTCGCCTTGTCGATGCCGCGCTTGAGGTCCATCGGGTTCATGCCGGCAGCGACAGCCTTGTAGCCTTCGTTGACGATTGCCTGAGCCAGAACGGTAGCCGTGGTGGTGCCGTCGCCCGCGTCATCGTTGGCACGGGAGGCAACGTCTTTAACCAGCTGCGCGCCCATGTTTTCGAAACGGTCTTCGAGCTCGATTTCTTTTGCGACGGAAACGCCGTCCTTGGTGATGGTCGGAGCGCCGAAGCTCTTCTCGATGATCACGTTACGACCTTTCGGGCCCAGGGTCGCTTTTACTGCGTCAGCCAGGACATTGACACCGGTGAGCATTTTTTTGCGGGCGGAATCGCCGAATTTAACTTCTTTAGCAGCCATGATCGATATTCCTTAAATACTTTGTAGTAACGGGAAAATGAGCGGGGAAATCAGTCTTCCAGAACAGCGAGAATCTCGTTCTCAGCCATAACCAGCAGGTCTTCGCCGTCGACTTTCACAGTGTTGCTGCCCGAGTAAGGGCCAAATACAACCTTGTCACCGACTTTAACGGCCAGCGCACGTACGTCACCGTTTTCCAGAGTCTTGCCTGGGCCTGCAGCGACGATCACACCGTGGTTGGCTTTTTCAGCAGCCGAACCTGGCAGAACGATACCGCCAGCGGTTTTCTTTTCTTCTTCGCTGCGACGGATTACGACGCGGTCGTGCAGAGGACGAAGCTTGCTCATTGTCGATCTCTCCTAATTGTGTTTTTCATCGGCCGGTATCAGTACCGGCGGGTTGTAATCCGGCTGTGCCGGTCGCGTCTCGCCAGGCAAGACGCGGAAGTCTGTCTGGCGTTGCCACCAGAAAACCTTTCGGTGACCGATACATAAGGGCGCACAAGCTTATTACAAGGGGCCGAGACGGATTTTTTTGCATCGCCCCCCCTAACGAGACACGGCACCCGAGGGTGCCGTGCCGGTGAAGCGTTATTTGTTGTCGCGGTGTTCGAACTCGCCTTCGATCACGTCGCCTTCACGCCCCAGGGGCTGGCGCGGTGCCGGACCGCCACGGGGTTGCAGGTCGTCGGCGAACGCGCGTTGGCGCATCGCAGCCTCTTCGGCACGCTGGCGCATCTTGCCGGCCAGCCGCTTGCGGGTGAACGGCAGCAGCATCACCAGGCCGATCACGTCACTGATAAAGCCGGGCAGGATCAACAGGCCGCCGGCCAGGGCCATCATCAGGCCTTCGAGCATGGTCTGGGCAGGCAGTTCGCCACGATTCAGGCTTTCACGGGCACGCAACGCCGTGGCCAGGCCGGCGACGCGCAGCACCAGCACGCCAAGCATCGAGCCGAGAATGATCAGCAACAGGGCCGGGAAAAACCCGATTGCACTGCTGACTTGAACGAAGACGAACAGCTCCAACACCGGGAATAGCAGAAAGAGCAATAAAAAAGGGCGCATCAAATGGTTCCTCAACGCAAGAATGCCTTGCCAGTCCACCTTAGATGACGTCGCCATTGTGTGAATTCAAGCGCTGACGGGCTCTTTTTTCGGCCAGGCCGCAGCATGGGCCAGTGAAACCAGGGCCTCTCGCACCTGTGTCGGCGTGTTGCAAGGTGTTGCAAACGGCAACCAGTGCAACGACTGGCCGATACGCAGGTGCAGACCTTCGCCGTCGATGCCGGCCAATTGGGCGGGTTCGCGGGTCGGCAAGTCGGCCAGTTGCACGTAGTGAGCAATGGCCTTGGAGTGATCGCTGTTCATGTGTTCGACCATGTTGCGTTCGGCCTTGCCGGCGAACGGATTGGCCAGGGTCAGTTGGTCGACCCAGTGAATAGCGCCGAACCCGCCGATATAGCGGTGCCGCACGGGCTTGAGTACCCAGAAGTCGAAATCGTGGGCCTTGTGGTAGTTGGCCGAATCGGGGAAGTAGCGGTAATAACGCTCGGCGGCGGCCTCGATGGCCGCGGCGTCTTCGAGCTTTTCGGCTTCGGCGAGGTACGTCAGACGCCCCACGGCCTGCACATCATCGGCCTCGCGCTCGCCCACCAGCAGCGAGCACCTGGGATCTTTTTGCAGGTTATGGGTGTGCTGGGCGATCCGGCTGATGAGGATCAGCGGCCGGCCCTGCTCGTCCAGGCAATAGGGCACGACCGAACCGAACGGAAAGCCGGGCATGGCTTTGGAGAGTGTGGAAAGAGCCCCACGGTATTCCTTGAGCAACAGCTCTCGGGCGTTTCTGGCAACTTGCGCGCTCAACGTATGACTCCTCGTGTATTCCATCGCCCATGGCTTATGGGAATGGATCTCAACACACGGTAATCAATCTGCGCGCCGGTTGCCAGCCACTGCCCTGCCGCCCCCGACTTTATTACCAGGCCACGCCAAAGCCTGCGGTGTAGCGGGTTTTGCTCAAGTCGCTTTGTTCTTCACCGCTGACCACATCGCGCTCGGCCTTGAGGTTGAGCGACGCCCATTCGGTGACCTTGTAGCGCAGACCGATTTCCGCATCCAGCGAGTAATCGGCCGGTGCATCGATTGGTTTGCCCAGTTCGCCGTTGGTGAAGAATTCCACGGTCTTGCCAACCAGATAGCGGTTGTAGTTCCACTTCATGGCCAGGGAATAGAAGTTGTCCTTGCCGCCGTTGGCATATTCGTAATCGGTGCGGTTGACCAGCGAGCCAAGGGAGAACGCGCCCAGTTCGTCATCCCAGAACTGGTAGCCCGGGCCGGTGCCGACGGTGCGCTGGCGCGCCAGCTCTTCAACCTTGTCGCGCTTGTAGGTCAGGCGCCCCTGCCAGAACCAATGTTCGGTGATGAAACGGTCAAGGTCATATTCCAGGGCCCAGTTGTCTGTGGTGGTGACGTCGTCCTGGAACTCGCGGTTGTATTCGCCCTGCCCGGTATGACGCCATTGGCCATGGCGCGCGGTTGTCTTGAAGTCGACGTCGTAGTCGTTGGTGTCCCGTTCGGCGCGCTTGTAGTCCAGAGCCATGTCCACATTGCCTTTCCACACCAGGTCCTGGATCACCGGCTTGGGCTTGAGGATCTGCTGGATGCTTGCCAGCTCAACGGTCTTGGGGGCTTCGCCATTGGCCAGCACCACTTTGCCATCGTCGGCAGGCTTCAGGGATTTGGCCTTCTCACCGCTGTAGGCGTCCTGCTTGACCAGCAGTTCCTGGTCGCTCTCCAGGGTTTTTACCTGTTTCCAGTCCACCGGGATTGCGCCGCCATAGCTGGTCTGGATCAGCAGCTTGCCGCCATCGAAGACCTTGATCTTGCCCGTCAGGCGGTCACCATTCTTCAGCCAGACGGTGTCGGCGAGCACGGGGGTTGAGGCGCTGAAAACAGCGAGGCACAGCAGAGTTCTGGACAACATAAGCGGATTCGGGGCTCAGGGTTGGCGAAAAAAGGACGATTATCGTTAGATAGCTAGCACTGACTCAAGTATGAATGTTCAGTTCAACCAACGCCCTCATTTTTACAGACGTTTCTGACAGATAGACAGACGATCTCAACGGATGGACCCATAGTGATTCAAGCTGCCGATACCCCGCAAAGCCCCGCCGACATGCGCCGCACGGCGTTATACCTGACCCTGGCGAATGTCCCCGAAGGCTGTGTGGTGAGTTACGGCGAACTGGCGCACCTGGCAGGGCTGGGTCGCGCTGCACGCTGGGTGGGGCGCACTCTCAGCCAGTTACCGGACGACACGCGCCTGCCCTGGCATCGGGTGCTGGGTGCCGGTGGTCGGATAAGCCTGCCGGCGGGCAGCGCCTCGGGCGAGGAGCAACGCGCACGTTTGCGGGCTGAGGGCGTTACAGTGCGCAACAATCGTGTGGATATTCAGCGCCATGGCTGGCGCCCGGTAGAGCACAGCGGTTAGAGTGCGCGCTTTGTTTCCCGTGAATCTGAGGCAGACTCCAGCCCATGCCCCGTAAAACCTGGCGCGCCGCGCTCGCTGCCTATGCCAGCCCTTCGACGCTTGTTCTGTTGTTGCTCGGCTTTGCCGCCGGCCTGCCTTACATGTTGGTGTTTTCAACGCTTTCAGTGTGGCTGCGCGAGGCCGGTGTGGCCCGCGAGACCATCGGCTATGCGAGCTTGATCGGCCTGGCGTACGCCTTCAAATGGGTCTGGTCGCCGCTGCTCGACCAATGGCGCCTGCCACTGCTCGGCAAACTCGGGCGTCGTCGCTCCTGGCTGGTACTTGCCCAATCGCTGGTGATCCTTGGATTGATCGGGATGGGCTTTTGCGACCCGCAAAAGCATTTGTCGTGGCTGATCGCGATTGCGGTGGTCGTGGCATTCGCATCGGCCACCCAGGATATCGCGGTGGATGCCTATCGCCTGGAAATCGCCGACGACAGCCGCCAGGCCGCCCTGGCCGCCAGCTATATGTCCGGTTATCGCATCGCCGCCCTGCTCGCCACGGCGGGCGCACTGTTCTTTGCCGAGGGTTTCGGCTCAACGGGTTTCAACTACAAGCATTCGGCGTGGACCGGCACCTATGTACTGTTCGGCGCGCTGATGGTGCCCGCGCTGCTGACCACCCTGTTCATGCGCGAACCCAACTTACCGCTGCGCACCCAGTTGCAGGCCGGGCGCTACAGCTTCATGCATCAGCTTGTGTCTGTGTTTGTGCTGATCGTGCTGCTGGTGTCGGTGCCAGCGATGTTCACTCAGTTGTACAACACCGATTTCGCCAGCGTGCTGTTCCAGGGCGTGAGCCTGTGGCAATTGTTGCTGGAGGACCGCGCCTTCCTGCGCGCCATTCTCTACATCCTCCTCACTGCGCTGTGCCTGTCGACCATGGGCCGCCGGGGCCTGGCCCCCGTGCTGACGCCGGTCAACGACTTTATCCTGCGCTACCGCTGGCAGGCGTTGCTGCTGCTCGGGCTGATCGCGACCTATCGCATGTCGGACACCGTCATGGGCGTGATGGCCAACGTGTTCTACATCGACCAGGGCTTCACCAAGGATCAGATTGCCGGCGTCAGCAAGATCTTCGGCCTGATCATGACCCTGGTCGGCGCCGGCATGGGCGGACTGCTGATTGTGCGGTTCGGCATCCTGCCGATCCTGTTTATCGGCGGCGTGGCCTCGGCCGCTACCAATCTGCTGTTCGTGATGCTCGCCGACATGGGTCCCGACCTGCAGATGCTGATCTTCACCATCTCACTGGACAACTTCAGCTCGGGCCTGGCGACCTCTGCGTTCGTGGCCTACCTGTCGAGCCTGACCAACCTCAAGTTCTCCGCCACGCAATACGCCCTGCTCAGCTCGATCATGCTGCTGCTGCCACGCCTGATCGGCGGCTACTCGGGGGTGATGGTGGAGAAGTTCGGCTATCACAATTTCTTCCTGATCACCTGCATGCTGGGTGTGCCTACGCTGCTGCTGATTGCGCTGCATTGGTATCAGGAGAATCGGCGGGCGCGATTGAATCCTCCCGCCGAAGAGTGACACGCCTCGGTCAATGTGGGAGCTGGTTTGCCTGCGATGCAGACACCTCGGTACGTCAGGCACGCCGCGCTGATGCCATCGCAGGCAAGCCAGCGCCCACCTGAAGCCCTCCCTTTCTGATGCCTGTACTCCGGCAGCAACCGCCCGTACAATCCCAAGTCATTTCAAGTCCAAGCAACCGACAACGGCCTACCATGCGTACCAGTCAATATTTGCTCGCCACACAGAAAGAAACGCCTTCCGACGCGGTTGTGATCAGCCATCAGCTGATGCTGCGCGCCGGCATGATCCGCAAACTGGCCTCGGGCCTGTACACCTGGCTGCCCATGGGTTTGAAGGTGATGCGCAAGGTCGAGGCCATCGTTCGCGAAGAGATGAACGCCGCCGGTTCTCTGGAAGTGTTGATGCCGAGCACCCAACCGGCTGAGCTGTGGCAGGAATCAGGGCGCTGGGAAGAGTACGGCCCTGAGCTTTTGCGCTTCAAGGACCGTCATGGCCGCGATTTCTGCGCCGGCCCGACCCACGAAGAAGTGATCACCGACCTGATGCGCAACGAGCTGAGCAGCTACAAGCAGCTGCCGCTGAACCTGTATCAGATCCAGACCAAGTTCCGTGACGAAATCCGCCCGCGCTTCGGCTTGATGCGTGGCCGTGAATTCATCATGAAGGACTCGTATTCGTTCCACGCCGACCAGGCATCGCTGCAGGTCACCTATGACCGCATGCACCAGGCCTATTGCAACGTGTTCACGCGCCTGGGCCTGAAATTCCGCCCGGTTGAAGCGGACAACGGCTCCATCGGCGGCGCCGGCTCCCACGAGTTCCACGTACTGGCCGAATCCGGTGAAGACGATATCGCCTTCAGCAACGGTTCCGACTACGCGGCGAACATCGAGAAAGCCGAAGCCGTGCCACGGGAAACTTCCCGCCCTGCGGCGGCTGAAGAACTGCGCCTGGTGGATACGCCCGAGACCAAGACCATCGCGGCCCTGGTGGAAAAATTCAATCTGCCGATTGAAAAGACCATCAAGACCCTGATCGTGCGCGCCGAGGAAGAAGGCAAGCTGATCGCCCTGGTGATCCGTGGCGACCACGAGCTCAACGAAATCAAGGCGGCCCAGCAACCTGGCGTGGCCAGCCCGCTGGTGATGGCCACCGATGCCGACCTGCGCGACGCCATTGGCGCCGGTGCTGGTTCCCTCGGCCCGCTGAACCTGCCGTTGCCGATCATCATCGACCGCTCGGTGGCACTGATGAGCGACTTCGCCATCGGCGCCAACATCGATGACAAGCACTACTTCGGCGTGAACTGGGAGCGTGACCTGCCCGTTCCGACCGTGGCCGACCTGCGCAACGTGGTGGCCGGCGACCCGAGCCCGGATGGCAAGGGCACCCTGGAAATAAAGCGCGGCATCGAAGTCGGGCACATCTTCCAGCTGGGCAACAAGTACAGCAAGGCGATGAAGTGCGAAGTGCTGGGCGAGAACGGCAAGCCGATCACCCTGGAAATGGGCTGCTACGGCATTGGTATTTCTCGCGTGGTGGCCGCTGCCATCGAGCAGAACAACGACGACAAGGGCATCATCTGGAGCGACGCACTGGCCCCGTTCCAGGTTGCCCTGGTGCCGCTGCGCTATGAAACCGAGCAAGTGCGCGAAGCCACCGACAAACTGTATGCCGAACTCACGGCCGCCGGTTTCGAAGTGCTGCTGGATGATCGGGACAAGAAAACCAGCCCGGGCATCAAGTTCGCCGACATGGAGCTGATTGGCATCCCGCACCGGATCGTGGTCAGTGACCGTGGCCTGGCCGATGGCAATCTGGAATACAAAAGCCGGACCGAAGCCGAAGCCCAACCGTTGCCGGTGGCTGACGTGCTGTCTTTCCTTCAGGCGCGTATTCGTCGCTGAAAACCAGATCAAGAGAAGTCATGTTCAAGCGAAACACCAGAGCCCTGGGGGGCGCCGCCTTATGCGGCGCCCTGCTGGTCAGCGGCTGCGCCAACCAGATGTCACAACGCAGTGAGCACGAGGAGCGGGTCGAGCGCAAATTGCTCGATCACAGCCTGCAGATCGATGTAGGCGAGCCCAAAGTGCTGGAGCTGCCGCAGCGCCGGGTTCGCATTCACGAACAGAAGACCTTCGAAGTCACCGAATTCGAAGTCACCCGCCGCTACGACCGCTACACGCCCTACCAGCCCTGGCGCAAACTCTATGAGATGCCCCTGGGAGCCGTCGCCCTGGTGGCAGGCGCGGGAGCCAATGTGGCGAACATCTTCGCCCTCGGCAACCTGCCTGACAGCATGACCCACGACTGGCTGATCTACGGCGTGGACGGCCTCAACCCGTTCATGAACGTGCAATCCCACGGTCGCGCGCAGCAGAACCTCGCCGGCATCGATGAAGTCCAGCGCGACAAGCGCCTGGAGTATTCGAGCCTGCCATGGAGCGAGCGCCCGGTGCAGGTCACTGCTGGCAGGCAAACCCACGAGCTGACCACCGACCGCAACGGCGTGCTGCGCCTGAACCTGCTGGACAGCCCGTTTGCCGAGCAGGACCTGAATCACATCACCACCCTGCTGATCAGCGTGCAGGATGGCCAGGACGATGTGCATTCGGATGCTTCCCTGGCGGTCAGCAGCGGCCTGCGCGGCAAGTTGCTGGAAGCCCACGGGCTGATTTTTGACGACCTGGAAGATGACGAAGTGAGCCAGTGGGTGCACCGGGTCAAGCGTCTGTCGGAGTTGGGCCTGGAAGAGGAAGCCAGCGAGCTGGAGCAGAGCCTGATCGAACTGACCCGCAATGATCCGGAGCTGCAGCAGGAGTTTCTGCAAGCGCTGACCAAGGAGGCGGGGCGGCTGGTGGCGGATCCCGGCGCCCGCTGAGTTTTCGCAAACGCTGTAAATCTAAATGTGGAAGGGGGCTTGCTCCCTCCCACATTTTGCTCCGGGTATCTACCAGGAGAATTCCAACTGTTCATTGCCGCCGCTGAGGTCGAGCAACCGCACGCCAATCCCCAACAACCGCACCGGCTTGCCACCGCGATTGAACGCCTGCGTCATCAGCTGTTGATAACTCTCCAGATCCCGCCCTGCCCCGGCCTGCTCCAGCGTTGTCTGGGTAAAGTCATGAAATTTCACTTTCACGAACGGCTTGCCCGCGCGGTAGCTGCTGTCGATGCGCGCCATGCGCCCGGCCAAGGTGTCCATCAGTTCGGGCAGCTTGGCCAGGCAACTGGCAAGATCGGGAAGGTCCGTATCGAAGGTATTTTCCACGCTGATGGATTGTCGCCGACTGTCATTGTGCACCGCGCGTTCATCGATCCCGCGAGCCAGGCTCCACAAGCGCTCACCGAAACTGCCGAATTCGCGCACCAGCGCCAGCTTGTTCCACTCACGCAACTGCAGGCAGTCCTCGATGCCCAGACGCGCGAGCTTGTCGGCGGTGACCTTGCCCACACCGTGCAGTTTGCTGACGCGCAACTGGGAGACAAAATCTTCGATCTGGTCCGGGGTAATCACAAACAGGCCGTTGGGTTTTTTCCAGTCGCTGGCGATCTTGGCCAGGAACTTGTTCGGCGCCACGCCGGCGGACACGGTGATGTGCAATTGATTGGAGACGCGGCGACGGATGTCCTGGGCGATGCGGGTGGCGCTGCCACCAAAATGCGGGCTGTCGGACACATCGAGGTAGGCTTCATCCAGCGACAGCGGCTCGATCAGATCGGTGTAGTCACGAAAGATCGTCTGGATTTCCTTCGAGGCTTCTTTATAGGCGTCCATGCGCGGCTTGACGATGGTCAGGTCCGGGCACAGTTTCAGCGCATGGCGTGACGACATGGCCGAGCGCACACCGTAAGCCCGCGCCTCATAGTTGCAGGTGGCGATCACTCCGCGCCGATCCGCAGACCCACCCACCGCCAACGGTTTTTGCGCCAGGCTCGGGTCATCGCGCATCTCGATGGCGGCGTAGAAGCAATCACAGTCGACGTGGATGATTTTGCGCTGCGTCATATAAAAACAGGGGTGTATTCCAACGGAAGGCCAGTATCGCACTCACCCCTGTATATAGCACCAGTAGTTTGATTCTTCCGCTTGAGCGGTAGGAAATTTACCAGATGAATATGTTTTCTCAATCGAATTGGAGCCACCGATAGAGCTGAGAAGCCCAGCCATACTGGGCCGTCGCCGCTAAAAGCGCTCCAGTGGAGAGCTAACCGATTGAACCACAAGCGCTTTTCTTCTATTTACGGGTTGACACACTCGCGTTCCTCTGTAGAATGCCGACACACAGACGCGGGATGGAGCAGTCTGGTAGCTCGTCGGGCTCATAACCCGAAGGTCGTCGGTTCAAATCCGGCTCCCGCAACCAAACATCAAAAAAGGCTACTCGAAAGAGTGGCCTTTTTTGTGCGTGCCTGTTTTATCAACGCCAGCATCGTGTGCGCTTAAAAACGGACTGCCGGGTGGTCCGACGCTGAGCAAGCCCGCTCGCCATAAACGTGTGTTCAATCGACCACTTAGGCGTCAGGCGTGGATTAATCACACTTATTTGCCGCGTCGGCCCATTAACGGTTGACACCTCGTCGCCGGACTGTACAATGCCGCCCACAGACGCGGGATGGAGCAGTCTGGTAGCTCGTCGGGCTCATAACCCGAAGGTCGTCGGTTCAAATCCGGCTCCCGCAACCAAACATCAGAAAAGGCTGCTCGAAAGAGTGGCCTTTTTTGTATCCGGTGAAAAAGTTCTTCTTAAACAATGACCTGGCATCTTTCATGAAACCCTCCACGGTTTGTTGAGTCCATCTCATTGCACGCTATGCTCAATGTTCAAGCACTACCCTCTACGACCAATGGCCGCTGTCGCCGCCCCCGGTGTTCCGCGTTAATATTTGTACTTATTTTGTCCATAGGGATTGGTAACTTGGCTGGATACCTCCATCCTGTCGCGCACAATCCACGAGGTGATTGATGCGCGCCAACTCGTCTGAACCACAAGAGACCGTCACAGCGGAACAACCGATCGCTCCCGGCCGTTTGCGCTGGCTGGATCTGTTGAGCAAATACCGTCAGCCCATCGGGCTGGCCGTGACCTTGCTGCTGTTCGCTATTGCCCTGATCGCCTGTCGACACCTGCTGCTGGAGCTGGACCTCTACGCGCTCCACGACTCGATCCTGGAAGTGCCCAGGCCCGCCCTGCTCGGTGCCTTCGGCGCGGGCGTCGCAGGCTTCATCATTCTGCTGGGCTATGAGTTTTCCGGTGCGCGCTATGCCGGGGTGAAACTGCCTGCCAAGACGCTGGCCCTCGGTGGTTTTACCGCCTTTGCCATCGGCAATGCGATTGGCCTGTCGATGCTCTCCGGCGGGTCGGTGCGCTACCGTCTATATGCACGCCACGGCGTCGGCGCCTCAGAAGTCGCGCACATGACCGTGTTCGCCAGCCTTGCGCTGGGCTGCGCCCTGCCACCGCTGGCTGCCCTGGCCACCTTGAGCAATCTGCCGGCGGCCTCGACCTACCTGCATTTGCCGCAAAGCCTGCTCGGCGGTGTGGCCGGCGCCGTGCTGCTGTTGTCGGCCGCGCTGTGCATCGGCATCTACCGCCGTCGCCTGCCGGAACAACCCTACCCGGACAACCTGCTGGTCAGGGCCGGGCGCCGCACCTTGCGCCTGCCGGGTCGCCGCCTGACCTTCCTGCAACTGATCATCACCGCGCTCGATGTGGCCGCTGCCGCCACCGTGCTCTATATGTTGCTGCCGGAAGCGCCGCCCTTCGGCCCGTTCCTGCTGGTGTACCTGCTGGCCCTGGCCGCCGGCGTACTCAGCCACGTACCGGGCGGCGTCGGGGTGTTCGAGGCGATCCTGCTGGCGGCGTTTGCCGACAAGCTCGGTGCTGCGCCATTGGCTGCCGCGCTGCTGCTGTACCGCATGATCTACGTGGTGCTGCCGCTGCTGATCGCCTGTGTGTTCCTTCTGGTCAATGAAGCCCAGCGCCTGTTCCAGACCCAGCAGAGTCTGCGGGTTGCTTCAGGGCTGGCGGCGCCAGTGTTGGCCGTACTGGTTTTTTTGTCCGGCGTGGTCCTGCTGTTCTCTGGCGCCACGCCCGAAATCGACTCACGCCTGGAAAACATCGGCTTCCTGATTCCCCACCGCCTGATTGACGCCTCGCACTTTGGTGCCAGCCTGATCGGCGTGCTGTGCCTGTTACTGGCCCAGGGCCTGCGTCGACGCTTGTCCGCCGCCTGGATGCTGACCATGGTGCTGCTGCTGACGGGCGCCCTGCTGTCGCTGCTCAAGGGGTTCGACTGGGAAGAAGCCAGTCTGATGACCATGACAGCGGTGCTGCTGGCGATCTTCCGCCGCTCGTTCTACCGCGCCAGCCGCCTCACCGAGTTGCCCTTCTCGCCGCTTTACCTGGTGGCCAGCGTGTGCGTACTGGGTGCGTCGATCTGGCTGCTGCTGTTCGCCTATCAGGATGTGCCTTACAGCCATCAGCTGTGGTGGCAGTTCACCCTCGACGCCAACGCGCCGCGCGGCCTGCGCTCGCTGCTGGGCGCCGCGGTGCTGCTGGTGATCGTGTCGCTGACCTGGCTGCTGCGCACCGCCCGTCCGATCATTCACCTGCCGACCCCGGACGAACTGGAGCGCGCCACTCGCATCCTGATGGCGTCATCGCAGCCCGATGGCGGCCTGGCACTGACCGGCGACAAAGCCCTGCTGTTCCACCCCAACGACGAAGCCTTCCTGATGTACGCCCGTCGCGGGCGCAGCCTGGTGGCCTTGTACGACCCCATCGGCCCGACCCAGCCACGCGCCGAAATGATCTGGCAGTTCCGCGACCTGTGCGACATCCACCACGCGCGTCCGGTGTTCTATCAGGTGCGCGCCGAAAACCTGCCGTACTACATGGACATCGGCCTCACCGCGATCAAGCTGGGCGAAGAAGCCCGGGTCGACCTCAAGCGCTTTGACCTGGAAGCCAAGGGCAAAGAGATGAAGGACCTGCGCTACACCTGGAACCGTGGTACCCGGGACGGCTTGTCCCTGGAGATCTTCGAGCCAGGCCAGGCGCCAATGGACGAGCTCAAGGTCATCTCCGATGCCTGGCTGACCGGCAAGAATGTGCGCGAAAAGGGGTTTTCCCTGGGACGCTTCAGCGACGACTACCTCAAGCACTTTCGCATCGCGATCATTCGCTTCGAAGGGCGTACGGTGGCCTTCGCCAATTTGCTCGAGACCTACAACCACGACCTGGCCAGTCTCGACCTGATGCGCGCGCACCCCGATGCGCCAAAGCTGACCATGGAATTCATGATGGTCGGCCTGATCCAGCATTATAAGAACCACGGCTACGCCCGCTTCAGCCTCGGCATGGTGCCGTTGTCGGGCCTGCAACCGCGCCGTGGCGCGCCGTTGACCCAGCGTCTGGGTTCGATGGTGTTCCGCCGTGGCGAGCAACTGTATAACTTCCAAGGTTTGCGCCGCTTCAAAGACAAATTCCAGCCTGACTGGGAACCTCGTTATATGGCCGTGCCCGCCGGACTTGATCCGCTGGTGGCACTGGCCGACACCGCCGCCCTGATCGCGGGCGGCTTGACTGGATTGGTGAAACGCTGATGATTCGACGTTCCTGGCGGTATGTATTGGCCATCGTGGTGTTGCTCGCCCTGATCGCAGGCGGCGGCTTCTGGTACTGGACCCGCCCTGCCCCGCAGCCGGTGCTGGAGCAGATGCCCCAGGCCGATGGCACGGTGATGACCCTTGTGACCCCCGCTGCCGCAGCCAAAGCCCGCGTGGCCGTGGCAGTGCCGGCTGATCAAACCCTGACCGACAGCCAACTGATCGCCCTGAGCCAGGGCGGCAAGGCGCAGATTGTCCAGGTGATCCTGCCAAAGGACGACTGCAAGCTACAGGAACAGGCGCTGCAAACTGCCCTGAGCCAGCTCAAGGGCCCCGCGACACTGGTCAGCGGCATCGGCCCTGGCGCCGCCCTCGCCTGGCGCTGGCTGGCCACTCAGAACGACGACAAGGCCAACGCCATCTCCGTCGGCTTCGCCCTGGTGCAGGAAGGCTGCAAGGACCCGCTGCCGAAAACCGCCGCCCATGGCAACTGGCTGGTTGCATGGAACGATAACCCTGACGATGAAAGCGCCAGCTTCGTACGCGATACTCCGCGCGCCACCACCAGCATCAGCGACTACGACATCCATTACCCGCAAGTGCTGAACAATGAGCTGCGCAAGCAACTGGTGGGTTCGGACAACGGCGGCCTGGCCATCCCGGTCGTCGAAGTGCCTGCCGGTCAAGCCAAGGACACTGTCACCCTGTTCCTCTCCGGTGACGGCGGCTGGCGCGACCTGGACCGCGACGTGGCCGGTGAAATGGCCAAGATCGGCTACCCGGTCGTGGGCATCGACACCCTGCGCTACTACTGGCAGCACAAGAGCCCGGAACAAAGCGCCAAGGACCTCACCGAGCTGATGCAGCACTACCGGCAGAAATGGGGCACCAAGCGGTTCGTGCTGACTGGTTATTCGTTTGGCGCCGACGTACTGCCGGCGATCTACAACCGTCTGCCGGAAAACGAACAGCAGCGGGTCGATGCAATCATCCTGCTCGCATTCGCCCGCACCGGCAGCTTTGAAATCGAAGTGGAAGGATGGCTGGGCAACGCCGGCAAAGAGGCCGCCACCGGCCCGGAAATGGCCAAGTTGCCACCTGAGAAAGTGGTGTGCATCTATGGCGCCGAAGAAGTCGACGAGAGCGGCTGCACCGACAAGACGGCCGTGGGTGAGGCGTTGAAATTGCCGGGCGGGCATCACTTCGACGAGAACTATCCGGCGCTGGCCAAGCGCCTGGTGGAGATCATCGTGAAGCACCAGGCTAAAACCGAATAACGCAGGCTTTACGCCGTACACCATGTGGGAGGGGGCTTGCTCCCGATAGCGGTGGATCAGTCAACATCTTCAGTGACTGACTCTCTGCAATCGGGAGCAAGCCCCCTCCCACATGTGTTTTGTGTTGTCGGTAATACCTAGCGTGGCTCGATATGGGCGATCATCAATTGCACAGTCTCGTTGCCGCGAAACTCGTTTACATCGAGCTTGTAGGCCAATTCCACCCAACGTACGGTCGGGTTCGGCCAGACTTCACGGTCCACTCCAAACGCAATGCCGTCGAGCTTCACCGAACCGCATTCGCTCTTGAGCACCACCTTCAGGTGCCGCTCGCCCACCACGCGCTGCTCCACCAGCTGGAACACACCATGGAACAACGGCTCGGGAAAGTGCTGCCCCCACGGCCCGGCATGGCGCAGCGCGCGGGCCAGTTCCAGGTGAAATTCTTCCACGGCCAGGGTGCCGTCGGTCAGCAGGCGGCCGGTGAGGTCTTCTTCACGCAGTTGACGACGCACTTCGGCATCAAAGGCCTGGGCAAACAACGGAAAGTTCGCCTCGGGCAGTGTCAGCCCTGCCGCCATGGCGTGGCCGCCGTATTTGGCGATCAGGTTGGGGTGCTGGCTGGCCACCACGGCCAGCGCATCACGAATATGAAAGCCTTGCACCGAACGCCCTGAGCCCTTGAGCAAACCATCGCCCGCATCGGCGAACGCAATGGTGGGGCGAAAATAGCGCTCCTTCATGCGCGAGGCCAGGATACCGATCACGCCCTGGTGCCACTCCGGATCGAACAGACACAAGCCATAGGGCATCGACTCCACCGGCAGGTCTTTGAGCTGGGCCAGGGCCTCGCGCTGCATGCCTTGCTCAATGGACTTGCGGTCCTGGTTCATGCCGTCCAGCTGTGCGGCCATTTCCCGGGCGGCAGCCATATCGGTGGTGAGAAGGCATTCAATGCCCAGACTCATATCGTCCAGACGACCGGCGGCGTTGAGCCGTGGCCCGAGGATAAACCCGAGGTCGGTGGAGGTGATGCGTGCCGCGTCGCGCTTGGCCACTTCAAGGATCGCCTTGATCCCTGGCCGGGCGCGACCGGCGCGAATGCGCTCCAGGCCCTGATGCACCAGGATGCGGTTATTGGCATCCAGCGGCACCACGTCGGCGACGCTGCCCAGGGCCACCAGGTCGAGCAGATCACCGATGTTCGGTTGCGGCTTGTCAGCGTACCAACCCAGGTCGCGCAAGCGCGCACGCAGGGCCATCAGCACATAGAAGATCACGCCAACGCCAGCCAGAGCCTTGCTGGGGAATTCACAGCCCGGCTGGTTCGGGTTGACGATCGCGTCGGCAGCCGGCAATTCGTCACCCGGCAAGTGGTGATCGGTGACCAGCACCTTGAGCCCCGCCGCCTTTGCCGCCGCCACGCCTTCGACGCTGGAAATGCCGTTGTCCACGGTGATCAGCAACTGCGGCTCACGCTGCAACGCCACGGCGACGATTTCCGGGGTCAGGCCATAGCCATATTCGAAGCGGTTGGGCACCAGGTAATCCACATGGGCCGCGCCGAGCAAGCGCAGGCCCAGGGTGCCCACGGTGCTGGCAGTGGCGCCATCGGCATCGAAGTCACCGACGATCAGGATGCGCTGGCGCTGTTCCAGGGCGACCACCAGCAGGTCCACCGCCGCGTCGATACCCTTGAGCCGCTGATAGGGAATCAACTGCTTGAGGCTTTTATCCAGCTCGACCTCGGACCGCACCCCACGCGCAGCGTAAAGACGGGTCAACAGCGGTGGCAAATCACCGAGAAACGGCAGGACGGCGGGCAACGGACGGGGATCGATACGCATGGGACGGGATGGGATCTCTATGGGGGATTTTAGCTTCAAGCTTGCAGCTGCAACGCTTCAACCGCGCTCGCCAACCAGCCATTGCAATTGCACTTCATGCTGACCACGGTCGTCGGTGACGAAGATCGTGCCTTCACTGATCATCACATCCCACTTGATCACCCGTGGCATGTCCTTGGCCAACACCTCGAGGATTTCCTGGGGCACGGCGGCGATGTGCACGTTCTTCAGGTTATTGGCCACCGGGACCACCTTGCCTTCCCACACACGCAGGCTGCCGTAGGCCAGCAGGCTGGTGCGTTCGGTACGGCGTGAGCACCAGGTCAGGCGGTCGGCATCCGGCTGGCCGACTTCAATCCAGTGCAACACCCGATCATCCAGGCTTTTTTCCCACAGGGCAGGCTCATCAACATCCGACAGACCGCGCCCGAACGCCAGTTGCTCGTTGTACCAAAGGGCGTAGGCCAGCAGGCGCACGGTCATGCGCTCTTCGGTTTCCGAAGGGTGGCGGGCGATGGTTTGTTTGACGCTCTCATACACCGAACGGTCAAGGTCGGTGAGGTTGAGTTCGAATTTGTAGGTCGTGGACGGCTGGGCCATGAACGGGCTTCTAGAGACAGGGAAAGGCGGCCAGTCTAACCGATGGAGAGCGCATTCAACGAATCCTGCGCTGCATCATCCTTATCCCTGAATGGCGCGCCTATGTTAAAAGCATCACATCCCCTCCCCGCCCAGCGCAGACAAGGATCACCATGTCGTTTAATGCCAAGCCGCTTGCCGGCCTCAAAGTCATCGAACTCGGCACCCTCATCGCCGGCCCGTTTGCTTCGCGTATCTGCGCCGAGTTCGGCGCCGAGGTGATCAAGGTCGAGTCGCCGGACGGCGGCGACCCACTGCGTAAATGGCGCAAGCTGTACGAAGGCACTTCGCTGTGGTGGTTCGTGCAGGCGCGCAACAAGAAGTCGCTGACGCTGAACCTCAAACACCCTGATGGCCTGGCGATTCTCAAGCAGTTGCTGGCAGACGCCGACATCCTGATCGAAAACTTCCGCCCCGGCGTGCTGGAAAAGCTCGGGCTGGGATGGGAGACCCTGCATGCGTTGAACCCGAAACTGGTGATGGTGCGCCTCTCGGGATTTGGCCAGACCGGGCCGATGAAAGACCAGCCGGGGTTCGGCGCCGTGGGCGAGTCCATGGGTGGGCTGCGCTACATCACCGGCTTCGAGGACCGACCGCCAGTGCGCACGGGCATCTCCATCGGCGATTCGATTGCCGCGCTGTGGGCGGTGATCGGCGCATTGATGGCGTTGCGACATCGTGAGGTCAATGGAGGGTTGGGCCAAGTGGTGGATGTGGCGCTGTATGAAGCCATCTTCGCCATGATGGAAAGCATGATCCCGGAGTTCGATGTGTTCGGGTTTATCCGCGAGCGCACCGGCAATATCATGCCCGGCATTACACCGTCCTCGATCCACACCAGCGCCGACGGCAAGCATGTGCAGATCGGCGCCAACGGCGACGCGATTTTCAAGCGTTTCATGTCGGCTATCGGCCGTGAAGACTTGGCGAACGATCCGCAACTGGCCAGCAATGACGGGCGTGACAGCCGTCGCGACGAACTGTACGGCGTCATCGATCGCTGGGTCAATTCGCTGCCGCTGGAGCAGGTGGTGGAGCAGTTGAACAAGGCCGACGTGCCTGCCAGCCGAATCTACAGCGCCGAAGACATGCTCGGCGATCCGCAGTTTCTCGCACGGGAAATGTTCCTCAAGGCGCAATTGCCGGGCGGCAAGGACTTCAAGATGCCAGGCATCGTGCCCAAGCTTTCGGACACGCCGGGCAGCTGCGAATGGGTCGGGCCGCAATTGGGCGAGCACAACGCTGTATTGCTGACCGAGCTGGGCTATGACGCGGCGGCGATTGCCAGTCTGCGTGAACAGGGGGCGATCTGACGCAGTGACAAATCGCGGGCAAAAAGAAACCCTGAAGTGTGGGGAGACACTTCAGGGTTAAACGTGGCCTTACAATGACCAGTACAACAAGCCACAAACACCGGAGCACAATGTTTGCTCTTGCTGTTAAAAAATCTGACCGAGCATGCTGTGGGAAGTTTCCATCAATAAACAATTCTTCATGCCAGCGCCGCACCGCGTGTCTGTGCCGCACTGCGCAAGGCCGCGATAACCGAAGGTTCCACGCGCCCTTCGGCAATTTTGATGTCGCGCAGCAGGCAATCCACCACGTCCACGAGCAAACGCTTATCCATCAATTGAAACGGGTCGACTTCACGCTCGACCACGATAGCGCCGGCAGGATTCTTCACGGTCACCAGGCTCTCGCCCTGCACACCAGAGGTGGTCAGCGTAACCTGATAAGGGCTCAGTGCTTCTGCGAGCAATAGGCTGATACTTTCCATCTCGATCACCACTCAATAGTTCGGGAACAATCGTCTTAACGGGTGCTGCATCTATCCTAAGTGACTGGTTCTGACGTAGGAAAGTTCGCTTTTTCGTCTTTCAAAGGTTGCAGGGGGATGACGAGACCAGCATGCGCTTGCAACATGACAGGCAAAAAACGGCGGCACATAACTGATTACGCAATGGGCTGCTGTTTTGGGGTTTGCCGGGGGTTGAGTCTGGAGGTGAATCCTATACTCGGTGAGCGCTGCACGACTGGGCGCATGGCAAAAGGCCCCTATTGCGAAGGATGATTACGATGGTGGAAAACAAAGAAGAGCAGGCAACAATGGAGAGGATGCATGCCGATGTAAGGCGTATCTACGCCGAGATATCACGCATGCAGGCAGAGCGAGACAAGCTCAAGTCCGAGTCACTGAAGATTACCTGTGAAACGTTCTGGTACCCCATGGGGGTGGCGATGGCCGTAGTGGCAACCATCGCTTCAATCACCGGAGTGGCAATCAAACTGCTTATGTAATCAGGACGCTGCCGGGCCTGCCACACACAAAAACGCCGCTGCCCCAGGGATGGGAAAGCGGCGTTTCGATTTTCGCGGGATGCCTTACAAAGGCTTGCTTCGATTGCCATGCTGGCTGACAAACGCCTGCACCGCCTTCAGGTCATTGGCCAGCACTGTGCAGCGCTCTTCACGCTCAAACAGGTCGGCCATGTGCTTGGGCAACTCCAGCGCCTTGCCAACGCCGGCCTTCTCCACCGCTTCCGGGAATTTGACCGGGTGCGCGGTGCCGAGGATCACCATCGGAATATCCAGGCTGCGACGGCATTCGCGTGCTGCCTTAACGCCGATGGCAGTGTGCGGGTCGAGCAGCTCACCGGTCCGGGCATAGACTTCAGCGATGGTTTCGCAGGTTTGCGCGTCGTCCACCGCCAGGGAATCGAACAGCTTGCGGGTTTCAGTCCAGCGCTCCTGCTCGACGCTGAAACCACCACCGCTCCTGAACGTGTTCATCAGATCGGCGATGGCGGCACCATTGCGACCGTGCATATCGAACAGCAGGCGCTCGAAGTTCGACGAGACCATGATGTCCATCGACGGCGACAGCGTGGAGTGCAGGGTTTCCTTCACATACCCGTTGCCGCTCATGAAGCGATGCAGGATGTCGTTGCGGTTGGTGGCGACGATCAACTGGTTGATCGGCAGGCCCATGTTGCGCGCCAGGTAGCCGGCGAAGATGTCGCCGAAGTTGCCGGTCGGTACCGAGAACGATACCGAACGCGCCGGCCCGCCCAACTGCAGCGAGGCATGGAAGTAGTAGACGATCTGGGCCATGATCCGCGCCCAGTTGATCGAGTTCACCGCCACCAGGCGCGTGCCTTTGAGGAAGCTCTGGTCGGCAAAGCTGTTCTTGACCATCTCCTGGCAGTCATCGAAGTTGCCTTCGATGGCGATATTGTGGATGTTCTCGCCGAAAATCGTGGTCATCTGACGACGTTGCACCTCCGACACGCGCTGGTGCGGGTGCAGGATGAAAATGTCGACGTTCTCGCAGTGCTTGCAGCCTTCGATGGCCGCCGAGCCGGTATCACCGGAGGTGGCGCCCATGATGACCACGCGCTCGCCGCGCTTTGCCAGCACGTAATCGAGCAGACGACCCAACAGTTGCAGGGCGAAGTCCTTGAACGCCAGGGTCGGACCGTGGAACAGCTCAAGCACCCACTCGTTGCCGTCCAATTGGCGCAACGGTGCGATGGCACTGTGGGAAAACACGCCGTAGGTTTCTTCCAGGATCTTCTTGAAGTCCGCGTCCGGGATGCTACCCGTGACGAACGGGCGCATCACCCGGAACGCCAGCTCGTGATACGGCAGACCAACCCATGAAGCGATTTCTTCCTGGGTGAAACGTGGCAGGTTTTCCGGCACATACAGGCCGCCGTCAGTGGCGAGACCTGTCAGTAAAACGTCTTCGAAATTCAGGGCCGGTGCCTGGCCGCGGGTACTGATGTAGCGCATGGGGGCAAACCTTCGGTTTGGGCTTCAAGCTTTAGGCTACACGCTGCAAGTTGGAGCAGATCTGCTTTTACTTGCAGCGTGCAGGTTAACGCTTGCCGCTTGATTAATTGAGATGTTCGACACGAATCCGTACCACCGGACCAACCACGCCCTGCAACGCTTCCATGGCGGCGATGGCTTCGTTGATATGCCGTTCGAGCACACGGTGGGTCAGCAGGATCATCGGCACCTGGCCGTTCTGCTCCTCGACTTCCTTCTGCATGATCGACTCGATGTTGATCCCGCGCTCCGACAGGATGCTGGCCACCTGGGCCAACACGCCCGGATGATCCTGGGCCTGGATGCGCAGGTAGTAAGCACTTTCGCACGCTTCAATCGGCAGGATCGGGTGGGCCGACAGCGAGTCTGGCTGGAAGGCCAGGTGCGGCACGCGGTTTTCCGGGTCACTGGTCATGGCGCGGACCACGTCCACCAGGTCGGCGATCACCGACGAGGCGGTCGGCTCCATGCCGGCACCGGCACCGTAGAACAAGGTGGAGCCGGCGGCGTCGCCGTTGACCATCACGGCATTCATCACCCCGTTGACGTTGGCGATCAGGCGATCAGCCGGGATCAGCGTCGGGTGCACACGCAACTCGATGCCTGCCGGGGTGCTGCGCGCCACGCCAAGGTGCTTGATGCGGTAGCCCAAGGCTTCGGCGTAGTTCACGTCGGCGGTGGTCAGCCGGGTGATGCCTTCGGTGTAGGCCTTATCGAACTGCAGCGGGATACCGAACGCAATGGAGGCCAGGATAGTCAGCTTGTGGGCCGCGTCGATGCCTTCCACGTCAAAGGTCGGGTCAGCTTCGGCGTAACCCAGGGCCTGGGCTTCGGCGAGCACATCCTCAAAGGTACGGCCCTTCTCGCGCATCTCGGTGAGGATGAAGTTACCGGTGCCGTTGATGATGCCCGCTACCCAGTTGATGCGGTTGGCGGACAGGCCTTCGCGAATGGCCTTGATCACCGGTATGCCACCGGCCACGGCGGCTTCGAACGCAACGATCACGCCCTTCTCGCGCGCCCTGGCGAATATTTCGTTGCCGTGTACGGCAATCAGCGCCTTGTTGGCAGTGACCACGTGCTTGCCATTTTCGATGGCCTTGAGCACCAGTTCGCGCGCCACGGTGTACCCGCCCACCAACTCGATGACGATATCGATTTCAGGGTTGGTGGCAACAGCGAAGACGTCGTTGGTAATCGCAATACCGGTCGTTTGGAACTGAGGCTTTGGCGAACGCGTGGCAATCTGCGCCACTTCAATCCCGCGACCTGCACGGCGGGATATTTCCTCAGCATTGCGCTGAAGTACGTTGAAGGTGCCGCCACCGACGGTCCCTAACCCACAGATGCCTACTTTGACCGGTTTCACTGAAGAACTCCCCATGAAACGGCCGACGCTAGGTCGGCCGTGGAAAACAGCCGCACAACCGCGGCTTTCAATTAGTGGCCCGCAGGTTTGGCGGCGAGCCCTGATCGTCGAATATACGACGATACTGGTTTATTTGGCATTCAACGCCAGTTTGGCAACTTGCGGTGCCGGCTGGTAGCCCGGAATCACCTGACCGTCAGCCAAAACGATGGCCGGTGTACCGTTCACGCCGATGGACTGACCGAGGGCAAACTGTTTGGAAACCGGATTGGCACATTTTGCCGCCTTGATTTCCTTGCCATCGACCATCTTGTCCATGGCGGCTTTCTTGTCAGCCGAGCACCAGACCGCCTGCAACTGCTCGTCACCCGGCGAGCCCAGGCCCTGACGCGGGAACGCCACATAACGCACCTCGACACCCAGCTTGTTCAGCGCCGGCACTTCGGCGTGCAGTTTGTGGCAGTACGGGCAGGTGGTGTCGGTAAACACGGTGATGTGGGTCTTGGTCTCGCCGATTGCCGGGTACACCACGGTCTCGGCCACCGGAATGCCGTTGATCAACTTGGAGACGCCCAGGCGTTCGGCTTTCTCGGTCAGGTTGACCGGCTTGCCATCCTTGAGCTGGAACAGGTAGCCCTGGACGATGTACTGGCCATCGGCACTGGCGTACAGCACGCGACTGCCCTTGAGCTTGACTTCATACAAGCCGGCCATGGGGCTGGCGCTGATGCTTTCGATGGGCGTATCGAGCTGCAGGTTGGCCAGGCTCTTGCGAATGGTCTGCTCGGCGGCGTCATCGGCGAAGGCAACGCTGGAAACCAACGCAATGGCTGCGGCGGCAATAATCTGGATCAAGCGCATGGAAACTCCTGAGGGGCAGATGCAGGAACGGTGCAGTCAAGCCGATTGGAAACTCGGGGCCGGACCGTCGCCTTTGCTAACCGGCAAAGCCTACCACAGTTGGGCCGCAGGGCAGCTCGCAGCGGCATAAATTGGGCGTTTTCAGCCGCGTGGGTGGTGCCTGGCATGCATATCCTGCAAGCGTGCCCGCGCAACGTGGGTATAAATCTGGGTGGTGGACAAGTCGCTGTGGCCGAGCAGCATTTGCACCACCCGCAAATCGGCACCGTGATTGAGCAAATGGGTGGCGAAGGCATGGCGCAAGGTATGCGGCGACAGGGTCTTGCCGATCCCGGCGACCTTGGCCTGGTGCTTGATACGGTGCCAGAAGGTCTGACGCGTCATCTGCTCACCGCGCTGGCTGGGGAACAGCACATCGCTGGGACGTCCGCCGAGCAGCTCATGGCGCGCGTCGCGCATGTAGCGCTCCACCCACACAATCGCCTCCTCGCCCATGGGCACCAGACGCTCCTTGCTGCCCTTGCCCATCACCCGCAGCACGCCCTGGCGCAGGTTGACCTGCTCAAGGGTCAGGCTGATCAGCTCGGTCACTCGCAGGCCGCACGCGTAGAGCACCTCCAGCATGGCACGGTCACGCTGACCGATGGCTTCGCTCAGGTCAGGGGCGGCGAGCAAGGCATCGACGTCGGCCTCTGACAGCGACTTGGGCAATGGCCTGCCCAGTTGCGGCATGTCGATCTGCAGGGTCGGGTCGAGAGTGATGAGCTTTTCCCGCAGCAAATAACGGTAAAAGCCGCGCACCCCCGAGAGAAATCGTGCAGTGGAACGCGGCTTGTAG
Organism: Pseudomonas poae; assembly: GCF_001439785.1. Taxonomy (GTDB): domain Bacteria; phylum Pseudomonadota; class Gammaproteobacteria; order Pseudomonadales; family Pseudomonadaceae; genus Aquipseudomonas; species Aquipseudomonas poae. Next base: position 119,038 of record NZ_JYLI01000016.1, on the reverse strand, counting down.
TTTTGCTCCAGGCGCCAGGCCAGGTGATCGAGGATCAGCTCGCGACCGGCATTGATCAGCTCCAGGTGCTTTTCCTGCAGCCAGCCATTGAACAAGGCCAGATCGCTGCGATAGGCCTGGCGAGTGTTGTCCGACAGGCCTTTTTCCAGCCAGAGGGCGTCGAGGAAGCGGTCGATCAGAGGATGGTCGATGGCGGGCATGGGGACTCAGGCTGATGGCGGTGGTATCGGGTAGATCCTATCGCAGGCAAGCCAGCTCACCTATGTTGATAGGTAAACATATTCAAGTGCGGGAGCTGGTTTGCCTGCGATGGCTGCGACGCGGTTGCGGGCCAGTCAAAAAATCCCGGGCACAAAAAAGCAGCCCGAAGGCTGCTTTTTTCTGCATCGGAAAGCTGGACTTAAGCCAGTTTTTCCTTGATGCGAGCTGCTTTACCGGACAGGTCACGCAGGTAGTACAGCTTGGCTTTACGTACGTCACCGCGACGCTTGACGGCCATGCTGTCGATTTGCGGGCTGTAGGTCTGGAAAGTACGCTCTACGCCAACACCGTTGGAGATTTTACGAACAGTGAAAGCACTGTTCACACCACGGTTACGCTTGGCGATTACCACGCCTTCGAACGCTTGCAGACGCGAACGGTCGCCTTCCTTCACTTTCACCTGAACGACAATGGTGTCGCCCGGGGCAAAGGTAGGGATCTCTTTGGTCATCTGCTCTGCTTCGAGTGCAAGGATGATTTTGTTAGTCATGCTGTGCTCCTAAGGTAAGTCATTGGACCTACCATCGATACGTTGTTAACTATCGTCCCGCGCGAGGATGTATTCCTCGAGCAGCTTCTTCTCTTCTCCAGAAAGCGAGCGGCTATCCAGAAGATCGGCGCGTCGTTCATAGGTCCGACCAAGGGACTGCTGTAAACGCCAACGCCGGATGTGTGCGTGATTGCCACTTAGCAACACGTCGGGAACACGCTGATCCGCATACACCTCCGGGCGGGTGTAGTGCGGGCAATCCAGCAAACCATCCGTGAAGGAATCTTCCTCCGCAGAGTCCGCATGCCCTAAAGCTCCAGGCAGCAGCCGTGTAACCGCATCTATCAGGACCATCGCCGGCAGCTCACCGCCAGACAGGACATAGTCACCAATCGACCACTCTTCATCGACATGAGCGTCAATAAAACGCTCGTCAATGCCTTCATAGCGACCGGCAATCAGGATTAATGCTTCCTCATTCGCCAGTTCGCGGACCCCAGCCTGTTTCAGCTGACGGCCTTGAGGGGACAGGTAAATTACCTTCGCCTTCTCCCCGGAAGCTGCCTTGGCCTGAACCAATGCGTCTTCCAGGGGCTTGATCTTCATCACCATGCCCGGGCCACCGCCAAATGGGCGATCGTCCACAGTGTGATGCCGATCCGTCGTGTAGTCTCGCGGATTCCAACAGGTGAGCTGCAACAGCCCCTGTTTCACCGCCCGACTGGTGATGCCGTACTCGCTGATGGCGGAAAACATCTCGGGAAACAAACTGATCACTTCAATGCGCAAATTAGCCACGCTTAGAAGTCCGCGTCCCATTCCACCTTCATCTCGCCTGCGACCAGGTCGACGGCCAACACGCAATGCCCGGTATAGGGCAACAGCCGTTCGCGATCATCCAGGCTGCCAGCGCAAGGCTTGACCACCATTACATCATTGGCGCCGGTTTCCAGAAGGTGATCGATTTTCCCGAGCAATTGCCCCAGTTGATCAATGACCTTCAGACCTTCCAGCTGGTACCAGTAGTACTCGCCGTCGGTCAATTCAGGGAACAGGTTGCGCGGCACGCAGATCTCATAACCGGCCAGAAGACGAGCTTCTTCACGGTCATCAAGACCCTTGAGCTTTGCGACCAGGAACTTGTCGCTCCCGCGTCCACTGACCAGCTCGACCTGTTTCACACTACCTTCGCGCTTGAGCGTCCAGGTTTTGTACTGCAACAGGTTTTCAGTCGGATCAGTAAAGGAATACACCTTCACTTCGCCGCGAACGCCATGAACAGAGTAAATCTTGCCGATAACGATCAAATCATCAGCAACAGCTGGCGTCGCGTTCATATTGCTCAGGCTGCGGCCTTAGCCGAGTCCTTCAACAGCTTTGCAACGCGCTCGGATGGCTGTGCACCCACGCTCAGCCAGTAGGCTACGCGCTCTTGGTTCACGGACAGACGAACTTCTTGACCACGAGCGATCGGGTTGAAGAAACCAACCTGTTCCTTGTGCGAACCGTCGCGCGGGTTGCGGCTGTCGGTTACGGTCAAGTGGTAAAACGGGCGCTTTTTGGAGCCGCCAAGGGCAAGACGGATTGTTAGCATGTGAACATCGTTCCTGTAGTCGGTGCTGCAAATCTAAATGCACAGCGGGCATAGGTGCCCGAAAGGCCGCATATTCTAAGGAATATCCGGACTTTTGCAAATGTCTTTTTCCGGCGCCTACCCGCGTGCCATTCAGATCTGCTATAGAGCCGTCGGTTAAAACGGCGAGTCAGCCCCCGCCAACGGCGGGTTTGCTGGAGATCCCACATCCGTGTGGGTCGCAGCGCAAGCAGTGCCTGCGCTCGAATACTTTACATTTTAGGCATGCCGCCGCCGGGCAACATACCGCCCATGCCGCGCATCATCTTGGCCATCCCGCCCTTGGCGGAGAATTTCTTCATCATCTTCTGCATCTGCTTGTGCTGCTTGATCAAGCGACCGATGTCCTGCACCTGGGTGCCGGACCCCATGGCGATCCGGCGCTTGCGCGAACCGCTGATCAGCTCAGGGTCGCGGCGCTCGGCCGGGGTCATGGAATTGATGATGGCTTCCATCTGCTTGAACTGCTTCTCTGCCGCGCCCTGGGCGTTGCCCATCTGCGCCAGGTTCACACCGCCGATGTTCGGCAGTTTGTCCATCAGGCCGCCGAGGCCGCCCATGTTCTTCATCTGCTGAAGCTGATCACGGAAGTCTTCGAGATCGAAGCCCTTGCCCTTCTTCAACTTCTTGGCCAGCTTGTCGGCCTTGTCCTTGTCGAGGGTGGCTTCGGCCTGCTCGATCAGGCTGAGCACGTCACCCATGCCGAGGATGCGCGAAGCAATACGCTCAGGGTGGAACGGTTCGAGCGCTTCGCTCTTCTCGCCCATACCGATGAACTTGATCGGTTTGCCGGTAATGGCCCGTACCGACAGCGCGGCACCACCACGGGCATCGCCGTCGACCTTGGTGAGGATCACGCCGGTCAGCGGCAGCGCATCACCAAAGGCCTTGGCGGTGTTGGCCGCATCCTGGCCGGTCATGGCGTCGACCACGAACAGCGTCTCGACCGGGTTGATCGCGGCATGCAGCGCCTTGATCTCGCCCATCATCTCTTCGTCGATGTGCAGACGACCGGCGGTGTCGACGATGACCACGTCGATGAATTTGAGCTTCGCTTCTTTAATAGCCGCGCTGGCGATGTCGACCGGCTTCTGGCTCAGGTCCGACGGGAAGAAGGTCACGCCCACTTCGCCCGCGAGCATTTCCAGCTGCTTGATCGCGGCCGGACGATAAACGTCAGCCGACACCACCATCACCGACTTCTTCTTGCGCTCTTTAAGGAAGCGCGCCAGCTTGCCAGCGGTGGTGGTTTTACCTGCACCCTGCAGACCAGCCATCAGCACGACGGCCGGCGGCACGGCGCTGAGGTTCAGGTCTTCGTTGGCTGCGCCCATCAGGCTTTCGAGTTCGGCCTGGACGATCTTCACGAACGCCTGGCCCGGCGTCAGGCTGCGCGACACTTCAGTGCCGACCGCACGTTCCTTGACCGAGTTGACGAAGTCCTTGACCACCGGCAGGGCGACGTCGGCTTCCAGCAACGCCATGCGCACTTCGCGCAGGGTGTCTTTAATATTGTCCTCGGTCAGCTTGGCCTTGCCGGTAACGTGGCGCAGCGTCTGCGAGAGACGGTCAGTCAGGTTTTCAAACATGCGCGATCCTTTCAGGCCCCATTCATCGAAATGCTTTGGTAGACCGAGGTAATGACGGCCCAGGCTGTGGTAAATCGCTATTAAAAACAGCGCTCGGCGAGCCTGCGGCGTGGGCAGGTCGCGGATTATAGCGAAGACTGCGCCCATGCACACCCGCTGTCTGGCCCGGGAGTCTTTCGTGCAACGGCGGTGTATGCCAAACTCAGCGCCTTTCGGGCTTTCCTTTCAGGATTTATGCTTCCCTTGTCACCCAGCTTGCTACCCAGCCTCGCCGCCGCCATCCTGTATGCCGCTGCGACCCTCTACCAGGGCACCCGCCTGGCCAAATGCGTCAAGGCCGACAAACGCCTGCTCGCAGGCCTTGGCGGCCTCGCCCTGGTGGCGCACGTCGCCAGCCTCCTTACCCACCTGATGACACCGATCGGCCTGGGCCTGGACTTCTTCAGCGCCGCCAGCCTGATCGCGGCTGCCGTGATCGGCCTGACGCTTATCGCCTGCACGCGCATCCCGGTGGAAAACCTGCTGGTGCTGCTGTTTCCGCTGGGCATGCTCACGGTGCTGCTCGCACAGTTCGCCCCTACCGGTACGGTGCAGGTGATCGATGAGGAGCCGGGAATCCTGTCGCATATCCTGCTGTCGATCCTGGCCTACGGCATGTTCACCATCGCGGTGTTCCAGGCCCTGCTCCTGCTGTTGCAGGACCACCAGCTCAAGCACAAGCACCCTTCGGGCCTGATCAAAAACTTCCCGCCGCTGCAAACCATGGAAAGCCTGTTGTTCGGGTTCCTGTGGGCCGGCTGGACGCTGCTGTCGCTGTCGCTGATTTCCGGCTGGCTGTTCGTCGAGAACCTGTTTGCCCAGCACCTGGTGCACAAGACCCTGCTGGCCTGCCTGGCCTGGGTGGTGTTCAGCGTGCTGCTATGGGGCCGCAACCGCCTCGGCTGGCGCGGGCACAAGGCAATCCGCTGGACCCTGGCCGGTTTCTGCCTGCTGATGCTGGCCTATTTCGGCAGCAAGCTGGTTCGCGAATACATCCTGCATATCTGACGGGCAGCAAACATGGACAACTTGCCCCTGGGGCCGATGCTCGCGGTAATCGCCCTGCTGGTGTTATGGGCCGCGCTGTTTACCGCCATCGAAACCGCCCAGCAGCACCTGCTGGCGCTACGCCCCGGCACACGCCAGGGTGACAAGGCGGCCGCACGCCTGAACTTCCCGCGCAACAGCCTTATCCTGTGCAACACCCTGTGCCGGGGCATGGTGGTGATGCTCTGCAGCCTGCTGGCAATTTATGCCTGGGAGCACAATGGGCCGTGGCTCGGCTGGGCGATCTCCAGCGCCCTGCTGCTGGTGCTGGCCGACTACCTGCCCCGCGCCCTGGCCATCCGCCACCCTCAAGCGGTGCTGGGGTTTGGCAATGCACTGCTGGGCGTGCCGTTGAAACTCCTCTATCCACTGGCCTGGCTGCTCAATGGCCTGGGCCTGTCGCTGCTGCGTCCGTTCGCACGCAAACCCGGCGTGGTGAAACACAGCGATGACCCGCTGCCTGATCATGACGACGAGCCGCAAGCCGATACCGATGAAGACCGCACGCCTGGCATGCCCGGCATCCATGCCCTGGACAACATCACGGTCAATGACATCCTGGTGCCGCGCAGTGAAGTGGATGGCATCAACCTGGATGATTCGATCGACGAGATCATCGAACAACTGCGTACCAACCCGCGTACTCGCCTGCCGGTGTTTCACAGCGACATCAACCAGGTCGAAGCCGTGCTCAATACCCGCCAGATCCAGCACCTGCTGCCCGATGCCAGCCTGAGCAAAGACGCGCTGCTGGCGGCCTGCCACGAACCTTACTTCGTCCCGGAAAGCACGCCATTGCAACTGCAACTGCTGAACTTCCACAAGCAGCAGCGGCGCCTGGGCATGGTGGTGGATGAGTACGGCGAAGTGATGGGTATCGTCACCCTGGAAGATATCCTCGAAGAAATCGTCGGCGAGTTCGAAAGCGAGCAGATTGCGGACAACCCGCATATCGAGGCCCAGACTGACGGCCGCTACATCATTGACGGCGCCGCCTCAATCCGCGACCTGAACAAGAGCCTGACCTGGCACCTGCCCAGTGACGGCCCCAAGACCCTCAACGGCCTGGTGACCGAAGCACTGGAGACCATTCCGGATTGCGCGGTGTGCCTGAAGATCGGCCGGTATCGCCTGGAAATCCTCGAAACCGAGGACAACCGGGTCAGCAAGGTGCTGATCTGGCATACCCACCGCGTGCCTGTCGCCGTCTGACGGATTTGCGGTGGCTGCTGCGCCCCTGTTGTTCCTATAATCCCCGCGAGCCCCGCCCACCCAGCCCATGGGTGTTCGACCAATAACAATGACCGCCAGGGATACCTCATGACCACCACGTATAACGAGGCAACGCCTGCCGCCCCGAGCAATTCGACCGCACGGGTTGCCACCGCAAGCATTGTCGGCACCGCCATCGAGTTCTACGACTTCTATATCTACGCCACCGCAGCCGCGCTGGTGATTGGCCCGGTGTTCTTCCCGCAGACCTCCGGTACCGCGCAGATGCTCGCGTCGTTCCTGACCTTCGGCATCGCCTTTATCGCCCGTCCGCTGGGCTCGGCGCTGTTTGGCCACTTCGGCGACCGCATCGGCCGCAAGTCGACACTGGTCGCTTCGCTGCTGCTGATGGGCGTGTGCACCACGCTGATCGGCTTGCTGCCCGGCTACGACAGCATCGGCGCTTGGGCGCCGATTCTGCTGTGTGTGTTGCGCTTCGGCCAGGGCCTGGGCCTTGGCGGGGAATGGGGCGGCGCGGCGTTGCTGGCCACCGAGAACGCCCCCAAGGGCAAGCGCGCCTGGTTTGGCATGTTCCCGCAACTGGGCCCGTCCATCGGATTCCTGGCGGCCAATGGCCTGTTCCTGATTCTGGCGATGAGCCTGAACGACGAGCAGTTCCGCAGTTGGGGCTGGCGTATTCCATTCATCCTCAGCGCGGCGCTGGTGATGGTCGGCCTGTACGCACGCCTGAAGCTGCATGAAACGCCAGTGTTCGCCAGTGCCGTGGCCAAACAGGCGCCGGTGAAAGTGCCGCTGGTGGAGCTGTTCAGCCAGCATTGGCTGCCGGTGCTGCTGGGCGCCGCGTCGATGGTGGTGTGCTACGCGCTGTTCTATATCACCACGGCGTTTTCCCTGAGCTATGGGGTGTCGACGCTGGGCTACAGCCGCGAAACCTTCCTCGGCCTGCTGTGCTTTGCGGTGCTGTTCATGGGCCTGGCGACACCACTGGCGGCGCTGGCCAGTGATCGTTACGGGCGCAAGCCGGTGCTGATCGTCGGCGCGGTGCTGACGATGCTGTCGGGCTTTACCATGGAACCGCTGCTGACCCAGGGCTCGACCTGGGCGGTCGCCTTGTTTCTGGCGCTGGAGCTGTTTCTGATGGGCGTGACGTTCGCGCCAATGGGCGCGTTGCTGCCGGAGCTGTTCCCGACACGAGTGCGTTATACCGGCGCATCAGCGGCCTATAACCTGGGTGGCATCGTGGGGGCTTCAGCGGCCCCCTTCTTCGCGACCAAGCTGGTGGCGATGGGTGGGCTGAGTTATGTGGGTGGGTATGTGTCGGCGGCGGCGTTGATCAGCTTGATTGCGGTGCTGTGCCTGAGAGAGACGCGGGATAATGATCTGAACAAGGTGGCCTGATAGACCGCTATCGGGAGCAAGCCCCCTCCCACATTTGTGAATACATTCAAATGTGGGAGGGGCTTGCTCCCGATGCTTTCAGAGCTCTACAACAACAGCCTTCGAAGCACGGGTCGCCTTGGCTCGAGCAGCCTCAATCGACTCATCCCGCGCCAACGCCACACCCATGCGGCGCTGGCCATTCACTTGCGGCTTGCCAAACAACCGCAACGCCGTATCGGGCTCGCTCAACGCCGCGCCGAGGTTGGCAAACGCGGTCTGCGTCGACTGCCCCTCTACCAGAATCACCGCCGATGCCGAAGGACCAAACTGACGAATCAACGGAATCGGCAGGCCCAGAATGGCGCGCGCGTGCAGGGCAAACTGCGAGAGATCCTGGGAAATCAGGGTCACCAGGCCTGTGTCGTGGGGGCGCGGCGACACTTCGCTGAACCACACCTGGTCCCCTTTGATGAACAACTCCACACCAAACAGGCCACGACCGCCCAAGGCTTCGGTCACGGCTTTGGCGACGCGCTCGGATTCGGCCAGGGCCACCGGGCTCATGGCCTGGGGCTGCCAGGATTCCTGATAGTCGCCCTTCTCCTGACGATGCCCCACCGGCGCACAGAACGTGGTACCGCCGATATGGCGCACGGTCAGCAGGGTGATTTCGTAGTCGAAGTCGATGAAGCCCTCGATGATCACGCGACCTTTGCCGGCACGTCCGCCCTCCTGGGCGTAATCCCAGGCTTTCTGCACGTCATCGGCGCTGCGCAACAGGCTCTGGCCCTTGCCCGACGAACTCATCACCGGCTTGACCACGCACGGAAAACCCAGCGCCTGCACGGCCTGGCTGTAGTCCTCGAAGGTGTCGGCGAAGTGATACGGCGAGGTCGGCAGGTCCAGCTCTTCGGCGGCCAGGCGACGGATGCCTTCACGGTTCATGGTCAGCGAGGTGGCACGCGCGGTCGGGATCACGGTAAAGCCTTCGGCTTCCAGCTCAACCAGGGTGGCGGTGGCGATGGCTTCGATTTCCGGCACGATGAAGTGCGGTTTTTCCGCCTCGATCACCGCACGCAGAGCGGCGCCATCGAGCATGTTGATCACATGGCTGCGATGCGCCACCTGCATGGCCGGCGCGTTGGCGTAGCGATCCACGGCAATCACTTCAACGCCCAGGCGCTGCAGCTCGATCACCACTTCCTTGCCCAGCTCACCGCAGCCACACAGCATTACGCGGGTCGCGGTTGGCGACAATGGAGTTCCGATTCGGGTCATCTCAGGTCCTCAGGGGAGCGGATCATGGGGAGAAAGGCCGGAATTTTACATGAACTGTAAAAATTGGCCTCAGTTGACGACAGCCCGTTTACGCATGCGCCAGGCCATCACCAGCCACACCACGGTCACCCCGGCGAACTTCGACACCAACGCCGTGCCTGCCACGGCCGGGGTCAGCGCGCCGATCAGGCCGAAGAAGATGAAGGTATCCAGAGGAATGCTCAGCGCCGAGCTGATCCACAGGCGGTCGTGCAACGGGCGCTTGGTGATGCTGAACACCAACCAGTCGATGCATTCGGACACCGCGAACGCCGTGGCGCTGGCCAGGGCGATGGACGGGTCGGAGGTGATGTAGGACAGCACCAGCGCGGCCAGCATGGCAATGATCGCGCCGTGGCCAAAGCGGGTTTGCACCATGTCGCGCAGGATGAACACCAGCCCGCCCCAAGCGGACCAGATGACGTCCAGGTGCGGGGCGGTGGAGAAGGCGAAATTGATCAGCACGACGCTGCTGATGTAGGCGATCAGGAAGAGCATGGGGGTAGGGCCTGTGGGTAATTATGTTGTCAGAGAAGGCCTCATCGCAGGCAAGCCAGCTCCCACCCTGGAGGGGGTTCACATCGCTTGATCTGTGAATACATTCCAGGGTGGGAGCTGGCTTGCCTGCGATAGCGGCCTGTCAGGCGCCGGACTTCCCCGGCATCATAAACACCAAACCACCGGCCACCGCCCGCTCATGACACAACCCCAGCACCACCCGACGCTCGGCATTGTCCATGCGGCTCCAGCGCGTAATTTCATCCACCGTGCGCTGGCAGCCGGTGCAGATATCGTCATCATCCAACGCACAGATACTCACACACGGCGAGGCGACAGGACGTTCGGCCGGGTTCATTCCTGCTGCTCAACCAGGTCACGCGCGTAACGCTGGGCGTTGTGCACATAGTGTGCAGCGCTGGCTTCGAGCATGCGCTTTTGCGCCTCGGTCAGCTCACGCACCACCTTGCCCGGCGAGCCCATCACCAGTGAGCCGTCGGGGATGTCCTTGCCTTCACCGATCAGCGAATTGGCGCCTATGATGCAGTGCTTGCCGATTCTGGCGCCATTGAGGACCACCGCATTGATGCCGATCAGGCTGTAGTCACCCACCGTGCAGCCGTGCAGCATGGCGTTATGGCCGATGGTCACGCCGGTGCCCAGGGTGAGCGGGTAGCCCATGTCGGTGTGCATCACACTGCCGTCCTGCACGTTGCTGTTCCTGCCGATCAGGATCAGTTCGTTGTCGCCCCGCAACACCGCGTTGAACCATACGTTGGCGCCCTCCTCCAGCTTGACCTTGCCCACCAGCGTGGCATTGGGTGCCACCCAGCTGTCGGGGTGCGTCTCGACGCGGGCGTCGCCCAGGCGGTATTTCATGGTGTGTCCTCGCGGCTTGCCATTTGGGTGATGGCTTAGATATTGATGAAGCTCTTGGGCGGTTCGTGCAGGCTGATCCTGGCGTCGTCATACAGCAGGTTGATCAGCTCGACGATCATGATGGCGGTCAGTCCCCAGATCTTGTACTCGCCAAACCGATAGCTCGGCACATACCAACTGCGGCCCTGATAATCGATGCGATGAGTGTGTTCGCGCGGGTCCTGACGGAAAAAATCCAGTGGCACACTGAAAACAGCGGCAATTTCGGCGTCGTTGGCCAGGTACTCGACGTAATCGGGAACCACCCCCACGTAAGGCGTAACGCGAATGCCATGCAGGGAGATCAGCGGGCTCAAGGGGCCAATCACCTCCACCAGGCCCGGCGGCAGGCCGATTTCCTCTTCGGCTTCACGCAGCGCGGTGAAAATCAGATCCGGGTCTTCGGGGTCACGGCGCCCGCCGGGAAACGCGACTTCGCCGCCATGGGTCGACAGCCCACTGGCGCGCAGGGTCAGGATCAGCTCGGGTTCGTCGCTGCGGGTGATGGGCACCAGCACAGCGGCCTCGGGGAACCGCCCGTCGGTCTCCAGCGTGTGCGGCGTGTGATTGCTTACCCGGCGAAGTAGCTCGTCCAGCATGAGTCATCTCGGTCTGTTGGCTACCTCGCATCATGCACCAAAGCCAGCGGGCGCCCAACCCCAAAACCGCAAGCCTGTCGTGAAACGACAACTTGCAGGAACGCCTGGCACCAAGCCAAGATGCACGCACTCTCCAGGAACCCGAGCATGAACTTCTGCAGCCAGTGCGGCAAACCGGTCACCCAACGCATCCCCGATGGCGACGCGCATCTGCGTTATGTGTGCGATCACTGCCACACCATCCACTATCAGAACCCCAATATCGTCGCCGGCACCTTGCCGGTCTGGGGCGACAAAGTGCTGCTGTGCCGCCGTGCCATCGAGCCGCGCCTGGGCTACTGGACCCTGCCTGCGGGCTTCATGGAAAACGGCGAAACCGTCGAACAGGCCGCCGTGCGCGAAACCTTTGAAGAAGCCTGCGCGCGCATACGCAATTTGCAGGTCTACACGTTAATCGACGTGCCCCATATCAATCAGGTGCATATTTTTTACCGCGCAGAGCTGGTCGACCTGGACTTCGCCGCCGGCATCGAAAGCCTTGAGGTGAAGCTGTTCGACGAGGCCGATATCCCCTGGTCCGACCTGGCTTTCCGCACGGTTGGGCGTACCCTGGAATGCTTTTTTGCCGACCGTCGGCAACAGACCTTCCCGGTGCGTAGCGAAGCGGTGCCACCCATGTCGAAAATCGCCCGGTCCTGATCCGGCTCCCAGGAAATCGTGTCAATGCGTTGGTTGCTTGCTCTGCTCTGCCTGTCGTTCGCCACGCTGTCGCCGGCGTCCACCCTGGAAACCCTGGGCGGCAAACCGGTGGAAAAAGTCCTGGTGCTTAAATCTGCCCACCAATTGCAGTTGATCAACGACGGCAAGCCCCTCAAGACCTACCGCATCTCCCTGGGCAAGAACCCCAAGGGCCACAAGCTGATCGAGGGCGACCGCCGCACGCCGGAAGGCTTTTACTGGCTCGACTGGCGCAAGGTCAGCGATCGCTACAACCTGGCCATGCACATTTCCTACCCCAATATCAGCGACGCCGCCCGCGCCCGCCGCGAAGGCGTGAAGCCGGGCAGCATGATCATGATCCACGGCACACCCGACACCGAAGACTACCCGGAGCAGTGGTTCCACACCCTGGACTGGACCGATGGCTGCATCGGCATGCGCAATGTCGACATGCGCGAGGTATGGAACCTGGTCAAGGACGGCACCCTGATCGAGATCCGCCCCTGATCCTCAACCGCTCGTAAAATAATTCGAAATAAATTCCCGCCCCTGGCAGCGCCTGCAGGTGAATACCAGTTCACCGCGCGGGCTTGCGCCGTTCTGCGCGCCATAAAGACCTCTCTAATACCACTTGATACCAGGCCCCAATACAGGGCCTTGAAACCGCCGCCTGCACGATTTTGGGTGCATTGACATGGTATCTAAGTGGTATTAGCTTCCGGCCAATACCGGGCGACAACATTCCAAATAACGCATCGGACACTCACTCATGAACCCCATCCTGGCCTTGCGCCCCGACGACACACAATCCACGCCGCTGTACCTGCAGCTGGCCCGCAACCTGGAAGCGGCCATCCATGCCGGCGAGTGGAAATCGGAGCAGGCCTTGCCTTCCGAGCGCGTACTCAGCGAGCAATTGAGTATCTCGCGGGTCACCGCACGCAAAGCCCTGCAAGTGCTGTTTTCCCAGGGCCTGATCCGCCGCAGCCAGGGCTCCGGCACCTTTATCACGCCACGCCTGGAACAACCGCTGTCGCGCCTCTCGGGCTTCAGCGAAATGCTGCGCCTCAAGGGGTTTGTGCCCAGCTCGCATTGGCTGGAGCGCGATATCACCCCGCCAACCCACGAAGAGCTGATCCGTCTCGCCCTGTCGCCCACCGACAAGGTCGCGCGCCTCAAGCGTTTGCGCAAAGCCGATGACACGGTCATGGCCATCGAAATGACCACCCTACCCGCCTCGGTGCTGCCGCAGCCGCAGGCATTGGGCAATTCGCTCTACGAATACCTGGAAGGCATCGGCAAGCCCATTGTGCGCGCCCTGCAGCACGTGCAGGCGATCAACGCGTCGGACGAGTTCGCCGCCCTCGTGGGCATCGCCCCCGGCACCGCCATGCTGCTGATGTCCCGTGTCGGCTATACCGCCGACAACACGCCGATTGAGATCACCGACACCTACTGCCGCAACGACTACTACGACTTTGTCGCAGAGCTGCGCCGCCATGACTACTCCGCTGAGCTGCGGCTCTAGAGAACTGCCCATGTCCGAAGACAATATCCTCACACCCCACGGCTGGATTCGCGGCCGCCTGGTGCACGAAAACGGCCGCGTGAGCGCCATCCAAGGCACGCCCTGCGATCCGGCCGACAACGACTTGCCTTACCTGCTGCCGGGCTTTATCGACCTGCATGTGCACGGCGGTGGCGGTGCCGACATCATGGAAGGCGCCCAAGCCTTCGAGACCATCACCCGCACCCACGTGCGCTTCGGCACCACCTCATTACTGGCCACCACCATGACCGCGCCGGTGGAGGAAATTTCCCGCGTACTCGGCCAGCTCGGCACCTTCTGCAAGCAACGCCCATCCGGCAGCGCGCGGGTGCTTGGCGTCCACCTGGAAGGCCCCTACATCAACCCGGGCAAACTCGGCGCCCAGCCCAACTTCGCCCACACCGCCTTGATGGCCGAAGTGGAGGCTTACCTGGCCCTGGCGCCGATCCGCGTGATCACCATCGCGCCGGAAATCGCCGGCCACGCGGCATTGATCCGCGCCCTCAGCGAACGCGGCGTGCGCATGCAGATCGGCCACACCCTGGGCAGCTATGAAGAAGGCGTGGCCGCCCTCGAAGCCGGCGCCACCAGCTTCACCCATTTGTACAACGCCATGAGCCCGCTGCATCACCGCGAACCCGGCATCGTCGGCGCCGCGCTGGCCCACGCCCAATACGCCGAACTGATCCCGGACCTGCTGCATGTGCACCCCGGCGCCATGCGCGTGGCCCTGCGTTCGATCCCGTGCCTGTACTGCGTGACCGACTCCACGGCCGCCGCCGGCATGCCCGACGGCGAATACAAGCTGGGCAGCCACACCGTGACCAAATGCCTGGGCGGTGTACGCCTGGCCGACGGCACCCTGGCTGGCAGCACGCTGACCATGGACCAGGCGCTGCGCAACCTGGTGAAGATCGGCCTGGCCATCAGCGAAGCCTCACAACGCCTGTCGCAATTTCCTGCGGACTACCTGGGCCTGCCGGAGCGCGGCCGCCTGCAACCCGGCAGCTTTGCCGACTGCGTGCGCCTGGACCGCGCCCTGACCCTCACCGACGTAATGGTCGAAGGAGAAACCATTGACTTCAAAAATGCTTGAAGAGGCCTTGGCCTCCGCTGATGCCGTCGCCGCACAACTGCAACGGCTCGGCCCGCCACTGGAGAACATCGCCGGGCACCTGCGCCGCCAGCCGCCGCAGGTGGCGATGACCATCGCCCGGGGCAGTTCGGACCATGCCGCCAGCTACTTCGCCTACCTCGCCATGCAGCATGTGGGCATCCCGGTGGCGTCGCTGCCGATGTCGGTGGTGACCCTGTTGCAGGCGCCGTTGCAGGTCACAGGCCAGGTGGCGTTCGGCTTCTCGCAATCGGGACAGAGCCCGGACTTGGTCGACAGCCTGCGCCTGCTGCGCAAGCGCGGGGCCTTGAGTATCTCGCTGGTCAACGCCGAGGACTCACCGCTGGAAGCCACCTGCGAATTCCACGTGCCACTGTGCGCCGGGCCGGAACTCAGCGTGGCGGCGACCAAAAGCTTTATCGCCACCCTCAGCGCCAGCGCGCAGTTAATCGGGCACTGGAGCCAGGAAGCCGATTTGCTGCAGGCATGCCGCGCCTTGCCCGATGAGTTGCGTGCAGCTGCCACACAGGATTGGATCCAGGCCATCGAGGCCCTGAAGGACAGCCAGCGCCTGATGGTGATCGGCCGTGGCGCCGGATTTGCGGTGGCCCAGGAAGCCGCGCTCAAGCTCAAGGAAACCTCGGCAATCCAGGCCGAAGCCTTCAGCAGCGCCGAAGTGCGCCATGGGCCGATGGCCTTGATCGACGAAAACTACCCGCTGCTGGTATTCGCCCCGCGCGGTGCCGAGCAGGCCGGCCTGCTGAGCCTGGCCGCCGATATGCGCCAACGCGGCGCTCGGGTGTTGCTGGCCGCGCCGGACGATGTCATCGAGCGCGACCTGACCTTGAGCCGCGCCGAGCACCCGAGCCTGGACCCGATCCTGGCCATCCAGAGCTTTTACGTGATGGCCGCAGGCCTCGCTGAAGCACGGGGCATGGATCCGGACCAGCCGCGTCACCTGAGCAAAGTTACCCGCACTCACTGAGTGGTGTTTTCCTGATGAGTACCGTGCCCATGTCCAACAACAATAATGTTTTGACCCTCAGCGCCCCCCTCAGTGGGCCGATGCTGGCCCTGGGCAGCGTCCCCGATGACGTGTTCGCCAGCGGCGCGCTGGGCGACGGTATCGCCATCGACCCGTTGAATGACTGCCTGCATGCGCCGTGCGACGGGGTCATCATCCACGTCGCCCGCACCGGGCATGCGTTGACGATTCGCGCGGCAAACGGCGCCGAATTGCTGATGCACCTGGGCATCGACACCGTGGAGCTGGGCGGCGAAGGCTTTGAGCTGCTGGTCGAGCACGGCGCGCAGGTGAGCGACGGGCAAGCGCTGATGCGCTTTGACCTGGACCGCATCGCGCGACGGTGCAAGAGCCTGGTGAGTCCGATCATTCTGACCAACAGCGAGCGCTTTGAACTGGCGCCGTGTGCATTGAAAACCGTGAAGGTTGGCGAGCCATTGATGCGGGTCGCTGTGCGTTCGTCAATTTCCGCTGAAGCCACTGTGGATAACCTCGGCGTCGAGGCCAGCGCCAGCGTACGCATTACCCATCGCGGCGGTCTGCATGCGCGCCCGGCGGCGCTGATTCGCAAAACGGCCGCTGGCTTCAGCAGCCAGTCGCACTTGCACTTCGCCGGTCAATCCGCCGCCTGCGACAGCCTGATTGGCCTGATGGGCCTGGGCATTGGCGAGGGCGATGAAGTGCGCGTCAGCTGTCACGGCAACGATGCCGATGCGGCGTTGCAGACATTGGTGGCAGCCCTGTCCGTGGCGATCAGCGAAGCCCGTCAGGCTGAGGCTGTTGCCGCCGCGCCACACCGGGTCAGCAGCGAAGCCGACGTGCTGCAAGGCGTGTGCGCCGCACCCGGCCTGGTGTGCGGGCCGTTGATCCGCCTCAGCGGTATTGAGCTGCCTGCCGATACCGGCGGCCATCGCGTCGATGAACAACTCAAACGTCTGGACGCAGCACTGGAGCAGGTACGCGGCGAAATCCGCAACACGCTGGCGCTGGCTCGGCAGCGCAAAAACGCCGAGGAAGAAGACATCTTCGCCGCCCACCTGGCCCTGCTGGAAGACCCGGCGTTGCTTGACGCCGCCAGCGCACCCATCGAACAGGGCAGCGCCGCCACCCATGCCTGGCGCGATGCAATCCAGGCCCAATGCGCGGTGTTGCTGGCGGTGGGCAAACCGTTGTTCGCCGAACGCGCCAATGACCTGCGCGACCTGCAACAGCGCGTGTTGCGCGTCTTGCTCGGTGAAGCCTGGCACGTCGAATTACCGGCGGGAGCGATTGTCAGCGCCCATGAGCTGACGCCCTCGGACCTGCTGCAACTGAGCGCGCAACAGGCCGTCGGTATCTGCATGGCCGAAGGCGGCGCGACCTCCCATGTAGCTATTTTGGCGCGCGGCAAAGGCCTGCCCTGCGTGGTGGCGTTGGGCAACGAACTGCTCGATGTGCCCCAGGGTCAGCGCGTGGTGCTGGACGCCGCCAACGGTCGCCTGGAACTGGCGCCCAGCGAGGCGCGTCATGCCCAGGTGCACCAGATTCGCGACGCACAGCAACTGCGTCGCCGGCAGCAACAGGCTCAGGCTCAACTGCCGGCCCTCACCACCGATGGCGTGAGCATTGAAGTGGCCGCCAACGTCGCCTCCAGCGCCGAGGCCCAGGTGGCCTTCGAAAACGGTGCCGATGGCGTGGGTCTACTGCGCACCGAATTCCTCTTCGTCGACCGCCGCACCGCGCCGGATCAACAGGAACAGCGCCAGGCGTACCAGGCCGTGCTGGATGCCATGGGCGATAAATCGGTGATCATCCGCACCATCGACGTGGGCGGCGACAAGCAGCTCGACTACCTGCCACTCCCCGCCGAAGCCAATCCGGTGCTGGGCCTGCGCGGTATTCGTCTGGCCCAGGTGCGCCCCGATGTGCTCGACCAGCAACTGCGCGCGCTGCTGCAAGTATCGCCGCTCGGACGCTGCCGCATTCTGCTGCCGATGGTCAGCGAGGTGGATGAATTGCTGCAGATCCGCCAGCGCCTGGATGAACTGTGCGCCGAGCTGGGCCTTACACAGCGCCCGGAACTGGGCGTGATGATCGAAGTGCCCGCCGCCGCGCTGATGGCCGAGCAGCTCGCGCGGCATGCCGACTTTTTGTCCATCGGCACCAATGACCTGTCCCAGTACACCCTGGCCATGGACCGCGACCACGCTGGCCTGGCGGCACGGGTCGACGCGTTGCACCCGGCCCTGCTGCGGCTGATCGCCCAGACGTGCGCGGGGGCAGCGACGCACGGGCGTTGGGTGGGTGTGTGCGGTGCGCTGGCATCCGATCCATTGGCGACACCGGTGCTTATCGGCCTGGGGGTCAGCGAATTGTCGGTAAGCCCGCTGCAGATCGGCGAAATCAAGGACCGCGTCCGCCACCTGGACGCGGCGCATTGCCGGCAACTGAGCCAGGGCCTGCTCGACCTGAGCAGCGCCAAGGCAGTTCGCCACGCGTGTCAACACCACTGGCCGCTGAGCTGACAACAACAAAAAAGGAGACACGCCATGTATCAACATTTTATCGAAGGCCTGCAACGGCTGGGCCGCGCCTTGATGCTGCCGATCGCGATTCTGCCGATTGCCGGCCTATTGCTGCGCCTGGGCGATACGGACCTTTTGAACATCGCGGTAATGCACGATGCCGGGCAAGCGATCTTTGCCAACCTGGCGCTGATCTTCGCCATCGGTATCGCCGTGGGTTTTGCCCGCGACAACAACGGCACGGCGGGCCTGGCCGGGGCGATTGGTTATCTGGTGATGATCTCCACGCTCAAGGTGATGGACACCACCATCAACATGGGTATGCTCGCCGGTATCGCCAGTGGCTTGATGGCCGGCGCGCTGTATAACCGCTTCAAGGACATCAAGTTGCCGGAGTACCTCGCCTTTTTTGGCGGGCGACGATTCGTGCCGATTGTCACGGGGTTCAGCGCGGTTGGCCTGGGCGTGATCTTTGGGCTGATCTGGCCGCCGATCCAGCAGGGCATCAACAGCTTCGGCGCGTTGCTGATGGAAAGCGGCAGCCTCGGCGCCTTCGTGTTTGGTGTGTTCAACCGGCTGCTGATCGTCACCGGGCTGCACCATATCCTCAACAATATGGCGTGGTTCGTGTTTGGCACCTTTACCGACCCGGTCACCGGCGCAGTTGTCACAGGCGACCTGACGCGCTACTTCGCCGGCGATCCCAAAGGCGGCCAGTTCATGACCGGCATGTTCCCGGTGATGCTGTTCGGCCTGCCAGCGGCGTGCCTGGCGATGTACCGCAATGCGCTGCCGGAGCGGCGCAAAGTGATGGGCGGGATTTTCCTGTCGATGGCGCTGACGTCATTCCTCACCGGGGTGACGGAGCCGATTGAATTTGCATTCATGTTTCTGGCGCCGTTCCTGTACCTGATCCACGCGGTGCTCACCGGCCTGTCGATGGCCGTGACCAACCTGCTGAATATCCACTTGGGCTTTACCTTCTCCGGTGGGTTTATCGACATGGTGCTGGGTTGGGGCAAGTCCACCAACGGCTGGCTGATATTCCCGGTGGGGGCGGCGTATGCGGTGATTTACTACAGCGTGTTCAGCTACTGCATTCGCCGTTTCAATCTGAAAACGCCGGGCCGGGAAGATATCCAGGTGGTGCAGGCCGAGGTGATGAGCGACAACCAGCGGGCTACGGCTTATATCCAGGCCCTGGGCGGTGCGGACAATCTGCTGAGTGTGGGCGCCTGCACCACGCGGCTGCGGCTGGACATGGTCGATCGCAACAAAGCCGTCGACGCTGAGCTGAAAGCGCTGGGCGCCATGGCGGTGGTGCGGCCGGGTAATGGCGGGAGTTTGCAGGTGGTGGTCGGGCCGATGGCTGACAGCATTGCTGATGAAATTCGCCTGGCGATGCCGTCGTTTGTTGCCAGTGCGCCGGTTGCGCCTGTGGATAAGCCAGCCGCGGTGAATGTGCAGGAGGCCGAGAAATGGCTGAGTGCACTGGGTGGACGAGCCAATGTGCGGCAGCTGGAGGCAGTGGCGATGACGCGGTTGCGGGTGGAGCTGGGGGATGATTCGCAGTTGTCTGAAGCTCAGCTCATTACGCTTGGTTGCCAGGGTGTGAGTCAGCTTGAGAGCGGTGTTTGGCACCTGTTGATGGGTGCCAAGGCGTCCGGGTTGGGTGAAGCGTTGGAGCGGTTGGTGACTCGTCCGATCAACGCCTGATATCCCCTGTGGCGAGCAGGGTTTCGCTGTTCAGGCAGGTTAGGACGGTGAAGATTTGGTCGGTGGGCAGGGAGTCAGATGGGGGATTTGGGCTGTCTTCGATCATGGTAAACCTCTGGTGTGAAGTAAGAACTACCAGCATCACTTGCAGATGATGGGTGGCAGCTGTGTGCGGGCCTGCAAGACCGAGAGTCACCAGCAAGTCTCGGTAGACCCGAAGGTCTCCCACATACAGCCGCCATAAATGGCGACCATGAAAAAGCGCCGCAATTATAAAGGCGCTTGTGACTAACTGGTGAGGTTTCGGCGGGCTTGCAGTCCCGGTCGCTGAATTGGCAGTGACTGGCGAAGGTTAGTTGTGCGAGTTCCGACGGACAACCTGAAGGCTTGTGGGAAAGGTCTGAGGTGCCTGCACCACTGCCATCGCAGGCAAGCCAGCTCCCACCGTCGATTGATGCATGACAGGACAACACGTTCAAACTGTGGGAGCCGGGCTTGCCCGCGATGAGGCCTTCACAGCCAACAAAAAACCCGCCGGCCAAACTGGCCCAGCGGGTTTCTCATTCATGCAACCAACAGATCAAAAATCCGCCAACTGCCACACCTCATACGCCGGTGTCTCATACGGGTGGCTCAGCTTCAACGCAGCCACAACAGCCACGATCAACTCATCCGCCACTACCAGCTCAACCTTCCATTCTTCAACCACTTCAACCTGGCCGACCTCCCCGATAAACGGCTGGCTGGCGTCCAACGCGCGGAACTGGCCCTGGCCGAGTACTTGCCAGGCGCAGCTGTCGTAGTTGCCGATGCGCCCGCCGCCGGCAGCGAAGACGGCGGTTTTCACCGTCTCCACGTGGCTTGCGGGTACAAAGAAGGCGAGCTTGTACACGGCCTCAGTTCACCCAAACGCGGGCGTTGCGGAACATGCGCATCCACGCGCCGTCTACGTCCCACTCTTCCGGGCGCCACGAGTTCTGTACGGCGCGGAACACACGTTCCGGGTGCGGCATCATGATGGTCACACGGCCGTCGCGGCTGGTAAGGCCGGTGATCCCGCGCGGCGAGCCGTTCGGGTTGGCCGGGTAGCCTTCGGTGACCTTACCGTGGTTGTCGACGAAACGCAGGGCGACGGTGCCGGACAGGTCGGCTTCGAGCAGCGCTTCTTCGCTGCTGAATTCGGCGTGGCCTTCACCGTGAGCGATGGCGATTGGCATGCGCGAACCGGCCATGCCCTGCAGGAAGATCGAGTTGGACTCTTGCACCTGCACCATGGCAACGCGCGCTTCGAACTGTTCGGAACGGTTGCGCACAAAGTGCGGCCAGAACTCGCTGCCGGGGATCAGTTCGCTGAGGTTGGACATCATCTGGCAACCGTTGCACACGCCCAGGGTGAAGCTGTCGTTGCGTTCGAAGAAACCCTGGAACGCATCGCGGGCACGGCTGTTGAACAGGGCCGATTTGGCCCAGCCTTCACCGGCTCCCAGCACGTCGCCGTAGGAGAAACCGCCACAGGCGACCAAGCCTTTGAACTCATTGAGGTCAACGCGCCCGGCGAGGATATCGCTCATGTGCACGTCGATCGCATTGAAGCCAGCACGGTCGAACGCGGCAGCCATTTCCACCTGGCCGTTGACGCCCTGCTCACGCAGCACGGCAACCTGAGGGCGGATGCCTTTTTTGATGTAGGGCGCGGCCACGTCCTGGTTGACGTCGAAGCTGAGCATGGTGCTCAGGCCCGGGTTGTCTTCTTCCAGGATCGCGTCGAATTCCTGCTCGGCGCAGTCGGCGTTATCACGCAGGCGCTGGATCTGATAGCTGGTCTCGGACCACTGACGTTGCAGCAGGCGGCGCTGGCCGGAGAATACGGTGTCGCCATTGAACGAGATATTGACTTCACCGTTGTTGATCGGCTGGCCGATCACCGCCACGCAGTCATCCAGGCCGGCGGCGCTGAATTGGGCGAGTACGTCCGGGGTCGCGTCCTGGCGCACCTGGATCACGGCGCCCAGCTCTTCGTTGAACAGGATGCCGTTGATTTCAGAGGCATCCTCGGCAACGCTGTCGAGCACGATGTTCAGGCCGCAGTGACCGGCGAACGCCATTTCCACGACGCTGGTGAGCAAGCCGCCGTCGGAACGGTCGTGATACGCCAGCAGGTGGCCATCGGCGTTGAGGCCCTGGATCACGGCGAAGAAGGCTTTGAGGTCTTCGGCGTCATCCACGTCCGGCGCGTGTTTGCCGAGCTTGCCGTGGGTTTGCGCGAGGATCGAGGCGCCCATGCGGTTCTGACCACGGCCCAGGTCGACCAGGATCAGATCGGTGGTGCCCTTGTCCATGCGCAGTTGCGGGGTCAGGGTCTGGCGGATGTCGGTGACCGGCGCAAAACCGGTAACGATCAGCGACAGCGGCGAGGTGACGCTCTTGTCGGTGCCGTCTTCGTTCCAGCGAGTGGCCATGGACATGGAGTCCTTGCCCACCGGAATGGTAATACCCAGTTCCGGGCACAGCTCCATGCCGACGGCCTTGACGGTGTCGTAGAGGCGCGCGTCTTCACCGGGGTGGCCAGCGGCCGACATCCAGTTGGCCGACAGTTTGATGTCGGACAACTTACCGATGCGCGAGGCGGCGATGTTGGTGAGGGTTTCACCAATGGCCATGCGGCCCGACGCCGGGGCGTCCAGCAGGGCCAGCGGTGTGCGCTCGCCCATGGCCATGGCTTCACCGGTGTACACATCGAAGCTGGTGGCGGTGACGGCAACGTCGGCCACCGGAACCTGCCATGGGCCGACCATTTGGTCACGGGCAACCAGGCCGGTGATGGTGCGGTCGCCGATGGTGATCAAAAAGCTTTTGCTCGCCACGGCCGGGTGGTGCAGCACGCGCTCGATGCTATCGGACAGGTCCAGCGTGCTTGGGTCGAAATCATCGCCCAGCTCGCTTTCACGTACCGCCGAACGGTGCATGCGCGGGGCTTTGCCCAGCAGCACTTCCAGCGGCATGTCCACCGGACTGTTGCCGAAGTGGCTGTCAGTCACGGTCAGCTGCGGCTCGGCGGTGGCTTCGCCAACCACGGCAAACGGGCAGCGCTCGCGTTCGCAGATGGCCTGGAAACGCGCGAAGTCGTCAGGGCCGACGGCGAGTACGTAGCGTTCCTGGGATTCGTTGCTCCAGATTTCGTGCGGGGCCATGCCCGGCTCGTCGTTTGGAATGTTGCGCAGTTCGAAACGGCCACCACGGTCGCCATCGTTGACCAGTTCCGGGAAGGCGTTGGACAAACCGCCGGCGCCGACGTCGTGGATGAAGCTGATCGGGTTCTTGTCACCCAACTGCCAGCAACGGTCGATAACTTCCTGGCAGCGACGCTCCATCTCGGGGTTTTCGCGCTGTACGGAAGCGAAGTCCAGGTCTGCCGAGCTGGTGCCGGTGGCCATGGAAGAGGCCGCGCCGCCGCCCAGGCCGATCAGCATGGCCGGGCCGCCGAGCACGATCAGCTTGGAGCCGACCAGAATCTCGCCTTTCTTGACGTGCTCTTCACGGATGTTGCCCATGCCGCCAGCCAGCATGATCGGCTTGTGGTAGCCGCGCACTTCATCACCACGGGGGGTGGTGATGGACTGCTCGAAGGTACGGAAGTAACCGGTGAGCGCCGGGCGCCCGAATTCGTTGTTGAACGCGGCGCCGCCCAGCGGGCCTTCGATCATGATGTCGAGTGCGGTAACGATGCGCTCAGGCTTGCCGTACGGCACTTCCCACGGCTGTTCAAAACCTGGGATCTGCAGGTTGGACACAGTGAAACCGGTGAGGCCCGCCTTTGGCTTGGCGCCACGGCCGGTGGCGCCTTCGTCACGGATTTCACCGCCCGAACCGGTTGCTGCGCCCGGGAACGGGGCAATCGCGGTCGGGTGGTTGTGGGTCTCTACCTTCATCAGGATGTGCACCGGTTCCTGCACCGCGCCGTACTGGCGGGTCTCGGGGTCCGGGAAGAAGCGGCCGGCAACGGAGCCGACGATCACCGAGGCGTTGTCCTTGTAAGCCGACAGCACGCCTTCGCTGTGCATCACGTAGGTGTTCTTGATCATGCCGAACAGGCTTTTTTCCTGGCTCTGGCCGTCAATGTCCCAACTGGCGTTGAAGATCTTGTGACGGCAGTGCTCGGAGTTGGCCTGGGCGAACATCATCAGTTCGATGTCGTGGGGGTTGCGCGCAAGGCCAGTGAAGGCGTCGACCAGGTAGTCGATCTCGTCTTCGGCCAGGGCCAGGCCCAGTTCGGTGTTGGCCTTCTCGAGGGCGGCGCGGCCACCGCCGAGCACGTCAATCGCGGTGAGCGGCTTGGGCTCGGCGTGGCTGAACAGGCCGGCAGCCTGTTCCAACTGGCTGACGATGATCTGGGTCATGCGGTCGTGCAGGCTGCTGGCGATCAATTCGGCCTCGGCCTCGCTGAACTGCCCGGCGACGTAGAAGGCGATGCCGCGTTCCAGGCGCTGGATTTTGTCCAGGCCACAGTTGCGGGCGATGTCGCTGGCCTTGCTCGACCAGGGCGAGATGGTGCCGAACCGCGGCAGAACCAGGAACAAGCGGCCCGCGGGCTCTTGAACGGGAACGCTGGGACCGTACTTCAGAAGGCGTGCCAGCACTTGCTGTTCGTCGGCGGTCAACACGCCGGTCACATCGGCGAAGTGAGCAAATTCAGCATACAGGCCTGTAACCGCTGGAACCTTCTGGCTCAGTTGCTCAAGGAGTTTGCTGTGGCGAAAGGCAGAAAGGGCAGGAGCGCCGCGCAGGATCAACATCTTCGGGACAGCCTCGGAGGGGGTGTGCTTTGAGGCCGTGCATTCTAGCGTAAACCTTCGCCAACGGCACCCGAAACGGCACCGCTGGCCGTTGCCGGACGTCAGTTGGCAGCCGTCGCACCCTATCGGGGCAAAATCCTCGGCGTTGGGCGCAGTTATTTTAACCGTCACAATCGTGCGCCAAGCCACGTTTCTGCGGGCTGCAGCACAGTTTTCGCGGCGCTAGCAGACAAGTGCGCCGCTGTCGAGATATGGCGCCACGGGCCGTTTGCGTATACTGCGCAGATGTTCTCCCCAACTGCTTTGCGCCCGCGATGCGCCAAATGGCTGCTCGCAACCGGACTCTTCCTGATGCTCAGCGCCTGTGTTGACAAACCCAGCACGCTCGAACGAATCAAGGAGGATGGCGTATTGCGGGTGATCACCCGGAACAGTCCCGCTACTTATTTCCAGGACCGCAACGGTGAAACCGGTTTCGAGTACGAGTTGGTCAAGCGCTTTGCCGATGACCTGGGCGTGAAGCTCGAGATCGAGACCGCCGACAATCTCGACGACCTGTTCGGCCAACTGGGCAAACCCAACGGCCCGGTGCTCGCCGCCGCAGGCCTGGTGCGCAGCGAGCCGCGCCAGCAACAGGTGCGCTTCTCCCATCCGTACCTGGAAGTGACGCCGCAGGTTATCTACCGCAACGGCCAGTCACGCCCCACCAACGCGGCGGACCTGGTGGGCAAGAAGATCATGGTGCTCAAGGGCAGCACCCACGCCGAACAACTGGCGGCACTGAAAAAACAGAACCCGGCCATCGACTACGAAGAATCCGATGCCGTCGAGGTGGTCGACCTGCTGCGCATGGTGGACGAGGGGCAAATCGACCTGACCCTGGTGGACTCCAACGAAGTGGCGATGAACCAGGTGTACTTTCCCAACGTGCGCGTGGCCTTCGACCTGGGCAATGCCAGCAACCAGAGCTGGGCCGTGGCCGCAGGTACCGACAACAGCCTGCTCAACGAGATCAACAGCTACCTCGACAAGGTGGAAAAGAACGGCACCCTGCAGCGTCTCAAAGACCGCTATTACGGGCATGTCGATGTACTCGGCTATGTCGGCGCCTACACCTTCGCCCAGCACTTGCAGCAACGCCTGCCCAAATACGAGAAGCATTTCCGGGCCTACGCCAAGGAAGAAAAGGTCGATTGGCGGCTGCTGGCGGCCATCGGCTATCAGGAATCGCTGTGGCAACCGGCCGTCACCTCCAAGACCGGCGTGCGCGGCCTGATGATGCTGACGCAGAACACGGCGCAGGCGATGGGCGTGTCCAATCGTCTGGACGCCAAACAGAGCATCATGGGCGGCGCCAAGTACCTGGCCCGGATCAAGGATGAGCTGGACGACAAGATCGCCGAACCGGACCGCACCTGGTTCGCCCTCGCCGCCTACAACGTGGGCACCGGCCATCTGGATGACGCGCGAATCCTGGCGAAGAAGGAAGGCCTGAACCCGAACAAGTGGCTGGACGTGAAGAAGATGCTGCCGCGCCTGTCGCAGAAGCAGTGGTACAGCAAGACCCGCTACGGTTATGCCCGTGGCGGTGAGCCGGTGCACTTCGTGGCGAACATCCGGCGTTACTACGACATCCTCACCTGGGTGACGCAGCCGCAGCTTGAGGGCAATCAGGTGGTGGAAGGCGACCTGCATGTACCGGGCGTGGACAAGAGCAAGCCGCCGGAAGACAATCCCAAGCTCTGAACACAGCACAAGCCCCCTCCCACATTTGGATCTCCATTGTTGGGTGGATCTGCATTCGGGCTTAAAGGCCAGTGATCAGGTGTACGACACCGCCTGACAACACCATCACCCCCGGCACCCCCGCCGTTTTTAACGCCGCCTCATCCAACCGCCCCGCCTCCTGCAATTGCACCCTCACCCGTGTCAGCGCCACCCGTTGCTGCGACTTGAGGTTATCCACCCCGCCCAAGGCACTCAGCACCTCGGCCGACAACAGCCCAGGCACTGGCGCGGTGTCCGTCTCGGCGATCAGGTCCGGGGTCAGCGCCTTCCAGAACGCCTGCTTCAATTTATCCAGCATATTCAGTTCTCCCGCACAGGTGAGGTGTCGACGGTGGCCGCGTGAAATTGGCGCAGGGCCTCGCGCACGTGGGCGGCCTCTTCCAGGCCCAGTACTTGCCGGGCGATAAGCTGGCAGCCGCTCAGTGCACGCTCACGCACCGTGGCCTTGATGGTGGGAATGAGCGGCACGCTGACCGACAGCTCGTCCACCCCCAGCCCGATCAATAGCGGCACCGCCAGCACTTCGGACGCCAACGCGCCGCACACGCCCACCCACTTGCCGTGGGCGTGGGCGGCCTTGACGGTGCTGGCGATCAGGCGCAGCACTGCGGGGTGAAAGCTGTCGGCCTGGCTGGCCAGCCGTGGGTGGTCGCGGTCCATGGCCAGGGTGTATTGGGTCAGGTCGTTGGTGCCGATGGAGAAGAAATCCACGTGGGGCGCAAACACATCCGCCATCAGCGCGGCGGACGGCACTTCGATCATGATGCCCAGCTTGGGCAACTCACTCAGACCCAGCGCCTGCGCCTCCTCTTCAAGCATCTTGCGCGCCAGGTGCAGCTCCGACAGCAGGCTGACCATCGGCAACATGATATGCAGCCGCGCCAGCCCGGCACTGGCGAGGATCGCTCGGAGCTGTTCGCGCAACAGCTCGGGACGCTCCAGGCACAGGCGAATGCCGCGCAGCCCCAGAAAAGGATTGGCCTCGGCATCCATCGGCACATACGCCAGCGGTTTGTCGCCGCCGACGTCGAGGGTGCGCACCACCAGGCTTCGCTCGGTGCCCAGGGCACGGGCGATGGCGCTGTAGGTGTCCGCCTGTTCCTCGTGGCTTGGCGCGCGGTTGCGGTCCAGGTAGAGGAACTCCGAGCGCAGCAGGCCGACGCCCTCGCCGCCCAGGGGCAGGGACTGTTGCACTTCCTGCAACGAGGCGACGTTGGCGGTGATGTCGATGCGATGCCCGTCACGTGTTGTGGCAGGCGCTGACGCCTGCGCCATGTCCCGCTCACGCCGCTGCAGTTGCTGTTCACGCTCCACTTGCAGTGCTTCGATTTCGGCCAGGTCCGGCTCCAGGTGCAATTCGCCCTTGTCGGCGTCGAGCAATACCTGCCTGCCGTTGGTCAGGGCCAGCACCTGCATCGACACGCCACACAGTGATGGCAGGCCAAGGGCGCGGGCCAGGATCGCGACGTGGCTGGTGGCGCCACCACCGACGGTGACAAACCCCAGCACTTTGCCGGTATCCAGGCCGGCGGTTTGCGACGGGGTGAGTTGCTCGGCGATCAGGATCGCGCGCTCGGGCAGTTCCCAGGCGCTGTCCTGAATGCCCAGGATCAGCTTCAGTACGCGCCGACCGACATCGGCCAGGTCCGCCGCCCGCTCGGCGAGCAACGCATTGCCCATGCCGAGGAACAGCTTGGCGGTTGACGTAGTGGCACTGTTCCAGGCGTAGGCGGCGCTCTTGCCCTTGGTAAGCAGGCCATGGGCCTGCTCCAGCAAAGTGGGGTCGTCGAGCAGTTCCTGATGGGCGCGGAAGATTTCCGCCTGGGCACTGCCGGCCGTCTTGTCCTGAAGCGCCTGCAAGGCTTCGGTGGCGGCCAGCAGCGCGCGGGTGAGCGTTGCGTGTTCAAGCGAGGTGCCGGCGCCTTCTTCGGTGATGTGCAGCGCGGGTTCGGCCACTTGAAAGACCTGGCCGAACGCCGAGCCCGGTGACGCACAGACACCACGCAGCAACGTCGCCGACGTATCGGGCGTGGCCACTTGCGCTGCCTGCGGCGCAGCCTCGACGGTCTCGCCGCAACCCTGCGCCAACAGAGTCACCACTGCCTTGATCGCCGCGTCGGCATCCTCCCCCGCCGCGCTCACCTGCAAGGTATCGCCTTGCGCGGTTTGCAACGCCATGATCGCCACCAACGATTTGGCATTGGCGCGCTGGGCTTGCTTGTGCAGATGAACAGTGGCCTTGAAACCCTTGGCCGTCTGCGCCAGCACCGCCGCGGGGCGCGCGTGCAAACCGTTGGCATTGGGCAAGGTCAGCGGCTCCGAGAACACGGCATCGCCCTGCTCTTCACATGCCGCGTCACTGGCCTGGGCGGGCGACACCTGCATCAATGGCTGCCCGAGCGCTACCGTGTCGGCTTCCGGCGCCAGCAGCACAAACGGTTCGCCGCTCGCCACCAGCACCAGCGTGAGCAAGCTGCGGGCATTGAGCGCCACGTAATCGGCATCGAACTCGATCAGCGCCTGCCCCGCCTCCACCCGCTGGCCGTCCACGACCAGCCGGGTGAAGCCCTTGCCGGCCAGGTGCACCGTGTCCAGGCCGATATGCATCAGTACCTGCACACCGTTGTCGTCGGTGACGCTGACAGCATGCCCAGTGTCCTGAATGTTGTTGATCACCCCGGCGAGCGGCGCGCAGAGGGTCTGCGAGGTAGGGTCGATGCACAGGCCATCGCCAATCATGCGGCTGGAAAATACCGGGTCGGGCACCTGCTCCAGCGTCAGCAACACACCGGACAGGGGCGCCAGCAGTTCCAGAGGTTTGGATGGGGTCATGACTTCACCTGTTGTTTTTTGAATGGGTTCGCGTTCATTTCCACCAGTATTCAACCTGCACCCCCACGTTCGAACCATGCCGCGCGCTGCCGTAGGCACCGGTGTCGGACAGCGCCGAACCGGCCGCCAGCTCATTCGCCGCACGCTTGGCCGCGCCGTTCCAGCTCGCATAGGTGTAGTACAAACGCACTTCCGGTCGTGCCCAGAATTCCGGGCCTTTGGGCGACCAAGTAGGCGCGAAGGTGAATTTGCTCAGCTTGCGTGTGCCGCCAGCGGCTTCGACCTGATCATGACCGAGTTCGGTGACCAGTTTGAATTGCTCGGTGAGCGCATACGCGGGGCGCACGCCGATGGACATCCAGGTCTGGTCCTGGCTGCCGGGGCGAATGTCCTTCTGGTACACCGCCTCGACCTGTCCACCGAAACGCGGGGTCACCTGCCAGTCGAAGAATTCGACGGCACGGTAACTTTTGCTGCTCTTGTCGAGGAAGGTATTGCCGGTGTAGCCCAGGCCCGTGCCAGGGCCTTCGCCGTATTGCAGGGCAAATTTGTTCTTGCCGCCCAGAAACGCCGTCTGCACATGCTGCGCGGTCAGGGCCCAGCCGCTGTTGGTGTCGCGCCCGCCGGCCTTGGCGATGTAACTCAAGCCCAATTCCAGCTCGCCGCCGGGGTTGGTATTGAAGCCGGCGACGTTGAAGTCGTGACGGGTGGCGTATTCCTTCTGGTACAGGTTGTCCTTGCGCGACAGCGCGTAGCTGTACTTGAGGCCGCCGATCAGCACGTCCTCGATCCCGCCGCCGGTGGCGCTCTGGTTCCAGTAGTAGAAGTCGGAAATATGGATGTCGTTACGTTTGTAGTAACGCCGCCCGGCCCACAGCGATCCGCCGTTAAGGGCGGGCAAATTGGACCACTGTGCATACATCTGCGGCATACGCGCCGTGCCGTGGTCTTCGCCCTGAAATCTGAGGGCGCGGTCATATTTGTTGTACAGCGACGCCATCGCATCGACGCTGAGTACCGAACCATCGTCGAGGGTCAGCAGGTCCTGGCGCAGTTCCAGTTCGCCGTATTGCTCGCATTCGTTGCCCAAGCGGTATTTGGTCTGCGCACCGGGCAACTGGAAGCATTGCTGCTTGCCACTGCCCGTGGACGTCCCCACGCCGCTGCGCAAATAGCCGGCAAATTCCAGCGCCTGGGCGCCCAACGGCAGGCTCAGACAGGAGGCAACGAGGCCCAGCTTTATTGTTGTTTTCATGACGCACTCCACTCATTTTTATTATGTTTTTTGAAGCGCCCCTGCACGCTCATGCAGGGGTTGCAGCGAGGCTCAGTCCTTGAGGTGCAGCACAAAGGATTCGTAAGGACGCAAGGCCACCGTGCCCGTGCGCGCCGGGCAATCGGGGTAGTTGCTGATCAGCAGGCGTTGCTCTGTCGACGCATTGATCACATGCTCAGGCAGCTGGATATCGCAGGGCTGACCATAAAAGTTGTTGATCACCAGCAAACGTTCGCCATGGCCTTCGCGCAGGTACGCCCAGACCTGCCGATGGCCTTGCAGCAACTCGCGGTAAACACCTTCCTGGATCAGCGGTTCGCAACGGCGCAAGGCGATGAGCGTGCGGTAGTGATGCAGCACTGAATCCGGATTATCGCGCTGGCAGTCGACGTTGATCTGCGCCGCATTGGCCGGGATGCCGATCCACGGTTCGCCGCTGCTGAAGCCGGCGTTCGCCTCGCGGCTCCATTGCATCGGTGTGCGCCCGTTGTCGCGGGACTTCTGCATGATCGCCGCCATGCTCGAGGCCTCGGACTCACCGGCATCGCGCTTGAGACGGAAAATATTCAGGGTCTCCACATCGCGGTAGTGCTCGATATGGTCGAACCCCGGATTGGTCATGCCCAGCTCTTCACCCTGGTACACAAACGGCGTGCCCTGCAAAAAGTGCAGCGCGGTGGCGAGCATCTTGGCCGACACCACGCGATACTCGCCGTCGTCACCAAAGCGCGAGACCACCCGCGGCTGGTCATGGTTACACCAGAACAGCGCGTTCCAGCCGCCGCCGGCCTGCATGCCCAGTTGCCAGTCGGAGAAAATGCGTTTGAGCTGCAAAAAATCGAAGTCGGCCTTCACCCACTTCTGCAGGTTCGGGTAGTCGACTTTCAGGTGATGAAAGTTGAAGGTCATCGACAGTTCTTTCGACTCCGGCCGCGAGTAGCGGATGCAGTGTTCGAGGCTGGTGGATGACATCTCGCCGACGTTGATCAACTCGTGGCCTTCGAAGACTTCGCGGTGCATTTCCTGCAGATACTGGTGCACGTTCGGGCCGTCGGTGTAGAAGCGCCGGCCATCACTGCTGTCTTCGGGGAAATCGGCGGGCTTGGAAATCAGGTTGATCACGTCCAGGCGGAAACCGCCCACGCCCTTGTCGCGCCAGAAGCGCATCAGTTTGAACACCTCGGCGCGCACGTTGGGATTGTCCCAGTTGAGGTCGGCCTGGGTATGGTCGAACAGGTGCAGGTAATACTGGCCGGTCTGCGCTTCGTACTCCCAGGCCGAGCCGCCGAACTTGGACTCCCAGTTGTTCGGCTGGTCGCGCCAGATGTAGAAGTCGCGGTACGGATTGTCGAGGCTGCTGCGCGCCTGCTGGAACCATTCGTGCTCGATGGAGGTGTGGTTGACCACGATATCGAGCATCAATGTAATACCGCGTTTGGCTGCTTCGCCGATCAGCAACTCGCAGTCGGCCATGGTTCCGTAGCTGGGGTCGATGGCGTAGTAATCGCTGATGTCGTAGCCGTTGTCGCGCTGCGGCGAGCGCAGGAATGGCGTGATCCACAGGCAATCGACGCCCAGCCACTGAAGGTAATCGAGCTTGTCCACGATGCCGAGCAGGTCACCGGTGGCGTTCCCCGCGTGACTGTGGAAGCTTTTGGGGTAGATCTGATAGATCACCGAGTGTTGCCAGTGTTGCATGGCGGGTTCCTTCAGTAGATTTTGTGCCGTGGAGGAGGGACTCATCGGGAGCAAGCCCCCTCCCACACTTCAAATGCATTCCAACTGTGGGAGGGGCTTGCTCCCGATAGCGGCAGGTCAGGCAACCCTGTACCCCGGCCGAACGATCTTCATGCTCAACACACAGGTCAACGCAAACGGCACGACCATCGCGATCACCATGCCCACCACGAATACCGGGATGGCGCTCGGCACGATCGAGATAAACCCGGGCAACCCGCCCACGCCGATGGCCGACGCCTGCACCTTGTTCAGTGCGAGGAAAATGCTGCCCAGGGCCGAGCCCAGCAGCGCGGCATAGAACGGAAACTTGAAGCGCAGATTCACACCAAACATCGCCGGCTCAGTGATGCCGAAATAGGCGGAAATCGCCGAGGTCGAGGCCATGCTTTTGTCCCGCGCATTGCGCGTCATGTAGAACACCGCCAGCGCGGCGCTGCCCTGGGCCAGGTTGGACATGACGATCATCGGCCAGATAAAGGTGCCGCCCTGGGTGGAGATAAGCTGCAGGTCGACCGCGAGGAACATGTGGTGCATGCCGGTGATCACCAGCGGCGCATAGAGCAGGCCGAAAATCGCGCCGCCGAGCATGGGCGCGATCTCGAACAGGGTGACCAGCCCTTCGGTGATCAGGATGCCGAGATGACGCGTCACGGGGCCGATGATCGCCAGCGCCAGCACGCCGGTCACCACGATGGTGGTGATCGGCACCACCAGCAACTGAATGGCATTGGGCACCCGGGCCCGCAGCCATTTTTCGATCACGCTCATCACAAAGGCGGCCATCAGGATCGGCAAAATCTGCCCCTGGTAGCCGACCTTCTCGATCCGGAACCAGCCGAAAATATCGAAGTACGGCAGGCTCTGGCCGTCCAGCCCGGCGACGGCCTTGCCGTAGTTCCAGGCGTTGAGCAGGTCGGGGTGCACCAGCATCAGGCCGAGCACGATGCCGAGGATTTCACTGCCGCCGAACCGCTTGGCCGCCGACCAGCCCACCAGCGCCGGCAGGAACACGAACGAGGTGTTGGCCATCAGGTTGATCAGGCTCCACAGACCGTCCAGGTTCGGGTACGCCTCCAGCAGCGTCTGGCCCTCGATGAACATGCCCTTGGCGCCCATCAGGTTGTTAATGCCCATCAGCAGGCCGGCGATGATGAGCGCGGGCAGGATCGGCATGAACACGTCGGAGAACACTCGCACCAGACGCTGCATGGGGTTGGTCTTGTCGCCGCCGGCTTTCTTCACGTCGGCGATAGTGGCCGCCGCCAGACCGGTCAGCTCGCGCAGGGCGGCGTAGACCTTTTCCACTTCGCCGGGGCCGATTACCACCTGGAACAAGCCGCCGGTGAAGAACGAGCCCTTGACCAGATCGACCTGATTCAACGCGCTGCCCTTGACGAGGCTGGGGTCCTTGAGCGCCAGACGCAGGCGCGTCACGCAGTGGGCGGCTTGCTCAAGATTGTCGCGCCCGCCGAGGTTGTCGAGGATCTCGCGGGCGATGTTGGAATAGTCGTGGCTCATGCTTGTGGTATCCACTTTGATTTTTTTATTGAGGGCAGCCATTGGCAGCACGCCGAGGACAAAACTACTCGTACAGACGAGTTAAAGCAATAACTCGTCTGTACGAGTTACAAAATGCTTAATTTTCCCATTTTGAAGTAAGACATTTCTGATCACCCACCCGCGCCCAATGGACAAACCCCACCTCTGCCACTAAGGTTCCTGCCTTGAACGCGCCGTTCACCTTCATAAAGCCGGCACAGAGCCATCCCCATGAGCAAATACAACCAGATCTATACGGATCTGCTTGCCAGCATCACCACTGAACGCCTGCAGCGCGGCACGCGCCTTCCCTCCGAAACCGAACTGATGGACAGCTACCAGGCCAGCCGAGGCACCGTGCGCCGCGCCATCGAGCAGTTGCAGGAGCGCGGGTTCGCGCAAAAGATCCACGGCAAGGGCACGTTCGTGCTGTCACCCAACCCCATCGAATTCCAACTGGGCGGCATCGTCAGCTTCCATGAAACCCACGCCGATCTGGGCGATGACGTACACACCGACGTCGTCGAATTCACCCAACTGCCGCTGGAAGGCGCGCTGCTGCAGCACATCGAAGCCGAACCCGGCACCCTGATCACCCGCATCAAACGGGTGCGGCGCATTGGCGGCAAACGGGTGATCCTGGACATCAACCACTTCATCGCCGACCTGCTCCCCGGGCTGGATCGCTCGATTGCCGAACAGTCGATCTATGCGTTTATCGAAGAAAAGTTACAGCTGCAGATCAGCTACGCGCAGCGCACCATCGAAGCCCTGCCCCGCAGCAAGGACGACCAGACGCACCTGGACCTTGACGGGCAGAGTCATGTGATTGTGGTGAGTAACCAGACGTTTTTGCAGGATGGGCGGCAGTTTGAGTACACCGAGTCGCGGCATACGTTGGATAAGTTTTATTTTTCGGATGTGGCGCGGCGGTAGGCTGAGCGTGACGGTATCGAGGGATACTCAATCGATGATGTAGCCTCGACGCTGATCAAACTCCTCATATTTTTTTGAAATCGCAGGATCATCGGAGCACCCCTCAACAGTGTCCGTTGCTGCCAGACCATTCAATCCTCTGACAGAATGAATAGCAGCCTCCCAGACAGCCGGCTCAAGCGGTGGCTCGATAAAGTCGCTCAGGTACGCATCCAGAATGCTCTTCCCCGGGGTCTCAATCTCTTCACTCAGTGCCAGCAGGTAAGCAGCCTTGTCAGTTCTGCTCCAACTGATCGAGAACCCGGCACGATGACAAAGGACCGAATGCACTACCAGCATCGTTCTCCCATTTCCATCAAGGAACGGATGGCCATAGGCGAAAAATCCCATCACCAGACCCGGCGATTGCCTTAGCAAAGCTTTATCCTGCCCAAGACGAAGGCCTTCCTCCACGGCTCTCCGGGCTTCATAGGGCAGGCAAAAACAAGTGCCCGCTTTTGAGATAGCCAGATCAGGAGAAGTCGTCATCCTGTCGCTACCGGCCCAAGGGTAAAGGTCGCCAAACAGAATTGCGTGTACCTTGAGGAAATCGTGATAAGTGAGCTTTTTTTTCCTGGACAAGTAGGCCAT
Source organism: Pseudomonas poae (assembly GCF_001439785.1). Lineage (GTDB taxonomy): Bacteria > Pseudomonadota > Gammaproteobacteria > Pseudomonadales > Pseudomonadaceae > Aquipseudomonas > Aquipseudomonas poae. Next base: position 83,873 of record NZ_JYLI01000016.1, on the reverse strand, counting down.
CGCGTCCGCGAGGTTCGCGGTAAACAGGTCGTGCTCCAGCTGCTTGACGATATTGAGGTTTTTTTCACCCACTACATTTCTGAGATAACCCCTTGCGTCGAAATCCTTGAATGGGTCAAACACGCTGCTTTTCCCTCAAGTAATTTGTGAGCAGGTGAACCGCTTCCAATCCAGTAACTTTCTTCTGTTTCTTCAGTGCGATTACCAAACTCTCAATCACGTCAGTGCGGACATCGTCGCCCGAAAGTCGGGAAACATTTTCGGCCCATTCATCTGCGTAGGTCCTGGTATAAGCAACCTGACAGGAGTCCGCCAGATCCATTACGTAACGCCGAAGGCCTGACGTTGGGATGATAAGTGCTCCGGTTTTTGGATGGCGCCTTACGGAGCTATTTGCATTGCGGGGAGAGGAGAGCTCGTTGACGTAAACCACCGATCGTCCGCCAAGTGACAGCTTGCGACGGATGCGGCGACTACCTTTTACCCATATTTTTGCGTCTTTTGACACAGTTGACCGCTCGGTACCGGCAGAGGCGCTTATACCCAATCGACGAAAAACCTCAACGGCGAGTGTTTCAAGGTCTGCTGTAGGCGTGATGACTCCCGTGAGAGGGTTGCGGGAAGCCTTTGCATAAATACCGATGCCCATCCTGACAATCAGGCCTTTGCGCATTAGCTGATCCAAGCCGACAGAAACCTGCGAATGCCCACCAAGCTTCGCAACATCCGTGCGCAGGATCACGTTTCCCTGGATGCCATTGATGGCAGCCTGCATACGATCTTCAAGCTTCATGTACAGACCTCGGTATCAGTTCGCTCACATGCATTTTAAACGGCGCTAGTGCCGGCAGAATCGATTACGGGAAAGCCTTGGTTATTCTCCAACCTATACTGCAAAAACGCAAAACCTTGGCCAATCACGCCGCCGTTAACATAGTCGCCGGAAAACGATCTGGCGTTTCTCAGCCCTGTTGTTCTGGCGAAGCAACTTGCCACCATTGAAGGTATGTCGCCACCTGACAAAAAACGACGCAATTGCCTAGAATGCGTCCGTGGCTATGGAACACCTTCCTTCTAACCTCCTATGACCTAGGGGTTTCGCTCTCCACACTGCGCCTGCTGCTTGCAGGCGTTTTTACATCAGTTGTAAAACGATGCTGCAGCCCCTACACGACGGCGGCCAAAGGAGAAAATCAAGCATGAATCAAGGGATATTCCTGCGTCGTCGTAGCAAAGTCCATGTGCCGATAGGTACTGGCGGCGCCACGCGTGCTCAGGTTGCGTCGGCTGTTCGGGAAATTGCGGCGTTCCGATGCGTACTATCAAAATCTCTGATCGAGCAAATCGGCCTATTGTCAGCGACAGAGCTTAAGTATTGGCTGCGCGAAATCGTTGGAGTCCTTCGGCGGGAGACTGGCGCCCATGTACACCACCGACCGTTCTATCCTGATTTTCCCGAGCAAGTTCTAAAGGCATCAGAGGCGGAGTTGTACCTTAACGCGGTAATCCACTACCTCACGCTTGCACGTTTACCGGCAACTGAAGACTCTCGTCCCGCGATGCTTGAAGGCAACTTCATATCCCGCGTTATTGAACCGGGAAGCGTCTCCGAGTTCGACTCACTGCTGGAACCGCTGATTTCATCACGCACCTCGCTTTCCGAACAGGACGCTGCCGATGTCGCCTGGTTCATCCGAACCTACAAAAGCGATGTGTTCCGCCTGCTACCTGAGACCGTACCGTTCCGGGAAATCCGTGCGCAGGTTGGCGGCGCACTTATCCTGCATGTAGCCGGCGATGTACGGGTAAACGCATTCCTGGGAAGAAACGTGGAAACGACGACCGACGTGCTACGACTTGCGGTCGCGCTGACTGGCGGAGACGTGTCACTGACCACAGCGTCGACACGCTTCACTGCAATGAAGCGCTCGATGCGCCGTCTGCTGCTGCGCCTGCTGGACCGCATACCCAATGCCACAGAAGACGTCATGCGACATGCCGAGCGATGGAAACGCCTGGCTGAGGTACTGCATCCGGGCGACTACGCCGACAAGTACCCAGCAGCGTTAGCCGCCATCACGGCAGCACGTCGCAACGAAGCGTGGGGCTCATTTGGATCGCGTGTCGAGACATTGTTCGCACAGCGTCATATTGCCACTCTCACGTCCCTGCTGCAGAGCCGACCTGGTGAGTTCGCACGACGACTGGATGCGACTCTGCGGCGAGCCACAGAACAAGAGTCGGTTCTCGATGCATTCGAGACGGTTGCCCCGCAGGTGTCCTCGCCTGTTCTGCTGCAGTTGCTGGCTCAGGTAAGCGCCCCCCGCCCCCTCCCCTTGCGGGCCTTCACCCCCAAAGGTGCGTTTGCCAAAATCTATGGCATCGAGGATCGACGCGAACCTCCCCCTCCCGACGTTCTCGCACGGGCAACAAGCCTCTGCGAGGCCGCTCTGGTAAAGCGTTTTGCGTCACTTCCCTCACTGGGTCGCTGCTTCATCGACCCAGCGTTACGCGACTACCGAGTACCATTAGCGCAGCGCGCCTCATCGAAGTCGATGCGTACGCTGGTGCGGGGCAGTCGGTTGCCTATGCCGGACACACGTTTCATTCGCCTGTTCCTGTGGTGGAAGAACGGCAGTGGACGCACGGACATCGACTTGTCCGCAGCCTTTTTCGACGCCGACTTCGTATTCAAAGAAACGGTCGCGTATTACAACCTCAAAAGTTTCGGCGGCTACCATAGCGGCGACATCGTCACCGCGCCCGAGGGCGCTTCGGAATTTATAGACCTTGACCTGGATGTTCTCGTCGAGAAAGGCATCCGCTATGTTGTTACATCCATCAACTCATTTACCCAACAACCGTACTGCGACCTTCCAGAATGCTTCGCAGGCTGGATGGCCCGCGCCGATGTGGCGGCGGGTGAAGTATTCGAGCCGCGCTCCGTGTTCGACCGTATCGACATCGCATCCGACACGCAAATCTGCCTGCCTTTCGTGATGGACCTGCAGGAACGACGGATGATTTGGGCCGATCTGGGGCTAACTTCATCTGCGCGGTGGAACAACGTCAACAATAACCTCAGTGGCGTATCGTTGATGCTACGGGCCTTGATACACACACCAAGGCCGGACCCGGAAACGCTGTTCGATTTACATGTGCGAGCCAGGGGAGAACGGGTGGCCTCGGCGCAGCAGGCACAGGCGATCTTTGCGCCTGACCAAGGAATAACTCCGTTCGACACGGATTTAATTCGATCGCAGTTTCTTTAATCTCTACGCCAATTCCTGCAGTTTATTAAACGATATAGGTAACTTTTTCGCTTTCTACCGGACAACAAAAATGTCAGTCAGTTATCACAACCCGCCGAGGCCTCCATTGGTAATGATGCGTGATGACTTGATGAGCAAATACTTTTCTTGTTGTCAGACCTGCGTCTATAAAGTCTGGATGGTAATGATCAGCGCGCTGCTCATCGCCTGCCAATCACCGCGCCAGGCACTGCAACAACTGGCTGAAGAGCACGACCGGCAATTGGAGGTATTGTCGGGACACAGCTTCCCCCTCGTCATACTTGCGCCGCACACTGCAGAAAAGATGACTCGCCTGCGTGTCTACCTGGAAGGCGATGGCCATGCCTGGGCGACGGCGAATCGACCCAGCCTGGATCCGAGCCCGCACAATTTATTAGTGCCACGGCTGGCGGTGGGTGATCCGACACCGAATGCGTACCTGGCACGCCCCTGCCAGTTCGTCATGACCGCAGCCTGTCAACCCGCACTCTGGACTGATCGACGATTTTCCCAGGAAGTAGTCACCCGCCTCAACCAGGCGCTGGACGAATTAAAACGAAGATATGGCAACAGCGAGTTCGAACTGGTGGGATACTCTGGTGGAGCCGCTCTCGCATTATTGTTAGCGGCGCAGCGCAGTGATGTTACTCAGGTACAAACCCTTGCTGGCAATCTCAGTCCACGTCTATGGGCGACGATGAAAGGATTGTCGCCGCTCGACGGCTCACTGGATCCATTGGACTATCGTGATCGACTCGCTTTGGTACCCCAGCGTCATCTCATCGCAGAAGCAGACCTGATTATTCCAGCGGGTTTAGCTGACAGGTACCAACAGGCGCTTGGCTCTCCCCTCTCACAATGCGTCCAGGTACCAGAAGCGAGCCATGACAGGGGGTGGGAAACGACATGGAGCCGATGGGCTGAAACGCCGTTGGCAACTGAGATCAAGCGCTGAGAAGTTCGTTTAAAAAAATCCGAATAGTGCCGGACTCGGACGAGACCGCAACCGCACATCTAAAGTTCCACTTATTGCTAAAGAGCCTCGTGGAACCTTGAAAAAACACTCACAGCGTCGCATTTTCAGCTTTTTTTCTTCATTGATTCTTTTTTTATGATGAATTTTCTTACACGCATCGTGTAAATTCGCACGCGCTTGAATCAGCCATTTACTGACAAGCTGGCAGGGAAGCCAAAAAAAAGACGCTGACGCGTAGGTTGTTCCCTGTCAGTTTCTGCCCTGTAAGGATACTGCCTTGAACATTTCCCACCTGCGCCGCTCGTTGTTGGCGCTGTCCGTCGCGGCTGCCGCTGCCACGGTCCATGCCGCCTCCGCCCCCGACCTCAACTACGATCTGAGCACAGGGGCGTACACCAGCTCCGGTGATGTTTTCAATAACGCCACCTTCAGCGGGACCTCGCAAAATGCAGGTGTAGTGCTGAACAACTTGACCCTGGCAGGCAACCTGGTCAACCAGGGCAAAATCAACCTGACGGCTGCGACCCCCACCTACTTCCCGTCCGGTATCGCCATGACCCTCGATTCCAACGTCGGTGGCGACGTGATAAATAATGGTGACATTACGGTGAGCGGCAACGCCGTTGTCGGGCTGGACGTGTATCTGGCGAAGATCGCCGGTGAAGTGAACAACAATGGCAACATCACTGTGACTGGCGAACAAGCCGAAGGCATGCTGATCACCTCGACCCAGGCGCGCGTCAATAACTCGGGCACTATCACCGCGCGTGGCATCGACTCTATCGGTATTGACGTCGAGAAGGCCCGCTTTACAGGTCAGATGACAGGCGCTCCCTTCCAGAGTGATATCAACAACAGCGGGACTATCTCCGCTGACGGGATCGGCATCCGCTTTCGCAGTCTCGACACTTCCGGCGGTTTCGACACCCTCTCCATCAGGCAGACAGGTGGCCTGATCGAAGGCGGCACTGCAGCAATTTCGGCGGACGACAATGCCTCCCCGTCGTACTTCTACTGGCAAGGTGGTCAGGTCAAGGGTGACCTGCTGGGCCTGAGTGGTGTGCTGGTGCAAGGGGACGCAATGTTCGATGGCTCGACCATCCGCGCCGGTTTCGTCGATATCGACGGTGGCCGCCTGACGCTGCTTCGCCCGCAAACCACGATTGTGGGCGACCTCGATATGGACAGCGACACTGCGCGCCTGCGCCTGCTGCTGGATAACAACACGCTGCCCAACACGCCGATCCTGAAAGTCACCGGCAATACCTTCTTCTCTCCAGGCAGCCAGATCGAACTGCAGGCTCGCTCCGACGACTTCCGCACGTCGACCCAGGGCACCCGCTACACCCTCATCAACTCTGGCACTTGGGAAGAGCCGCAGAACCTGTCCGTGGTTTCCTCCTCGGCGCTGCTTGAGGTAAGGAACTTCGGCATTGAAGGCCAGGACGTGAAAGCACTGGTTGCCACTCGCAGTGATGAGGTGATCACGCAAGACCTGCTGGGTGCCCGTGGATCGCGCAACGCGGTGAACGCCATCAAGCCATTCAAGAACACGGTTCTGGGCCTGATGGACGAAAGCGATCCGGTATTCCAGAGTTTCGCCAACGCCACCACCCGTGAAGACCTGGCCAAACTTACCGAAACCCTGACCCCGGACGTCAGCCGTGGGGTGATCAACGCCGCCACCAACAGCCAGAACCTGGTCGCAGGTGCCATCAACCGCCGCGCCAGCAAAACCCGTAACGGTTTGTCCTCCGGAGACGTCCTGGCAGAAAAAGGCGTGTGGATACAGGCGCTGTCCAGCGATGCCAACCAGGACAGCCGCCACGGTATCGACGGCTACGACACCAACACCCACGGCATAGCAGTGGGTGCCGACGGCAAGCTCAACACCGACACCACCGTTGGCCTGGCTTACAGCTACCTGACCAGCGACGTCAAATCCGACCTCGGCAAAAAAACCGACGTGAGCGGTCATGCACTGACCCTGTACGGCAACTGGGCCCGCGACAACTTCTTTGTCGACACCTCGCTGATGTACGGCTGGAATGACAACGAGCCCAAACGCTACATCGCCGGCACTCGCGCCAAGGCCGACTACGACAGTGAGATCTTCGGCGTCAACGCACTGGCAGGCTATACGTTCCAGCTGGACAAGCAGTGGCTGCTCGAACCACAGGTCGGGGCGCGCTATGCCAATGTCTCGATTGATTCGTACCGTGAAAAAGGCAGCTCAGCCGCCCTCAACGTCGGCAGCCAGCGCTATGAAATCGGCGAAATGGGCCTGGGCGCTCGCCTGGCGGCCGCTTTTGACCTAGGTGCTGGCAGCCTGGAACCGGAAGCCAAGCTGATGGCCTGGCACGATTTCATCGGCGACAAAGCCGGCACCACTTCCACCTTCGTGCTCGGCGGCACCCCGTTCACCACCACAGGCACAACACCGGCGCGCGACAGCTACGAGCTGGGACTGGGCGCCAACTACCGCGTGGGCGCGTGGAGTGTGGGAGGGATGTACAACTACCTGACCAGCAGTGGTTTCGACGCCGACACCTTCACTGCGAACGTGCGTTACGACTTCTGATTAACGCCTTCGCCTGAAACAACAAAGCCGACTGATGCGGGCTTTGTTGTTTCAGGCCGTGGGTAACGCCTACAACGACTCACCCTACGGCGTCTCACACTGATACGAGTCAGCCCATCAGGAAGAACGCCATGTTCACGAGGAGCCTGTTGCTGAGTTTTTGCGCTGTGTTACTGGTTGGCTGCACGGGACGGGGCTTCCAACCGCCACCCGGGGACTACACACAGTGGTACAAAAAGGGGGTAACCCAATCGGGCGTTGACAACGCCATGCGTGCTTGCGGGTATACCAATCTTGATGGCGCAGGCGACAAGTCGCCGATTGATGTGGTGCTGACGCGCTTCTACTGCATGAAGGATGCGGGTTTTATCCGCACGGACGATCTGGATCTGTGCAAGCTAGGCCGTATTGGCGAATCGCCGGTGTGCGACGGCCGCCATTAACCCATCACCAAAAGGACACAGGGAATGAACAATCTACGCAACGGACTGTATGGCGCCGCATTGGCCCTGGCGGCAACAGCGCTGGGAGGTTGCGCCTCCTCGGCCGCGATCACCGGCGAGCCTGGGGTAAACATGGGCGACAGCTATCAGAAGGTGCTCGCGGTGGTCAGCCGCAACAATACCGTGACCAAACAGGTCGATGGCCAAGGCTTCCGGGCGGAGGGTTACTCAGCAATGTTCAAGGACTGTCGCGTCAAGTACTTCCTGTTCCAGGACGCAGATGGTTTGCAGCGCGTGAGCTATGAGCCGGCGCCGCATCTGTCGGTCAGCGCCAACTGCCGTCAGCCTTAACTTCCCCCTGCGAGTCGATACCCGATGAGACTGTTGCCTGTAATCCCCGCCGTGCTGCTGCTAGCGCTCGGCGGCTGCGGCCAAGTGGCGAACGTGCGTTCGCTGTCCACTGGCTACGTGCCCCCGCAAGGCGGCGAGACTGCCCGTATCCGCCTGCTCACCGACGGCCTGGTGCGCGCCGTGCCGGGGCGTGACTGTCTCGACTGGAACGTGCCCGGCGCGGGGGTGATGGCGTCGGCGAAACCCGGCTTCCCCGACCATAACGGCGAAAACCTCGGCATTCCCGGACCGATCTTTTCGTGGGCCGGTGCGGTCTCGTCGGAGCTGGTGGTGCCAGCGAACAAGCCGATCGCGTTCCATTATCTGGGGCGCCTGCAATATTCCCGGCAGTGTGCCAGGACCATGACCTTCGTGCCTCGGCCTGGCGTGGACTACATGGTGCAGGCCACCATGTCGGCGAACTGTTCGTTCCAGCTGGATGAATTGGAGGCGGGTGGCAAACAGTGGGTCATGGCCCAACCGCAGCCAGCGGGGAAGGTGTCGATGTGCAACGCGATTGATAACTTCTAGACCGAAATCTGCGCGGGTTGAAGGCTGCGCTTGAAGTAATTCAAGACACATACCATAGGGGAGATGGGCAAACAGTTATTACTGACATCTGCGCGGCTAAGCGTTCTCGATACCATGCCGGCATTCCTTATCCGGGACAGGGTATCGATAGAGCTTTCTCACATACGTACAATGTGCGCCATTAACAATGCCATTAATGACATAGTAAAGATCACTATCAACTCTTATTTTTTACAAAAAAATCAGATAGTTGACGAAAAACCTCACTCCCACTCGAACATAAACAACCATAAAAATTCTTTAAAAATCATATTTTTATTTTAATTTTTTCAGCTGATGCCACGAAAAATTCCATTAACGAAAAGCTGTTTTCGTACGCATTGCATTACTCATGCGGTTCGGTCATCGGTTAGGAGCAAAAACTTGCGTCACATATTTTTCCGTTATTCGAGTTGATTGGTGACCATCTCTACGCCGCCGCCCCATTCAGCCAGGACTTCGGCACCGCATGCGGAGCAGGCCTTAGTCAGCTCGGGCGATGATTAAGGCAGATGCAAGTTGGCCATACACGGTGCAGCTATACACGCAGAGAACAAGCGGATTAGTGCTGGACGACATGGCTGACTTTTCCCGAATTACTGCGCGGCCAGCCGCACGTCCAGCCCCGACTCGTCATCGAGGTCGAGTTTGCGCAATGCTTCAAGCAATGCCTCGGAATGGTCGCGGGCCTGAACACCTTCAAACCGTTTGCCTTTCTGGTACACCTCCCAACGTTTCATCGTATTGCCTCTTCTTTCCTCTTTTAGTTCAAATAGCCCTTGCTGGAGCCCAAGCCTGACGGCATGTAGGAAAACTTCCTGCAACACCGTAAACAGCGGCGCAAGATCTACCGGGACATTTCACCTGCGAGACCATAAGACCGTGCGCCGCATCAACAGGGCAAATGCCTCGTGCGCTACGAGCCCCTAAGATCAGCACAACCCCGCTAATGAGGCGCGAGCATTCCTGGATATGCTCGATCCAGGTATTAATATCTAGCAAACTATCTGATTCGCTTGCCTCAGCACTCGCAGTACGCGTGAAGATCGTCACATTCCTGAGCGTTTTCCTGAGCGTTGTTATCGCAGCCTTGCCCGTCACGGAACTTTCGGGCTAAGCCTCCATCAGAGCGTATGACTAAATGTAGGAACTTTCGTTTTCTGCTCGTCGAAACCTTTACATTTTTCTATTTTCTTCAGTGCCACTGCCGTTCCAGGCGGTTCACTTATTGTGCCTCTGATTCTGATCACAAGGATGTGAAATGCCTGCGGACTCACGCTGCCCACTGCACAAGCTTGGCCCCTCTCGATATGTCGTGGGGCTGGCCCGCTTGTCGTCGATGAATGCAAGACACCTCGCGCTGACGGCGCTGGCAGTGTGGACACTCTTTACGACCGCCACCGCTCAGGCTGCCGGGCCTGAAGAGGAATTACTGCGTCAGCAGGAGCGTGAACGCGCGCTGCGTGATCAACTGGAATCGCGGCCCGATGTGCGTCTTCAGGCACCTTCGCTCGACGAAGGCGGCTCTCGTCTTCCCGTAAAAGAAGCGCCCTGCTTCGCCATTAAAGACATCCGCCTGATTGGCGACGCATCCGAGAAGTTTCAATGGGCGCTGAAGGCCGCCAACCCCGAGGAAGACCCCGCAGTGGGGCGTTGCCTGGGTGGCGCGGGCATCAACATGACGATGAAGCGCATGCAGAATGCGATCATCCAGGCGGGATTTGTCACCACCCGCGTGCTTGCCGAAGCGCAGGACCTCAACAGCGGAATTCTGGTGCTGACAATCGTGCCGGGGCGCATCCGCGAAATCCGCTTTGCCGAAGGCACCAGCCGTCGCGCAACCCTATGGAATGCGATGCCTGCCAACCCCGGCGACCTGCTTAACCTGCGCGATATCGAACAGGCGCTGGAAAACTTCAAGCGCGTGCCCACTGCCGACGCCGACATTCAGATCACACCCACCCTGGCGGCTGATGCCAAGCCCGGCGAAAGCGATGTGGTGATCAAATGGAGCCAGCAGTTTCCGGCCCGCGTGAGCCTGTCCGTCGACAACTCGGGCAGCAAATCCACAGGCAAGTATCAGGGCAATGTGTCGCTGTCGCTGGACAACCTGCTATCGCTCAACGATTTGTTCTACGCCAGCTTCAACCACGACCTGGGCGGCGGCGAGTCCGGCCGACACGGCTCCAATGGCAATACGCTCCACTACTCGCTGCCGATGGGTTACTGGCAACTGGCGTTCACCACCAGCGAGTATAACTACGAGCAGTCGGTCGCCGGCGCCACCCAGACGTACCAGTATCGAGGCGAAAGCCGTACCAACGATCTGCGCCTGTCTCGCCTGCTTTACCGCGATGCCGTGCGCAAGACCACGGCGTGGGGTGGCCTGTGGACACGGTCTTCTGAAAACTTCATCGACGACACCGAGATCGGCAACCAGGATCGGCGCATGGCGGGCTGGCAGCTCGGCCTGGATCACCGGGAATTTATCGGCACCTCTATTCTGGACCTTGGCGTCGCCTACCGTCGCGGCACCGGCGCACATGACTCGCTGCCGGCCCCCGAAGAAGCCTCTGGTGCAGGCACATCCCGCTCGCAGATCATCACCGCCGACGCCCAGCTGCAAGTGCCATTCGCCCTCAGCGACCAGCGCCTGCGCTATATCGGCAGTTGGCGGTCGCAATGGAACCGCACACCGTTGGTGCCGCAAGACCGCTTCTCGATTGGCGGACGCTACAGCGTGCGCGGGTTTGACGGCGAAAACATTCTTTCTGCCGATCGCGGCTGGACACTGCGCAACGAAGTCGGCCTGGCGCTGGGGCAAACCGGCCAGGAGCTTTACACCGGTGTCGACTACGGCGAAGTCAGCGGTCAGGCCAGTAAGTTCCTGATTGGTAAACGACTGGCGGGGGCTGTGGTGGGTGTGCGTGGTGGTTACAAGGGCCTGTCTTATGACTGGTCGGTAGGCACGCCGCTCAAGAAGCCCGATGACTTCAAGACCGCCAACGTGACCAGCGACTTTACCGTCATCTGGTCGTTCTGAGGGGTAATGCCATGCGTTTTGAAACCCTGGACATCACGGCACCCGGCCTGATCGACGAGCCTTGGAACGAGGCGGCAGTGCTGGGCTCGGTCACTTGGTTGTGGATGCATTCCAGCGCTCACCGTGATGCGCCACTGCACAGCTTACCGACACTTCTGCTGCCGGCGCTCAAGCATCGCCAATTCGTGCTGGGCAGCGAGCACGGCAAGCCGGTGTGCTACCTCTCTTGGCTTAACGTCGATGAAGCAGCAGAACAGCGCTATTTGCAGCAATCACCGTTGACATTGAGCGACGCGGACTGGAATTGCGGCGAGCGCCTCTGGCTCAACGACTGGATCGCGCCGTTTGGCCATACGGCCACCTTTACCAGAATCCTCCAGCGCCACCTGTTCGCCAACCGATGCGGTCGCGCGCTGTATCACCGGGGCGACGAGCGAGGCCTGCAAATCAAGACATTCCAGGGCATCGGTGTGATCCCTGAACAGGCCAGAGCCTGGTTTGCAGCTCACCCGGTTGCCACAGCACCGTAACTTCAACTTTTGTATCGCGGGCCGGCTCCGCAAATGGAATTGCTATGAACAAGCACCTGTACCGAATTGTTTTCAACAAGGCACGCGGGCTGTTGATGGTGGTGGCGGAGAACGTCACCAGCCAGGTCAAGGCGCCGGGCACTCGCGTCAGCCTCACCACCGCCGACGCGGGCTGCACGGCAACGCTCGGGCCGATGCGTTTTGCATTGATGATCGCGCTCGGGCTGGTGTCATGGAGCACTGTACCGGCGTGGGCGGCGGGCACGATTGTGGCCGATCCGACTGCCGCAGCCGGCCAGCGTCCGACGGTGATTCAAAGCGCCAACGGCACGCCGCAGGTGAATATTCAGGCGCCCAGCGCGGCCGGGGTTTCGCGTAACACCTACAATCAATTCGATGTCGACCCGCGCGGCGTCATCCTCAACAACAGCGGCGCCAATACCCAAACGCAACTGGGTGGCTGGATCGAAGGCAACGCAGCGATGGCCAAAGGCAGCGCGCGGGTCATCCTCAATGAGGTCAACGCCAGCAACCCCAGCCAGTTACGCGGCTATGTCGAAGTCGCCGGGCAACGCGCCCAAGTAGTCATCGCCAACCCGGCCGGCATTACCTGCGACGGTTGCGGCTTCATCAACGCCAACCGTGCGACCCTGAGCACCGGTCAGGTGCAGCTGGAGAACGGCAGCATCAGCGGCTACACCGTGAACGGCGGCACCCTGAACATTCAGGGCAAGGGCCTTGATAGCCGCGACGCCGATTACACCGACCTGATTGCCCGTACCGTGCAGGTCAATGCGGGTATCTGGGCCAATGACCTTAAGGTCACTGCCGGACGCAATCAGGTCAACGCCGATAACACCCAGGCCAAGCCTCAGGCCGGCGCCGACGGCGACAAGCCAGCCGTCGGCATCGACGTGGCGCAATTGGGTGGAATGTACGCCGGGAAGATCGTGCTGGTGGGGACCGAATCGGGTATCGGCATGCGCAATGCCGGGCAAATTGGCGCCATGGCGGGTGAAGTGGTCGTCAGCGCAGACGGCAAACTGCACAACATGGGCACAATCAGCGGCACCACGGCCACCCGTATCACTGCCACAAGCGTTGACAATAGCGGCTCGCTTTACGCCAAGGGCGATTTGAACCTCACCAGCTCCGGGGATATCGACAACAGCGGCACGATTGCCAGCCAGAATCAAACAACCCTCAGCGCCAAATCGATTCGTAGCACCCAGGGCTCAAGCCTGGCGGCGGGCGCAGGCGTGGACGGCAAACTGGGCAGCAGCGGCAACCTTGCGGTGCGCGCAACCAACGTCAAAGCGCAGGGTCAAAACCTGGCGGCAGGCGATGTCAGCATCCAGGCCGATGATCTGGACCTCAGCGGCAGCCAGACTCAAGGCCGCAATGTCACCCTGACCGCCAACAACGGCGATAGCAATCTCAGTGGCAGCCGCGTGGATGCCAGCCAGACCCTCGCGGCCAACGCGACAAAAACCCTGCGCACAGACAGCGCCAGCGTCAACGCCGACAACCTGCAACTGAACGCCGGTGATCTGTCCAACGTCGGCGGCGAGCTGGTGCAGACCGGCGTCGCCGACACATCGATAAACGCCACCGTGAGCCTCGACAACCGTAGCGGACGAATTGCCTCAAACGCGACCAATACCCGGATCAGCGCCGGTCGCATCGACAACGGCAGCGGCAGCATCGAACACGCAGGCAAGGGTTCGCTGGGCATTCAGGCCAACCAACTCGGCAGTACCAAAGGCAGCATTGCCAGTAATGGCAGCGTGTCGATCAAGGCTGACGACGTGGTGCTGGATGAAGGTCTGGCCCAGGGCCAACAGCTCACGCTCCAGGCCCGCACCCTGTCCAATCAATACGGGCGCATTCTGCAAACGGGGCTGGAGCCTTTACAGATCAATGTCAGCGAGCAATTCAACAATCAGAACGGCCAGGTCAGCAGCCCTGGCGCTGTGGTGATCGACGTTGGCACGCTGAATAATCAGAACGGCAAAGTTGTTGCAACCGACGGCGGCCTGCTGACGGTGACCGCCAGTGATTTGATCGACAACAGCGGCGGAACGCTGGCTGCCAGCGGCGGCGCTGAACTGAGCGGCGCGCGCCTGGAAAATGCTCAGGGCACCCTCAGCGCCGGCAGCACGCTGCAAGCCCACTTCGGTCAACTGAACAATATCGGCGGCACGCTCGCCTCGACCCAGCGCATGGCGATCATCGCCGGACAATTCAACAACACCCATGGCGTGCTGGGTTCGGTGCAGTCCGGGCTGTCGGTGAACGTGACCGATGGCGCACTGAACAACAACGCAGGGCGTCTCGAAGCCCAGGGCGACATCGCCGTGGCGGCGCAAGGTGTGAACAACCACAGCGGTGTGATCAGTGGCCTGGCACTGGACCTCAACAGCAACGGCAATCTGTTTGACAACAGCGATGGCACGCTCGACGCACGCGCCACGCTCGACTTGCGCAGCGGCGAATTGCGTAACGCGGCGGGCTTGATTCAGTCTGCAGGCAAACTGTTTATCGACACCGGAAATCAGGCCCTCAATAACCTCGACTCCGGCACCACCAAAGGCATCAGCGGTCAGGATGCCGTGGAAATCCGCAGCGCCAGCGTCAATAACAGCACTGGCTTTTTGAGTACTAAGGGCAATCTGTTGCTCACCGCCAGCGACGTGGTCAACACCAACGGCGGCCAAATCATTGGCGAGAAAACCGTACACGTCGACGGCGCACGCCTGGATAACCGTGGCGGCCAGTTGCAAAGCCTCGGCGACGTCAAGCTGGCACTGGGTCAGGCCCTCATCAATCAGGGTGGGCTGGTCCGCAGTGCAGGCGCGTTGAACCTGAGCACCGATGTGCTCGACAACAGCGCCACCCAGGGCACCAACCTAGGCCTTGAAGGCCGCAGCATGAACCTGGCGCTCAACACCTTCAACAACCAGACCGGTGCCGTGCGCACTGATGAAGGCCTGCTGCTGGGCGTGAGCCAGACGCTGAATAACCAGAGCGGGCTGATCTCTTCGACCGGTGACCTGACCATCCGCGACCGCGATACCGCGCAGCGTCGCCAATCGGTGAATAACCTCGACGGCACGCTGATTGCGGGCAAGCTGCTGTCGCTCAACGCCGCGTATTACAGCGGCACGGGCCGGGCGCTGAGCCTGGGTGACATCAACTTCAGGTTGCAGAGCGGCCTTGATTTGAGCGGGCAGATTCAGGCCAACAACAACGTTGATCTGAGCACCGCCGGGGCGCTCAACAACACCGGGCGTTTGCTGGCGGGCAAGTCCCTGCTAGTCAGCGCGCAGACGCTCGACAACAGCGCCAACGCCGAAATCAGCGCGGGCCAGGTTCGTCTGAACGTCGCTGGCACCCTGACCAACCGTGGGCTGATCGACGGCCAGCAAGTCCGCGTGCAGGCAGCGACGCTGAATAACCTCGGCACCGCGCGCCTGTATGGCGACCAACTGGCGATAGCCACCTCGACGTTGAACAACCTCGATGAAAATGGCACCGCAGCAACGATAGCAGCCCGTGAATCACTGAATATCGGCACCTCAACCCTGAATAACCGCGAGCAATCGCTGGTCTTCAGTGCTGGCGACCTCGCCATTGGCGGGACCTTGAGCGCGCTCGATACCGCCGAGGGTCGCGCTCAATTACTGACCAATGCCAGCGCGACCCTCGAAGCGCTTGGCGATCTGTCTTTGAACGTACAAAGCGTGCGCAACACCAACGAACATTTCAGCACGCGCGATGTTGAGGTCAGTCGAACTCCCGAGCAGGAGTTTCAACTCACCGGCTCGACCAACCGCTACCAAGCCAACGAGATCTCCCTACGTCACGATGAGGTGAATTACCTGGTCACCCCCGAGGGCCAGCGCGACAACTGGAACCGCTACGACTACACCCGCGTCGTCAACGAAACCCAGATCGCCACCTCGGCCCCGGCGCAGATCCTGTCTGGCGGGACAATGCAGATCAGCGCCGGCGACGTGCTCAACGACAAGAGCCGCATCATCGCCGGCGGACTATTGCAGGCAGACGTCACCAGCCTGACCAACACCGAAGTGTCGGGCCAGCGCGCCACCGTCGACAGCGGCAGCGTCACCAACTTCTACCGCATCCAGCGCAAGGGCCGCGACCGGCAAGGCGCGAACAGCGCAGCCTATACCCCTGCCCCGCTGATTCAGGATATCTCCCTGCAACCTACCGTCTTCGCGCAGAACACAGCGGTCAGCGGCACGGGCACCCAGATCAGCGCACGCGGTACTCAGGCCGTCGGTCAGCAGATCGCTTCCACCGGTACGGTCAGCGCTCCGGCCGCCCGTACCTTTCAAGTAGCTCCGATCGTTCAGGTCGCAGCGCAGACCACCCAGAACGCACAAGGCGTGGCCGAGCAAATTCGCACCGGGGGCCCGTCCCTGGAATTGCCGAATAACAGCCTGTTCACCACCCATCCGCAGACCACCAGCAATTACCTGGTCGAAACAGATCCGCGTTTCGCCAGCTATCGCACCTGGCTGTCGTCGGATTACATGCTGGAGCGCTTGCAAGTCGACCCTGCCTTGACCCAGCAGCGCCTCGGCGATGGCTTCTATGAGCAGAAACTGATTCGCGAACAGGTCGCGCAACTGACGGGGCGACGCTTTCTCGACGGCTACGCCAACGACGAAGCGCAATACCGGGCGCTGATCGACAACGCCGTCACCCTGGCCAATCAATGGCAACTGGTGCCCGGCGTCGAGCTGTCCCCCGAGCAGATGGCGCAACTGACCAGCGACATCGTCTGGCTGGTACAAAAAAAGGTCACCCTCGCCAACGGCGAAACCCGCAACGTGCTGGTGCCACAGGTCTACGTGCGGGTGCAGGAAAGCGACCTCAACGGCTCCGGCTCACTGATCGCCGGGCAACGTCTGAACCTGAATATTGCAGGCGATCTGGTCAACAGCGGCAGCCTGGCCGGGCGCAGTGTGATGGCGATTACCGCGCAGAACATCGAAAACCTCGGCGGACGCATCCAGGCCGACAAGGTCTCCCTGACGGCACGGGACAACCTCGACAACCTCGGCGGCCTGATCGGCGCCACCGATACCCTGGCGATCAATGCAGCGCAAAACGTCAACGTTGTGTCCAACAGCCGTGACAGCAGCAGCACCCAGGGTACGCGCACCAATCTCTCGCGGGTGGCCGGGCTGTTTGTCAGCGGTGCTGGCGGCACCATGGACGTCAACGCGGGCAAAGACCTCAACCTGACCGGCGCTCAGGTGGTCAACGCAGGCGCCGGCGGCAATACCTCGCTGCAAGCAGGCGACAACATCAACCTGACCACCGTTGGCGAAGCCCATCAGCAATCGGTTAACTGGAATGGCAGCAACTGGCGCAAAGACGCCAGCCAGACCGAAGCCGGCTCAACCATTCAAGGCCAAGGCGATGTGCGCCTCAGTGCCGGGCAGGACCTCAATGCCCGAGGCGCAAGCGTCACCAGTCAGCAAGGTGCAATCATCGCCGACGCCGGGCGCGACGTGAACCTGACCGCAGCGCAAAACACCCAGTTCGCCGATGAAGCGCACAAATTCAAAGGCAGCAACGGCCTGTTCTCCAGCAAGACCACCACCACACGCGACACCGTCAACCAGACCCAGGCGCAGGGCTCGACGCTGAGTGCCGAGAAAACCTATGTGCAGGCCGGTCGCGACATCAACGTCAGCGGCAGCAACGTGGTGTCCACCACCCAGACCATTCTGGTGGCTGACAACAACATCAATATCGAAGCCGCGACGGAAAGCAGCAGCGAACGTCACGACAAGTCAGTCAAGAAAAGCGGCCTGTTCAGCGGCGGCGGCATCGCGGTCACGCTCGGCACCCAGCAGCAGACGGTCAAGGACCTCACCACCAGCCAGACCGCAGCGGCGAGTACCGTGGGCTCGACCAAGGGCGATGTGCTGATGGAAGCGGGCAAAGGCTACCGCCAGGTGGGCAGCCAGGTGAGCGCGCCCGAAGGCAGCGTCGATATCACCGGGCAAACCATCGATGTCGTTGAAGCCCGCAACACCAGCAAGCGCGAACGTGAAACCCTGTTCAAACAGACCGGGTTCACTCTGACGGTGACTAACCCTGTCATCAGTGCAATCCAGACCACCCAGCAGATGAAGCAGGCATCGGAGAAAACCGATGATGGGCGCATGAAGGCGCTGGCAGCGGCCACGGTCCTGCTGGCCGGTAACAACGCCGCCACGGCGGTGGCAATGGACCCTGGCGCGGCAGGCGGTATCAACATCAGCCTGTCGCTGGGCACCAAGAAGAACGAAAGCAAAACCACCCAGACCAGCGACAGCGCCGCCGGTTCGACCATCACCGCCGGTCAAGATGTGCGCCTGCGCGCGACCGGCGCAGGTGCAGCCAGCAACATCACGGTCCAAGGCAGCCAGATCAAGGCTGGGCGTGACGCCAGCCTGATGGCCGACGGCGACATCAACCTGCTCGCCGCCAACAACACCAGCCAGCAAAACACCGACAGCAAAGGCAGCAGCGCCAGCATCGGTATCGGCCTCTCGCTGGGCGGTAGCAGAAACGGCTTTACCCTGGACCTGGGTGCCACCGGAAACCGGGGCCAGGCCGACGGCGACGAGCTGAACCATACCAATACCAAAGTGGAGGCTGGCAACCAGTTGCTGCTGTCATCCGGCGGCGACACGCAGCTTAAGGGGGCGGTGGCCAGTGGCAAAAAAGTCATCGCCGACGTCGGCGGCGATCTTAATATCGAAAGCCTGCAAGACACCAACACGTACAAAGTCGATGAAAAGAGCCTGGGCATCGGCATCAGTCTTTGTATTCCACCGTTCTGCTACGGCATGAGCTCGATAAGCGGTGCCAGCGCAAACTTTGGCGCAACCAACATCGACTCCAACTATGCCAGCGTCACCGAGCAGTCAGGCATCAAGGCTGGCGATGACGGTTTCGACATCAACGTGCGGGGCAACACCGATTTGGTCGGCGCCGTGATCGCCAGCAGTGACAAGGCCGTGCAGGACGGCAAAAACAGCCTGGTCACATCCAGCCTCACCAGCCGCGACATCAAGAACAAGGCGGATTACGACGCCAATACCGTCAGCCTGGGCGGCGGCTACAACGAAGTCGGCAAGGACCAGAAGGGCAACGCGCAGACTGGCGGCAAGGTTAACCCGGGCACCGACCTGGCCAAAAACGAGAACAAGATCGGCGCCAATATGCCGATCGCCATCAGCGCCAGCGACAAGGCAAGCAGCGTGACACGCAGCGGCATCAGTGGCGGTGCCGTCGTCATTACCGACGACGCCGAGCAGCAGAAACGCACCGGCCAGACCGCTGAACAAACCGTCGCCAGCCTCAACCGTGATGTGTCCAGTGATCGCGATGGCAGCAACTCGCTCAAACCGATCTTCGACGAAGATGAAATCCGCGCCGGTTTTGAGATCGTCAGCGCGTTCTCCAACGAAGCCAGTACCTTCCTTGCGAACAAAGCCAGGGAAGCGGACCTCAAACGCCAACAGGCAAAAGAGCTGCAGTCAAAAGCAGACAATCGTGACACGCCAATGAGTGACGCTGCGCGCCTGCAACTGCAGCTCCAGGCGCGGGAGTACTCGGCACAGGCCAACGCGATCTCCGAAAACTGGGGCGCAGGCGGCACCTATCGCCAGATCACCACCGCCCTGATCGGTGCTGCAGGCGGCAATATCAGCGCGGGCAACGCTGCCTTCGTGCAAGGCCTGGTGGTCAATTATGTGCAGCAACGGGGCGCCGGCTACATCGGCGACCTGGTGGCCAAAGGCGAACTCACCGAAGGCTCGCCACTGCACGCGGCACTGCACGGCATCGTCGCCTGCGCCGGTGCCGCCGCCAGCAGTCAAAGTTGCGGCAGCGGCGCGGCAGGCGCGGCGGCATCAAGCCTGCTCACCGGCCTGTTCTCACAAAGCAGCCCCGACGAAAGCGAAGAACAACGCGAAGCCAAACGCAACCTGATCGTCAGCCTGGTGACCGGCCTGGCAGCGACCAGCGCCTCCATCGACCCGACCACCGCCAATACCGCGGCGGGTGCGGCGGTGGATAACAACTGGCTGGCGACCCAGCAGATCGTGCAGTTCAAGAAGGAATACGACGAAGCAAAAGGCCTGATTGCCGCTGGCAAAGTCGTTGCCAAATGGTCGTACATCAGCGGCAGGCAGGATGTTCTGACCCAGTTCGGCATCGGCAAGGGGTTGGCCCAGTCAGGCTGGAATGACGTCACGGGCCTCGCCGAATTTGTTGCGCACCCCATCGAAGGGCTTACTGGCCTTGGCCAACTGATTAATAACCCGGAGGCCAGAAAGCAGTTTGGCGACAGCGTCGTCAACGAACTCAACGTCAAGATAGAAACGATCAAGACCGCGCTGGAAGTCGGCGGCGACGAAAACGCCGAAGCCTTGGGCAAGGCCATCGGCGAAATCGCCTGGCAGGTCGGCAGCATTGCAACGGGCGTCGGCGGGGCTGCGAAAGGTGGCGTGGCGCTGGCCAAGGCGGGGATCAAGGTTGGAGCGCAGCAGCTTGAAAAGATGGCTGAGGTGGCGAGCCTCGCCAAATTCGACAAGCTTGTAGCACGCGGCGGGCAGTTCAACCCTAACGGCACCCCGCTGATGGACTTCCGCGCTATGACCAACGCGCAGAAGAGCATCGTCGGGGACATCATGGGTGGCGAGCAAATCAAGACGTTGGTGCCCGGCGCTGAAAAAATTGGCCGGGCTCCCGATATTGGCCAGACAGGCATTGACGATTTGTACAAGGTAGATAAGCCTGGTGTTGACTACCTGATTGTTGAGTACAAATTTGGCTCGTCCAAGCTGAAGCCCACCCGAGATGGGCTGCAGATGAGTGATGATTGGTTGCAGGGCACAACCACTAACTATGACCGTATACTTGAGTCTGTGGGAGGTAATGCCCAAGCGGCAGAAAATATAGACAATGCCTTGCTAGCTGGCCGTGTTGAAAAATGGCTAGTTCATACTGACCCGTTTGGTAATGTGACTGTGGGTGTTCTAGACAAAAGTGGAAAATTTGTTGTAGACCCCATAAAAACTTCTAAGCTTATAGGAGCAGATAAATGATACGCGCCCCTCTTGGCGATATCAGCTACTGGAGCCGAGTAGTCAATGATAATGACGACTACATCAAAAGTTCTCAACGGACTCTCAAGGAGCCCGCTGGTGATCCTGACTACGCGCCTCAATACGCGTATAAGCTTGCCCAAAAACACTGGCATCAGATCCTGCGCAAATACTCAGCCGGATACTCAGTAACTGACTTGGCGCATTACTTCCCCGGTCTGTTAGACGCTTGGGAAGAAGCTGAGCGTCTCGGAGCAGCAGTGTGGACTGCAGAGCAGCAATTCACCCGGCACCACTGGCGCGTCAACTACGACCACTACATCATTTGCTTCTGGCTGGTCGGCTTGGCACTCGCACTCGATATTCCAGACAAGCAATGGCATCGCTTGCTGGCCTTGATCGGCAATGATGGCGAAGACGTACTTCTTGATCGGATCATTGCCAGCCGCAGTCCAGACCGCAAGATAGGAGCCGTGCTTCTATATCCCAAGCCGTATGGTCGTTTGTTGAAGGCCGTGGATGCACCCGCAGACTCTCAGCCGCCGCTGCTCAACGCCTTTGTCGAGCACTGGTATCTGGAAGTGCGCACTGGCGCGAAATCCGGATCAGACCCGCAAGCGGTCAGCTATCGACATCCTTATTGGTATACCTATGGCGACCAGAACTTTGAAGGCGGGGCTTATTTTGGTCGTTGGTGTGTAGAGGCCGTGGCTGCCGTGAAGGCGTTTGGAATGGATGACTCGCCATGTCTAGGTCAAGAGCATTATCCGGGAGACCTTTTGAGACCTGATGGCCCTGGCACTCACCCGGCAAGAGAGACAACAGAGCCACATCCACCGTTGGCTTCAGCAAAGAAAGCCGGCTTTTGGGCCCGAATTTTCACCCGGTCCAGTGATAGATAAGCGCCAGTGTGATCAAGCAAGACACGGCTATCGCAAGGCACGCACCCGCCGAGAAGTGCCAACGTCGGCATCGACTTCAGTTAGGGTTTGCTACGAGCCGGCGGCGGCGATACCCCCGCTCAAGCGCGCCGTAACCAGTGGTGAGGGGGGTTGGCCCAGTCAGGCTGGAATGACGGCACGAATTCGTCGCACATCTCATCGAAGGGCTTAGCGGCCTTAGCTAACTGACTAATAACCCGGAGGCCAGAAATCAGCTTGGCGATAGTGTCGTCAACAAAATCAAGACTGAAGCAGTACACCCGGCAGCGCCGTCAACAAGTGGCTCACGAGAGACTGACATGAAATCCTACTTATTTCGAGAAGATACAAACATTAACAATAGATGGTACTTAGGCAGCATCAAACACTGCAATAACTGGTTCTTTACAGACCCACCGGTAGAATATATGGAGCCTTGCACTTATGAAATTGAAATGCAAAGTGATGGTGTTGCTCTAGACTTCTCCCTGGCTGGATACGCCTCCGTTCCCATCATCAGTCATAAAGCAAAAAAATCACTTATCGGTATTTCCGATTTTGATGAACCCTTCAGGCACGTCGTACTTGAGCCTGCGAAAGTCGCAGGCCACCAAGATGAATTTTATGTAATGATTGTGGAAACGCAAATCGACTGTGTAGATGAGACACGCTCTATATTTGAAAAATACAAATCAGATGATTCAGTCCGCCCAGACAGGGCAGGTGAGTATAGAATTTTCTTGAACCTTGTTATTGACCCAGCAAAGGTTAATGGGGAAAATATTTTTCGAATCAAAAAACACCTAGGCGCTCTAATCGTCAGCGAAAAAGTCAAGCTTAGAATGGAGCAAGCTGGTGTGACAGGCGCTATCTTTGAAAGTGTAAACGGGGAGAATACTGTCGTTTGCTAGATGGCAATTTATTTCCGCCTATAACAGTCAGCTCGCAAAAGGCCATCGGCGAATTTGCCTGGCAGGTCGGCAGCATTGCGACTGAAGGCGACGGCGGTGCAAAGGGTGGCGTGACCAGGAAGTGGATCAAAGGATAACGGTAGATGGCCGAGCCGCTTGAAAGCGCTGGATCAGACAGTGTCTTCCGCCATCGCCAACGGTTCAGGGCAGGCGAAGATGAATGTCAGACTGGAGTTACTAAGAAGGCGTGGAAATTGAGAGACGAATTTTTTCAATCATTGATCGATAATCTAGGCGAACCTAACTCGCGTCGAGAAGTGCCCAAGTCAAGTATCGACAAGTATCGCTCAATATTACCCAAGGCCCTGCTTGGTTATTGGCAGAATGAAGGTTGGTGCTCTTATGCTGATGGGCTGTTCTGGATTGTAGACCCCGAGCCATACAAGGCGACGCTCGATAGGTGGCTGCAGGGCAGTGGCTTGGCAGAAGTCGACAACTATAATGTGATCGCCAGGGATGCATTTGGTTCGTTGTATGCATGGGGTGAGCGTTACCAGCGCAAAATTACAATATCAAGTCTAGCGGGCGGTATTGTTGCGTTGCAGAACCAATTGAGTAAGCCCAACCCGGTCCCGGATAGAATGCTGGGTATATTCCTCGGTTCTACCAGTCGAGAAAGTCTCGACTTTGAGGACAATCAAGGCAAGCCGCTGTTCCAGCGCGCACTGGCAAAGCTTGGGCCGGTTGGCGCAGATGAGATGTTCGCGTTCGAGCCCGCCCTTTGCATTGGAGGAAAGGCTGACCTGGAGCATATGAAAAAGGTGGATATTCATGTTCACCTGATGATTCTTGATCAATTACGACGTTGAATAAGATTAAATAGATAAAATAACTATTCCGTTCGCAACAGGATCAATTGTGGAGTTAACCAGTACTCCACATGGGTCTAAAGGAGAATGGAGCATGATGGGCGGTTGGCTTAGGCCGGCGTACTCAGTAGAGGAATAGCTAAATGATTCGCACACCACTAGGGGAGATAAGCTATCTGGTCTGAGTTGCAGATAGCCAGGAGGGAAGTGCGAGCTCCAAATTCGGGCAGCTTGCTAAAACTGAGGCTGAGCTTCGGGATGCTCAACGTGTAAAGTCGGCGACTGAAATACCGATCGTAAAAGTTAAAACTGAAAATGCAGTTAAGGGTACTCCAGAATATGAGCTGCTTAATAACCCGAGTGCACGAGCTGCAAATACACGGTATGAGCTTGACAATGGGAAATCCTTCACAACCAACAGCGCAGGTCAGGTTGAAGAGTTGACCTTTACCCCTGTGAATGAAAAAATCCCTCGCGACTCTAGGCAAACAGAGATGGGCCATCAGGGCCGAGACACTGATGTGGGTGGTCATGCTCAAGCTTGCAGCCAAGGCGGAACATGTGACGGCTACAACCTTTTCCCGCAAGATAAAAACTTCAATAATTCAGCCTATAAAGTTTTCTAAGAAAATATCATCAAAAAGGCTCTGGACGACCCGACGAAGACAGTTGGCTCAACCACAATCAAATTCAACAGATCAACTGCGGACTCTATTAGGCCCGACACTTTATCAGTCACCTATACCATTTATGGCAGGACCAGAACCAGTATTTTCAAAAATGAATCCAGCAAGCCTTGAAAGGAACACGTATGATTACCGAAGATTTTGCATTAATTAAAGAAATATTTTCCATTATTGATAACGGAATTATCGACGGCTATGATCGTTTTCGTTACGAGGTGGTAGTAGGAAAAGGATTCATAGACACAGAGTTACTTGTCGAAAAGGATGGAGCGGAGACTACCAACGCCCGGACAGATATTGACGATACACAGTTGTATGAATTGGTAGATAAGCTTAAACATAGCGCTGAGCAACGCGGTGAAGATTGGGTTTCATTCGTGATTTCATATAAACATGGAGAGCAAGTCAGTACAAAGTTCAAATACCCTGACAACTGAGATGCTCATAGAAAATACAGTTTACCTAGGGAAGGTCTGAAGTAGACATTGATTTTTGATGCCCTCATGGCCTGATTTTCAAAAAACTCGCCCGATCAGATAATCAGACTTTTCCCGCTTTTAACTCGATACCCAGATCAAAGGCGCGGTGGCGAGTGGCAAGAAGGTGATCGCCAATGTCGGCGGCGATCTTAATATCGAAAGCCTGCAAGACACCAACACGTACAAAGTCGATGAAAAGAGCCTGGGCATCGGCATCAGTCTTTGTATTCCACCGTTCTGCTACGGCATGAGCTCGATAAGCGGTGCCAGCGCAAACTTTGGCGCAACCAACATCGACTCCAACTATGCCAGCGTCACCGAACAATCGGGCATCAAGGCAAAAACAGCCTGGTCACATCCAGCCTCACCAGCCACGACATCAAGAACAAGGCGGATTACGACGCCAATACCGTCAGCCTGGGCGGCGGCCTGTTCTCACAAACCAGCCCCGACGAAAGCGAAGAACAACGCGAAGCCAAGCGCAACCTGATCGTCAGCCTGGTAACCGGCCTGGCAGCGACCAGCGCCTCCATCGACCCGACCACCGCCAATACCGCGGCGGGTGCGGCGGGTGCGGCGGGTGCGGCGGTGGATAACAACTGGCTGGCGACACAGCAGGTCGTGCAGTTCAAGAAGGAATACGACGAAGCAAAAGGCCTGATTGCCGCTGGCAAAGTCGTTGCCAAATGGTCGTACATCAGCGGCAGGCAGGATGTTCTGACCCAATTCGGCATCGGCAAGGGGTTGGCCCAGTCAGGCTGGAATGACGTCACGGGCCTCGCCGAATTTGTCGCGCACCCCATCGAAGGGCTTACCGGCCTTGGCCAACTGATTAATAACCCGGAGGCCAGAAAGCAGTTTGGCGACAGCGTCGTCAACGAACTCAACGTCAAGATAGAAACAATCAAGACCTCGCTGGAAGTCGGCGGCGATGAAAACGCCGAAGCGTTGGGCAAGGCCATCGGCGAAATCGCCTGGCAGGTCGGCAGCATTGCAACGGGCGTCGGCGGGGCTGCGAAAGGTGGCGTGGCGCTGGCCAAGGCGGGGATCAAGGTTGGAGCGCAGCAGCTTGAAAAGATGGCTGAGGTGGCGAGCCTCTCCAAATTCGACAAGCTTGTAGCACGCGGCGGGCAGTTCAACCCTAACGGCACCCCGCTGATGGACTTCCGCGCCATGACCAACGCGCAGAAGAGCATCGTCGGGGACATCATGGGTGAAGAGCAAATCAAGACGTTGGTGCCCGGCGCTGAAAAAATTGGCCAGGCTCCCGATATTGGCCAGACAGGCATTGACGATTTGTACAAGGTAGATAAGCCTGGTGTCGACTACCTGATCGTTGAGTACAAATTTGGCTCGTCCAAGTTGAAGCCTACTTGAGATGGGCTGCAGATGAGTGATGATTGGTTACAAGGTAGCTCTACTAACTACAATCGGATTCTGGAGTCTGTCAACGGTAATGAAAAAGCTGCTGATAGCATCAACAAAGCACTACAGGCAGGCCGTGTCGAAAAATGGCTAGTCCATACAGACCCGTTTGGAAATGTCACTGTCGGCGTCCTGGAAAAAAATGGAAAATTTGTAGCTGATCCAGTTGCCACATCAAAACTATTAGGAAGGGCCGCTAAATGACTCGCGCACCATTAGGGGAAATAAGCTACTGGTCTGAGTGGATTGAGTACAACGACGATTACATAAAAAAAGAATCTGTAGCGGCTGATAACAACTCAGGTGATCAGAATTACGCGCCCCAATTCCAATTTACACTTGCTCAGAAACACTGGCACCAAATTCTGCGCAAATACTCAGCCGGATGCCCAATTACTGACTTGGCGCATTACTTCCCCGGTCTGTTAGATGCTTGGGAAGAAGCTGAGCGGCTCGGAGCAGCAGTGTGGACTGCAGAGCAGCAATTCACCCGGCACCACTGGCGCGTCAACTACGACCACTACATCATTTGCTTCTGGCTGGTCGGCTTGGCACTCGCACTCGACATTCCAGACGAGCAATGGCATCGCTTGCTGGCCTTGATCGGCAATGATGGCGAAGACGTACTTCTTGATCGGATCATTGCCAGCCGTAGTCCAGACCGCAAGATAGGAGCCGTGCTTCTATATCCCAAACCCTATGGTCGTTTGTTGAAGGCAGTAAATGCGCCCTCAGATTCTCAGGCACCGCTGCTCAAAGCCTTTGTCGAGTATTGGTATCTGGAATTGCGCACTGGCGCGAAATCCGGATCAGACCCGCAAGCGGTCAGCTATCGGCATCCTTATTGGTATACCTATGGCGACCAGAACTTTGAAGGCGGGGCTTATTTTGGTCGTTGGTGTGTAGAAGCCGTGGCTGCCGTGAAGGCGTTTGGAATGGATGACTCGCCATTTCTAGGTCAAGAGCATTATCCGGGAGACCTTTTGAGACCTGATGGCCCTGGCACTCACCCGGCAAGAGAGACAACAGAGCCACATCCACCGTTGGCTTCAGCAAAGAAAGCCGGCTTTTGGGCCCGAATTTTCACCCTATCCAGTGATAGATAAGCGCCAGTGTGATCAAGCAAGACACGGCTATCGCAAGGCACGCACCCGCCGAGAAGTGCCAACGTCGATGCCGGAGATGGGAGGAATAAAGTGCTTTGAACTTGGTTTGATTCACCGACAGATGAATGCCTTCAAAGCTTTCACGTCAGCAAGAATAAGCCCTTATCGCGGGCATGAAAAAACCGGCAAAAGCCGGTTTTTTTCATGCCTCGCTGTGGGCTCACTCCCACTCAATCGTCGCCGGCGGCTTGCTCGACACGTCATACGTCACGCGCGAAATGCCTTCGATCTCATTGATGATCCGCCCACTGACCGTTTCCAGCAGTTCATACGGCAAATGTGCCCAACGCGCGGTCATGAAGTCGATGGTTTCCACCGCACGCAGTGCAACAACCCAGGCATAACGACGGCCATCACCTACCACGCCCACCGATTTCACCGGCTGGAACACCACGAATGCCTGGCTCACTTTGTGATACCAGTCAGCCTTGCGCAGTTCTTCGATGAAGATGTGGTCAGCGCGACGCAGCAGGTCGGCGTATTCCTTTTTCACTTCACCGAGGATGCGCACGCCCAGGCCCGGGCCCGGGAAGGGGTGGCGGTAGACCATGTCGTACGGCAGGCCGAGTTCCAGGCCGAGGCGGCGGACTTCGTCCTTGAACAGTTCGCGCAGCGGCTCGACCAGCTTGAGGTTCATTTCCTCGGGCAGGCCGCCGACGTTGTGGTGGGACTTGATCACGTGGGCCTTGCCGCTCTTGGCGCCGGCCGACTCGATCACGTCGGGGTAGATGGTGCCCTGGGCGAGGTACTTGATGTTGTCCAGGTGTTTGGCCTGGGCATCGAAGACGTCGATGAAGGTGCGGCCGATGATCTTGCGCTTCTTCTCCGGGTCGGACTCGCCAGCCAGGTTGTCGAGGAACTGGTCCTCGGCGTTGGCGCGAATCACTTTGACGCCCATGTTCTCGGCGAACATGGCCATCACTTGCTCGCCTTCGTGCAGGCGCAGCAGGCCGTTGTCGACGAACACGCAGGTCAGCTGATCGCCGATGGCCTTGTGCAGCAATGCGGCAACCACAGAGGAGTCGACGCCGCCGGAGAGACCGAGCAGCACGTTGTCGGTGCCGACCTGGGCGCGCACGCTGGCGATGGCGTCTTCAGCGATTTTCGACGGGGTCCACAGGGCTTCGCACTGGCAGATGTCGAGAATGAAGCGCGACAGGATGCGCCCGCCCTGCTTGGTGTGGGTCACTTCCGGGTGGAACTGCACGCCATAGTAGCCGCGTTCGTCGTTGAACATGCCGGCAATCGGGCAGCTCGGGGTGCTGGCCAGGATGTGGAAGTCTTCCGGCAGTTTGGTGACCTTGTCACCGTGGCTCATCCACACGTCGAGGCCGAACAGGCCGTCGGCGTCGATGTGGTCTTCGATGCCGTCCAGCAGGCGGCTCTTGCCGACCACGTCGACGCGGGCATAACCGAATTCACGCAGCTCGGACCCTGCCACCTTGCCGCCCAGTTGCTCGGCCATGGTTTGCATGCCGTAGCAGATACCGAACACCGGCACGCCCAGGTCGAATACCGCTTGCGGGCAGCGCGGGCTGTCGGCTTCGTGCACGGACTCGGGGCCACCGGCGAGGATGACGCCTTTGGGGGCGAAGGCGCGGATCGCGTCGTCATCCATGTCGAACGGGTGCAGTTCGCAGTACACGCCGATCTCACGCACGCGGCGGGCAATCAGCTGGGTGTACTGGGAACCGAAGTCGAGGATCAGGATGCGGTGGGCGTGAATGTCGAGGGCCATGAAGTCAGTCTCGTCTAATGAATCAGAAACAACTCGGGGCTGAAAGAACAGCCCCGGTTACTTAAAGTTTTGCTGGAAGCCTCAACCTACGCGGTAGTTTGGCGCTTCCTTGGTGATCTGCACGTCGTGGACATGGGATTCAGCCATGCCGGCGCCGGTGATCCGCACGAACTCTGGCTTGGTGCGCATTTCTTCGATGTCGGCGCTGCCGGTGTAGCCCATCGAGGAACGCAGGCCGCCCATCAGTTGATGGATGATCGCGCTCAGGCTGCCCTTGTACGGCACACGGCCTTCGATGCCTTCCGGGACGAGTTTCTCGGCGCCCGCCGAGGAGTCCTGGAAGTAACGATCGGACGAGCCCTGTGCCTGGGACATGGCGCCCAGCGAACCCATGCCGCGGTAAGCCTTGTAGGAGCGACCCTGGAACAGTTCAACCTCGCCCGGCGCCTCTTCGGTACCGGCGAACATCGAGCCCATCATCACGCAGGACGCACCGGCAACGATGGCCTTGGACAGGTCACCGGAGAAGCGGATGCCGCCGTCGGCAATCAATGGAACGCCGGTGCCTTCAAGGGCTGCGGCGACGTTGGCGATGGCGCTGATCTGCGGCACGCCCACACCGGCGACGATGCGCGTGGTGCAGATCGAGCCAGGGCCGATACCGACCTTGACCGCGTCGGCGCCAGCTTCGGCCAGGGCCTTGGCGGCAGCGCCGGTGGCGATGTTGCCGCCAATCACCTGCACGTCGGGGAAGTTCTGTTTGACCCAGCGCACGCGGTCGATCACACCCTTGGAGTGACCGTGAGCCGTGTCGACCACCACCACGTCAACGCCGGCAGCCACGAGGGCCGAGACGCGGTCGCCGGTGTCTTTACCGGTACCGACCGCCGCGCCAACGCGCAGACGACCCTGGTCATCCTTGCTGGCCAGCGGGTAAGCCTTGGCTTTTTCGATGTCGTTGACGGTCATCATGCCTTTGAGGGCGAATTTGTCGTCGACGATCAGCACGCGCTCGATGCGGTGCTTGTGCAGCAGCTCACGCACATCGTTCTTGTCGGCGCCTTCCTTGACAGTGACGAGACGCTCTTTAGGCGTCATCACTTCACGGACGGTGACTTCAAGGCGATTCTCGAAACGCACGTCACGGGAAGTGACGATGCCGACCAAGTCGCCATCGTGCAGCACCGGAACGCCGGAGATGTTGTGCATGCGGGTGAGGTCGAACAGGTCACGCACGGTGGCGTCGGCTTCGATGGTGATCGGATCTTTCACCACGCCGGCTTCGTAACGCTTGACCTTGCGCACTTCGGCAGCCTGCTGCTCGATGGTCATGTTCTTGTGGATGATGCCGATGCCGCCTTCCTGGGCCATGGCAATGGCCAGACGGGCTTCGGTGACAGTGTCCATGGCAGCGGAAACCAGGGGAATATTCAGCTCGATGCCACGGGTTAGGCGGGTCTTGAGACTGACTTCGTTAGGAAGCACCTCGGAATAACCGGGCACTAGGAGAATGTCGTCGAATGTCAGAGCTTCTTGGCTGATACGCAGCATCGCGGGGGCTCCCGAGCGGGAAAATGGAAGCGCGCCATTATACTCAGACACCCTTCAGGTCTCAATGTAAAACTCTGACATATTTGGGAATACGGATAGGAGGGGTTACAGCTCGACCTTCACCCAGGCGATCTTCTGGTCCAGCCAATCGGCGAACTCATCGATAAAGCTCTGCTTGAACCCCGCCTCCGCCCAGTTGTTGAAGATGAAACCCAGGTTGGAAAACCCGCATTCCTGCAGGAACAGAAACCCGTTGATGTCATCTTCATGCCCACACAGCGGGCAGGTGAAGTTGTCGGTGTGACCGGGCATCCAGTCCTCCAGGCTTTCGAACAGCGCCTCGCCGATTTCCTTGAGGCACTCCGGGCAACCGGCCTCCTCGAGAAAGCCCTTGGCCGGGGTATAGATGCAGCGCTTGTAGATGATCTCCAACCCGTTCACCGGCTCGTTGAACGGCAGCGCTTCGGGGTGCAGCACCACGGCGCGGGCGCCGTCGGCCAGGCCGTAAGCCATGCGGTCGCCGGTACGGCCGCAGGTGGTGAGTTCTTCCTTGATGATGTTCTTGCGCACCAGCCAGCGCACGATCGCCCGTGCGCGGGGTTCGTGGACGGGCAAGGTGGAGATTTTCGGAACAAGGATGCTTTGGGAGTTCATTGGAGTCCTGCGGTGTGGCGGCTGGCACCATCGGGAGCAAGCCCCTTCCACATATTGATCTGTAAACACGTTCAAATGTGGGAGCTGGCTGCCTGCGATGGGGCCTTGAAGGCAGGCAGCTTAATCCCTGCCCCACGCAGGTCAAGTGCTCACATACCGTCCGATCAACGCAAGGCCGCTCGCCAGCACCAGCCACGTCACCACTTTCACGAACGCCTCGCGGGACAGGCGCCTGGTCAACCGGCGCCCGAACCATAGCCCCAACCCCATCGCCGGCAACAGGCACAGCGCCAACAATAGCAGCGGCAAATCCGCATACACCCCGGCCAGCAAAAACAGACTCAAGCGCACCAGCGTACTCGCGCTGATCAGCGCACTTTGCGTGGCCCGCGCCGGCTCCTTGGGCAACCGGCTGTTCAGGTAGATGGCATACAAAAAGCCGCCACTGCCGAACAACGCCCCGAACAGCCCACCGACGGTGCCCATGGGCACTGACCAGCCTGCCGCCAGCTGTGTCGGACGCGCCTTTACCAGGAGGCTGTAAATCGCGTAAGCGCTGATAAACAGCCCCATCAACAGCAGCAACACATCCGAATGCAGATTGAGCAAAAACACCACACCGAGGGTGCAACCAATGGCCATGCACGGCAGCAGTCGCAGCAGTTCGGCCTTGCTCACCTCGCGCCGGGTTTGCAGCAGGCCGCCAAACGCGGCGACGAAATCCAGCAGCACCAATAGCGGAATGATCTTCGACAACGGCATGAAAAAAAGCAGAATTGGCCCTGCGATCAGCGCCGTGCCAAAGCCCGCGATGCCGAACACGACGTAGGCCAGCACCACACCCAGGCCAATGACCAGCCAGTCCATCCCGTTAAAAGACCACTGGTTCAACAGTTCGATTGCAGTCATGCAGGCTCCTTGCTCATCGGCGCCCCTCATCATAGTGCAGCCGCGCATGTGCACAAGGCCGTGGTGATTGCCCAGGGATTACCTATAAACTGCCGCCCATGATTAAAGACCCGTTTGCCCGCCTGGGCCTGGACCGCGAAGTCCTGACTGTCAGCCAGCTCAACGGCCGCGCACGCGTGTTGCTGGAAGACGTGTTCACCAATATCTGGGTTGAGGGCGAGATCTCCAACCTTGCCCGCCCGGCCTCCGGCCATGTGTATTTCACTCTCAAGGACAGCGGCGCGCAGGTGCGTTGCGCGCTGTTTCGCAACAATGCCGCGCGGGTGCGCCAAGCGCTGAAGGATGGCCTGGCGGTGAAAGTGCGCGGCAAGGTCTCGCTGTTCGAGGGCCGTGGCGACTACCAGTTGATTCTCGACACGGTGGAGCCGGCCGGCGACGGCGCGTTGCGCCAGGCATTCGATGCGCTGAAGGAAAAGCTCAGCGCCGAAGGCCTTTTCAGTGCCGAGCGCAAAGTGCCGCTGCCGTTGCACCCTCGGCGCATCGGCATTGTCAGCTCACCCACCGGCGCGGTGATTCGCGACATTATCAGCGTGTTCCGCCGCCGCGCGCCGAACATCGAATTGACCCTGATTCCCACCGCCGTACAAGGCCGCGAAGCCATCCCGCAGATTGTCCGTGCGCTCAAGCGTGCCGACGCGCGTGGGTTTGACGCGCTGATCCTGGCGCGCGGCGGCGGCTCGCTGGAAGACCTGTGGTGCTTCAACGAGGAAGCCGTGGCCCGCGCGGTGGACGCGTGCGTCACGCCTATCGTTAGCGCGGTCGGCCATGAAACCGACGTGTCGATCTGCGACTTTGTCGCCGACGTGCGCGCGCCTACCCCGTCCGCAGCCGCCGAATTACTCGCCCCCGACGCCAGCCACCTGGTGCGTCAGGTGGAGAACCTGCACCGCCGCCTGGTGATGCTGATGCGCAATCGCCTGCGCCACGACCGCCTGCGCCTGGAAGGCATGGCCCGGCGCCTGCGCCATCCCGGCGAACGTCTGCGTCAGCAGGCCCAGCGTCTGGACGACCTCGACATGCGCCTGCGCCGCGCCTTCGAGCGCAGCCTCAATACCCGCCGCGAGCGCCTTATTCGCCTGGAGACGCGCCTGGCCGGCCAGCACCCCGGCCGTCAGTTGGCCCTGCTGCGCCAACGCCTGGACAGCCTCGCCGAACGCCTGCCCCGCGCCATGCGCGAAGGCCTCAAGGCACGCCGTCTGCAGCTGCAAAGCCAGGTGCAGACGCTGCAGGTGGTCAGCCCGTTGGCGACCCTGGGCCGCGGCTACAGCATCCTGCTGGACGAGCGCGGCCAGGCGATTCGCAACGCCGCGCAAACCCACACTGGCCAGCGCCTGACCGCGCGGCTCGGTGAAGGCCAATTGCAAGTGCGGGTGGAAGACAACCACCTCACCCCTGTCACCCTTTCGTTACTGGATTGATTGATGCCACGTCTCCTGAGCCTGCTGATGCTGTTGTGCCTCGCGTTCAACGCCCACGCCGACAGCTACATCACCCGCACCCTGAACAAACCGGTGCCCGGCGGGGTTGCAGTGGTCGACCTCGGCCCCGCGACCGCCGCGCCGAAAGCCAGCTACCAGGGCAAGCCGGTGCTGGTAGTGAAGGAACAGGACAACTGGCTGGCGATTGTCGGCATCCCGCTGACGGTCAAGCCAGGCAATGAGCGCATCAGCAGCGGCGGGCGCAGCCTGCCGTTCATCGTGGGTTACAAGAAGTACCCGGAACAGCGCATCACCCTGAAAAACAAAAGCCAGGTCAACCCCGAACCCGCGCAGCTCAAGCGCATCGAGGGTGAACTGGCCGTGCAGCTCAAGGCCTATCGCAGCTTCAGCCCCACGGTGCCAAGCAATCTGGTGCTGGACAAACCGGTGAACGGGCCGCTGTCCAGCCGGTTCGGCGTGCGTCGTTTCTTCAACGGTGAAGAGCGCAACCCCCATTCGGGCCTGGACTTCGCCGTGCCCGCCGGCACGCCGATCAAGACGCCGGCCAACGGCAAGGTGATTCTGGTGGGCAACTACTTCTTCAACGGCAACACCGTGTTCGTCGACCATGGCCAGGGCTTTATCAGCATGTTCTGCCATATGTCGAAGATCGACGTGAAAGTCGGCCAGCAGCTGGTGCGCGGGGCCGTGGTGGGCAAGGTCGGAGCGACGGGCCGAGCGACCGGGCCGCACATGCACTGGAATGTCAGCCTCAACGATGCGCGGGTTGACCCGGCGATCTTTATCGGCGCCTTTGAGCCGTAGTCAGCCCACGAGACATCCGTTCAAGAAGCCTGGTACTCCGTACTACGGAGTACCCAGCATGCTCTTACATTTACTGCGGAACCCGATACGCCGAAAGGTCACTTACTCAGCAAGTTACAGGGAACGTGACACACATCCTTTCAGGCTAGTTGGAGACGCGCTTCGTGCCTACATCCGTCAGTTCAAAACCTATCCAGTTACTTCACTCTGAGCCAGCCCCGGCTTTGACGCTCGCTGATACACTTCCTGCAACCGAAAAAGAGACAGATCAGTCCCCCCAGGAGCCGAAGTCGCGGCAATTGAGAAAAGGACCAGATGCCCCAATAAAACCGACGATACTGCCAGTAGAACCGGCGAGCTTATCCAACGAGCTCTCAAGACACTTCAAAGTCGGCCCCGTTAAGTTCCTCACCTCCGAGTACGACACTCTCAGCCTCAAGATGGCCAGGCTGCAACGAAAACAGCCTGTATTCAGGGATTTCGTAAACGCTCAGATTGAACAGGCATTTCCTCAGCTCAAACCCCTTGATCCAGACATGCTGTCGTTCGAGCGATCCAGACTAGGCGATGACGGCCGCACATCCGTTGCGGTGTCCAAAGAGCCGCTTCTGGACGCGCTGACACGGGCAATTCAGGAAATCCACGCCTACCCGGATAAACCGTTTACCGATGAGCCAGGCGTCACATCGCAATTCATGCTCAAGACGACGCCGACCGAAGCGGCCCGGCCCATCACCGCTGCGGACTCACTGCACACAATAGCCAGGCGTATTGCGACCCAATTTCCAGAAACCGTGAAAAATTTCTGGACCCAACCGAATCCAAAAGAAATCCTCAAAGACGCACCACAGGATCAGTTGCTGTCGTTACACAAGAAACAGCTGTCAACTCTGGCGGCATTGGGCGAACAGGATGGCTATCTGAGTTCGCAAGCCAAGCGGCTGGTGGATACCGTACTCCAGTACCCAACGCGCGAAGAACGCAACCAGGCGCTTGCGCCAGAATCGAGACCAGGCATCTACCCGCTCGTGATCAATGACAACAGCGCCAGTGGTGCACGCTTGGCGGGGGCATGGCTGGTCACCAGCAAGGAAGGTTCTGCACCTGGGAACGACGATGGGCCTGTGGTGCTGTGCACGCCAAGTGAGGGCCTGGAACCCTTCGAGAACAGCGCTCAAGCGTTCCAGGCGCTGGCCCAACGATTGGATGCACGGGGCACAGCTGCAACCCTGCTCGAAGAGGGTCTGCCTCTGTCGGCACAAAAGACTCAGAGCCCCTTGCAGGGCCAGGACCTGATTGCAAGTTTTGTCCCCATTGAGGGAGACGTGATTGCCGAAGGGTTTACCCAATTGCTGAAGCGCCAGGCCGATGAGGTTCAAGCGACCCTCATGCAGACCCTGTCCACGGAAAACCAGGTCCTGCACCCCATGCCCCTGCAAGACGCAGATATAGGAGCGGCTATCGACGATGCAGCAGACTGGTCAACGCAGGTTGATGGCAACAACGCCATGCTCGCCCGTTACGAACGACTGGCCGACAAAAAACAGCCGCAGTGGCTGAAAAATCTCACGTCCAGCCAGATCAGGGGTTATCAGTATCTTGACCGTGTAGAGCAAAAGAGCGTCGAGAGGCTGGCGCCGATGCTCGAGAAAATTCCTACGTTGCATCAGTTCGCCAACCAGCAATTGAACCTGGCCCTGCAAAAAAAATACCCTGGGGCGAACATCGACGCCCAGAAGACAACAGTCGTGACTACGACGAAGTCGCGCGTTCATACACGTTTCAGGCACGGAGCGTACACCCCGGCCAACTACCAAACCAAAGTGTTATCGCTCACCGACCTGTCACTGAAAAACCCGACGGCATTTCCCGCAGGTGACAGCAACGAACACGTTCAGGACACCCTGCAATCCAAGCTTCTTGATGCCCAGGGCAAGCCGGTGCTGGACAGTGACGGCACACCCATCGTGCTGAAAACCGCAGAACTCCTGGCATTGGTGGAAGATGCCGATGTAGGGGGCAAATACCTCGATAGGCTCCAATCGCAATTGGCACCGGATGCCAGCACCGGTGAGCCGCACAAACTGCGTTCAGCATGGAAACACGCCCTGCGCAGCACCATGAACAAGCATGCCTATCTGGCAAAACTCAGCCCAACGGCCTATACGGCGTCAGAAACAGACAGCGCGGGCAAATCATTGGCCCCGCAGTGGGTAAGGGCAGTGATTGATTATCCTGACCCGGCTACACGCCCCAAGGTCGACGGGAAAACCGTTATCGCCAACACGATGTCGTTCTATGGCGCTCCGATCCAGGGCGTCACAGTGCTCAGTGACCAAGAGCACTCATCTCGGGTCTTGTACAGTCCCGAGGCGCCTGACGGCATAGCATGGCGCGCACTGGCCAGCCAGCAAGAGCTGGAGACATTGATGGCTAAACCGGAGTGGAAAGCCTACGCGCGCGCTCGCACTCACTCGACTCCCATGGAGTCGCTACAGAAAACGGTTAAAGACTATCGCGACAAAAACATCATCGGCACTCTGGAAAACGTCCAGAAAGCCCTTGAACCGAAAATCGCCTATCTCACCCCCATTGATGGGAATCTTCGAGATGCAATGTACCAACAGGTGTCGGATATCCTGCTCAAGAATGCCGATTTGAGTTCGATCAGCAACGCCGAGGTGTCCAAGGAGTCGCGTTATAACAAAATGATGTTTGGCATCGAACTGGCAGGTATCTTTCTGGACATAGTGCCGATCATTGGCAAAGGGGTATCAGTAGCTTCTCGGCTGGCAAGAGCAGGGTTGAAGATAATGCGGATGCCGGGAAACTCTCTTGGAAAAATGCTCGGCAAACCCGGTCACCTCTCCAGGGCATTCTCCGATTTCACCGTTGTCGCCACCGGCCAGCCCATTCCCACTGTTCCGATTTCACGTCCCGTGTTCAAGCCAACTGCACAGGCGCAAACCCTGGCGCCTGGCACTGGCACCCTGGCAGTGCCATCCGGCCGGGCTACGCGGATAATTCCTGCGCCGCCAAACGGCGCCGCTGCAAATCAAATTCAGTTGAACGTGCCCTCCACCTCCGCCGGCACGGGCACGCTATCCACAGCCAGCAAGATCAGACAGCCGCCGCGCCTGCCGGACTTCAG
Source organism: Pseudomonas poae (assembly GCF_001439785.1). GTDB lineage: Bacteria > Pseudomonadota > Gammaproteobacteria > Pseudomonadales > Pseudomonadaceae > Aquipseudomonas > Aquipseudomonas poae. Next base: position 46,145 of record NZ_JYLI01000016.1, on the reverse strand, counting down.
CCAGCACGCAGCGCCGCAGAGTGTGCTTGACGGCACAAAACGAGCGGATGGAACGTTTCAGGTCGGCGACGATTTCTACATTCCCTTCACCGACGGTACGGGTGTGGAGCGGGCCTATAAAATCAGTCCGATTTACAAGCTTGAAAGTGGTTCGGTAAGGGCTATCGATGCAAGCAGCGGAAAACAATTCGCCTCGCTGGTACGCACCGGCACCGGAGAATGGAGGCTCAATAAACTGAAAGGCGGAAAACCAGACCTGCCTTTGGACGACTATATGGACAGGGTATTGAAGGGTTCGGCCGCAGATGACTTCGTTGATTCGGCCGAAACAGGCAGGCTCAGGGAATGGTTCAGGCGTGACATGGGTGAATTCTATGATTCCTTTTCTATCAGGCCGCAGGCCCCGCGCCCGGAAATAGCGCCTGTCAGTGCTGACATAGCCCCAAGTGAGCTGATCAAAAGCACGCTTTCCCGCCCTGATGTCAACGGCTGGGTGATAGGGGAAAGCCATGAACAATTGGCGAGCCTGGATTTTTTGATCAACAACATGGCTCGATTCAAAGAATCAGGCGTTACCACGATTTATCTGGAAGGCGGTTACTTTCTGGAACGCTCACCGACGCTCGCTGGCAACGCCTACACGGCAGATGACGCGCAATACTTGGGCTCGCGCTATCCGAATGATGAATACGGCGACAACACACTGAGCGCGATCAATGTGCTGGAGGCGGCACATAAAAATGGCATCAAGGTCATCGGGTTGGAACATGCCGAACTGACAGCCCACGTCAACGATCTTCAGGGCTTCCAAAATAGCGAAAGTTTTTATATAGATCGTCTGGAAGAATTCAATTATTTCGCCACTAAAATTATCGAAAACACCCCAAAAGGGGAGAAATGGGTAGCGCTGGTCGGCAACTCCCATATGAACAATTACGTTGAACCCTACACGGGCGCCGCCGTACCTGGTATCGCGGAGCTTACAGGCGGGCTGGGTGTTTCAATACGTGATGCCGCCAAAGGAGCCGCCAGCACCACCAGCGTACCTGCGCATGCCCACCATCTCACTGACGAGATGGAGTTCTGGAGAGGCGATGTGCAGATTGAACACAATGTGGATAAGTATCTGAAGGCATAACGTATCGAGGGTTCGGGAAGGTGCGCCACGGTGCCCCTCCCCTTTCCTTCCCTCTAAAATTGCGACCGTACGATTTCTAGCGCAAAAAAAGATCAATAAAATATAAAAAACAGCTTTAAAGCATCATAAAAAATCAAATAAAGAGTAATTCCATCAATTTTTTTCACCGACTTGCCATCTTTCACCCCCGCGGTTAGGGTTGAGCACATGAAAACCTCTCACACCCTCATTCAGCTCCGCCAGCACCTCAGCCTGTGCCTTGTCAGCGCACGACTGCCAAGCTGAATCGATCTGCCTCGTCCAACGCTTTATCCCCAATAACAGTTTCACGGCAGGCCGCCTTTTCTCGGCCCCTCAACCAAGGATTTCCCGATGAGCATGCTCAAAGACCCGTCTTCGAAATACCGCGCATTCCCGACCATCGATATCCCGGACCGCACTTGGCCGTCGAAGACCATCACCAGCGCGCCGATCTGGTGCAGTTCCGACCTGCGTGATGGCAACCAGTCGCTGATCGAGCCGATGGACGCCGCCAAGAAATTGCGCTTCTGGAAGACCCTGGTGGCCGTCGGCGTGAAGGAAATCGAAGCTTCGTTTCCGGCCGCTTCGCAAACCGACTTCGACTTCGTGCGTACGCTGATCGAGGACAACCACATCCCCGAGGACACCACCATCCAGGTGCTGACCCAGGGCCGTGAAGACTTGATCGCACGCACCTTTGAATCACTGCGCGGCGCCAAAAAAGCCATCGTGCACCTGTACAACGCCACCTCGCCCTCGTTTCGCCGCATCGTTTTCAACCAGGACAGGGACGGCATCAAGGCCATCGCGGTCAATGCGGCCAAGCTGTTCGTCAAATACGCCGCGCAGCAGCCGGAAACCCAGTGGACCTTCGAATATTCCCCGGAGACCTTCAGCGCCACCGAGCTGGAGTTCGCCAAGGAAGTCTGTGACGCCGTGATCGAGGTATGGAATCCGACGCCCGAGCACAAGATGATTCTCAACCTGCCAGCCACTGTCGAATGCGCCACGCCGAACATCTATGCCGACCAGATCGAGTGGTTCGGTCGCCATATCAATCGCCGTGACAGCGTGATCATCAGCCTGCACACCCACAACGACCGTGGCACCGGCGTGGCCGCCACCGAGCTGGGCCTGATGGCCGGCGCCGACCGTGTCGAAGGTTGCCTGTTCGGTAACGGCGAACGCACCGGCAACGTCGACCTGGTGACCGTGGCCCTGAACATGTACACCCAGGGCCTCGACCCACAGCTGGATTTCTCCGACATCGACGGCGTGCGCAAGGTCGTCGAGGAATGCAATCAGATCCAGGTGCACCCACGCCATCCGTATGTGGGCGATCTGGTACACACTGCGTTCTCCGGCTCGCACCAGGACGCGATCCGCAAGGGTTTCACCCAGCAAAAAGACGATGCCTTGTGGGAAGTGCCGTACCTGCCGATCGACCCGGCCGACATCGGCCGCAGCTACGAGGCGGTGATCCGCGTGAACAGCCAGTCGGGCAAGGGTGGCATCGCCTACCTGCTGGAGCAGGAATACGACATCAGCTTGCCGCGTCGCATGCAGATCGAGTTCAGCCAGGTGGTACAGGCCGAAACCGACCGTGTGGGCCTGGAGATGACCGCGCCGCAGATCTACGCATTGCTGCAACGTGAATACTTGCAGGCCAACACCCCGTACGCGCTGGTCAGCCATCGCCTGCAGGAAGAAAACGGCAACAGCTATGTCGAGGTGGAAGTCTCGGGCAAGGGCCAGGGCGAAACCAACCTGCACTGGAAAGGTAAAGGCAATGGCGCGCTGGAAGCTCTGGTGGCCGGCCTGCCGATTGGTGTGGAGATCATGGACTACAACGAACACGCAATTGGCGCCGGCACCCATGCCAAGGCAGCGGCTTACATTGAGCTGCGGGTGAACGGCGAGCGTCCGGTGCATGGGGTGGGGATTGATGAAAACATCACCACCGCCAGCTTCAAGGCGCTGTTCAGTGCATTGAACCGTTCGCTGAGTCAGCAGGCAGCGAAGGCGGCATAAGCAAGCAATCCAGAAGCATTATTGGCTGGGCCGGCCTCATCGGGAGCAAGCCCCCTCTCACATTTTGAATGTATTCATAGATCAAAATGTGGGAGGGGCCTTGCTCCCGATAGCGGTCTGTCAGACAAACCGAAAACCATCAGCATCCAGATTCGCCGGAAACCGCGTGCGATACGCCGCCAGCTCCGCGGCATCCAGGCACACCTGAAACACCCCGTCCGCCTCTCCCGCACTCAGCAAGGTCTCGCCCTGAAAGTCCAGCGCCTGACTGTCGCCGGTATAGCCAAAGCCTTTTCCATCCGTGCCCACCCGATTCACTGCCGCCACATAGCACAGATTCTCGATGGCCCGCGCCGGTAACAGACGATTCCAGTGCTGACGTCGTGCGCCCGGCCAGTTGGCGGTGTACAGCAGCAGATCAGTGTCCTCGGCATCACGACTCCACACCGGAAAGCGCAGGTCGTAGCAAATCAACGGACGAATGCGCCAGCCCTTCCACTCAAACTGGACCTGCCGCTCGCCCGGCGTGTAGTGGTGGTGTTCGCCGGCCATGCGGAACAAATGGCGCTTGTCGTAGTGCAGCACCTCGCCATCGGGCCGCGCCCACAGCAGGCGGTTGCGATGGCTGCCGTCGGCGGCCCGGATGATCACGCTGCCGGTGATGACCGCAGCGTACTTTCTGGCCTGGGCCTGGAGCCAGCGGTGGGTCGGGCCGTTCTCCGGCTCAGCGAGGGTTTGCGATTCCATCGAGAAGCCGGTGGTGAACATTTCCGGCAATACAATCAGGTCGGCGCCCCTGGCCTGCTCCAGCAACAGCTCGAAATGGTCAAAGTTGGCCTGGCGGTCGTGCCAGGCCAGGCTGGTCTGGACCAGGGCAATCGTCAGGTTCGGCAGTGCATTCAAATCACGCATAGTTTTTCGGCTGCTTGCTGCAGCGTCTCCTCGCGTTTGGCAAAGCACAGACGCACCAGGCGCTGGGCTTGGGGTGGGTGCTGGTAGAACACCGAGATGGGAATGCTCGCCACGCCGTGTTCGCGGGTCATCCACAGGGACATGGCGACATCATCCAGATCCGGGCGAATCTGTGAGTAATCCACCAGTTGAAAGTAAGTACCGGCCACCGGCGTAAAACTCAAGCGCGACGGCGCCAGCAAGTTACAGAACAAGTCGCGCTTGGCCTGATAGAACGCCGGCAGTTCGTCGACGTGTTCCGGGTGGGCGGCCATGAAGTCAGCCAGCGCGAACTGCAAGGGGGTCACGCAGCAGAAATTGACGTACTGGTGCACCTTGCGCAACTCGACGGTAAGCGCGGGTGGCGCGACGACATAGCCGGTTTTCCAGCCGGTGACGTGGTAGGTCTTGCCGAAGGAGCTGACGACAAAGGCGCGCGGGTACAGCTCTGCGTGGGCCAGCACACTCACATGGGGCACGCCGTCGAACACCAGGTGCTCGTAGACCTCATCGCTGAGCAGGTAGATATCGCGATCGCGGATCAGGTCGGCCAATTGATCCAGCTCGGCGCGGCTGATCAATGCTCCGGTGGGATTGTGCGGCGTGTTGAGGACGATCATGCGCGTACGCGGTGACAGCGCCGCCTCGATCGTCTCGAAGTCCAGTGCGAAGCCTTGCAGGCTTAACTGCACATGCACGCAACGGCCACCTGCCAGTTCTACCGAGGGCGCATAACTGTCGTAGCAGGGGTCGAAAATGATGACCTCATCGCCTTGGCGAACCACCGCCTGGATCGCGCAGAAAATCGCGGCGGTCGCCCCGGGCGTGATGGTCACTTCACTGTCGGGGTCGACCGATACGCCATAGCTACGGGCAATCTTCGTCGCCACTTGCTGGCGCAGGGTCGGCAGGCCGGTCATCGGTGAATATTGGTTATGCCCGCTGGCAACGTGTTGGCCCACCGCGTCGAGTAACGCCTTCGGGCCGTTGAAGTCGGGGAAACCCTGGGACAGGTTGAGCGCGCCGGTTTCGGCAGCCAGTTGCGACATCGTGGTGAAAATGGTGGTGCCGACGTTCGGCAGCTTGCTGGTGATCATGGGAGCCCCCCTTCGGGTGAGCTGCAAGTTTTAAGCTGCAAGTCGCAAGCAGGTCAAGCAAGCAAACCGTCAGGCACAAAAAAGGGCTCGTTCAGAGCCCTTTTGTGCATGGCGGTTTTAGCGGCAAGCAATCGTGCTTGCAACTCGAAGCTGTCGCTATTTCTTGTCGCGACGCTTCTTGTCGGCTTTCTTGTGGTGAGTCATCAAACGACGCTTCTTGTTCACCTGACGGTCCGTCAGTGTGTTCTTGTTGCCTTCGTATGGGTTCTCACCACCCTTGAACTCGATGCGAATCGGCGTACCGACCAGCTTCAGGACACGGCGGTAGGTGTTTTCCAGGTAACGCACATAGGACTTGGGCACCTTCTCGATCTGGTTACCGTGGATCACGATAATCGGCGGGTTGGCACCACCCAAGTGGGCATAACGCAATTTGATCCGGCGGTTGTTGACCATCGGTGGCGCGTGCTCGCCTACCGCATCTTCCAGGATCTGGGTAAGGCGGTTGGTCGGCCAGCGGGTGACCGCGGACTTGAACGAGTTCTGCACGGACGCGTAGAGGTTGCCCACACCGGTGCCATGCAGGGCCGAGATAAAGTGGATATCAGCGAACTCGACGAAGAACAGCCGACGCTGCAGCTCGATCTTGACGAAATCGCGCTCGCTGGGCGTCATGCCGTCCCACTTGTTGATCGCGATCACCAGTGCCCGACCGGCCTCCAGGGCAAAGCCCAGCAGGTTGAGGTCGTGGTCCACCACGCCTTCGCGGGCGTCCATCACAAAGATCACCACGTTGGCGTCCTTGATGGCCTGCAGGGTTTTCACCACGGAGAACTTTTCAACTTCCTCGTGGATCTTGCCGCGCTTGCGCACACCAGCGGTGTCGATCAGCGTGTACTTCTCCTCGTTACGCTCGAACGGGATGTAGATGCTGTCGCGGGTGGTGCCGGGCTGGTCATACACGATTACGCGGTCTTCACCGAGCATGCGGTTGACCAGGGTCGACTTGCCCACGTTGGGACGGCCGATGATGGCGATCTTGATACCGTCTTTTTCACTCGGGCCTGGAATGCGCTTGGCTTCCTCACCTTCGGCGACGATTTCTTCCTCGCCCTCTTCTTCCTCGGCGTCATCCTTGGGGAAGTCGCGCAGGGCGATTTCCAGCATCTGGGTGATGCCGCGACCGTGAGCGCCGGCGACCGGGATGGCGTCGCCCAAGCCCATCGGGCTGAACTCGGCACGGGCCGCCTCAGGATCGATGTTGTCGATCTTGTTGGCGATCAGATAGGACCGCTTGTTGCGCTTGCGCAGGTGCTCGCCAATCATCTGGTCGGCAGCGGTGTAGCCCGCGCGGGCGTCCACCAGGAACAACACGACATCGGCTTCTTCGATGGCCAGCAGCGACTGCTCGGCCATCTTTTCATCCATGCCATGCTCGTCACCGGAGATACCACCGGTGTCGACAATAATGTATGAGCGCCCTTGCCACTTTGCCTCACCGTATTGGCGATCACGGGTCAGACCGGACAAGTCGCCGACGATGGCGTCGCGAGTCCTGGTCAGGCGGTTGAACAAGGTGGACTTGCCGACGTTAGGTCGGCCCACCAGGGCGATTACGGGAACCATGCGGCTCTCCACTTCGTTATTTCAGAAAATACAAAAGCCGCTGCAAGGCAGCGGCTGGTGCTCGGGGCAGCATCGTCAGATGCCGCATGCCCCGCCGAAACGGGGCCGCCTGGGTGTTACCCCAAGCATGGTTCTTACTTGATGGTCAGGGCTTCCAGCTTGCCGCTGTTGCCAAACACATAAAGCATGTTACCCACGACCAGCGGACGCGCACGCAGGCCGTCGCTGTCAATACGCTCACGACCCACGAAGCGACCATCCACCTGGCTCAGCAGGTGCAGGTAGCCTTCGAAATCGCCTACCGCCACGTAGCTGGAGAACACTTCCGGTGCCGACAGTTGACGGCGGGCCAGGGAATCGTTGCTCCACAGTGCAGTGGTGGAACGCTCGTCAACACTTTCAACGGTGCCGGACGCCAGGCTTACGTAGACGCTGCCAAACCCTTGGGCGACACCCGCGTAGCTGGAAGCATCACGCTGCCAGTTGACGCGGCCGCTCTGCAGGTCCAGCGCGGCCACTCGGCCCTGGTAAGTGGCGACGTAGAGGGTCTCGCCTGACAGCAACAAGCCACCGTCGATGTCCACCACGCGATCCAGCTCGGAACGACCTTGCGGGATGGCCACCCGGGTTTCCCAGGCCGGCACGCCGTTCTGGGTATTCAGGGCGACCACTTTACCGGTCGACAGGCCTGCGACGGCCAAATTGTTGGTCACAATCGGACCACTGGTGCCGCGCAGGGTCAGTACCGCCGGCGTGCTGTCGTACAACCAGCGCTGCTCGCCAGTGCTGGCGTCCAGGCCGATCACTCGATCATCCTGGGTCTGCACCACGACGATATCGCCGTTGGTGGCAGGCGGTGCGAGGACTTCGCTGGTCACGCGAGCGCGCCATTTCTCTTCACCGGTACTGGAATCCAGCGCCACGACTTCGCCCTTGAGCGTGCCGAGCATGACCATGCCGTATCCCACGCCAACGGCGCCAGACACTGGCAACTCGAGGTCTTTTTTCCACTTCACGTCGCCGGTCATGCGATCCATGGACACGACCACGCCGGTCACGTCAGCGGCCACAATGTTTTCGCCATCGATTGCCGGCACCAACATGTTGTAGGTGTCGCCCTGGCCGTCACCGATGGAGCGGCTCCACTGCTTTTGCAAAACCACTTCTTCCTTGAAGGTGGTCAGCTCGGCCGGTGGCAGTTCTTTTTTACTGTTGCTGCTGCAACCCGCGGCCAGAACGGCCAGAGCCAGCAATGCTGCATGTTTCCAACGGATCACGTCACGCATCCCCTTTGGCCAAGTCGTCGAGCTTGATTTGTAAGCCACCGACCGCCGCTTCATCAGACAGCGCAGCCTTGGCCTTCTTGTACGCAGCATTGGCTTCGTCGGTACGACCCAATTGGACCAGGAGGTCGCCCTTGAGCTCTTCGCGAGTGGCTACAAATGCCTTGTCCGCATCGCCGTCGAGCAGTTTGAGTGCTTCGTCGGCCTTGTTCTGTGCAGCCAGTACCTGAGCCAGGCGCTGACGGGCGATTTCACCCAGGGTCGGGTTGGTCGGTTTGTCGGCGATGGCCTTCAGTTCAACGGCGGCATCGTCCAGCTTGCCGGTATCGACCGCCACCTTGGCGACGAACAGGCTACCGTATTGAGCGTAGGTGCTGCCGCCAAATTCGCTTTTCAGCTTGCCGGCCAGGTCTGCAACCTGGGCTGGGTCGGGCTTGCCGTCCGGCGTGAGCGTGGTTTCCAGCAACTGCTGATACAGCACCGAGGCGCCCTGGGACTGGTTGGCCTGATATTTGTGCCAGGCCTGCCAGCCGAACACCACCACCAAAGCGAGCAGACCGCCAGTCACCAGGGGCTTGCCGTTACGCTGCCACCAGTCCTTGAACTCGGTCAGTTGATCATCATCAATACTCGACACCCCAATACTCCTTAAATCGCTAAATTCGGCTGTTCGACAGCTTCAACCCTGCACAACGCAGGTGGCCAGGTGCGCGGCGAGCGCATCAAAGGCAATGTTCTGTTGCTCGCCCTGGCCACGCAGGGGTTTGAAACCTATCACTTGCTGGGCCAGTTCGTCATCGCCGAGGATCAGCGCATACAGCGCACCGCTCTTGTCAGCCTTCTTGAACTGGCTCTTGAAGCTGCCGGCGCCGGCATTGATCTGCAGGCGCAGGTTTGGCAGTTGGTCACGCACCTGTTCGCTCAAGGCCAGGGCGGCCAGTTCGGCGGCCTCGCCAAAGGCGCACAGGTAAACGTCCACTTGCCGGGCGATTTCTTCCGGGATCTGCTCCAGGGTTTCCAGCAGCAGGATCAACCGCTCGATGCCCATGGCGAAGCCTACGCCAGTGGTGGGCTTGCCGCCCATCTGTTCGACCAGCCCGTCGTAACGACCACCCGCACACACGGTGCCCTGGGCACCAAGCTTGTCGGTAACCCACTCGAACACCGTCTTGCTGTAGTAATCGAGGCCGCGAACCAGTTTCGGGTTGATGACGTAGGGAATGCCGGCGGCGTCCAGACGCGCCCTAAGGCCGTCAAAGTGCACACGGGACTCGTCGTCCAGGTAGTCAGCCATTTTCGGTGCGTCTACCAGCACGGCCTGGGTGTCAGCGTTCTTGGTATCAAGCACACGCAATGGGTTGGTTTTCAGACGGCGCTGGCTGTCTTCATCCAGTTTATCCAGGTGGGCGGACAGGTACTCGACCAGGGCTTCGCGGTAGCGGCCCCGGGATTCGCTGGTGCCCAAGCTGTTGAGTTCAAGCTTGACCGCGTCACGGATGCCCAACTGTCCCCATAGACGCCAGGTCATCACGATCAGCTCGGCATCGATGTCCGGGCCGTCGAGGTTGAACACTTCCAGGCCAATCTGGTGGAACTGGCGATAACGGCCTTTCTGCGGACGCTCATGGCGGAACATCGGGCCGATGTACCACAACTTCTGCGGCTGACCGCCACCGGTGAGGCCGTGCTCGAGTACCGCGCGCACGCATGCGGCAGTGCCTTCCGGACGCAGGGTCAGGGAGTCGCCGTTGCGATCTTCGAAGGTGTACATCTCTTTTTCGACGATGTCGGTCACTTCACCGATGGAGCGCTTGAACAGCTCGGTGAACTCGACAATCGGCATGCGGATCTGTTTGTAGCCGTAGTTATCCAGCAGGCGCGCGACCGTGCTTTCGAAGTAACGCCACAATGGCGTCTGCTCCGGCAGGATGTCGTTCATGCCACGAATGGCTTGCAGAGACTTGCTCACATCAAATCCTTAAATTCGTTCAATCAGCCGCGAGCGATCAGCGCTGCGTCAGCGGCGACCTTTTCGGCCGCTCTCTCGCGGATCAGCTTTTCCAACTGGTCCACCAGATTGTCATTCGTCAATTTCTGCGACGGCTTGCCGTCGATGTAAATCAGGTTCGGCGTGCCACCCGTGAGGCCGACATGCGCCTCCTTGGCCTCGCCCGGCCCGTTGACCACGCAACCGATCACCGCAACATCGAGCGGCACCAGCAAGTCCTCGAGACGCAACTCCAGGTCGTTCATGGTTTTCACCACGTCGAAGTTCTGCCGCGAGCAGCTCGGGCAGGCAATGAAGTTGATGCCACGGGAACGCAAACGCAGGGACTTGAGAATGTCGTAACCGACCTTCACTTCCTCTACGGGGTCTGCCGCCAGGGAGATTCGGATAGTGTCGCCGATCCCTTCGGCGAGCAGCATACCGAGACCCACCGCAGATTTCACTGTGCCTGAACGCAGACCGCCCGCTTCGGTGATACCCAGGTGCAGCGGCTGTACGATTTCCCTGGCCAGCAGGCGGTAGGCTTCTACCGCCATGAACACGTCGGAAGCCTTTACGCTGACCTTGAAGTCCTGGAAATTCAGGCGTTCGAGGTGTTCAACGTGGCGCAGCGCCGACTCGACCAGCGCCGCCGGGGTAGGCTCGCCGTATTTCTTTTGCAGATCTTTTTCCAGGGAGCCGGCGTTGACGCCGATGCGGATCGGAATGCCGCGATCACGGGCAGCATCCACCACGGCGCGCACGCGGTCTTCACGCCCGATGTTGCCCGGATTGATACGCAGGCAGTCCACACCGAGTTCGGCCACGCGCAGCGCGATCTTGTAGTCGAAGTGAATGTCGGCAACCAGCGGCACCTTGACCAGTTGCTTGATGCGGCCGAAGGCTTCGGCAGCGTCCATGTCCGGCACGGATACGCGCACGATGTCGACGCCAGCTGCTTCCAGACGGTTGATCTGGGCCACGGTGGCGGCCACATCATTGGTGTCGCTGTTGGTCATGCTCTGTACAGCAATGGGAGCATCGCCGCCCACGGGTACGGAGCCGACCCAGATCTTGCGCGATACGCGACGTTTGATTGGAGATTCGCCGTGCATGACTATTGTCCCAACTTGAGGCGAGCGGTCTCGCCACTGGTGAACGGCGCCACGTCCACAGGCTGGCCGTTGTAGACCACTTGCGCGCCACGGGCATAGCCCAGACGCAGCGTCAGAGGAGGCTTGCCGCCCTGGTCAAGCGTGTCGCCCTTGCGCTTGAGGCCGCTGAACAGCACTTTGCCGTTGCCATCGGTGACTTGCGTCCAGCAGTCGGCGATGAAGGTAACTTGTACGCGCCCGTCACCGGCGATCAAGGCGGGGGCTGTAGGTGCCGAAATCGCGGGAGCCGCCGGAGCAACAGGAGCGGTGGTCGCCGGTGCCTGGACGGGAGCGGCCGGCGTATGAGCCTGGGCCACAGGCGCAGCAGGAGTGGTCGGCGCTGGCACTGAAGCGGTTGCGGCCGGAGCAGTTTCCGGCGCTGGCTGCTCGGTGGCAGGCGGCGTTTCAGGCGCGGCCTGGCTTTGCACAACGGCCTGGTCTTCCGGCTCATCCAGCGGATGAATCTGGGTGGTGCCGTCGGCGCTTTCGACTTCGACGTGCTCCATGGCGTTGCTGGTCATGTCCTTGGTGCGCTGGGCCGCCTGGTCCTGCCACCAGACAAAACCACCGCCAATCACCGCGATCAGCAGCAGCAGGCTGACAATCCGCAAAATCGTGTGTGAGACCCGAGTGGGCTCTTCGATACGGCCAAGGCCATGGACATTGCTGCCTTGGGAGTCGGTGCCGGTGAACTGATCGAACTGCTGAACCAGCACGGTTTGATCGATGCCGAGCAACTTGGCATAAGCACGGATATAACCACGGGCAAAAGTGTGCCCCGGCAGCTTGTCAAACGCGCCGGCCTCGAGGTTGCCCAGGGACGTGGCCGTCAAATTGAGCTTGAGGGCCACTTCCGCCAGCGACCAACCATTGCTTTCGCGGGCCTGACGCAAGGTGTCGCCTGGGTTTACGCGATTAGCTGCTACAACTTCCGGGTGCGCCGCTTTCATCATTGCTCCGACAGGTATTGCTGATATTCCGGCGTACCGGGATAGAGTCGTTCGAGTTGCTGGCCAAAACGTGCGGCCGTGTCGCGTTCTTCATGAACCGTCGCCAGGCGCACACCGAGCAATAGACTACGTGCATTTTGCCCGCTGAGCAGGCTAAAACGCTCGTAATAGTCACGTGCCGGCACATAATGCCTGTCTTCGTAGGACAACTCAGCCATTTCGAGCAAGGCGCGAGGCTGGTGACCGTTCAGGTGCAGGGCTTTTTCCAGCTGCTGACGCGCTAAATCCCGCTGGCCGAGGCGCATCGACGTCACCCCAAGGTTTTCGAATACCCGTGAACGCTCGGGATACAACGTATCGGTGCTGGCCTGCTGGAAATAACGGGCGGCTTGCGCATAGCGTTTCTGCTCGAACAGGAAGCTGCCGTAGTTGTTCAGCAGCCGAGAATCGGCAGGCCGCGCGGACAGCGCCTTGGTGAAATACCGGTCGGCCAGTTCAGGCTCGGCCTGGGCCTTGAACACCAATGCCAGCGCTGCATTGGCGTCGGCGGCGTCGCCGTCCAGCTCGAGCGCCTTTTTCAACGGCACCTTGGCCTGCTCGCTCATGCCTTGCTGCAGGTAACCCAGGCCCAACTGCACATACGCCACTCGCGCCTCGTCACGGCCTTTGTCGGTTTGCAAAGGGCTGTCATGGCCCGATGAAACACAACCGGCCGCAAGACCGGTAACCAGTAACAGCAGCGCAAGGCGCAAGGGCATAGAGATCCTCTCTCAGATTCGATTCACAGCGATTTGCGGCAGATCGTCGGCGGCATTCAATTCACGCACGGCGATATAACGTTCGCTGCGGCGGGTGCGGTCCATCACCTGCCCTACCAATTGGCCACAGGCGGCATCGATGTCTTCGCCGCGCGTGGTGCGCACGGTGACGTTGTAGCCGGCCTGGTGCAGTTGATCCTGGAAACGGCGGATGGCGTTGTTGCTCGGCCGCTCGTAGCCAGAATGTGGAAACGGGTTGAACGGGATCAGGTTGATCTTGCACGGTGTGTTCTTGAGCAACTCGATCATCTCGACAGCGTGTTCGACCTTGTCGTTGATGTCCTTGAGCATGGTGTACTCAATGGTCAGCACGCGCTTCTCGCCCAGGGTCGCCATGTAACGCTGGCAAGATTCGAGCAGCATCTTAAGCGGATACTTCTTGTTGATCGGCACCAATTGGTTACGCAATGCGTCATTGGGTGCGTGCAGCGACAACGCCAGGGAGACGTCGATGTGCTTGGCCAGCTCATCGATCATCGGTACCACGCCGGAGGTCGACAGGGTCACACGGCGCTTGGAGATGCCGTAGCCCAGGTCGTCCATCATCAGGTGCATGGCCGCAATCACGTTGTCGAAGTTCAGCAGCGGCTCACCCATGCCCATCATCACCACGTTGGTGATGGCACGGTCGACGGTTGCCGGGACGCTGCCAAAGGATTTGTTGGCAATCCACACTTGGCCGATGACTTCGGCGGCGGTGAGGTTGCTGTTGAAGCCTTGCTTGCCGGTGGAGCAGAAACTGCAGTCCAGGGCACAGCCTGCCTGGGACGAAACGCACAAGGTGCCGCGTTTGCCCTGGGGGATGTAAACGGTCTCGACGCAGCTGCCGGACGCCACGCGCACGACCCACTTGCGGGTGCCGTCGCTGGAGATGTCCTCGCTGACCACTTCCGGACCACGAACCTCGGCAATGGCCTTGAGCTTGTCGCGCAGGGCCTTGCTGACGTTCGTCATGGCGTCGAAATCATCGACGCCAAAGTGGTGAATCCATTTCATTACCTGACCGGCACGGAAGCGCTTCTCCCCGATTGAGTCGAAGAATTTCTCCATTTCCGGCTGAGTCAGACCCAGCAGGTTGGTTTTAACAGTCGATGTCGTCATGGATTCACCCTCACTCTTTAAGCCGATGCTTAGCGAGCGGTTACTTCAGTAGCAGCGAAAAAGTACGAAATTTCGCGGGCAGCGGCAGCTTCGGAGTCCGAACCGTGTACGGCGTTGGCGTCGATGGACTCAGCGAAATCAGCACGGATGGTGCCGGCAGCAGCTTCTTTAGGGTTGGTAGCGCCCATCAGCTCGCGGTTCAGAGCGATGGCGTTTTCGCCTTCCAGAACCTGAACAACAACAGGACCGGAGATCATGAAGGCAACCAGGTCGCCGAAGAAACCACGGGCGCTGTGTTCAGCGTAGAAGCCTTCAGCTTCAGCCTTGGACAGTTGCTTGAGTTTCGAAGCTACAACCTTCAGGCCGGCTTTTTCGAAACGAGTGGTGATCTCGCCGATGACGTTTTTTGCAACAGCGTCAGGCTTGATGATGGAGAAAGTACGTTGAACAGCCATGGTGTAACTCCAGAAACGGTAATTTACGAAAAATTAAACCCGCGAATTATACGCGGGTTATCAGGTATTGCCTAACTGCGTAAAAGGCGACTCAGTCTGCTTCTTCGATCCACAGGCCTTGAATCGCCTCGAGAACCTTTTCGCCACCCCGGTCCGGGATGTCGTCAAAATCCGGCAGTTCCATTACGAGGTTGCGCAGCTTGACGAAGTTCACCGTAAGAGGATTGACCTCTGGATGGGCCTCAGCAAGCTGTATAGCGATTTCTTGTACATCAACCCATTTCAGGCTCATGACATTTCCTTGAATCAATGCGGCGCTTCGGCTGCATGGTTGAGGGAATATTTCGGAATTTCGACAGTGATATCCTCAGTCCCGACCTTGGCCTGGCAGCTGAGGCGCGAATGCGCTTCCAGGCCCCAGGCGCGGTCGAGGAAATCCTCTTCCAGCTCGTCCGCTTCTTCCAGCGAGTTGAACCCTTCGCGGATGATGCAGTGACAGGTCGTGCAGGCGCAGACACCGCCACAGGCGCTTTCGATCTCGATGTGGTTGTCATGGGCAACCTCGAGGATGGACTTGCCGGTCTCAGCCTCAACAACCATACCGTCCGGGCAATGCTCGGCGTGTGGCAGAAAAATGACCTGCGGCATTAATTATTCCTCGATTTCATTCAGGTTGCGGCCCGCCAGGGCGGCTTTTACCGACTGGTCCATGCGACGGGCGGCAAAGGCATCGGTCACTTGCGACAGACGCTTGGTCTGCTGCTCGATGGCATAACCATCGGTGCCTTTCATCAGTTCGGCCAGTTCCTGCATCTGCAGATCAATGACCATGCGCTCTTCGGCGTCCAGCAGGCGTTCGCCGTCGGCCTCAAGGGCGCCCTGCACCGCTTCGAGCAGGCGCTGAGCGTCGACTTGCTGCTCACGCAACACGCGGGCGACCTTGTCGTCACCGGCATATTGGAACGAGTCCTTGAGCATCTTGGCAATTTCGCCGTCGGTGAGGCCGTAGGACGGCTTGACCTGGATGCTGGCTTCAACGCCCGAGCCGAGTTCACGCGCAGCCACGCTGAGCAAACCATCGGCATCGACCTGGAAGGTCACGCGAATCTTCGCTGCGCCGGCGACCATTGCTGGAATGCCGCGCAACTCGAAGCGCGCCAGGGAGCGGCAGTCACTGATCAGCTCGCGCTCACCTTGCAGCACATGGATCATCATGGCCGTCTGACCATCTTTGTATGTGGTGAAGTCCTGGGCGCGGGCAACGGGGATGGTGGTGTTGCGCGGAATCACCTTCTCCATCAGACCGCCCATGGTTTCCAGCCCCAGGGACAATGGAATCACGTCCAGAAGCAGCAGTTCGCCGCCCTCGCGCTTGTTGCCAGCCAGAGTGTCGGCCTGGATGGCGGCGCCAATGGCGACCACTTGATCCGGGTCGATTTCGGTGAGGGGCTGCCGGCCAAATGCCTCGGCCACTGCATCACGCACACGAGGTACGCGAGTTGAGCCACCCACCATGACCACCGCGACGACTTCTTCCAGCTCGATGCCGGAATCGCGTACCGCGCGGCGGCAGGCCTTGAGGCTACGCGCGACCATCGGCTCGATCAGCGCGTCGAAGGCTTCGCGGGTCAGTTGGGCCGACCAGCTACCGTAGGACACTTCAACAGAAGCAGCCTCCGTCAGCGCTTCCTTGGCCGCGCACGCAGTTTGCAGCAGATGACGCTGCGCGCCTGGGTCCAGGTCGGCGGACAAGCCGGCGCTGGTGATGATCCAGCCCGCGATGGCGTGATCGAAGTCATCGCCGCCCAGGGCACTGTCGCCACCGGTGGCGAGTACTTCAAACACACCGCCGGTCAGGCGCAGAATCGAGATATCGAAGGTGCCGCCGCCCAGATCGTAGATAGCGACCAGACCTTCAGCATGCTGGTCGAGACCATACGCCACGGCGGCTGCGGTCGGTTCGTTGAGCAGGCGCAGCACGTTGAGGCCGGCGAGTTTCGCCGCGTCCTTAGTGGCCTGGCGCTGAGCGTCATCGAAATAAGCCGGCACGGTAATTACCGCGCCGACCAGTTCGCCGCCCAAGGTGGTTTCCGCGCGCTGGCGCAGCACCTTGAGAATATCGGCGGACACTTCCACCGGGCTTTTCGGACCCTGTACGGTGTCGATGAACGGCATATGGGATTCGCCACCGACAAAGCGGTACGGCAGTTGCTCGCCCAATTGCTTGACGTCGGACAGGCCACGACCCATCAGGCGCTTGACTGACAGCACGGTATTCAAGGGATCGGTGGAGGCTGCCAGCTTGGCCGACTCGCCCACTTCGATGCGGTCCGCGTGGTAGCGCACAGCGGACGGCAGGATCACTTTGCCATCAGCGTCGGGCAACGGCTCGGACAGACCGCTGCGCAGGGCGGCGACCAAAGAATTGGTGGTGCCCAGGTCAATCCCGACCGCCAGGCGACGCTGGTGCGGTTGAGGGCTTTGGCCGGGTTCGGCGATTTGCAGTAGAGCCATGGTAATCAGGTCTTATCTGTCTATCAGGCGTGCATCACGGGCAGCACACTGGGTTAATCGTCGAGGCGCTCTTCAAGCTTGCGCACTTCGTAGGTGAGCTTGTCGAGGAACTGCATGCGTCGCATCAGGCGTTCGGCCTGCTCACGTTGCGCTGCATCATTCCAACAGGCTGCGAAGCTTTCGTTGAGTTCTTCCTGGGCCGCCTTCAGCCGACGCTTGAAGACCGCGACACCCGCCACATCGGCTTCGTCCTGCAAGTCTTCTAGCTCTTCGCGCCACTGCATCTGCTGCATCAGAAAGTCCGGGTCGTGCACCGTAACTTCAAGGGGCAGCTCGCCACCGTTCATCGCAAGCAGGTAACGCGCGCGTTTCGCAGGGCTCTTGAGCGTCTGATAGGCTTCGTTGAGGCTGGCCGATTGCTCCAGCGCCTGGCGTTGCTCGCGCTCGGAAGCGTCAGCAAAGCGGTCCGGGTGCACTCCACGCGCCAATTCTCGGTAGCGCGTGGCAAGCTGCTCAAGGTTCAGCCGAAAGCTCGGCTGCAGCTCGAATAAAGCGAAATGACAAGGAGTACCCACAAGTAGCCTCAGATGTTGAAGCTTTCGCCGCAGCCACACTCACCGCGTACGTTGGGGTTGTTGAACTTGAAGCCTTCGTTCAACCCTTCCTTGACGAAATCGAGTTCGGTGCCGTCCAGGTAGGTCAGGCTCTTGGGGTCGATGATCACTTTCTCGCCGTGACTTTCGAACACCTGATCTTCCGCAACCACCTCGTCGACAAACTCCAGCACGTAGGCAAGGCCGGAACAGCCCGTGGTGCGAACACCCAGACGAATCCCCTCACCTTTACCGCGCCCATTCAGGGAGCGGCGTATGTGCTGAGCAGCCGCTTCTGTCATGCTGATAGCCATCGTTGACTCCTTACTCGTCACCAAATGCTTAAATCAAGCCTTTCTTCTGCTTGTAGTCGCGAACGGCGGCCTTGATGGCGTCTTCAGCGAGTACGGAGCAGTGGATTTTCACTGGCGGCAATGCCAGTTCTTCGGCCAGCTGGGTGTTGCTGATGGTGACAGCCTCATCCAGGGTCTTGCCTTTCATCCATTCGGTCGCCAGCGAGCTGGAGGCGATGGCCGAACCGCAGCCATAAGTCTTGAATTTGGCGTCTTCGATAACGCCAGCATCATTGACCTTGATCTGCAGGCGCATTACATCGCCGCACGCCGGAGCGCCGACCATGCCGGTGCCGACATCAGGGTCTTCCGCGTTCATCTTGCCGACGTTGCGCGGGTTTTCGTAGTGGTCGATGACCTTTTCGCTGTAAGCCATGGTACTGAATCCTCACTCATCAGGGCCGCTCTGGAACCCTGTAGTCACGTCTGCGGTTTCCGCCACGTTCCTACAGAGCCTTGGGTGGCGGCTTCTATAATTTAGTGTGCCGCCCACTCGATCTTGGAGATGTCGACACCGTCTTTGAACATGTCCCACAGCGGCGACAGAACGCGCAGCTTGTTGACCGCTTCGCAGACTTTCTGCGCGGCGTAGTCGACCTGCTCTTCGGTGGTGAAGCGGCCGAAGGTGAAGCGGATCGAGCTGTGTGCCAGTTCGTCGTTGCGGCCCAGGGCGCGCAGTACGTACGAAGGCTCAAGGGAGGC
Source organism: Pseudomonas poae (assembly GCF_001439785.1). Taxonomy (GTDB): domain Bacteria; phylum Pseudomonadota; class Gammaproteobacteria; order Pseudomonadales; family Pseudomonadaceae; genus Aquipseudomonas; species Aquipseudomonas poae. The sequence continues at coordinate 27,371 of NZ_JYLI01000016.1, read as the reverse complement.
CGAGGTGCAAGCCGAACCGGACGAAACCGCCAGGTCCTTGAGCGCCATGATCAGCGACTCGCCTTCGACGTAGTTGAAGCTCAGGTTTAGGTTGTGCGGTACGCGGGCGGTCATGCTGCCGTTGACGTACAGCTCTTCAAGGTTCTCGACCTGCTTGTAGAAGCGATCACTGAGGGCCTTGATACGAATGTTTTCGGCAGCCATGTCTTCCTTGGCTACGCGGAAGGCCTCACCCATGCCAACGATCTGGTGAGTGGCCAACGTGCCCGAGCGCATGCCGCGCTCGTGACCGCCACCGTGCATGCCCGCTTCGATACGCACGCGAGGCTTGCGGCTTACGTAGAGAGCGCCGATGCCTTTAGGGCCGTATGTCTTGTGGGCCGAGAACGACATCAGGTCGACTTTCAGCTTGGACAGGTCGATATCGACCTTGCCGGTGGACTGAGCAGCGTCGACGTGCAGCAACACACCCTTGGAGCGCGTCAGCTCGCCGATGGCGGCGATGTCGTTGATGGTGCCGATTTCGTTGTTCACGTGGATCACGGAAACCAGAATGGTGTCTTCACGCAGCGCGGCTTCGATCATGGCCGGAGTGACGATACCGTCGGTGGTTGGCTCAAGGTAAGTCACCTCGAAACCTTCACGCTCCAGCTGGCGCATGGTGTCGAGGACAGCCTTGTGCTCAATTTTGGTGGTGATCAGGTGCTTGCCCTTGGTCGCGTAGAAATGCGCCGCGCCCTTGATCGCCAGGTTGTCGGACTCGGTGGCACCGGAGGTCCAGACGATCTCACGCGGATCTGCGCCAACCAGGTCGGCGACCTGACGACGCGCGCTCTCGACCGCTTCCTCGGCTTTCCAGCCGAATACGTGGGAGCGGGAGGCCGGGTTGCCGAAGTTTCCGTCAACCAGCAGGCATTCACTCATCTTTTGCGCAACACGCGGGTCAACCGGGGTGGTCGCTGAGTAATCAAGGTAAATTGGCAATTTCATGGACTTTCTCCTAATCAGGCTGGCTGGCGTGCCGTTAGCTCTTCGGCTGTCACTCGACGGCGGACGCTTCAATCTTGTCCAGACGCGGCGCCTTGGTGTTGCAACGGCGCTGGTCCTGACGCTGGGCTACTTCTTGCACCTCACGGCGAGTCACAAGATCAGCCAAGCTGATACCACTCAAAAACTCATGGATCTGCAGGCTCAAGTCACACCACAGGTGGTGAGTCAGGCAGGTGTCGCCGGCGTGGCAATCACCCAGGCCCTGGCATTTGGTGGCATCGACGGATTCGTTGACCGCGTCGATCACCTGGGCCACCTGGATACCCTGCATCTCGCGGGACAACTGATAGCCGCCCCCTGGCCCGCGAACGCTGGAGACCAGATTGCTGCGGCGCAATTTGGCGAACAGCTGCTCGAGGTAAGACAGTGAAATGCCTTGGCGCTCGGAAATATCGGCCAGGGACACCGGGCCAGTTTGCGCGTGCAAGGCCAGGTCAAGCATGGCGGTCACCGCGTATCGGCCTTTCGTAGTCAGTCTCATGGACAAGTACCAAGGTGTTTCAGAATGGGAGCAAGTATGCGATTCCCGAGTATTTAAGTCAACTATAAGACCTAGTGCTTTAGTCGGGATTACCCGCAAAAAGGGCGCGCGAATCATAGCAGGATGGGGTGGGATCGAATAGCTTAACCAGGCCTGCTGCAAGACCACGGAGCCAATGGAGATCAAATGTGGGAGCTGGCTTGCCAGCTCCCACAAGGGACCGCGCTCAGCCTGCCTTGGTGGTAGCGGCTTCGTCCTTGATTTCAGCAAAATCTTCTTCGCGCAGCTCAGGCAGATCTTTGGCGCAGTACGGGCTGCCCAACTCCTTCAGCGCACCGCACATGCCCTCCAGCTTGCCATCCACCGCCTGCAGATGATCAAGCAATTGGCCGATGGCGCGCGCCACCGGGTCGGGCATGTCTTCACTGACGCCATAGGCATCGAAACCAATCTTCTCGGCCATGGCCTTGCGCTTGGCTTCCTGCTCGTCGCCGACTTCCGGCTTGACGATGATACGACCGGGAATACCCACCACCGTTGCGCCAGCCGGCACCGCCTTGGTCACCACGGCATTGGAACCCACTTTGGCGCCTGCACCCACCGTGAACGGACCGAGCACCTTGGCGCCCGCCCCCACCACCACGCCATTTTCCAAAGTCGGGTGGCGCTTGCCTTTATTCCAGCTGGTGCCGCCCAGCGTCACGCCCTGATACAGCGTCACATCGTCGCCGATTTCAGCGGTTTCGCCGATCACAATGCCCATGCCGTGGTCGATGAAAAAACGACGCCCGACCTTGGCGCCCGGGTGAATCTCGATCCCGGTCAGCCAACGGCCGAAGTTCGACACCAGCCGCGCCACCCACTTCCAGCCCATGCCCCAAAAGAAGCCGGACAGGCGGTGGATCCAGATCGCATGCATGCCCGGGTAGCAGGTCAGCACTTCAAAGGCATTGCGCGCCGCCGGGTCGCGGTGGAAAACGCTTTGGATGTCTTCTCGCAAACGCTCGAACATTGTCAATCCTTCCGCTTAAGCAGCTCGCCACGGCCCGCTTTCTGGGTTTCCGTGAGGATGCCACGCAATATGTTCATTTCCGCTCGACTCACCGAACTGCGCCCATACAGGCGACGCAAGCGCGCCATTAGATGGCGCGGCTTTTCCGGATCGAGAAACTCGATCGCTACCAGGGTTTGCTCCAGGTGCTCATAGAAACGCTCCAACTCGTCCATGGTGGCCAACTCGCCACTTTTGGTCGACGCCACTTCATCCTTCTCGACCTTGCTCGGCTGACCTGCCGCCGCCAGCCAGGCCATGCGCACCTCGTAGCTCAACACCTGCACCGCCGCCCCGAGGTTCAGCGAGCTGAACTCCGGGTCGGATGGAATGTGCACATGGTAATGACATCGCTGCAGTTCTTCATTGGTGAGGCCGGAGTCTTCACGGCCGAACACCAGGGCGATTTCAGCACCGCCGGCGGCCTCTTCGATCACCTTGGTGCCGCACTCACGCGGGTCCAGCAGCGGCCAGGGGATGCGCCGGTCACGAGCGCTGGTGCCGAGCACGAGATTGCAGCCCACCAGCGCATCTTCCAGGGTGGCGACGACCTGGGCGGTCGCGAGCAGGTCGTTGGCACCGGACGCACGAGCATCGGCCTCGTGGTGCGGGAACACCCGCGGTTCGACCAGCACCAGGCGCGTCAGCCCCATGTTTTTCATGGCTCGCGCCACTCCGCCGATATTGCCGGGGTGACTGGTATTGACGAGGACGACACGAATGTTTTGCAGCAAGGGAGGCGCTCTCGGACACGGGAAAGGGGAGCAAATCTTACAGAACAGCCTAAGGTTATGCCACGAAAGCTAACGCCGCTCTTCACCTGAAGAAAGTTTCTGCTAAACTGCCCGGCTTTCTTTAACAACCTTAGGTGACCTATCCATGCAGCCCATGCTGAATATCGCGCTGCGCGCCGCCCGCAGCGCCAGTGAATTGATCTTCCGCTCCATCGAGCGCCTGGATACCATCAAGGTCGACGAAAAAGACGCCAAGGATTACGTATCCGAGGTGGATCGCGCCGCCGAACAGAAAATCATCGACGCCCTGCGCAAGGCCTACCCGACCCACGGCATTCTCGGCGAAGAAACCGGCCTGCATAAAGGCAGCGGCGAAGGCGAAGACTACCTGTGGATCATCGACCCACTGGATGGCACCACCAACTTCCTGCGCGGCATCCCGCACTTTGCCGTGAGCATTGCCTGCAAATACCGTGGCCGCCTGGAGCACGCTGTCGTACTTGATCCGGTTCGCCAGGAAGAATTCACCGCCAGCCGTGGCCGTGGCGCGCAGCTCAATGGTCGCCGCCTGCGCGTCAGCGGCCGCACCAGCCTGGACGGCGCCCTGCTGGGCACCGGCTTCCCATTCCGTGACGACCAGATGGATAACCTGGAAAACTACCTGGGCATGTTCCGCGCCCTGGTCGGCCAGACCGCCGGCATCCGTCGCGCCGGCGCTGCGAGCCTGGACCTGGCGTACGTGGCCGCCGGTCGTTTCGATGCGTTCTGGGAGTCGGGCCTGTCCGAGTGGGACATGGCTGCAGGCGCCCTGCTGATCCAGGAAGCGGGCGGCCTGGTGAGCGACTTCACCGGCGGTCACGACTTCCTTGAAAAAGGCCACGTGGTTGCGGGCAACACCAAGTGCTTCAAGGCCGTGCTGACAGCAATCCAGCCGCACCTGCCGGCCTCGCTGAAGCGCTAAGCAAGCAGGCACAAAAAAGCACCCCAAGGGGTGCTTTTTTCATGCCTGGAATTTGGCATGAACACACATGCCAGCAACACCAGAAATCAACTGTGGGAGGGGGCTTGCTCCCGATAGCTGTTTGTCAGTCACCTAATGTATTGACTGACCTACCACCATCGGGAGCAAGCTCCCTCCCACATATTTACTGCACAAACCTTTGAATCTCTGAATTATTGCTGGTTCTGGCCAAGGATCAAACGACCTTCTTTATCCACTGGAATCTGGCCGCCTGGATCGCGGTCCATGCGCACGGTGCCTTCCTTGCCATCCAGGGTGTAACGCACGTCATAGCCGACAACCTTGTCGCTGATGTCGTTGACGGTATTACAGCGGGTCTGGGTGGTGGTGTAGGTATCGCGGTTCTGCATGCCTTCCTGAACCTTGTTACCGGCGTAACCGCCACCGACCGCACCGGCCACGGTGGCCAGCTTCTTGCCGTTACCGCCACCGACCTGGTTGCCCAATAGGCCACCGGCCAGCGCACCGACCACGGTGCCGACAATCTGATGCTGATCCTGCACCGGCTTCTGCCGAGTCACTGCGACGTCCTTGCAGACCTCACGCGGAGTTTTAATCTGGGTTTTTACCGGCTGTGCCGCCAGCACTTGCGCATACTCAGGGCCGCTTTTAACCAGGCTGTAGGTGGCAACAGCGCCCCCGGCAGTCACACCGACAGCACCCAATACCGCACCAACCAGCAACGACTTGTTCACGTTGAACCTCCTGACCATCACAAGCGGACCGAAAGATCCGCGCTATACCCAGCCTTGGAGCAAAAAAAAAGGCACGAGTTCAATTCTCGTGCCTCTTTTGTAACAGCGTGTCAACAAACGCCTATCAAGGGCGGTCGTCGACCTCCTTGCCAGTGCTGGCCGGAGGGATCAAGTCTTCGCTATTGAGGTTCAGCCAGATCAGCACCACGTTGGCGATGTAGATCGACGAGTAGGTACCCGCCAGAACGCCGATGAACAACGCCAGGGAGAAGCCCCACAGGTTGTCGCCGCCGAAGATCATCAACGCGGCAATCGCCAGCAAGGTGGAGATCGACGTCGCCATGGTGCGCAGCAGTGTCTGGGTGGTGGAGATGTTGATGTTTTCGATCAACGACGCCTTGCGCAGTACGCGGAAGTTCTCACGAACCCGGTCGAATACCACGATAGTGTCGTTGAGCGAGTAACCAATGATCGCCAGCACCGCAGCCAGCACGGTCAGGTCGAAGGTAATCTGGAAATACGCCAGGATACCCACGGTGACGATCACGTCGTGGATCAGCGACACAATGGCGCCGACACCGAACTTCCACTGAAAGCGAAAAGCCAGGTAGACCATGATGCCGGCCAGCGCCATCAGCATGCCGAGGCCGCCCTGGTCGCGCAGCTCTTCACCCACTTGCGGCCCCACGAACTCGACGCGCTTGACCGACGCCGGGTTGTCGCCACCGACCTTCTGCAAGGCCTCGGCCACCTGGTGACCCAGTTGCGGGTCTTCACCCGGCATACGCACGAGCAGGTCCGTGGTTGCACCAAAGCTCTGCACGATTGCTTCGTGATAGCCGGCCTTGACCAGCTCATTGCGCACCAGGGTGACGTCGGCGGGCTTCTCGTAGGTCAGCTCGATGAGCGTACCGCCGGTGAAGTCCAGACCGTAGTTCAGACCCTTATGGAACAGGCTGAACAACGCCAGAACGGTAAGGAGCACGGTGACGCCGAACGCAACGTTGCGAACGCCCATGAAGTTGATTGTACGTAACATGGCAGCCCCTTAAATCCACAGCTTCTTGAAGTCACGTCCGCCAAAGATCAGGTTGACCATTGCGCGGGTCACCATGATGGCCGTGAACATCGAGGTAAAGATACCCAGGGACATGGTCACCGCAAAACCTTTGACGGGGCCGGTGCCCATGGCAAAGAGAATCCCGCCGACCAGCAGAGTGGTCAGGTTGGAGTCGAGAATCGCGGTAAATGCCCGGCCGAAGCCTTCGTTGATTGCACGCTGCACGGTCATGCCGGCGGCGATCTCCTCACGAATCCGCGAGAAGATCAGCACGTTGGCATCCACCGCCATACCCATGGTGAGTACGATACCGGCAATACCCGGCAGGGTCAGCGTTGCACCCAGCAGCGACATCAGGGCCAGCAGCATCACCATGTTGCCCGCCAGGGCCACGGTGGCGATCACGCCGAAGAAGCGGTAGATGGCGATGATGAACAGCGACACGAACAGCATGCCCCACAAGGCCGCATCGACACCCTTGGTGATGTTGTCGGCACCCAGGCTCGGACCAATGGTGCGCTCTTCAGCGAAGTACATCGGCGCGGCCAGGCCACCGGCACGCAACAAAAGCGCCAGCTCAGAGGACTCGCCCTGACCGTTCAGGCCGGTAATCCGGAATTGAGCACCCAGCGGCGACTGGATGGTCGCCAGGCTGATGATCTTCTTCTCTTCCTTGAAGGTCTGCACCGGCACGTCTTTCTCGACGCCATTGACCATCTGCTTGGTGTAGGTGGTCACCGGGCGCTGCTCGATGAAGATCACCGCCATGCTGCGACCAACGTTACTGCGCGTGGCGCGGTTCATCAGGTCGCCGCCGTGGCCATCCAGGCGGATGTTCACTTCAGGCGTACCGTGCTGCGAGTCGAAACCGGCCTTGGCGTCGGTGACCTGGTCACCGGTGATGATCAGGCCGCGCTCGATCAGAGCGGGCGGACGATTGCCTTCGCGGAACTCGAACTCTTCGGAGGTGGCGCGGGTAGCACCCGGCTCAGCCGCGAGACGGAACTCCAGGTTGGCGGTTTTACCCAGGATACGCTTGGCTTCAGCCGTGTCCTGCACACCCGGCAATTCAACCACGATACGGTTGGCGCCCTGACGCTGCACGATCGGCTCGGCCACGCCCAGCTCGTTGACACGGTTACGCACCGTGGTCAGGTTCTGCTTGATCGAGTATTCGCGGATTTCCGCGATCTTCGCCGGGCTCATCGCCAGACGCAGTACCGCCTGACCATTGAGGTCGGCCGGCACGATGTCGAAATCATTGAAGTTCTTGCGGATCAGTGCACGGGCCTGTTCGCGGGAGGCTTCATCGGAGAAGCCCAACTGGATGGCACCGTTGAGCTGCGGCAGGCTGCGATAACGCAACTTTTCTTTACGCAGCAGGCTCTTCACGTCGCCTTCGTAAACTTTCAGGCGTGCGTCGAGGGCCTTGTCCATGTCGACTTCCAGCAGGAAGTGCACACCACCGGACAAGTCCAGACCCAGCTTCATCGGGTGCGCGCCAATGCTGCGCAGCCATTGCGGCGTGGTCTGTGCCAGGTTCAGCGCGACTACGTAGTCGTCACCCATGGCCTTGCGCACGACGTCCTTGGCCGGCAATTGGTCTTCGGATTTGGTCAGGCGCAGCAAGCCGCCCTTGGCACCCGCAGCCAATGTTGCCGCCTTGACCTGGATACCCGCGTCATTGAGCGCTTTGCTCGCACGTTCCAGGTCGGCCTGATTGACCTGCAGCGAAGTGCTGGCGCCCGTGATCTGGATCGCCGGGTCATCAGGATAAAGATTGGGAGCGGAATAAATAAAACCGATCGCCAGCACCGCCAGGATCAGTACGTATTTCCACAGAGGGTATTTGTTCAGCATCACGCCGCCCGCTTATAACGCGGGGCGCCTTGCGCGCCCCGTCGATTGGTAAAGGTTGTTACTTAGATCGCTTTGAGCGTGCCTTTGGGCAGCGTGGCAGCGATGGCGCCTTTCTGGAACTTCATTTCCACGGTGTCGGAGACTTCCAGTACCACGAAAGCATCGGCGACCTTGGTGATCTTGCCGGCGATACCGCCAGTGGTCACCACTTCGTCGCCCTTTTGCAGGCTGCCCAGCAGGTTCTTCTGCTCTTTGGCGCGCTTGGCCTGTGGACGCCAGATCATCAGGTAGAAGATGACCAGGAAGCCGACCAGGAAAATCCACTCGAAACCACCGCCCATAGGGCCGGCAGCGGCAGGCGCAGCGGCGTCAGCCATGGCGTTAGAGATAAAAAAGCTCATTTAGCACTCCAGTTGCAAATAGTGAATCTTAGGGTCGGGAAAACTCAGTCCAAGGGCGGCACAGGGAGCCCGCGCTTGGCATAGAAGGCATCGACGAAGGCGGCCAATGTACCCTGTTGAATAGCCTCGCGCAAACCAGCCATCAGGACTTGGTAATGACGCAAATTGTGGATGGTATTCAACATGCTACCCAGCATTTCCCCGCACTTGTCCAGATGATGCAGATAAGCCCGGGAGAAGTTCTGGCAGGTGTAGCAGTCACAGGTGGGATCGAGCGGCGATTCATCATGGCGATGGAACGCGTTACGGATCTTCAGCACGCCTGTATCGATGAACAGATGCCCATTGCGGGCATTACGGGTTGGCATCACGCAATCGAACATGTCCACACCGCGGCGCACACCCTCTACGAGATCTTCCGGTTTGCCAACGCCCATAAGGTAACGAGGTTTTTCAGCAGGCATCAGGCCCGGCAGATAATCCAGCACCTTGATCATCTCGTGCTTGGGCTCGCCCACCGACAGACCGCCAATGGCCAGGCCGTCGAAGCCGATCTTGTCGAGGCCTTCGAGCGAGCGCTTGCGCAGGCTTTCGTGCATGCCGCCCTGGACGATGCCGAACAGCGCCGCAGTGTTGTCGCCATGGGCGTTTTTCGAACGCTGGGCCCAACGCAGCGACAGCTCCATGGAGATGCGCGCCACGTCCTCATCGGCCGGGTACGGCGTGCACTCGTCGAAAATCATCACGATGTCCGAGCCCAGGTCGCGCTGCACCTGCATCGATTCTTCCGGCCCCATGAACACCTTGGCGCCGTCGACCGGCGAGGCGAAGGTCACGCCCTCCTCCTTGATCTTGCGCATGGCACCCAGGCTGAACACCTGGAAACCACCGGAATCCGTGAGAATCGGGCCCTGCCACTTCATGAAGTCATGCAGGTCGCCATGCTTCTTGATCACTTCGGTGCCCGGGCGCAGCCACAGGTGGAAGGTGTTGCCGAGGATGATCTCGGCGCCAGTGGCGACGATGTCGCGCGGCAGCATGCCCTTGACGGTGCCGTAGGTGCCGACCGGCATGAACGCCGGGGTCTCGACGGTGCCGCGCGGGAAGGTCAGGCGACCACGACGGGCCTTGCCGTCGGTGGCCAGCAGTTCAAACGACATACGACTCATGATTGTTCCTCTGGGCCGCGTGGCGCCGGATTGCGGGTGATAAACATCGCATCACCGTAACTGAAAAAGCGGTACTCGTTGGCGATGGCGGCCTGGTAGGCGGCCATGGTTTCGGGGTAACCGGCAAAGGCCGACACCAGCATCAACAGCGTGGATTCCGGCAAATGGAAGTTGGTGACCAGGCAATCGACCACATGGAACGGGCGGCCTGGGTAGATGAAGATATCGGTGTCACCGCTGAACGGCTTGAGCACGCCATCGCGCGCGGCGCTTTCGAGGGAGCGCACGCTGGTGGTGCCCACGGCAACCACCCGCCCGCCGCGCGCCTTGCACGCCGCCACGGCATCCACCACGTCCTGGCTGACTTCCAGCCATTCGCTGTGCATATGATGATCTTCGATGTTATCCACACGCACCGGCTGAAACGTGCCGGCCCCCACGTGCAGGGTCACATAGGCGCTTTCGACGCCCTTGGCGGCAATCGCATCAAGCAGCGGCTGATCGAAATGCAGCCCGGCAGTAGGTGCGGCCACAGCGCCCAAGCGCTGGGAGTAAACCGTCTGATAGCGCTCGCGGTCCGCCTCATCGTCGGGACGGTCTATATAAGGAGGCAACGGCATATGGCCAACGCGCTCCAGCAGCGGCAACACCTCTTCGGCAAACTTGAGCTCGAACAACGCGTCATGGCGCGCCACCATCTCGGCTTCGCCACCGCCGTCGATCAGGATGCTCGAACCCGGTTTGGGCGACTTGCTGGAACGCACATGGGCCAGCACGCGGTGGCTGTCCAGCACCCGCTCCACCAGAATCTCCAGCTTGCCGCCGGACGCTTTCTGACCAAAAAGCCGCGCCGGAATTACCCGGGTATTGTTGAACACCATCAAATCGCCTGGGCGCAAATGCTCAAGCAAATCAGTGAATTGACGGTGTGCGAGGGCACCGCTCACCCCGTCCAGGGTCAGCAGTCGACTGGCGCGACGCTCGGCCAACGGGTGGCGAGCGATCAGCGAATCAGGGAGATCAAAAGTAAAGTCAGCAACGCGCATGATGGGGTTCGTCTAGCAGGGCCGGGAAGTCTAGCGGAATTAGTCAAAATTGACCATGAAACGTGATTGACCAACGGTAATCTCGTCTCTATACTTCGCCGCCATTGAGCCCTGATGGCGGAATTGGTAGACGCGGCGGATTCAAAATCCGTTTTCGAAAGGAGTGGGAGTTCGAGTCTCCCTCGGGGCACCATATAGCAGTATCTGAAAGTCTCTACCAGACTTTCAGACCCAGAGAAACCGGCCACTTGAGCCGGTTTTTTTGTGTATGGCTTTCTACCTCTGTATCCCCTTATCCGTTGTATCCCTGTATCCCTGCTTGTATCCTGAGAAAAATACCGAACTTTGGGATACAAGGATGAAGCGCGCAGATATCAAGCGTCGCCCTCTCGCAGACACGACGCTTGCAGGGCTGGAGCCGGAGTCAAAGGAATACCGGGAGCTAGACGGAAACGGCCTCTACTTCAGGGTTAAACCTGATGGTGGTAAATCCTGGCAGCTACGCTACAAACGTCCGGCGGGCAATTGGGCTTGGATGGGGCTCGGGGGTTACCCAGAGGTCAGTGGTGCGCTGGCAAGAGAGAAAGCTGCCGATCTACGCAAAGTGGTGAGTAGCGGCGCCGATCCCCTTGAGCAGAAACGATCCGCTAAAGCTGCAATCGATGCGGCCAAGGCTCGAACGTTTCGAGCTGCTGCTGAGGCTTGGCTCAAGGCCAAAGAAGAAAAGGGCCTCGCAACCTCTACCCTTCACAAAATCCGCACCTACCTCGATAAGGACATACTCCCGGCATTGGGAGATAAGCCCCTCGACGAAATCACCCGCACCGACTGTGCAGATCTCCAGGCATCCCTCGAAGCTAGAGACGCTCACAACGTGGCAGAAAAGTGCCGCACCTGGATCAACCAAATCTTCGGCCGAGCGATTGGTTTAGGACTCACCGAAAACGATCCGGGCAGCCGCCTTCGCGACATTGCCGCCCAGGCGCCCAAGACTCAGCAGCATCCACACTTGTTGGAGCCTGAACTCGCTGAGTTTCTCCAAGCACTCAAAAACACTCCGAGCAGACTGACGGCACGTACCGCCGCATGGCTTTGTATCTGGACGGCATCCCGCCCAGGCATGGTCCGCCTGGCTGAATGGAAAGAGTTCGACCTTGAGAAGGCCATTTGGACGACGCCTGCTGCCAAGATGAAGATGCGCCGGGATTTTGTATGCCCCCTTCCCCATCAAACCGTTACAGCACTGAGAGACCTGCACTGTTTAACGGGACGGAGTCGCTGGCTTTTCCCCGGCGTCGGAGCAAAGAACCCAACCATCAGCGAAAACACAATCAACAAAGTCTTCGCTACCATCGGCTACAAAGGGCGTTTAGTAGGACACGGTACTCGACACACCGCGAGCACGTTACTTCGAGAACATGGCTGGCCGAAGGAACATGTTGAAGCGCAGTTGGCTCACAAAGAGGAAGGCATCTCGGGGGTATACAACAAGGCCCAATACTTTGAGCAACGCGTAAAAATGATGCAATGGTACGCCGATCACCTTGATTCCCTAGAGGCCGGAAATGTAGTGCAAGGTCAATTTAGGAAGACCGTGTGAAGCCTTCAACCCTATACCCCTTCAAAAATGGTGTTACGGGTGTTACGGGTGTTACGCGTGTTACGCCCACCAATAACCCATTGTATTTATTGAATATATTTAACGTTACACGCACTGCAAAGCTTCTGAACGCCACGTGTTACATCGAGCAGTCATGTTACAGAAAAGCCACGCCCTCAACCCTGCTGGCGTTGGCGCCTCCACCTGCAAATCGCTGTAACAGCCTATCGGCTTCGGGGCGGCGGGGAGATCTAAATGGATTTTGAGCTGGGCATCGAGGCAGAAGAGCTCGAGCTCGAACTCGAAATTGCAGGTTTCGACGTAACGTGCCTGGTGTGGGATCAGGACGATGTCGAGGCAGCCGTTCGCAGTCTTGCGCTGTTTCCGCAGTTCAACGAACACTTCAAAAGTGCCTTCGATCTGATCAACACAGCCACATCGTTCTGGCTTGAGGAGGGTTCCTACTCCCCAGGTGCAGAATCGATCACACGAACCCTTTACTCCTTACGTGATGCCATCTACGACCATGCCGACTCTGCGGAAGCAGGCTCGTTGCCAAGCGTGATTCGAGGAATCCTTCGGGTCAGCTGTTCCGCAGCGGATTCACAGCTCGTGGCTACCTACGCCCTAGTACTTGGAACACAGGCCGTTGAGACGCTCGCAAATTGGCTATTTGACCTTGAACTCGCGACCTACGACATTGATGCAGACCTGATAGAGCGACTGAGACATGACTCACCACGCCAGTACCTTGCCCTGATCGAAAAAGAGCGGGATCGCACCAGCGGGAATGAGATCAGGGCACGAGAAGAATTCGCTACGTTATTGGGAGAGGCGAATCAGGCGCTGCTGATGGCGAGTCTTTATCGCCAGGTGGAGCAGATGGATGTGTTCAAAAAAGGCTTCAACACATCAAATCTGCTGCATCGAATTCTCGACGACGCTTTGTCGACAAAAGCGACGAAGAGGGGCCAGGAAGCAGGCAATGGGAACCGCAATCCCGACTCAGCGATAAAAACCGCCGCTACGAATAGGCGAGCAAAAATTAAAGCAGCCGCGGAGCAAATCATTAGCGGCCGGAAAAGTGAAAAGCGCAGTCTCACCGATGCTGAACTGACCAATCTCCTTTTCGATCAGGCGAGCAACGGAACAAAAAAAACCATTCGAGAGCATTTGACCGCTCTAGGCCTTAGACCTCTGAAATAAAAGGGAGCAGACACAGTCCACTCCCCCTCCCCTGCGTAGCGTATGACCCGTTGTCTCAATTAACAAAGGGTTAGCTCGCTATGACTACCGTATTAAAAACAAATCCCTCGCATGATCCCGCCACAACTCTCATCCGAATTTCAGATGTCATTTCAATCGTAGGGCTCGCACGCCCGACTATCTACAAGCTGATGCGTCAACCTGAAAGCGGATTCCCGTTGCCGGTAAAGCTGAGTAACAGCAATGCCCGAAGCGCTCCGGTTGCGTGGGTATTGGGGGAAGTTCAGGCATGGACACGTGCACGCATCGCTGCCCGCGATCAGGTGGCAGCATGAAAAATCGAGCTGCCAACAGGGCAATCCTGCAGCCCTTTTCTGTACTCAGAAAAGTGGGTTTCTCATCACGCGGTATGCAGCGTTTTGAACGTTACCGCACGGAGCAAAAACGCCTTAACCGGGACGTCATGGTGATGCGATGGAGAGATGGCATTTGGTGCGCATTGTCAGTTCCCTGCCAAGCCCCTCAAGCAATCATCGTCGACGAAGGCCAACAGATAGACGCCTACGAGGATGCACGCGCCTGCCTCGAAGGCGATCTGTTGCCCTTTGTCTCCCTGCGCTGGGACGTCCATGCCTGAAACGAAAACGCCCCCGGCGGCAACCGGAGGCGTTGAGGTAAATCTAAATGCCTGATCAATTTATGCCGCATCGAAAAAATCCGCAAGATATCTGCACAGTTGCACTTTCAAAAAACGGGCGTTACTGTGTGCCCGTCGCTGCAAATTCAGCGACCGGGTTTGGCGACCCGGATAGAAAAGGCGCACAGGCGCCCCCATTACGATTGCAGGCGCTTTTTTTGTGCCCGCATTCCTATTTTATGGTGGCTGTGCGTGGGAGACCTTCGGGTCTGCCGGGTTCCTTTTCCCCGGTTCGCCAACCTGCGCACAGCTGCCACCCTAATTCGTTTGGCGACGATCAGTGGCAGCTCCTACACAGAAAAGGAGCTACACCATATGCACGCCCTCAATCCGTCCAAAATTCGCGCCGCCGCTCATCGAGCAATGGCTCTCGCCGCTTTACACGCCAACTCCAGCCTCGCTACACGCCTTTCCCGTTACAACGCCCATATGGCCAAGGCTCGTGCCCTGGAAGCCGCAGGGGGTGCCCAATGAGCATGCTCCCAGGCTTTGCACTGCCCGAGGATCTGCTCTGTGTCAGCCAGGACGCTGAAGCCGGTCTGCCTATCGATGCCATCACCTGTGCGCTCGACCGCGCCGATTCCGTTCTCATGCTGCTGGAAGATCATTTAGACGGCGATAAACCCCTGCTTTCCAACCGCGTGCTGTCGTCTGTTATTTGGGACGTGCGCGGGACTTTGGGCTTGATCAAAACACTCACCATGTACGGTGATGCCTCCTCTGTGCCAATGGGCCAGAAGGGCGGTGCCCTGTGAATACTGCCAACACTCTCGGGCGTGCCGAATTCTCGTGCGTTGCCAGTGGTACTCAAAAGCTGTTTAGGGTCAATGCTGGCGTGCCGATCGAGGACGCACTTGAGGCTATATCGCTGTTTCAGTATTACGCCAATCAACTGACCCTCGATGCAGCCATGAGTAACGAGGGCGAGCGGTTCAGTTGGCCCGCTCTCTACCTGGGCGAAATGGCAAAAGCGCTGATTGATGACGTCAACGATGCGCTGTATGCAACGAAGACAACGCCATGACTCAGCGCACTGGCAACACCTCAAAACGCCCCGGTTTTGCAGACGTAAAAAGCGCTGCTCTCAAGAACATCGACCGTGTGCTTGCTCACTGGCTGCCAAACGGCAAACGCGTCGACGGCGGCAAGGAATACACAGCACCAAACCCTACCCGCGCTGACAAACGTGCGGGCTCACTCAAGATCAATTTGAGCAAAGGTACCTGGGCGGATTTTGCCACCGGCGATAAGGGCGGTGACATGATCGACCTGGTGCGTTACATCGATGGCGGCACCGACGTTGAGGCCTGTAAAAAACTGGCAGATCTGCTCAGCGTTTCCGCTGGTTCCGCGACCACCAAAAACGCACCGACCAAACTCGCAGCGCCGGAATGGATCGCTCTTCAGCCGATCCCGGTCGAGGCCATGAACAAGTGCCCAGCCAAACACCGGCAACATGGTGTTCCGTCCAAGGTGTGGATCTATCGCGATGCACAGAGCCAACCGGTCATGGCGCTGTATCGCTTCGACCTGGGCCCAGATGAAGACGGCAAACCGCGAAAGGTCTTTGCGCCGTTGACCTGGTGCAAACGCTCCGATGGGCAAACCACACAATGGCGCTGGCAAGGATTGCTGGAGCCTCGGCCACTGCTGCGCCTGGATGAGCTGGCACAGCGCGCCGATGCGCCTGTGGTGCTGTGTGAAGGCGAAAAGGCTGCTGATGCCGCCGCTGAACTGATGCCCGACCATGTAGCCACGTGCTGGCCGAACGGCTCCAACTCTTGGCACAAGGCCGACCTGAAGCCACTCAAAGGGCGCACGGTGGTGCTATGGCCGGATAACGACACCAGCGGGAAGACCTGCATGGGCGCCATCGAGCTCAAGTTGATTGAGCTGGGCGTCGCTTCGGTACAACGAATCTCGCTCGACGTGTTCAAGCTCAAGCCCAGCAGCAAAGGCGGAAAGCCCACGCTCATCAAGGGTGGAAAATGGGCAGACGGCGACGATGCAGCGGATGCGTTAGCCAAAGGCTGGACCGCTGCCCACGTCGCCGAGCTGGTGCGCAGCGGTGAGTTTTTCGGCAGTGCCGCTGAGCCAACTGAACCTCAAGAACAGAAGGCCAAGGCGCCCGCCAAACGCCCTGCGAAATCGAAAAATGACTTATTGCCGGGTGGCTTTCGCCTGACGTCTGAAGGGGTGTTTTATTCCGGCGATGATGGTGAGGCGCGTCCCGTGTGCTCGCCTCTCGAAATCATCGCTCGCACTCGTGACGACAAGGGCCACAACTGGGGTTTATTGGTCGAATTCGACGACCCGGACGGCGCCAAAAAGCGCTGGAACATCCCGGCCCGGACCATGACCGGCGACTTCGGCAAGGACGTACTTGGTCCACTGGTAGACATGGGCCTGCGCCTCGCGGGAAGCCGATCAGGGCGAAACGCACGCAATGACCTGCAGAGTTATCTCGGCGGCTTCGACAGTGCCCAGCGCGCACGCTTGGTGACGCGCTTGGGCTGGCACGACAACGCCTTCCTTTTGCCCGAACAACAAGTCGGCTCACATGCCGAACACCTGCATTTTTATGAAGCCGGTGCGCAGTTGCCACCGATCAGCGAGGCGGGCTCTTTGGAGCAATGGCAGCAACAAATCGGCTCACTGTGCGTTGGCAACCACCGCTTGGCATTTGTCGTCTCTGTGGCCTTTGCGGGGCCTTTGCTGAACCTGCTGGGACATGAGTCGGGCGGTTTTCACCTCTACGGCGACAGCTCCGGCGGCAAGACTACCCACCTACAAGTTGCTGCGTCGGTTTATGGCGGACCGCGTCTGGTGCGTTCGTGGCGCTCGACAGATAACGCCCTGGAATCCATCGCCGCAGCCCACTCAGACGGTCTCCTAGTGCTAGATGAAATCGGCATGTGTGACCCACGCATTATTGGCGAGACGGTTTACATGCTCGGTAACGGCACCGGTAAGGCCCGGGCGAATGATCGAGGACAGGCGGGCCGACAGGTACAGGAGTGGCGCTTGCTGTTTCTCTCGACCGGCGAGAAGACATTGGCGCAGCACATGGCGGATGCAAACAAGGAGCTGAAAGCCGGCATGGAGGTGCGCATGCTTGCGGTGCCAGCGGATGCCAGCAAGGGCCTCGGCATGTTCGATGTGCTGAACGGTTTTCAAGATGCAGCCGCCCTCTCCGATGCGCTCAAGGCCCGTGTAGCCAAGTACTACGGAAAACCCCTCACCGCCTTCCTGAACGCGCTGTGCGCGCCTGGAGAAATGCTCAGATGGTCGGTGATAGTTCGCCGCACGGTTGAACAGTTCATCACCCAAAACTTGCCCGCTTCGGCCAGTGGTCAGGCACAGCGTGCAGCACTTCGTTTCGGACTCGCAGCAGCGGCCGGAGAGTTGGCCACCGCCTTCGGCGTCACCGGCTGGCCGGATGGCACTGCCACGACCGCCGCACGTGTGTGTCTGCATGCGTGGCTAGCCGAGCGTGGCGGCGCCGGAAATTTCGAGGGTGATGCGATTTTGGCACGGCTGAGACAGGTCATCGAGCGCTTTGGAGAAAGCCGCTTTACCCGCTGGGAATCTGCCGCCGCCAAGATCGACGAGCACGGCCCACGAACGATTGATCGGTTGGGCTTTCGCAAGACGATGGAACACGGCATGGGCAACGCTTTGCACACCACCAACACCTACTACGTGCTGCCTGAAGCCTGGAAGGCCGAAATCTTCAGGGGCATGAACATCAGTGCGGTGAACAAAGAGCTGCTGCAACGGGGCGTGCTTGAGCCAGGAAGCGACGGAAAGGCGTACAGCTTGATTCGCCTGCCCGGGTTAGGACCTCAACGCTGCTATGTGGTGAAGACCGTTTCAGGAACGGATGAAGGCGAGGCCAAGGCCGCCTGACGGCGAGCCTGCTGATCGAGGTAGCGCCGGCTCATTACCGGCCTTGCCAGCCATTCGACAACCATCCCTATTAACCGCAGTACCCAGAGACAATACAGATGAACACTATCCAAGAATTGAAAGACCGCCGCGACCAACTGACCCTCGAAGTGGAGAGCATTCAGGGTGACCTGGCTCCCTTCGAAGAGGCGCTGGAAAGCCCGGAGGTTATCCAGCAGGGCCGTCAACGAGCAGTGCAGGATGAAATCAACGATCACAAAAGACGCATCGACTCGCGAAATCTCGAAATCAGCGTACTGAACCAGAAGATTGATCGCCTTGAGACATTCGCAAACCGTGAAAGCTTGGCTGCGAGCTATCTCAGCGATATGGCGAACTGGAAAGCCGACGAAGTGGAACTCAACGAAAAACGCACTAGCATCGAGACCCGGTTGCAGCAGGTGCGCCAGAACGATCAGGAAGACATGGCAAAGGCCCGACAAGCTGAAACGGACGCTGCCACCGCTTATGCGCAGGCTGTCGCCTGGGGCGATGTGGAGGGCGAGAAAGCGGCAAACGCCGAAGCTCAAAAGGCCGCAAAAAACCTTACGACTGCGGTTGAGCATCATCGTCGTCAACAACTGCTGATCACCGCCCTGGAACAAGAGCTGATGACGATTGATCAGCACATTACGGAGGCACAAAAAGAACATGCCAAGATTGAAAAAGAAGCAGCACATCTGGCAAACACGGTATTAGAAGAAAAGTGGAATGAGGCCGCGAAAGCGCTGCTAGAAACAGGCGGTAAGTTGTGGGCCGCACGCGAACTGATCAATCGAGACCCGGTTGCATTGATGAAGCTGGATATCCCTGAACAGGGCGAGCACTTTGGAAGCTGGACCTGGCACGAACTAGCAGATCGCTCGCGCCAACACAGCCTGCTTGACCTGCTGGCGGCCTAACCTTAACCCTCCCCGAAGCAACCGGCGAGGGTCGGCTGCTTCGGGCCAACCATCGGTCTAACCATGAATAAACCACCACAGAACAGTGCTCAGATGCCTGATTACCTAAAGGCCCGAAAGCTGCATTTGAACGGGATAATTGCCGTCATAGCTGGCATGAAAAAGCTCAATGCAAGAGCAAACAAAGACACCAAAGTCGAGGCGCTCACGATTGGTGCAATCAAGGCAGAACTTGCCTTCATTGACCTCCAACTCAAAAGAAAAGGTGACTGATAAAGTGGCGGAAGCTTAAGCAGCTTTCGCTTCGCTAGATCCTCACATTACGAAACAAGCCTCCAGATTTTTCGGCTTCTGATTTTTGGCGGCTGTGGGCTTAGGACCGCTTTCGGCCAAAAGCAGACGTTCATGAGCGACGACTTCCGACCCTTTACGGCCGTTGAAGTAGGCAATCGCCTGGCTTACATTCGCTTAAAAACCTGGGTTAAATTATTTAAACCATGTCATTTGTGCATGCGCTATCGACTCGATAGAAATTCTATTGTGTTGTCTCGCTCAGCGTTTGATTACTATAAAAACACCAGCCTCTACCTTAAAAATATCATTTACCAGGACCATAAAATAAAATTATAGTTATGGACTTTTCTTCCGACACAGTAATTGCACCAAGCCTGACTGGACAACCAATTAACAATCTTCGAGAACTTTATGGACGCATTACGTAGAACCAAGCTTTCCTCGCGACTGATTTCTGCATTTTTAGTGTGCGCAATGATCACCTTAGGGGTGGGATTCTTAGGCTATTCAGGTATCACTAAGCAAAAAGAAGCAATAGAAGGCATTGTAAGTAATAACTTAATTTCTGTTTACAATACAGCTAATGCCCGCTCAAGTGTTTTTTCGTATTCCAGGTCTTTGCACGCTGCTCTACTCTATAAGTACGCAAAAGAAAATCTTAAATTTGACGCTGCTGTTCAATCCATGTCTGAAAACGAGAAAGAGGCTGACCGACTTTTCAAGGAGTACCGACAGACTCCTCTCGCTGATGACGAGCGTGCGGCTGGTGATCAGTTCGAAAAGAACTGGCCAGCCTATTTGCAGGATGCGCGCACAGTAATCGAATTAGCTAAGGCAGGTGATATTGATGGCGCTACTAAAATTTTCCAGGAGAAAGTCTCGCCGGCATTCAAGGGGGTCAGTGATAATCTTCAAGTTATTGTTGCTTCCAACTATCGCCAAAGCGGTGAGGTAGCAGATGCAGCAAAGGCCGAGACAACAAGTGCTTACTGGATATTGGGTATAGGTGTAATAATTGCTTTCCTAGCAGCCATCACTTTGGGACTGATTATCACACGTTCGATCACTCGACCTCTATCCATCGCGTTACGAAGCGCTGAAGAAGTGGCTGATGGTGACCTTTCTAAACACATTGTAATCAGTGGGCGAGATGAAGTCAGTGTACTGCTGAGCGCACTCGATAAAATGCAGAATAACCTACGAACTACGGTAAGCGAAATTGGCAGCGCTGCTGACCAATTGGCCTCTGCATCTGAAGAGTTAAACGCGGTTACTGAAGAAAGCTCACGCGGCTTGACGCGGCAGAATGATGAGATTCAGCAAGCTGCGACTGCGGTGAACGAAATGACTGCGGCCGTGGATGAAGTAGCCAGAAATGCGGCGGGGGCCTCTGAAGCCTCAGAGCAAACCAGCCGCAATGCTGTAGAAGGGCGTGATCAGGTACGCAGAGCTGTTAATTCAGTTGGATTGATGGCGGATGAGATTTCAAATTCAACTGCCAAGGTTGAGGTGCTTGCCACCCGCATCAACGAGATCACTAAAGTTCTTGATGTGATCAGAGCCATTGCCGAGCAGACTAACCTCTTGGCCTTGAACGCAGCTATCGAAGCGGCCAGGGCGGGTGAGCAAGGGCGTGGGTTCGCTGTTGTAGCGGATGAGGTGCGAGCTCTTGCCCATCGAACCCAAGCATCGACGGCGGACATTGAGTCGATGATGCAACAGGTGCGTTCTGGAGCTGATGAAGCCGTTTTCGCGATGAATAAAAGTAAAGAGCTGGCAGCCGATACGCGGGCGCAGTCCGTTGAGGCTGGCCAGGCTCTTGACCGAATCACCGAGGGTGTTTCAACTATCAGTGAAAGGAACCTCGTGATCGCAAGTGCCGCTGAAGAACAGGCTCAGGTTGCACGTGAGGTTGATCGTAATCTGATAAACATTCAGGACCTTTCAACACAAACAGCGGCCGGAGCACATCAAACCAATGCTTCAAGCTACGAATTGTCGCGCTTGGCCACATCCTTTGGCGTGTTGATTAGTCGATTTAAAGTTTGAGTAATGAACGGTCCTTTCTGTTCCGCTCATACTCGTCTCGGATATGCCCCACTAACCGGCAAATTGCTGCCTGTCGTAAAGGGCCGGTAGCGGTTGCTTGCATACGTGCGCTTATGGCCGGGAGCTGCCAGTCGCAAACAGCAGCTATCGGCCAAAAGCAGTCAGTCGACGGGTTTGATAAAGATGATTAAACAGCTGGTATTTTGTAAACAACCGAGTCGTACTTGGCTGATGTGCGCATCTCGAGGATGATCCCACCTAGAGCCTCGGCAATACGTCGACTCGCATGGTTGTCCGTCGCAACGGGGTAGATGAAACTTTTTGCTACCACTCGCTGGCTGGCCCACTGAACAACCGCTTGGACCGCTTCACCTCCAAAGCCTAGCCCGTGTTTATCTTCACGAATCCAGATACCCAGCTCCGGTGTTTCACCATGGGTATCGTGCAATCCGACAAGGCCAGTAAAACGAGCATCTTCGAGTTGTCTAATTGCGAACACAAAGTCGCTGCCATCTGCGATTAAAGGCAGCCATTGCCGCCAGACGTTTGCATAGTCCTCAAGAGAAGCAGGTGGTTCCCACGACATGTAGCGAGTCAACGAGGCGGTTATACAAGAGAAGGATTCAACAGCGTCCTGCGCGCGGAATGGCTCAATTCTAAGGCGTGGCGACTGAATGCAGATTTCGCGGGTATCGACGAGCATCGTAATTTCCTTACAAGAGGTGCAGTACTCCGTGTGTGTCCAGGAAAAGTAACATGCTGATCATTTCTTCAGCGAATCGGACGTCCTCTTTGGGTCGATTTCTGCATGTCACGAGGGGCAGAAATTGGCTAATTGCAGACATTCCCGAACGCCCAGGCACGAACGCCAGTAAGCAGAGCAAATGACTTGAGTCGCTAGTCAGGAGCTGAGCTGTTAGAGTAGCCTTTTGCAGAAAACATCGCCCGCCACTGAGTTCGATAGCAAATAATGCCCAGACCAATTGCCCCTGGCGGTTGCGAGGCTGAACTCAGAACATTGGGAATTCTGGTGAATTTTCTAATCAACGCCTAGGACAAGTGAACCCAATCGTTTGAACCCTCAGCGTTTTGATCAGGTTTTCAGCAAGCGATAGCCGACAAACGCCTATCAAGTTGTTGAGACCGTCGCTGTCCAGACCTGAAGCACGAACCGGAACTTACCGACTCATGCTCAACTTAAGCAAGGAATGGAATGTTCGCAAACAATTGATAATCATGTACTTGACTATGCTGGCATTTAGAACAGGAAGAAAAACGCCGACC
Source organism: Pseudomonas poae (assembly GCF_001439785.1). Classification (GTDB taxonomy): domain Bacteria; phylum Pseudomonadota; class Gammaproteobacteria; order Pseudomonadales; family Pseudomonadaceae; genus Aquipseudomonas; species Aquipseudomonas poae. Next base: position 4,823 of record NZ_JYLI01000016.1, on the reverse strand, counting down.
TTGCGGCCGGCGCTGGGGAGGGTTTACTTCATTTGTCCCTCTAAGATATCTTCTTTCAAAAAAGCCGTTCACCTTCTTAGAATGAAAGCGAATTGGAGACTCGAATTTGCTTTTATCCGCCCGGACTCATGAGGCAAGAAATAATTTTGCTCCTCTCAGCGTCCCAAAAAAGCGTCCAGCGTATAAGCCGCTTTTCATGCTCAACATGATAAATATCACTTCCGTCGTATTGAATACCTACAAACTTGACACCTTTGATAGGGCCAATCTCTTTAAGTAGAGACTGAATTGAGCGATGATGTAATCGGCACGCTGCCTCTAGACCCGAAGACATATGACCAAAGTTTGGTTCTTCCAGCATAAAGTTATTTATGTGGTACAAAAGTGCTGCTTGGGAGCCCACGCTTGGCTTGTTTTCATTAATCCTTTCCTGCAAGATTTTTTCTTTCAAATTCGCTTCATCATCTGAAATTCGAAACAATCTATCATCCTCTTTGTAACCGGAAAAAATAGCGCTTCGAACCTGCCCCGTCGAATCCAAATCAAAAACGACCTTATTGTCGGTAGAATCTATACTGAAAGCATTTTCGTCGAGTGCATGCAATTCATACTCTTGCAAATAGCTCAGCCGATAGAATAACTGGAGCCCCTTTCTGTAAACTTTCATTACGGTTAAGGTAGGGCAAGCATAAGACCCGCAAAACTTGTTCAACTTCTCTATCGTCATGACAACAGATATAGAAGTTTCACCATCTAAAGAGGCATGCGCAATCTTATAGGGGGGATTTCGATCTAAAGAACGGCGATGGATATCAGCGGAAAGAGTGTTCCAATTGGGCTTACCCAACATTCTCGAAACAATTTCGAGACACTCACCATGACCGAAATTTATCTCTTTACTGGCAAGCTCTTGACGAAGGGTTAGGGCTAAAGCTTTAGCGTCCAGATAATCGCGCATATCAATCCTCTGCATGAGCGAATGTGTTGCCAGACGGTTGCATTACTGACTCATTCGCTTGGGCAAAGGAGGTAATCAAATTGAAGATACGTTCACCAAACCCTTGAGGGCGCAACCGGCAGGTGTATCAACCTGTGTATATACTATCGTCAGTGCCAAGCTGAATCAACCCCTATCGGAATGGACCGCTTGTATGGTCTATCAATCCCCATTGACGGGCGATCCGATTGCTGCAGGGCAGACTCAGTCAACGTGCATTATTGGAGGATAAACTAAGGTTCTCATTTGCTACCTGACGATTGAGCAGACCAGAGTGTTCGAGGCAATCGTAGCCATCACGTGGATAGAAACAGCATTCTAATTATTTAGGTTGCTTGCTCAGTCTGCTTTTGACTCTTTATGCATATCTGCGATTTTTTTCCAATACCAATCAAGCTCATTTGAAATTGTTTTGTGAAATTTCCACACATATACATATGCATTTCTGGAGCTAATGCTTTAGGAAATAAAACACACTGTTGCAACATTTGAGTAAAATCTTCACATGCGGATAAAATTTTCCACACTACATAAGACACAGCTGGCTCAAGCGGCATCACATCATTAGGGGAGGTTTCCGCAGGAGTCCAAATATCCATTTTATCAAAAGGCTTATCACGTCGAGATACAGCCCCCCCCTGCTCATCGACAAAAACTGACGAAACAGCAGACCCGTGATGTACGATATTATCTCGAAATTCTCGCAGCGCAGAGAAGAAGCTAATACGCCGTTCCTACTCCAAACCCTTCAAAGGCTAGGTAATTCAGTAGTGTGCCCGGCCGGATGCTTTGATTGCCAGTGTCGGATTTAGCCGTAGCGTCAACGCAAACCTCGTTTACAAATGGATTCGATTTCGCCGACAAACGAGCGGCGGTGATTATTAGTTTGATACAGTCTGAACGGCTAGATAGTCATAAGAGAAAACTGGTTTTCAGCGCAGGATTCAGCGAATCAATGGAGGGGGTAGCGTTGTGGAAAAAAAACAAATTGAAGTGGTTGGTCAGGATGCGGAAGCGTCAATTTGGCAAACTGCCAAATGGCTGAATAAACCGTGCATTTGCCAAAGCTTTGCTGACCACTCTTTAGAGATTTTTACTGACTTCCAAACCGATTTTTGGCGTGAAACTCATTATGGTTTCATTCGAGACAGCGGACATTTCCTGGGGTTTGAGACCACTGGAGACTTTACCGCTCAAGTCAGGGTCAACGCCGACTTTCGTGAACTCTATGACCAAGCGGGAATTATGGTCAGGCTCAATGAGGAAACCTGGCTCAATGCGGGAATAGAATATAACGATGGAATGCCGATGATCAGTAGCGTTCTGACACAAGGCACGTCGGATTGGGCGCCCAGCTGCTTTCCTGGCGACCCAGCCGATTTTTGGCTTCGTGTAACTGTTTCCGATGGAGTGCTGCGCTTGCAGTACTCCACAGACGGCATGACCTGGCCGTTGCTCAGGCTTGCTCCATTTCCAAATGCGGAAAGCTATTCGGTTGGCCCTATGTGCTGCACACCAGAACGGCAAGGGTTGAGGGTAAGGTTTTCTGAATGGTCGTTGAGTCAGCCTTTAGGGCGAGACTTGCATGATTTGAGCTAGATAAGATGCCGAGCAGGCCAGTCACGCAGATGACTTGGTCGGACACTTACAGAAGTTCTCAGCCGTGCTGATAATCGCTGGTCACTGGGAATCGTCCACATACTAGGTGCGGCGGGACGGCTGCCGCATGCCGAGATAGTCAGGTGCATGAGCGGCGAGACGCAGCAGATATTGACCCGTAGCTTTCGCCAGCTGGAAAGAGACGGTTTGGTAAAATGCCAAGATTACAACGAGGTGCCGCCACGTGTCGACTACGAAGCATCCGAACTGGGGCGGGGCCTCCTAGCGCGGGTGACGCCATTGTGGTTGTGGGTGGCAGAGAACAGTGAAGGTTTTCGCGATGCTCGCATTCTTTACGACTTTGACATCTCGAGTGATACGAAGTGACCGCTTCTGGCCGGTAGCGGCCCTTCTAAGCGAAAGCCCCTAGTTCGATGACACACGACGTAATCATCACAAACAGCTCCTCCCAAGGCATTCATTGGTGTAACACCCATTTGCAATGTAACACGCATATCGTCAAATCAACCACAGCAGTGTAACACCATAAAAACTCTTTAAAATCATATACCTATCAAACCATGTAACACGCGTAACACCCGTAACACGGTTTTATTAGGGTATCCCCCTAGCCCCATTTGTAATGCTCCTCCAGCGAGGCGATGTGGGTCATGCTCTTAGCTTTGGTTCGGTAGCGGGGACCCTGGAGCACTCTTGAAGATACGGGGTAGGAAACCCGCGTGATCGTGTCAGCGAAAAGGTGACCAGCTTAGTGAACAGGTGAACCGGGTGAACTGCTGTTCACCAGTGCATTTGCCCTATGAATCGGAAAGTCGCTGGGGACCCTGGGCATTTCGGCTAGACACGGGGCAAAGAACCCGCGCGTTCGTGTTAGCGGATGGATTTTTTAAGTTGGTTGACAGGTTGACGTGGTTGACACCCATTACCATGGTTGACGCCATGCAGGTGTTCACTATCAGCAACAGATACAGCCACCTTTACCGAAGCTGTAACGATGGCCCTTTTTCTTCAAGATCCTTTCAATTTCAACGATTGAAATTTCAGTAACTTCCGGCACCTCCCACTAACTCGATCCCGCGGGTTTCATGCCCCGTGTACAGTGGATAGTCCCAGGGTCCCCGACAGAGCTGGAAGCCTGGAGGGATCTACAATAGTACAGTCAGCCTGCCGGCTCCCGGCCGTTCACTGACCACCCACTCAATAACGGAGTCAATCATGGAAGACAGACGCTTACTGGTTTCAGTACTCAAACGTCTCAACGAAAACCAAATAGCATTGGGCGCAGCTGTAGAGGAGCTGTCTAAATGGATAGGAGAGCGGGGTTCAAATGACGTGGTGGAAAACGTGCAAGCAACCTTAGCGACACTTGATGAGAATCAAGGATTTTTGACTCTCGCCCTTATCTCACTCGCTTCAGGGACTGACTCTAATGCAAGGCCTGAATGAACCAGATGTAGACCCTACGTGCCCTCCTCCACGACTGTTCAAATACCTACATCCTGACCGGGTGGATGTGCTTAAGACCGGCAAGATCTGTTTTTCCTCTCCGACAAACCTCAATGATCCATTTGAGCTAAAGCCGCCTTTACGCCTTTATGAGTCGGAAGAGTCAATGTGGGCCACGGTCGAAAACTGGACTTGCCCCTACAAAACCGGACACCAACTCCCCGTCAAATTGATGCTGCTGCCAAGCGCCTGAACTCCCTCGGTGAGCGATAGTTCAAGGCGCTGTGCGGATGCTGCTCGTTGTAATGCTCGAAGGCAATTGCCAGGTTGCGCAGCGCCGTTTCTCGATCCGGCTTGGGCATGTGCGCAACGTAGTCACGTTTGATCGTCTTCACGAAGCTCTCGGCCATGCCGTTGCTCTGCGGGCTGCGCACCGGGGTGGTCACCGGCTGCAAACCGATCTGTCGAGCAAACAGGCGTGTCTGTTCGGCGGTGTACGCCGAGCCGTTGTCGCTTAGCCATTGAACCGGCGTTGCAGGCAGTTGATCACCGAAGCGTTTCTCTACGCTCTCCAGCATCAAGTCGCGGATGTCATCGCCGCTGTACCCGGTCGGACTCGCGACCCAGCCGATGGCTTCGCGGTCACAGCAATCCAGGGCGAAGGTCACGCTCAGTTTGGCGCCGTCCTCACAGCGGAACTCAAAGCCGTCCGAGCACCAACGCGTATCACTGGTTTGCACCGCAATACGACCCTCGTGCC